>NZ_JBPZHB010000007.1:0-541608 GCF_051857545.1 Larkinella fluvii | reverse complement strand
TCTGTGGAAAGGCCCCAACGGCTATTCGAGCAATCAGCAGAATCCGGTGATCAATAATGCGACGAGTGCTAACAATGGCACCTACAGTGTGACGGTGACCAGCGGCAGTGGTTGTACGGCGGTGGGTAGCACGCCGGTGGTGGTGGGCGTTTGTCCGACGGTGCCGTGCAGTCTGTCGGGCACCCTGACGGCATCCCAGACGGCAGTATGTTCGGGCGGCAGTGTGGTGCTGACGGCTTCAGCCAGCAATGCGGTAGGAAGTGTGAGTTATCAATGGAGTGGCGGTTTGGGCAGCGGCAGCAGTGTAACGGTATCGAACCTGACAACGACGAGTACGTATACGGTGGTGATCACCGACGGGGCGGGGTGCAGTGTAACCAAAACCGTCACGGTAACGGTGAATCCTGTACCGGTGGTGAGCTTGGTGACAACTACCAATCCAACCTCCTGTACGGGTAACAATGATGGAAGTATTACGATCGGAAATCTGACTGCCAATCAAGCCTATGTAGTCAATTACAAACGGGACAATGGCGAGGTGGTAACCCAAACCATGAATGCGGGTGGTAATGGACAATTTACTTTAAACGCTCTCACCGCTGGATCGTATAGCCTCACGGTTTCAGTAGGTGGTTGTAGCGGTGAGCCGCTGACGACAACGTTGGTGAATCCAGGCTTACCGGAAAAACCGCAGATTTCAGTTTCGCCTTCTGTAACCAGTTGTTTGGGTGGAACCGTAACCCTAACGGCCACCGGTGTTAACGGGGCCAGCTTCCAGTGGACAGGCTCCGGCTTGTCGTCGCCAACGGGTTCTGTAGTAACCGTTACCCCGTCGGTTGTCGGGAGTTTGGTTTATTCCGTAACACAAACCGTAAATGGCTGCCAAAGTCCAGCATCGGAAAGTGTGACCATCACTGGAGTTGAGTGTGCAACCTGCGTAGCACCAACTCCGACCCTAACGTGTACGACCACTGACATTTGTCCGGGCGATGCCGTTGAATTGCACGCATCTGATTGTGCGGGAGTTATTGTTTGGTCGACAGGTGCTACGGGACAAAGTCTCATCGTATCACCTTTTACATCAACGACCTACACCGCCCAGTGTCAATTGCCGAACTGTATCAGTGCGCCTTCGAAAGCGATTGTGATCCGTGTTTCTGACCCCAAACCACCAATAATTTTGGCCAAAGCTTTTGAGGTTTGTGCTGGGGGGACGGTGAGCCTGACCGCTACCGGCTGTGAAGGGAAAGTGATCTGGTCAACGGGAGCAACCGGGTCGGAGCTAACCATTACGCCGGATGGCCCAACGACGTATTACGCCAATTGCCGCATTCACAATTGCATCAGTCGACCCTCGCCGGGCATAACAATCCGAACAGGTCCAATGCCGAGACCGCACATAAGCAGCAGTACCAACACCGTATGTCCAGGAGAGAATGCCGTTCTGACAGTTTCAAATTGCACTGGCATTCCGATGTGGTCGACGGGTGAGACAACGGCAACGATTGTTGTGGCACCAAACGAAACCACTTCCTACACGGTAGTCTGTAAGCAGGGTTCCTGTATCAGTCAGGTGTCGGATGTCTATACCATTACAGTTGTGAAGCCACAGCCTCCGCAGGTCGACATCAGCGCTGACGTAGTTTGTCTGGGCGGTTCGGTACAATTGACCGCTATGGGATGCTCCGGAACGGTAATCTGGTCTCACAATGCGACCGGTTCCAGTGTCAGCGTCATACCAACCAGTAACGTTACGTATCGGGCTACCTGCAAAGTAGGAAATTGTTCGAGCGATCCGTCTCAGCCCCTTTCAGTGACGGTTGTCAATCCGGCGGCTCCCATTATCAAGTCGGACAAGACGCTGATCTGTGCAGGTGAGGTCGTTACCCTGACGGCAGAAGGTTGTATGGGTGGACAGGTTGTTTGGTCGAATGGCTCGACGGGCAATAGCCTTACGGTTATGCCGGGAGCAACCACCACCTACACCGCTCAGTGTAAAGAATACAATTGCAGCAGTGTCGCGTCAAATGCCATCACCATTAATGTTACCAACAGCAACGCGCCAACGCCAACGGTTACGGCATCCGCAACGCTCATCTGCCAGGGTCAGCCAGTCACATTGACGGCGTCGGGTTGCGATGGCGGAACGGTAATCTGGTCGACGAATGCGACGGGCAACAGCCTGGTGGTGAATCCAGCGCAGACGACCGAATACTACGCAGCCTGCAAAATGAGTACTGGCTGTAATGGAACGCCCGCGAAAGTGACGGTACAGGTCAATACTCCAGCTAAACCAACGATCCGGGTTTGTAAATGTACGGATGGTCACATTTGTGTCGGCGATGAAATTCGCCTAACGGTGGAAGGTTGCACCGGCGTCCCCGTGTGGTCGAATGGCGCAACAACCACCAGCATTCTGGTTTCTCCGACTGAGACAACGGTTTATACGGTAGTTTGCCAGAACAACCCCTGCACGAGTCCTCCTTCCGAAGCGTATACCGTGGTCGTCAACACGCCAGCTTCTCCGGTCGTCTGGGCTTCTAAAACGGAAATCGAACCGGGCGAAACGGTTACGTTGTCTGCTACCGGTTGCGCGGGTGGTCAGATTATCTGGTCGACAGGAGCGACGGGTAGCAGCATCGAAGTGAACCCTACGACAACGACCAGTTATTACGCACACTGCAAGATCAAGAGTTGTTTGAGCGAACCGACTCCGGTCATTGTCAAAATCAAGGGAGAATGCGACGTTCCGGCCCCACAGGTTTCCGCAACGACGCCAGCAGTTTGCTTCGGCGGTTCCGTTACGCTGACGGCTACCGGGTGTACGAACGGTACGGTCATCTGGTCGAATGGTGAAACGGGGAACAGTATAACCATCAACAACATTACCGGAAACCGCCCCTTCACCGCCATCTGTCAGTTGAATGAGGAATGTAAAAGTGTGGTTTCAAATGCCATTAGTGTATCGGTCGTCACGCTTAATCCGCCAACAATTGCAATCGATAAGCAGACACTTTGCCCGGGCGAAACGGCGCAACTGACTGCTGTTGGATGTCTGGGTACCGTAACCTGGTCGACGGGTGGAACAGGAGCCAGCATCGAGATTCAGCCGGGAAGTTCAACCGATTACTGGGCCACGTGTTCGTTGGGCAGTTGTGTCAGTGAGAAATCACCGCTGAGTAGGGTAAAAGTAGGTGCCCCGGTTTCGCCAACCATTACGGCAAGCACGACAAACGTATGCTTAGGCGGTGCCGTGACACTGACCGCAGCCGGTTGCCCGGATGGAACGGTGATCTGGTCTAATAATCAGGTCGGTTCTGTACTGCTCCTATCTCCCGACGCAACGGCTACCTACTCGGCCATCTGTACCACATCTAATGATTGCAAAAGTGGGAAATCGAATGAACTGACGATATCGGTTTATCCGAAAGTGGCAAAACCGCAGGTTGTTAACCTGACGAACCAATGCCCCTTTGCTACGGCCGATTTAACGAAAGCAACCAGCAGTCCGGTGTCGCAGAGCGGCAGTGTGTTTGAGTTCTATACCAGTGCCACACCCGATCCGGCCAGTAAGGTGCCGAATCCGAAGTCGGTTGAGGCTGGCGCCTATTATGTTGTCGAGAAAACGGCAACCGGGTGCTACAGTGTGGCAAGTCCGGTTATGGTGGTCATTATCAATTGCAACGACGTTGATCTTTGTAAGACCAGTCCGGCAACGGCATCGGCGGGTCCGGATGCTACTATCTGTTCCGCAAAAGAATACAAGCTGAATGGCGTCATTGGCGGGGCTGCCACCAGCGCGGTTTGGACAACCAGTGGGTCAGGTACGTTTGACAACGCATCTTTACTGGACGCAACCTACAAACCGTCCCTGGCGGACGTCAATGCCGGGTTTGTTAACCTGACGTTCACTACGAATGACCCCGATGGAACCGGTTCCTGTCAGGCGGCCCAGTCAACGCTAAAACTGACGATTGAGGGCCTGAAGGTTCAGCCAACCATTGAGCCTGTGAGCGCGGTCGTATGCAACGGAGATTCCGTCTTGTTGCGTGCTTTGCCCGACGGTTATAAATACCTTTGGAATACGAAGGCCACAACGCAGAGTATTCTTGTAAAAACCAGCGGTACCTACTCCGTCCAGTTGGTCGATAGCAAAGGCTGTACGTCAATTCCTTCCGAAGAAGTGGCGGTAACGGTTAAAGCGCCGATCGAATCGCCGATTGCGCCGATGATGGCCAGGAATACCTGTCCGGGATCTACCGTAGATCTGGTCAAACTGGTTGAAAACGATCCGTTTACACCCGGTGGTGAATTTGAATTCCACATTGCGGACAACCCGGCCTCTCCGGTTGTGATGCGGCCGGATTCGGTCGGTCGCGGGGTGTTCTATGCGTTCGAGCGTAGCAATGCGGGCTGTTATAGTGCGTCGACCATGATCGATGTTGCCATCTTTGACTGCACGACGGACACTTGCCGGTCCGATCTATATGTCACCTACACGGTCGACAAGGAGCATCCGAAAGTGGGAGAGGTGGTGACGTTTGCCGTCAAGCTGGGCAACAAAGGAGCATGCCCGGCCACGCACAGCGACATCCGGATTATTCTGCCGACCGGCTTGGAACTGGTATCACCGGGTAATCTGGTGGTCGATGCCCACGGCCACCTTGGGGCCTGGATTCCGGTGCTTTCGGCGAATGAAGAAATCACTTACTACTATTCCGTTCGCGTTCTAACCAAAGGGCCGATTGCCAATCTGGTAGAAATTACGTACCTCGACCAGTTGGATCCGATTTTGACCAATAACAAAGCCTCCATTATTATCGAGGACTATACGCCGACGCTGGCGATGAAAGTGGGGCTGGCAAAAGCACTTAAAGGCGTACAACAGAAAGAGGAAACCTTGTTTGAGTTTACCTACGACCTGGCCATCACCAATTACAGTGACCAGGATGCTACGCAGGTTCAGGTGACGGATGACGTTCAGTCGGTCTTCGATCCTCATGTCATTGAATCCGTCGCGGCCTCCGTCGATCCGGCCTCATCGCTCAAATTGAACTTAGGCTACTCGGGCTGGGTTGGTAATACGCAACTTCTGAACAGCGGAAGTGTCGTCAGGGCAGGCGCAACGGAGCACATTCTGTTGAAGGTTAATGTCCGGCTTCACCCGGATGGCAGCCTGACAAAGACGTTCCTGAACAAGGCTTACTTGCTGGCGAAGCTCAACGAATTGGAGGTCAACGACGCTTCGACAAACGGAGCCAGCGCCGATCCTGACCATGATGGCAACCCGAATAACAACAGCGAATCGACTCCGGGCAAATTTGACTCGGCACCACCGTCGCCGATCGGCGTTGCCCTGGCCGTAACGAACATCGTTCAGCAAGCCGACAGCAGTTACAACGTCACGCTGAAAGTAACCGTTAAAAATTACGGCACGGCTGACCTGAAGCAGGTGCAACTGTCCGATAGTCTGGTGTCAGGCTTTACGGCCCCGGTTTCCTACAGTGTGGTGAGTCCACCGATAGTTGGTGCCGGAAGCACGCTGAAACCGAACGCCAATTACAACGGCAATGATCTGTCATCTCTGCTGGATGGAGCCAACAGCAGCCTGGCGGCTGGTGCCTCAGACACGGTTCTGGTGACGATCAATGTTAAACCCACCGGTGAGTTGGGTCCGTTCTATACACAGGTCGTTGGGACAGGGATTCACGCGGATTCACTCGTGAAGGATTTGTCAAACAACGGGTTTAACCCGGCACCCATCGGGAGCGTACCCACCGGATTCCGGTTCGATCTGCCGCCTTCTCTGCTGGGCGTAGCCAAATCGGTAAGCAAACTGGAAGACCTGGGATCGGGCGTCTATAACGTCACCTATACCATTAAGCTGACGAACCTCGGCTCGGATGATTTGAAGAATGTTCAGGTCGTTGATAACCTGACCGAAACCTTCGGCAACGATGTTTTGATCGGTCCCGGTAAGCCAACCCTGACCGCGGAGGCTGGTCTGACGGTGGACTCGACGTATACGGGTCAGGGAATGTTGACTCATCTTTTGGTCGACTCCCTGAGTACCTTGCCGAGAGGAGCCTCCCGCAGTGTCAACCTGACCGTACGGGTCGATGTCCGCAACAGCCCGAAAAATGTCTACCACAATAGTGCCATTGCCAATGCGGTTACGCTCAATGGCAGTACGATGCTGACCGACACCTCGACGGCTGGTTCCAATGTTGATCCGGACAATGACCTTGATCCCAGAAATAACAATACGCCAACCGCAGTGACCCTTCTCGGCTTGCCAGTGACACCGAATATTGGAGTAGCGATGGCCGTGAAGGACACGACGCGGCAAACCGATGGCAGCTACAACGTGACGTACCAGATTATTGTGAAGAACTACGGATCGACGGACTTCACGGACGTACAGGTGAGCGATCAATTATCGGAGGTGTTCAATACCACCACCGGAGCGACCTACAGCGTGGTTGGAACACCGGTTATTGCAGCGGGAAGCGGTTTGCAAAGCAACAGCAGTTTCAACGGTGATGCCGACGCTGCCCTTTTGGCAACAGGAAGCAACCTGGCGGCTGGGAAGAGCGACACCCTCTTGCTGACCCTGAATGTGAAAACCGACGGCCGGACGACACCGTATCTCAATACCGTGTATGCGAAAGCCATAGCGGGAGCCGATACCGTCAGCGATACCTCGACCGATGGTTTTGAACCGGATTTGAATGGAAACAATGATCCGACGGAAGCCGACGAACGCGTGGCAACCCCCTTGAGTTTCAATCCGAATACCAACGAAGTGATGATTCCGGAAGGATTCTCTCCCAACGGGGATAATATCAATGATCTGTTTGTCATTCGAAATACGGGTGGTGCCACGGTCATTCTGGAAGTGTTCAACCGTTGGGGAAACACGGTGTACCGGAACCACGATTACAAGAACGACTGGGACGGATCGACCAATACCGGGGTGCGGATTGGCTCGAGTTCGAAAGGATTACCGGATGGTACTTATTTCTACATCGTTGAGTTGAGCGATGGCCGCAAGTTTATACGATACATGACGATTAATCGCTAAAAACAATGATACGCAATTTTACCAGAAAGCTCGGAAAAGTAACACTACTGCTGGTTGGTATAACCGGAGGTAGCCAGGTTCAGGCACAGCAGGACCACATGTTTTCGCAGTATATGTTCAATATGATGGCCATGAATCCCGCTTATGCCGGGAGTCGCGATGTGTTGAGTATGACCGCGTTGTATCGGAACCAGTGGGGTGGTATTGAAGGCGCCCCGCAGACCACCACCTTCACCATCGATATGCCCGTCAACCGCGAGCGGATTGGGTTGGGTTTGCAATTGTTCAACGACCGGATCGGTGAATACAGCACCACCGGCGCTTATGCCTCATACGCATTTCGGATCAAAGTGGGGAGCCGTTCGACCCTGGGACTGGGGATTCAGGCGGGCGCGAGCAGCTTTCAGGCGGACCTTTCTAAAGTCGTAACCGATCGGGGGGATGATCCGGCTTTTGCGCAGAACATCTCTAAAATTCTACCCAACTTTGGTACCGGTATTTACCTGAGCAACGACAGATCCTATATTGGCGTTTCGGTACCCCAGTTGATTAAAAATCGCCTGACGGATTATAGTTCTGGCTTGCAAAAAGCCACGCAGCGTCGTCATGCCTACGCCGTGGCCGGTTTTGTCGTTCGCTTGAGTCCGGTATTGAAACTGAAGCCCTCCACCCTGGTGAAATACGTGGAAGGCGCTCCGCTGGGCATCGATGGAAACCTGAACCTCTGGATTGCGGATCGAATATCCATCGGTACGTCCTACCGCCGGAATCAGTTTAACAGCTACGAAAGTGCCCTGGATAATGGCGAAGTCTATAATCAGGATGCGATTGTTGGCATTGTCGAAGTGCAATTGTCGGACCAGTTGCGTCTGGGCTACGCGTACGATCAGATGCTGAATAAACTGAAAACCTTCAAGCTGCCTTCCCACGAAATCATGATTCGGTATGAACTCGGCTTTGGTAAAAACAAAATTCTAACGCCCCGGTATTTCTAGTATCGACCGGAACCGCTGCCAAATTTTCCCAAACCATGCGCTGTTTTTACCTGCTATGTTGTCTGGTCGCTTGCGTTGTCGGGTCAGTAAGGGCGCAGGCGTTGCTCAGGCAGGCGGATCGCCAATTCGATAATCTGTCTTACAGAACGGCCATCGACCTGTATGAGCAAACGCTGAACCGTTCCGAATTGTCGGAAGAAGAGCGACTGGCTACGTTGTCGAAACTGGGCTACAGTTACCGGCAGGTTCGGGATACCCAAAACGCCGAACGGGTGTACCGGATTCTGATTGGCCAACTGAAGCAATACCAGAACGAATATGTGCCCTGTTACCTTTACTACGCACAGGCATTGGCCAGTAATGGCAAATACCAGGAGTCGCAGGAAATTTATGACCGCTACAGCAAACTCCAGCAGGATGACCAGCGTGGAAAACAGTTTTCCAAACTCTACAATGACGTTAGTATCCTGTCCCGTAATCCCGGGAATTATAAGATAGAATTTCTGGAAATCAACACCACCCAGGCGGAATTCAGCCCGATGTATTACAAGGAAGGGCTGGTTTTTGTGACGTCCAAAAGGCCGGGAAATGCATTGAAGCGCGTTTTTAGCTGGGATCATTCGGCTTTCCTGGATCTTTATTATATGCCGGAAGCGGCTTTCAAGGGTGAAACCGTAGCCAGTTTGGGCGGGGCGTCGGCCAGTCAGCGAAAAAAACGGGCGAAGAATCCGCGAACGCTGGGCGAAGATGACTATACCGATCCCACGGCCAATGACAGCCGGACGGTGGGTTTCAGCATGGGAGCCGCAGGGCAATACGCAACGGAGAGTTCATCGGAAACCAAACGGTTTGGAGGAACTCTGAACACCAAGTACCACGAAGGCCCCGTGGCGTTTACGAAAGATGGGTCGAAAGTATTCTTTACCCGCAACAACTTCAACAAGGGGAAATACCGGGAGAGCGCCGACGGGATCAACAAACTAAAGCTGTATGTGGCTGAAGAACAGAAAGGTTCCTGGGGAGAAGCGCAGGAATTACCCTTCAACAACGACGACTATTCAACCGGGCATCCGGCTTTGAGCCCGAACGATAAAATGCTGTTTTTTGCGTCGGACCGTCCCGGCGGTTTTGGGGGAACGGATTTGTACGTCTCCAGCCTAAAGGACGGAAAATGGTCGGAGCCGCTCAATTTAGGCAAAGACATCAATACCAAAGGAAACGAAATGTTCCCGTTTGTCGACGACCGGGGCAACCTGTACTTCTCGTCCGACGGTCATCCCGGTTTGGGCGATCTGGATATTTTTTATGCTCAACTGACCGACCAAACGGCGGTGAAATCGGTGCAGAATATTGGCGAACCACTCAATTCTTCGAAAGACGACTTCGGTATCGTCACCGATGGTGCCCGAATGTTGGGGTATCTCAGCAGCAACCGGTTGCGGGGCGGGAGCGACGACGATATTTACCGTTTTAAGCGGGAGGGCTCCCTGTATGCCTGCCGTGAACTGACCATCCACGTGTTTGACAATCAGACCAAACAACCCCTCGGAAATGCCCGGCTTGACCTGAATCAGAAAGACGTTCAGGATGGAAAGCGGCAAACCCAGACCGACGGCGAAGGCAACATCCGGATTTGCCTGGACCCGGAAAGTGATTTTAGGATCACTGCGGCCATGACGGGTTATCAGTCCAGCCTGTTGGGGTTTTCGACTAAAGGATTATCCGACGATCAGCCCCTGCGATTGGAAATACCGCTGGACACAGTCCCGATACACCCTAAGCAACCGTTGAAATCCAAGGTGCGGGGGCGGATTTTGACCCATACAGAACGGTTGCCCATCGATGGCGTCGAAGTGATTTTACGTAACCTGTGCGATAGCACGGTTTTGGAAATGGTAACCGGGCCGGATGGTAGTTATGAATTTTTGGTCGATCCCGGTTGTGAATACATCGTCGAGGCCCTGAAAGATTGCATGGGCACCACCGGAGCCCGTATTTCGCCGGTCGCCAATGCCACCACGGAACTGACGATGTTTCGCCAGGGCGATATTATTGAAATCGATAACATCTACTACGACCTCGATAAATGGGATATTCGACCGGATGCTGCGCTCGAAATGGATAAACTGGTCGCCTTGATGAAAAAATACCCAGCGATGCGAATCGAGATGCGGTCACATACCGATAGCCGGGGATCAGCGGTGTATAACATCACGCTGTCGATGAACCGGGCGATGGGGGCTGTGACCTATTTGCGGAAAAACGGCATCGCATCCCGCCGAATGAAAGCGACCGGATACGGCGAAGGCGTGTTGCTGAACACGTGCAAAGACGGCGTGAAGTGTACGGAAGCCGAACATCAGCGCAATCGGCGAACAGAAATTAAGATACTTCAGGTTGAATAGCTTTACTTTGTACTTTCGTACACCCAACACGCCCTGTGAATGATTCGACCGCTCGTCTTGAAATTAATCCTCCTCATCGCCTTTGTCACGGCCGGAAGCCAGGCGGTTCTGGCGCAACGCGAAGTTCTTTACGCCCAATATCTGAGTAACCCACTGACTATCAATCCTGCTTACGCCGGGAGCCGGGAAGATCTAACGATGTCAGCCATTTTTCGACGGAAGTGGTTTGGACTCCAGGGACAGGGTTTCAACCGCATCACGCAGTCGTTCGGAGCTGATGGCGCGCTGTCGGGTGGCAAAGTGTCCATTGGGTTTCAGGCGTTGAATGATCGGATGGGACTTTATTCAGCCACCGGTTTTTATGGCAGTCTGGCCTATCGAATCACGTTGCCGTCCATGGCGAAACTGTCTTTTGGTGCTTCGGGCGGAATCAACGTCATTCCCATTTACGATCCGGCCAGCAGCACGGGAATTAACAAAGCCATGCCGAGCGTTGGTGCCGGGGCGTATTACGAAGCCGAACGGTTTTGGGCCGGCGTGTCGATGCCCGAGTTGGTGAACCGACCGATTATGTTGGGAACTGGTCAGAATGCATCCATTCGCTACCAGCGCCCCTTGTTCATTAATTTCGGTGGACGCATCGCTGCAAGTGAAGGCGTCGATTTCCTTCCTTCCATTCTACTCACCCAACAAACCGGCTATCCCCTTGGAATCGACCTGAACGCCAGAGTCTGGATTGAAGAAAAACTGGGATTGGGCGTTTCCTACCGGGCTAACAACAGCACCCTGTTTACGACCATGAACTATTTTGTGGCTCTGGCCGAATATGAACTATCGAGGAGCATTCGGGTGGGCTATTCGCTGAGCAGCAAGCAGGTTGAAAACCCCTTTTACATTCAGAAAAGCGTCCACGAAATTATGTTTCGGTTTACGCCGAGTCCGACCAAATTCAGATACCAGTAAGCGGATGGCTATGAAGGTTTCCGGTTTTAGTTTCATCCGCAACGCCCTGCAATACGATTACCCGATTGTGGAAGCCATTCAGTCCATTCTCCCGCTGTGCGACGAGTTTGTGATTGCGGTCGGGCGTTCCGAGGACCAGACGTTGAGCCTGATTCAGTCGATCCAATCGGATAAAATTCGGATCATTGAAACCGTTTGGGACGATTCGCTGCGCGAAGGCGGACGCGTGCTGGCGGTTGAAACCGATAAAGCCCTGGCCGCAATTGCCCCGGATTCCGACTGGGCGTTTTACATTCAGGGCGACGAAGTGGTGCACGAAAAATACCTGCCAGCCATTCGGGATGCGATGAAAACATACAAAGAGGATGCGCAGGTGGAAGGATTGTTACTCAACTACCAGCACTTCTACGGTTCGTATCGGTATGTGGGGGACTCGCGCCGGTGGTATCGCCGGGAGGTTCGCATCATTCGCAACAACGGCAACGTGGTGGCTTACCGGGATGCACAGGGTTTTCGGACCCGCGACAACCGAAAGCTCAACGTAAAACTTCTTGATGCCACGGTGTATCACTACGGTTGGGTAAAACCGCCCGACCGGCAAGCCGACAAACTCAGCAACTTCGGTCGATACTGGCACAACGACGAGCAAATGGCCCAGTCCCGCAAAGAACTCAAAGGATTTGACTACCGGGGGGTAGACTCCCTGGCCCTGTTTGAAGGCACACACCCGGCAGTCATGCAGGCCCGGATCGAGCGAATGAACTGGCAGTTCGATTTCGACATTCGGCAGAAGAAACTCTCGTTTAAAAACCGCTTCCTAAAAGCCATTGAAAACCTGACCGGCTGGCGAATAGGCGAATACCGAAATTATAAGTTGTTGTAAGTCAAGTCTATATGTTTTTCTTTCCGGTCTTGTCCTTTCCCTGATTCTGCATTTTTTCCTGGTGTAATTCCTCCGCTTCTTCCACCGAATGCGATTCCGTCACCTTGTTCTCTTTTTTCGCTTTTTCAACCAGAACCCCGTAAAAACGATGCAGGGTAACCAGTTCATCTTCCGACAAATCTTCAATGTTAAGAAGCCGGTTGCTGGCTTTGTGGTGAGAGGCAATCAACTCATTCAGTTTGAGTTGAATGGCCATTGAATCCTTGTTCTGCGACTTCTGGATCAGAAATACCATCAGAAAGGTGATGATCGTGGTACCGGTGTTGATTACCAGTTGCCAGGTATCGGAATAATCAAAAAGAGGCCCGGTAATGAGCCAGACAATGATGGTTAAAAAGGCGAGTAGAAAGGCGGTTGAACTGCCCGTGGCCTTCGTAACCGCGGTAGCGAAGTGTTCAAATACGGCCACAAATCCTTTTTTGTTCATGGTTAGCTGGGGAATTTTTTGACATGCGTTTTGGTGATTCGGACTGCCAGAAGGCCGAAAAAAAACGTAAGGTACTCACTCCGGCTGTATGAAGAACCAATTTGATTCGGGTAATGTATGTTTACTATGGCAAAAACTCCCACCCCAGACTTTCCCGGCCGCATTCAGAGCGAAAAGGGGCAGGCTGAACTTTCCTGGAAAGACCGTTTTGCGGCACTCCGTAATTTGCCGGCCTTTTTTCGCATGATTTGGCAGGCGTCGCCTGCCCTGTTTCTGGGCAATGCCGCCGTGCGACTGGTTCGGGCGGCCATGCCAGCCCTGACGTTATACATTGGAAAACTCATTATTGACGAAGTGATTCGGTTGTCGGGCCAAACCGGTGGCGATGCTGAATGGCTCTGGACGTTGGTCGGAGCTGAGTTTGGTCTGGCCGTTTTATCGACGGCGTTGGGGCGGCTGACCAGTCTGCTCGACGGTTTGCTGGGCGATCTGGTCACCAACCAAACGTCCGTCCGGCTCATGGAACACGCGGCAACGCTCGATCTGGAACAGTTTGAAGATGCTACTTTTTACGATAAACTTGAACGCGCCCGGCGGCAAACCACGGGTCGTTCCTTCCTGCTGTCCGGCGTTTTTGGGCAGGTGCAGGAACTGATTTCGGTGGGTTTTCTGGCGGCAGGCCTGGCGGTTTATAATCCGTGGCTGTTGGTTTTGCTGCTCCTGGCGGTTATTCCGGCTTTTATTGGCGACAATTATTTTAACCAGAAAAGCTACTCGCTATCACGAAGCTGGACGCCCGAACGGCGCGAACTCGACTACCTGCGTTTTGTGGGAGCGAGTGACGAAACGGCGAAAGAGGTCAAAATCTTTGGTTTGTCGAACTTCCTGATCGACCGGTTTCGGAGTCTTTCGGGACAGTATTACCTGAAAAACCGGGATCTGTCCATACGGCGGGCGGGCTGGGGAACGGGGCTAACCATCATCGGAACCGTAGGGTATTACAGTGCCTACATCTGGATTGTGGCGCGGGCAGTGAATGGCGGTATTTCCATTGGTGACCTGACGTTTCTGGCGGGTTCGTTCCGGCAGCTTCGTGGGTCGATGGAGGGTATCTTGTTACAATTCAGTAGTTTGACGCAGGAAGCCGTGTATTTGCAGGATCTCTTTGATTTTTTTGAAATAAAACCGCTCATTCATTCGACGGAAAAACCGCTCGCCTTTCCATCGAAAATTCAGAAAGGGTTTGTGTTTGAGAACGTTGGTTTTAAGTATACTAATTCGGATCGCTGGGCACTTCGCAACCTGAGTTTCACCTTGACACCCGGCGAAAAACTAGCCTTGGTAGGCGAAAATGGCGCCGGAAAAACGACGCTGGTGAAACTCCTGGCGCGGCTTTACGATCCGGCGGAAGGGCGGATTTTGCTCGACGGTCATGATCTGCGCGAGTATGATCTGCTCGACCTTCGCCGGAACATCAGCGTGATTTTTCAGGATTACGTCCGCTTCAAAATGTCGGCGGGTGTCAACATTGCCGTGGGCGACATCGACGAACGAACCAACCAGCCCCGGATCGAAAACTCCGCGCAACGCAGCCTGGCTGACACCGTGATTGCCAAATTACCAGGCGGTTATGAACAACAACTGGGCCGCAGTTTCGGAAAAGGCGTGGAATTGTCGGGGGGCGAGTGGCAGAAAGTCGCGCTCGGTCGGGCCTACATGCGGGATGCCGAAGTCCTGATTCTGGATGAGCCCACGGCGGCTCTGGACGCCCGCGCCGAGTATGAAGTCTTTCAGCGGTTTGCCCGTCTGACGGAAGGTAAGACGGCGGTGATCATCTCCCACCGTTTTTCGACCGTCCGAATGGCCGACCGGATTCTGGTGCTGGAAAGTGGCCAGTTACTGGAAATCGGTAGCCACACGGAGCTATTGGAGAAAGCAGGCCGGTATGCTGAACTGTTTCATTTACAGGCGCGTGGGTATCAGTAACTAAAGTTTATGTTTATGAAAATCGTTAGCCTTTGCGGTACGAAGTTGGGGTTTGGTTGTAAAACTCCCGAAAGACTTTGGTAAAATACGAGGGCGTTTCAAAACCCACCAGATAAGCGGTTTCGGCCGCACTGTGTCCAAGGCGCAGCAGGTCGATGGCTTTGCGAAGGCGGTATTGCCGGATCAGCTCCACCGGAGACAGATGGGTCAGGTTATGAACCTTCAAGTAAAGGGCTTTTCGACTCATCGCCAGTTCGTCGGCCAACCATTCAACACTCAGGGTCGAATCATCCAGATGCTGCTCGATGAGAGTGTATAACCGGCGCAAAAACTCGTCCCCAACACTCAGGAGCGGGGTGGCGCTGTCGGGTTGGGCGAGTTGCTGGCGGTAATATTCCTGCAACCGTTGCTGATGAATGAGCAGGTTGCGCAAACGCAGCCGAAGTTCGCCCAGGTGAAATGGCTTGGTGAGGTAGTCATTGGCACCCAGCGTCAGCCCCCGAAGGCGGTGCGTTTCATCGGCACTCGACGAGAGCAATACAATGGCAATGTGGTCGGTGGCCGGATCGGCCTTTAATTTCTCAATTAGGCCGTGGCCGTCCAGGCGGGGCATCATCAAATCCGTGATAATGATGGCGGGAAGCTCTTCTTTCGCCAAAATCCAGCCTTCATAGCCATTGGCTGCTGACCGAACCCGGTAGGTCGTGGCTAGTTCGGCCACCATAAATTCTCGCAGTTCGGCATTGTCTTCGACCACTAAGACCAGGGGAGGAAGGTCGGCAATTCCTGTCGGATTTTTACCGGACGACTCCCCGGTGCGGGCGGGCAGGTCAATCGCTACCGAGGGTGCTTCCACAGGCGGCATTCCTTCCTCGCTATTCGTGCGGTGGATGGGCAATTCGAGCACAAATACCGTTCCCGACGGTTCAGCCCCCCCTTCAATCTTGCTCTCGACCTGGATGGTGCCGCCCAGCCGCAGGGTGAGTTCGCGCACCAGTGCCAGACTGACGCCGGTGGTGTCATTGGCCCGAATGCGCTGATTATCACCCTGGTAATACCGGTCGAAGACGTGCGGCAACTTGTGGGCAGTTATGCCGATGCCGGAATCCCGTACGGCCAGACGCGCCCCGGCTGGCGTCTGGTGAAGTGAAACCGTGATGCCTCCGACGGACGTAAACCGAATGGCGTTGGTCAGCAGGTTGAACAGAATCGTCTCCCACTTGCCCGCATCGAAGCGGTAATTACCAGCGGGAAAATCCGTTTCGTAGACCAGAGTAAGGTTCTTTACGTCCGTCGAGGGGCGAAACAAATCCACCAGTTGGCTCACAAAACCGGGTAAATCTCCTACTTGTTCGACCAGGTCCATTTGCCGGGCTTCGAGCTGGTTGAGCGTCATCAACTGGTTGATGAGCCGCAGAATTTGCCGGGCGTTCCGGCGGACGGTGACCAGGGGCGGGTGAAGGTGATCCGGCAAATCACCGGTTTCCAGCAGTTTGTCGACCGGAGAAATGATCAACGAAAGCGGGGTGCGCAATTCGTGGGTGATATTGGTAAAAAACCGCGTTTTCATCGCGTCCACAGCCTTCGATTCGTGGGTCTCGCGCAACTGATGAATGTACCGGCTACTCTTTTCGATGGTCGTTGTAAGGTCTTCGAAATCAATGGGTTTGGCTAGAAAGTCGAAGGCGCCCCGGTTCATGGCAGTTCGGATTTTGGTCATGTCGCCGTAGGCCGTGAGGATGACCGCGGGCACCAGCGTATTGATCTCCTGAAGACGGGTTAACAGTGTTAGACCGTCCATGCCGGGCATATTGAGATCGGTCAGAATCAGGTCGATGTCGGGTTGCTGTTCCAGAATCAGGAGGGCCTGACGGCCATCCCGGGCAAATACAAACTCGTAGGTTCCATTCTGAATGGTCTGGCGAAAACGTTGCCGAAAGAGGGTTTCCAGATCGGCTTCATCATCCACCAGAAGTATTTTGGTCTTCATTGATCCGTGAGAATAAGGGGGGCTATAGTGGGTAATGATAAATGTAAAATGAGGAATATAAAATGTAAAAGTATCGCTAACCCGGCACTTTTACATTTAACATTCCTCATTTTGCATTTATCATTTGAAATTAAAGGTTATTGGTGCTTTTCAAAGCCCAATAAACCAGTACAGGCTGGAAAAATAACCGTAAAAACCGTTTTTTATCCGTATCCAGGCCAAAAGCACTGCGTTTATTGGCATATTGGGAAATGTTACCGGGAAAAATAGCCGTAAAAAATGATGCCGCAGCCTTTCCGACGGTTTTTTCGTGATTTTGTCCCGTAAATACCAGACTGCTGCCCAACGCGATTTCGGCCAAACCGGAATACAGCACTGTATCGTCTTTTCTTAGAGGCACCCAATCCGGAACCTGCGCCTTGAATTCTTTGCGGGCAAAAGTCAGATGGCTGATCCCGGCAAAGAGTAAACTGCCTCCTAATAAAATTCTGGCGGCTTTCCGTCCATTTTTCTCGTTCATAATTTCCTGTTTTAAGTTTCAGAAGCTCGTCCCTGTAATGTACTCCATAGCCGGGGTTATTGCGCTCTTTTGTAAGTAACAGGTTTATTCCTTGAAGGGTTTTGTTGTATTGGATTAGTACACTGGCAGGAGCCAGATGACGGGATCGGGCGGGAAATTTGGAACCATCCCCCGGGAACCCTAATTTTACCTGAACGCTTTTTTCTGCTTATGCGCACGGTTGCCATCCTCCTGTTCAACGAAATCGAAGTGCTTGATTTTGCCGGACCCTTTGAAGTCTTTGGCGTGGCCGGTCGGCACGACAATCCCAAGCCCTTCCGGGTTGTTACGGTGGCTGAACGCGGTCCGGTGTATGCCCGCAACGGCCTCAGCATCCATCCGACCTATCTGCTCAATGATCATCCGAAAGCCGATATCATCATTGTACCGGGCGGAGGTGGTCAGCACCCAGACGGGACGCCCTATGGCTCCCGGCGGGAAATGGACAATCCGGCGGTGCTCAACTGGGTTCGCCGGACGGCCGAAACCGCCGAACTGGTTCTGTCGGTTTGTACCGGCTCTTATATCCTGGGGAAAGCGGGTTTACTGGACGGTTTGGCCGCTACGACGCACTTCCTGGCGGTCGAAGGTATGCAAAAAGCTGCTCCAAATACGGAATTACGTCTTTCGGAACGTTATGTCGATAACGGGAAAATCATTACCTCGGCAGGAATCTCAGCCGGAATCGACATGTCATTGTACGTCGTCGGTCGGTTACTGGGCAAAGCGGTTGCCGAGGAGACGGCCCGGTATATGCAGTACGACTATTGGAAGTGATGGCCACACAGGCGTTGTTTTGTGCCGGAACCCAACCACGACTGGGCTAACGGTCTGACGGTTTCGAATACGACTTGTCCTTTTCGCTTTTCAAACTAGGTGTAAGGAATCGAACATGCAGGAAAACGGCCAACCCTATACAGAGTCAGCCGTTCCGGGTGGATATAATCAGCCATTCGTAGTGTTGGTTGGGGCGATGCGTTTTAGTTGAAAGCCACCAGGCGGGAAACCGGACCCGCTTGTTGTTGGGTGCCGAGGGTCAGTCCATAGGTCGTGGTTTCGACACCATTGGTGATGGCGATCTGGTAGATTCCGTCGGGCAGGGCACTGACGTCCAGCCGCAGGCGGGAAGCCTGATGACGTTTTCCAAACTGCTGGACGAAGAATTCGGCACCGGCCTTGTTGGTGAGCCGAACCATCACGGAGCCACCGCTTTCTTTGTTTAAAGCAATTTGAACTTTTCCTTCCCGGGTGGTATAAATACTACTTTTAAAAGAAGCTACGTTTTTGGGCCGGCCGATGGGTTTATGACTTTCAGCCAGAGAAGCAGAGACGGTAATCAACGTCAGGGTAAAGGCGACGAGCAGGGATTTGATAAGCGTTTTCATGGCGTGTGAAGTTTTGGTTTGGTTATCCGTTTTGGATAGATCAAAGGTCGGCTTCAATGCCCGAAAAGGCTGTCACTAATGAGTCAATCCCTGCTACTTTTGAGAAACCAGGCCGGAGGAGGCAAAAGAAAGGCCGGAAGCAAGTGGTTCAAACCAGAAAACCGGCAAAAAGCCCCGCAACAATCAGAAGATAGGGCGGTATTTTGGTATATTCCAGCAGTAAAATCGTGACGACTACCACGATAACCGACAGCCCGTTTTCGGCCATGGGTTGAAAAAGGGAGATAGCCGCCGATGCTGTGAGCCCCGTGCTGGCGGCATTGATTCCCTCCAGCGAAGCCCGAACGGCGCGGTAGCGTTTCAGTTGATTCCAGAACCGGTAAACGAAGAAGATCAGGAATGTGCCGGGCAGGAAAATGCCGGCGGTGGCCGCAAAACCACCCAGCAGTTGACCGCTTAATCCCGCATCCCGCATGGATAACACCCCGATGTAGGACGCAAACGAAAAAACCGGCCCCGGTGTAACCTGCACGATGGCCAGACCCGACAGAAATTCCTGCCGGCTCAGGTAATGCTTGAATTCGACGAACTCGTTGTAGAGCATAGGCGTCAGCACCTGGCCCCCGCCGAATACCAGACTGCCGTTGCGGTAAAAGTTTTCGAACAGGCGGAGGGGAAGAGATTTGGTGATGGCCCCCAGGGTTGCGGCAGCCAGCAGGACACCAATCCAGAGAAAAAAGTTAGCCCACTGGATATTGAACGGTGCCTTTTCCATCTTCTCGTGCTTTTTGTAGGCAAAAGCCGTGGCAAAACCGCCGGCCACGAGAACAACGGGCGTGATGTACGGCGACGGAAAGGCGTAGGCCGTGAGAGCCGAAATGATGGCTAAAACCATGCCCATTTGATTGAGAATCACCTTTTTGGCAATCCGGTAGCCAGCCACGATCAGAAAGCCGACGGCCATGGGCTGAATAAACCGGGTGAAATTCAGCGAAATGGAGTTCTGCTGAACGTAATAAATGCCAATGGCCACCAGCGTCATGATCATCACGCCCGGAAACGCCCAGACAATCAGCGTCAGATACGCCAGGTTGGGACCACCGATTTTGAACCCCAGGGCCGTAACGGTTTGCGTGGATGTTGGGCCGGGCAGGATCTGACAAAGGGCGTTCAACTCCATCAATTCAGCTTCGGTCAGGTAGCGTCGTTTGGCCACAAACCGGTCGAGCATCATTGCCAGGTGAATCTGGGGGCCGCCAAAGGTTGTACAGGCCAGAATCAGAACGTCTTTCAGAAAAATAATATAGCGTATGCGCCTTACCGGTGCGATAGGAGAGAGCGTTGAGAGGTAAGAGGCCATACACGAAGATTGTTATTCTGTCGTACCGTGAACCGGAAGACTACCGGCATAGGGCTGGTCACGGTACGACAAAAACAAGCGGGTAACTTGAACGAAAGATACCAGAATTTAACTCTTCTTCAAACCCAGTTCGCGTAAACGCTCATCCAGGAAAGCACCGGCAGTCATGTCTTCGTAAATCTTGGGGTTTTCGGTCGAGATGCAGCTTTCCAGTGATGTTAGATCCATGTCACCCCGGGGGTGCATGAAAAACGGAATCGAATACCGGGGGCTGTTCATTTTTTCGCGGGGCGGATTCACCACGCGGTGGATGGTCGATTTCAGTTTGTGGTTTGTCAGCCGGTCGAGCATGTCGCCGACGTTGACAATCACCTGATCGGGGAGGGCGGTAATCGGAATCCATTTGCCATCGCGACGCAACACTTCCAGCCCCTCAGCGCTGGCTCCCATCAGGAGCGTAATGAGGTTGATGTCGCCGTGCGCAGCCGCCCGAACCGCACCTTCCTGGACAAGGTCCGGGTTCAGGGGGAAATAGTGAATGGCGCGCAGAATGCTGTCGCCGTGGTCCACTTTGTCCTCAAAATAGTCTTCCGGCAGTTCGAGATACAGGGCAATGGCCCGCAGCAGCGTCCGGCCCGCATTTTCGAGGGTCTGGTAGGTAATGACAGTATTTTCTTTGAAATCGGGAAATTCGTCTGGAAACACGTTCTCCGGCATACCGTTGATCGGCTCCGGTTGTCCGACGTGGTAGAATTCCTTTAAATCAGCTACTTTAAAGCCTTTTGCCGTTTCTTTATTCTTGCCCACGTAACCGCGCTGGCCGTGCAGTTCCGGAAATTCGTATTTTTTCTTGGTCTCTTCGTCAGCCGAAAAAAAAGCTTTCACCGAACTGTAGAGATTGTCTGTCAACTCGTCGGTTAAACCGTGGTTTCGGATGGAGACAAAACCGATGTTGTTAAAAGCCGCTCCCAAATCCCGGACAAATTTGGCCTTTCGTCCCGGATCTCCGGACTTGAAATCGGCCAGATCCAACGACGGAATTTGGTCATAAAGAATGTCGCTCATGTTGTTGATGTCCTCCGTTTAGTCAATGCACAAAGGTAGTAAAAAACGCAGTTGAGCCTACCGGTCTTTGGCAATGTATACCGTATACACGCTAAAAACCGGTAGGCTCAATTCTCTGAAATGCTCAATCAGGCTTTCATTGCGGCATTGTACAACTCGTTGACCTTCGACCAGTTAACTACGTTCCAGAATGCGGCAATGTAATCGGGACGGCGGTTTTGGTATTTCAGGTAGTAGGCATGTTCCCAGACGTCGAGACCCAGAATGGGGGTGCCTTTTTTCTCGGCCAGCGCCATCAGGGGGTTGTCCTGATTCGGGGTTGAAACGATGTCGATGTTTTGTCCGTTGACAATCAGCCACGCCCAGCCGGAACCGAAACGACCCGTTGCAGCTTTGGCCCATTCTTCCTTAAACTTGTCGAAGGAACCATACTTTTTGGTGATGGCTTCGGACAGATTGCCGGAAGGCTGTTTGCCGCCGTTGGCGCCGAGTATGTTCCAGAAAAACGTGTGATTCCAGTGACCACCCCCGTTGTTCCGAATGGCCGCAGGGGTGCTGCTGTCTATCTTTTTCACCAGTTCGTCGATGGACATAGACGCCATCGCAGAACCAGCTACGGCTTTGTTCAGGTTATCGACATACGCTTTATGGTGTTTGCCGTGGTGAATTTCCATCGTTTGCTTGTCGATGTGCGGTTCCAGCGCACCCGAGTCGAAGGGGAGCGGAGCCAGTTTGAAGGGCCCTTCGGCCTGGAACGAGCCGGCAAAGGCCGACGACTGGAGGGCTTTCAGGGTGAGGACGCTTCCAAAGGCTACTTTTAAAAACTCACTGCGATTCATATCTAAATGGTTTGAGGTGAGAAACCCGGTTTGTTGAAAAACACGCCCGAAACGGCAATGTTTTCATGATTCGCAAAGAAAGCGACTTTTTTGCAACAAACGGCACGGAATTCGGTTTCCGTTCGCTCAAGAGTGAGAATCCAATGCGGAGGAAAAAGGGGAAGTTTCGTAGTATTGCGGCACAGTAAACAACTCCTGAAATGAATCGTTTTTCGTTCCTGCTTCTGCTGGCGACCTTTTCGGTTGCCATCAGTTGCTGCGTGAATCCCAAGGCCTACTCGCCGGCCAGCGGTCGCATTCGCACCGTTACGCTCCCTACTTCAACCGCCCGGATCGAGCGCGGTCGTTATCTTGCCAACCACGTGGCCGTTTGTATGGATTGCCATTCCAAACGGGATTATTCCCGGCTGGCGGGGCCGGTTGTGCCGGGAACGCTGGGTGGCGGAGGGGCCGAATTTGGCAAAAACTACGGGTTACCAGGGACGTATTACGCCAAAAACATCACGCCGTTTGCCCTGAAAAACTGGAGCGATACGGAGCTGTTGCTGGCGATGACGGCGGGCGTTTCGAAAAACGGAAAACCGCTGTTTCCGTTGATGCCCTACGCCAATTACGGAAAAATGGATGAGAGCGACGCCCAGTCGATTCTGGCTTATTTGCGAACGCTGGAGCCGGTGGAAAATACCGTACCTGAATCAAAACCCGCTGCACCGATCAAACTGGCCATGAAAATGATGCCGCACAAAGCCCGGTTTGAGACGATGCCCGTCGAGAAAACCGGCGTGGCGTATGGCCGGTATCTGGTTACGATGGCCGGTTGCGCCGACTGCCACACGCGCCGGGGTATGGGCGGATTGACGAAAAAAGCCGCTTTTGCGGGGGGGACGGAAATCTCACTGGCGAATGGCGTCCTTCGGACGGCCAACATCACCCCCGATTTGGAAACCGGCATCGGAACCTGGACAAAAGCCGCATTCATTGCCCGGTTTAAAACCTACGATCCGGCTACGTTAAAAGCGCCCGAAGTGGGGGATGGATTCAATACCGTCATGCCGTGGTCCATGTACGCCGGGATGTCGGAACAGGATTTGGGCGCAATTTATGACTACCTGAAAACCGTAAAACCAGTCAGGAAAAAAGTGGATGTTTTTACTCGTAAGTAATCCGGCTCAGAATACTCCGGCCCAAGGTGACTTCATCGGCGTATTCGAGGTCACCGCCAATCGGAACTCCGCGGGCAATGGTCGAGATTTTAACGGAAAACCCTTTGAGTTTTTTCTGAAGGTAAAATGCCGTGGTGTCGCCTTCCATCGTCGGGCTGAGGGCCAGAATGATTTCTTTGACCGCATCGCTGTCGGGATGCCGGAGCCGCTCGACCAGCGATTCGATTTTTAAGTCGCTGGGGCCAACGCCCTCGACGGGCGAGATGATGCCGCCCAGCACGTGGTACATGCCTTTGTATTGCGCCGTGTTTTCGATGGCGAGCACGTCGCGGGTATCTTCCACAACGCAGATCAGCGAGCGGTCGCGTTTGTGGCTGGCGCAAATACCGCACAGGTCGTGGTCCGAGAGGTTGTGGCACTTTCGGCAGTGCTTCACCTTCGACCGCATGGCGATCAGGGTTTCCGCCAGACTTTTCGTTTGTTCTTCATCCCGCTTCAACAAGTGCAAAACCAGCCGGAGAGCGGTTTTTTTACCAATTCCCGGCAATTTTGAAACCTCGTTGACCGCGTCTTCTATTAATTTGGAAGGAAACTCCAAGGTTAGTTAAGAGTTATGAGTGAGGAGTTAAGAGTTAGGAGGGAGGAATTTTGGGCGCCAGTGCGGGCGGCCAAACTCTTCACTCATAATTCTTAACTCTTAACTATTTAAGGACTTCAGCGGAAATGCCTCTCCGGCAGATTTCGTTTCGTTTCGGGACCAGTTCTTCCCACGAGCCATTTTTGACCCGGCATTTCCCTTTGTGATGGATGATGACGGTACACTGCTCGGCCTGTTCGGGCGTGTGGTCGCAGACATCGATCAGCGTGTCGATGACGTGATCGAACGTATTTACATCGTCATTGAAGACCACCAGATTATACAGGTCGGTATCAACAACTTCTTCCAATACCTCGACGTCATTTTCTTCGAACGGTTGCATTACACGAATTTTCTTGTTTGTTTAGCAAATTTACGAAAATTTGGCCGCTTTTGCCACGCTTTATTCATCCGTGGAACAACAAAACCTCCAGAATTATAACCCATTGTTTACTTAAAAAGTTGCCCCACACGGTATGAATCCCAACATCGCGTTAACGATTCTGATTGCTTATTTTGCCATGTTGATCACGGTTTCCTGGTATACTTCCCGAGGAGCCGATACCAATACTTTTTTTACCGCTAACCGTCAGACTCCCTGGTATTTAGTCGCCTTCGCCATGATCGGCACATCCCTCTCCGGGGTCACCTTCATTTCGGTGCCGGGGGCGGTGGGCAGCAAGGCTTTTTCATATTTCCAGGTGATTCTCGGAAACGTCGTCGGGTACTACATCATCGCGACGGTGTTGATGCCGTTGTATTACCGGATGAACCTGATTTCGATTTACGGGTACCTGGAAAAACGGTTTGGTTTCTGGTCGTACAAAACCGGGGCGGGTTTCTTTCTGCTGGCCCGGACGGTCGGATCGGCCATTCGGCTGTACATTGCGGCCGGGGTGTTGCAGATTGCCATCTTCGACAGCTTCGGGATTCCGTTCGAAGTGTCGGTCGCCATCACCATTCTGCTGATCTGGCTCTACACGTTCAAAGGGGGTGTAAAAACCATCATTGTCACGGACACGCTCCAGACCACGTTTCTGGTCACGGCGGTGATTCTGACCATCATCCTGATTTCGAGCGACCTGGGGATGGGCTTTGGCGAGATGGTGTCGACGATTACGAAAAGTGATTATTCCCAAATCTTTTTCTGGGATGCCAACGATCCGAAAAACTTCTTCAAACAATTTATTTCCGGCATTTTCATTGCCATTGTCATGACCGGTCTGGACCAGGACCTGATGCAGAAAAACCTGACCTGCAAGAACATCGGAGAGGCTCAGAAAAATATGTACTGGTTTACGGGAACGTTCTCCGTCGTCGTGTTTCTATTCCTGTCGCTGGGCGCGTTGCTGTATATCTACGCCACAACCAAAGGCATCGCCATTCCGGCCAAAACCGATGATCTCTACCCGATGCTGGCTCTCAATCATTTCGGGATGGTGGTCGGCATTACGTTTCTGCTGGGCATCACAGCCGCCACCTACGCCAGTTCTGACTCCGCCCTGACCGCCCTGACCACATCGTTTTGCATCGACTTCATGAACGTGGAAGGCCGTCCGGAAACCGAGCGGGCCAGCATCAAACACTGGGTTCACATCGGTTTTTCGGTGCTGTTTTTTGTGGTCATCATCATCTTCAACCGCCTGAACAGTCAGGATGTGGTGACGGCGGTTTTCGATTTGGCGGGCTACACCTACGGCCCTTTACTGGGGTTGTATGCCTTCGGATTATTCACCAACCGCCCCGTCCGCGATGGCCTGGTACCGCTGATCTGCATCGCATCCCCGTTGTTGACACTGTTCATCAACAACCATTCGGTCGAGTGGTTCAATGGCTATAAATTTGGCTTCGAACGGCTGGTTCTCAACGGCTTAATCACCTTCCTCGGCCTGTGGGCGGTTTCGCGGAAATGGACGGTAAATGACCCGGCGGCAGCGTGATTGGTTTACGGTATACGGTATTCGGTTTACGGTGGCTGACGCGTTCTTAGTCGCATGCGTCAGCCACCGTAAACCGTATATCGTAAACCGTATACTTATTTCCCAAACAGATTCATATCCAGAAACGCATTGCGGAATTTGCCTTTCGGGTCGTAGTCGGCCATGAGTTTTTTGAATTCGGGGAGCTTTTCGTACCGGGATTGCAGGGTGGTGGGAGCGAGGGTGAAGAGCTTTCCCCAATGGGGCCGGGCCTTGAAGGGAGCCAGCTCTTTTTCGATCATCGGCAACACCTTTTTAACCGACGCCCAATCCTGTTTCCAGGTAAAATGAATGGCTACGGAAGCCTGTTTATAACACGGACTCATCCAGAACGAATCCGCGTCGATGGTGCGGATTTCCGAAATCATCAGGTGCGGGCTGATATGATCGCGCAGCCGCTCGACCGCCAGAATGGCATCGACGGCATTCCGGGCGGGAACAAAATATTCTGATTGCAGCTCCTTGCCGCTGCTGGGGGTGAATCCCATTCGGAAGTGGGGGAGTCGCTCGTACCAGGGACCGGCCACGCCCATCTGCGCGGTGCAGTTAACGGCAGACAGTTCGGCAATGGGATGGAGATTTTTCGTCGCCAGTTTGGCTCCGTAAAACTCCGGTTTGGCGGTTGCCGGTTTTCCTTTTTCGACGCGCTCTTTGAGCCAGACTTCGTTGACCCGGTTTTTTTGCCAGTCCGTAAACAGACTCACGCTATAGGCACTCGATTCGATGGCGTCAAAATGCTCCTTCAACTGGGCCATGGGCAGGTTTTCGTAGACATATTGCCGCATATGGAACGTCGGCTGGATGTCGAGGGTAATTTTGGTGACGACTCCCAAACCGCCCAAGTGGACTACGGCCGCCCGAAATGCTTCGCCGTCTTTCGCCCGAGACAACGTTCGAACCTCGCCATTTGCCAGAACCAGTTCCATGGCCGCCACCGCCGTCGACAAATTGCCGTTCTTTATGCCCGAACCGTGCGTGGCCGTTGCGCAGGCTCCGGCAACGGAGATATGCGGTAGCGAAGCGAGGTTATGCAAGGCAAATCCTTTGGCATCCAGGTAAGTAGCCAGATTGCCGTATTTCATGTTGGCATCGACGGTGACGGTTTTGGCTTTTGCATCGAGAGAAAGTATCTGACTCATTTCCACCAGCGAGACAAACTGGGTGGTGCTGTCAGCAATGCCGTTGAAGCAGTGGCGCGTGCCCAGCACCTTCATTTTTTCATAGCCTTTGACCAGTTTCTGCACCTGTTGCAGCGATTTAGCCTGATCGAGCCGGTTGGTGCTGTAGTGCAAATTGCCCGCCCAGTTCTTTAGTTTTTCATCCGCCATCCAGTTTGCCAAGGTTGAAAGTGAGGGTGTCGCCAGGAGAGACGACGACAGTTTGAGAAAGGTTCGTTTTTTCACGGTGACGGGTTTTAGGAGTCAGGAACAGGTCCTTTTTTGCCCGCATTTTCCGGCGGGATGTCTACAAAAGACAAGGTGCCGGTTTTCATACTGACCCGCCGAGCGTGGGAATTATACCGTAAACTAACGTTCGGAATTAATCTGCCAAAATGGAAAATTCCGGGCGGTATTCTGCGTATACTGGCAATATTTTTGACCATTTTTGATCGACTAATCAACGAAACGATGAAAGTAACGATTGAAACGACTCCTAAAGAAATAGAGATTATTCAGACGACACTAACCCGGCTGGTGAACGAGCTGAAAGGCAAACCAGACGTTCTGGCAAAATGGGGACTGAACCAGATCGACCTCGGCCGGATTGAGCGGTTTCGGGACACGATTCGCACGGCCCCGCAGACGGAGTGAGCGCATGTACTGAGCTACCCGAATGAAAACCAGCCGGTTGGTGTGACTTCCTGAGGGATGTTTCGTCTTATGAGTATGAAAATGCTCATGTTACTCATTTTGCTGATACCGGGACTTAAAGTACTGGATTACGCCTATACACAATCCGTAGAGTTGGATGCCAAACCGGATTCGGTAACAACTACTGCTTGGTCTGCACATACCGATGTTTACTTGCACATGCCGGCCGAAAGCAACCGCGAAAAAAAGGCAACTGTCTCGAAACCGTCAGACCGGGGCAAGTGGGTAACGAAGGGAGTGGTTGTATCGCTGGTCATTTTGCTCGCCGTTGGATTGGTTCGGGGACGATCGCGGTAAGAATGACCGGGTAGCTGGAAGTATAGGTAATTTATATGAGAATTCTTTTGTTTTATTTAACTTGTCTTCACGCAATCAAGCTATTGTTTTAGTTATTGCCGTGAATAAATTTTTCCTAAACTCCTATGGCTGAATACCAAACCCCGAAAGACCGTGCGTATACGAACACGCTCCTTTCGTCTGCTCCCAAAGAGTCTGCTGCCTTCTTAAACCTGAAATATACGGCTGAACGCAGCGATGGCGTCATTCCCGTCAAGTACCGGGAACTGATGTCGGTGGCCGTTGCGCTAACCACCCAATGTGCCTACTGCATTGAATCCCACATCCAAAATGCCGTTAAAGCCGGTGCCACGCGCGAAGAAATTGCCGAAACCGTGTTCATCGCAGCCGCGATCCGTGCTGGCGGTGCGGTTGGAAACGGGCTGATGGCGATGCGGCTTTTTGAAGAAGCGAGTGCGGGCAAGGAGTGAGCAAGTAATTGAATTTTTACGACTGAAGAGACGGTATACACCTTGTCTCTGAGTTTAGATTTTTTCAACATCCTTTATTGGGTATGACATAAATCACGTTGCCCGAAACAGACAAGTTGAAGCCATAATTCTCTGTAGGAGGAAGGATGTTGTTGCCATGTTTTGCTCCTGTCAGATGACCGAAATATACCATCTGAGCAACCACGTACTAAATACTTACCCATTTGTTTGATGGATAAAATTTGCGGTGAAGATTCAAGTAAGCCTACTTTTTTCATGAATGAACTACTCCAGGAAGGTTGAAGGCCTTCACTGAAGGCATTCCAGGTTTTTCCCTGGTTCGTTGATCTAAAAAGGCTGTTGCTGGAAACGATGAAAACGGTGCCTCCGGCCGCAGGCAGCCCTTTGCTAATGTCCTGCCAGGTTTGTCCGCCGTCCGTAGGTTTGAAAATGATGTCGACAATCCCCGCTGATTTACTCTCTTTTGGTGGTTTCTTTTATGCCTCCTTTTCTTTTAGCACAAAAGAATTTAGTAGAAGTGATACCAGCAGGATAGCCGGAATAAATACAGCTAATTTTTTCATTTTTCCATGATTTAAAGTAAAACCCTATTTCAACAAACCTACCAATCTTTGTGCTGAGATGCGTTGAAGGGTACGGTCCATACTTACTTGTTAGCGGACAATTAGCGGACAACATTTGTACGATTTCGGACACATATTTACTATTTATTATGATATTGGTCTGAAAGATAGCTAGTTATGTAATTGGCACTTTATTTGTTCAACAAGTATTAAAGAAATATGCTTTTTTAGCCCTTTTGGTATGAGTCGAACTTATCTGGGTGAATTTGAAGAGTTGGTCTTACTCGCCGTGGCCCTCTTGGAACAACAGACCACGGGGGCCTATGGCGTCACGATTGCCGATGAACTTCAGCAACGCACCCACCGCACCACGTCTGTAACGGGTGTGCATGTGGTCTTGTATCGCCTGGAGGAAAAAGGCCTCGTTGGCTCGGAATTAGGCGGAGCTACCCTCGCCCGGGGCGGACGGCGCAAACGGCTATTCACCCTGACGGCCGCTGGGCATCAAGTGTTGCGGGAGATGCGTCAACTGCGGATGGGTTTTTGGGAAGCCTTACCCACCCCTTTCTTTTCCTAAGCCATGAACACGCCTTCACCTGACCCAACTCCTCAGCCCCGGCGGCCGCCCCGCTGGGCCGACCGCCTGCTCCGCTGGTTGACGCCCGCTGAGCTGCTGGAAGAGTTGCAGGGGGATCTTGAGGAGCAGTTTGCCCAGCGGGTCGACCAGATCGGCCCCGGACGGGCGCGTTGGTGGTATGGCCTGGAAGCTCTAAAAGTCATTCGGCCCTATTACCTACGGCGTCGAGTAACCAGGCTGGCCTACGGGCTGAGGGGGCTCGTTCCGAAGCGACCTGCTACCTCCCGCCCTTACTTTACCCCTGACCATCCCTCGCCATCCCTAATCAATCCTGACATGATCCGAAACTATCTCAAAATCGCCCTGCGCAACGGATGGAAACACCGCCTGTTCTCGTTCATCAACATCGTTGGGCTGGCCGCCGGTATGCTCGTGTGCCTGGTAGTGCTAACTCAAATCAAAGGAGCCTTCGACTACGATGACTTTCACCCGAACCGCGCCCGCATCTACCGGGTGCTGACCGACGCGGTGGATGACCAGCAGAACCAGGCCGCGTTTGCCACCTCGCCCCTGCCCCTAGCCGACGTGCTCCGGCGCGAGTGGCACTTTGTGGAGCAGGCAACCCGCGTTGTACGGCTCAAAGGCGAGATAACCGTCCACCAAAAACACTTCGACAAGGTGCTCACGCAGGCGGTCGACGGCGGGTTCTTCCGGCTGTTCGGCTACCCCCTCGCGGCTGGTCAGGCGGCTACGGCTCCCAATACGGTGGTGCTCACGCACGAAACCGCCGAACGATTCTTTGGCCGGGCTAATCCGCTGGGGCAGCGGCTGGACCATGCCGAGGCCGGGCCCCTGACGGTGGTGGGGGTGCTGGCACCCCTGCCCACCAAATCGCACCTCCGGTTCGACGCGCTGGTGTGCGTATCATTGGCCCACCAGGAACGTTTCCGCCAGTCGCTGGCCGACTGGCGGCAGTACGGCATCGGCTATACCTACGTGCTGCTGAAGGCGGGCACACCCGCTCAAACCCTGCAAACCGCCTTGGCGAGTCTGGCCCGGCGCGTTGTCCGCGACGGAGCAGTCAGCTCAAGCCCGGCCACCCAACGGGATGAGCGGGCGTACAACTTTCGGGCCCAGCCGCTCATGGCCCTGTCGCCCAGCTTCGAGACGCTTCGTTTTCCGACCTACGAGCCACAGCTCGATGGCCTGCTCTTCGAGTCGGGCATCGGGCTGCTGACGCTGCTGCTGGCGGCTTTTAACTACGTGAATCTGACGCTGGCCCGCTCGCTGGGTCGCGCCCGCGAGGTGGGCATCCGCAAGGTCATGGGCGCGTTGCGGAGTCAACTGCAGGGGCAGTTCATGGCCGAGTCGGTGCTGTTGTCTATTCTGGCGCTGGGGCTGGCGTGGGTGGGCCTGCAGGTTGTTGAGCCAATGGCGACCTTGCAGAAGTATTTTATCGGTGGCGTTGCGCAGGACGGGCGGCTGTGGACAGTCTTCGTCGGGTTCGCCCTGGGGGCGGGCCTCCTGGCGGGGTGGGTGCCCGCCAGGGTGCTGTCCCGTTTCGAGCCGGCGGTCGTGCTGCGCAGCCGCACCGGGCTAAAAGTGCTGCGGGGGTTATCGGTCCGTAAATCGTTGATCGTGACTCAGTTTGCCATTACGCTGATCGCGGTTATTTTCCTGCTGACGTTCTACCGGCAGCAGCGGTTCATGGTCGAGGCCGATTATGGGTTTCGTCGGTCGGGAATTATAAATCTGCCGCTGCAGGAGGTGCCCCTGCAGCGGTTAAAAAACGAATTGGTGGGTTTGGCGGGCGTAGAGCACGTTTCGCCCACCTCGTCCATGCTGGGACATTACGGCGGAGAATGGGTGATGCTTCGATCGCAACGGCGCGGCCCCGACTCGGCGCGTGCCTCGCTGATTGCCGCCGACGCCGAGTTTGCGCCCGCCATGCAACTGAGCCTGCTGGCGGGGCGCAATCTGCCCGCCAATGACCCCAACGGTCGGTTTGTGCTGCTCAATGAAACGGCGGTACGGAAACTGACTGGCCGCGAGCCGGTGGATGCGCGCGCGATGGTCGGTCGTCAGTTGTGGCTCAATGACTCCACCGTTGTGCAAGTGGCAGGCATCCTGCGCGACTTTAAGTTTATGACGTTGGGCGAGCCGGTGTATCCGCTGGTGCTGCGGCAGCAGCCGGCGCAATTCCGCTACCTCAACGTGGTGGTGGTAGCGGGCCGCGAAGCCGTCGTGCTGGCTGCGGTTCAGCAGCGGTGGCAACAGCTGCACCCCTACGAGAAAACCTTCGGCGGACAGTGGTACGACGAGTACCTGGAGCAGCGCCATGGCCACCGCGACGAGCTGAATCTGGTGAGCCTGCTCATCGGCCTGGCCCTGTCGATTGCCGGGCTGGGGCTGCTGGGCATGGTGACCTACCAGACCGAAACGCGCACCAAAGAAGTGGGCATTCGCAAGGTGATGGGGGCCACCGTGACCCAGGTGGTGGGCTTGCTCTCGTGGGATTTTGTGAAATTGCTGGGGCTGGCCGCCCTGATTGCCTTGCCTGCGGGCTACGGGTTGGGGCTGCTCTTTTTGTCCAACTTTGCCTACCGCGTCAGTATTGGTCTGGAAACTCTGGGTGTTTGTGTAGCCGTGTTGCTGGTGTTGGGCGGAGCGACCGTGGGCTGGCGCACCTACCGGGCCGCGCTGACCAACCCCGCCGACAGCCTGCGGGCCGAATAAAGTGTCCGCATCACTGGTCGGCCTGCCCCTCAATAAAGGATCGCTGAAGGCAATAGCTCGAAGTCTAAGGGTTAGTTAGGGTTCTGGTACATACCAGAATGGAATCATCACCAGTTCATCGGCTTCTTTTTTTCGGGGGTCTTGGAGGGCCACGCGCAGCAGGTTACGGCCTGTTTTAAGATTGCCCGGCACTAATACGGTTTGCCAGCCGCGTTGCTCCTGGATCCCGGCTTGGGTAAACAGCAGGTTAGGCTGGGCACAGACTGAATCGTTGACGGTGATGCGAATCAGCTTGTTGATCTGCTGGTTGCTCCAGGAAGCATACTGCTGCCGACGCGCTTGCCTCGACAGCGTATCGCTCCAGACTGGTTCGGGTGCAACCTGCCTGAGCAGCTTGTCGAGCGATTTGGGATAGGCAATGAACAAGCGTAAGTACGGTTCCCGAATCACGTCTGACTGGATGGAAGCTACACCAATAAACGTACCCTCAGGACGCTGGTTGTCATAGGCCGTCGGTTCGATGTAGAGACTGTCGATTCGGGCCGAGTAAAGATGTCGGCTGTTGAAAAACGACACCCGCCCGTTGGTCCGTGAGATATCGTTAAAGTATTCGAGGAAGAACACTACAAAAAATACCAGCATGAAAATCGCTGCCGTCTGAAATAATTTGCCGGGCCGGATATTACTGTAAAACGTATTGGTAACATAGGAGGTATGTTTGTACATGCCCATCAGCATCAGTTGCCCCACCTTCATCAGCCGGTAGTTGAGTTGCATGCCCTTGGGGGTTTGTTTTACTTTCTTCTGATTCAACAAGATAATGGCTACGTAAAACACGGCAATCAGCGTGCCTAAAGCAATTTTGACTCCAAACCAGACGTTGGCGGGTACGTTGGGTTGAACAACCAGGTAGATTAGTAAGCCCAGCACGTAGAGTAGGGCTACCACCACCAGCAGGAACACGAACTGAAAAGCGAGGGCAAACACGATGTTGCAGCGTTTGTCGAGCCAGAGAATGTAGCGGTCCAGTGGGCCAAGCTCGTCGGCAAGGCGTCGCTGCGCATAAGGCGTAGAGAAGGGAATACGGTCGTAGTGGATGCCTGACGGAAAAACGGCCAGCAGACCTACCAGACCCACCCAAAACGCCCGCATCACAAAATTGGCCAGAAAAGCCGCAAACAAGACGTGACAGGTGGCCCGAATCAGGCTGTAGGCCAGTGACGGCAACATAGCCGCTGCATCATCGGTGTGGGTCATGTAATTATACCGGAGGTAGCTGAAGGCCGACTCCAGCAGATCGGGCAATTGCAGGATGGCGAACATGGCCACCCCGGAGATGGCTAATTCGAGGTTCCAGCTCTGAGTGGTTAATTCACGAAGCTTGTCTTGCTCGTCAGGTGTAAGTGGTGAAGCAGGCGGTGGGGTGTTATCAGACATGAATGATCGTGTGTGCTGATGGGTTACAATCTATGTTATATAATCATCTTTATCGTAGCCAAATTACGAAAACTTCAAGCTAAATACGCGTTGATACATCATTTCATTAAACGCCTGCTCGGGCACCGCCCGCGGCTCCATAGCTCTTCCTGGCCTAATCCAATTTGAAGGAAAACCCCTGACTGGGGAGGGTGAAATGACTAACCACAGCAATCGCTACGCTGACATCAGCCACCACAGCGCCGAAAGCGAGTGGGCCAGGTTCGGGCTATCGGTGCAGACCGATCTAAAACAAAGGGGAGACAACTTGCCAATCACATATTAGGAACCAAGAAAGTGCCATTGCAGCGCGTATAGGCACTTTCTTGAAATATTCGTGGTCCCACCGGGAATCGAACCCAGATCTAAAGTTTAGGAAACTTCTATTCTATCCGTTGAACTATGAGACCAGAAAAAACCTGGAAGGTCTTTCGGACCTTTCAGGTTTGAATATTCGTAGTATACGCAAAAATGCTTAGAAATCTGTTATTTACCAAAATTACCGGTATCATCGGCCTCCTCGGCCCAGTTGCCCAGCGGCACCTCCAGCCAGTTGGGGTAGATGGCGTAATGCTTCTCTTTCACCATGGCATACAGCAGGTTACGCAGCTCTTCGATGTTCTCGCGCGTCTCCGCCGAGATGAAAACAACGTGCTCCGCTTTTTGCGTTAAATACGTCTTTTTCAAATAATCGAGGGCGGTTTGTTTCCGAATCGCCACCGGCAGATCGTCGTCAAAATCGTCCTCCTGGTGCATCCACTCGTCGCGGGGTTCAAACTGGTCTATTTTGTTGAAAACCAATACCGTTGGTTTTTCTCCCGCCGGACCACCGACCCCGATTTCCGTTAGAATATCGTTGACGATCCCAATGTGTTCTTCGAACGACGGATGGGAAACATCCACGACATGCAACAAAATATCGGCTTCGCGCACCTCATCGAGCGTCGATTTGAAGGCTTCGACCAGCGTCGTAGGCAACTTGCGAATAAAACCGACGGTGTCGGTCAACAGAAACGGGATATTACCCAGCACGACCTTGCGAACCGTGGAATCGACCGTGGCAAACAGCTTGTTTTCGGCAAACACCTCCACTTTGGCGAGCGTCCGCATCAGCGTCGACTTGCCTACGTTGGTGTAGCCCACCAGCGAAACCCGCACCAGCCGGTCTCGTTCCTTGCGCCGGGTGTAGCTCTGTTTATCAATTTTTTCCAGCTTTTCCTTCAGAAACGCGATCCGATCCTGCACAATCCGGCGGTCGGTTTCGAGTTCCTTTTCACCCGGACCCCGCGTTCCCACCCCGGCTTTCATCCGGCTTAAGTGGGTCCACATCCGGGTAAGTCGGGGATACATATATTGATACTGAGCGAGTTCAACCTGCAATTTCGACTGGGCGGTTTGTGCCCGCATCGCGAAGATGTCCAGAATCAACAGACTCCGGTCCAGCACTTTGACGTCGGTGAAAGCCGCTTCCAGGTTTCTAACCTGCGAGGGCTTCAAATCGTCGTCAAAAATGACCATATCGACCGGGTTGTCAATCACGAACGTGCGAATCTCTTCCAGTTTGCCTTTTCCCACATACGTTCGGGTATCGGGCTGGTCGAGTTTCTGGATAAACGATTTGACGGTAATGACACCCAGCGTCTGGGCCAGAAAGGCCAGTTCGTCCAGGTATTCCTGGGTTTTTTCGGCCGACTGCTTCTGCGTTACCAGGGCCACCAGCACCGCAGTTTCGGGCTGTTTGTGATTTTCAATCATAGAGGAAACTAGTTAGGAAGGTACTGAACGGATCACAGCACCGATTCGACGCACGAATCGCCGATCCCGGGTCCAATAACCTTAAATTACGTGAGAATAAAGAATATAACCGTGGAATACACAAACGGTTTTTAGCGGAAGCGGAAGGGGCCGAAATCGGCAAATAGGTTCATGGGCGTACTACCTTTAAGCGGTACAAAGTTACGCTTTTATTCTCAAAAAAATAATACGTTTTCCTCAAACTTTCTTTTTTGGCTAAAATCTTTCAGTACATTTGCAGTCTCAAAGCGAAAAGCCCATGAACACCCTCACCCGCTAAGGGTCCCCTCCACGTTTCCTTCAATCGTCCTGTCTGACCGACCGACGATCTGACATTTCCTTATTCAAGCTGTGTATTACCCGGCGATTCCGTCGCCTGTTTCCCATTTTCATGCCATGACGAAATTTTTTCGCCTGTTACTAGCCGCTTTGCGCGGTACAGAAAATCATTATACGTCCGGTAGCATCAACCGGGCCATTTTCATGCTGTCGGTCCCGATGGTTCTGGAGATGGTGATGGAGTCTCTTTTTGCGGTCGTCGATGTCTTTTTTGTTGCCAAAATCAGTACGGAAGCCGTTGCCACCGTGGGCCTGACCGAGTCGGTTCTGACCATTGTCTATTCCATCGCCATCGGGCTGAGTACGGCCGCTACGGCCCTGGTGTCCCGGCGTGTCGGCGAAGGCAACGCCCGCGAAGCCGGCAAATCGGTGGCGCAGGTGATTCTCGTTTCCATCGGAATTGCCCTGGTCATCGGCATTCCGGGGGCGGTTTTTGCGGAAGATATTTTGCGGTTGATGGGCGGCAACGAGCAGCTTATTGCCAACGGCTCCGGTTTTACGCGGCTGATATTCGCTAGTTCACCCGCCATTATCCTGCTGTATACCCTGAGCGGGTGTTTGCGGGGCGCGGGGGAAGCTTCCACGGCCATGCGGTCGCTCTGGATTGCCAACGGACTCAACATTGCGCTTTGTCCCATTTTTATCTTCGGCTGGGGTCCAATTCCCGAGATGGGCGTGGTCGGTTCGGCCATTGCCACTACGATTGGACGCTCGGCGGGGGCGGTTTACCAATTGTATAGTCTGATGCGCAACGGCCGCATCGTTCAGGTCGCTGCCACGGATTTTCGGCCGCATACCGGCATCATCCGCAACTTGCTGGGCATTGCCGCCGGCGGAACGGCGCAGTTTCTGGTGGGTTCGGCGAGCTGGGTTTTCCTGACGCGGATCCTCTCAACCTTCGGCAGCGATGTCGTTGCGGGCTATACGATTGCCATCCGGATCATGATTTTCACGATCATGCCGTCGTGGGGCATGGCGAACGCGGCTGCAACGCTCGTTGGTCAGAACCTCGGCGCGGGACAACCCGAGCGGGCCGAAACCTCGGCCTGGCGGGCGGCTTTCTGTAACATGCTGTTTCTGCTGGGGGTCGGTATATTGTTCTACACCGGTGCCAGCGAAATTGTCGGCCTGTTCAACCGCGACCCGAAGGTGGTGGATATTGCGGTGCAGTGCCTGCGGATTTTCTGTCTGGGCTACGTTTTTTTCGCCTACGGCATGGTCATCAGCCAGGCGTTGAACGGAGCCGGGGACACCCGAACGCCAACGCTCATCAACGTAGTCTGTTTCTGGGTGATCGAAATACCGCTGGCGTACTTGCTGGCGAATACATTTAACTGGGGGCCGGAAGGCGTGTTCTGGTCGGTGGCCTTCAGTGAATCGTTGCTGGCGGTGATTGCAGTTTTGGTTTTCCGCCGGGGACGCTGGAAATTGGTGAAGGTGTAACAGGATTCGGTCAGCGGTTTTTCAGCAAAAACTGCTGACCGGCCTTCCCGCTAACCCACTACATACGCAAAATCTGTAAATAGGTCAGTTTCAACTCCTGTAGGTTCGCAGCCATGGGCGCTCCGTCGAATGCCTCCAGCGGCAAATCGGTTCGTTTTCCTTCCCGGTCGATCAGGAACGCCGAAATCATCTGAAAACCAGCAGTATACAATTGGTTGACGAGTTCTATTTGATGGTCGATCTCCGTTGAAAAGAGCTTAACCGTGAACTTCTCGCCGTGCGACGACAACAGGGAGATGTAGAGCCACATGAAAGAAAGGGTAGGATGGTATCACTAAAACCTGACAAATTTGAAGCCACGGCGGTCGGTAAACGGAAATAGTGAGTGAATGGTCCCTGGATACATAAATATTTGGCGTGGTGAGGAGTCAATCCTGTGTAGTTACAATCAAAGCTGTATTATTTTACGAAAAACCAGTCTTTTCCAATGAACCTTCGGTAAAACCTGATTTTTACAAACTTTTCCCTAAACTTGCTGCATTGTTCACCAGTTTCGAAACCCCATCCTGCATTTTTTGGGACCCATGAAAGATTACATTCGCCCGATTAATCGCCTGCTCGTCGCCAACCGGGGCGAAATCGCCATCCGCATCATGCGGGCCGCTACCGAGTTAGGAATCACTACTGTCGCCGTTTACACCTACGAAGACCGGTATTCACTTCACCGTTACAAAGCCGATGAAGCCTACCAGATTGGTCGCGACGACGAACCGCTGAAACCCTATCTGGACATTGAAGGCATCATCAAGCTGGCGAAACACAAAAAAATCGATGCCATTCATCCGGGCTATGGCTTTTTGTCGGAGAACGTGACGCTGGCGCGCCGGTGCCGGGAAGAAGGCATCATTTTCGTGGGTCCGACGCCGGAAGCCATGGAAGCGCTGGGCGATAAAGTCCGGGCCAAAAACTTGGCGACCAAAGCCGATGTGCCGATGATTCCCGACAGCCGGATCGATATATCAGACTACACCATCGCTATTTCCGAGGCCAAACGAATCGGTTTTCCGGTAATGATCAAAGCCGTTGCCGGTGGGGGAGGTCGTGGCATGCGTGTGGTTCGGGAAGAAGGGGAATTTGAAAAATCTTTCAATGAAGCCCGCAACGAAGCGAAGAATGCGTTTGGGGATGACACGATTTTCCTGGAAAAATTCGTCATTGATCCCAAACACATCGAAGTGCAGTTGCTGGGCGATACGCACGGAAATATTGTCCACCTCTACGAACGGGATTGCTCGGTTCAGCGTCGTTTTCAGAAGGTTGTCGAAGTAGCACCTTCGTTTGGTCTGAAGCAGCAAACGAAAAATAAACTGTACGAATATGCCCTGAAAATTGGGCGACAGGCCAATTATTCCAATGCCGGTACGGTGGAATTTCTGGTCGATAAACAGGAAAATATCTACTTCATCGAAGTCAATCCGCGGATTCAGGTCGAGCACACCATCACGGAAGAAGTAACCGGGATTGACCTGGTGCGGACGCAGATTCTGATTGCGATGGGGTATAAATTGTCGGACAACGGTATTTACATCAACCACCAGGACGAAATACCGCTGAACGGCTACGCCATCCAGTGCCGGATTACGACCGAAGACCCCGCCAACGGGTTCCGTCCCGACTTCGGCACCATCATTGCCTACCGCAACGCGGCCGGTTTTGGTATTCGGCTCGACGAAGGCAGCTCGTATCCCGGCGTAAAAATTTCGCCGTATTTCGATTCGATGATCGTGAAGGTTTCGGCCCGGGGTCGAACGCTCCGGGGAGCTACCCAACGGCTCAAACGGGCATTGGTCGAATTCCGGATTCGCGGGGTAAAAACCAACATCCCGTTCCTGCTGAACGTGATCGATCACCCGATTTTTCAGGCGGGTGATGCCCGGGTGTCGTTCATCGAAAACCACCCCGAACTGTTTGACCTCCGCAAACCGAAAGACCGCTCGACGCGTGCGCTGAATTACCTGGCTGATGTGATCGTCAACGGGAATCCGGAAGTGAAAGTGAAACCGGGATCGAAAGGGCCAACCCAAAAATTCCGGACGCCGGTTATTCCGATTTTTGACCGGTTTGGCGACTATCCGAAAGGAAACAAAGACCGTTTGACGGAACTAGGACGCGATAAGTTCGTGGAATGGGTGCGCGATCAGAAACCGGTTTTGTATACCGACACCACCTTCCGCGACGGCCACCAGTCGCTGCTCGCAACGCGGGTCCGAACGAAAGATTTGATGAATGTGGCCGAAGGTTTCGCCAAAAACCACCCGGAATTGTTCTCGATGGAAGTCTGGGGGGGCGCGACGTTCGACGTAGCCATGCGGTTTTTGCACGAAAATCCGTGGACGCGTTTGAAGAAATTCCGCGAAGCCATGCCGAATATGCTCCTGCAAATGCTGTTTCGCGGTTCCAATGCAGTGGGCTATTCAGCTTATCCGGACAACCTGATTGAGAAATTCGTGGAAAAATCGTGGGAATCCGGCATCGACGTTTTCCGGATTTTCGACTCCCTGAACTGGGTTGAAGCCATGAAAGTCAGCATCAAAGCTGTTCGCGAACGCACCGATGCGCTGGCCGAAGCCGCGATTTGCTATACCGGCGACATGCTGGCTCCCGATCAGAAGAAATACACCTTACAGTATTACCTCGATATGGCCCGGCAGTTGGAAGATGAAGGGGCTCATTTGCTGGCCATCAAGGACATGGCCGGTTTGCTGAAACCGCTGGCCGCCGAGGTGCTGGTGCGGGAACTGAAGCAGGCCGTTAACATCCCGGTTCACCTGCACACGCACGACACCTCGTCGATTCAGGCGGCAACGTATCTGAAAGCGGTCGATGCCGGAGTCGATATTGTGGATTGTGCGCTGGGCGCTTTGTCGGGGCTGACGTCACAACCCAATTTTAACTCGGTGGTGGCGATGTTGCAGGGCCATGAGCGCGAAAGTGCGATTAACCTAAATTCGCTGAATGCCTATTCCAACTACTGGGAAGATGTTCGGGAATGGTATTATCCGTTTGAGTCGGGCATGAAGGCCGGTAGTGCGGAGGTCTACCAGAACGAAATTCCGGGTGGGCAATACTCGAACCTGAAACCGCAGTCGATTGCACTGGGGCTGGGCGATAAGTTCGAAACGCTGAAGAAAAACTACGTGGTTGTCAACAAGATGTTCGGGGATATTGTCAAGGTGACACCATCGTCGAAAGTGGTGGGCGACATGGCGCTGTTCATGACGTCCAACAACCTGACGGCGGAGGATGTCATGAAGAAAGGCGCATCGCTTTCATTTCCGGAATCGGTCAAAGGCTTTTTCAAAGGCGAACTAGGGCAGCCCTACGGCGGTTTTCCGCCCGAACTTCAGGAGATCGTTCTGAAAGGCGAAGAACCGCTGACCGGTCGTCCGAATGAAAAACTGAGCCCCATTAATTTTGAGGAAGACTTCAAAACGTTTGAGGAGAAGTTTCCGATGAACGAGGGCTTTCTGGATTACCTCTCGTATCAGATGTATCCGAAAGTCTACGAAGAATATTACAAGGCCGTTCAGGAACACGGCGACGTCAGCATCATTCCAACCCCGGCCTTTTTGTACGGTTTAAAGGAAAACGAGGAAATCCTGATCGAGATCGATGAGGGCAAAAATATTCTTGTGCGGCTGTTGTATGTGTCGGAACCCGACGAACATGGTAACCGGATGGTAACGTTTGAACTCAACGGCCAAAGCCGCCAGGTTCAGGTGCGCGACCGGTCGCAGAAAGTCGAGTTTGAGGCCAATGCCAAAGTCAGCAAGGATGGCGACGTGGGTTCTCCGTTGCAGGGTCGTCTGACCAAAATTCTAGTCAAACCGGGTGATGTCATCGCCAAAAACCAGCCATTGTTCGTCATCGAAGCCATGAAAATGGAAAGTATCGTGGCCGCGCCGAAAGCCGGAACCGTCAAACAGGTGATCCTGAAAGAGGGCACGGTGGTGGTGCAGGACGACTGGGTTGTGGAATTGGCGTAACAGGAAAATAAAAAACAATCCCGTCGGGATGATTCATTTTGTCACAAACGCGTCCGCAGAAATCCAAACAACCCGGTAGGGTTGCCCGGCCGAATTGTTACAAAATGGAGCATCCCTGCGGGATTCATCTCTTTGTAAGAAGGTACGGTTTCTACAAGAAGGAACATTCCTACGGGATTCATCTCATTTGTAAAAGGGTACGGTTTCTACAAGAAGGAACATTCCTACGGGATTTATTTTCCTGTAAGCGGGCACGGTTCCGCTAAAGCCCCTTTAGAGGGTTGGGGGTAACTTATCCGAATGACCAAGCGATTTTTCCGGATTGACCACATCCCGGATCAGTTGCTTTAACTCCTTGATCTCCGGAAACCGCCCTGCTTCCTTCCGGTCGAAAATTTTCTTGCCATCAATCTGAACCGAAAACCGCCCACTGATTTCCGACGGGTGGAGCATTACACCGTGAACATCTTCGGTAAACGTGGTTAATATTTCCTGCGCCATCCAGGCCGAGCGCATCAGCCAGCCACATTTTGGGCAGTATTCGAGGGTAACAATGGGTTTCATTCTCTTTTCTCGGTTGGATTTTTGTGAACATCCCGAAAGCGTAACATGTCGCTCAACTGCTGTTCTTTGTCGTTGTCAAAACCACACGTTGAGGTGAACTCTTTCGGATTCTGATAGGTTCCAAACAGCATGTCCCACCAGACAATATCGCCGTAATTGTTGGTGTGTTTATTGTACTCGTGGTGAATCCGGTGCATTTCGGGGCGCTGAAAAATATAACCGATCCAGCGGGGTGTCTTTACGTTGGTGTGGTAAAAAAACTCACCCAAGGCGGTGCAAAGCGTGTAAATTGCACCAGCTTCGGGACTCAAGCCCAGTAACGTATACACCAGCAAACTGCCAATCACCGAGTTAACCGTCATTTCCAGCGGGTGTTTGTAAAACGAGGTAATAACTTCGATCCGTTGCGGACTGTGGTGAATCTGATGGAAGTGCGTCCAGAGAAAATCGACCGTATGCCGCCAGCGGTGCCACCAGTAAAATACAAAGGTAGCGATGAAATAGGCGATGATTCCACCCCAAACCGGATTGACATGGTCGGACAACGCGAACAGCGAATGGCTCGACAACCACTGTTCCCATGTATAACCCGCCAGCAGAACCACCAGCAACTGAATGAAATTAACCGCCAGGACGCGGATGGTCCAGGTCGGAACCGGCGGTAATTTCCAGCCGGGGAAAAACCGTTCGAGCAGAAAGCAGAAAGCGAAGGTGACAAAAATAACCGGTAGCATGGCCGTAGCGGGGTTTGGTGAACAGCCAAAGTAACCCACTGCCAGTCTGTGAAAAATTGATAAATATCAAATTCGGTTCGAGCCATTCAGGCTATATTGGCCCGTAACCGACTCACGGTTTCCGGTGACAAACCCAGGTGGGAGGCAATGTGTTTCAACGAAACCCGCCGAAATATATCCGGAAAATCAGCCAGCAACTGCGTATATCGTTCCTGAGCCGACTGCATCCGGAGATTCTGCGTCCGTCGTTCGCTCAGCAAATAATACCGTTCGGTCAGTAAGCGTCCAACTTTGTTAAATTCGGGGAAGACGTCGTACAACCGCTGAAGCTGGTCGTACGTTATGGACCATAACACGCTGTTTTTCAGTAATTCAATGTATTCCTGAGCGGGTTGTCGGGAATAAAAGCTAACGATGGAGATAATGAAATCCGACTCCTTCATAAACCAGGAGGTTACTTCCCGGTCGTCTTTCAGGTAATACCCGCGGGCGCCCCCTTTTTCGATGAAGAAAATCCGCTCGCTCACCTGTCCGGGTTGCAGCAGCCAGTGCCGCCGGGGCAGTTCGTGCCGCCGGAGCGTTTGCCGCAACGCGCTTTCCAAGGGTTCGGAGATGGGTTGCAGATGCCGGATGGCACTCAATAAGGTTTCCATTTCGGTAGATTGACCCAACGAAGGGATTTTTAAACAAAGATTGCAAAAATCATTTCTTTCCTCGTACTTGGTTGTTGTTAAATCACTTACGATCATGGAAAACCAACCCTACAACAACCCGCTGCCTCCGTCATCGGTGCCCCCCCTCAGTCCTTCCGACGAGCGCCTGTGGGGAATGCTGGCCCACCTCAGTGCTTTAGCCGGTTTTATCATCCCCTTTGGCAACGTCATCGGCCCCGTGGTGGTTTGGCAGATTCAGAAAGACAAATCGGCGTTCGTCGATTATCACGGCAAAGAAGCCGTGAATTTTCAGATTACGATGACGATTGCATTTTGCATTGCCCTGCTGTTGATCATTGTCGTCATTGGTCTTCCCATTCTGATTGTGTTGGGCATCCTGAGTCTTGTTTTCTCCGTGATTGCCGGGGTGAAAGCCAATAATGGCGAATATTACAAGTATCCGTTCACCTTTCGCTTTATTAACTGACCATTCGGTCGCCGATGTTTTTTTCGGGTAACGGGTTTCGTATTTTTGCTGGAAATTACGACACCAAGTCACCTTCAATGATCTCTACCTATTCTGGCCCGCCAACCGCGGTGAATAAATTTGTGCCTTTATCCGACGTTTTGCCCGGCCACGGTTTTTTGAAAATGGCCCGTCGATTGGCGGGATTGTGCTTATTTCTCTTTCCATATGCCGTCCAGGCACAGCCGAAACCGCAACCCTTGGGCACCTGGTTTATCGGCACGGTTCAACTTCCCGCCCGCGAACGGGGCTGGGGCGGTTTTGTCGAGGGTCAGGTGCGGTCAAATACCCTCTTCGATCAGGTCAATTACTACGAAGTAAAAGGAGGAATCAGCTACGATTTAGGCCCGGCTTTTTCGGCGATGGTGGCCACCGGTCGGTATCATACCTATAATTTCCGGGATCTGGCCGACGGCCCGCAGATTCTCGAAACCCGCCTGTGGGAACAGATTACGATGAGCCAGAATGTCGAGCGGTTGAAGTTCGAACACCGTTACCGGGTCGAGCAGCGGTGGTTTGGGGAATCGACACCGGAAAACGTGGCGATTCAGGGCCGGTTCCGCAACCGGGTTCGTTACCGGATGAACCTGATGATTCCGCTGAATGCCATGACCATCCAACCCAAAACCGTGTTCGTATCAATTTACGATGAACTGTTTCTGAACTTCAAGGCACCCCATCTCGAACGAAACCGGGTTTATGCCGGCCTGGGTTACCAGATCGACCGCAACTGGATCATTCAGGCGGGCTGGGTCAATCAATACGACCAGGCTCCGGTCAATATTGGCGATAAAAATAACGTAGTGCTATCGGTTATGTATCGTCTCCACCGCAAAAATGGCGAGCGGGTGCGGCTGCCGACGCAAATGGACTGACGGTTTACGGTATTCAGTATTCAGTTTACGGTGGCTGACGCAAGAGTAAGAAAGCATGCGTCATCCACCGTAAACCGTAAACTGAATACCGTAAACCAGTTCAAAACCACGGTCGGCGGACTTTGAAGGATCGTTTCATCCCGCGAATGAGCAGGAAAGCACCGAGGACGCCAAAGATGATGGCCAGGATGGTGATGTTCAGAATGGCAAAAACGATGGCGACACCAATAACTGGGATCGATGCCTTGAGTTGCCACGGGATGCGTTGCCACCAGTTGAGTTTCTTCCGGGGTTTCAGACCCAGAATTTCCCGCAGCGTTTTCTTCTTGCCGGTTTTAGGCCGGGGTTGTGGTAAGGCATTCGTTTCGGATGTGCTCAATCCTTGATTGACCAGCGTTGACGTAGCTTGCCGGGCGTGGTGCTGAACCGACCGGCTGGGCGGAACCACGGCTGACGATGCGTGAAATTCCGGCAGCGGAGCTTCGGATTCTTCGGGAGCTTTTGCAACTCGGGGCCATTCGATGGCTTGAACGACAACCGAATCGGTTTCGGCGATCACCGGTTTGGGGATGCCGGACGAGCGAAACGACTCGACGGGGATGGGCTGGTATCGTGCATAGGGACGATGACAGGAAGCGGTAACGAAACAGAAAAGGGCGGCAATCGGCGCAAAGGCACTTTTTTTCATCAGGCTGGACGAAGATTCAGGATGCAAAACCTGCCTTTACAACGAAACCGATCCGCGGGTTTATACTTTCTGAACCAGAAAATATGATCAAAAAAAGACCTGCATGGTGGATTAGTCCCTACAGGTCTGAAAGTCAATGGCTTAGATTTTCTGAAATTTTCCGGGCGGAGCGGATTATTTAGGTGCTGTTCCGCTTTGGGGTGCCGTTGCCGGAGCCGCTTGTTGTTGAGCAGGCGCTTGCAAACCAGCTCCCGGAACCGTTTTCGTAGCCGCAGCATCCACATTGGCGCTATTAATGGTGGAGCCAACGGGATTCCGGTCGATCACGATGTAGGTAGAAAGTGTCAATACCATGATGGCGATACCGAGTCCCCAAGTAATCTGTTCCAGCAAATCGGTGGTTTTTTTAACCCCCATCAACTGGTTGGAGCCGAGGCCACCAAATTCGCCGGACAAACCGCCCCCTTTTGAATTTTGAATGAGTACTACTAAAATCAGAAGTACGGTACAGATACAAATTAATACAATGATTGCCGTTAGCATTTCGATTTGCCCTTGCGGTTATTTAAGTAAGCGTATTGTTAAGTAAAAGGAGTCGTTTATTGATCTTTTGGCTTCTTCAGGGCCTCAATTTTCTCCGCAAAATAAACCTTTTTTTCCGGATTTTTCAACATAAGTTTCACGTAAATGTCAATCGCGCGCTCCGACTTCCCTTGCCGGGCCAGAATCTGGGCGAAGGCTTCCGTAATGGGGGCTCCCGAATTCGCCGGCATCCGGCGGGTCAGGTCTTCCTGGTCGGCCTGCTCGCTGGTGTGCATCCGTGGACGTTGGATCATGGGTTCCCGTTTGATGAAATCCTCGATAATCAGGAGTTGACGGTGTCGCTCGGGGTCCGGCACCGAATCCGGTTTTGGATCCTCGATGGTCGCTTCCTGTTGTTCCAGCGTCGTTTGGAGGACTTTCTCCGCAATAATCACTTCGTCGATCATCGGTAAAATTACTTCCTTTGTCTCAGGGGGGCTGTCGACCTCGTCCTCGGGGCTTTCCACGACCGGCAGTTCGCCCACCGATTTGGCAAAATCAAAAATGGGATTGGCGAAAAACGTATGGGTTTGCTCCGCTTTCCGTTTGAACAATTCGTAGCTTTCTTTCGTGTAATCGTCGGGAATAGGCACCTGCTTGAGCGACAACTCATTCAGGCGACTCAACAGGTTTTCAGACCACTGAAATTCATTTTCGATCAGTTTTCGCAGCGCATTGCGGCTCAGGGCATGGGCGGCAGCCTGCCGGACATACTCAATGGCGTGACTTTTCTGGTGCACAGAGGTGGCTTTGGCCGCGAGCAAGTACAGCGACTGACAATAGGGGTAAGCGGCAATGGCCTCCTTTAATTGTTGTAAATCAGTGGGTAACAGTTCTTCGGGGTGAGTTACCCAGAAGGAAAAGGTTTCTTTGTCCAATTTGTTCATTGGATGGAAGGGTAGGGAGGTGGTGTCGCTTTGGTCAAATTTAACAAAATGAAACCGGGTTTCTACCAGTCTGCGGCTGTTTTATTGAAAATATCCAACACCAACTGATCCTGAATTTTGGGTACCAGCCGACTTTCGCTCTGGGTGAGCGTCTGGTTGGCCGGAAAATCCTGGTAAAATGAAAAAGGCTGGTCAAAATTCTTCGTTTCGTCTTTCGAATTGGAAAACCGCACCTGAACGGTGACCTGCAAACGGTTCTGTGCCGCCTGATCCGAAGCCGTTGCCGCCACGGGCAAAACGTCGTAGCCGGTAATGGAACCTTCCAGTACAATGTCGCCGTTGGACGGCACCACTTTCATGTTGGTATACCGCTGGTAATATTCTTTCAGCTTCTCCGTAAACGTCAACGTCAGGTTGGCCGGGCCGCCAGCCGCCGAAGTCGTGAAGGTGTTGACGGTGATGGTCTTGATATTCGGATCGAGCGTTGTGCCGGTAAACGAATACTTTCCGCAGGAAAGAGTTAAGAGTGAAGAGTTAAGAATGAAGAATAAAACCAACGCTCTAGCACTGTAACTTTTAACTTTTAACTCATAACTCTTAACTTTTCTAGTCTTCTTCATCGATTTGATATTGTTTAATCTTCCGGTATAACGTCCGTTCGGAGATGCCGAGTGCCTGGGCTGCGTATTTCCTTTTGTTGTTATTCCGGCGTAAGGCTTTGACAATCATTTCCTTTTCCTTTTTCTCCAGCGACAGCGAATCGTCTTCTTCGGTTTCGTGGGTGATGTCTTCCACCGTCACATCATTGGTAGCGTCGGTTTCGTCATACTCATCCACGTCGATCAGATTGGCGGGCGGCAGCAGGCGGGGTAAGGCTGGCTCCGGTTCCGGCGTCAGCTCGCCCGCCTGAAGCGTATCGAACAAATCCTTGTGGTTATTCAGGATTTCGTGGCCGTTTTTTTCGTTTTTCAACACATCGAGCACCAGCCGTTTCAATTCGTTCATATCCCGGCGCATGTCGAACAACACCTTGTACAGCAATTCGCGCTCGGAGAAATTGTTGTCAGAATGGCCGCCCGGCAGCACCATCGGCGACTGGGACGATTGTGACGAAACCGGCGGCAGATACTTCGCCAGGGTTTCGGCTTCGATGACTTTATTGTTTTCCGATTCGAGAATGGAAATTTGCTCGGCAAGGTTCTTAAGCTGGCGAATGTTCCCCGGAAACGGATAGCGCAGAAGCACCTGTTTGGCGGCTTCCGACAACTGAATCGGTTTAATACGATACCGTTCGGCGAAATCCGTCGTAAATTTCCGGAACAGCAACTCAATATCGTCACCCCGTTCGCGCAGGGGCGGCACGTAAATCGGCACGGTATTCAGGCGGTAATACAAATCCTCCCGAAACTTGCCCTGCTCGACGGCCGCCAGCAGGTTGACGTTGGTGGCCGCTACCACCCGCACATCGGTTTTTTGCACTTTCGACGAACCCACGCGAATGAATTCCCCGTTTTCGAGCACCCGCAAAAGCCGGGCCTGGGTGCCCATCGGCATTTCGCCGATTTCATCCAGAAAAATGGTGCCGCCATTGGTGGTTTCAAAATAGCCTTTCCGCTGATCGACGGCCCCCGTGAACGAGCCTTTTTCGTGGCCGAAGAGTTCCGAATCAATTGTCCCCTCGGGAATGGCTCCGCAGTTGATGGCAATAAACTGGCCGTGTTTGCGGCTGCTGAGGCTGTGAATAATCTTCGAAAAAGACTCTTTGCCGCTGCCGCTTTCGCCCGTGATCAGTACGGTCAAATCGGTGGCTGCGACCTGAATTCCCACGTTGATGGCGTAGTTCAGGGCCGGTGCGTTACCAATGATACCGAACCGCAGCTTAACCGACTGGATTTCTTTTACATTCATAAATACTGGAAAAGGGGAACTCTTAAACCGTAACGCCCCGCAGCGTGGCCGCCGTGCAATCCGTTACCAACACGTTGACATACTGACCTTTCTGATAATCTCCTTTCGGAAAAACTACCATTTTGTTGTGGTCATTCCGCCCGCAGAGGAAATCGTCGGAGCGTTTGGAAAACCCTTCGATCAACACCCGCTGAACCTGACCAATGTGCCGCTGGTTGCGTTCGAGCGACAACTCCCGCTGCAGGGCGATGATTTCATTCAACCGGCGGAGTTTAATGTCATACGGCACATCATCGGCGTATTTTTTAGCAGCCGGGGTGCCGGGGCGTTCCGAGTAAGCAAACATGTAGCCGTAGTCATACCGGACGTATTCCAGTAACGACAGCGTATCCTGGTGTTCTTCTTCCGTTTCGGAGCAAAAACCGGAAATCATGTCGTGCGAAATACCGCAATCTTCGCCCAGAATGGCCCGGATCCGGTCAATTTTCTGCATATACCAGGCGCGGTCGTAGGTCCGGTTCATCAGCTTGAGAATCCGGTCGTTACCACTCTGCGCGGGCAGGTGAATGTATTTGCAGATGTTGTCGTATTTCGCCATCGTGTACAGCACCTCGTCGGTGATGTCTTTCGGGTGCGAAGTCGAAAACCGGATGCGGAGGTCGGCATCGACCAGGGCTACGCGTTCGAGCAGTTGGGCAAAGTTTACTTTTTCCAAACCGTCTTCCGACGTCCATTTGTAACTGTCGACATTCTGCCCGAGCAAGGTAACTTCTTTGTAACCAGCCGCAGCCAGGTCGCGGGCTTCCCGAACGATGGAGTGCGCATCGCGGCTCCGTTCGCGACCCCGGGTGTAGGGCACCACGCAGAAACTGCACATGTTGTCGCACCCGCGCATGATGGAGATAAACGCCGTTACGCCGTTGGAATTCAGGCGGATGGGTGAGATGTCGGCGTAGGTTTCTTCGCGCGACAGGAAGACGTTGACGGCTTTCTGGCCCGACTCGGCTTCTTCCACCAGCTTCGGAATGTCGCGGTAGGCATCCGGCCCGGCCACGATGTCCACCATTTTCTCTTCTTCCAGCAATTTGGCTTTCAGCCGTTCAGCCATACAGCCCAACATGCCGACCAGCAACTCCGGTTTCCGTTTTTTGAGGATGTTCAATTGCTTGAGCCGGTTGCGGACTTTCTGTTCGGCATTGTCGCGGATGGCGCAGGTATTCAGGAAAATCACATCGGCGTCGTCGGCGGAAGCCGTGGTGGCAAAACCCGCATTCCGCATCACCGAAGCGACAATTTCACTGTCTGAAAAATTCATCTGGCAACCGTAGCTTTCAATATACAGCCGCTTCTTGCCCACGGCCAGTTCTTCTTCCAGCACCCGTGGTTCGTCCGCGCCCGTTTTATCCGCTTCCGTCAGTATGGCTAATGTCTCCGTAATGCGTTCCATAAGTTGTATTGTCATCGACTGGAAATCCCGTTCCTGTTTTAGATTTCCAAAACACGTCATGGGAGTAACCGAAAACTCCTAAAATTGAGTTTCAAAGTTACGAAGATTTTGGGGAACTGTGACAGTTTGTCAGGTAATGACTTGTGATATTAGAACGGATAGCCAATCCCGAAGTTGATAACGAGTGGGTTGGGACCTTTGAACATTTTATCGAACCGGAATTTGGGGAGAAAATACCGCTCGTCGATGAATTCGCCTGGCCGCTTTCCCTCCACAACGTACCCATTTCGGTCAGGTTCATAGATGAAATAGCGGGCGGGATCGTAGACTTTAATGGCCCCATCCAGTCGGATAATGAAGAAAGAGAAGTCGATCCGCAGACCAATGCCGGTTCCCACCGCAATTTGCTGGAGGAAATTGCGGGACAGGTATTCGCTGGGGGATTTTCGCACCTGGAAGTTTTCGCCCAGCCGGTTGGGGTTGTCGCGGAGCGTCCAGACATTCCCGGCATCGATAAAAAAGGCTCCGTTGATATCACCGCCTAAATGAAACAGATGCGTTCGCAGTTCGGCCGAAGCTTCGATCAGGACATCGCCGGGTTGCTCAAAATCGTAGCGAAACTGACCAGGACGTCTGGGGTTAAATTGAGGCAGCAAAATATCGGTGTCGTCGGTATACGGAATGGCCGAACCCTGACCGAGTCGGCGGGGGAGCCAGGCCCGGATGCTGTTGCTACCACCGGCAAAAAAGAGCTTTTCATAGGGCGCGGTTTTGTTTTCTCCGTAGCCAAAGACAAGTCCGGTATTGAGCCGAAAAGCCAGGGTGGTTTTGGTGCGCAGGGGAATGTAATGCCGGTAGTCAACATTGCCCCGCAAATACTTGTAATATTGCAAACCGGATGTGGCCGTGGTATTGAAAAAACTCTCAAGCTGCTGGTTACTGAAAAAGTTTAAGGTAGTGCCTCCTGATTCAAATGACAAGCGAAGGAAATTAGCGCGACGGTTTTGCCCCAGAATATTCGTATTGTACGTATACGTAAAACCGATACTGGAAGAAAATGCACTCAAAAAGCTTTTTCGAATCGTACTTCCTAAGGAGTCCTGGGTGTTTAAATAATTCAGGAAAGCGAGCCCATCTTCTCCCGGCTTTATCGTCGCTTTTAAGTAGTTGATCTCGGCAACCGTAAAATTATATTGATGGGTATTGTTTTTCAGCCAGTTATAAGACAATGCTGTCCTTAAAAGCCGTCGTCCGTAATCGGGGCGGCTGGTATAGTTATAGCCGAGGCTAACTTGTGTGCGGGGGTTGAGTTGGCTAAAGATAAATCGGGCTTTTCCCGGGAAAAGGATATGAGGGAAAATCAAGGAAGTGTTTACGCCCAATTCCTGGGCAAAACCAATTCCGCTGCTGTTTAATGAAAAACCGGTCTGTGCTTCAAAACCGTATCGCAATGCCGTCTCGAAGGTTCCCAGCCCACCAAAAATATTATGGACCCGGAACGAAGCTGTCCCGAAAGGCCCCGGATAGCCCTGTCCCTGATACAAAACAAAAACCCCGCCTTCGCTGCTGAGTTCGTATTTGTCGATGGGTACCAGATTAAACCGCGTCCGTAACCGTCGGCCGGTCGTGTCCGTGAAGCTGATGTTGGCAAACCGGAACTGGTTCAGTAAGAACAATTGCCGCTGGGATTCCTGGTAATTTTTAAGCCGATAGACACTGTCGGGGCGCAGGAAAATCCGGCTGTCGAGCAGGCGGATCGCGTAGTTCTGTTTGCCCAGCAGAAATTTCAATCCCCGGTACTGAACCGTATCGAGCGACGAGCGGTCTTCGGCCCGCGCCACCCGGACTTCCACCTCGCCGATCGTATAAACCGGATGCTGCGGCTGGCCGGGCGGGTTGGCAATCCGCAGCCACATATTTAGCCTGTGAGGTTTTGAATCAATGCTGTCTTTTTGGGCCGAATCTACATCAAGTACATCGAGAGGAAGCGGAATGTATTGCCGGGTGAAGCTGTAATACCCGTTGTTGCGCAGCAGTTCTTCAATCCGAATGCGTTCGTTTTCAACTTTTTCGGCGTTGTAACGCTCCCCGGATTTCAAAACTGAGCGGTTGAGCGTGGGCCGCACAATGGAATCGACCCGTGGATCGGCAATCTGGTAGGTAATCTGGTTGAGGTGAAACGGAACGTTTTCGACGATGTTATAAGTCACCCGCACCCGGCGTCCAAGCGTTTTGCTGCTATCGACCGAATACGACGCTTTGCCCAGAAAAAAACCGTTGTTGAACAAAAACCGCTGCATTTTCTGCGCGTTTTCCTTGGCCTCCGTTTCAACAAAAAAGGCGGGTGGTTCGCCCAGCGAACGCATCACCCAGTTGCCTTCTTCGGCTCTCCGGCGCAGGCGCGTGAGCTGACGGTTGTAGCGCCGTTCTTGTTTCCGGTATGATTTGGTGGAGTCCGGTTTTTCGGTAAACTGGTCATATTCTTTGCGTTTGGCTTCGAGCGCGCGCTGGGCGGCTTCCTGATCGTAGGTTCGTGATCCCAGGCGGTAGAACCAGAGCGCGGGGGTAATGGGTAGCCGCAGAATCCGGCGGTTGGGTTTCTGCGGAATGAGGGCTTCAAAGTCGGAACTGGGCAGGGTTCGGTTTCCCCGGACGGTCTGACTAAAGAGCAGATACTGGTTTTTTTGTAAATTTTCCGAACTTACGCAGCCCGAAAGGGAAACGCCCAAAACCAGGCAAAAAACTAAAAAATAGACGGTACGAATGGCAAATTGCGGCTTACGGCACAGCAGGCTTCTCCCTAATTCATCATTTGTACCCTTTACTTCGTAATTTCTTCCCATGATTTCCAAATCGCTCAGCAAATATATTCAGTCACTCCATCAGAAAAAATACCGGCAGGAACTGGGGGCTTTTTTGGTCGAGGGTGCCATCAATGTCCTGGAACTGTGTGCGTCGGATTATCAGATTGAAGTATTGCTGGTCACGGAGCCCTTTTACAAAGAAAACGCGCTGCTGCTGGATAAACAACGGGTTCGGCTGGAAATGGTTTCGGCCGACGACCTCAAACGCGTGGGCTCGCTGGTGGTCAACGACAGTGCACTGGCCGTAGTCAAAACGAAGGAAAACCGGTTTTTAGTGGCCGATCCCGACGAATTTGTGCTGGTTCTGGACGACATCCGCGACCCCGGCAACCTGGGAACCATCCTCCGCATTGCCGACTGGTACGGAATTCGTAAATTGATCTGTTCGCTTTCAACCGCCGATGTATACAACCCCAAAGTGATCTCGGCCAGCAAAGGCTCTTTTACGCGGGTAGCCTGGTATTACTGCGATTTGAAGACGTTTCTGGCCGAGCAGGCACAGAGCCCGGTCTACGGCGCTTTTCTGGATGGGACTTCGGTTCATTCGCTCGACTTCGGAACGGCGGGGTATCTGGTGATGGGAAATGAAGCGAACGGGATTAGTGCGGAGGTGGAGGGGCTTGTTAGTCAACGGATTACCATTCCCCGCTTCGGAGAGGCCGAATCGCTGAATGTCGGTATTGCCACGGCCATTATCTGTGATAATCTTCGGCGGGGGGAAACCGGTCGGGAGGGCATAAAATAAAAGTAGCCCTGTTCAACGCAAGGCTACTTTTACTGCTTTCTTAACCTAAACTAAATGTACATATTGTTTACAAAAATACGACCGAAGACTTGCACGACATTTAACCCAATATGGGGGATTTATTAAAAACAGGATAAGGCGTAAATTTGTGAAACTGGGGGATTTTCTCCCCCAAACCCGATGAGAACACTTTTAGGCATCCTATTCCTCTGCGTCAGTTGGGTGACCGCATTCACCCAGGCGGTTAAAAGTTTGCCGTCGGGAAATTCCTTTGAATCGCGGGGGCCGGTGATGCAGTTTCTGGATCAGATTTCGGTCGATAACGGCCTGTCCCAAAGCGAGGTGTATTGTGTCTTGAAAGACAGTCGCGGTTACGTCTGGTTCGGAACGCAGGATGGCCTAAACCGCTACGACGGTTATCAGATCACCCACTACAAGCACAATCCGTTCGATAGCAGCTCGGTTTCACACGACCAGATCATGTCGTTGTATGAGGACGCCCGCGGAAAAATCTGGGTCGGCACCGTCAACGGCCTGAATCAATACGATCCGGTTACCGGAAAATTCCGGCGGTTTTGGGATTTGCTGGAACCCAAACAACGTCGATACGGCCTGACGACTATCAACGCCATCACCGCCGACCGTTTCGGAACCCTGTGGCTGGCTACCAGTTGGGGGCTCAAACGGATGGTTTTCAAAAATGCGACGCAATACGAAGTCGTTCAATACACCATCGAAAGCGAGGAAGACCGACGCGCCCAGATGGTCAACGCCCTGCTGGCCGACCGAAACGGCCTTTTGTGGGTGGGCACCGCGAGCGGTCTGGCGCAGTTGCCCATCACCCCGCCGAACCTGAAGCCATCCCGACCGTTGCCCGTTAAACTCGTGGCCTGCACCTCCGGGCTGCCGTATCAACTCCCCGATGCCTGGGTGAAAACCTTGACTCTGGATACGTTCGGGACGATTTGGGTGGGAACGCCCGGTGGCATCGCTCGCATCAATCCGGGATTGAAGCAGTCGGAAATGTACCCGGAAATTGGCGAACGAATGGGTGATAGCCCCATCACCTCAATCCACATCGACCGCTACAACGTGCTGTGGATCGGAACCCCCCAGCACGGGATCTACCGCTTTAAAATCGTCAGTGATCAGCACATTCGCTACATCAACAGCATTCAGGAGGATTTATTTGGCAAAAAAGGGCTGAAAACCGGCGCCATCAACGTGGTTTACGAAGGCCCTGCACCGCTGGAAGACATCGTCTGGATCGGCACACACGACGCGGGGGTACAGCTCTACAGCCGGTCTAAAAACAGCTTTCGGCAGTGGCCCACGATCACCAACCGGCAGCAGTCGTCGGCGGCCGGGCTGGTGTTTGCCGTCACGACGGATCATGCCGGGAAGCTCTGGATTGGAACACACGAAGGGCTGATCCAGGTGGATCGGCTGACATCGGCCGTTCAGCGGTTTCGGGCCAATCCGGCCGATCCGCACACCCTCGGCAGCGACCGGATTCAGTGTTTGCACGAAGACCGCCGGGCGAATTTGTGGATCGGCACCACGGAAGGACTGTATCGGTATGACCGGCAGAAAAACCGGTTCGAGCGTCGTTTGGCCGGAATGGGAAAGGAGATGAGTTCGCGAAGCAGCGAAAAAGGCGACGGCGTTCTGAGTCTGTACGAAGACAAAAAAGGCAATCTGTGGGTGGGTGGCTACTCCAGTTTACGGCGGATCGATGCGCAAACCGGGCAGGTGACGACGTATCGTCATGACCCGAAAGACCCCAACAGTTTGCGGGCCCTGATCGTCTACGCCGTGCAGGAAGACCGGAACGGAATGATTTGGGTGGGAACGGGATTCGGACTGAATAAACTGAATCCGGCAACCGGGAAAATCACCCATTATCAAAACAACCCCAAAGACCCCAACAGCCTGATTGGCGAACAGGTGCTGGGGTTCCTGCGCGACAGCAAAGACCGGTTCTGGATTTGCAGCAACAAAGGGTTCAGTAAAATGGTGTATGGCGAGAAGGGCGAGGAGAAGTTTATTCACTACACCGAACGCAACGGACTGCCGAATGAGCTGGTCTACGGGGCGCTGGAAGACGCCCGGGGGCGCATCTGGATGAGTACGAATCTGGGGCTGTCGTGTTTCGATCCGCAGACCGAGAAGTTTGAAAATTACGACATCAACGACGGGCTGACCATCAACGAGTTTAATATGAATGCCTACCACCAGGCCGCAGACGGTGAGCTGTTTTTTGGTGGTATTGGCTCCCTGGTCAGCTTTCTGCCAACGCGCATGGTGAAAAACCGGCACCTGCCCCGCACGGTGCTGACCTCGTTTCAGAAGTTTGAAAAACCGGTGAATGTCGATAGCGTGCTGGCCAGGAAGGGGCGGATCGAGATCCGGCCGGGCGAGAATTTCTTTTCTTTTTCGTTTGCCGCCCTGGATTATACCAACTCGCACAAAAACCAGTATGCATATATGCTGGAAGGTTTCCACGACGGCTGGATTGAAAGCGGGGTGCGCCGGTATGTGAGTTTTACGAATCTGAAACCCGGCGATTATGTGCTGAAAGTGCGGGGTTCCAACAGCGACGGCGTCTGGAGCGATGCCAATATGCTGCGAATTCCGATCACGGTTTTGCCGCCTTTCTGGCAAACGTGGTGGTTTCTGGCGATTGTTGTCACCGTGATCGGCGGAGCAGTCTGGCTGGTGTATAATTACCGGGTCAAAGTGAAAGTGAAACACCTGCTGGAACTGGAGCGGGTGACACTGGAAGAGAACGAGCGCGTGCGGAAAATGGCCGCCCAGGATCTGCACGATGAGTTTGGCAACACAATCACCCGGATTTCGATGCTGACCGAAATCATCAAGAGCAAACTGAACGGCCACGGCGCGGAGATTTCGCCCCTGCTGACCAAAATCAGCGACAACAGCAACCGGCTGTATCAGGGCACCAAGGATTTCATCTGGGCGATCAACCCCGAACACGACAATTTTCTGGAAATTGCCATCCGGCTGAAAGATTTTGGGGATGACGTTTTCGACCGGAGTCAGATCACGTTCGAGGCCATTGGCATCACCGACGATCTGCGGAAGGCCATTCTGCCGGTTGGCACGAGCCGCCACCTGATTTTTCTGTTTAAGGAAGCCATGAGCAACACCCTCAAACATTCCCACGCTACGGTTTCGCAGATTCACTTTGCGATGCTGCACCGGCGGATCGAAGTGTTGTGGAAAGACAACGGCATCGGTATTCAGGAAAATAACAAGGCCAAAACGGGCAACGGTTTGTATAACATCCGCAGCCGGGCCGAAAAAATTGGCGGAAAAGTAGATATTCAGTCCGAAATGATGGAAGGAACCACGGTTATTTTCCGAATGGACATCCCGCACATTGGGTGAAAGCCCGAGCCCCCGCTTCATCGACTTCCTTTCGTAAAGACAATTGCCCCGTTGGTGTAATAACGGTGGAACATGCCCTAAATAAGTAGTTAATTACCTTGCAAACTCTAATGAACACACTATGAATGGAACTCAACTGTTACGCAGTCCGCAAACGATCCGGATTTGCATTGTGGAGGATGACAATCTGATTCGCGACGGGTTCGCCTTGCTCATCAATAGTACGTACGGTTTTAAGATCATCAATACGTATTATCGTTGCGAGGATGCCTTAAAAAACATTCATTCCGACTCGCCGGATGTGGTTTTGATGGACATCGAACTGCCGGGCATGAACGGAATCGAGGGGATTGCCAGAATCAAGAAGCTCCGCCCCAAAACCAACATCATCGTGGTAACGGTCTACGAAAATGACGAGCTGGTTTTCAAAGCCTTGTGCGCCGGAGCAGGCGGTTATCTGACCAAAAACATGCAGCCTACGCGCCTGCTGGAAGCCATTCGGGACATTCAGGAGGGGGGCGCGCCGATGAGTACCAACATTGCGCGGATGGTGGTGGCGTCGTTTCAGAAAAACCGCAATTCACCCCTGACGGCCCGCGAAACCGAGGTGCTGGAGTTGCTGTCGAAAGGCAAAAGTTACACCACCATCGCCGAACAACTGTTTGTTGACAAAGAGACCATCCGGACGCACATCAAGAACATTTACTGGAAACTGGAAGTCCATTCCAAAGCCGAAGCCATCGAGAAAGCCATCAAAGAAAGGCTGATTTAGGCGGTAAAATCCCCTCTAATGGGGTAGAGTGCTGCCCAGTCGTTGCTGTACTTTTGTGATGTTGATGCGTGGGCAGGGCAAATGCAATGTGCGTTTCGACAAAAAATGAAGTCAGGTTCCGAGCCTTCTGAACCTACTCTATGAGATGAACGTAAATAGAAAAACCAGTCGATTCGGCTGGTTTTTTTTGTTTTAAAAAATCCCCCTTCCTGCGGGATTTCCACACTGGTTAGGTTCGTGACCTTTGTGACAGACACTAATCAGCAAACCAATGAAAATACTGCTACGAGCGATCGTACTGGTGCTCTTATGCTACCAGTATGGGCTTTCCCAATCAAAAACCGTGTCCGGTACCATTCGGAGTGCGTCCGACAACCTGCCGATGCCCGGGGTGACCATCGGCATCAAGGGGACCACCCAAGGGGCCACCAGCGACGGAACCGGCGCCTTCCGCATCAGCGGAATCCCGGACAATGCCACGCTGGTGTTTTCGTTCATCGGCTACAAAACCCAGGAAATCAGCGTTGGAAACCGGACGAACTTCGACATTGTGCTGGAAGAAAGTGCGGCCATTCTGAACGAGGTGGTGGTGACGGCGTCGGCCATCGAGCGCGAGAAAAAGACGCTGGGCTATGCGGTGACCAACGTGAAAGGCGAGGACCTGATCCGCGCCAATGAGTCGAACATGCTGCGGTCGTTGCAGGGCCGGGTGCCGGGGGTTCAGATTTCGAGCGCGTCGGGAGCCGCCGGGGGCGCCACGCGCGTGGTAATTCGCGGGGCGCAATCCTTCAACGGAAACAACCAGCCGCTGTATGTTGTCGATGGAATTATTGTCAGCAACAACAACACCACTACGGCCATCATCAACGGAAACGGAACGCTGTCGGCGGCCGGAACCGGTGGCGACCTCAACAACGGCGTGGATATTACCAACCGTGCGGCCGACATCGACCCCAACAACATCGAGTCGGTTTCGATTCTGAAAGGCCCGGCTGCTGCTGCACTCTACGGTTCGCAGGCGGCTTCGGGAGTGATCATCATCACGACCAAAAACCGCAGCAAGGCCGTCACCGACAAACCCCAGATCAGCCTGAACAGCTCGGTCAATTTTGAAAATCCGCTGCGTTTACCCGACTACCAGAACACCTTTGCCGCCGGTTTCGACGGGGTTTATGACCTCAACGATGCCGGAAATGTGAGCTGGGGGCCAAAAATTCAGGGCCAGAAGGTGGCCGACTGGCGTACCTACGGTTTGTATGCCCTCGGGCAACTGGACAATCCGGATTCGATTCCGCTGGTGGCCAGGCCCAACAACGTCCGCAATTTCTTCGATACCGGGGTGACGCTCAACAATTCGTTTTCGGTGCGGAACAACAACGGAACGTCCAATTACATTCTGACAGTTTCGGATGTCAACACCAAATCCATGATTCCCAACACGAACTACCACCGGACGGCGGTGAACGTGGGGGCCGGAACCAAGTTCTTCAACAACAAGGTGTCAGCCAATCTGTCGGCCACCTTCACCCGTTCCGGTGGTGACCGGGGTGTTCAGGGCCAGGGCCGGTCGAACATCCTGCAAACGATTTACAACACGCCCCGCGACATTGAAATTACGGATCAGAAAGATTTTAACGATCCGCGCTACAACCTGGAAGGCTATTACCTGGCCGGATTTCGAAACAATCCGTACTGGCTTCTGGAGAATAACCTGCTGAAAGACAAGGTGAACCGGTTTTTTGGAAATGCCCAGATTAGTTACGACCCGGTACCCTGGCTGAATTTGATGTACCGGATCGGAACCGATATGTACTCGGATTTACGGACGCAGCGGTTTGCGCAGGGTACCATTGCCACGGTTGGCGGCCGTTTCGTAGAAGACAACACGAACTTCCAGAGTCTGCTCTCGGACTTTATCGTTACGGCCAACCGGGATCTGAGCCCCAATCTGAATCTGAAAGTGATCCTGGGCCATAACCTGCAGGATTACAACTCGTCGCGGGGCGTTTACGATGGTCAGCCCTTGATTGTTCCGGGTTTCTACGACCTCAGCAATGCCAGCACGATTGTCACCACACGGGTTGATAGCCGCACGCGGCTGTACGGGATCTATGGCGATGTGCAGTTGGCCTACAAGGACTACCTGTTTGTGGATGTAACCGGGCGGAATGATTATTCCTCGACGTTGCCGAAGAAAAACCGGTCGTTTTTCTATCCGGGTGCCAGCGTGAGCTTTATTCCCACCTCGGCTTTCCTGGATTTGAGAAACAATGCGCTGAGTTACATGAAACTCCGGGCCAACATCGCCCAGGTGGGGAAGGTGGCCAACGCCTACCAGATCAACCCGGTATTTACACGAACGGCGACCACCGACGGGTTTCAGGCAGCGTATCAGTTTCCGCTCAATGGCATTGCGGGCTTCTCGGTCGGCAACATCCGGGGCAATCCGGATCTGCGCTCGGAGCTGACCACCTCCTGGGAGATTGGGACCGAAATATTGTTCTTCAACAACCGGCTGGGCATCGATTTTACGTATTACAACTCCAAAAGCGAGCAGCAGATTGTGAATGTGCCCATTTCGAGTACGTCCGGTTTTCTGGCGCAAACGCTGAACGCCGGGGCCATGACCAACAAGGGCATCGAATTGCTGCTGACGGGAACACCGGTGAAATCGACCTCCGGATTCCGCTGGGATGTTTCGCTGAACTTCACCCGCAACCGCAACAAAGTCACCGAGTTGTATAATCCGCTGGCGCCGGTTGGCCTGGGCGGTTTGTCTTCGCCGAGTTTGCAGGCCCGGTTGGGAGAACCGTACGGGGCGTTTTTTGGTAGCAAAATGCTGCGCGATCCCGAAGGTCGCGTAGTCGTTAATGCAACCACCGGCCGACCACTTACCGATCCGGTTTTGCAGGTGCTGGGCAACATTCAACCCGATTTTTCAGCCGGTCTGAGCAACACGGTTTCCTTTAAAGGGCTGGCTTTCAATGTGCTGGTGGATACGCGTCAGGGTGGTAAATTCTTCTCCCAAACCGCAAACCTGGGTCGGTTTGCCGGTTATACCAAAGAAACGACCTACAACGACCGCGAACCGTTTGTCTACCCAAACTCGGTGATTCAGAACCAGGACGGCACCTTTACGCCCAATACGACCGTCAAAACGAACGGCGGATACGAGTATTGGTCGACGGTGTCGAACTTCGGAGAAAATACGCTGTTCGATGCCTCGTTTGTGAAACTGCGCGAAATGAGCCTGAGCTACGCCCTGCCAAAATCGCTGATTGGCAAGACGCCGTTCTCCACGATTCAGGTATCGTTGATTGGCCGGAATCTGATGTTGTGGACCCCCAAATCACAGCCCAACGTCGATCCGGAAGTAAGTTCATTCGGCACCGGCAACAGCCAGGGTTACGAATACCTGGCCTATCCGTCGACCCGGAGCTACGGAGCCAGTCTGAAAATTGTGTTATAACCGATTCCTGATTTTTCAAACGATATGAAACGGATCCTCTTAAAAGCGGTTTTGCTGTCCCTGTTTGTCGGACTGAACACCGCCTGTGAAAAAGATTATTTAGACATTAACACTGACCCCAACAACCCCTCCATAGCGGACATCAACCTGACGTTACCGGCGGGTCAGGCGCAGGTGGCCTTTATCGTGGGCGGGCAACTCAACATCCTCGGCGGTATTCTTTCGCAATACTGGTCGATCCCGAGAGGGGGAAACCAGTTTCGGACCTGGGACCAGTACAACATCACCTCCTCCACACTCGACGGACAGGGTGGGCAGTTTGCCAATTTCTACGCGGGGGCTTTGCAGGATTTTCAGTACGTCATCAACCAGGGTAGTCAGCAGAATGAGTGGCGCATGGTGGGGATTTCGAAAATCATGAAGGCCTACGGCTTCGGTGTGCTGACGGATTTGTACGGGGACATTCCGTTTTCGGAAGCCCTCGATGCCGACAAAACCATTATTCCCAAATACGATGCTCAAAAGGATATTTACGCCGGTTTACAAACGCTGCTGGATGAGGCCAAAACCGACATAGCGAAGCGGCAGGGGCGCTTTCCGGGAACGGCGGACATGCTGTATCAGGCCGGTAATGAAGCTGGTATGGATCGGTGGATTCGGTTGGCCAACACGCTGAAACTGAAGTTTTACCTGCGGATGAGTCAGGTGGACCCGACGGCGGCCCGAACCGGCGTTCAGGCCCTGTATGCTGCCAGCGGAACGGCTTTTATGCGAACCGGCGAAAGCCTGCAACTGGTGAACGGAACCGTGACGAATTCGGAAAATCCGCTCTGGCAGGCCAATTTCCGTTCGCCCAATAACCTGACGGCCAGCACGACCATTGGCAACCTGATGCAACCGAACAACGATCCCCGGATGCCGGTCTTTTTTCTGGATGCCGATTTGCGGACGCCCGAAATCGAGTACGTGTTTACGCCCAACGGCACGACCTCGACCAATACGGCGGTCCTCAGTTCGTATCCGGGTAAGTATTTTATCGGACAACGGTTTCTCAACGGAGCGATCAACGGGACCGCAGCCACCAGTGGGGTAACGACGTCGGACGACAATGCGGCCAAGGCGCGACCGGTGGTTTTTTTGGCCTACGAAGAAAGCCTGCTGCTGCGGGCCGAAGCCATTGCCAGAGGCTGGGCCGGAACCACCGCCGATGATCCGGCCAAACTCTACAACGAAGCCATCACCGCGTCGATGACCCGATTTGGGGTTCAACCCGGTGATTACCTGACCAAACCGGGTGTTGATTACACCAAACAAACCGATAAAATCAAGGCGATCATTACTCAAAAATATTTGGCTTTGTACGGTTTGAATGGAGTAGAAGCCTGGGTGGAACAACGCCGGACCGGTTTCCCGGCACCGACCCTGCCGGTGGTGAACCTGACCGGTAACCGATTTATGAAAAGGCTGCCGTATGTCGATTCGGAACTCCAGCGAAATCCGAGTATCACGACTACCGGCATTGCGCCCGGCGACGTGCTTACCCCCGTTTGGTGGGATGTCGATTGAGTCAAATTTGTGTTTTCAATGCATAGAGAACGATGATTTTTCGATCAAAAACCAGTCAAATCGGCTAGTTTTTTCTTTATCCGCTCTCACGACCACTCATCACACTTCCGGCGCATCCCCCTAAAATCACCTCATTTGCGGTACGTGGAGCAGGTGCAATTCGGGTACTTTTAGCCCATTGAAAGTTTGCCGAGAATGAATCATTGGTCACTAAAACAACAAATACTATGAATCGTATTCTAAAAGCAGTTGCTCTGGTTCTCATCCTGAGTGCTCCAGTTTTGGCCGGAACCGTGTCGCCAACACCGATTCCCGGCGACGATAAAGAAACCGGGTCGGTCTCGGCCGCGCCGAACGTAACCCGGACCAAATCCATGGGGGTTGCCATTTACCGGTCCATCAATACCGCCAAGATGAACCTGATGATCGAAAACTACATTGAAGTTCCGATTCAGGTTACGTTAATGAATGAGAACAAAGAAGTGCTTCACGCCGAGAAAGTGGGGAAACGGCTGAAAAAATACTGGCGGAAATTTGATATGGAAACGATGAAAGACGGGTTGTATACCTTCGAAGTGAGTGATGGATTCACCAAAATCACGAAGGCTTTCCGGCTTGAAACGCAAAAAGTGGAGGTAAAGCAACCCACCCGGTTTGTGTCCCTGCTGAATGAATGACCGGTTTCTCCGGCCTGATCAATCCCTCGCTGACGAAGGTGACGTGCGTAAAAGAAGGCCGCTCTTTTATGTCGTTCTTTGCTGCGGGGGATTTATAATTAAAGAGTTATTTCGCGGAGTTTAGCAGAGTTAAAAAGAGTTAAGCGGAGAAAAAACTCTGCTAATCTCATCTACGTTCTGCTAAACTCCGCGAAATAACTCTTTTTCTTTACTCCGCTGGTTCCAGATTAATCAGATCCAGCACAATTTTCCACTGTCCCTGGCTATCTTTTTTCCAGATTCGGAGGTAATTGCCACTCTGTTTAACGGCTTTGCCGGCTACCGTTGCCATCACCTGCGAATTTCCGTACACATATCCCAAATCACCCGATTCGGCTACGGAGGCATTCAGCGGTAAGAAACCCAGGGTGACGGGCTGTTTTAGAAGCGAGTCGATTGCGGTGCGTTCAACGAAAGGTTGCTGGTTCATTCGGTACAGTCGGGCCTGGGGGGCGAGGTATTGCTTGTAGGTCGCGGCTGCTCCGCTTTTTTCCAGCACCTTGATAAACTGGTTGTCGAAAGCCAGCAGGGCTTCCCGGTTTTTGGCCGTGTCGGGGCTCGTCACGCTGCGAATACCGGTGGCAGCCCGAATGGTGTTGACGGGTGGCGTGGGTGGGGCCGGGTGGGTGATGCCGATGTCCAGGGCAATCCGCCAGGAATTATCGTTCTGTTTTTCCCAAAGCGTTACATAATGGCCATAGCCCGTTGGCTTGTCCGCCAGGGTTTTCGGCCGGGATTCCCAGGGGCCGGTCGTGTAGCCCAGATCGCCCGACGCCGACACATCGGCGGCAATGGGTTGCCAGGTCAGCTTTCCGGGGCTTTCGGGGCCTTTTTCAAACAACTCCCGCCCGTTGGTCACTTTGCCTTTGGTAAACAGAATACCGTCCGGAGCCAGATACGACAAGAAGGCCGCTTTGGTCGTGCTATCTCTGGATTGCTGGGCAAATTTCTTTTCCGTGTTGACCAGGGTCAGCAACGGGCTCTGAGCCAGGGCCGAACCAGCCACGGTCAGGAGGGCAACAAACAGGAAAACGGTTTTCATACTACATAAACGAACTCATACTCGATTCGTTTGCCAATTCTTTGGCGTGTTCTTTCCCGAGATAGTTATCGATCAGATAGTGAGCGACATAGAGAATGGGGGTAAGCGCAACGGCAATAAAAAACTTGTAGATGTAATTGACAATGGCAACGGCAATGACCTGTTTAAAAGGCCAGTTTCCGAAAACGTAGAAAGCGATGGTCAGCACGACGAAGCTGTCGATCAACTGCGAAACGAGCGTCGAACCGGTGGCGCGGAGCCAGATTTTGCGGCTGCCGGTAATTCTTTTCAGCGACTGAAAAACCGTGGCATCCAGCAACTGCCCCACCATGAAGGCCGTAATCGAACCGATGATGATGCCGAGACCCTGCCGGAAAATCATGGCAAACGCGTTGTTGATGTTTACCGGATTTCCAACGGCATCGGTTTTGTTGACGTCGAGCCAGAATTGGGCCGGGGGAAGGGTGGTGACGAAGTAAATAATAAAAAAACTATAAGCGATAAATCCGGCAGTAATGTAAGAGATTTTTTTAACGCCTTTAAAACCATAGTATTCGTTGATAATGTCGGACGTTATAAACACGAAAGGCCAGATCACGACGCCCGCAGTCAGATTAAAATCCAGCACGAAATCGCCGAGCAGGTGCAATTGCGCCGGGGGAACGCCCAGCAGGGTTTCGGCAGAGAAAATTTTGACCCCAATAATTTCGGCAATAATCGCATTGGTTAAGAAAACCGCACAAAGAAAGATGTAGAGGTTGGTTTTTTTGCTGGTAAAAGAGGCCATCAGGGAGTTAAAAGTTATGAGTGAAGAGTTACCGGTGACGAAAGCAATGACAAGATATAACGCAGAATGCTTAACTCATAACGCTTCATTCAGAACCCCGGACCGATTTGTATTTCCCCCGGAATCTTCCCCGGAAGTACTTCGTATTTTGACTAATTTTGAGGACAGAATATAGATTGTCAACGGAATTTACCCAAATCGTCCGAATACAGGTGTCAACCGGATGGAAAGGCTTTAATCCATCTTTACCTTTGAGGACTACCAAAATTCACCTGCATGAGAAAGATTACAGTATCGGCCACATTCGGTTGCCTGTTTGCATTGCTGATTACCCTCCCCGTCGGATTGGCCGTTGCTCAGACTAACCCCGTGGCTCCTAATCCCCCCTTTGAACTTAAAAACGGCGACCGGGTGGTTTTCCTGGGAAATTCACTTTTCGAGGACGACATGCAGTTCGGTTATCTGGAACTCGCCCTGACCACCCGCTTTCCCGACCGTGATGTTACCTTCCGCAACTTGGGCTGGACCGGAGACAACGTTTTTGGTGTAGCCCGAAGCACCATCACCAACCCGCCCACCGGCTACGATCTGCTGATGGAACACCTCACGAAAGCCAAACCAACCCTGGTATTTCTTGGATTTGGGGGCATTGAAGCCCAGGATGGCGAGGCCGGTCTACCGGTTTTTCGCGACGGTTTAGCCAAACTGATCGACAAGATTGACCAGTTGGGCGCCAAAACCATTCTGTTGTCACCCATTCCGATTCTCTCCGCCGACACGCCCGAAAACCGGGCCAAACGCAACGCCATGCTGGAAGTGTATGCTTCGGCGATGGCTAAAATGGCCTCGGAACGGAGCACGCCGTTCATCAATCTCTTCAAACCGATTCAGGAGGTGAGCCAGAAAACAGCGATCACCGAAGACGGAATTCACCTCAACGAAACCGGTTATTATTATCTGGCGACCCTTTTGGAAAAAAGCCTGGGACTTCCGGCCAGAACCGGGAATATTGCAATCACGGTTTCTAAACAAGGGGCCGAAGCGGCAGCGCCCGTTAAGATCCTGAACCCGGATCAGGAAAGTGCCAATTTGAAGTTTACGCTCGACGAACGTTCCCTGCCGCTTCCGTTGCCGGAAACCGTGGAGGCTGTGCGCGTCATTAAAATTACCGGCCTCAAGAAAGGCTTTTATACCCTTACCAATGACAAAACCGATGTGATCACGGCTTCGGCAAAAGACTGGGCAGCCGGGGTGCCGATCCGTCAGGGAGCAGTATTTGAACAGGCCAGCCGGTTGCGGGAGATGATCCTGAAAAAAAACGACCTGTTTTATTTTCAATACCGCCCCCTGAATACGACCTACATTCTGGGCTTCCGTTCCTATGAACAGGGGCGGCATGTGAAGGGCCTGGAGGAGCAGAATATCCTGATCAAGTGGCTGGAAAGCCAGATTGCCCTGAACCGAACGCCCAAAGCGAGCGTGTATCAACTTACCCCTTTGAAGTAACATGAAAGTCATGAAAAATACCCGAACCCTGAACATCGTACGAAGGCTCGTTATCATACCGCTGGTTCTGCTCATTACCTCTTCTGTAAATCAGGACGACCGGAAGGAAAACCCGGACCCGGATGTGAAGAAAGAACTGGAGTCGTTTAAAATTGCAGACGGTTTTGAGGTGACCCTGTTTGCTGCCGAACCACTCGTCGCCAAGCCCATCCAGATGAACTGGGATGCCGACGGGCGGTTGTGGGTGGTGAGCAGCACGGCCTATCCGCACCTGAAAACCGGCGAAGAAGCCAACGACAAAATCTTTGTCATCGAGGATACGGACGGCGACGGCAAAGCCGATAAATCCACCATTTTTGCGGAAGGCTTGCTGACGCCCACCGGAATTTTGCCCGGCGACGGGGGCGTTTACGTCGCCAATTCGACCGAAATTCTGCATTTTGCTGATACCGATGGTGATGGCAAAGCCGACAAAAAACGCCGGATTCTGAACGGTTTTGGCACAGCAGATACCCACCACCTGATTCATACGTTCCGCTGGGGACCGGAAGGACGGCTGTATTTCAACCAGTCGATCTACATTTACAGCCACGTGGAAACGCCCAAAGGCATCCGGCGGCTGGAAGGGGGCGGTGTCTGGCAATTAAATCCGCAAACGCTCGATCTGGACATCTACGCCAAAGGCCTGATCAACCCGTGGGGCCTTCAGTTCGACCGCTGGGGGCAGTCGTTCCTGACGGACGGCGCGGGGGGCGAAGGCATCAACTACGCCTTTCCGGGGGCAACCTTCGTGACCTCACCGGGGGCCGCCCGAATCATCCGGGGCTTAAACCCGGGTCAACCCAAACACAGCGGGCTGGACGTGATTTCGGGTCGTCACTTGCCGGAATCGTGGCAGGGTAGCGTGATTACCAACGACTTCCGCGCCAACCGCATCAACCGGTTCAAACTGGAAGAACAGGGCAGCGGGTATGCTTCCCGGCAGGTCGAAGATTTGATGTGGACGGACAACGTCGCGTTTCGGCCCGTCGATATCAACGTCGGACCCGACGGCGCCATTTATGTGGCCGACTGGTACAACCCAATCATTCAGCACGGCGAAGTCGATTTCCACGACCCACGCCGGGATCAGGAACACGGGCGCATCTGGCGGATTGTGGCGAAAAACCGTCCGTTGGTTAAAAAAACGCCTTTGAGCAAAGCCACGATCGCCGAGTTGCTGGAAACATTGAAGTTGCCGGAAGACTGGACCCGTTCGCAGGCCAAGCAGGTGTTGAAAGCCCGGGGCGCCAAAGACGTAATCCCGGCACTGCAAAAGTGGGTGCAGGAACTGGACAAAACCAACCCGGATTACGAACACAATCTGCTGGAAGCCCTTTGGGTGTATCAGACGTTGGATGTGATCAACGAACCGCTGCTGTCGACGCTCCTCGATGCCAAAACCCACAACGCCCGGGCGGCTGCCTTGCGGGCGCTTCAGTTGTGGCACACTAAAATAAGCAACGTGCCAACTCGGCTGACCAAAGCCGTGGGCGACCCTCATCCCCAGGTGCGGCTGGAAGCCGTCATTGCCCTTCGGAACGTGAAAACGGCTGAAGCGGCCAAAACCGCCTTGTCGGTTTTGGAGCAGCCGATGGATGAATTTCTGGATTTTGCCCTGTGGCAAACCGTTCGGGAACTGGAGCCGTTGTGGATGGCCAGCCTGAAAGCGAAGCCCGATTTTTTGGGTGATTCCCGAAAAACCGCCTTTGCGCTTAAGTCGGTGAGCAGTCCCGAAGCGGTTTCGCAACTGGCGCAGTTGTACCAGAAAGACCAGATTCCGGCCGAGTACCAGAAAGACGTGCTGGGGTCGATTGCCAAATTTGGCAGCACCGCCGATGTGACGCTTCTGTTCAATAAAGCCGTAGATGGGAATAAAAACGGAGCTGCTCAACTGGGCGCACTTGAAGAAGCCGCCCGCCGGGGCGTGAAACCCAGCCAGGATCTCAATCGGATTTCCGGTTTTGTAGAGAGCGATGACGATGCCGTTGCCACCAGTGCCATTCGGTTGATGGGTTTGTGGAAACTGGAAAACCTGAGCGGAACACTGGTGAGCCTGGCTCAAAAAGGAGATAAGAACGCGCAAAAAGCGGCATTGGGCGCTTTGGCAGCATTGAATACGGACAATAGCCGAAAGTTATTGATGGATTTGACCGGGGCAAAGAATCCGGCCGATTTACGGCTGGCCGCGACGTCGCAACTGGTTGCAGTGAATGCTTCGGAAGCAGCCCGAATCGGGGGCGACCTGCTGCGGAGCCTGCCCGCTCAGACGGATGTCTCCGACCTGTTCAAGGCTTTTCTGTCCAATAAGCAGGGGGCCAAAGCCCTCGCTGATGAACTGACGGCCCGGAAAATACCGGAAAGTATGGCAAAAGCCGGGCGGCAACTCTTGCAACGCCAGGTGCCCTACAACCGCCGGAACGATGAAACCGTCAAACTGCTGACCCAGGCGCTGGAAGCGTCGGGCGGGGTTCTGCCGGTGGAGCGAATGGCGCAGGAACTGTCCGGCCCGGAAATCAGCAGCCTGGCCAAAACCATTCAGGAAACCGCGGACCCCGTGAAAGGCGAACTGGTGTTCCGGAAGGCGGCCCTGACCTGCCAGACGTGTCACGCGATTGGCGGAGCCGGGGGGCGCATTGGCCCGGATTTGAGTAGCTTAGGAACCAGTTCACCGGTTGAGACGATCATCCGCTCGTTGCTGTATCCGAATCAGTCCATTAAGGAAGGCTACGAATTGCAGCGGATCGCGAAAAAAGACGGAAGTGAACTCATGGGCTACATTGTCAGCAACGGAACGTCGGATATTGTGATTCGGGATGTCGCCGGGATGGAGGTTTCGGTTCCTAAAAGCCAGATCAATGTCATCGAAAAAGTGCCCGGTTCGCTGATGCCTGCGGGTTTGACGGCCAGTCTGGAGAAGCAGGAATTCATCAACCTGGTTGGTTTTCTGTCCAAAATGGGCGAATCGGGTCAGTTTCGGGTACCGACAACCCGGTTTGTGCGTCGCTGGAACACGGTTTTTCCGACGAAGGAACTGACTAAAAAAATCCGCGAGGAAGGGTTGGGGTATGTAACAAAGGATAATGCGAAAGTATCCTTTCAACCGGCGTACAGCAAAGTGGTGGGGGAACTGCCGCTCGACGAACTTCCGGTGGTGGAAACGGCCGCCAGCAAGCGTCACAGCATTGTCCGGTTTGACATCGAAGTGGTGAGCAAAGGCAACGTCAATCTGGTGTTCGGTTCAACGGCGGGCGTTACGGCCTGGATTGGTTCAAAACCGGTCAAACTCACTGAGCAAGGCATTGTAGCCGATCTTCCGCAGGGCATTCATACGGTCACGCTGGCCATTGACCGGGCCGTGCAAGCGAATGGAGCCTTGAACATCCAGCTCCAGGATGCCGAACGTTCGCCAGCCCAGACGCGGTTGGTTATGGGGCGATAAAGGAGAAAGGGAATGTTAAATGTTAAATGATGAATGTAAAATGTAAAAGTCTCGCAATCCAGCACTTTTACATTTTACATTCATCATTTAACATTTGATATTCCCTTTTTTAATTAATAAACTGATTTCCTACTTCCGACGGCTTTCCAGAAACGCTTCGATGCGGTCGATGGCGGGGTTCAGGTCATCGACGGAGGGCAGGCAGACGATCCGGAAATGGTCGTCATGGACGTAATTGAACCCCGTTCCGGCCACCACCAGTACCTTCTGTTCTTCCAGTAAATCGTACACAAAATCGTCGTCGTTGGCAATCCGGAATTGCGACAGGTCAATTTTCGGGAAGATGTACAGCGAGCCTTTGGGCTTCACGCACGTCAGACCCGGAATGGCCGTAATGCGGTCATACGCAAGCTGAATCTGCCGGTATAGCCGTCCGGTGGGCATGATCAGGTCGTTAATGCTCTGGTAACCACCCAAAGCGGTTTGAATGGCGTATTGGGTCGGGACGTTGGCGCAAAGCCGCATACTGGCCAGCAACGTTAGCCCTTCGATGTAAGATTTGGCCCGGTGTTTGGCCCCGCTCAAAATGAGCCACCCGCCCCGAAAACCGGCCGCGCGATAGTTCTTCGACAAACCGCCCATCGAAATGCAGAGCGTGTCTTCCACCATCGTCGCCATCGGATAATGTACGGCACCGTCGTACAGAATTTTGTCGTAGATCTCGTCCGAAAACAAAATCAGCTGGTGCTTCTCCGCAATTCGTGCGATGCCTTGCAGAATATGTTTGTCGTATACCGCGCCCGTGGGGTTGTTGGGGTTAATGACCACGATAGCCCGCGTGCGGGAGGTGATTTTGCTTTCCAGATCTTCCAGATCCGGGTTCCAGTCGGCCTGTTCGTCGCAGAGGTAATGCACCGGTTTTCCGCCGGAAAGTGCCACGGAGGTCGTCCACAGCGGGTAATCCGGCGACGGTACCAGCACCTCATCGCCTTCGTTGATGAGGGCCTGCATCGTGAGCAGAATCAATTCGCTTACCCCATTGCCTATAAACACATCGTTGATCGCAACATCCTTAATCCCCAGATTCTGCGTATAATGCATCACCGCTTTCCGGGCCGCAAACAGCCCCCGCGAGTCGGAATACCCTTGTGCATTGCGGATGTTCAGGATGATGTCGTGAACAATTTCATCGGGCGCGTCGAATCCGAACGGAGCCGGGTTGCCGATGTTCAGCGAGATGATTTTATAGCCCTGACTTTCTAATTCAAGCGCTTTCTCGTAAACCGGTCCGCGAATTTCGTAGCGTAAATCATTGAGCCGGTTGGATTTCAAAAATGTCATAATGGGTAATGGAAACAGAAGTGGGGCAAAGGTATAAAAAAAGAAAAAGCCGCCGGTCGTCAAACCGGCGGCTACGTAGTATCGTTTTCCGTGGTCAGACCGTCGCGAACATCGACTTGGCTTTCGCTTCCAGTTGGCTTTCACCCATCAGGAAGAGGTCGGCCGCTCGCGCGGCTTCACGGCCTTCGGAAATGGCCCACACCACCAGGGATTGTCCCCGGCGCATGTCTCCGGCGGCAAATACCTTCGGATTAGTGGTTGTCTGGTAGTTAACGGCTTTGACGTTGCCCCGCTCGTATTCCAGTTCGAGCGCATTCAGCAGGCCTTCCTGTTGCGGATGCAGAAAACCGGCTGCCAACAGCGCCAGTTCACACTCAATATCGCGTTCCGAACCCGGAACTTCGACCATGTTCATGCGTCCGTCGACGTTTTGCCACTCCAGATCGACAATGCGCAGGGCTTTCAGGTTGCCGTTTTCGTCACCAATAAAGGCTTTCGTGTTGATCGACCAGTGCCGTTCACAGCCTTCCTCGTGGGAAGTCGAGGTACGGAGCATCATCGGCCAGTTCGGCCAGGGCGTGCTTTCGGCCCGATCGGCCGGGGGCATCGGCATCAACTCAATCTGGGTTACCGATTTGGCACCGTGGCGGTTTGACGTTCCCACACAGTCGGAACCCGTATCACCACCCCCAATGACCACGACATTTTTGCCGGTAGCCAGCAGGTCGCCGTTTTCGTATTTGGCACCCCGGTGGTCAACCTCAACCGGGCGTTCGGCCACCCGTTTGTTTTGCTGACTCAGGAATTCCATCGCAAAATGAACGCCTTTCAACTCCCGGCCCGGAATTGGCAGATCGCGGGGAACCGTGGAACCGCCCGTCAGTAAAATGACGTCGAAATCAGAAAGGAGTTCTTTTGCTTTGATGTGTTCACCGACATTGACGCCGGTTTTGAACGTGATGCCTTCGGCTTCCATGACGGCCAGCCGACGGTCGATCACCCATTTTTCCAGCTTGAAATCGGGGATACCATACCGCAACAAACCACCGATCTGGTCGGCCCGTTCGAAAACCGTCACGTCATGACCCGCTTTGTTCATCTGGGCAGCCGCAGCCAGCCCAGCCGGACCGGAACCCACAATAGCCGCCTTTTTACCCGTCCGTTTGGCAACCTTACCGGGTTGAACAAACCCCCGCGCAAAGGCCGCTTCGGCAATGGATTTTTCAATGAATTCGATGGCGACCGGCGGTTTATTGATCCCCAGCACACAGGCTGACTCGCAGGGGGCGGGGCAGATGCGGCCGGTGAATTCCGGGAAGTTGTTGGTCGATGCCAGAATTTCGTAGGCATATTCCCAGTTCTGTTCGTAGACGGCGTCGTTGAACTCCGGGATGATGTTGCCCAGCGGACACCCGTTGTGGCAGAAGGGAATCCCGCAATCCATGCAGCGGGCTGCCTGTTTCTGGGTATCTTCAACGGCGAACGGTTGTTCGATTTCCTTGTAATCATGAACCCGTTGCTGAACGTCGCGTTTCTTCGGCAGTTCGCGGGTGAATTCTAAAAATCCAGTGGGTTTTCCCATGTAGATTAAAGCGTATACGGTTTTTCAAATACTTCGTCCCAGGTCAGTTGAATGCCTTTTGCTGACACATCCGTTTCAGTCTCAGCTTCGTCAAGAGCTTCGATGAAGGCTTCTTCCCAAATGCTATTGATGAAGTTCTCATTCAGAGAAGGTGTGTATTTTCGCAAACCGGCAATTTCATAGCGGGCGTTTTTGATCGATATAATCCAGCTTTTGGATCGTTTTTCCGGCTGAATTTTCCACTTGATGATGTGGTGCATTAACCGAACGAGCTGGCTTTGCAAAGCCCGGCGCTCCGAACGTGACATCGTTTCAATTAACTGATTCAGACCGAGAGCCGCATCTTCCAGATCACCCTCATCCCAGGAACGTTTGATTTCCTCGGCTGCCAGTAATTCGGATGTGGAAGCAATTTCATCCCAGTTTTTCATGCTATTACCTTGTTTTTAAACAAAGATAACGAAAGAAAATCAGTTGTTATCCGTGTGCCACGTCCACGACGATGTCCTGATACACCACATTTTTGTCGCGGATCTGGTCGGCCAGGGAAATCCCGCGTCCGGCCAGCGCCTTGCGGAAATCGCTCGGCATCACTTTGACAAATTGTTTGATGAGGTTGTCCCAGTCCTGAATCAGTTGCAGGGCTACATTGCTGGTGGTATACTGGAAGTGTTTTTCGACGAATTCTTTGATGAGAGCGACGTCTTCACTGTCCAGGGCTTCGAGGTTGACCATTTCGCCGTTCACTTTGGAAGCAAAATCGCCTTCCTGATCCCAGACGTAGGCTACCCCGCCGGACATCCCGGCTGCGAAATTTCGGCCCACCGAGCCGAGAATAACTGCTAAACCGCCCGTCATGTATTCCAGACCGTGATCACCAATGCCTTCGACCACCACTTTTGCCCCAGAGTTCCGGACACAGAACCGTTCGCCCGCCATCCCACGGATGTAAGCTTCCCCGGAGGTCGCCCCGTAGAACGACACGTTTCCGACGATGCTGTTTTCTTCCGGTTTGAACGGTGCCATGCGGTCGGGATACACAATCAACTGCGCTCCACAAAGTCCTTTGCCAAAATAATCGTTGGCATCGCCTTCCAGTTCGAGTTTGATTCCGTGGGTGTTGAACGCGCCGAAGCTCTGCCCGGCCGTTCCCCGGAATTTGAAGTGAATCGTGCCTTCGGGTAGTCCCTTTCCGGCGTATACTTTCGAGATTTCATTCGATAAAACCGTCCCTACTGCCCGGTTCAGGTTGATAATCGGATATTCAGCATAGACTGATTCACCGGATTCCAGCGCGGGTTTGGAGACTTTCAACAGTTCCCAGTCCAGAATATCGGTCATTCCATGATCCTGATCTTCCTGCTTGTAGAGGGCCACGTCCAGGTTGTTGGCATCCTTGAACAACACCGCCGACAGATCGACGTGGTCGTATTTCCAGTGCTTGATGTCCTTGCGCATTTCGAGCATCTGCGACTGACCCACCATTTCGTTGATGGTCCGGAAGCCGAGTTCGGCCATGATTTCGCGCAGTTCCGTTGCCAGGAAGGTGAACATGTTCACGACGTGTTCCGGTTTTCCGGTAAACAACGCCCGCAAGTCCTTGTTCTGGGTGGCAACGCCCACCGGACAGGTATTCAGGTGACACTTCCGCATCATGATGCAACCGACGGAGACGAGCGCAGCGGTGGCGACACCAAATTCTTCGGCACCGAGCAGCGCGGCAATGGCCAGGTCGCGGCCCGTCCGGATTTGACCGTCCGTCTGCACCGTCACGCGGCCCCGCAGTTTGTTGCGAACCAGCGTCTGGTGGGTTTCGGCGAGTCCCAGTTCCCAGGGAAGACCCGCGTGGCGGATCGAACTCAGGGGGGAAGCCCCCGTTCCGCCGTCGTGACCCGAAATCAGGATGTGGTCGGCGTGGGCTTTGGCAACCCCGGCGGCAATGGTTCCAACCCCAGCTTCCGATACCAGCTTGACGCTGATTCGGGCAGCCCGGTTGGCATTTTTGAGGTCGAAGATGAGCTGCGCCAAATCCTCAATGGAATAAATATCGTGGTGGGGCGGGGGCGAAATCAAGCCGACACCTGGTGTTGAATGACGCGTGCGGCCAATCCAGTCATCCACTTTATGACCGGGCAACTGGCCTCCTTCACCAGGTTTGGCACCCTGCGCCATTTTGATTTGCAGTTCGCGGGCGTTCGTCAGGTAATGACTCGTGACGCCAAACCGGCCCGAAGCCACTTGTTTGATGCCCGAATTCATGTTGTCACCGTTCGCCAGGGGCGTATACCGCAGTTCGTCCTCACCGCCTTCGCCGGAATTGCTCTTGCCGCCAATGCGGTTCATGGCAATGGCCAGCGTCGTGTGGGCTTCCCACGAAATGGAACCGAACGACATGGCTCCCGTTGCAAAACGGGTGAAAATGCTTTCAATCGGTTCTACTTCTTCAATGGGAACCGGGTTGCCTTTTTTGAACTTCATCAAACCGCGAAGCGTCAGCGCTTTCCGGGTTTGGTCGTCGATCAGGTTGGCGTATTTCTTGTAAATCTGGTAGTCGTTTTTCTTGGTCGCCTGTTGCAGCAGGTGAATCGTGTCGGGGTTGAAAATGTGCGCTTCCCCGCGTTGTTTCCACTGATACACCCCGCCCACTTCCAGCCGTGGATTGAGGACGTTGTTCTCCGGGAAAGCCTGCCGGTGACGGACCAGAATTTCGCGGCCGATCTGTTCCAGACCCATGCCACCAATCCGGGAAATCGTTCCCGTAAAATACTTGTCAACCACTTCCTTGTTCAGACCGAGGCACTCGAAAATCATGGCACCCTGGTAAGACTGAAGCGTCGAGATGCCCATTTTCGAGAAAATCTTGAGCAACTCTTTGTTGACGGCTTTGATGTAGTTCTGGTGGAGTTTTTCAACCGGGTAGTCGACCTGAATCAACCCGCGCTCCTTCATGTCCGTGATGGTTTCGAACGCCATGTAGGGGTTGATGCCGGAAGCACCGTAACCAATCAGGGTCGCGAAATGGTGCGTTTCCCATACATCACCGGCTTCGACCAGAATACCGACCTGACCACGGAGTCCCCGGCGAATCAGGTGGTGGTGAATGGCCGAGGTTGCCAGCAACGACGGAATCGGTGCGTGGTCGGAATCGATGGCGCGGTCCGACAGGATGATGATTTCAAACCCGTCTTCGATGGCGTCTTCGGCGTAGCGGCAAATCCGTTCCAGGGCGCGTTCGAGGCCCGTGCTGTCGTCGGCGCGGAAATACGTATTGATGGTTTTGGCCTGGAAGTGGTTTTTATCGACAAACCGCAGTTTGTCAAACTCTTCGATGGTCAGAACCGGCTGTGTCAATTCGATCAGGCGGCAATGTTCGGGGTCTTCGCTCAGCAGGTTGCCGGTGGCGCCGACAAACGAGATCAGCGACATGATGGCCCGTTCCCGGATCGAGTCGATCGGCGGGTTGGTCACCTGGGCAAAAAGTTGCTTAAAATAATTGGCCAAATGCTGGCTTTGCTCCGACAGGATGGCCAGTGGCGAATCGGTGCCCATTGATCCGAGGGCTTCAAGACCGGTTTCGGCCATGGGCGCCAGAATCATGCGGAGGTCTTCGGACGTAAATCCAAACGCCTGTTGCCGCTGCGTGATGTCCTGTTTCCGCATGTGGCTGAACGTGCGGACTGGTTTCGGCAACTCGGTGATTTTGATTTTATATTCGTCGAGCCATTGCTTGTATGGCTGGCGTGAGCAGATGTCTGCTTTTACTTCTTCATCGCTGATGATACGGCCCTGTTCCAGATCCACGACAAACATCCGGCCCGGTTGCAGACGACCCTTTTTGACCACCCGTGCGGGGTCGATGTCGTTGACACCCGCTTCCGAAGCCATGATGACCACGTCCTCGTCCGTCACCCAGTAACGCGAAGGCCGTAACCCGTTCCGGTCGAGGGTAGCACCCACGATGCGACCGTCGGTGAACGAGATCGACGCGGGACCGTCCCACGGTTCCATAATGGCCGCGTGGTACTCATAAAAAGCGTGCCGTTCGGGGTCCATGCTTTCGTTGCCGTCCCAGGCTTCCGGAACCAGCATCATCATCACGTGCGGCAACGAGCGTCCCGCCATCACCAGCAATTCGATGGCGTTGTCGAGGTTGGCCGAATCCGACTGATTGAGGTTACAGATCGGGCGGAGCATGGCCAACTCTTCCGGCGAAAACAGCTTTGATTCAAGCATGGCTTCCGCCGTTTTCATCCAGTTGACATTCCCCTTCACGGTATTGATTTCACCGTTGTGGGCAATGTAGCGGAACGGCTGCGCCAGTTTCCAGGAGGGGAAGGTGTTGGTCGAAAACCGGGAGTGAACCACGCCCAGGGCCGAAACCAGTTCTTCCCGCTGCAAATCCGGGAAGTAGTCGCGGAGTTGTTTGGTCGTTAACTGACCCTTATAAGTAATAACCCGGCTCGAAAGCGAGGAGTAGTAGAAATTATTCTCAACGCCGGCAACGGTTTCGTTGATAATCCGGCTGCTGTAGTTTCGTACGATGTATAATTTACGCTCAAATTCGTCGGAAGTCTGGGTTTCGGGTTTTCGAATAAAGACCTGTTCCATCACCGGTTCCACCGAACGCGAACCGTTGCCAAGATCGGAAGAATCGACCGGAACGACGCGGTAGCCGATCAATTCCAGGTTCAGTTTTTTGATGGTTCGGTTGAGAATATCGCGGCATTCTTTCCGCAGACGCTCGTCTTTGGGCATGTAGATCATCCCGACACCATAATCGCCGGCCGACGGCAGGGAGAAGCTCAGCTTCCGACATTCATCGACGTAAAGTTCGTGGGGAATCTGAATCAGAATTCCGGCGCCATCGCCCGTATTGGGTTCGTAGCCAACCGCACCCCGGTGATCCATGCGTGTAAGCATCGTAAGGGCATCCTCGACAATTTGATGCGACTTGCGACCTTTGACATGCGCTACGAATCCAATTCCACAGGCGTCGTGTTCAAACTCAGGCCGGTACAGACCCTGTTGCGGTGCGTTAGAAGAAGACATCGGCGTAAATTCGTTTGTGGTTTTGTTATTGAAAAAATGGCAAATCAAAATATCTGCAGGCGAGTAACGAAAAAACGAACTATAATCAGCAGACACTACTGTTTTTGCGTTGGATGTGCAAGTTACATTAAAATATATTTTGCGAAAAGTCCAAAACACAAAATTTCGTTTGCATAGCCAATTTTATAATTTTGGTGCAAAATTGTCTTGGTTAGTGAATAGATTTTAGTAAAAATAGACTTGGATTGAAGAAATTAAAACGAACTGTGCGGGTCTGGTTTTGCTTAAAAACAACTACTAAGAATGTAGTTAAGGGCTCTTTTGAATCAATACACTTGCTAGATGTCCGGAAATGTACGTGTGCTGTTGAAATGATGTAGTTTTTTGTAAAAACTATCTATTTTGCTATTAATAGGTTTATTTTTTGGCTTTAAATGGATTGTTTTGTACCAAAAATGGCTAAAATTAGTTGAAAAATAGCCTATTTTTTTGAAATGCCTATTTTCGATTTTCAGTGTTATTTTCCACTGGTTCGGAACGGCGAATTTCTTCAACAAGTCCACCGGAAAAGCCACTCCGGTGGGGTCTCTCTCAAAACTGCAGACGACGTGCTGTTCAGCCACCACAAACCGCTTGCTCAACGACCTACGCTTCAACACCCGTTTTTGACGGCTCATGCATTGAATGGTAGCAGAAGGGGCAGTTTGCCTGCTACATTCGCTTCGTTCAGAAAAAGCCGCACCATGCTCAAATCTTTTATTCTCGGATTGCTCATCCTGGCCGCTACCGGGCTGTGCCGGGCGCAAACCGGTTCCAGTTATCCCTATACCTACAAAAATCGGCAGATCATGATCGGACAGGGGGGCGGCATCACCGGTGCGTCAACGGTCTACTACTGGCTGGAAAACGGATACCTATACGTCAAGTCTGACAACGACTCGCTCTTCACCCGGCTGGGCCGAAAACCAGCGGCTACCACCCGGCGGTTTTTCAACGAACTGGAGAAAGTATGCCGGATCAAAACCACCCGGTTTAACCAGCCGGGAAACCGCTACCAGTTTGTGAGCTGGAAGAAAAACCAGCAGGAATTTACCGTAAGCTGGGGTGACCCGCGACAACCGCCCCCGGCCCGGTTTGTCACGTTTTACCAGTCGTTTCTGGCGCAGATGCCAAAACCGAAACGTTAGCATTCATTTTTACCAACAACAAATACATCCATGAAATCAATTTTATTCAGTCTTCTGCTGGCATCTTCGGTCGGTGTGCTGGCGCAATCTCCGCATTCCGGTTTCGGGCGAAAAATCAAAACCCAAGCGCCGACGCCCGGTTTGGCGCAAAAACTGAAAGCCGATGTGGCTCCGGTTTCAACCCGAACGGGCAACTTCCGGCTCGCAACATCTACAAGTAATCCCCAATTTGATGCCCGGTCGCTGAAACTCCGGATTGTCCGCGACACGGCGACGAACCTGCCGGTTTACATCGAAAACCGTTCGCCCGTTTCTTCGGATAAAGGCGCCCGCATGAGCGCCCGCGCGTCGGCTTTCTCGTTCATGAGCCAGATCAAATCGCTGTTGAAGGTCGAAAAACCGGAAGAGCAATTTCAGATTACCAAAACCGAAACCGATCACCTGGGGCAAACGCACATCCGGATGGCGCAAACGGTTCAGGGCATTCCGGTGTATGGGAGCGAACTGGTGGCGCACCTGACCAACGGAACGGTGACGCTGCTGAACGGGCAATACCGGGTTGCCAAACCGGTTTCGACCACGCCCCGGCTTTCGCTTCAGCAGGCAACCGACCGGGCTTTTCAGGACATCGGCCAGGAGTCGATTGTTCGGCCATTCGGCCAGAACCTGTTTAACCTCAAACCTTCGGAAGGAACCTTGTGTCTGTATCCGGTGGGCGACAAACTGGCGCTGGCCTATAACCTGACAATTCGGCCCAATATGCTCGAACGGTGGCAATATTTGGTCGATGCACAAACCGGCGCGGTGCTGAACAAGTACAACAACACCTGCGGGGTGGACGGTCCGGTGAAAGCATCGGGCAAGGATTTGAACGGAGTAATGCGGAATTTTCAGACGTATCAGTCGGGAGCAAACTATTACCTGCTGGATGCAACGCGGGCGATGTACGATGCCAAGAAATCGACGGTTGCCAAACCGGTGGGAGCGATCGTAACCTACGACGCCAGAAACAAGCAGGAAGCCGATGGCGGTTTTCGGTTCTACGATGTCACATCAAAGAATAACAACGACTGGAATGCCAACGCCATTTCGGCCCACACCAACGGGAGTCTGGCGTACGAATATTACGAAAAAACGCACAAGCGGAATTCACTGGACGGCAAAGGAGGAACGATGGTGTCGATTGTCAATGTGCTGGAAGACGGGGAAGCAATGGACAACGCCTTCTGGACGGGGGATTTTATGGTGTATGGAAACGGAAAGACGTACTGCAAACCGCTGGCGGGTGGGCTGGATGTGGCCGGACACGAAATGACCCACGGGGTGATCGATCACACGGCGAATCTGATTTACCAGGACCAATCGGGGGCCATCAACGAGTCGATGGCGGATGTTTTTGGCGCAATGGTCGACCGGGATGACTGGTTGATTGGGGAAGATGTTGTCCTGAAAAGCAAGTATACGTCCGGGGCGATGCGCAGCATGTCGAACCCGAATCAGAATGGAAAAGGGACGCTGGGGTATCAGCCCAGAACGATGGCCGAATTTATCGTTACCAAAGACGATAATGGTGGGGTTCACCGGAACAGCGGAATTACCAATCATGCTTTTTATCTGTTTGCCACCAAAATCGGGAAAGAAAAAGCCGAGCAGGTGTATTACCGCACGCTCACCAACTACCTGACGCTGAACTCGAAATTTCTGGATCTGCGGCTGGGGGTGATTCGTTCGGCGGGGGATTTATACGGCGAGAACAGCGCAGAAGCCAAAGCGGCCAGGGACGCGTTTGACGCGGTCGGCATTGTGGAAACCACTCCGCAGCCGGACGAACCGAAAGATGTGCCGGCCAACAACGGTCAGGACATGATCATTCTGTATAGCATTGGCGACCAGAAGTTGTATACAGCGCCCGTCAGCACGGGCAATCTGACGGCCCGGATCAAGGCGGAAATTAGCCACCGCCCGAGCATTACGGACGACGGAAAAGCCGCTTATTACGTGACGACCGACGGCCGGATTCGGGCCGTGACCCTGACCGGGGCGGCTCAAGAAGTCATAATTTCCGACGAGCCGATCTGGGATAATGTGGCCATTTCACGGGATGGCACCAAGCTGGCGGCTTTGACGAAAGAGAAGGATAAATCCATCTGGGTCTACAGCTATGACCTGAAAAAATGGAAGCAGTTTCCGCTGAGCAACCCCACCTCCGCCGAAGGAATTTCGACGGGCGAAGTAGAGTATGCCGATTCGTTCGAATGGGATTTTGCCGGCGAGGTATTGGTATATGACGCCTTTAATAAACTGAAAAGCGGTGACGGTGAGGATATTGACTTTTGGGATGTCGGTCTGTTGGATGTGTGGAGCAACGCGCAGAAAACGTTTAGCGACGGTGCCATTCTGAAACTGTTCAAGAATCTGGAAGACGGTGAAAGCGTCGGTAACCCCAGTTTTTCCCGGAATTCGCCCAACATCATTGCCTTTGACTATTACAATGCCGTCGACGACAGCTACAAGGTTTGGGCGGGAGATCTGAAGACTGGTACATTGAACACGGTGTTGACCAATGTCACCTTAAGCTTTCCGGCCTATTCACGACTGGATGATCGACTCGTATTCAATACGCTGAGTTCGGGGGGCGACAAAGAAATGGTGGCGTCGCTGGACTTGCAGGCTGATAAAATGACGGCGAAAGGGGAGGTGAAGGCGTTGTATGAAAATGCGAAGTGGGCGGTTTGGTATGCCGCCGGAACGCGGGCTGAAACCGGCAAAACCGCTCAGACCATCACGTTCAATGCTTTGCCGGATCGGTATGCCGATGATGGTTCGTTCAACCTGACGGCCACGGCCTCGTCTAAACTGACCGTCAGTTTTGAAATCGTTTCCGGATCGGCTACGCTCTCGGAAAACCGCCTGACGCCAACAAAACCGGGGGTGGTGACGGTTCGGGCTACGCAGGCCGGAAATGAGCAATTTTCGGCGGCCACGCCGGTCGAACGGAAATTCAACGTGCTGGCCGTTACGGGAAATGAACCAACCTGGGCCGACGTCCTGAAGGTCTATCCGAATCCGGTCGGTGCGTCGCTCACGGTCGAATTGCCGACGGGCGAGTTTTTTGAAGGCGTAACCCTGACCACGGTTTCGGGAGCAACCCTGCTGGAACAGCCTTTGAAAAACCGGGCCAGTCAGACGACGCTGGATACGAGCCAGTTGCCGTCTGGTTTGTATATTCTGAAAGTTCAAACGCCAAAAGGCGTGGTGCATCGGAAGGTGGTGAAACCGTAAAATTACACCTCCGTCGTTTCCCCTTCCACCGCCAGAACCGTTTTCGGGAAAACCGACCGGGCCTGAAGCAGAAACTCGTCGGCGGTTTTGTAGCGCGAGGAGAAGTGACCAATCATTAACCGGCCCACTTCTGCCTGAACCGCCGTTAAAGCCGCCTGACGGGCCGTGGAATGGAAGTATTTTTCACTCAACGCTTCCATATCGTCCAGAAACGAGGCTTCGTGGTATAGCAAATCCACCCCCCGAATCTGGTCGAACATGGCCTCATTGTAGCGCGTATCGGAGCAAAACGCGTAGGACCGGGGCGGGGGAGCGGGGATGGTGTAGTCTTCGGCGCGGTACAAAACCTGCCCCAAATCATCCAGAACATCATTTCCGTCTTTTAAATGCCGGTAAAAAGCCACCGGCAACTCCGCGGGCAGTTTTTCGGCAATCAGCTTTCGTTTGCGATTTTTCTCCCGAAACAGAAAACCGGTGCAGTCGATGCGGTGTTGCAGCGGAATGGTTTCGACCCGGACGTTCGGGTGGTTGAGAATCTGCGTCGGCTGGTGCGGGTCGGTTTCCTGAAAGTGAAGCGGATAATTCAGCTTTGTATCGGAATACCGGAACTGCGTGGTGATAATCTCCCCAAGCCCGCGCGGACCGAACAGCCAAAGGTCGTCGGTGCGGCCGGATAGATTCAGACTCGACAGCAGCGGAACGAGCCCGAAGTAGTGGTCGCCGTGGAGATGGCTGATAAAAATATATTTAAGCCGACCGGGGCGGAGGTGGTTTTCCATCAGGCGGTATTGCGTACCTTCTCCGCAGTCGATCAGAAAATAATCGCCTTCAATCGCAACGACCTGGGCGGTCGGGTGGCGATTCAGGATGGGCGTTGCTGAACCGCTGCCAAGTATAGTCAGGTTGAATGTCATATTTTTTGTAAACTTGCCGGTAATCCATACAGTTTCCAAATCTCAATTTATTCTTTCATGGATGCGAATCGGATTCATAAACCGCAACCTGTTCAACCAACTCTATGCTGCATCTCGGTTTTGTAAGTGCCATTCTGGCGGACTACGATCTGGAACATGTGTTACAATTTGCGTCGGAGCAACGCTTCAAATGTGTGGAGGTCATGTGCTGGCCGACGGATCACGCGGACGCCCGGCGGTATGCGGGCGTGTCGCACATCGACGTCGACAACTTGGATGTCAAACACATTCAGTTACTGACGCAGAAATATGGTGTTTACATTTCGGGCCTGGGCTATTATCCGAATCCGCTCGATCCGGAACCGGAAAAAGCCGCCTACTTCCGCGAACACATCAAGAAAGTGATCCGGGCGGCTGCGAAGCTGAATGTGCCGGTGGTCAATACCTTTATTGGTCGGAATCCGTCGCTCAACATCGCGGAAAACCTGAAGCTGTTTGCGGCCCACTGGCCCGAAATTGTGAAAGTTGCCGAGGAAAACAATGTAAAAATTGGCATTGAAAACTGCCCCATGTGGTTCACGAATGATGAGTGGCCGGGCGGGAAGAATCTGGCGACGACGCCCGCGATCTGGGACCGGATGTTCGAGATCATTCCGTCGCGGATTCTGGGTCTCAACTACGATCCGTCGCACCTGATTTTTCAGATCATGGACGAAGTGCGGCCCATATACGACTACAAAGACCGGCTCCACCACATTCACCTCAAGGACGTAAAACTGTATCGTGACAAGCTGAACCGCGTCGGCATCATGGCCAATCCGCTGGAATACCATTCGCCGAAACTACCCGGTTTGGGCGACGTCCGCTGGCGGGACTTTTTCACGGCATTGACCGACGTTCGGTATCGCGGCCCGGTTTGCATCGAAGTGGAAGACAAAGCCTACGAAGGCAGTCCCGAAGACGTACAGACGGCCATTCTCACCGCGCGCAATTACCTGAGCCAATTTCTGGCCTGATATTGATTTTTGTTTCGCAGAGTTAAGCGGAGGAAAGCAGAGTTACGCAGAGTTTATTAGAGAAAAAACTCTGCGTAACTCTGCTTTCCTCCGCTTAACTCTGCGAAACAACTCTTTCCATAACTTAATTTCCGTAACCCGCATGTCGAAATTTAAAGCTGCCATCATTGGCGGAGGAAGTATTGCCGATAAAAATCACATCCCGGCGCTGAAAACCCTTTCGGATTTGGTCGACATCGTGGCCGTTTGCAGCCGCGACGGATCGAAAGCCCAGGCGCTGGCCGATCAGCATGGTATTCCGCACGCCTTTGCCGACGCTGCGGAAATGTACCGGACGTGTCAACCAAACGTGGTCATCAACTGCACTCCGAATACCCTGCATTATCCGTTCACGATGCAGGCGCTGGAAAACAATTGCCACGTTTTGTGCGAAAAACCGCCTGCGCTCCACGCTCACCAGGCTCGTGAAATGGCTGAACTGGCGGCTCAAAAAGGGTTGATTCTGGCCTATAACCTGCAACTGCGGCAAACGAGCGAATGGGAGTTGCTGATGCGGTGCAAAGCCAACGGTCAACTGGGCGAGATTTACCACATCAAAGCAAATTTTCTGCGTCGGCGGGGCATTCCGGGCTGGGGCTATTTTACGAACAAGGAAATGCAGGGGGGAGGAGCGTTGATGGATCTGGGTGTTCACGTGCTCGATCTGGCATTGTGTGCGCTCGACTATGCTGTTCCGGCAAACATTCTGGCGAACACCTACGATTTCATCGGGAAAACCGGGGGCAAAGGGCTGATGGGTTCCTGGGACCCGCAGAAATTTGAGGTGGAAGATGCCTGCACGGCCTATCTGTCGTTTCCGAACAAGGCGTCCATCATGCTCTCGGCTTCGTTTGCGTTGAATACGAAAGCCGATATAGACCGTAATCTGGAGGTGTTTGGCAGCAAAGGTGGGGCAAAGCTGTTTCCGTTTTCACTCTATACCGAAGTGGCAGGCGAACTGGCAGATGTTCAGTTTCCGTTTCTGGAAGACGTTGACATTCAGCTCAAAAATACGGCGGCATTTCTGGATGCCTGTCTGGGAAAACCGTCCAACGTTTGCACGGCGGAGCAGGGTGCGGTTTTGCAGGAAGTCGTGGAGCGGATTTATGCGTCGGCGGAACGGTAGAAAATGGGATTTCCGAACGAAAACCTTTGCGTGAATTGCCGATAAATCATCCTTGAAATTTAAAGATTCAATTTTTAAATTTCAAGGATGAATTTCTAATAAACAAGAAAAATTGTAATGGAAGGGCTATTTTTGACTGCCTATCAATCGTCCGAGCTTCCCCCAAACTCGTAACTGTCGTCGTCTTCGCTGCGGAAGTCGTTTTCGAGTTCATTCATAAACACGGCGTCGACGGCTTCTTCGACCGTTGGCAAAATGGTCAGATCCGGAATTTTCGAACCATCCAGAAAGTCGATAATTTCCTCGTTTTTCGTCACCAGAATCAACAAGCCGGACTCGTTGGTGCATTGCCGGTTGATTTTCCGGATGGTGGGAACACCGCCATCTTCAATTTCCTGAACCGCCGTAAAATCGACGATGATGTTGCTGTAGCCTTCCCGGAAGAGGTTTCGGCTGAGGGTTTCGAAGGTGGTCGGAACCTCCCCGCCAAATACCGTTTCGTTTAGCGTAACGAGCGAATACTGCTCGTTTTTTTCAATGGCATAATTCATAATGGATAACCTTGGTCCGTTTCAAAAATAAGTAACAGTTAGCGAACGGCGGATATTTTCTTCAATACGGTCGTAAATATTGTCAGTTTCCGACCGTATAAAAGGCTGGCCGGTCACGGTTTCGTAGAGTTCGATGTAGCGATTGGAAATCTGGTCGATCCATTCGTCGCTCATCGCCGGAATCCTCTGTCCTTCTTTGCCCTGAAACTGGTTGGCGATCAGCCATTCCCGGACAAACTCCTTCGACAACTGCTTCTGCTGCATGCCTTTCTTCTGGTTTTCGGCGTAGGAGTCTGCGTAAAAATACCGGGATGAATCGGGGGTGTGAATCTCGTCGATCAAATAAATCTGACCCTCTAGCATCCCGAATTCGTACTTGGTATCGACCAGAATCAACCCGTGTTCGGCGGCCATTTCGGTGCCGCGTCTGAACAGGGCCAGGGCGTATTTTTCAAGCTGAACGTATTCGTTTTCGGGAACAATGCCCTGAGCCAGAATCTCTTCCCGCGAAATGTCCTCATCGTGTCCTTCCTGGGCTTTGGTGGAGGGCGTAATGATCGGTTCGGGGAGTTTATCGGCTTCTTTCAGACCTTCTGGCAGGGCCACTCCGCAGAGCATTCGTTTACCGGCTCGGTATTCACGCCAGGCGTGTCCGGCCAGATACCCCCGCACCACCATCTCGACCGGATACGACTGGCATTTCAGGCCCACGCTCACGTTCGGGTCGGGAACATCCAGCAGCCAGTTCGGGACGATGTCGGCGGTGGCTTTCAGGAAATGGGCCGCTGTCTGGTTCAGCACCTGTCCTTTGTACGGAATCGGGACGGGCAACACCACGTCGAAAGCCGAAATCCGGTCGCTGGCCACCATAATCAGGCGGTCGACGAAATGGTATACATCGCGAACTTTACCCCGGTAAAAACCGGTTTGTCCATCGAACTTAAAGTTGGTTTCTTTTATTGCCTGCTTGGGATTACTCATTTTCGAAGTCAAAACAATTATAAATGTAAAATGAGGAATGATAAATGTAAAAGTGCGGGTCTCGATTTCTAACTTTTACATTTATCATTCCTCATTTTACATTTTACATTTAAAATTATATTTTCTCAATCACCAGTGCCGACGCGCCCCCGCCACCATTGCAAATGCCAACGGCTCCAATGTGACCATTTCGCTGTTGCAAGACGTTCGCCAGCGTCGTTACAATTCGCGCCCCGGACGCCCCCAGCGGATGTCCCAGTGAAACCGCCCCGCCGTTGACGTTTAGTTTCGCCTGCGGTATTTCCAGAATCTGGCTGCACGCCAGGGCTACGACGGAAAACGCTTCATTAATTTCGTAATAGTCAACGTCTTCCGGTTTAATTCCCGCCCGTTTCAACGCTGCCGGAATGGCCAGCGTGGGGGAGGTGGTGAAAAGGGCCGGTTCCTGCTCGGCATCGGCGTAACCCAGAATGCGGGCGATGGGTTTCAGGCCCAACTCCTCTGCCTTTTTCAGACTCATCAACACCAGTGCCGACGCCCCGTCGTTGATGGTCGATGCGTTGGCCGCCGTAACGGTGCCATCGGGCGAAAAAGCCGGTTTCAGCTTCGGAATTTTGTCAAAAAAAACATTTTTGTACTCCTCATCCTCGCTCACCGTCAGGCTGCCTTTGTTCGTCGGAACGTCAACCGGGATGATTTCGGCTCCAAAATTACCATTTTTCGTGGCTTCTGCGGCCCGCTGGTACGATTGAATGGCAAAAGCATCCTGGGTTTCGCGACTGATGTTGTATTTGGTAGCAGTTTGATCGGCAAAAAAGCCCATCGCACGCTGGTCAAACGGATCGACCAAACCGTCTTTTGCCAGTCCGTCGATCAATTGTCCGTCGCCGTATTTATACCCAAAGCGCGCTTTGGGTATGTAGTAGGGCGCATTTGACATGCTTTCCATACCACCGGCAATGATGACGTCGGCCTGGCCCAACTGAATGGTTTGAGCCGCCATCATGATGGCTTTTGTTCCCGATGCGCACACTTTATTGACCGTCGTGCAGCGGACGTTCACGGGCAAACCGGCTTTCAAAGCCGCCTGCCGCGCTGGAGCCTGTCCCAGATTGGCCGACACGACGTTTCCCATAATGACCTCTTCCACCAGATCAGGAAGGATGTCGGCTCGCTGGTAAGCCGCCCGGATCGCCATTGCACCCAGTTCGGTCGCCGTCAGGGGCGCCAATGCCCCGCCAAAGCTACCAATCGGCGTACGGACGGCCGAGACAAATACTACGTCATTCATATTCAATGGGTTCGTCTGGGCGATCTAATAGGTGTTGAATGTAAGTCGGTCTTTCGTTTTTGCCGTTTGTTTTCGCTGGTGGATGTACTGCACTTCATTGGCCTGCATGGAATTCAGGATCGACAAAGCCTGCTCTTCCGATAGATTCAGCGACCGCAGCCGACGCAACAATTCGTTTTTAGTATCTCCCTGTTCCACTTCCGTTCCACTTTCTTTTCCACGTTCCAGGGCCGTTTCCGTTTCCTGCTGCGATTGCCGTGGCTTGGGTTTAGGTCGCTGAGCACTATTTTGGATGGGCTTTCCGGAGTAGGTTTTTTTGATCAGTTCATAGTTAAACTGGGCGGGCTCAAGGGCAGGAACCGTATTCAGTGCTTTCCGGAACAAGGTCAGCGCAGCGGTTGAATCGCCCTGCAAAACCGCAATAACACCCAGTTGGATTTCGGCAGCCGCGGCCAGGTCGGGTTGGCTGACCTGCGCCACCAGCCGGTAATGTTTCTGGGCCTGGGCATATTGCCGGAGTTGAAAATAGGAGTGAGCCAGATTCAGGCGCGCCGATGGCTCCACAAACAAAGCCGAGTTGACCAGGGCGACGTATTGCTCGGTAGCCCGTTTGTAATTACCGGCCTGGTAGGCCCGTAGGCCTTCAATCCGCGCGATGTTATCATGCGAAATCTTATCGAAAGAACGATTGTCGTACAACCAGAGCAATACCGATAAAATCAGGTAGGTCATGTTTGGGCTTGAAACGTTCGCAAAAATACGAACTCTTTTGGACAACTGGAACGGGTTTACAGCTTAAACGTTCGAACCGTCACCAGGATATCGATGGCGATCAGAACCAGCGCCACGACCAGAAAGTAATAGTATTTATTGGTCGTCACCTCCAGTTTGCGCTGGTCGACCAGCCGGTTTTCCATCGTCTGGATGGCCGAGATAAGGGGCGTCAGGTCACCGGACGACGAAGCCAGTTCCAGGTATGAGCCGCGGGTATCCTTCACAAATTGCCGTAAATAGCTGCGATTCAAACGGGTTTGCACAACCTTACCGTCTTTGTCGCGCAGGTTTCCTTTAGGCGTCGGAATGGTGGTGCCGTTTTCGGTGCCGACGCCAACGACAAAAGGCGCAATACCGTATCTCCGCAATTGTCCGGCCAGTGCCGGGTCACATTCCCCAAAATCTTCGCCGTCCGTCAGTAGGATTAACACTTTGGTTTGGGTCAGATCCGAGGTTTCGGCCAGTTGTTTCCGCAGGGCCAGTTCCACGGCGGAACACAGGTTGGTGCCGGATTCGGGTACGAGTTTTGTGTTCAGCGACTGAATAAAGAGCGTCAGCGCCCCCTGGTCCGACGTCAGGGGGGCATGGACGTAGGCTTCCGTGGAGAAAACCAGCAGGCCAAACCGGTTGCCGGGCAGTGCGTCGATCAGTCGTTTCAGTTCATACTTTACTTTTTCCAGCCGCGTAGGCGGAATGTCGGTCGCGTCCATCGATTTGGAAAGATCGACGGCGATGTAAATATCTTTTCCTTCCGAAACCAGTTCTTTTTCAACGACCCCGAAAGAGGGGCCGAGCAACGCAATCAGCAGGAGGGTGAAGTAGCCGGTTCGCAGAAAAAACTTCGGAATGGTGGCCCAGGCCGTGCTGCCCAGCAAGCGTGCAACCCGAAACGTTCGAAAAAAATAGTACCCGTAAAGCAGCACAAAGATGGCTATGAAGAGGTATTCGGTTTGGGTCAGACTGTGATTCCAGTTCATGCAATTCGCAAAGGATCAGGACATCAACGAACCGGGGGCCGTTGGATTGACTTCGTGAAGCTGCGAAATTAGGAGGAAATGACCGGATGCCCTACCGGAGATCACAAATTGCCGCGAAACTTTTTTGGCTGAAATCTTGGCGAAACGGCGGGAATACCTCTATATTTGTGACCCCAATGACGGCAAAGCGGCTTTGGGGTTATCCTGGAGAGATGCCTGAGTGGCCGAAAGGAACAGTTTGCTAAACTGTCGTACTGGCAACGGTACCGAGGGTTCGAATCCCTCTCTCTCCGCCAGAATATAAATAATAGGGATTTTAAAGGCCCCGGTTTTCTTTTCTGAATTAAAATCGTACCTTTGTGCTCTCGAAAGTAATCGGGGTGTAGCGTAGCCCGGTATCGCGCCTGGTTTGGGACCAGGAGGTCGTAGGTTCGAATCCTGCCACCCCGACGCTAAAAACCGCCTAAATTTAACGATTTGGGCGGTTTTTTTTGTAACAACTGCCCGTAATTGTACTTTTCCAAGAGTGAATTGTGACGAAAAGAACCCAAAATTCGAACCGTAGTCCCTACCCCTACAAACTCCCCCGGTTGATCAAAACCACCAATGTCTGGTATATCCTGTACTACGTCTGGAATGTGGATACCCAGAAGCTCGTCCGCAAGCGCGTTTTGGTCCAGGGGCGTACCGACGCCGAGCGTGAACAAGATGCGTCGGATATCATTGCTTGGGTAAGCAAGGAACTACAAAACGGGGCCTATGTCGGCACCCCCAAACCGAGTCCCCAACCCGCAGCCTCCGACATTACCCTGAGTAAAAACCTGACGCTGACCCAGGCGGTGGCCTACTTCTTTCAAACCAAACGCGATATTGCCGACAGCACGGCGATCCTGTACACCAATTACAGCAACCATTTCCTTGCGTTTTTCAAGGAACGGGGGAATGCCCAGGTCCAGTTACGCCAGATCACCAAACCCGTCGTTTTGGCGTTCATGGACCAGGTCAAACTGGCGGGCAAGACCCGCAACAACATCCTGGGCTTTCTGCACTCGTTTTTTGAGATGTACGTCGAGCGGGAAGTGATCGAGAAGAATCCGGCGGCTAAGATCCGGAAAGACTCCCTGGAGGAATCCGAGGATCACTTGCCCTTTACCCCGGAACAGATCCGCACCTTGAAGGAATCGATTCTGGAACGGGGCGACGAGCAGTTGTGGCTATTCTGCCAGTTCATTTACTACACCTTCGCCCGACCGGGACAGGAGATCCGTTTGCTGCAGGTGAAAGACCTGATGCCAACCAGCATCCGGATTACGGCCAAGCGGGGAAAAACCAACCGGTTCCGGTACCCCTTTCTTTCCCCAGCCCTGGAGGCCGAAATCATTCGTCTCGGTTTACGGAAATATCCGCCGGATTACTACGTGTTCAGCAACGCCAGTAATTCGGACAACCCCAATCATCCGGATAATTTCAAGGTGGTTCCGGGACCCACCCCGCCGGGCCAGAATAGCTATTACAACCGCCACGTCCGGCACCTGAAGAAACTGGGTTTATTCGGCAAGGATTACGATATCTATTCCTGGAAACCGACCGGGGTCATTGCGCTCTGGAGTGCCACCCTGGACATGAAGCTGATCCAGGAGCAGTGCGGCCATTCCACGATCAACCAAACCGATCGCTATCTGCGCAAGCTGGGCCTGGTCATCCGACCCGAAAAGCTCAACGAGTTTCCGACCATCTAAACCCGCCACAGCTCCGCTTCGCAGATCAGGATCGGATCATCACCCAGGGCGGTTTTCAGGGAGCTGATCAGGTAATCGACGCCCTGGATGTGGACCTTCTGGCGCAGGGTGAAGCGGGCCAGATCGGCCGCCGACAGATACAGATTCCGCCGGATCGGGAAGGTGCGGCCCTTGAAACGCTCGAACCGGCGCCAGTGGGTGTCCACCAGGTTGCCCGCGCCGGACCACAGCAGCGTTTGGCCCGCGTGGGCATTGGTCGCCGTGGGTACCCCGGCCACCAGCCCGTTCCAGAACAACAGCCGGTTACTGAGCACCGGTTTGCTGTCTTTGTTCAGGACACTGAACCCGGTCTGGCTGGTGGTGGCCAATCCCAAAACGGGGTCGGTCAGCAGGGTCGAAAACCGCGACTTGACGGGCAGCAGCACCCCGCCCGCGTTCTCCTCGTTCTCCGGGGTCTGGTACTTGTCCATCAGGGCCGGAATGGGTTTCATCGTCGCATCGTTGCCGTCGATCTCGTAGCTCAGCTCCAGCCTTCCGTGCTGGTCGGGAATGCGCAGGTGGGCCGTGCCGGTTTTGTAGCTCCAGTTGGTGAGCGTGGGCTGGGCCAGCACGTCATCGACAAAATCCATCGTGCAGATCTTCCGGCGCACGTTGAAGTCCAGCCAAAGGTTGAAGAGTTTGCGCAGTTCGATCAGCAGGCCCCCCAACGTGATTTCTGGCAAATGGTTGCTGTACGTCAGCGTGGTCTGCTCATCCAGGGCGTACAGGTTGTAAAACACCAGCCGCTGCATGGCGGGATCGTCCATGAAGGCCCCCTCAAAGCGCCAGCCCGTCAGCTCCCCGTAGCGTTTCAGGATTTGGTGCACAAATAACATCGGCACCCGCGCGGTCGGTTTATAAAGCCCGGCTTCCTGCTCATTGACTTTGCCGGTAAAACCGCCCACGGCCTGATTGCCGTAGAAAGCCGGGTTGTGAAGGGTGGGAAAACAATACCGGTCCACCAGCGGATCGACGCTGGCGACCGGCGATGCCGGAACCGGTTCGCTGCCCAGTTCAGTGAGCTGCGAAAGCGGGATCAGTTGGTAATCGCCGAAAATATCGCCCAGGTTCTGGGTGAAATACAGACTGTAATCGGGGGTGGTTTCCCGGATTTTGACGTAACCCTGCTCGACGATGGTGCTGTGGTGATATTTCTCGCAGTACCAGCGCCGTTTGGAACTCTCCACCTGGGGGTTGTGCAGATGCCCCAACACCCGCCGGTTGGTGGGGGTGCTGGGCAACTGGAAATCGTAGATGCGGCTACCCTGCACGGTCGAGAAATCAAACAGCGGGCTGAACTGCTCCAGCGTCAGCACCATGCCGGGTTTGCGGTCGACCGACACGCCTTCGATGCGAATGTCTAACATTATTTCAGGTTGCTGTCGTTATTGACGACGTTGATTGAATTCATCACATTGACCACGTTATGCACGCTGACGCTCAGTTCTTTGGCGGCAATGCGGTCGAGGTAGCCGTTTGCCGTGCTCAATTGGTTGGCCAGGCTGACCAGGGTGGCGTTGGTGGTAGACAACATTTCGACGGTTTCTTCCGTATTCTGGGCGATGGCGGTCATCATTTGCTGGGACTTGGTAATCTCGGCATTGGTCATCGAAACCGCCCCGGCCGCATCGCCATCGACGCCTTCCACATCGCCACCCCCGCCGTAGTCTCCCCCGCCTGCGTCGGCCGCGTACTGTTGGGCTTCGGCCAGGGCTTCTTCCTGCTGTTTCTGGGCGTCCCGTTCCGCAATTTTGGCTTCCAGTTTGGCCTGTTCGGCGGCTTTTTTCGCTTTGCCCGACCCGAACAGGTACATCCTTCCCCCCTGCAACGGCTCCAGGTACGAACGGTAATCACCCCCGTCGCCGAAGACGGCCCCGCTGCGGGCCATGATCGGCGCGCCGTTGCGGTGCAGCGAGGAGTTGAGCAGTTTGTCGATGATCGGCCGGTTGTTGCGGTAGGTGTTACGTGACAGAATCATGATGGGTTCACCCCCTTCCATTTCGCCGACCTCCTGACCCGAATCGCGCCGGACCAGCGCGATGCCCGACTGACCGTACTGACTGCCGTGGCCGGGGCCGTTGGGCACCCCGCCGTTGCGCAAGTAGCCACCCTGGGCGTAGGAAGGTGGTTTCTGCGATTTGATGATCCCGATTTGAATAGCAGCCATGGCCGCCGAGGCCGCCACCCCGATCAGCCCCAGCGGGAAACCCATCGTCGCCAGCGATTTGAGAGCCGCCATCGCGGCATTGATCAGCGCCATGGCAATCTGCATGGCCTGATCCCGCTTCCAGGCTTTGAGCTTTTCCTGCTTTTCCTTTTCAGCCGCGTCGGCGTTGATTTTGGCGATGGTTTTCTCGTACTGCTCCTTGGAGATTTTGCCTTTGTCGTACTGATCCTTCCACGACTTGAGCTGGGATTCCTTCTCTTTCTCGATCTTTTTGAGCTGACTGTCGAGGTATTTCTGGTTGAGCTGCTGCAGGGCCGCCACGGCCTGACCGGCCACCTGCAGGGTTTCCTGGCCCTTGGCGGTAAAGTCCTGCAGGGCCTTCTGGTTTTTGGCCTGCTCATTGGCCAGTTTCTGGTTCAACAGGGTCATGAACGCGGAGTAGTCCCCCTGCATGAGCCCTTCGACGGCCCCGAAAAACTGCTGCTGGTTGGCCAGCCGCTGGGCGGTGCGCTCCTGGGTCAGCGTCGTTTTGTCGGCTTCGTACTTCTGGTCGTTGGCCGTGAGCTGGGCCTTCAGCCGGTCGTCGATGGCTTTGTCGGCGGCCGCGCGTTTGTCGCGATCGGCAATCAGCTCGGCATTCTTCGCTTTTTCTTCGGCGGCTTCGTTGCGGAGTTTCTGCTGATTGTACTGGTATTCGGCATCGAGCCGCTGCTTTTTGGCATCGTAGATGGCCTGGGCGTTATTCTTCGCCAGATTCAGGTTCAGCTCGGCGCTGGCGACGGCGGCCTGAAACTGGAGGTCGAACAGTTGTTTTTCGGCTGCCAGCTCCTTGTCGCGTTTCTCCTGGCTTTTTTTCAGCTCCTGCTGGCGGTGGTCCTCGTTTTCCTTTTGGATATCCGCCGACAGTTTTTTGTTGATCTGATCGAGGGCCGTGGCCTTGCGCTGTTCATCGGTGATGGTGCGCTCGACTTCGGCCCGGGCCTGGGCGGCCTGGAAGTTCAGCTCGGCCAGCTTGCGTTCGTGTTCATCGGCAATCAGACTGATCAGTAGTTTCTGCTGCTTCTCGGCGGCTTCGCGATCCTCTTTCTCTTTCTTGTCCCGGTATTCTTTTTCCAGGGCCGCTTTGCGGGTTTCGTAGGCGCTTTCGGCGGCCGCAAACTGCGCCAGCTTCAATTTGTGATCGGCCTGGCTTTCCCGAATACGCTGTTTTTCCTGATCGGTCTCGAACCGGAGCTGGGCAATTTTGCGTTCCTTCTCGTCGGCGATGGCTTCGATACTGGCTTTGCGGGCCGCGTCGATGGCGTCCTGGTTGGCCTTTTTCTTTTCTTCGGCCCGCTGTTTTTCGTGCTCCTGGCGTTTTTTGGCATCCTCGGAAAGAAACCCGGCATTGTCCAGGGTGATCTGGTTCAGGCCGGTTTGGTTGGCGATCTGGGCCTCTTTAGCGGCTTTTTCGCCCCCGGCCTTGCTGGTGGCCACCTTGTTGTCGACGTGGGATTTGTGGTCGGCTTCGGTTTTGGCGTGACCGGTTTTGAGGGTAGCCTGGTAGGTGGTGCTGAAGGCATCGGCGACCCGTTTGCCGCCGTTGAGCATGGCGTCGGCCATGCCCTTGATGTCCATCGTGACAAAGGCTTTCACAAACTGGATGGCGACGTCAGCCGCGGTTTTCATCGCCTGCCAGAGTCCGTTGACGCCCGCGCGGAAGGTTTCGCTGTGCTGGTAAGCCGCCACCAGGGCCGCCCCCAGCGTGAGCAGGACGGTGATCACGGCCGTGACCGGATTGGTCTGCATGGCAACCTTCAACAGATTGGTGGCCAGGGTGGCGGCTTCCGTTACAATAATCCGGGCTTTCTCGGCGGCTGCCAGGCGCAGGGAATTGGTTTCGGCAAGTAAGAGTTGAGCGTTAAAGGTGATAATGGCCAGGGCCAGCAAACCGATCGAGACTTTGTTTTCGTTGAGAAAACCGGGTAAGGCCCCGATGGCTCGGCCGAAGGTCAGGGCCAGTTCACCCCCTTTCAGCACCGCTGGCAGGAGCTTGTTGCCCAGATCGACCGAGGCCGATTGCACTTCCTTGCCGAATTTGGCGAGTTGGGCGGCCGCCGTCTGGTTCTTGATTTCAAACTCTTTGGTCAGGGAGGTGCCGTCCTTTAGGGCCGTGTTGGCCAGCAGTTGCTTATCGCGCACCAGTTGGGTTTGGTCCTTCAAAAGCGACATCACTTTGGTGGCTTCCTGCGATTTGATGCCCAGATCGGACAACTGCTTGGCCACCTGATCGGCGGGCAGTCCGCGCAGGCTTTCGGCCAGTTTGAGCAAAAACTCATTTGGGTTGGTGTTGATGAGCTTTTTCATCTCGCCTTCCGTGAGGCCAAGCTGGCGGGCGAAGGTGGCCGTGTCTTTGGCGGCCGTCAGCAGGATGTTGGACAAACCCCCGGCGGAGATTTCGGCATTCAGGCCCAGTTCCTGAAAGGCGGCTCCCAAACCCAGGGTCTGGCTGATTTGGGGCGACAAATCCCCGAGTTGCCCCATGCGGGTGGTGAAATCGGCGACCACCGGGGCGGTGGCGGTTCCGGCGGCCCCTAACTCATTGAGGGCCGACCCGATTTTGGAAATAGCCGTTCCGGCATCCATCTCTTTGGTTTCCTGAAAGAGATTTTTCATCGTTCCCAGCTTGGACGTGACTTCTTCGACCCCGCCGGAAAATTCATCGCCCAGGGCCACCACGGCCTGATCGGTGGCCCGCACAAAGCCGAGCATCTCGTCTTTGGCAATGTTGATCTGTCCGCCGACTTTGGCAATCTCCAGCAGCTCAGCCTGGGCGGTGCGGGTGTCGATCTGCCGGATCTGGGCATCCAGGGCGGCCACTTCGTCGGTCGTCATCTGGGTGCTTTTGGCGATATCAGCGAAGGCATCCGAGGTTTCGGCGGCCGCCTGGACCGACTGTCGGCCAAACTGAACGACTTCCTGAATGACATCGTCCAGGGCGAAAGCTGCGAAGGTGCCCAGAAACGTTTCTTTCAGGCGGGACCAGACCGAAACGTTGTCGTCGGTGTGCTCTTTGAGCGCGCGCATTTCGGCGTTGACGGCATCGAGCCGCTGATCGACGTCGGCCACCTCTTTCATCTTATCGAGCCAGTCGTCGGAGTTGACTTTGAGGTCCTTCAGCTCGTTGTTTAAAAGGCGTTTGCGGGCGCGCAGTTCGTTGATCGACGCGTTTTCGAGGTCCAGGTTTTGGAGGTATTCGCGGGTTTCGACGTTGAGCTGCTTTTTCTGCTCGGCGAGCTGGCGGTAGGCATCGGTATTCTCTTCCCCGGCTTCTTTCATCCGGCGCATTTCGGCGGTGATCTCGCGGGCTTCCTGGCGTAATCCGGCCAGGCTCCGTTCGGCATCTTCGCCGTCGATGATGAGCTTGATTTTACTCTCTTCAACCTGGTTCATGGGGTGGCAGTAGGGAACTGTCCACCAAATTGAAAAGCCGCCCCGGGTTGAAACAGGACGGCTTCTTATTTATAGAATAAATTTAAGTGTCTCATCAAAAGAGGGTTATTTGAGACCGTTGTGAAATATCTTCCTCGTGGCCTTTTATCACTTGTTTTGAATAGACTTTGATTTTGTGACAAGTTCAAGGACCATACTTAGTTCCTCGACTACGCTTTCACTACTGCCACTATAGCCGATGCTTGTGTACCTAATCATACCATCGGCGTCAATAACCACTTTGGTAGGAATACCATTAACTTGATAGGATCTAGCTACGGAAGTATTCAAATCCAGTAGAACCGGAAACGTATATTGCCTTTGTTGAACAAAACGTTTAACCCGTTGAATGACAATCGAGTCAGCTTCCCGCCCTTCCAAGGTATTAATAAATAAAAAGACCACGTTGGGATTAGATGCGAAATCCGCCATGATCTTTTGCATCCCTGGAAAAGAGGCAATACAGGGGCCGCACCACGTAGCCCAAAAATCTAATACAATCGTTTTCCCTTTTAAAGAAGATAGGGCAGTGTGCTTGCCCTCAAAATCGGTAAGCGTAAATGCGGCAGCGGGTTGTCGGATAAGTTGACTTGACAAATCAGCTAATCGTTTAGCTCGATTGAATTCTTCCAAAGGAGCCCAATAGGCGTCAAATCCTTCGACTCCCTTGTGCTCGTTTATATAAATAGTTTTTAAGATTTCCTTAATTGTAGTATTGTACCTACCCAGTCTGACAAATTGCTCACCTTGCCGCTGAGCCTGCTGCCAATTCCCCACCTTCATGGCATTGGTCATAGCCCGTTCCAGTGTCTTTATGTCGATTTGCACTCCATCCTTTGCTAACCATTTCTGGTAAAGCGTATACGCTTCCTGATGGCGCCCTTGCCGATCCAGCGCCCAGGCAAGCATAGTTTCGTAGAATTGATAATAGCGATCCTGGATTTGTTTTGAATCGAATGCCTGCTCCTCTAATAGCTTTAAAGAACGATTTAAAAGAGTTTCAGCCTGGGGGAGCATCACACTATCGAGCACCATAGCCCAGGCGATTTTATACAAGATCATTGAATCCTGAAACAAATCGGGCCGCGATTCCATGAAAGCGTTCAGTCTGGTTTCATTATGACTTTCCACCCAACTAATGGCCATGTTTTGGGCTAAAAAGGCTAGACGCTCCGAGCGAGGAAATTCGTTTTCAAATGCTAAAAATAATTGATATAATTTTTCAGGAGGCTGACCATCTTTTTGGGCTTGTAGCCAGGCCCGGACGCGTCCTTCCTGAGCTAGCGTTCCTTTTGGATCTTTGGCGATAGCTTTCTGTCGGTACGTTTCAGCATGGGCTTTATCTCCTATTTCAGAATATAAAAGAGAAATCTCGGTCAGCACAGTAGCGTTAGGTGAGGGATAAAGATGATGATATTGGGCCAACTCCTTCCGAATAACACCTTCAAATCCTGGCTTTGCCTGCCAACCAATAGCCCATAAGCGCCTTAACCAATACGTTGTATACTGATTAGGATACAGGGTCAATTCTTTATCAAAGAGTGAGATTGCCATTGTCAGATCTGGCTTTACCCCAGCCTGCTGGGTAAAATGCCCACCAACAAAAACGATGCCCAGTCCACCAGCCGCATGTTGAATGGGAAGGTCCGATTGGTTATAGACCAGCACCGAGTAGAAACGACCTCGATTATTGTCAATCTGTTGTGGTTGATTTTTTGAACGAAAAAAAAGAATTGCTCCACTACTGTTTAAGGAGTTAAGAGGCAGAAGGCCAGAATATTGGTTCTGCTGAATGGTTAAATCAATAGTGAAAATGGAATCTGAAGGTTGGCCTTGATGATAGCGCCAGCACAGCACTACGGCTTCAATCTGATTTACTTGTTCTAAGGAAGTGCCGATAGTAGAATAGATAAAAGTGACTGGTTGTCCTTTTTGAGGGTGCTCCGGTTGAAATTGGACGTTTGCAACAATAGGCTTACTGAGAAGAAGTAAAACAAGTGTCCAACAGCAAGAAAACAAAGTTCTGTATGCTAAGTGATGTCTAAGTGTAGTCATTAATATCGCTTTCAAAACTTATTTTTCTGCAGTAAGATATGAGTTTTGTTTAAATGTTGTGTGATTTTTTTGGCGATTTTAAGATTACACGAATAGGTTGTCCTTAAAAAACGAATGCGAAATCAATTTCGTAAAACGCCCGATCCAAAAGAGATTATGTTTATGGCTAAAACTCTTTCAATCTACGCCAAAAAAAGTCTCTAATCGTCTTCTTCTGGCACAATGTCTTATTTTTTAGACTTCGCCTGAGTTTGTGAGATCAATTCAGACGAAGGTTAAAAATCTATAAAAAAGTAAACCAAGATAGGGGCCATCACTCCCCACCCGTCTGTTCCATCAGGCGAGCGTACCACCCAGTGACTACTTCCGCCGTCCTGACCCGCAGCCGGTAGCGGGCTGAATTGATCAGCTGCATCTTGGTGCTGTTGTACCAGGTGCCTTGGTACTGCTTTTTAACCACCGGCACTTTCCTACGGGAGAATAGGATGGCGGCCGCAATCCGGCGGGCGGCTTCGTTAATGCTGCTCACCGAGCGGCCCCGGTAGCCCGGCACCCGCCCGAATTGCCCCAGACCCACGGTTTTCACGAACGACTCAAGCGCATCGAGGGGCGGTAATTTATCGCCGTAGCGCACCTGGGACATATCCTTGAAGCGGCCGTATTCGTGGAAGGAGATTTCAGCCACCAGTTGCAACGCCGATCGGCTGACGCTGGCCTGGAACTGCTGGAGCAGCTCTTCGGTCAGCACCAGCCCCTTTTCTTCAATGGCCCGCTGGAACATTTGCACGCCGTCGTGCACAATCTCCTGGGCCAGATCGGCCAGCTCATCGAGTAAATCCAGGTCGTCGCTCATTGCTCGGTCATTTTAACGTACACCTTCGCACCACTGGGCGGGTTGTAGAAACTCACGCCATCCGTGCCGAACAGCCAGAGGTGTTCGGCACCTTCCTGGTTGAGCACCACCGACCGGTCGATGACAAGTGTTCCATTCGAAAATACTTCAATCCGGTAGGTTTGGCCCGGTTTGCCGGTGAGCATCAGGAACCACCAGTACAGATCACCCTGCACCGGAAAATTCAGATCGTTGGCATTTTGGGGGTAGACGTACGGGCCGGTTTGTCCCTGCACCGTCCAGCTATTGCCCCAGGGCTGCGAGCCGAAATAGACCTGCATTTGACTGGGACTGCCCGAGCGGTAATGCCAGTGCCCCGCGGGCACGTCCCAAGCGTACAGCTCCGGAGCCGTGGTGCAGGAGCCGTACTGGTCGGCGTAGCTTTGGGTGTTGAGCCGGGTAAACTCCGCTTCCGCTTTGCTGTCAGCATCGGCCTGGCTGACTTCGGAACCGAACAATCCGGCGGGAACGGTGATCAGCGCCGGGCCGCCCACCTGATCGGCACCACAGTTGCTCCGTTGGTAGGTGCCCGACCGGCTGATGGCCGCGCTCAGAAAAGGCGTCACCAGGCAATCGGCGCTGGGGACCGGGGGTAAATAGCCTTCCGTGCCGGGCACATTGGATTTGATGGGCGCTTCCGGCACGCGGGTGTTGTCGTCCAGGTAATACTTCTCCAGCAAGACGGCGGCTTTCATCCCGGTGCGTTTGCCGTTGGCATCCAGCAAACAGGTGATGGCTTTGGGCCGCCAGCCGGTGGGGCGTTTGGGCAGGTTGTCGGGTGACGGTAAACGGCTGTAATGCTGTTCTTTATTGGTGTAGCGGAAAACGAAGGTGCGGCCCAGTAGCGTCTCGTCGTCGTCCGACGTTTTGAGACTCTCCGTGACCGCGATCACCGGCAGGTACGCCCGGTCGGTGACCAGATAGATTTCGGGCGACCGGGCCAGCTCCTGCAGATAGTCGCCCTGGGCTTTGCTCAGCCAGCCGGTTGAGACAGTCAGTTCCCGTTCACCGGTGACCTCGTTGATTTCCTTCTCGGAAAATTCGGGCCGGTAGTCGTAGCCAGTAAAGCGTTCGGTGATCTGGCGTACGTATTTGACCTGTTCGACGCCCTTGCCGGTGCAGTAGAGCGTATCGAACCCGCCCAGGCTGTTGGCAAACAGGAGGAACTGCACGGTTCGGCGGTACTGGGTTTCCAGCCGGTACCAGCGGATTTCAGTCAGCCGCTCGTCGTCCTGGTTGCTGACCCAGACTTCGTAATGACTGACGAGTTTAGGGCGACTGGTCAGCTCCAGGGCTTGGGGTCCGACCGGAAAGCAGTAGACTTTGTAGGGATACACCGTCGTGAGCTGGTTCGCCACGAGTCGTTCCGAGGTACCATCGGTGTAATAGACCTGACTGATCAGTTTGAGGCTGGTGGGCAGGGGCGAAAAGTGGGTCAGCAGGTAGAGGTATTCGGGCTGATCGGCGTGGACGGTGCGGGCGTTGGGCGACCAGGTCAGAAACCGTTTGCCCTTGCCGATGAACTCGGTGAAAAAGAAATCATGGTAAGCCGCGTAGTCCCGCTCGGCAATCCCGGCTTTGATGGCGTGGGCCACCGGCGAATCGACCTGATCGATCAGCATATCGTCGTGGGTGCGGATGCGCCGGACGTAATAGGGCGTCGTCAGGCTCTCACAGATCCCGATGGTGGCTTGCCGGAAGGTGGGCGGGGTGCGGATCAAGAGCGAATCCAGGTGCCGGGCAATATCGAAATACGCGCCTTTGTACACCGAGCCAGTGGCTAGTACTTCGGGGGGGATTTCTGAAGCCACGAGCGTGTCGAGTTCCTCGAAGGTGTTGGCCAGAAAATAGGGTGGGGTCATCAGGGCCAGTCCGTAGCGCAAGCCGGTGCGGTCGGGATAGGTGATCGGGTCGGCGGCTTCGGTGTTGACGACGATGGGGTTGCCGGTCAGGTGGACCGGATAATGGGTCAGGGTGGCGAGGGCATCCATGGTCAGTACAAAAATTCGTTGAGGTTCATTTCCACATTCAGTTCCATGCGCCAGCCGTAGTGCGAATCGACCCACAGCAGGCTGACGGCTTCGAGCCGGATGCTGTTGAGATCACAGAGGATCGTTTTGCTGCGGTTATCCAGCCGCAGTTTTTTCAACAGGGCCAGCATAATCCGGAAGGAGTGGCCGTAGGCGGCCACCTGGGCGTCGTTGTCGTCGAGCGGAGCCTGCACCAGCACCGACAAACCGGTTTTGTAGACGGCCATGTGGTTGGCGGCAAAGTTATCGCCGGGCAGGATAATGGGCTGTTCGAGCCAGGCCAGGGGGTAGTCGAAGTCGGCAAAGGAGCGGGCATAATCCATGCCTTTTTCTACTCCACCATACAGAAAGAATTTAATGTCGGGGTGGGCACAGGCCCATTGCCGGAAGTAGTCCACGTAGGAAAGAAAATCGCCGGAAAGCATCGTGTTGAAGATGGTTTCCGGCGAAAGTGGGATTTCCTAGCGTAATTTAATAGGACGATATTAAAGTAGAATTGTAAAAGAAATAACTTATTATTCTAACATTGGACTATGGATCACATATTTGCCAATTTTACAACAACCTTTGCATATTAGAAAAGCTGGAGACTACTGCAAGAGACTTTTATTTTATGCTTTTTCTAATCAAATGTTATTCAACAAGAAGATCTTTTTATATTTTAAATAGCTAAAATGAATAAATACGAAATACTTGTCAATGTACTTGACCAACTCAGAAAAGAAGCACCAAGCTTAAATAAAAGATACTTTCCATCGGATACAGATACGGAGAAGCTTAACCAAGCTAGATCTAGAGCATACATACATCTATACTTAAAAGTAATTTTTGGCCTCACAGAATTTTCTGATAGAGAACATCTAATTACTGATGACAAAAACGACGGAGGTGTAGATGCGTATTATATAGATACTAGAACAAGAACGATTTTTTTTATTCAATCTAAATTTAGAGTCAATAGTAATAATTTTGAAAACAAAGAAATTGCTTTTGATGAATTATTAAATATTGATATCGATAGGATATCTCAAGGAGAAGATAAAAACGATTTAGGAATTGAGTATAATGGAAAAATTAAACAATTACAAAGAGAAATAAATCAGGTAGCTGATATAGCTAGATATTCATATGTTGTAATTATACTAGCTAATTTTAGGGAGAAGAATCAAAGTAAATTAAGGAAGCTTACTGGGGGCTATGCTTCGGTAGAGGTATTTAACTTTGAACGTACTTACAAAGAGCTTCTGTTTCCAATAATCACCGGTACATATTATAATCATGAAGATTTAAAAATACATATAAACCTTTCTAATAAATTATCAAGTAATGCAAGAATTAGTTATAGAGTTGAAACTGAACATGAGGACTGTATTATAAGTTTACTATTTGTGCCAACTTTGGAGATTGCTAAAGTAATGTATTTATATAAAAATTCTATATTAAAGTACAATCCAAGATGTTATTTGGAATTAGCTGGTAGTAGTGTTAACAAAGAAATAGAAAGAACCATTATAAAAAAGCAGACTAACGAATTCTCCTTATTTAACAATGGTATTACAATGCTTTCTTATGGAACTGAGTTTAGTGAAAGTACAGGCAAAAGAGATATTGCTCAACTAATAGTAAATAAGCCTCAAATTATAAACGGAGGGCAAACTGCTTTTACATTAAGTCGTGTTTACGAGGACGTTATTAACGATCCTGAAGAAATAAACAGAAGATTTAATAACAAAGAGGTTCTCCTTAAACTAATAACTTTCACCCCTAAGTCAGGGCCTGAAGGAATAAGTGAACTAAAACTTATAGAAGCTATTTCAAAAGCAACTAATCAGCAAACGGCTGTTGATGAAGCTGATAGGCGGTCAAATGATAGCGTTCAAGTCGAGCTACAAAGATTAATTTATGAGGAGTATGGGTATTTTTATGAGAGAAAAAAAGGCGAATTCTCAGATGGAGTCAAAGCAGGTTATATCAATAGATCACAAATAATTAACCGTGAACTTTTTTTAAGAATCTGTAAAACTTGTGATATAAAACCCTCTGAAGCTCGACGAAATAGTTACAAAATTCTTTTTAGAGAAAATAACTTTGTGACAACCTTAAATAATTCAAATAGATACAAGGAATATTTTTCGGGATATTATTGCTATGAATTATTAAATGAAATTGAGAAACGTTACAAGAAAGCAGGTAATAGCGTTTTTGGTATTGCGACATATGGAAATGCTTTCCGTTATGGAAAATTCGCAGTTGTATCTGCCTGTATGCTAAGCTTTACGCCGGAGTTAACACTTGATGATCTAGATGTAATAGTGAATTCTGTTTTGAAGACATGGAAAGATTTTGAAGAAAAAGTTTCAAATTTAAGTAGCAACTCTATCTATTTTATGAGATATTACGACTCGGAAAAAGATACAACTTATCAAGAATTAAATTTTGATAATTACTATAAAGGTAGAAATTCAGATAATGATATTAAGAAGTATTTTTTAAATAAATTTTGAGATTTTTCTTAAAACGTCTCATCGTACTTTTAACGTATGCTCACGATATTGGGAATTATGATGATGAAATAAAATTGGTGAAAGGCGCTAAGGCTTCAATAAATGTCCGATCCTAAACTCTCAATCTCCTTTTCCAGCCGCTCAGTTTCCCGTTTGATTTTCAGGTTATTATCCCGCATAAAAATCCAGACCGTGTGCACATTCTGTTTGCAAACCTGATCGAAGTTGCCGAATACGCCCAGTTTGGCAATGTCCATCAGCGAGGTCAGGATGCCTTCACCGTTTTTATACAGGGGCGGTTCGTCCGACTCGTCGCTGTCGTACACATCCTGGTAGCTCTCAAAAAACCGGTTGTTCATACACTCGAAGTATTTCAGCACCGCCATCACCTGACCGATACTGAGCTTCTGAAACTTGCGGGCGCGTTCGTCGGCCAGCACCGAATTGAACTCCTCGCGCAGATCACCGTTCCAGTCGGCCGACTGTCGGAACGATTCGGCATCCCTGCGCACCGGGCGGCACAGCGTCGCGATCAGCGCATAGACCGCCAGCGGGTTGGGGTTTTCGGGGCGGGTGTAGGCCAGGTAGTGGATGTTGGCCATCGCAATTTCAATCGCCGAGGTGTTGCTGTAGTGCAGATCGGGCAGGTGGTAGCGAACGCCGTCGACTTCAAACCAATCCAGCGGCTTGTGCTGCAGTTTCTCGTTCCAGATCCATCTTGTGAGCTGGCCCAGCCGGTACCGCTGCTCGACGGTCAGGTGGTAGGCGGTTTTTTTCGGAATCGGCATGATCTCCGCCAGCGCGCGGGCTTTCAACACCGCCCGTTCCGGGGGTTCGAGTAATTCCAGCGGAACCAGCGTCAGCGGCAAGAGCGCCATGATCTGGCGACTGGTGCATTCGGGCCAGGCCTGCGGCAGTTGGTAGGAATGGGCGTTGAGCCAAACGGTTTTCATCGAATCCAGCTACGTAGTTGAAGATAAATTCCTAGGGTGGCCAGACCCCGCCAGCCCCAGTTCTCGAGCCGGGCGCGTTGCAGGCGGGGGCGCAGCGGGTCCCGGTGGATAATCACCTGTTTCAGCGAATCCCGTTCGGTTCGCAATTTGATCATTGAGAGGGTAAGGCTCAGCCGCTCGGCCTGGCAGTGCTGCACATCGGCCCTGAGGTAGCCGGTGCGCTGTTTCAAAAACTCGTACCGCACCAGTGAATCGAGCACCGCCGGGGCCTTGCGGATGGCTTCACGAATGAGACTAACGCTGTCGGCGGGACCCACTCCGTGGGGCCACGGTATTCTTTGGCGTGACATAGTCAACGATTGCCCGTAGAGCGTCCAGCTCAGACAGATGCTGCAGACTGTCGCGCACCATTTTTTCCTGCAAGTCATGGATGCGTTGTTGTTGGGTGGAGATGATTTGCTGACCCTGGGCCAGTTGCCCGGCGTACTGAATGCTGTCGAACAGGGCCTGACGCCGGGAGTTTTCCCGCAGCAGGGCGGTGCGCTCGTCCTGGCAGGTCTGCAGGCTGCTCTGGCTGGTGAGCCAGCTTAATGCAAAACCCACCGCCCAGACCAGCCCGCCCACCACCAGTTCCCACAGAAAACGCTTCCGGTCGAGCTGAACAAACCGGATGACTTTGATGATCCATTTCATTGGGTTTGCCAGTAGGGGCTGATCTGGTTGACGATCAGCTTGATTTCGCGCATGCGCCTACGGGTTTTGTAAACGCCCCCCACGCCATTGGTGCCGCCGGTATTGAAACCGATGCAGTCGATGGCGTCGGCTTCGGGGTCCCAGCGCGGGCTGGCGTAGCCTTCGATGTGGCTGGCAAACAGGCTGACCCCGTCCATCAGGGCGGGTTTGGGGCCGAGCCGCTGATTGCCCCGACTGCTGCGCCGGTAGACGATCTTTTTGGCGTCGGCGAACCAACTCGCCACGCTGCCGGGACTAGGGATCGGGAGTTTAACACCGTTGCGCAGGTGGCACCAGTACAGCCCCGACGCGCAGTAGTACGCCCGTTCGGGCAGGCCCAGGGCGCGGTTATACCGGGCAATCTGGGGATGGTCGTTGCGGTTGGTGCGTTCCCGGATGCCCACCTGCGCGCGGGCGGTATCGTAAATGGCCTGGCGCAGCGTCCCTTCGTCGGCAACCTTCAGATCCGTCAGCGCCATCTGGTAGGGATTAACCTTCAATTTGGTCTTTACGGGGTCCCGCGCCGGCGTACCGGTCCCTACGGTTTGACCAGATGCGATAAAGCTGCCAAGAGCAAAAAGCCCAGAATAAAGCAGGTGGCGAGTTTGGAGCGTTGCCATGGGGTTAGTTCGTCAAAGAATTCCCGGTAAAAATCCTTGCCCGTCTGCACAAACGGAAGGACGTAAAAGCCCACCATCGGCACCACCAGCAAGAGCAGCAGCAGGGCGATGGGCAGATCGGTGAGCTGCACGAACTTCTCGTAGGCGAATTTCTGCACCGACGTCAGATCGTAAGGCTGCATCTGTTTGTCGAAGGCCAGGCTTTTGTTCACTTCCTGAATCGTGTTGTGCAGATCCGTGAAGGCATTGTAGGCCACCCACATCGCTACGACTACGCCCAGGAGCTGAAAGGCGAGCATCAGCCGGTGGTGCTGTTCGAACCAGGCTTTGGGCGGGGTGGGTTGGTCGGCGGTGGCCAGACCCAATAGCCGGTCGATGTCGCGGGCCTGGCGCTCGGAATCGGCGGCAAAACCGTAGAGCGTTTTCTTCTCATCTTCCGCCGTCGCCTGCCGGGCCTGGGCGCGGAAATCCTGGGCGTCCTCCAGCAGCGAATCGCGTTCGGCGATCTGGCGGGTGCGCTCGGCTTCCTGGGCCTGGCGTTTGCGGTCTTCGATGGCCAGCTTCTGGCTCTCGATGCGGGCCAGATCGGCTTTGAGTCGGTCTTCTTCGGCCTCGATGGCGGAGAGTTCGGGCACGGCGTGGCCATTGAGGGGCCGGGTTTTGCCCACTTCGGGGACTTTACCGGGTTTGGTGAGGTGTTCCATACAGCGTTTTGAAGAGAGCGTAAACAAAAATGGCCAGGGCTAAGGCCACCGCCAGGGCGGGGGGTACCCAGAGCGGGGCGGTAATCCACCACCACGACAGATCGGGGAAGGTGGTGTATTTGACGGCCGCCAGCAGCAGACAAATGAGCAGGAGTAACAGGGCAAGGTAGGCGCGGTTCATAGTACGAAATAGGGTTGGTTGGGATCGTTGGGAAAGCCTTGGCCGATTGGGGCCTTTTCGGTGGGGGCGGTGTAGGCCGCCGAGGTATAGTAAGCCGTCAGCACGGTCGGGCTGGCGGTTGTGTCGAGGTAATTCTGGAGCAGCCCGGCAAACTTATCGGCTTCTTTTTCGGCCCGCAGCGCCAGTTCTTCCCGGCGATCCCGGGGCAAATAATCCTCGTTGGTGATGCCGTCCGTTTCGGCCAATAGCCGCCAGTCTTCGGTGATATTGAGAAACGGAATCGACTCGCGAAACGACTCGTTGGCCAGCGCAAACCGCAGGAGCTGCAGGGCGTGGGTTTCTTCCTCGGTGAACCCGTACCCGGTCTGGGTGAGCTTCGACTTCAAGTCATCGAAAAACGGTTTGCCCAGCAAGGGCTTGAGGTAGAAATCTTCCGCCTTCAGAATGTATTCGCGCTGGGCCAGATACAACCGGCGCGACTTCTGGGCGTGGGGAAAATACCGGGTCAGTTCGGTGGCCGAATGCAGGAAACTGCCGTGGGTCATCGAATACGCGGCACTGTTTTTCCAGGTCGGAAAGTCATCCGCATAACTCTCCAGGTAAAAAAGGGCATCTTCCAGGGCGCGGTCGGCGTTGGCGATGAGGTCCTTTTTCATGCTGACGTAGAGCCACTTGCCCATCGGCTGGGCCTGCGAGGGGTTGGAAACCGACACTCCGGCGTCGCCGTTGGTGGACACGAGCTGGGGCAAGCCGATGAAGTAGGCGTAATAGGCTGTCGCGATCCGCAGGTGTTTTAGCAGCCGCACCGTCCGGCCTTCGGGGTTGGTCACCACCGACAACTCGTCGTACAAGGCGTCGCCGATGGCAGGAATCAGGTACTTCAGCTCGGCCTGTTCGACAAAGGGTTGCCAGGTGGGCCACTGCATGGTTTTCTGCACCCCGCCTAACACGGCTTTCAGTTGGGGTGTATCATTGATCAGCATCGGGCTTCTGTTGGTTAGGCTTGGGCTTGGTTTTCGGCTCCGGATCGGATTCTCCCTCCGGATCGGATTCGGCATTGCGCGGGTTATCGGGGCTGCTTTTGGCCGTCACGTCGTAGGTGTAGGTTTTGATCCGCTGGATGTACAGCGTTTTGGCGGGGTCCAGTCCGTCAATCTTCTGGGCGATCAGCAGCGGTTTTAAGATCAGCCGCCGGTGCTGCACCGTCAGAAAGTCCTGCATGTAGTTGGCGCTGGCTTCCAGCTCCTTGCCCGATCCACCCAGTTTCGCCCCGGTTTCGATGCCCGCCAGCGCTGGCAATACGCCGTGGCCCTGCGCCTGGGCGATGTTGGCCGCGTTGTAGAGGTTCAAAAACGCTTCATCGTCGATGGTCGATTTCAAAGGCGTGATCCGCACGCCGGGCAGTTCCTTGCCCATCGTGTCGGTTTTGTGGAAGGTGAACAGCACCTTGTTGGGGTTCTCGTAACTGGCGACGGTTTCGGCCATCGCGTCGAGTACCTTCTTCTGGTGGGCCTTTTTCTCGTCTTCGTTTTCGAAGCCTTCCGCGTCGAAATAATCGTCGGGAATGCTGATGTGGTGGGTAATGAAGTAACCGTTGTCCAGCCCCTTGTCGTTGAAAACCGGCACTTTGTTGGACACCTTCGTCCAGTTTTCGGTGCCCCACCAGGGCGAGAGGGCAAAAAACTTCTGGCCGGGAATGGCCGGGCGGCACACCCGCAGCATCGACACGGGGTATTTGGCCGGGTCGGTGGGATCGAAGGCGGGTACCCGGACATACTCGTCTTTTTTAAAGCGCGGGGTGCCGTAGTTGGCGTTGATCAGGTAGGCCGTCACCTTCGTCTGGCCCTTCTCCAGTTTGGCCGGGCGAATGTCGAAGACGTCCACCACGTCGATAGACAGGAGTTTCTGCCCGCTCTCGAAGGCAAACCGCACGTAGAATTCTTCGGCAAACGAAAGCTGGAGGGCGGCCGCCGGCACGAATTCATCCAGACCCAGCCGGTCGATCCATTCCTGGTACACCGGGTCGATGACCGGCGTGAGTTTGATCTCGTCGCCGACCACCTGGCGGGTGCCGACACCCAGCCCCAAACCGGCAGCAAAATCGGCCTTAGTGTAGATGAGCTGCCATTTGTTGGGCGACGCGCAGGCCAGTTCGTGCAGCCGGTACAGCACTTTGTCGTCCCCGCGCGGGATGTGGTCGGCTTTGGTGCCGGTGGCGCGGCCCCGGTCGAGCGAGGCATCGACCGTCGTGGACGCATCCCGGCCGAAGGTCACGACACTGGCCGCACCTTTTTGCCCGTAGGGCACGACGTACACGTTATTGGCAATTTGGCGAATCATCAGATCAGGTGGTTTACCGGCAGGTGGTTGAAGGTGACGATCAGGTCGATGTAGCAATCGAAGTGCTTGCGTTCGCCGGGTTGGTAGCATTTGAGAATGCCGGAGCGGTTCATCTTCTTGCGGTCGTTGAGCCGGTTAACCTGCGTGGGCTGGAGCCGGGTGCAACCCGACCGGACGGAAACCTGACCGGAAGTTTTCCGGAACTTCAAATCAAAGAGGGCATGGGGCCGGTTGACTTCGGCCAGCACTTCGGAGATGCCAATCACTTGACGGTGTACGCTGCTCATGGATGCGGTTTTGATACAGCCGCAAGGTTACTTCAGTGATTTTTCGGGAAGAAGGACACGATTTTTCGGGCGATTTTGAGTAGCTTTTGCAATCCGATTTTTACGAACCGGTTGACAATGAATCAGAAAAGTGAAAAGCGGCCTAAAAACCGCTTCTTCACGTACGCGGTGGGGCGCCCGCCCTTTCGCGAGAATGGAAATTTCCATTTCAAAAAATGGGGATATAGGCGCTGGAAGAATCGGAATGAATTTGCTGGAGGCTACCTACTCACTCGAATTTTTTACGCGACATACAACGTATTCTGCTGCTTGCGGTGGCCGGGCAGGAGCTGACGGCATTTGGCCCACAGCCAGTAGTCCAGGGCATCGGTGCCATCGGTGGCGTACTCCCGGTGTTTGGCCTGGCGTTCGCTGGTCTTGTCCTTTTCGAAGGTGTCGCCGATCTTGACGGGGGTGCTTTGGATGGCGATGATGAGTACCTTGTTGGTGTTCTGGTTGATGCGGATGCGGGGCGCGCGCGGGTTGGCTTCTTCCAGCAGCAGGTTGATCAGGAGGTACTTGTCCTTGTGGCGCGGGTAGGACGTCAGCTCCCTTCGGAATACCTTCCAGCCCTTCTTGATGAGGGCATTGGCAAACTGATCGAAGAAGGGTTTGTTTTCGTTGCTGGTAGCGGCACTCCGGGAACGCCCGCCCGGATCACCGTACACGAAGGCTTCTTTTTTGGGGTGGTTTTCGTAGGTGGCCGCAAACCAGGCCGCCGTTTGCAGCACAATGTTGGTGTCCTGACTGTCCAGAACGGGCTTGGTGTAGTGGCTGTTGACCACCCGCAGTTCCCGGTTGATTTCCTGACCCACCAGCGCCCAGCAGATATCAGCGTTAAAATCCAGGCTCACATCGAGCGGTTTATCGGGGTGGTAATCATTGGACTGATACAGGGTCAGCCCGGATTTATCGTCGTGCTGGTAGCCGTAACTCTCAAAATAGCAGTGCTTGCTGGTCGTAAAGGCGTGGTAAAAACAGTTGGGCAGTTTGCCGATCCGGCGGTTGAGGACTTCCACCTCGAATTCCAGCGGGTCGAGTTCCTCGCGCAGTTTATCGGCGTAGTCCAGGGGCAGAATTTCCTGATTGTCCACGTAGGTCGATTCGACAAAGAGGTTTTCGGGCGGGGTGCGTTTGAGCTCTTCCGCAGAAAATTTCTTCCGCAGCTCCAGCTCTTTTTGCCAGGCTTCCTCCGTGTGGTAGATGTGCATGCCCTCCTGGGTCCAGGGGGCCGACGAAAAATCGAAATAGCCGTGGTGCCAGGGATCAGAGGAAAATGATTTGTAGCGGTTGGCCCGCAAAGTCGGCAGAATCACCTTGTTCATGAAGTCGGGCTTGATCAGCGCCGATTCATCCGCCAGTGCCCCATCCAGGTTCAGCCCCCGGTGGGTTTCGGGTCGATCCTGGCTAATGAGCTGGAGGGTAGCCCCGGAAATGTGGGTGATGCAGTATTGGTAGCCTAACTTTCCCGGTGCTTTGAAGGGTTTGGGCCAGGCATCGGGTGGTTTGATGCCGACGACGTAGGTACCGAACGGATTGGCTTTGGAATACTCAAACTGGCCCATCATCTCCAGGGCTTCTTTCAGACCGGGCATCACCACCAGATCGAGTTGCACGTAGGTCAGCCCGACCAGCCCCCATTTGCTGCGGGGAAAGCGGTCGAAGATCATGCCGACCTTGAAGCCCAGGGTGGTGGTTTTGCCCGAACCGCGCCCGGCGTTGAAAGTTTTCCGGCGAGCACGGCTGCGGAGGAATTTAATCTGTTTGGGGTTCGCGTATACTTTGCGGCTTTCGCTACTCATCCAACTCCAGCTCCTGCTGTTTTTTGTAGACGTTGACGTTGTTGATAAAGATGTACTTGCCGGGTTTCTGGAAATCGGCGGGATCGAGGCCGGGCAGTTCCTGCTGGTACAAACCGGCCAGTTCATCGGCTTCACGCCGGCACTCGCGGGCTTCGCGGATGTCTTTTTCCTTGAAGGCGATGTTGGACAGCAGGTCGTAGTAGGCGATGGAGGCCCGGCGACGGCCTTCCTTGTCGGTTTCTTCGACGGCTCCGAACAGCAGCTTGCATTCTTCGACGATGTAGCGGGCCATGCGGTCCTGTAGGGCGTAGTCTTTCATGAGCACCGAGCGCACCATATCTTCGGTGCGGCCCATGCGGAGCATGCCCCAGGCTTTGGAATATTGCTCCAGTTTCAGTTGCTCCGACTCGGTAAAGTCTTCATAACCAATTTCATTGGCGTAAAACTGGAGATACCGATCGAGCTTGTTTTCATCAATTTTCAGTAGCCGTTTGGCTCGCTTGATGGATAGTTTCTTGGTCATTCTCTCCCGAAAAAAAGCGTCATTGCAAGATTACATAGACGCCAAAGAGATTACCAGGACGGTATAATTGTTCCTATCAAACAAAATCGTGACTACGACAATTTAGAGTGATTAACAAAAGGTAAATCCAATGACTTTGATTTGACAAAACGGTCGTTTATAGAAGGTCAGCCAGTTCTTCGGCTTTATCAAAAGTGGCTCGGCACAATTGCTTATGTGAATAAACAGGGTTTAAAGGCTCTTTGAGATGTAAAATTACCCGATTCTGAAAGGGAAGTAGCCGTACAACTAAGAAATTGTCAGGCTCTTGGGGAACAGCAAATCTGAAATAACAATAGCATAGGTCCTGAGCGTAATTGTCAGTCGGGTAAAATATTACATCTCGCAGAGCTAATTCAGTGTATACGACTTTGGTTAAGTCTTTCTTTAAGGCTTCCAATAGGTTCGTTTTGAATGACTTAAAAACCTCATTGCATTCAACGCTATTAATTTCAAAATTTTCATCCAATTCAACTTTCTCAAGCTGAGTTCTGAATAATGCCAAGACTAGATAGGTTTCAATCGCCATTTCTATAAGTCGGATAAATTAGTAACCGCTTAAATTACAATACACTTATTACTTGACTACGGATTACCTTCCCAAAATTGGGAGCGTTTTGGTGAGGGGCCTTCCATAAACTGTGGAAAGCAGGACTCTACTCGACAGCTTACTGATCAATCAAAGTCCTGCTTTCTATCTAGAAACGCAAATAGAGCAATTGTTACTCAAACAAACCGTTCCCCTCCGGATTCATAATCGCCTTCATGGCTTTCATCCGCATATCCCGCTCCCCATCCACATCCCAATGCGGGTGAAGCAGCGTGCCTTCGTCAAAGAAGTGCGCCCAGGAGCGGCCCAGTTGACGCCCCCGTTCGTTGTGCTTGTCGAGGGCAAAGTCGGGCATGTCCTGTCGGCGGAACGGGTGCGTGAACCAGGCCCAGATCAATGTCCAGTCGATCATCCGGCTTTTGCGTGCGCGGCACAAGCGTAAAACCGCGTGGGTCAGAAACAACCGTTGGGGTTCGTTCTTGTCCTCTTTCTTCTTGGCCTGTTCCCGGTGCATTTCATACAGCGCCCAGATCTCCGCCGGTAAACCCGGTTCCGCCAGGCCAATGTCTTCGCTGGTCATGATCCGAAGGCGCTTCCAGACGTATTCGACAAAACCCGAATCGTACAGCTCCACCGCCCAGAACATCGCCTGGTCCTGGTGGCCGCGCCGGATGCATTTTTGCAGCGCACTGCTGCACTCAAAAAAATCGTACCCTTTCTTGGTCCGGATGTCGTATTTGCTCATCGTTCGATTATAATTTTGGTCCCTTCGATGCTGACTTTCACCGTTTCGCCCAGGGCAAAACCGGCCTTTTCCATCCACTTGCCCGCCAGCAGCAGGGCGGGGACATATTCCGTTTTTCGGTATTTCTTGCGGGGTTGATACCCGATTTTTCGTAATTTCACGGCGTCAGAGGTTGATTGTTTAACTTCAGTAATCATTCTGGCAAAAGCCCGGAAGCCTTGCATCCGGGCTTTATCGTTTAGCCAAACAAGTTTTGTTGGCGGTCCGATGTGTTGAACAGTGGCAAATCCGAAAAGCCACGGTTCTCGCTTTTGCGGATGCCGAGCCGGGTCGGTTGGTTCACCAGCAGTTCGGCCAGTAGTTTCTGCTCGAGCACGCCGGGCTTCGGTGGGGTCTTCTTTTTCATCGCTTTTTCAGTTGTTTGTAGACCGTGGCCAGATCAATTTCCTGCCGCACCACGCGCCAGGCGACTTTCAGGCTGATACTCATGTTCAGCATGCCTTTGCGAAAGAGCGCCCAGGCCGTTTTCATCACCGACCGCAGTCGGGTAATCCAGGTAATTCTCATTGATTCTCAGAGCGTTAATGGTTTAACTTCCCCTGTAATTTCTCCCGACAGAACGGATTAAAAAAGCGTTTTTCCAGAAATATTTTTCATTAAAACGCTGATTTTCAGAACAATACAAGCTGTCCGTTTTGCAGGATTTGGGCGATGGACTGGGGTTCCGTGGGGGTCGGTTGGGGGGCGGGTTTTGCCTTCGCCGGTTCGGGCTTGGGTTTCTCCTGCAGGGTGCTGAACAGGTAGGACTCTTCGGGCTGAATCACTTCGATGGAGGGGCTACCAGCCAGGGGCAACAGGCGGTTGATCCGGTAGCCAAACCGCCATTCCCATTTCAAACTGTCCATGCAAACCGCTTCGCCTTCGCAGCCGTGCAGGGCCATGTTGACGGCCGTCATGCGCGCACAGATCGGGTCCAGGTCGGCAGCAAAGTGGTAGTTGCCTGGAGCCAGGGCGTGGAAGGCCAGCAGCATTCGCCCTGATCCACTAGCCGGGTCGGAGACTTTCAATCGCTTTCCTTTCAGTGACTCGCTGCAGCCCTGCAACCGAACCATCAGATCACAGAGGTGTTCCGGGGTGAAATACTGCCCCAGGAGTTGCGATTTGCCCCGGCTTGTCAGGCATTCGTAGTAGCTGCCCAAGCCATCGTACCAACTTGTGTCAGTCACGATTTGGGACTGCTGGAGCCGCAGTAGTTCGTGGGTCAGTTTTACGAACCGGTCCAGATCGCCGTATTGTTTTTTCAGTCGCTCGTAGGTGCCCACGCGCTGGGGCATGAACGATTCAGTCAGGAATTCCACGAAGTCGCTGAAAAAGCTGGAGTAGTTCCACCCGTGCTCCGCTTCGCAGAATAGGGCATTGAACGCACGAAGTTCGTGCGGCACATCGGTTGATTTCATACAGATAGCAAGAAAAAGCCCCTCCGGTCGGAGGGGCTGGGTGATTCAGAAGGGAACGGTTTCGGTGGTGACCGGTTGGGAAAAGTGGGCCGATCGGATCAAATGCGCGACGTAGTAGTCCTTAATTCGGAAACCGGTCAATTCCCGAAACCGGTCTTCGAGGTTCAATCGAATCACCTGCGCGGGCGATTGGTAACTGTTAGGTTTATACGTTCGGACGAAATCCAGAATGGCCTCGATGCTGATCTGGGCGGGGGCGATGGCGTTGATTTCATCCACCTGCACATCCAGGTGCCGACCGGTTTTCCGGAACCAGCTTCGCGACACGTCGGGCAGCCAGTTTTTGTCGCCACAGCGTTCGAAGTCTTCTTTCGGGAAGGGTGCCAGATGCTCATCGAGCACACTTTCCACCGACACCCAGGCTTCGGCATCGACGCAGGCCTGTTTCCAGAGTTTGGCGATTTCCAACGGATTTTGGGAGTGGTCGTACAGGTACTCATCGACCCGCTCCGGATCGATGTCGGCGGGCAGTGGAGTGGGAATCAGGGCCAGGTGGGCGACGGTGTAAAGACCAAGTTTGGCGCACACCATTTTGTCCAGGGTGTTGATGTGCATCCGGCGGCCTACCTCGCTGGCCCACTCGTAATACTCTTTCTCGGTCTTGCCGGTGGTGGCCAGAAACCGTTCTAAATTCCGGCGGGAAATTGACTCGTTTTGCATTGATATACAGGAGGTTAATTGTTTAACTTCCCCTGTAATATCTCCCGACAGAACGGATTAAAAAAGCGTTATTCCGAAAAAATTTAATATTATTATACTATTATAATTTTTAATATAAAATCGCTGCCACAATATGGGAACCCTTTCAGCATTGGAGAAAATTAAACTTGAAGAATTGCTAAAAATGCAGAGTGGGTATGTATTAGATTTTTCTGACTCATCCTTCAGAAGTTTTGTTTTAAGTTCAGTAAATAAAGATATATACCTTGAAAAATATAAAATCTATGGAAATTCAAAAGCTAACAGACTTCGCGCTTTTTGGGATTTAGAATCTAAACTTATTATTGGAAAATTATTAACTGATTTAGTTGATTTAAGGTTAGTTATGGATAATCGATTGAAGATGTATGGAGAATTCAATGAGCCTAAAGCTGATCCATTTCTAGTTGAAGAATGTATTAATATTTTGAAATTAATTAATGAAGATAAAATTGTTCCTGAAATTGACTCTATTCAAGCAATCAACGATGATGAAGCATTTGCTAAGTTAGCTGAAAATATAAGAGAAACTATAGATAAAAATGAGCCTGAAATTGGATTAGATAGGCTTCATACTTTTTTTGTGAAATTCATAAGGGCACTTTGTGTAAAACATCGAATTGCTTTTTCAAAGGAAGAGTCCTTAAATGCTATATTTGGGAAATATGTAAAATGTATTAAACAAAAGGGTATGATTGATTCTAATATGGCTGAAAATATTCTAAAATATTCAATGAATATACTTGAGTCATTTAATAAAGTTCGAAATGATAATACATATGCTCATGATAATCCTCTGTTAAACTATGATGAATCAGTTTTAATATTTAATAATTTAGTAAATTCTGTCAAATTTATTCGAAAAATAGAAGGTTATGATAGCTAAATAAGCAAAATTAAAAAGGTAATTCAATAGCCTCTTCTCCCCATTGATCAAACAACGACGTGTCAATATCTTTAAATGCCTTCATTATTCCGTCTAAATATTTCACTAAATAGGAAGGTTTCATTATTTCGATTAAAAAAGTATCTCCAAAATCTTGTATATCTTTTGCTTTCACTTCAGAACTTAAGATTGGGTCTTGGAAAAAATACTGCATTTTATATTGACCATAATCAATTTCTTCTAAAATTTCTTTTGAATCATTTCCGGTGGTTAATCTCAGTAAATGACCTTCATAAATAACAACATATAGATAAATAGATCTAATATTACGATTTGACCTAGATCTAATTATTATTGATCTTTTTAATAGTCCATTTAAAGACGTGAAGAATGGTGTATTATTTTGTTCAATATTATTCCCTTTTGTGAAAATTAAATTTGAAGAAAATACAGAGGAATTATATAATATAGGGAGGAAATAAAATTGTGATAAAATTTCATATTCCTGAATGCTTTCTATTGGGTCAAGATAAGGGAATATTTTAAAATAATCGCTTGATCCATATATATTATCGACAAAAAAGGTTCGTTGTGGTTGATATAATACCAATTGTTTTTCTGTAGATTTTTTACATTCTATTAATATTTTAATTTCAATTCCATTAATAATTTTACTGGCAATAATATCTGATTCTCTTATTTGCCTCGTTTCGAAATCTAAATACTGGGTAGAAATAAGATTATCCCATCTATGTTGATCTAATATATTGGCTATATTCATCTCAAGTGGGAACCCTGATTTAACCAAAGCATCTTTTATCTTTTTAAGTAATTCTTGATCTATCGGCTTATCTTCCATTGTATATTTGTTGTTTATATTATGATATAGTTTATTGGGCAATAAAAGTTCTTTAGAAAATAGCTGTTATTTAAATATATAATAGCTTCAAACTAAAAACCTATTTTCAACGTCTTTTGAAACGGATGCTTCAACTTCGCCTTCCCACGCGCTTTCTTTAAAGTAACCACATCCCTTCCAAATACTCGTTGAAGATATTCAAAATCTTTCTCTTCCGCTTCCAGGTTCCGAAACTCGGCCAATCCCCCCGAATTCACAAACGTATCCTTCTGATAAAAGTAAAACCGGGTATCCTTCCAGATCAGCCGGTGTTCGTAGGCATTCAGGCAACTGATCCAGTAGTCCTCGTTGCACTTAATCTCCGGGGAGTACCACAATTTACTACCCGCCAGCACGCCGTGCGCACAGCCGGTCACGTAGCCGCTGAGCTGAATCGGACTGAGCGAGATATACGAAACCGGCGTGGGGCTGGAGCTGAAGCCAAACAGGTAGGCACCGGCCTGCCGGGCTGCTTCGGCCGTCGCCTGAATGATTTCCCGCGCGGTGCGCTCGTCCACGTCCGCCGGTTCGCCGGGCTGGGTATACAGCCGCCGGAACGCCTTGATGTCGTCATCAAGCATGAACACGTTGCCGAAATGCCGGATGATCCAGTCGCGCTTGCGGGCCAGGCCCACCACCGAATCCGGATGGGTGACGATCTCGTCTTTGGGGTTACAGAGCCGGTAGGCCTTTTCCTGACTTTCCGGAACGCAGAGGATCGCGCCTTCCACCACGCTGGTCGTCAGCACCCGCGTGTGGCGTTTGTGGCTCGGAATTACGATCTGGCAGCTTTCCATTGGTCCTGGAGGTGTTTGGCGGTGAGAACGTACGTTTTGCCCACGAGCGTGGATTTGTAGCATTGCATCGTATCGACGGCCAGCAGTTCGGCCACGTTGGTTTCGTCGATCTCGTTGGTGCAGACAATGATAAAGGCCGTGTATTTCTCCGAGAACTTGGCCACAATCGGCATTTCCGGTTTTTCTTCTTCCGGCAGCGCTTCCTTCAACTGGGCTTCCAGATCACCCAGATCGATGCCGTAGCTGCCCAGATCGACGTATTCCGAAAAGTCGGACTGTAGCAGCAGTTTGTCCCACTCACCGAAGGTGCTGTTCTCGATGACGGAAATTTCCTTGAACTCGGCTTCGGTCAGTTTGCGGGTGGCCACCCGCACGTCGATCAGCTCGTGGCCCTTGCCCATCGCCAGCATCACCTTGCACCGCTGGTGGCCAGCCATCAGCGTGCCATCCGCATCGACCACCGGCAAACCGATCAGGCCAAACTGGCCGATCTTGCTTTCGAGTTCCCGCTGTTTGGCGGCCGTAATTTTGCGGGGATTCTTTTCGTAGGGCACCAGGTCCTGCACCCGGCGTTTTTCGGTAACAAATAATTCCGTCATGGTTTGCGAACACGTGATTGAGTCGCAAAACTGACCGCCACCGGGTGGACATCACAGGACGACATCAAAGGGCTTTGAAGATCGCGACCATCCGCTCCAGCTTCAATTCGGCTTTGGCGATCTGGGTGCGGTAGTGCTGTTTTTTGGCTTCGGTCGAAGCCCGTTCCAGGCCGCTACGGTATTTGCTCAGTTTCGATTTCTCGTAACGCATCAGCCGGTCCAGCTCAAACTTATCGGTGGGCAGCGAAGCCGCGTAGCTGTCTTCGATCAGTTTCACCGGCTCACTCACCGGGCGGTGGCCGTGGTCGAGGGCGTAGCGGATTTCATCCTGCTTTTCGACCCAGGCCCTTCGGAGCGTCAGGATCTGTTGCACCACCTCCGGACACGCCAGTTCGTCGGGAATGCTTTTGAGGGAATTGGAGAGTTCGGCTTTCCGGCGGCTGATCTCACTCTGCTCGCTCCGGATCGTGTCGACCAGGGCGGCCAGATCGGGCGGCAAACTGGCACCAGGTTGCCGCAGGGGACGAGCCGGTTTTTCGGGCTGGGGGGCGGGTTGGGCGGTGCTCAGGTTCTCGTACACCCGCCGGGCCTGCTCGACATCGGCCGGGGTGGCCTGGCTGCTGCGCAGTTGGAGTTTGGTCAGGTTCCAGGCGGCTTTGGCTTTCGCCCGTTCCTGTTGCAGTTGGGTTTCGGTCATCCCTCCAACCTACACGCCAAATTAGTCGTCCGACAGGACTTCATCCGGGGCCGGGGTTTCTGATCGGAGGGCTTCGCCAAATTCATCGACGGTTTGTTGCCACGTTTTGGCATCGATCCAGAGTTCCGGCTCATGATAGTGGTTGATCTGCTCTGCCAATATAAACTGAACTTCGTCGGAATAACTCGTCAGGAGCTGCTGGAGCTGGTGGGGCGCAATACCGCCCTGTTGCAGAAAATTCGAGAGGGAGGGCAGACAGGCAGGACGGAGCATATATGAAGCCGGTTGGTCACTGCGAACGATCAGTCAAGAAGACGACCAGTTACCCTACTTACAAAGGTATGCCAACCGGCAGGTCTTGAGTCCTGCCAGTTGGTCGTCTTCTAATAAATAATCGTTCGCAGGGCAAACATAACAAAAAACCGGTTGACCTCAAGGCCAACCGGTTTTTACATACAAACAATTTCGGCGTTAACTACTCATCCGGATCATCGTCCGATTCTTCTGATTCGTCCGACGCGTCGGGTTCATCCGATCCTTCCCGGCTTTTCAGCAGGGCTTCCAGCTTCTGCTGGGCTTTTTGTTTCAGGTCCTGATCGGTCGCCGGTTCGGGTGCCTTTCCGGCTGGGGGTGTTTTCACTTTCGCCATGGGGTTGTGGGGTGGATGGTGCCGATGGGTTGTCGGCGGGTTCAAAATAGTGGTTTAATCCGGCCTGAATCAGCTTTTCGACCAGCGCATCGGTCAGCGTCTCGTCGATGTTCACCAGGCCCAGGTTTCCGACCGAATGGCGAACGCCCCCCTGGGGAACGTTCACCAGTTTAAACTTCGTCAGCATCGATCAGGATACCGGGGCGGGTTGGATCGGCAGCGTGGCCACCAGCGACGCCTGAATCGGCAGCAGATCCCACATGAAACCGTCCTGCTCGCCCTTCAGCGTAAAGCCCCGCTTGTCGTTGCCCTTCTTACCGCCCTTGAACGATTTCTTCAGAAAGATCGGGTTGTCGCTCGACCCCACCACCACGTACTGCCCGTCGTTCATCTCCACCACCCAGACGCTGCCCGCGTTCAGGTGCTTTTTCAGCTCCCCCTGGATGGTTTTCGAAAACCCGGCCAGCATCAGCTCGATCGTGTGCTTGTGGCTTTGAAAGCCCGGATCGCCGTTCGAATCCGAGTTGACTTCCGCCGTGCCGTCCGGAAACTGGTACTCGGCAAATTTGTCGGTGCCTACCAGCTCGGGCAGCGCCGTCACTTCGCCGGTACCGGCTTCGGCCAGCGTGGGCCAGATGCCCTGGATGGATTTGGACAACACCACCAGCACTTTCCTGAGGCCGCCGGGGTTGGGGGCCTGAAACGACTGGCCGTCGAGGTTGGCAAAGTTGACGTAGGCCATCCCCAGCACGGGAGCCGCCACGCCCAGGGGATCGGCAGCCAGGTGGTGGAACACTTCGGAGGGCAGCACCACCCCGATCAGGAAGGCCAACCCGGCCCCTAAAAAACGAATAACCGCTTTGGTTTTCATGCAGCTAACAACAGATTAAGTAAGTGAAACAGAAAGTGAAAAAGGCTTAGACCTGACCGCTCCAGATCAGACTCGGCATGGCCACGTCCATGCCCACCTGGAAGTCCATCACCCAGGCCAGGTCCCGCTCGCGGACGTTGTAATCGAACGTCAGGTTCGACTGCGCCGATTCGTCGTCGTAGAGCCAGGCGATGATGTTGCGCGGCAGAATCAGCGGGGCTTCAAACGCCGTCAGCCCGGTGGTGAGCATATACGGCTCGACCAGAAATTCGATCACCGTCCCCTCGATGGTCTGCTTCTGAAAACCGGCGTTGTAGGGCAGCGTGCCGTATTCCTTGCGGTAATTGCGCTCGTAGGCTTTCAGGTGCGACAGGGGCGTCAGACACACCAGATCCTGGTAGAAGTACTCGGTCGGCAGCACATCGATGATCTTCTCGAACTGGGTCACGGCGTTGGCTTCGGTAATGGCAGCAATCGTGGCGATGTTGGCCGCCGGTACCCCGCCCGAAACAATCTCCGACTGGTAGATTTTAAACAGGCCGTCCATCGTATCCAGGGGCGAAGTGCCCGCGTCGTTGCGCACCCCGTTGATGTAGGCATTGCGCAGATCGGTCTGGATGCGCTTGATGACATCATTCATGATAAACTGCTCGAAGAGCACTTCCTCCTTGTTGATCTTGCCGCCCTTGATCTGCCCGTAGTAGGTCTTCCACAGGGCCATGATCTTCTCCTGGGTAAACTTCAAATCAACCTTGCAGGGCTTGACTTTGGCCTTGCGCGGTTTGATCTTGAAGACGTTGTTTTTGGGCGTAAAGCCGTTGTACTGCGAGGGTTGCACCACCGATCCCATCACCAGTTCGGTCAAAACAACTTCGTCATTGCCCGGAATCGACATGACGTACTCGTCGAGCGGTTTGACCGGCGTACCGGGTAGGCCGCTGACGCCGGGGGCCAGGGCTTTTGAAAAAATGTGGTCTTTGTTGTCGCGCGCGTAGTCGGTGGCCGTGCCGGCCAGCGCGCTCAGGTCTAATGCATCGGGCATCGTGGATCAGGCGGTTGAAGTAAAAAAAGTGGTGTGGATAGTCCGAAAAGCCAAGCTTACTGATTCCAGGGGGCGGTTTCATAGGACCGCTTTTTGCCGGTCGTCCCGGTGTTGGCGTCAGCCCCCGGCGTGACGGCCTGGCCCACCAGATTGCCGTGCCAGCGCCGAAGGGTCTCCAGCTCGGCTTTGTTTTTGCGCCAGTGACCGGCGTCGGCCAGCAGCGTCTGGTACTCCGTTTCGCTCATTTCCACCTGCATCACGTCCTCGCTGGCCTGGGTGGGGGCGGTTTCCACCGGGGCGGTTTCTTCAGTGGGCGGTGCTTCCGAAGACAGTGGCTCGTTTTCGGCGGAGGCTTCAACCGGTGGGGTTTCGACCACTGGGGTAGCTGGGTTCTCTTCTTCAGCCTGCGTCTGGAAAAAGTGGCGCAGGCTCAGGCGGATTTTTTTCATGATTGTGGTATGGAAAAGATGTAAAGTTGCGGATCAGGCGGATTTGGCGAGTTGATCGGCCCGGCGGATGGCGTCGCCCAGAAAACCGATGCGGTCGGCCATGCCCAGCGTCAGGGCCTGCCGACCGGAATACATTTTTCCGGAAAACACGTCGCGGGAAATACCCGGCCGCCCGCGCTGCACGGTTTTGATGAACGACTGGCGAATGTCGTTGAGTACGGTTTTGGTTTCCGTCCGCACGGCATCGGAGAGCGGTTCGATGCTGTTAAACAAGGCTTTGTCCTCGGAGCCATCGGCCCGGATGATGTTGACCGACAGTCCTTCCTGCTGGTAATACTGGCTGGCATCGACGTGCATCGCCAGCACGCCAATGCTGCCCACTTCGGAGCTGGTGGGGCTTTCCATGATGATTTCCCGCGCCTGGCTGGCCACCCAGTAAGCCGCCGACGCGGCCATGCCCGCCACCCAGGCCACCACCGGTTTGCCCGACCGGCGCACCACTTCGCCCAGCATTTCGGTGCCGTCCACCTCGCCACCGGGCGAGTTGATTTCCAGCACGATGGCGGAAATGGTTTCGTCGCGGTTGGCTTCCAGCACCCAGTTCGCCGTATCCTCCGATCCCCAGGCGCACAAACCGCCGTAGCGGCTCATGGTACCCATGATTGGCAGCACGACCACCCGGCCGGATTTGGCCGATACTTTGGACAGGGACGAATAGCCCGGCACGGCGGCCGAACGATCCGCGCCCCAGTCGTCCTGGCCCACGTCGTCGTGGCCGGTCAGGGTGCTGACGAAGCGGGGAACTTGCCGGTTTTCGGAAACATCAAACAGGGGTTTGCCGGCCAGCAGGCGACGCAGAGCCAGATCGGCCATGCGCTCGTGAAAGAGGGGTTCCAGCGCCCATTTGGCGGAAAGCAGGGTTTCAAGCATACAAAAAAGGTCCAATCAGACCGGAATCTGTTCGACTATTCGGGCATTCCCCAGGACTCAATTCTCCCACCAGCTTCGGCCAAACCAGCGGCAGGCCCAATACATCAGCCGGTTGCGCAGCTTGCGGTGGGGTTCGATCTGGTCGATCCTTGACCAGTACTCCAGATCGGCCAGCTTACGGGCCAGCTTAGCCCCCAGCCGGTCTTCGCCCAGCCGTTGATCGTACCAGTAATCGTGCAGCAGACTCGCCCGGTTGTAGCGGCCGATGGGCGGGAAAACGCTCCACAACGGCGCGGGCACACTGGCAAAATCCGTCACGTAACCCGCCGGGATAATCACTTCCCCGATCAGCGTCTGAAACGTCAGGGGTTCGACCAGCACCCAGCGGTCCGATTTGTCCGGGTCTTCTTCCCGGTAGCGCACAATGATTCCCTTTTCCATCAGAATTCTCCCAAAGCGTCTTTTTCCCGGATGATGTTCGCCAGCATTAGATACACCACCACCAGGTACGGCTCCGTTCCGGTCAGCGGCAAACCCTGCGCCTGCAGGTGACCCAGCGCCATCGACTGGAAAAAAGCCAGTTCCGGCACGGCCCCCGGCGTTTCCGCATCGACCAGCGCCCCGGTGGCCGCGTCCCGAAACGAGCCAGCGGTGGTGCGCGGAATCTCGATGGGCTGCACCCGCGCCATCCGTTCGCGCATCACAAACGGCGACAGCGTGCTGTCCTGGCCATACAGCGCATACAGATCGTTGCCGTCCGCATCGCAGACGTAGAGTTCAAACAGGACCGAAATTTCCAGATCCGCGTCGAAGGTCAGCCGTTTGAGCCGGACCCGGCGCTGCAGGCCATCGGCCAGCAGCGGGGTGGGTGAGATCGGCAGGTCGATGCCGGAAATGGCTCCCGAGGGCTGGCGGAGCAGGCCCAGTTGGGCGAGTAGGGTGTTTTCCATTTTACGCAATGAGGATATAGTCGAATTGAAAAGTGGTGCTGCCCGCCGGTCCCGAGTCCGTGGCGTTGATCGTAAAACCCGAACTGCTTTTGGTGCCCACGAAAAACCGGTTGAAACTCATGCCCGTCTGGTTGTTGCGGGCCGTCAGCAGCACCGCCTTCGGAGCCGCCGACAAAACCGATGCCAGTGTCACCGTGGCCAGCACCACATTGGTGCCCGGCGTGGTGCCGGTGGTCAGCGTCAGGGTTCCCGCCAGATCGGTCGACCCGGCCACCAGCGAGGCCGTGGCCCCGACCCCGGCCCCGGTGGCGTTCACCGCGTTGACAGCAACACTGGGGGCATTGCCCGACGCGATCAGTCGTTTCAACGTCACATCCCCGTTAAAGGTAGTGCCCCCCGAAAAGATGTTCGCTTTCGAGAACAAGTTGGGCTGGTGCAGTTCCGCCAGGGTTCCCCGGCCAAACGGTAGACGTGCGTGGGCGATGCCCAATTCCATTAGCCGCACGGTCATGTTAGCCGCAATGGTATAGGTCACCCGCAAACCCCGCAATGGAAAATCAGGCTCGGTGGTGGCCGGGATTTCAAATAGGCCCTGTTTCAAAACATGCACGCCGTCATAAACCGTACGAAAAGGATATCCCGAAGCCGACGTTTGCCATTCCACTTTCAGGTTGCTCACCTCGGTTGTGTAGGGAAAGCGTGAAACGGAAAAAAAACGAAAAGTCGCCTGGCTATAAACCAGCAAGGGCGTCGTAAACGCGTAGGTCATCTGCACCGTTCCGCCCGAAACGCCCCCACTAAAAATCGCATCGATGTTGTCGCCGTCGTCGGTCAGGGCGGTGACGTTGGCGATCGTCGCCGTCCCGGTCAGGGCCACGGCGGGGGACGAAAACAGCCCCCGGGCGATTCCGAACGCCATCATGTTGCTGAGCTTACCGCCGAAAAACAGGCTAACCAGTTCGCTGCCCAGGCCGATCCGGAGCCGCGTGGGTGAAAAGGGCTGTTCCAGAGTGGCCGAAGGCACCACACCCAGGACTCGGAGCGCCTGGGTTTTGATGAGTTGACCGGAAGCGGTCTGCGCCACCAACAGGTCAGTATCAAAGCCATCGCTTTGGGGCAGCACACTGGCCGTGAGTGTTCCCGGATTGCCCTGATCACCTTTATCGCCTTTGGCTCCTTTCAAATCCGTATACGCCCCATTGACGCCATCGGCTTTTTTAAACCGCAGTTGGGTGCCGTTCCACTCGTGGTCGGGCGTGTAATCCTGACCGGTCACCCAGTCGATGAGGCTGATGAGAAAATCGCGCACCACCAGGGGCGATAAAAACCGGAAGGGTTTGGGGGGGCTGCCCGAAAAGGTGTCGGTGATCTGGTCTTTGATTTGCTGGATGTTCAGGGGCATATACTTAGGAAGTAAAAGAGAGATCAAACTCGGGACCCCAATCGGCATTGGGGAACAGGTCGGCGTTTTCGAAACTGTCCAGCAGCCAGACCGGGTGGGACTGCCGGCCGCGGAGTTGAAAGCGGATCACGTTGCGGTCCGCCGGGCGGTTGCCGGTTCCTTTGGTGGTGGTCAGCTCCAGCGGGGTCTCGACATCACCCGCCAGATAATTGGTACCGTTGTAGTCCTGCAGCAGCGCCACCCACCGCCGACCCAGATTCCGAACGATCCAGGCCAGCACGTCGGCGCGCTGTTTGGGAACCTCGAAGCCAATCACCAGCTCGAAGGCGTCGCCGTTCTCGGTTTCGGTATGTCCCACGCTGAGGCCGCAGGTACCGTTGGCAAAACAGAACTCGTAGACCGTGGCCCCCGCCGGTACGATCAGATGGTCCCCTGCCAGGGTGGGAAACGGCAGGGCGTTTGGGAATTGGATGGGATCGAGGATGGCCAGCACGTCGGTTTCGGCCAATAGCTTCAACCGGCGGATGCCCCCGGCGTTGGCAAATTGTCCCCATTCCCCAATGCGTTGCTCCGTGATTCCCATGCGTCGAAACTACGGATTCGGATAAGGGGGAAACAGGACAGGATTCGGCCCCAAAAACGGGCCTTTATAAAGAAGGAATGGAAACGAAAAAACCTGCCCGTAGAAAGCGGACAGGTTTTTCGTTTTCAGGACACGATTTCAGGGGAATAGGACGCCATCGGCCCAAAATAGGACACGATTATTTTAGGCGGCTTGCAGTCGTTTGGCGGGGGTGCTGAGACTGCGGAGCTGGTGACGCCGAACGAGCTTAAAGGCGGCATCGTAGTCGTAATGCTCGGGGTTGATCTGGAAAATCTCGTAAAACCGCTTGACCGATCCCTGCAGCGAGGGCAGCCGGTCCATGCGGCCTTTGACAAAACTGATCAGGCCGTTTTCAAAATAGTCTTCCAGAATATGGCCCAGGCGGATCAGGTTGTCGTCGGTGACCAGCTCGGTGCGGAGCGGAAACGAACAGGCGACGCTCAGCGTCACGCCAGTCAGGATGGGCAGGGGTTTGAAGCCCTCGCCCCAGTCGCAATCGTCGAGGGGGTACTGGCTCAACAGGCCAATGATCACCCGGCCCAGGTAGCTGTTTTTGCGAACCTGAATCGCTTCAGGGCCAAATACATCCGGGTGGGTTAAATAGGCTTTAACGTGCGGTTTGATGGGGATTTCGATTTGCATGGTCAGTTTTGGGAAAGTTGCTTAATTTAGCGTCTCTTGTCGATCCCGTTTTTAGATGACCCGCTGTTGGTAGCAGCGGGTTTTCTTTTTGCACCGTAGCTTACAAACTTGTCTTTCTTATTAAGGAGGATTATTGCACTTAATTAATTTTATGTAAGCAAAAATACTCATATTGAATTATGATAATTAAGTGATATTCAATATTTTAAAACATTTGCCGAAAAAATCCTGTTATCACTGTACAATAGGCAAATTTATCGCCCTTCCCCTTTAAATACCACCGAGTGAAATGTAACCTCAAGATTTATTTAGCAGATGATGATCAAGACGATGTATGGATTTTCCAGGAAGCTTTTAAGAAATATTATCCGAACATTCAGATTGAAGTGTATGAAGATGGAGAAAAATTACTGGATGCTATCCATGTCGATGAAACTCCACCCACATTCATCTTTTTAGACATCAATATGCCGGTAATGGATGGCTTTGACGCTTTAACCAAATTAAAGGCCAGTCCCCCGATTTCCTCGATTCCCACTTTTATGTTTTCCAGTTCGGAATATGGAAACCATATCCAACGATCCTACCAACTCGGTGCAACTTCCTACTTTAAGAAACCAACAAATTATTCTGAATACCTCAAAATGGTTGAAATATTCAAAGCCTATTGGGAATTTAACATCGTAGCTCCTTCATTGAAATAATCCGCTTGCAACAATCCATCGGGAGATTGTATTTCCTGCCGATAAACTCTAGTTGTAAATAAATGCTCCTTCAGTTTTCTCATCTTGGCTTTGATGGTTCTGTAGTGAGCCAAAATATTCTCAGTGAGGATATTGAAACTCTCTTTGATATATTATCTCAGTTTGTGGCAGAAGGCTATACTCTAATATCCGCGTGTGTGGTTGATGAGGTTGGGAGACGAACCGACTTGCCCATAGAGGCATTTGATAGTGAACCAATTGAAAAATACGTAAGAAATTTGACAGTAGAGTATCAACAAGTGCTAAGTTCATAAGCTGGAGTAATTAATCAGGGAGTTACCTGTGGTATACTATTTGTGTGTTCAGAAAAGAATAAAGTAGTACACGTTTAATTTTTGACATTTCCCGGCATGTCATGCTGGGTTTTGTTTTTAAGGTCAATTTCATTCTGACTATCCGATGAAAATCAATTCGCATATTTTGATAGCTATTTTCGTCGTATGCATAGAACTCGATATAGGTTTTTTATGCTATTTTATTCGGGGCATTTAAGCTTAACCACATAAAGATCGCTTCATGATTGAACATTTAAAAAATTGATTTATTTGCGAATGGGAGGTTATTTTAACTTCTTATCTTTATTCGGAATACTTTCCGTATCTTTAGTATAGTCACTTCACAATGAGCCCCTTCCCTGCCCCCTGTATCCTAAGCTGTCGGCCAAGTTGCTCCAAAAACCACCGCTCAAATGATCCAAATCGATTTTGACCAACAGGCGTAGGTACGTCCGCAAGTTCAAGCCAATTATCTCCTTCATATTAATCAGATAGCCAAACTGCATTCCAAAAATTTGCATTTCTCAATTTGGCAAAAGGCTATGATCAAAGAAAGCACCAGGCTTCATAATAAGTGTATTGCTTCACACAAGCACTGACATCAATCTAGAAATTAATCTTAACTCCATTATTTCCATGAAACTTTCCTTACGTCCAGTTGAAATCCCGTTTCTGATTGGTGACACTGTTTGGGTCAATCAATTTTGCGGAGAAGCCAATGAGTATCCCTATTTTCAGGCAAAAATTATTCAAATCATTTTGGATGGCAGTATTGGCAATAGCATTGTTATCCGTCACCGTCGTGAAATTCACGAATTGGTGGTCAGTAGTGGCATCTACGATTTGAAGCCATCGGGTGACCGTGATGGGTTGCCCAGAATCAGTATCACCGTAGAATTTCTTAGCCCACAGAAGAGCCTTTTTGAAACAGAGAAGGATTTGTTGGATTATAAGAATCACATTACCCCTCCAAGTGAGGTTATTCATAATTAGCTAGATTTATTTATTAAAATATCTCTAGGTGTATATTTTAATAAATATAATCGATATCGATCCATTAGAATTATTTCATTCATTAACTTATTTAAAAATTCAATCTACGAAAAACGTCAGTTTATTAACCAGGAATAGTTGACTTTCTATTCAGGAGGAATGGATTGATTAAAGAAAAATAAAATTTGCTTAGAAAGTGATCTACTACATTTATAAAAGCCGGAGTTGATTGTAAAACCGCCCCGTTGGCCCATACATCCGGCGTTCGGCATTGTCCCGCCGGTCGTGCGACAAATGGCAGAGCTGGCACCGCGCCTGGAGGTTATCAAACCGATTGTGGGTGATATCGTGATCCAGATGCGCGACGGTCAACACGACAACCGATAGTTTTGCCATCGGATAGTCGTTAAACCGCAGGTTATGCTCATCCCGGTAGGCGGTCGCTTCCTTATAGCTGCCTAACCCCGCCCCGAGTCGATCCGCTTCTGGCGTGCCGTGAACCGGCAACCACTTGTTTTCCCGCCATTGACCAACGGAGTAGTTGGCAACGCCACAGCATTCACACCGGCCTTTTGCCCGGTGGAACCGGATCAGGCGACTGATCAGGCTCCACTTCGGATGATAGCGTTTGTAATCGACGGGCATATCAGAAAGGGATATCGTCGTCGGCAGCATTTCCCAGTCCGGCTGGTGCGGGCTGCGGTAGTCCCGCCGTCCGGTTCGGAACCGGAGCCTGGGGTAAACCGGCCACCGCAGCCGCCGATTGCGTCTGGACCACTTCAATGCGCCAGGCGTTCAGGTTGGTCACCACGCCCTTCTTGCCGCCTTCCGCCGTCTTGTCGTATTTGCGGCCATCCAGGTTGTATTTGACCACAATCGTCTGCCCCGGCTTCAGGTCATTCACCAGATTGACTTTATCGCCTTTCAACTGAAATTCCGGCGTATTGGGGTATTCCGGATTGGTCGTGATATCGATCCAGAACGAGCGGACCGTGTACCCGTTTTGCCCCACTTCTTTGACCTTGCCGGTCCCCAGATACTTGCCCGTAACGACTTGTGCGTCTTGCATAAAAATGATTGATTAGAGGTTATAAAATGAATGAATGCGTTGGTTTCATCACATGGCCACGATGCCCGTAAAGCGTTTCAGCGTCCCGGTTTCGACCCAGTCCCGGAACTGGGCCAGGCTCACTTCCTGCGGCACTTCGGTATCGATGTTCAACAGCCCGATCTGACTCACGCGCCAGGTGCCACCGGCATCGAAACCGCCCACTTTGTAGAGCACCAGAAACAGTTGCCCCTGCCCATCCCGCCAGCGGCTAAAGCGGGCAATCACCGGCTCGGTTTTTTGTACTTTTTCGGTTTCGACTTCCAGCGTTTCCATGTTTTTTGCTGATTTTTCGGGGTCGTAGTTCTACTACACTACTACAATTCGGCAATTGATTGAAAATGAATAGCTTGATGGGTTCGGTTTGTAGTTTTTTTGTAGTAGCGCCTACTACAAATACTACATTACTACAGGTTTACTACGGAATTACTACAACTTTACTACACGTTTACTATTGATAATCAGGTGGATAACTCTCGTTGTAGTAGTGTAGTAGATAATTCCTTCTTTTTCCGGGACTTTACATCATCGTTCGCTCTACTCGTTTTCCACGAAAATCAACTCCAAACTTGTCAGTCAACTTGCTATAGGTCATTGAACATGAGCCGGTAACGACGCGCTTGGGTTTGTCGGAAGGGTCACTGGCATCGGCATTGAAACGGATGTTGCGGAAAAAGTTATTAGGGTCGTCGGGTGCTTCGAATGCCAGAATTTCGTCGCGCAACGTGTCGCGCTCGGCCGGTGACTTCCAAAACGTCTGCCGGTATTTCTGGGCGTAAATGGTATAAAGCGAAGGAAACCGCAGGTGCAACAGGCTTCCCTCAAACCGGAAATGAATGTCTTCCTGGATAAAGCCGTTTTCGTACTGGTTCTGGATGATCTCGAAGAATTCCGACAGCGCCGTTTTCTCGGTCTGAATGGTGTGCTGGCGCAGAATCCCGCGCGTTCCGATGGCGACGAACTCATCCAGAATGTCGTCGTCGCTGGTCACCTCGAACTGCAGGTTGATCTTGCCGAAAATCTGCAGGATGTAGGCCACCGACAGCACCCGGGCCATGTTGGAGATCAGCCGTTCCACCGGTTTTTCGTGCCGGGTCGCTTCCTTCAGGGGCGTATACAGATCATCGTAGGCCTGCTTGAGATTCGCTTCCACCAGCGCCCGGTGTTTCAGCATTTCCAGCGTCACAAACGACAAACCGTCCTGCTCGATGTCCTTAAACCGCGCGAAGGCTTCCACCTGTTCGTCGGTTTTCTGCTGTTCGGTGATGGGCACAAACAGGCAGCGGCTGAAGAAAATCGGGTTTTCCGGAATGTAGTTGGACGTCAGCACCAGGGCGCTGTAAATGTCGATGGTGTCGGTGCCGTCCCGGCTGTTTTCTTCGGCCCGGATGTAGCCATTGTCGTCGTAAGCCGACTGCAGCAACCCTTCAAACGGAAAATCATTGTGGTACTCATCCATCCAGATCACCCCGTTGGAGGTGTGCGACATCACCCGGACCAGCCCCGCTTCGGTGTTCTTGTTTTTGAGGTTGGCCACCGCTTCGTGCAGGTTGTAGAGCCGACACAGCGACCGGGCAATGGAGCTTTTGCCGCTGCTGGCCCCGCCCTTCAAATACAGAATCGGGCTGGCGTTGGTGTGTTTGACCACCAGGTCGCGGAACAACGCCATCAGGTAGAAAGCCGCCGGAATGATCGCATTCTCGTATTTGTGCACCTGCACCAGCAAGCCAAACCAGTCGTTGAACGTTAAGGTGCCGGGGGATAACTGAAACAGGTGCGCCCGCTTTTTCTTGACCACCGGCATGGACAGACACAGGGGCGGCTGGCCGTCCGGCGGGTTGACCGCCACGATGCCAAACTCGTCGGGTTCCAGCACCGCATCGGCCGAATCGACGCTGATGGCTTTGTTGGAAAAGAAAAACACGCGGCTCTCCGGATGGTAGCCCAGCCGGGTGACCTTGACGGCGTTGGGGAAATTCATCCGGAACATGTGCTGCCAGAGTTCCCCCAGATACGTATCGGTAATTTTGAGGGCCAGTCGGTGGCTGGCCAGCTTGTTTTTGAGCTTGGTCGCCGAGCAAAACTCCTCGTGGGAAATTTCGATGTACAGCGGTTTGGTGATGCCAATCCGCAGAATCTCCAGAATCCAGGTCTTTTCCTCGTTCTCGTCCTCGGTGCAATATTTGACGTAAATCTGAAAATTCTCGGCCACGCAAATCCAGTTCTTGGTGCCCCAAATCCAGATGCCGCCGTCGCGGTAATCGACGTTCTGCGACAGAATGCGATCGGCCTTTTTGGGTTTGTCAACGGATTTTGCTTCCGGATCGGGCTGATCCGAGCTTTCGGCTACCTTCTTTTCCTTGCGGGTTTTAGAGACATCGATGTTGTAATCTTTGGCAATTTGAAAGAACTTCCAGGGGTGCGTAAAACGGGTGGTCTGGACGGCATTGGTAAATTTCTCATCGGCATCTTCCACTGTATAGTTCGGGTTGAACTGACTGACCTGGTGGAACAAGGCCCGACCATCTTCACCGAGTGTAGCCATACAGAAAGCGATCAGGAGCCATTCATTGGAGTAGTTGCCGGTTATATCGACCTGAGCGGCTTCAATCCGCTCCACCACAGCCGCGACGTGGCGGAAAACCTCCGTCGCATCCTTCTTGATTTGGATGTCGGTTTTGGGTTTTTCCTTCCGGGTGGCCAGCCCCTTGATTTTGTACGGTTCCGCATTTGGGTTCAGGTAGACGTCCGGGTCATAGCTCAGAAAACAGGGCCGGGAAACGTCCGACCCGCTGGCGTCGACGTCGAGCCGGTAGGTTTGCCGGAAGTAAAACGCCAGATCGGCGAAGGCCTCCGGGTGCCGGTCCGGGTCGATCTCCAGAATCAGTTTGAGTCCATCGCCCGAAGGAGAGGCAAACAGCACCAGCGTGTGCGGATCGGCCTGGAGCTGCAGGCGGGTTTCGTCCAGATTCTCGACGTGATCGAAATCCAGGACCAGCAGCCGGGAATGCTGTTTGAGGTTTTTAACCAGGCGGGTCGGCGCAAAGACGCCCGAAAACGTCACGTAGTCCAGCCCTTCCTTGAGCGGCTTGCGGGCTTTGGGGTCGGGAAAGGTGCGAATCTGCTGAACCTTCTGGCGGTAGGTGCCGTCCGATATCAGCCGGACGGCATCTGCCAGGGTGAGGGTGGCCGACGGGGCATTGACCCGAATGCCCCCTTTGAAAAATGAAAACGAATACGTCTGCAGGCGCTCGATCATAGCTTGCGTTTCTTTTTGGGTTCATCCATCAGCCAGATCCACAGGCGCGGGAAACAGATGCCCAGCGCCAACAGGATCAGAACCGCCAGCAGGCTATACCACTGCAACAGGAAATGGGCCTGGGGATTCATAGGTAAAAAGTGATTTGAAGCCGGGCGTGGGGCGAGTCCGGAAGGACCCGCAGCAAATCGCGCAGGGCCTGGTGTTCCATCTCCAGCGAGTGGTGCAGCAGCCAGGCCGACTGGGCCACCCGGTGCCCTTCCAGCAGGAAATTCAGGTAGACGCGCAGGTTGTCGAAATCAGAATAGGTGCCAATGGAATTGGCCGGTTCGTCGGGGACAAGCGCATCGAGCTGGTAAAGTACCGGCGTCGGGAAGGGGATGCTTGTTTCGTCGGCGTACACCCTGAGCTTCATCAGGATGTGGGTGTCGAGAATGGCGTGGAAAACGTCCAGGGCGGGCTGGTTTTCGAACGGCACGGCCAGGGTGATGAAGCGGTTGGTGGCTTTGGGACGGAGATGGCCGAGAATCTTTCGGAGTGTTTGCAGTAGCATAGGGCATGAGTGGGTTGCTTTGGCACACAATAGATGTCTCGTGTACCAAAAGTGATGGGTGGACTAATTCAGAATAAGGACGAAATCAATGGAGCTGCAGGGAGCGGGCAGCGGTCAGGAAATCACTCACTTCAGATAGGAGCTTCCGGTCTTTTTCGGTGTCGATGCCGTCCAGTTCCTGGTAGCGGATCAACCGGGCGATGTACGTATCAATCGTACGCTGAGCGTCTTGTAAAACGGATTCGTTCATCAGAGCGAGCGAACCGTCAAAGTAGGCCAGAATAATTTGAATGGCGGTCATGCTTGGTGGGGCGGATAAGGTTCGTAGATGGTAATGAGGGCTTTGCACCGACTGCCGAAAGCAAAAATCTGAATGTCGGTGGCATCGGTTCGACCGTTTTTGGTCAGCAGCAATGAGCCAAGTCGCAGTTTTTCGCCCACCAGCTCAATGATGTAATTCGTACCCCTCAGCCGGTCGGGTTCCTCTCGAATCGACAGGGAATCGAGGTGGTTTTGGGCGTACAGAATGGACGCCAACCCCTTGATGGCCGGATACTTCTCTAATTCTCCATGGTTCAGAATCATCGTTTACTTGGTTTAAATTGAAATTCATTTACTAGCGATTAAGCTTGTGTCGGCTCAGTCGTTTCCTCATTGTTTTTTCCTTGTCCTTCAGGGAAACAGCAACTTCTTCGACGAGCAGGGTAATTTCGGGGTCAGCTACCCGGCAGAGCCAGGCTTCCCGCCAGCGGGTCGAGTTACTTAACGAGTCGAGATGAGGGGCTATCACAATGACAGCATCAATCACTTTTTGCTGGCCGATCCCTTTGGGGAGGTTAGAACGAGCATTTCTCATTCGGTTACGCCATTCTTCGGCTGCAGTGGCCTTTTGTCCTTTCATTGCCCCCACATTCATTTTGGGTTTGGTGGATTGTGTTTGTCTGGCTACTTTTACCAGTGTTAGATTTAACAGTGGCAAATGTAGTCTATTAGACTACATTTTGTCAACTATTGGGCTATATATTTTTTCGATGGCTTCATTTGCGCAGCGTTTAAAACTTTTAATGAGTCAGAAAGGGCTCAAACAAGTCGATCTGGTAAGAGCCACAGGTGCTACCAGACAGGCTGTTAATGGCTGGTTCACTAAAGGGAAATTGCCAAGCCAAGACAAATTGCCCTTGATTGCCAAAGTATTAGGTGTAACAGTTGATGATTTACTTAAAACTGAAGAGAGTACAGAAAAGGAACTACCTGCTGCGAAGGATGACTCTGCTGAATTCTGGAAGAACAAATACATTCAAGTGCTTGAAGAAAAGAATCAATTATTAGAGGAGAAGAACAAATTGTTACAAAAACAGTCAGAAGAACAGGCTAAAACAATCGAGCGGCAGAAGGTTTGAGGTCCTCCTGGGGGGGATTATTATTGGAAACTTCGGCTATAATTAGGTTAATTAATTAGTTAACCAAGCAAATAAAATGGTTACAAATTTTAATTTCTTTTATAAACATGACTTATGGTTACTTGAATGTCTTTGCGAGATGAAGGAGAAAAAAACATCAGAAACTTGGAAATTGGCAGTTCCATAGGTCTAAATCGGCACCAATTTTCATTAAAAAAGCCCCTATATGCGCTAATTTAGGTCTTTTTTATGCGTTTTGGCCCGGAGTTCGAATCCTGCCACCCCGACGCTAAAAACCGCCTAAATTTAACGATTTGGGCGGTTTTTTTTGTAACAACTGCCCGTAATTGTACTTTTCCAAGAGTGAATTGTGACAAAAAGAACCCAAAATTCGAACCGTAGTCCCTACCCCTACAAACTCCCCCGGTTGATCAAAACCACCAATGTCTGGTATATCCTGTACTACGTCTGGAATGTGGATACCCAGAAGCTCGTCCGCAAGCGCGTTTTGGTCCAGGGGAGTACCGACCCCGAGCGTGAACAAGATGCGTCGGACATAATTGCTTGGGTAAGCAAAGAGCTGCAAAACGGGGCCTATGTCGGTACCCCCAAACCGAGTCCCCAACCCGCAGCCTCCGACGTTACCCTGAGTAAAAACCTGACGCTGACCCAGGCGGTGGCCTACTTCTTTCAAACCAAACGCGATATTGCCGACAGCACGGCGATCCTGTACACGAATTACAGCAACCATTTCCAGGCGTTTTTCAAGGATCGGGGGAATGCCCAGGTCCAGTTACGCCAGATTACCAAACCCGTCGTTTTGGCGTTCATGGACCAGGTCAGGCTGGCGGGCAAGACCCGCAACAACATTCTGGGCTTTCTGCACTCGTTTTTTGAGATGTACGTCGAGCGGGAAGTGATTGAGAAGAATCCGGCGGCAAAGATCCGAAAAGACTCCCTGGAGGAATCGGAAGATCACTTGCCCTTTACCCCGGAGCAGATCCGCGAATTGAAGGAATCGATTCTGGAGCGGGGCGACGAGCAGTTGTGGCTGTTCTGCCAGTTTATTTACTACACCTTCGCTCGACCGGGGCAGGAGATCCGCTTGCTGCAGGTGAAAGACCTGATGCCAACCAGTATCAGGATTACGGCCAAACGGGGGAAAACGAACCGGTTCCGGTACCCATTTCTCTCACCGGCCCTGGAGGCCGAAATCATTCGTCTCGGTTTACGGAAATATCCGCCGGATTACTACGTGTTCAGTAACCAGAAAAATTCTGATAATCCCCGGCATCCCAACAATTTTAAAGTGATTCCCGGGCCGACTCCACCCGGAAAGAATAGCTATTACAACCGTCACGTCCGCCATCTGAAGAAGCTGGGTAGTTGTGAACTGTCCACCAAATTGAAAAGCCGCCCTGGGTTGAAACAGGACGGTTTTTATTTATAGAATCAATTTAATGATTGTGCCTCACAAACGAGCGTTAATGTGAGATAGTTGTGCAGGCAAGATTTTTGTACTCTATCTCCAACTACTTAGAGACAAAAGCACAGTATCAATCAAAAAGGCTTTAACATTTCGTTAACATTTGTTGGCAACTCATTAACCAAAACGAGGAACAGAACCTGGTAGATTTGCTAAAACACCTCGATAATAAAAAAGCAAAATGATGATATACACACATTTATTCGCCTTTTTCGTTTTGGTTTTTTGCACTTCCTGTGTAGAACAAAAAAAAACAGACCTCCCAAAAGATACGATCAATTACACGATCAAAGACACAGTCACTTCCTACGGGCCTAACAGAATGGTTCGGAATGTAAAGCAAGATAGAAACGGAAACATTTTGTTTGCGGCATCACGGGGTGGTGTTTTTCGATATGATGGAAAATCGTTTACCAATATCGCCAGTAAAATAGGTCCGCGCAGATACTGGGATGTTCTGGAAGATCGACGCGGAAACCTTTGGTTCGCTACCAGTGATTCGGGAGTTTATCATTACAATGGGAAAATCTTTACGCATTTCACAATAAGGCAGGGACTTGTCAATAATAGGATTGGGAAAATTTATGAAGATAAAGCCGGTACTATTTGGTTCGGTACCGGTGGTGGAATAAGCCGTTTCGATCCCAGCCGGGCAGGTGGGAAATCTTTTCGAAATTTTACAATGAAAGACGGACTTTCCAACAATGATATCAATACTATTATGGAAGACAAAACCGGGAAAATATGGTTTGGCACAAGGGGCGAGGCTTGTTTTTATAATGGAAAAACATTTACGGTTTTCAGAAATAAAGACGGTAAAGCCTTCAACAACGTTTGGTCAATAATCGAAGATAAAAAAGGAAGCATTTGGCTCGGTAGCAATGATGGTCTTTGGCGCTATGATGGTAGAACTATTACTAAGGTATCGAATAGAGGTGCTTCAGCTATGATCGAAGATCAAAAAGGGAACATCTGGACTACCGGTGCAGTAAACCCTAATGGAGTCGGGACCTGGAAACTTTTACGTTATGATCAAAAGTCCTTGTACAATGAAAAGCCAACTGTAACCGAAATAATGTCAATAGAAGGACCGGGAATGCTTTGTGGGATTCTGGAAGCGAACGATGGAAGTATTTGGTTTGGCGCTTTGGGGTCTATAAGTGGCGTGTTTCGTTATGATGGAAAAACCATTACGGACTTTAGAAGGAAAGTGGATCAGAAATAATGTGTATGCCATCTCTTTAAACACCCGTTTTTTCGGCACCATTTATCTGACCAAATCGCTTTCATTATAAGTTGGAAATGGTCTCGAATTGCTATCTCACCAATCAATGTCTCCTTTTTGCCACTTCACCTGAGTTTGTGAGATTAAATTTTTAGATAACGAGCAATTCGGTGTCAGCCTGCTCCAACAACCTGGCGTACCAACTATTGACCACTTCCGCCGTCCTGACCCGCCGTCGATACCGGGCTGAATTGATCAGCCGCATCTTGGTGCTGTTGTACCAGGTGCCGCTGTATTGTTTTTTGACCACCGGCACCTTCCGACGGGAAAATAGAATGGCGGCCGCAATCCGGCGGGCGGCTTCGTTGATGCTGCTCACCGAGCGGCCCTGATACCCCGGAGCGCGGCCAAACTGACCCAGCCCCACATTTTGACGAAAGACTCGAGCGCTTCGAGGGGCGGTAACTTGTCGCCGTAGCGCACCTGGGACATATCTTTGAAGCGGCCGTATTCATTAAAGGAGATTTCCGCCACCAACTGCAGGGGTAATCGAAGTCAGAAAAGGAACGGGCGTAGTCCATGCCCTTTTCGACCCCGCCGTACAGAAAGAATTTCAGATCGGGGTGGGCGTTAGCCCACTGCCGGAAGTAATCCACGTAGGAAGTAAAATCGCCGGAAAGCATCGTATGTCAGATGGTTTCCGGCGAAATTGGGGTATTGGGGGGCTATACGACAGGACAGAATTAAAAGAGTAATTCCAAAAAGTCATTCAATCTTTCTTACATTGGATCATTAATTAAAATAGTTCCTGATTATACAACAGAGGAAATGTCTTTTCGAAGACTAAGTGACAAGCAAAACCAATTATACAACTACATAGACGAGCTACTATGGCGGGAATGGGATCCTATTGGAATCAATGATTGCTTTGAAGCAAGAGATGAATATTCGACTTATGCCGGCCAGATGTTTAGCTTGGTTGTACGTGGGGCAATTGCTGAGGAGTTAGCCCAAAAACTACTATCGATTGAGCAAGAGATGATGGGATTATCGGGCAACATGGCCAAGAATTTAGAACTGGCTAGAAAGCTGAAAAGAGCCTCTGAAGAGGTTGCTGATTAATATAATCTTCACTTATATAACAGGAATAATGGGTTCTAATCTTGTAGAATCTGCTTATCAAAAGGCCGTTCTAGGTATTGATCAAAACCTACTAATTGCAACGTATCCAGTTTGGTACAACTATGTAATGAACTTGCCTGTTCCACAGCGATTAACCTATGAAATTATTACATTTCATAACCAAGTCTTCAACGGGGGACTTCATCAATACTTTTTCAATTCTTATGGGCAGTTCGCTTTTGAAACGATTAACTGTTTACAAGTGATTAAGGCTTTTCCTCAGGCAGAGATCTTGAGCAGAGCGATTGAACGGTTAAGGTTAGAAGAGTCAAATAATAATCAGTTGATTAGTAAGATAGCTAATAGAGAATTGAGCTGTATAGTTGACTTTGAAGATGAGACTTTTGAGTACTTAAATAGATTAGACACTGAATATTATGCCTGTGAGAAAAACTTGGAGCAGTTATTAGACAGCTTTTCAGCCAGAAATATTTTATGAATCTGTATAATCTTTCTGGTTCATTTTATTTTTTATTAGAAGATTTGAATATTGAATATAATAATGGTAATTATACAACAGAATGAAGGCGCTAAAGCTTAATAACGATGCTTATGAAATCTTACTAATCGCGTTGAAGGATAACCCCAATTTCAACTTTATTTCTCAAAAGATTCACGCCCGCCCCGACAAAAGATATATTGATATACCGTTGACTGAGCATCAGCTTGAAACCTTAGGAGAAGGGTTAGTTGAAGTAATTAGAACTAGAGGAACAACCGATGGCCGAGTTAATAATTATGGATTGAAATTAGATTCTATTGTCCAAGAGATAATCAGCCAATTCTGGGGATAATCTCTTTTCATATGGTTAGTTGTCTAACGAGTCATAAAAAAATACAAAATCCTCACCTGACTTCTGATCGCAAATCGTCCAATTCCCGTTTGATCTTCAGGTTGTTATCTCTCAGAAAAATCCAGACCGTGTGCACGTTCTGTTTGCAGACCTGATCGAAATTGCCGAATACGCCCAGTTTGGCGATACCCATGAATGAGGTCAGGATGCCTTCGCCGTTTTTATACAGGGGCGGTTCGTCCGATGACTGAAAACTTTATTTATGAAAAAAGAGTGCTCAGGTTGATAAAATATAAGTTTTTTTCTGATGACCTCTTGCATTCAAGTATTTATTCACTTCAACTACATTAATCACTTTACTTGAAATGATATCTGACTCTCTAATTTGGTTGGTCTCAAAATCAAAGTATTGTGTACCTGTTGATCTATCTCATTCCAATTTTTCTAATATTTTTGCAACTTCCATATCAAGAGGGAATCCAGATTTTATCAGTGCTGTTTTAAGCTTGTTTAGTAGAACTTCATCAATAGGTTTTACTACCATTTGATTTTGGATTTACAATTCGGTACGAAATTAAAAAAAAATAATTTCTCTATTAAATTGGCAATTTTTGTGTTTTCTGATACAGATATTTCAATTTACTTATTCCGCCCACTTTTTTGTGACTAAATCCCCTCTAAATACCCGCTGCAAATACTCAAAATCTTTCTCTTCCGCATCCAAATTCCGAAACTCCGCCAATCCCCCCGCATGTACAAACGTATCCTTCTGATCTAAGTGAAACCGCGTGTCTTTCCAGATCCGCCGGTGTTCGTATTCATTCAGTCAACTGATCCAGTAATCCATGTTGCACCCAATCTTCGGGGAGTACCAGAGCCAGCTCCCGGCCAGCAGGCCAGTGCATCCAGATGCGGGGCGATCTTCAAGACTATTACCAACGCAAGTTGGGCGAGGGCAAGCACACGATGCTAGTCTTGGATGCAGCTCGTAACAAGATTCAACGTGTTTGCGCTGTGGTTTGTCGAGGTAAAAAATATGCCAAAAATTATGCGCCAGCTACTGCTTAATCCATAGAAATCGGTGCGATCGAATCAATGCCAAGTTCACGGGTGACTTCCTGCATAGAGCCTTTGGCATAGGAAAATTCGATGGTCATTCGCTTGAAGGCATCATCAAATACATGTCTTTTCTTCATGGGTACTTTTGGGTTTGTTCCAAAATGTGCCTAAAAATCGTCTCCAGTCAAATGTAGCAAGTCCATGAGCTACAGCAAAAATTTTAGCAGGTCATCGTGAGTACAATAATTTATGACCCATTGAAGTCAAATTTTAGGGCTTTACACCGTGTTTCTAGCTTCGAGGGCTTGTTCTGTAGCGAAACATAAAACATTTGGTATTCTAAATCAATTATGGTATTTACAGCAGACCGATTATGCGGAAAGCAACCTACACATAACGATTTCGACGATGAACTTATCCAGCATCTCCTCCCACATACCCTCAACCCAGCCTCAATGGGTAAAGCGTTTTGCCAAGTTTGGCCTGGTGGCCAAAGGAGTTGTTTACTGCCTGGTTGGTATACTGGCATTTATGGCTGCTTTTGAAATCGGCGGCAGTTCAGAACGTAATCTCAACAAACAGGGAGTTTTTCGATTTATACTGGATCAACCGTTTGGGCAGTTTTTGCTGGCACTGGTGGCTGCGGGTCTGGTCTGCTACGCCCTCTGGCGGCTCACGCAGGCTTTTCTCGATAACGAGCACAAGGGGAACGACGCCAAAGGCATCGGTCGTCGGTTTGGGTATGCCTTCAGCGGGTTGGTCTATGGATTCCTGGCGTATGGTTCTTTCCGGATGGTACTGGGTAGCCGGGGTAATCAGGGCGGGGACAATTCGCGGCAGACCCTTGTTTGGGAACTCCTGGAGAAACCGTATGGTCAATGGCTTGTTGGCCTGATTGGCCTCAGTATCATTGGTATCGGGTTGTACCAGATCTACCGGGCCATGTCTGGTAAATACCTGAAAAATGTCCGGACCTCTTCCATCAAAACGGAGCTAAAGGAGATGATCATCCGGTCCGGGAAAATTGGTTACATCGCGCGGGGAATTGTCTGGGGGCTGATCGGGTATTTGTTTATAAAAGCGGCTATGGAGTCCAATGCCCGCGAAGTCGGAGGCAGTAGCAGTGCTTTTGCCTTTCTGGAGAAAGCCAGTTACGGTTCGTTTCTGCTTGGGGCCGTAGCACTGGGCTTGTTTTGCTACGGTATATTCATGTTTGTACGCGCCCGGTACGAAGTGATCAACACGAATAGCTAAGTCTCTCTTTGGGGAAGGGAGCAGTGCGGTTCACCGGTTGAAAAACCGGCTCCACTTTACTGCGCTCTCGTGCTTTTAAAGCCAGGGCTGAGTGAAATGGAGCCGGTTCTGATCGGTGAACAGGTTATTTTTTCAGGAACTTAATGCTTTGACCCTGTTGACCTGTCGTGGCCTGTAGGATAAAGAACCCGGTCGGCAACTGATCAACCCCAAACACCGGATTGTCTTTTCGTTGGTCAGGATTGATGGTTTGGGTTTGGAGGACATGGCCTTGTAAGTCAGTAATCCGTAACTGGATTGGTGCCTGAGCGGGCCCAGCCAGTTGAACACGGAGTTGGTGACGTACGGGGTTTTCGAGGATTCGGACCGTCAGCTTTTGGCCAGATTCGCTTTCTCCAAGACGGGCATTCGGATTGGGGCTGCAGTAAGCCGGTAAATCAAACAAATAGCTAACCGTGACGCCATTTTGAGTGGCCTGAATCGGGATGGGTTTGGGGTCAAACCGTAAACCGGCTTCCACCATTCCCGTATTACTCGTGGAACCCGTTCTTGCGATACCCGGAGCCACGTAAGAAATGGTTGTTCCATCCCCGCCCGTCGTATTAAACGTAATGGCACCGGTGGCACAATCATAGGTGGGCTGCGTCAGCGACAGGCTACCTCCACCCGGAGAAGGCTGCCCGCCGTTGCAGTAAGCCGGTAAATCAAACAGATAGCTTACCGTAACACCACTTTGGTTGGCCTGAATGGGGATGGGCTTGGGGTCAAACCGTAAACCAGCTTCCACCGTTCCTGTAGCGCTCGTGACACTGGACCGGGCGATACCCGGTGCCACAAAGGTAATGGTTGTTCCATCTCCGCCCGTCGTGTTGAATGTGATGGCCCCGGTATTACAATCGTAGGTGGGCTGGGTCAGCGACAGGCTACCTCCTGGAGCGGGTTCTCCACCATTGCAATGGGCTTTGAGGTCAAACGTAAGGCTAACCGTGACGCCATTTTGAGTAGCCTGAATGGGGATGGGTTTGGGGTCAAACCGTAAACCGTCTTCTACAACCCCTGAGCTACTGGCCGGTGTAGCCCTGCTAATGCCTGGAGCCATAAACGTAATGGGACTACCATCACCCCCTACGGTATTGAAGGTAATGGCCCCGGTGTTGCAATCATAGGTCGGAGCCCTGAGCTGCAAAGCATTAACGGAAGCCGCCTGCCGACGGACCCAAAGGGCTACTTTTCCTCCGTCATCGACCCCGCCAAATGTCCGGGGTGATGTCGTAGTTCCTGCTATCAGGTAGGTTCCGTCGGGATTGACAATGACACGACGGGCTTCATCATTTCCCGGACCTCCCCCTAGTTCCTGCCATTCGATTTCCAAATTGGGAGAGTACTTCGTGATCCGGTAGTCCGAATCAGGTCCATTGGGATAGCGGTCTATTAATTTATCAACGGCAATACATCCTCCATCGGGTGTTGTAGCTACTGAAATGGAATATTGGCTGTTGTTATCATCCACATCAGGCAGTGGCACACCCTGGATTACATTGAGTTGTTCGTCGAGTTTAAAAATCGCTCTGGTTGTAATCCAACCGTAATTTCCGATGGCATAATAACCGCCATTCCGCGGAGAAAGTGCGCGCAGGACGCCGTTCTGGCGGCCTACACTTTGCCAGACAATCGTGCCGGTTTCATCAATTTTAAAATCGAATGAAAGTCCATAGGTCATATCCGGATTGCCAGTGATCTTTGGATCACTGGACGTAGCATGAATCAGATAACCTCCGCCCTCAGAGGCCCGAACCGCTTTAAATAAAAACGTTACTCCGCTTCCGCCTATCGTTTTATACCAGCTTAAAGTAAGATTTTGGTCAACTTTCGCTAACACAATGTCCAGACGCTGGGTAGGGCTATTCAGAGGGGTATCATAACCAATCAACAGAAAACCACCATCCGGAGCGGGAACCATATCGCCCAGATTACGCTGAATGGTGAATTTATTGGGCAGGTCTAGGGCGCTGTTATAATTTATGTAGCCAGCCGGGTTAAGACGAATAAATCCAATACTGATCGGAGCAAAATTCGATGAAAAATTTCCTGCTATCACAATGTTCCCATTTGGCTGGGTTTGGATTCCAGTGGGGAAAAAAAAGTTAGGCAGAGCGGTTGTCCAGGCGACTTTGCCGCTTGGATCCAGTTTGGTAACGAACGGTGTACTCGCATTGAAAAAAAAGGGGCTTGCCATGATGACACTACCACCGTCTGGCGTTCGGGCTATTTCGACAGAACTAAAAAGTTCGCCCCGGCTAAAATCCGGCGTATTGGTTTTATCGAAAACCGTTTGCCAGTAAACAGGCGGAATAGGGGACTGGGCCAACAGGGAGGAAATACTTCCCCACAGCGCGACGAAAAGTAATAAACCCTGGCGTGTCAGGGTTAAACAGTAGTTGTTTTTCATAAGAAATGAAAGGGAAATAGGGGATGTGAACTTGTTTAAACAGCCAGCTCCTGCACAATTAGAAGCGGTATGCGGCTTAAAGTTAAAAAAGAATACAACTATGTTAATATTAATTTTGTGTGTGGACATAAACTGACACATTTACGCTATAAACCGTATTGATAGATAGCATAACCGGATTTATAAGATGGTTTAAATTCGGATGATTTGTGAGGTGTTTTAATTACCTGAAGCCAGAATGGCTGGGGCGATCAGGCTGAATAATAAAGAGAAGTGGACGCGGATGTTTTGACGTCTGTTCTGATGGTCTGTTTAAATGTCAAAAAAGACGTTTATTTTGACGTTAAAACTGCCGTCGAAATGCCAGGTAATTCAGTAAGGCATGTGAGCCCGCTTCCGTTAGTTTTCAGGTAATTCACCAGGCCGAAGCGTTATTCGTTTCCACGCTTCAGGGCATAAAAAGCCGCTTCGAGCTTCCGGGTCGTCTCCTTCGATGGCGTAATCGACCCTTTAGATTGTCGCGTTTACCCCCGTCTTTCCAGCGGTAATGGTGATACATTTGTTGAAAAGAATTACCCTTTTCTACGACTCCGATGACACGCCAGCCAAAAGTTACCCCGTTCCGGTGGTTCGATAACCAGGCCGAAGAGGCCATGAATTTTTACGTTTCAATCTTTAAAAATTCCGAGATTCTGAGTCTCAACCGAATGGGTGCCGATGGCCTGGATTCATGAATTAGACAATGAACTGGTGTTTTCTTGTGGAATTGCGGCTAATCCTGTACTTTTGGACTCGATTTCGGTCCCGTAGCTCAGTTGGATAGAGCATCTGATTTCTAATCAGACGGTCTTTGGTTCGAATCCAAACGGGATCACCGGATGTCAAGTCACGTAGCCGCTCTTTTGGAAGGGTGGCTATTTTCTTTTATACACAATCTGATCAGGACGAATTTATCCGATTGAGCCATGAGCCCGGAGGAAGAGAAAGAATTTAATGACGCCTACCGGCAAATGGTCCATTGGCTTAACCTGCACCTGGAATCAAAGCGGGCGGATATGCTGGCTTTGGCCAAAACCAAAGGGAAGCAGGGCTATACCGCTACCCAATACGCCATTATGTCGTTTTCGGGATCGACAGGCCTCTTTCTGAAAGAAGTGTATGAAGGCAAGCACCCCGCTTCCGACGAAGAGTGAGTCAGTGTGATTTTTATCACTGAATAACCCGATAGATTTGGCGTCATTTGTTAAAAATACGGCCCCGGTATCGGTTAAAAACCGGCGGCCTTTTAAACACCATAACGATGATGAATCTTAAAAACTGGGGAGTCTTGCGGATTGTCCGTCTTTCTGTCGGCCTGCTTATTCTGTGGCGTTCTTTTGTCGATCATCAGCCGCTCATGGGTATCATCGGGGGCTTGCTGGTCATTCAGGCGATGCTGAATCTGGGTTGCGCGGGCGGTCAGTGTGGCATACCGGCAGCGCGAAAAAAAATCGATGAACCGGTAAAAGAAATTGATTATGAAGAAATACACTAATGGATGGAAAGGAGCCGGAGCCATCCTGGGTGCATTGGGCGGTTTTCTGTATTGGCATGAAGTGGGTTGTTTAACCGGTCACTGTCCGATTCAATCCCATTGGCAGACCATGACACTCTGGGGAGGAGCAATGGGTTTTTTGATGACTGATTTACTGCAGCAATTGCTGAAAAACGGGTTGAATCGGCCGGAAAAATCCGAAAAATGATCCGTTTGCTATTGGAGAAAACCGGCGTCCAAAGTACCCACTACTGCACCAGTTGCTCAAAAAGTTGTTGTAGCTTTTCTCCGGCATCGTCGCACAAACCGGTATGCGTCGGCGACGTTTGCACGATGGTGCTGCGGTTGGCGGTGAGCCAACGAAACCGGGACGCAATGGGTAATTGCCCGATGGCTCCGCCTTCCCGCCGACCGGCGCAAATGCGTTCAAAAGCACGCAGCCGTTCGTGGAGTTCCGGAATGTCGATCTCGCGGCAAAACGCACTCAGCCGTGCGACATTCAGCTCAAATACGGTTTTCAAAAAGCCCTGCGCCGGGCAATACAGAATGACGCCGACGTTGAGAAATTCTTCCCGTTCGACGCGCGGTACGACCCGGATGACGGCGTACTCAAACAAGTGTTTTGGCATGTTGCGCTTCCTTGACAAAAATTTCTGAATGGGCGAGCCGGGTTTCCAAAAACCGGGTGTAAACCTGCCGCTGCTCCTCTGCTGAATCGGTAGAGCCTTCCTGAACCAGCCACTCGTCGGGAACGAGCGCCACGATGGACGCGATGCGTTCGGGCGTTAAGATCCGGCGAAATTCCGCATCGACGGTTTCGAGTTCAGTTGCCTTCGACAGCAGCACGTGGTCTTTCACGGCCCCGAACGGTTTGACGGCCTGTTCGGCCCAGTTCTGCCCCGAATGGTGAAAATAAAGCGCGGCACCGTGATCGATCAGCCACAATTCCTTGTGCCAGATCAGCATATTGGTGTTGCGGGCGGTGCGGTCTACGTTGGTGATAAAGCAGTCGAGCCAGACGATTTGGGAAGCCAACCGGGCGTCGACGTCGTTTACAATGGCGTCGAAGGTGATGGCGCGGGAGAGGTAGTGAAGACCCAGATTCAGCCCTCCGCTGGCCCGCAGCAAATCCTGAATTTCCTCGTCCGGTTCAGTGCGGGCCATCACCGGGTCAAGCAGAGCGAACACAATTTCGGGAATCCGGAAACCGAGTGCGCGGGCGATTTCTCCGGCGATCAGTTCCGCGATTAGCGCTTTAACGCCCTGCCCGGCCCCCCGAAACTTCAACACGTATAGAAAATCATCGTCGGCTTCCACAATGGCGGGCAGCGAACCACCTTCGCGCAGGGGCGTCACATACCGGGTTACCTGGACGGTTCGGAGTTCAGGTTCGCGGTTGTTCATAGGCATCGTTCATAAACAGGTTTACCCGACAGAACCGGTCGATTCCGGTGTTCAGTGCGAGTTTGCGGGAAATTTAGGCCAATTTTTTGAGAAAACCGGGTCGAATTCCCGATTCGTTTGGTGTGGACTTCGGCAGGATAGCCGAAAAGCCTTACCTTTGCCGGAACGAACATTCTGCTCAATCCGCATGTCTGCCGAAACGACCGATCAATTACCAACCCTCGAAACGGCCCGCAAACTGGGTCTGCTTCCCGACGAATACGACCGTATTATTGCCATTTTGGGCCGTAAACCCAATTTTACAGAGTTGAGTATCTTCTCCGTCATGTGGTCGGAGCACTGCTCGTATAAAAACTCGATCATCTGGCTCAAAACCCTGCCCCGCGACACGACGGGCGATGCGCCGAGCCGGATGCTGGCCAAAGCGGGTGAAGAAAACGCCGGACTGGTCGACATTGGCGACGGGCTAGCCTGTAGTTTCAAGATCGAGTCGCACAACCACCCGTCGGCCATCGAACCGTATCAGGGCGCGGCAACAGGCGTCGGCGGTATTAACCGCGATATTTTCACGATGGGTGCGCGACCCATTGCCCAGTTGAACTCCCTGCGGTTTGGTAACCTGTCGCTGCCCAAAACCCGGCGCTTGCTGAAAGGCGTCGTCAAAGGCATCGGCGATTACGGCAACGCGTTCGGTATTCCGACGGTAGGCGGGGAAGTGTATTTCGATGATTGTTACAACGTCAATCCGCTGGTAAACGCGTTTTCGGCCGGGATTGTCGAAACCGATAAAGTGGCCAAGGCGACTTCGTATGGTGTCGGGAACCCGGTTTTTATCGTCGGTTCGGCCACGGGCAAAGACGGTATTCACGGCGCGACGTTCGCATCGGAAGATATTTCGGATAAATCGACTGAAAAACTCCCGGCGGTGCAGGTGGGCGATCCGTTCATGGAAAAACTGCTGCTCGAAGCCACGCTGGAGATTATTGCAACAGGCTATGTCGTTGGTATTCAGGACATGGGGGCGGCCGGTATCATCTGCTCGACCTCCGAAATGAGTGCCAAAGGCGAACATGGCATGTACATCGACCTGGACAAAGTGCCGACGCGCCAGCTCAACATGGAACCGTTCGAAATTTTGCTGTCGGAGTCGCAGGAGCGGATGCTGGTCGTGATTGAAAAAGGAAAAGAAGACGTCATCCGTCAGATTTTTGATAAATGGGATTTGAATTGCGAACAGATTGGGGTCGTCACCGATACCGGTCGTTTGCATTTTCACCGCTACGGCCAACTGGTTGCCGATGTACCGGCCGATGACCTGGTGCTGGGTGGTGGAGCGCCACAATACGAACGCGAATACCGCGAACCGGCTTATTTCCAGGAGTTTAAAAAGTTCTCCATCGATAGCATTCCGGATGTGGAAACCGGCGAAATCCGGACCGTAGCCGAACACCTGCTTTCGCACCCCAATATTTGCTCACGTCGTTGGGTTTATGAGCAATATGACTCGATGGTGGGAACCGCCAACCGCGGCACGAACGCGCCCTCGGATGCCGCCGTCGTCAGCGTCAAAGGCACCGATAAATCCATCGTCATTACGGTCGATTGCAACAGCCGCTACGTGAACGCCGACCCCGAAGAGGGTTGCGCCATTGCCGTGGCCGAAGCCGCCCGCAACATTGTTTGCTCGGGAGGTGAGCCGCTGGCCATCACGAACTGCCTGAATTTCGGAAATCCCTACGTGCCTGAAGTTTACTGGCAATTTGTGGGCGCTATCAAAGGCATGAAAAAGGCCTGCGAGCGGTTCAACACGCCGGTGACGGGTGGTAACGTCAGTTTCTATAACCAAAGCTCCGACGAAGGCCCGGTTTTCCCGACACCAACGATCGGCATGTTGGGCCTGATGGAAAGCCCGGACAACCGCATGACGCTCGGATTCCAGAAACCGGGTGATCTGATTTACCTGCTGGGTGAGTCGAAAAATGACGTCGGTTCTTCGGAATACCTGTATTCGTACCGGAATGTAAAAGGGTCTCCGGCCCCGGTTTTCGATCTGGAGGAAGAATTCACCCTGCAAGCGGTTGTAAAAGGAATTATTCTTGAAAAACTGATTGTGTCCGCGCACGACATTTCAGACGGCGGTTTGTTCGTCACGCTGGCAGAATCGGCCATGGCGGGGCAAACCGGTTTTACGATCCAGACCAACGGCAGTTTCCGGAAAGATGCCTTCCTGTTTGGTGAGAGCCAGAGCCGGGTGGTGGTGTCGGTTTCACCGGACAAACAGGCTCAATTCGAAGGATCACTGGAAAAATCGGGTGTCGCCATTACACGGTTAGGAACGGTTTCGGAAGGCGGTTTTGTAATCGACGGTGAGACGGTTTTAACAGTTGTCGAAGCGAAGGAGTTGTATGACAATGCGTTGGGTAAGAAGATGCAATAAAGAACCTTTGACAATATGGATGCTCTTCCGGTAGGAAAACCGATTTTAACGGCAGAAGAATATTTCAAGCTGGAAGAAGCCAGTGAAATTCGTCATGAGTTTTACAAAGGACAAATCTATGATATGGCGGGGAGCACACTCCGCCATAACTTGCTGGTTGATAGCGTAAAAGATTTATTGAAAAGTCATTTTCGCCCAAAAGGATGTCGGGTTTATTCCGAAACCGTCAAAGTAGAAGTAGTCAAAAATGAGTACTATCCGTATCCTGACATCGTTCTGACCTGTCATCCTTTCGATTTACAAAGCCAGTATATCATCCGACAGCCGAGCCTGATCGTTGAAGTTTTATCCAAATCATCGGTGGCTACCGATCGGGATTATAAATGGGAGGAATACCAGAAAATGCCATCCCTATTATATTACCTATTGATTAACCAGTATAAGCTGGGAGTTGAGTTATATGCCCGGGTGGAAAATACGGATCAGTGGACTTACCAGCGGTATGTCCAACCGGGAGATCTCGTGGTCTTTCCGCGCTTTAATTTTGAATTATCTGTCGGGGCCATCTACGAAGGCATCGATTTTACAGTGATCGACGAAGAACCTGCTCGGTCTTAAAAGACGGTTTTGCGCATTGGAGCGTTATTTTTGCATTTTATGCGCTACTTTATTCAACTTTCCTACCGCGGAACAACCTACCACGGCTGGCAATTTCAACCCAACGGCATTAGTGTTCAGGAGGTTTTGGAGCAGAAGCTGAGCCTGATTCTGAAAGAGCGCATTGCCATTGTGGGGAGCGGTCGGACGGATGCCGGGGTGCACGCCGAACAGCAGTTTGCGCATTTTGACATCGAAAAACCCATCGCCCTGACGGATTTGATGATCCATGCCCTGAACTGCATGTTGCCGCCCGACATTGCGATTCAGTCCATTTTTCCGGTCGATCCGACCGCTCACGCCCGGTTTTCGGCCACAACCCGCTATTACCAATACCGCATTCGAAAGCAGAAAAGTCCGTTCCTGGATTTCCTGGTCTACGTCTTTCGCCCGGAGCTGAATATCGACCTGATGAACGAAGCCGCCAATCTTGTTTTGCAACACACTGATTTTGAGAGTTTCAGCAAGGTACGAACGAACGTTTCGCACTTCCGCTGCGTGATTCACCGGGCAGAGTGGCTGATCGAGAATGATCAACTGGTTTTTCACATCAAGGCCAACCGGTTTCTCTACGGCATGGTCCGAACCCTGGTCGGAACCATGCTGGAAGTAGGGCAGGGGCGGATGACCGTTGCCGAATTTCAGGAGATTTTGCTGGCGAATGACCGCCGGAAAGCTGGTCGTTCGGCCCCGGCCAGCGGGCTGTTTCTGGTCGAAGTGGGCTATCCGGCGGAAGTATTTAGTAAGAAAATGATGAATGATGAACGATGAACGATGAATGTTTCTAAATTAGCCTTAATTCATCATCCATCGTTCATCATCGCACCGGCGACCCGGTCATCATCATTTAAGAACGTGATCAACGAATTTCAACAAATTATCCGGGCCTACCGAAAAACCGACTTCAGCCAGCGTAAAGCCGCCCTGGCGACTGTTGTGGGGCTGAGCGGTTCGGGCTATCGCCGACCGGGTGCCCGCATGTACATCACCGACGATGGGCAGTGGATCGGGGCCATCAGTGGCGGCTGTCTGGAGGGCGACGCTCTTCGGAAAGCCCGTGAGGTGATGCAGACCCGGCAAGCCCGTCTGGTGACCTACGATACGTCCGACCCGGAGGGTGAAAATTTCGGCATCGGGCTGGGTTGCAACGGGGTGCTGGACGTCCTGATTCAGTCCATCGACCCCAACGATTCGGAAAATCCGCTCGAAACCCTCGACCGCGTCATGCAGGAACGGCGGCCCTTGACCGTCGAAACTGCCTTGCCGGACGGGGCGGGTGTTTTTGTGGAGGAACTCAAACCGGACATTCAGTTGCTGGTTTTTGGGGGCGGCTACGATGCCGTTCCGCTCGTAAAACTGGCAAAACAGATTGGCTGGCGCGTGGTGATCACCGACGATTGTGTGGCGCACCTGCAACCCCGGCGGTTTGGCGAAGCCGACGACATGCTGGCGGTTCAACGACATGAAATCCGGCAGCAGATTCCGATCGACGCGTACTCTGCAGCGGTGTTGATTTCCCATAACTTCAAATACGACAAGGCGGTTTTACAGGAATTGCTGCAAACCGAGATTCCCTACATTGGTCTGCTGGGCCCCAAAAAACGGGGCGATGCCTTGCTGGACGACGTTCGTGAATTTGTCGCTCCGACGGATGAACAGCGGCTTTTCTGGCCCGTTGGTCTGGACGTCGGCGCCGATAATCCACAGGAAATTGCGCTGTCGATTTTGGCCGAAATTCAGGCGGTTTTCCGCAAGTCTTCCGCGCAACCGCTGAAATTCAAGAATGCACCTATCCACCAGCCGGTACAGTCCATCAGCAATTCGGTAGATCTCACTTAATTTTACTCCGATCCCTAAAGGGGCTTTAAGTATCGGCAAAAGCCTCTTTAGGGTTTGGGGCATTTCCTTATGAACATTGCCATCATCATATTAGCCGCCGGAACCTCCTCCCGGCTGAATCACCAGCCCAAGCAATTGATTGAGTGGGAAGGACGTACGCTGCTCCGGCGGGTGGTCGATACCGCCCTGGCAACAACGTTTCGGCCCGTCGTAGTAGTCGTTGGTGCGAATAAAAACCGCATCGCACCCGAATTGGAAGGGTTGCCCGTGACCATTATCGACAACCAGCACTGGCCGCAGGGCCTGTCGTCGTCGGTAAAAACCGGTCTGGCGGCCGTATATCTGACCCAGAAAGAGATCGACGCCGTGGTGTTTCTGCTCACCGATCAGCCCCACGTCGACAGGGGTTTATTGTTGCAACTGGTGCAGGTTTACGAGGAATCCGGGAAAGGCATCGTGGCATCCGGCTACGCCAACAGCCTCGGCGTTCCGGCGTTGTTCGACCGCAAATACATCAGTGAACTGCTCAGTCTGGAAGGAGATCAGGGCGCGAAATGGATCATCAAAAACCATCCGGACGACTGTGCCGAAGTACCCTTTGAACCGGGAAGCATCGACCTGGATACAAGCCAGGATGTCGAGCGGTTTTTAGGGTTGTGAGACAGCTTTTGCCAGAAGAAAACCGTCTTTGTCGCAATTGCCCCGCTTTAAAGCCGCACCAGCAACCCTCCACTTTCCATTGCACACCGTATTTTTGTGAATAACCTTACAAAAAGATGAGAAAACTAAAACTTCAGGTGCAAATGACCGTCGATGGGTTCATTGCGGGACCAACGGGCGAAATGGACTGGATGACGTTCGACTGGGACGATGAATTGAAAACGTATGTGGGGGCATTAACCGACCCGATTGACTGCATCGTACTGGGACGCAAACTGGCAGAGGGGTTCATTCCCTACTGGGGTTCTGTGGCCGAAAATCCTGACAATCCGGAGGTTTCGGCCGGCATAAAATTTACGGAAACCCCCAAAGTCGTGTTCACCAAAACCCTCGAAAAGTCCGAATGGGAAAATACCGTGTTAGCCAAAAACGACCTGGTTGACGAGATCAATGCCCTGAAAAATCAGGACGGCCAGGACATCATTGCCTATGGCGGAGCAACTTTTGTATCGGCGCTCATCCAACACGATCTGATTGACGAATACCATTTGTTGATCAATCCCGCGGCCATTGGGAACGGGATGCCGATTTTCAACAAAGTTAACGGCCTTCAAAATCTAAAACTGGTCAAATCGGTCGCTTTCGACTGTGGGATAGTTGTCCTTCACTACGAACCCAAACGCGGCTAGTACACGCGTCTTTGCTCTCTATTCTATTGTCTAACTTCCCTAAAAGTCAACCCGGTAATAGAAAACCGGCAGGAAGCCCAGTTGGTATTCCCGCTTGATGAATGTGCCGTCGGGTTGGGGGGCGTAGCTCAGGCTCAGGATGTTTTGAATGCCCAGCACATTGACGAAATCAACGGCGATGGTGTGCGTCAATCGGTTGCGGTTTAGCTTGTAGTCGACTTTCAAATCGAACCGTCGGTAGTCCGGAAACTGGAGCGTGTTGCGGTTGGCTGTCTGGTAAATGATGTCCTGAGCAGCTTTCGATTTGGCTTCGTCGACCGGTCCATACCAGCGTCCACCGATGGCCGTGAATTTGGCTCCCACACTCAATGTGTTTCGGCCCAGCGTAAATTCCTTTGCAAAAACCGCGTTGTACGCATATTTTCCGTTAAAATCCGTATTTCGCAACACGCCGTCGGAACCTTTGTATTTGGCATCGAAGAGTGAACCCGTTATCAGAAAATAGTAGCCGTCGCTGAAAAACTTCTCCAGGGTCAGTTCCGCCCCGTAGTTGCGGCCAGTGCCTTTATTAACCATACGACCCGGAAAAACACGGGAGAAACTCGCTCCGGTATTCAAAATAGAAAACGAGCTACTCTGCTCTTCAACCGGTACGTTGAACAGTTTCTGGTAATACGCTTCCACTTTTAACCGCAGGTTCCGACCCGGAAGCCAATCGTACGAAGTCACATAGTGCCAGCTTTTGGTTAGCCCCAGATCCCGGCTGAATTGTCCGCCCGAGGGAGAACTCTGTTGATCGAATCGATAAAAATAGATGTAAGTAGGTTGAATCTGACTGTGCAGTCCAACCGCAACGCTGAGTTTTTGGCGGTTTGGTAAATCCCAGGCCAGACCGGCGCGGGGTTCGATGGGTGAAAAACTGTTTTGGTTGAGTGAAAAATACAGGCTCGTCAAACCGGCGCTCAGGGTCAGCCGGTCGGCCAGATTGACGCGCCATTGCACGTAAGGCTGCACCAGCAGCGCCGACTGCCGTGAATTCCAGCGGATTTGCCAGGGCTCTAACTGGGTCGGCAGATTGGGCAAAATCGTGACGTTCCGGGCACTATCGACAAAGTTGAAGTGATATACATCGGCGTTCAAACCGACTTTCAGCGTGCTGCGCGGGCTAAATTTGTGGTTAACCGACGCAGCCAGGGAGGTTTTGGTGTCGGCAAAACGGTATTCCAGCACCTTGGCCTGGCTCGTTATTTTGTACCGGTCGTTTTCGACCACCGGCCGGCCGTCGGCGTCGTTCTCAAAGAACAGATAGTTGTGGTGCGTAAACTGCACATAACCCGATTGGGCCAGTGTAGCGCGCAGAAATGTCCGACGGTTGAGCGGTTTTTCGTAGGTCGCGCCCACAACGCCCATGCGGGAGGTGTAATATTGATCGCGGTCGTTTTGGCCGTAAATATTTCGGTCCGAAACTTTCTGTTCACTGATCAGCACGTCGATGGTGCTGGTGCCGCCGAATCCCCAAAAAGCCAGCCGGGCGTTGTTTTTGAGCGGGAAATTAAACCGGAACGAAGCATCCTGGTAGGTGGGAACGGCCTGGGTTCCAATGTCGATACCGGCTTTGTTGAACAGCCAGAGGTTGGCGTAGCGATAGGTCACAAAATAAGACGAGCCGGTTTTTTTGGAAAGCGGTCCTTCCAGCGCGGCTTCGGTACCGAGAAAACCAAACTGGAGCGTCCGCTGGTGTTTTTCGTTGTTGCCGTTGCGCAGGCGGAGGTCGAAAACACCGGCAATTCCGTTGCCAAATTCCGCCGGAAAGGCCCCCGTAAAAAAGTCGGAATTGGCCAGCATTTTGTTGCTGATGATGCTCACCGGTCCGCCCGTGGTTCCCGAAACCGCAAAGTGGTTCGGGTTCGGAATGCTGACGCCCTCGACTCGCCAGAGAACCCCGCCCGGTGAGTTTCCCCGGATAACAATGTCGTTGCGCGAATCATCAGCCCCCTGCACCCCGGCGAAATTAGACGCCATCCGGGCGGGTTCGCCCCGGCTTCCGGCGTAGCGGTCGGCCTCATCGACGGTAAATTGCCGGGCCGAAACCACCGCCATTTCGTTGCGGGCGTCGCCGGTTCGCTGCGCCTTGACGGTGACGCTGGCCAGTTCCGTAATGGCTTCTTCCAGATCGACGTCCAGAATGGTCTCACGCCCCGCATCGACAATGATGTTGTTTAGCAGAGCCTCTTTGTAACCAATTCGGGTAATTCGAATGGTTCGTCGGCCAACCGGGACATTCGGGATGCGGTAGTGCCCGGATGAATCCGTGAGGGCTCCGGCCGTGATCCCGGTAGAATTCGTAGTCAGAATCTGAATGGTAACGTCGGATAAGGGGTATTTGGATTCCTTGTCGGAAATTCGGCCCCGGACGGTTTGAGTGAGTGCAGATTGGGCGAAAGCAGAATGAAAGCAAAAAAAGAAAAGCAGACTGGAAATGTAGTTCATAGATCGGAAGAACTCTATTAATTTACAAGAGACAATAGCACAAAGAGAAGAACGAACCCAATAACCGTTCCCCGCCCGGTTCGGTTAAACCGTCGCCCTTCCCGCTGGCGTTCGGCTTTGGTCATGTGCTTGTAAAGCTTCATATTTTTGGTGAAAATCCGACCCAGGAAATAAAATCCGCCCGCCAGAACACCCATGCCCAACAGAATGACTAGTACAGCGGCAAACCCATGATTGGTACAAATTAACTGGCATGCTAAACCGCTGGCTGCAACGGCTAAAAAAAGACTCGTCAAAAACAGAAGAAAGTAAGCAATTTTGGTACCGGTATGGGGCTTTTCCCGAACGACCGGATCAGGGTTTTGATTCGAATTGAGAAGCTGATTGGGCGTAAGTTGCGGCAGTGTGTCTGTTTTACTTACTTCTGAATACGTAATGATACGCTCGCTGGCCACGCTGACCGATGGTTCCGGGTGAATTATGGTCCGGCCACTGATGCCACCCGCTATGCCGTACGCCATGAAGTTGATCAGAAACAAAACCGCGTAGCTGTGTTTCTGAAACCAGAACCGCTCTGTCGAAACCAGATCCGGCAAGCGAAGGGCGACATACTGGTTGAATTGAAACCGGACCAAAACCAGTCCGCCCAGCAGAAACGACAGGTACCAGCCCGGCTGGTCGGCCAGAAGCGAACTGCCCAGAAGCAGACCCAGAACGGCATTCGTACACTCCGACAGGACAATCAGCCCGGCGGCCACTTTGGGATGTCGGCTGGCGAAGAATGCCAGAGAGTTTAGGGTCATAGGGCCAGGGGGCGCGCGATTATGGTTCCAATTACCAATGAAAAAAGACAATTGGAGGATAGAGACAGCACGATCCGTCGATCAAGTTTGCAAATATTTCTTTATGATCCCGGTGAAAGTATGACAATTTACTAATCGGTCAAAAAAAACGGTGCGGTTTCCCGTCTGGAAAACCGCACCGTAGTCAGAACAAAAAAAGTAATCTTTACAAAAGCCGCTTGATAAGTTGGTCGACCGTGATGCCCTCGGCTTCGGCTTTGAAGTTCCGGACAATGCGGTGACGGATGATGGGGTAGGCAACGGCGCGAACGTCTTCGATGTCCGGCGAATACTTCCCGTTGAGAAGGGCGTTGCATTTGGCCGCCAGAATCAAAGCCTGCGACGCCCGTGGTCCGGCACCCCATTCCAGATACGTATTGGCATCGGGTGAACCCATTTCGGTATTCGGACGGGTTTTATGCACCAGTTTGACGGCGTATTCGACCACATTATCGACCACCGGAACCCGGCGCACCAGGTGTTGAAAGGCCAGCAGTTCGTCGCCCGATAAGACTTTTTGTACCTGGTACTTTGCGTCGTTGGTTGTCGACTTCACAATGTCCAATTCCGACTGGTACGATGGATAGTCCAGGAAAACGTTGAACATAAACCGGTCCAACTGCGCTTCGGGCAGCGGATAGGTCCCTTCCTGTTCGATCGGGTTTTGGGTGGCCAACACGAAAAACGGGCGTTCGAGGGGGTATTTCTGTCCGGCAATGGTCACAGAATATTCCTGCATGGCTTCCAGCAGAGCAGACTGCGTTTTGGGCGGAGTCCGGTTGATTTCATCCGCCAGAATGATGTTGGCAAAAACCGGCCCTTTGATGAATTTAAACCGCCGTTCCTGATCGAGCGTTTCGGAACCCAGAATGTCCGACGGCATTAAATCCGGGGTAAACTGAATCCGGTTGAAACTCAGGTCGAGCGCTCCGGCGATGGTCTGGATGAGCAACGTTTTGGCGAGACCCGGTACGCCCACCAACAGACAGTGTCCCTGGCAAAAAATAGCCGTCAGCAAAAGCCGCACGGTTTCTTCCTGACCGATGACTACTTTCGAAATCTCACTCTTTAATCGTTTATACGCTTCATTCAGCGCTTCAGCAGCCTCAACGTCAGAATTATATTGTACCACAGGATAGGAGTTAAGAGTTGGAAGTTAAGAGTTAAGAGTTAAGAGTTAAGAGTTGGGAGTTGGGAGTTGGGAGTTGGGAGTTAAGAGTTCGCTTTTAATTTTTAACTCTTAACTCTTAATTCTTAACTCTTCTAAGGTCCTTCGGTTTTTTGGGCACCTAGAATATTGCAGCTTCGGTATTCCGGGTCCACATTGATGTAGACATCGCTGACGGCTTTTCGGAACCAGGCGTCGATGGCGGTGTTCTTTTTGTTCACCATGACAATGTTGGCAATCTTCTCGAAATCGTCTTTCAAACTGGCCGTGTGTGGGGCCACCTTCCGTTTGTAATACAACAGTCGTACGGCACTTTTTCCATCTTCCAGCCGGTAATCCATCGGCGGGCTGACACTGCCGACTTTCATCGTATCCAGTGTCATGAACAGGGTGTAGTCCATGTTCTGGTCGTGGGGCATCAGCGTGCTGTTCGACTGCTGATCGCGAATGACGCCACCGGCATCAGCCGTCATTTTATCCTCGGAAAAGTCTTTAGCGGCTTTTTCGAATTTGATACTGTCGGCGACGATCAATGTCCGCAGGCTGTCTAGAAACCGGCGGGGTTCGGTCAGGTCGAGCCGGTTGTAGTCGGGCCGGAGCAGGATGTGACGGGCGTGGTATTCAGCCCCGCGCACTTCAATAAGCTGAATCAGGTGAAGACCAAACTCCGATTGAACAATGTCCGACATTTCGTTGGGTTTCAGCTTCATGGCCGCGCCCTCGAATTCGGCAACCATCGCCCCGCGTTTGGCAAAACCCAGGCTACCGCCTTTCTGGGCAGAACCGACGTCTTCGGAAAATTCGGTGGCTAGTTTGGCAAAATCTTCGCCTTTTTCAACGCGTTCCCGCAGGGCCAGCAGCCGCTTTTTCAATTCTTCGGTCTGTTCTTTGGTTACTTTGGCCAGACGCACAATGTGTCCGATTTCGACTTCAGCCGGGATATAGGGCAAGCTATCTTTGGGAATGCCGTTAAAAAACTTGCGGACCTCGTTAGGACTCACCTTCACATCGTCGGTGATTTTGGTCTGCATCCGTTGCCCCAGCATCTGTTCTTTCACTTCTGTCCGGAGTTCACTTTTCAGCGCTTCAATGCTTTTTCCGTAGGCTTCGACGAGGTTCTTTTCCGAACCGAATTGCTGAATCATGTACGACATCCGACCGTCCATCTGGTTTTCGATCAGCTTGTCGTCGACCGTAACGGAGTCGATTTCGGCTTTGGCCAGCAATACTTTCTGAACAACCAGGCTTTCCAGAAGCTGGCAATCGGCCGGGGCTTTCTGATTCTGTTGTGCGTATGACTGCCGGGCCTGTTCCAGATCCGACTTTAGCACGTAGTAATTATCGATTTTCGCAATGATCTTGTTTAAACTGACTCCTTTCCCCTGCGAATAGGAGGGAGACGATACGGAAACGAGTAGCGCCGTCAGTATAAAGGAGGAGAGAAGGATTGATTTCATTAAGAACTTCATTCAGGTTTATTATTCAATATTACGGATTTCGGCAGGATTTATTGATATGCCGAAACGGTGAATCTGTTAAATGATGTTAAGAAATAGCCTATTTGGCCAGCTTGCGTACCTCCTCTTCGTTCATTTGCACCGGATACTGTTGCTTGAGCCGGTCGAGCCACTGCTTTTCCAGAACTCCTTGGTAGTCGTTAATCACCGCTCCCCGCGCTTCGTCGAAGGTTTTCAACCGGGGCGGATCGATGTGGTCGATCTTGATGAGCGCCACTTTTCCGTCGCGCCGGATGGTGGTCGTTCCCGGTTGCCAGGCAACGGCGTCGAGGAAGGGGTTGGCCCCTTTGGCAAAAATCCCTTCCGTCAATTTAACAGCGCCCGGTTGTTTGGCATTCAGAATCTTCTCCACATCTTTTTTAGACGTCGAAAACAACTGAAAGGTCACGCGCCGGGCCTTCTCATTTTTACCCGGTCCGGTGGTGGGGCCGGGCCGGAATTTTCCGTAGTCCTTTTCCATGATCCGGACAATCGGAATGCGGTTGGCCGTCAGGAAATTTACCACGGTCCGAATCCGGCTTGCCGAAACCGTATCCCGCTCCGTGGCATCGGCTGATCCGGAAACCTCCACGAGGTAGTCGGAGTTTTTAATCATCAACACCAATAAATCAAACAGCGTTTCCCGCTGCTTGGTAGTCAGCGCACTTTGATTGACGCCGTAGTTCAGTTCTTCGACCGACCGCCGGAGCTGGTAGGGACTCTTCGCCAGCATTTCAGACGCCTGCTTGAGCATGTCGTCGTTTGGAACCTCCAGAATCGATGCCGCAGCCCGCTGGTCGTAGCGGTATTTTTCCTTGTGAGCGTCGTAATAAGCCCGTTGGCCAACCGAATCGACCAGTGATTTTTCCCAGACGTTGATTTCCATTGCCTGCGAAAGCAGCACGCCATCGCGGATGTCGTTCATCAGCGAGCGGAATTCGGGGTACTTCTTTTCCAGAGCGGCCTCTTCCTGTTCGATCACTTTATCATCGACAAACCGCCGGAACAACCGCTCCATCTGCACCCGCGCTGAAGAACTCGGGTCCTTGCGGGGCTGCTGACGGCGCACCACGGTTTCCAGAAATTCATTCGCGGTATAGGGTTGTTTGTTGACCAGCACAATCGGTTTTTTTTCAATGGCCGCGTCCAGCGTTGCCGGCAGTTTCCATTTGCCCGTCAGCAAACTGCTGTCGGCCATGGCGAGGGTTTTGGCCAGCACGTCGGGCGATTCGGTCACGGTATAGGTTTTCCGAAGCCGCTGCACCAGTGCCTGGCGCACTACTTCGGCCCGGGTGTCGGTTACCACTTTCTGCCGCAAGGCCCCCGCCATCGATTCAAACGATTCCAGGGGTTGCCGTTCAATCAACCGGACAATGTGCCAGCCGTAATTGGTTTGAAACGGTTTGGAATAACTGCCGGGTTGCGACAACCCGTAGGCGGCTTCCTCGAACGGTTGCACCATCTGGCCAACACCAAAGACGGGTAAAACACCGCCGGTGTTGCGGGATTCGCGGTCGTCGGAAAATTCTTTCACCAGCATGTCGAACGGTTCACCTTTCTCCAGCCGTCTGTAGGCTTCGTCGATGCGGGCTTTGGCGGCCCGCTGGCCTTCGTCACCTCCGCCGGATGTGGTCGCGCTGGGGCTGATCCGCACCAGGATGTGCGCGACATGAATCTTGCCCCGGTTGGCCCGCTTGTCCAGCACTTTCACGAGGTGATAACCCGACCGCGACCGCACCGGTGCCGAAACACTGCCGACGGGCGTGGCGTAAGCGGCCAGTTCGAGGGGATAAACGACCTGAAAAGCCGTCAGGTAACCCAGATTCCCGCCGTTCATCGCGGCTGTGGGATCTTTGGAGTATTGCCGGGCCGCCGTTGAAAAATCGGTACCAGCCAGTAGCTGTTTCCGAACATCGAGGGCCTGATTATAGGCGGCCAGCGTGTCGGCCGGGGCCGCATCCTCGGCCACGGCAAACAGGATGTGCGAAACGTTGACTTCTTCCTTTAAATGCTGGTAGGCTTCCGCCGTCAGGTGTTCAATGACTTCTTTATCATTGAGATACGATTGCGCCAGTTGCTTCCGGTAGGTGGTAATTTCTTCCCGGAAACCTTCCGTGGTGTCGCGCCCTTCCTGTTCGGCGGCCATCACTTTCAGTTTCAGGTTGGTAAATAGATCGATGTATTCACGCAGATCCGTCCTTCGGGCCGAATCGCCATTGATTTGATTTTTGGTAAACGACTGAAAAAACTCGTCGGTGGTGAATGACTTGTTGCCCAGTTTCAGAATAACCGGTTCGGGTGCTTTGGTAACGACGGGTGCCGAGGATTTGCAGCCTGCCAGCAGACAGAGCAACACGATACCGGGCACTTTTTGTGAAATACGGTTTGAAGTCAAAACAGGTATGAATTAGAATCGGTTATCTACTTTTTTAACGACTGGAAGCGGGCTTTATTTTTATTCTTTTGAGCCGAATGTCATAGTCGACCTGGTATTCAAACGAATCGCGCAGGTGTCGTCCCGAAAACCGGGCCGGTACGTGCATTGCCGTCTCCTTCTTTTGGCGGTCGTTGCTGCTGTCCCGCAACTCGACGCTGCTTTGCCCCAGAATGTCGTCTTTATCCAGCCGGTCGGTCAACTGAACACCCATTCCGGCGGCTGCCAGGGCTGTAGTAACGTATTTCAGGGGTGTCAGCAGTTCGGCGCCGATCTCGAAAAAGCCGACCGGCACCTGAATCCAGCCGTTGATGTCGCGAACGCGTTTGATCCATTGCTGGGCCTGGCTGTAATCATCGACTTCGATCAGCAAAAGGGACGCAACGACCTTGCCGCCTTTCGGCATGGACACTTGCACAGGAGCCTGATTTTCAAAGGATAAAACCGCTCCTTTCTGAACCTTTTCTACACCCCAGGCGCTGGAAGCCACACCCACCAGGCGGTTTTTACTATCGAATGCCGTGAGCGACCACGTCATCATCAGCTCGTCTTTCCGGGTTAGCGTCTCTTCCAGATTGACCGCTTTAAGCTGACTCAGTTTCATTTCCGCCGTGAGCGGTTTTTGACTGGAGCAGGCAGAAACAAACAGGATACCAAATAAATACAGAAATTTCATACGAGGTTGATCAGGCAATTTCTTCAATGACCGACGCGCCTTCCGAGCCGTCGCCGTTGGTCCATCGCCAGCGTTCGTGCAGACGGATGCGACCGTCGGGTAGTATTTCAGGTGTGGAACGACAGACACCCGTCCGGAAGTCACCGTCCGTATTCAAATGCTGATACACCATGTCTAGTTCCCCGTCGGTCAGCACTTTCGCGACGAGAAACCCTTTTACCACCGAACCGCCCCGGTATTCGGCCCAGACCACCTCGCCATCCTGGTGATACCAGAACGTCGTCGCGGCACTCACTTCCCCGTTGTCGGTATTGGCAACCGAACCAAAGATCTTCTTGTCGTACTGCATCAGTCAATGGTTGGTTCCTGCTGGCTTAGACAATGAAAAGTGCCTAACCCCCAAACGATTTCGGTCGCGTCGATGCCCACTACGTTCCGGGTTGGGAAACAAGAGGTAAGAATATCGAGAGCCGTCTGGTCTTTCTCGCACCGGAAGGTTGGCACAATCACCGAGCCGTTGGAAATGTAAAAATTGGCGTAAGAAGCCGGCAACCGCTGTCCTTCGCTAATGACCGGGTCGGGCATGGGCAAATCGATGATATTCAGTTGCTTGCCGTTGAGCAAGCGCATGGCTTTCACCTCCTGATGAATTTCCTGCAGGAACGGGTAATTCTCATCGTTGGGGTTGTTTTCGGTCGCCACCACCACGGTGTCCTCGTTGACAAACCGGACGGTATCGTCGATGTGTCCGTCCGTATCGTCGCCGACAATGCCTTCTTCCACCCACAGCACTTGCTGAACCCCGTAATAATCGCACAGATACTGTTCAATCTGGGCCTGGGTCAGGTGCGAATTCCGGTTTTGATTCAGCAGACACGCCCGGCTGGTCAGAACCGTGCCTTTGCCGTTGAACTCGACCGCGCCCCCTTCCATGACAATGCCCGGATTGACATAGGGCAAGTGCCGGTAGTGGGCAATTTCGACCGGAATAAGCCCGTCCCGTTCGTACGGCGGATACTTTCCACCCCAGGCGTTGTATTCCCAGTTGACGATAATTTTTTCTTTCGAGACGGGATTGATCAGGAAGGCCGGGCCGTGGTCGCGGCACCAGGAATCGTTGGTCGGGTGGGGCAGGAGCGTCACTTTTTCCAGATCGATTCCCGCCATTAACAGCCGCATTTTGGCCGTTTGAATGACGGTTTCGTTGTGGGCGTTGATGCAAACCTGCTCACTTTCGCTGATGGCCCGAATAAACTCCAGGTAAGCCGGAAACATCAATTCCTGCCGTTCGTTCGACCATGACGCTTCGGTATGCGGCCAACTGAGCCAGGTTGCGACGTGCGGATGCCATTCGGCCGGGAAGAAAAAACCGTTCTGAGCCGGAATAAAATGGAGATTTGACGAATGATGTTCGGATTGTATATTCATGTAATTTTTGCTATCACACCACAAAACTACAAAATTATGTCGGCTTACGGGTTGCGAATCTTTCTGATGATGGGTTTGTGCGGGATCGTTTCGTTGGCATCGGCTCAGGAGCGTTTGCTCAGCGATTCGGAGTTGAACGGACTGAAAACCTGGTTTCCGGTGAACAAACCCGCTGATGTACCCGGTATGAAAATACCTGACTCATTCAGGGCAACCGGTTTTGAAACGATTGCACAACTGGTGGATAGTATAGCCCGTCGGGAATCCGTTCAGGCCGTGCGGATTACTGCCGAAGTTTTGCAAAAGGGCCATGGTGAACGACTGTCCGAACTGAAAGACTTGCGGGTTATGTATCTGGAAGTTGATTCCGCAACGGCATCTCGGGGTTTATGGGAAGCTGTTAGCCAACTCAAAAAACTACAGCGACTGACAATCGTTCAGGTTTATTCGCCCGCAACGGGCCGGGTTTCGACCCTGACGCTCCCCGCTTTGTTGCAGCAGTTAACGCAGTTGGAGCGGCTGGAATTACATCTGTGGCGGTCGGATCTGACGCAAACTTTTTCAACGCTGGCCGCTATGCCTACTCTTCGAAAACTCATTTTTTCGGGAAACGGAGATACGACGCCTTTTCCTTCGGAACTGGCGCGTGTCGGGCAGTTGACATCGTTGACCATTCAAAGCGGGAAAAACCTGGTTCAAATTCCGGAATCGCTGGGTGAATTGAAAAAGCTCAAAGAGTTGAATTTTAATTATCTCCAGGTTGATCCAGACGTTGATTGGTCCATTCTTTCCAGATTAAGCGAACTGGAAACATTACGAATGTCTTACACCAATCTGAGTGCCCTGCCTGATCTTCGGAATTTGAAAAAACTGAAGTCTGTTGATGTTCAGGGTAATCCACGGTTAACGATCCCGGAGGGTACTCTGGAAGGGGTACTAACGCTTGAAAATCTAAACCTTTCGAACTGTAAATTAAAGCAACTTCCTCCGGCCCTTTACAAGCTCAGTGGTCTCAAAGAGTTGAACTTGTCTAATAATGCCCTGGGCGAGTTGTCGGCGGAACTGGCTAATTTAAAGCGACTGGAAGTATTGCAGGCTAGTGGGTGTCAATTGCGAAAACTACCGGCATCGTTGGGGGAGTTAACCAGCCTGAGGGTGCTGAATCTAGCTGGAAACCAGCTCGATACGCTGAGTTTTTCGCTGGAAAAATTAACCGGAATTACCGCTTTGTCCATCTACAACAACCAGTTACGGTTTTTACCCGTATCCATCGGGCGCTTAACGGCCCTGGACCGTCTGGATTTGTCGAACAATAAACTTATCCAGCTTCCAGAAAGCATCGGTGACTTATCGAACCTGACCGAATTGATCTTGATGATCAATCAGTTAACGAGTTTGCCTGCCGGAATTGGAAAATTAAGCAAACTCCAGCAACTGATGGCATCCGAGAATCAATTGCGGCAACTTCCCTCCGAAATGGGAAAACTTCATCGACTAAAGAGACTTGTGCTGGCTTCAAACAAACTGACACAACTTATGGAAACGATAGCCGAACTGGATTCTCTGGAGGGAATTGTGCTGAATGATAACCGGTTTTCCACTGTGCCTGGTGTGTTGTTCCGGCTTCCTACTTTGCAGGAATTGAATCTACTGAATAATGAACTGACGTCGGTTTCTTCGGAAATAGGCAAGTTAACCCAATTGACGTACCTGGGATTATCCGATAATCGCTTGTCCGGACTGCCCTCAGAACTGGGGAAATTGACAAAACTTCAAATCCTTCTGCTCGCTAATAATCCACTGGAGGTGTTACCGGAGAGTCTTTCACAGTGTCGGAATCTCATCACGCTTTTAGCCACCAACACAAAGTTAAAAACATTGCCTCAGGACATCGTTCGCCTTGATAAATTGCAAACTCTTGATCTTTCCGCCAACGAACTGACCATTCTACCCGCTGCACTGGGTAACCTTTCCGAACTAAGATCCCTGCGGCTAGGAAAAACCCGGCTGCTGGCCCTGCCGGAATCCATCGGCCGATTGACGCACTTGACATCATTGCAGATCGGGGAAATGCAGGACATTTCAACCACCGATAATGCCGGTTTACGACAGTTGCCCGACAGCATTGTTTATTGTCAGGAACTCACTGACTTACAGCTCATGAATCAGTCGGAATTGGATGGTGATGATACTTTTGAGAAGATTCGTAAGCTGCCAAAATTGGTGTATCTGACCTTGTCTCATTGCAACCTGGAACGGATTCCGGAAATAGACTGGAAACGTTTTCGCATACACCAGCTTTTTCTCACGCACAATCGCCTGACCGAACTACCGGTCGAAATTCTGGATAGCCCTGATTTGCAGCGTATTCACCTAATTGAAAACCTCCTGCCGCAACCTTTGAATACCAACTTTGGCAGTAGAGATGTGCTGCAACTGGCGTTTGTTGAGGCCGGTTTGCTGAAATTGGAAAAAATGACCAAGCCCAACCGTGGCATTGCCTATTCGTACGCACAGAGAGCTTTTCAGAAGGCCAGTCAGCGCAACTGGACAGAAGCCTTTGCCAATTTTGAAAAGGCCATCGATTACGCTTCCGATACCCTGCGGATTGTGCTGTATGTGCAGCGAGCCGACATGCATGTTTTTCGGAAAGAATACGCCGAAGCCATCGCCGATTACGATCAAAGTATTTCGCTGGCGGATCGATTGACGAAAGGCGTTCCTTCGCAACAGCCGTTTCAGAAGCAGCAGTTTGTTCAACCCGCCGTGGGGGCTTTGCGTGGTCGGGCCAATGCGAAGGCGAGATTGGGGCAGGTAGACGCGGCCAGGGCGGATATTGAACAGGCAGTACAGAGATTGGGGGGCATCACAGGAAATCCGGAACTGAAAGGAAACTTATTAATTGAGCAGGGGCGGTATTTAACGCTGAAAAATAAACTGCCGGAAGCGAATCAGAGTTACCGGAAAGCACTGGAGGAATACGAAAAAATGCCGTACGCCAATACTGGCATCAAGCTAACGGTAGTCGAACTACAGATTATTGTGGAGCAGCCGGATCAGGCGCGTACGGCGTTACAGAAAATTGACAAACGAGAATTTCAGGGCGGTAATGCCCTCCTGGAAAAATACCTGGAAAACAGCATTCAGGTGTTGAAGGGAGAAAAACCGGCTGCGGCTATTTTGGATGATTTGAAAACGTACGTAACCAGCCACTCCGAGCGAATCATGGGGTGGAGCTTCGAATTATACGAAAACTGGCTGTCGAGGGCCGATTTGCCGGCGGAAAAGCGAACGGTTTTGCAGCAAATGACGCAGCTTGTGAAGGAGCGGCTTCCGAAACTGGACTGAGCTAAAACACCTTGCTCCAGGCAAAACGAACGAGCAGCAGCCCGACGAATCCAACCAGAATGTAGGTAAAGGGAATATAAGTAACGGCGTAGATGCGGGTTCGGTCGATGATCCAGAGAATGCCGATGAGGGCCGCAATGAGCGTCATGAAGCCCGACAGTTTGCCAAAACCGGGAATGTAGGCAAAAGGTAATTTGCGCTTGATGAGCATCAGCGTGGCTACCATCGTCAGCACCGGCAACACCTGCGTGACCAGGTTCATCCGCCAGATGCTTTGCCGTTCGAAGAGGAACAGATAGACGTTTAATGTAAAGGCGAAAATGCCGGGAATGCAGGCTAGGTACACCAGCGTCGCGTACACAAACCGCCACCGCCAAATCTCCTCCGCCTTCTCGCCCGACCACATATTGACGACAAATGCCAGTGCCGGAATGGCCAGCAGAAAAACCGTCAGAAGGGCTGGGTTGGCAGAAACGGCGTCGAAGAAATCCTGTAGTGTCATGATTATAAAATTATTTCGCGGAGTTGAGCGGAGAAAGAAGGAGTTAAACGGAGTTATTAATTCTCTCCGCTTAGCTCCCTTTTTTCTCCGCTCATCTCCGCGAAACAACTCTTGTTACAACGTCAGCAGATAACCAATCGTAAAGTTTGCATCCCAGTCGAAGACGAACTGGTCGCAGTTGGTACCGTCGGCGATGGCTTTGTAGATGTTGACACCGGCTTTGGTTTTGGCTTCACCGGATGTATACGCCGATGGAGCGTTCAAAACCGTATAACGCTCCTTGCCGTTCCGAACTTGCTTGGCCAGCTCGAAAGGAACCCCGCCAATGATAAAACAGGTCTTGCGATTGGCCGCCGGAATTTTTTCAGAAAGTGCTTTCACCTCGTTGTACACTTTGGTATCATCATCGCCATTCTGGAAATATTTGGCACCGTAGCTTTCCAGCGCAGCGGTTTTGCCACCCTCTTTCCACGAAATCTTGGTGTTTCCGGAGCCAATGTCAACCACAAAACCATTGCTTTCAAAATCTTTCGGCAAAACCGACCGCAACGCCAGACGACCTTCCTGTTCGGCGGTTACGGTATTGACCACGTAGTTGAGTGACTTTAACGCCTTGATGATTTTCTGGGTATTGTCGGCTTTCACTGCTCCCGAGCTGACGACAAAGTGAATGTCACGGCCAGCTACCCCGAAGTTCAGCATCTGGGAAATGTATTTTTTCAACCCTTCGCGAACGTCCTGGTCGGTGGCCATATTTTCCAGCACCAGGCTATTCCCAAATTCGGATTTCTCCAGTTTCCAAGCTTTCTGCGCGTCAACCGTAATGATGAACGAGTTAAAACCGCTGGCCCCCAATTCCACGACGCCTTTCAACTTGCCGTTTTGCGGGGCCGGTGGGGTGTAGTTGAACGTTGGACGCGAACCGGCTTCGTCGGTCGCTTCCGTGTCGGCGGGTTTGGCGCTTTCTTCAGACGTCGCTTCCGAAGAGGTCGACGGCATCGACGGCGAGTCAGATGTTTGTTGTGCGGTTTCTTTCGGGGCTAGTTTTTTCAGTAAATCGACTCCACCGATGTATTTAAAACCAAAATAGATGCCGGCCAGAATCAGGGCCGTGATGAGAAGCCTTCCGGCTACGGTTAAGCGTTGCATGGTTTGATCAATTGTGTGAATTAGTGATTTTGTGAATTGTTTATTGAGTGGATTGTGATTGAGCGATTGAGTGAAAGGAAGGTCATTGATTTTTCACTCAATCGCTCAATCACAACTCACTCATTAATCCAGGAGACTCCGGTAACCGTCATCTTTCGGCGGGTTGACCTGCCGACTGGCGGGTGTGGCTGGGGGGGCTTCGTCCAACTTGATGATTTTGAATTCACCGTGGTTGTAGGCTTCCAGCAAAGCCTGGCCTTTGTCCGAAAGAATGCCGTTCTGAATGTCGACCGAGTTGATGAAGTCCATCGACATATCCATCGCCCGCTTCATTTCGCCGAGCTTTTTGCTCATGTCGTCCTGAATATATTCCATCGACTCGTCGAAGTAAAACTTCTTGTCGGGGTCGCCTTTGAAGATGCTAATGGCCGTCCGCAAAGCGCTGGAGCTTTCCTTCACGATCTGGTATTCCGCTTCTTTCAGTTTGACCTTGATCTCGGTTTCCTTGATGATGTAGTCGGCGCTTTTATTCACTTTCTCCATGAATTCCAGCACCGTCCGCATGTTGCGCTGAAGCGGTTGCAATTTCTCGTTCATTTCCTGCAAACCGGCGCCTTCAATGGTGGCGAGTTGGGCGGCTTCCCGCATACCGGGCCGGTCGGTCATGGCATTGGCTTTGTTGGCTTCGGCAAACTTCTGCTTGATCACCTCGTTGTTCTCGGTAATTTTCCGGTTCAGTTTCACCAGTTGTCCCGCCAGTGTGTCAATCTGTCCCTGCATGCTGCGTCGTTTGTCTTTCAGATCGTTGACGTAAATCTTCATGATCGCAATCGGATCGAGCTGAATCACGAGACCTGTCAATTTCCGCATCAGCGTTTTATACAGGAAGAAAACCGCAGTCCGCACATCCTTACTCGTAAAGAGGAAGATCAGGAAGCCCAGAACCGCCAGCAGACCCGCCAGATACAGCGTATTTTCGGTAACCTTGATCAGAAATTCAACGATCCGGTTGAAGTATACTAATCCCATGGCACCGATGGCGGCCAGAAAAAACAGCCCCGCGATGCCTTCCGGGCGGCTCCAGAACGAACGCTTGTCGCCGTCCTCGGTTCGGCCACCCACTTGTGAAAAATCAGGAGTTGATGCCATTGTTAAGTGTAAGGTTTATTGTTTAACGTTTATTTGGTTTACGGTTTTCAGTTCACGGTGGCTGACGCGTCTGCTAACATGCGTCAGCCACCGTAAACTGAAAACCGTAAACCGTCATTTTATATATTCCCCGAGTTTGAGCAAATCCCGCTTGATCTGACCGACGAAGACGGCCAGCGTCGCTTCGTAATTGCTTTTGTTCTGGGTGATTTTCTGCCGTTGTTCATTTAACTCCCCGCCGATTTTGGCCAGTCGTTCCGTATTGGCGTCCATTTTTCGCTGAAGCTCCAGCATCTGTTTGGCCAGTTGTTCGTTTTCCGATTGCAGTTGTTTTTGTTCGTTGGACAAACCGCCGACTTTTTCGGTCAGGGCTTCCTCCACGGTTTTCGAAAACGCCTGCTGGTCGTTGTTCAAGGCCGTCAGATACTGGTTGGCCGAACTGACCAGACCGGCCACGTTGGCCGAACCGCCCATTGCCTTGAAACTGGCCCAGGCCGCCTGATACTGCTGGTCTTCACTCAGATTGAGATTCGACAGGTTTTTCAGCGTTTCCCGAAACTCGAAATAATCGGGCCCCGGCTGGTTGGCTTTCGACAGCACAGCCGCAAAATGATCGACAAACTTCGTGTCGACGGCACCCTCGGGCACCGCTGCTGCAGGAACCGGGCCAGCCGGTGTTATCGGCACGGAAACCGGATTGGGCGGGTTTTGTGGAAAGGCCGTTATCGGCTTACCCGTCGTCGGTTCTTCTTTGATAAAGAGATTCAGGAGTTTTTTTCCGAAGCCCTCCAGCCCGGAACTCGTTTCTTGTTCTGCCATCTTGTGTTAGGTTAAAACGTATCGTTCTTGCCGATGAAAGACGGAACAATATTAGATGGGCGCAAGATGATAAAATAACCGTTTTAAGCCAAACGGTTTACTGATGGCCTGTAAGGATAAAAACCGGGCCGAACTTCATGTATCGACCCGGTTTTACGGTTTTAGTCGTAAGACAGAATAGAATCAGGCCTTCTTTCGATTTACAGTCGTTTTCTTTGGACTTCCGGCTGCTTTCTTCCGGCTTCCGGCACCATTCGCCATCGTTGCCCGGCCCAGAAATATTTCGTCGCCTTTCAGATTGATGGTCGTATAAAACTGGTACCCATCCTGAACGTATCGCACCAGTACCTGTTCGCGCTGGTCGGGTTTTCCGTAGGGTTGGGTTGCCGCTACCAGAATCTGATTCCCATTAACGATGGCTCTGACAAACGGCACGTTGTTGGTTTTTAGCTGATTGGCGGTGTATTTATACCAGGTTTTTCCGCCGTCGACCGAGCATTCGGTTTGGTCGTTCAGGTATTTTTCTCGCCCATTGAATAGGTCACCGTGGTGTTTGAACAACCGCCAGAGACCATGGATGTAGTGTTCGTAACAGGCATACACCCGATCATTGCCCAGGCCCTGCTGATTTACATCCGCCGGGGTTGGCTGGTCGGGTTTCAGTTCCGTTGCATCATCCCAGAACATGACTCCGTAGGCACCCGTAAACCAGTAAAAAACCGCAATTCCTTCGGCCACGGCTGGGGGAGCCGCGTTTTTCGCTTTCTCACTATTGGGGAATTCACTGCTTTGGGTGTTGAAAAGCCACTGCCAGGCAATGCGTTTCTTGGGCGAAAGCCGGGCGTTTACCTCCTGTTCGTGTAACAAAGCGCCGAGCCAGTGGCGGGCACCGTCGTCACTGTGCGGGATGGAATAATCGAAATCCGGGAACATGTAATACGTGCCCGGCATCTGAAAATCAATGTAGTCGGCGAAGGTTTTGCCAACAATCTCGTCGGGCATCCCGCGTTGGCGTGAGGTGGCCGTATGCCGGGCGGGCATCGCCCAGAGCCATTCCGGGGAGCCCTTGTATTCGCGGGCGCGGGAATACCCGTAGCCGTTGAGTGGAACCGGAGCAATGGAGCCGATTTCGGTGTAGGGACTGATCCACTCCCGAAGCGACTTCATCATAAAAACATAGAGATTGACCTGTTCCTGGCGGTTCAGGACATTGCCAACGCCTTCATTTTCAATGTCAAAAAAGATTTTTCCGTAGGTGTTTAATTTGTTGTTCGGGTTACAATCGCCAAAATTTTCGCATTCTCCATTGAGTTCCTGCATGGCGGTATACACACTATTCTTAAATCCCTGGTCGCCCCACGGACGCTTGTACCAGGTTTCCGGTGCTTTGTCACCCGCCCTCGCCCATTCGATGTTAAAAGGCGCACCGGCCATGTAGCCTTGCCCAATGGTCAACGCCCGCTGAGACGGTTTCAGGCGGCTGGTCCAGCCTGGCGGTTTGGGATTCCATTCACTGCGGTATTCGTCCGGCGACATCCGGGTTTTGTCGACAGACGAAAAGCCCCGGCGGAACAGCTTTGACCAATCCTGATCGACATGCAGGTTGCGTCCGGCACCGCTGAACGTCACGGATTTGGTGGCGGGGAGTGTGAAATCACCAACGACATCCGGATTCCAGTAACCTTTGCGGGTGGTGGGGGTAAAGGATTGCCGGGGGGTTGGGTTCAAGGCGGTTTGGGCGGGCAAAGCACCCTGATGGGGCACGATAACCGGCTCAGGGCCACTGGTATACTGATTGTACCATAAACCGAACCCGGCCAGGGCAACTCCTAAAGAAATCAGAAAAAGCTTCATACGGTTGGTCATTCGTCCAAATAGCGTTTCGTGATGGGTTGGTACGAATCGATTCGGCGGTCACGGAAATAGGGCCAGGTCGTACGGTATTTGTCGGTTAAACTTAAATCAATTTCCTGAACGTGAGTGACTTCTCCCTCATGAGGAGCCAGATACAGCAGGGTGCCGTGGGGATTGGCCACAAACGACCCACCCCAGAATTTCTGGCCCCCTTCCTGCCCGACCCGGTTCACCGAAACCACATGAACGCCGTTGGCAATGGCGTGGCTGCGCTGAATGGTTTGCCAGGCGCTGTATTGTTCTTCATCCACTTTGGGATCGGTTTCTTCCGTATCCCAGCCGATGGCAGTGGGGTAAAACAGGATTTCGGCACCCATCAGAGACGTAATGCGGGCAGGTTCCGGATACCACTGGTCCCAGCAAATCAGGACACCGATTTTGGCATATTTCGTTTCAAACACCTTATAGCCCAGATCGCCGGGGGTGAAGTAAAACTTTTCGTAATAACCGGGGTCGTCGGGAATGTGCATTTTGCGGTATTTGCCCAGATAGGTGCCATCGGCATCCAGCACGGCGGTCGTATTGTGGTACAAACCGGCGGCCCGTTTTTCAAATAACGACGCAATGACAACGGTATTGGTTTCGCGCGCAATTTCCCCCAGCCGTTCGGTGGTGGGGCCGGGGATGGCTTCGGCCAGACTGAAATTGTGGTGATCTTCCACGTCGCAGAAATACAGCGAGCGGAACAATTCCTGCAAACACACAATTTGGGCGCCTTTGGCGGCAGCTTCCCGAATCCCGGCAATGGCTTTTTCGAGATTAGCGTCCAGGTCGGCCGAGCAGGACATCTGCACCAGGCCAATGTTTACTTTTTTTGACATGTGATGTTTCAATGGGATTAACGTTCCGGGCCGGTTCTTCGCGTAGAAGGCCCGGTGCCACGTTTCAGTTCTTTCAGGTCAAAATCGAACGGTAGTTCGTTCATGCAGTTGAAATGACCCTTCGGACACTGATCGTAACCTATTTTAGAACAAGGACGACAGGGCAACAGTTTGTTTTCGAGCGAAACAAAATTGGTTTTGTAGGGGTACATGCCCAGTTGTGGCGTGGTGTTGCCCCAGATCGCGTAGATTTTTTTTCGGAAGGCAGCCGCGATGTGCATCAGACCCGTATCGTGGCTAAAAACCAGTGATGATTGTTGGAGAATGGAAGCCGACTGGTTCAGGTTGTATTTTCCGCAGGCGTTGTAAATCAGTTTGTCACCCAAAGCCTGAAGCACTTCTTCGCCAGCCGCAGCGTCTTCTTTCCCCCCCAGCAAGACCATCGGATAATTGATTTTTCGGCACAATTCAATCATACGCGCTACGGGAAGCTTCTTGGTCGCGTGCTGACCGCCAATGGCGTAGGCAACAAATCCCCGGCGGTGGGTGATGGGTAACCATTCCGGTTCCACGATGTCCTTGTAAGGAATGAAGTAATCCAGCCCTTTTCCGTCGTTGACCACCCCAAACGACTCCGTCGTTTTCAAATACCGATCGACAATGTGGAGGGGCGGCATGGTGTTCACTTTGAACTGGACATAGAGCCATTTCTCCCAGTTCAGTTTGTCGAAACTGCGCGACGGAACGGCCAGCCGCAGTTTGATGATGCGGGTGCGCAGGTTATTGTGTAAGTCGATGATGTAATCGTACCGCTCGGTTCGCAGTTGGCGAATGAGGTCGTTCAGATTTCCATCCAGGTAAATTCCCTTGTCGACATAGGGATTGGATTCGATGAGGGATTGAAAGGATCGCTTGGTGCAATAATGGATTTCGGCACCCGGAACCTGTTGTTTCAGGCAACGTATAACCGGCGTCGTCAGCACGATGTCGCCGATGGACGAAAACCGGATAATCAGAAACTTGGCAGGGGTGGTATGCATTGCCGCCAAATTTACGATATGGCCGGGAGATTTTTGAAGGAAAGGTGCAAAACCTGTGCATATGGCAAGCTACTGATCCCAGAAACGCGGTTTGTTGGGTGTTCGGTAGATGCTGTTTTCGCAGGCAAGGCAGGGCGCCAGGTTATCGAGCAGGATATTCTTTCCGTTTGGAATGCCGACGGCATCTTTCGACCGATCGACTTTCAAGGCCATTACGCTGACCCCGGCAGCCCCGAAATACCCGTAAACGACCTCGCCCGGATGGCTGGTGCACTTGATATTTCCGCCAACGGCTGCCGGAGCCGCATCAAATAAACCACCCGTGTTGTTGACCAGTTTTTTGACACTGTTAAAAAACTGGTAAGCTCCCGGACTGATCGATTGCTGCTCCACTTCCACGTAATACATACCGCGCGACGTAAACGGTACACTCATAATGTATTGACGGCTAATGGCTTTTCCGTTAATGGCCGCATCGGAGCTGATGTTGATGCAGTTGCTGTAGCACTGATTAATGTCCCAACAATCCGTGCAGCAGGGGCGCAACCCGATGTAATACCCATCCGAATTGATGTTGGGACTTAACAGACAAGCCGCCGTAAACTCGTAATTCTTCCACACCCACCGGTAGTAATCGCCGGGTGTTTCCGGGTCTTTGGTATCCAGATAAACCGCCCAGGTGTTCCGCTTGTCGTTTTCGAAGGATGCCGTATTATACTGGTATTCGTAACTCAGTTGGCTGATCGGCGGGGCGGTTTTTAATACTTCCAGAGACGATTCATATTGTTTCCCGTCGGTGGTTCGGATGGCGATTTTGTACGAGCGGCCCACGGTGCCCCGGATTCCGCTTGCCGTAGTTTGGTAATAGCCCGGACTGACTTCCCGAAGCACCTCCTGATTCCCGAAATTGTCGGATAGCGTTACCGTGGCACCACTGACCAGCAGGTTCAAACCCGAATACGTGTAGTCGGCGGTTTGCGTGAGGTTGACGGCATAAGGCCCCGGCTGGTCGGTGATCAATCCTTCCACCACCAGGGCTCGCCCGATGGATTGTGTATCCGGCTGATAGGGACTGATGCACGAGCTAACCAGACCCAAAATCAAGAAGACGAAGGGGGCAGAGCAAAACCGCAGTAAAAGAAAATCGGTGAGAATCAGGCTTTTCATAACGAATCAAAACTTGAAATTGTAGGTCAGCGATGGGAAGGCCGATCCGAACACCGACAGTTTATAGCCATCTGACAACGACGCTGAATTGACCTTGAAGAACACTGAATAGGCATTCTTGCGGGCGTAAACGTTGTAGATCGAAAAGACCCAGCTTCGTTCCCACCGCCGTATTTTGGCTGGATTCTGGTTAAACTCGATGGCAAAATCCAGGCGGTGGTAATCGGGAATCCGTTGCTGGTTCCGGTTTATATAAATGGGAACGACGATGCCGTTGACGCGGGCCCGGGCGTAGGGCTGGGTCACGGGGCGGCCGGTGCTGTAGGTAAAATTGAACGACACATTCACCCGGCTGTTGGGCCGAAAGGTCGTCATCGCATTCAACGTGTGCGGTTTGTCGAAGTTGGTCGGGTATTCGTTGCCATTGTTCACCCGTTCTTCCGGGAAAGGCCCGTTGATGGTGTATAAAGACCGGGAGTAGGTATAACTGACCCAGCCGATCCAGTGACCTTTGTTTTTGCGGAGCTGCGTTTCAAGTCCGTAGGCCTTGCCGGTCCCCTGCAACAACTCGGTTTCGGGGGTCGGATTCAGCAGCAATTCCGCCCCATCCTTGAAATCAATGGCGTTTTGCAACGTTTTGTAATACACTTCCGCCGACGCTTCAAACGCATTTCCAGCGGTGTTTCTGAAATAGCCCACCGACCATTGATCGGCAATTTGGGGCTTGACAAACGAATCGCTCAACTTCCAGCGCGAGACGGGCAGAGCGGCTGTTGTGTTGGTAATCAGATGGATGTATTGCCGCAGGCGGTTGTAACCCGCTTTAATGGACTGACCTTCGGCCACGGTCCAGCGTAATGCCAGACGAGGTTCGATACCGCCTGCCTGGTGGTAAATCTGTCCTTTGGCGTGGGCGGTGGAAGACGATGTCGTTTCGGGTTCGCGGGGAACACCCTCCTCATAAACGGGGACGCTGGCCGGTCCCCGATTCAGCAGTTGGGAATAGCGAATACCGCCCAGAATGGAAAAAGCTTCATTCACTTTCCATTCATCCTGGGCATAAACCGCCAGTTCATACGCTCGTTCGATGGGCATCGCTTTCGGCAGCACGTTCGATTGAAAACCGGGGACGAGCTTGTTAGGCTGGAGGTAATAATCGATCAGGCTGATGCCACCCTGCAACTGGTGATTACTCGTGGCGGCATAACTCAGGTCGGCTTTCACTTGGCGGTGCAAAATTTCCGAGGTAAGCCGAAAGGCGTTGGCCGGGTCGGGAGCCGACGTTTCGGGGCGGTATTGGCTGTATATGGCGGTCGTGGTCAGATTGAAACGGTCGTTGATGAAGTAGTTCCATTTCAGCGTTCCATTCACGGTTCGGTATTCAAAAACCGTGGAAGAGGCATTGACTTCTACGGTCGAAAGCGAATCGGACGCCAGTTTAAATTCGTCGCGACTCGCGTACCCCGTGAACGTAACAGTGTGTTTTTCATTGGGTTGGAATTTTAATTTGGTCGTCAGGTCGTAGAAATTCGCTTTCGTTTCCCGAATACTGCGGGGCATGAGCTTAAACAGAAAATCATTGAACGATGCTCGCCCGGCCAGCAGAAAGGACAGTTTTTTATTGAAGAGCGGTCCCTCAATGCCCAGGCGGCTGGCAACGATCCCGATCCCGCCATTTACCGTGAGTTTGTCGATCTCCGGTTCTTTCACCCGAATGTCGAGCACGGATGCCGCCCGCCCGCCCATACTCGGCGCAATACCGCCCCGGTTGAGCGTAACGTCGCGGACAATGTCAGGGTTAAAAACTGAGAAAAAACCCATCAAATGGCTCGAATTGAAGATGGGCGCGTCGTCCATCAGCACCAGATTCTGGTCGGTGCTGCCCCCCCGAACGTTGATGCCGGGAGCGCCTTCGCCCACGGTGGTGACGCCTGGCAGCAGCAGCAGACTCCGCACCACGTCGGCTTCCCCCATAAAAGCCGGAATGCGCTTGATGGTTTTGATGGACATCTGCGTGACGCCCAGTTCCACTTTCTTTACATTCCGGTCGGGCGCTTCGGTCGTAACGGTTACTTCCTCCAGATCCTTGGAATCGTCTTCCAGCAGAATTTCGGTCAAAACCGTTTTGTTCAGGACAATGGTGTGCGTTTGTGGCCGAAAACCGATGTGGGTAAATTTGACGTTATAGGTGCCGTCGGGAAGGGGTATGACAAAAAAACCGTCGCGACTCGTGTTGACGCCCCGGCGGTTTTCGGTAATAAAAACCGTGACGCCCTGAATGGGCTTTTTGGTGATGGCGTCGCGAACGTAGCCCGTGAGGGAATGATTGGATTGGTCGATTTTGGGCTGGGCTGCCGCAACAGAAAGGATAAGCCAACTGCACACAATGGTGAAGTAGAAAAATCGCATGTAGGTCAGGTTGTAAAATTGGTTTCGTGTTGTAAAGATCAAATATTGAATAGTAAATAACGAATAAACTTAGGATTAAAATTACATTCGTTATTTGATCGATACCGAAACCGGCTACTGACGCCTTCTTTTCCGTAGATGCGCTTCTATTTCATTTAAACTGAGGGTATTAAACGTCATGCTTTTGGTCAAACCGCCTTTGCGGGCAACCGCCACACCATAGTGCATGTCGTGAAAACCGGGCATTTCGTGTGCATCGGGATTAATACTCAGCATAACGCCCTGATTGACGGCATACCGAATCCAGCGCCAGTCGAGATCGAGCCGCCAGGGGCTGGCGTTGATTTCGATCACGACCCCGTGTTGGGCGCAGGCATCGATGACGGCTTTGTAATCAATGGGGTAGCCCGCCCGGGCCAGCAACAAACGACCCGTCGGATGTCCTAAAATGGTCGTGTAGGGATTCTGAATGGCGTTGATCAGCCGGGCCGTCGCTTTTTCGCTGGTCATCGACAGATTGGAATGCACCGATGCCACGACGTAATCGAACGTGGCCAGCAGGTCGTCGCTGTAATCCAGCGAACCGTCACCCAGAATATCGGATTCAATGCCTTTCAGAATCTTGAACGATCCGCCAAACTGAGCATTGAGCCGGTCGATTTCTTCGTGCTGTTGCTGCACACGGTATGGTTCCAGCCCTTTGGCATACGTGGCCGATTGGGAGTGGTCGGCGATGCCGAAATACGAAAATCCCAGCTCCCGGCAATAGGTCGCCATTTGTTCGAGCGAGTGTTTGCCGTCGGAATAGGTGCTGTGGTTGTGCAGAATGCCGCGCAGTGCGTCCCAGGTCACGAGGTCGTCGGGCGAATGGGTTTGCGCCCAGTCGAACTCAAAACCGCCTTCGCGCATTTCCGGTACGATGAAAGGCAGTCCGGCCCGTTCATACACCGCTTCTTCGGCTTCGCCCGGAAACGCCCGGCTGGTTTGTAATAGTGTTCGGCCCGATGCGCCGGTTGTCGTCAGGTGTCTTTCGGCCGCCGAATGCGTGAATAACTGGCTTTCAAACCGATCGGCCGGCGTGGTAATGATCTCGACCTGAACATCATAACCACTCGCTTGCCCCCGCCAGATGAAAGGCGAAGAGTCGATTTCATTCTGTTCGAGGTAGGAGAGGGAGTTCAGAAATTCAAAGGCAGCGATCGGATCGGTGGTACTGGCAACATATTGAACGGTATCGACTTCCTCGCTTTTCCGCCGGATTTGCCCGGCCACTTCCACGCGGCTGAACTCCTTTTCAAATACATCCAGCAGCATATTCGACAAGGCTTCGGCTTTGTCCATGCGGAGTTTGCCGGACTGGTTTTCCAGAAAGGCCAGCGATTCGAGAATGGCCTGCTGTGTTTTTTCGCCGAATCCTTTGATTTTGGCGATTTCACCGCTCTCGCAGGCCAGCCGCAAATCCCGGATGGTATCGATTCCGAAGTCGCGCCAGATGACTCGGATTTTTTTGGCACCGATGCCTTTGATCCGAAACATTTCCAGCACACCTTCGGGGGTTTGGGCCAGCAGATCGTCAAGGTCCTGAAGCCGTCCGGTTTCGATAATCTGCAACACTTTTCCGGCTACGGATTTACCAACGCCCGGCAACTTGAGCAGTTCTGGAAACGACATCTTGGTGAGGTCTTCACTGATTTTGTCGAGGTTGAAAGCGGCTGCCTGAAACGACCGGGTTTTGAACGCATCCACATCGTGAAGCTCCATGAGCTTGGCCGTCAGTTCCAGGATATCGATAATTTCGGTGTTGGTCATGGTGTCGGGGAAAGGGCGATTTTTTGTTACCAATCTTTCAGGAGCGGTTTCTTATAGTCCCGCTGCAAAAGAAAGTTGGCCTAACATATGGATTATGGATTGAATCTCACTAACTTAATTCTCCCAACACTCGTAGACCCCTTCATGGACACACGCGACCCTCATCTTTGGAAGCAGGCTAAAGCCCGTGCCGGCTTTAAAATGCATCTGCGGACTTATCTGTTTGTCAACGTTGTTCTTTGGCTGATCTGGCTGGTTATCTTTTTGGTTTTTCAGGAGAAATGGGGCACGTATCCGTGGCCCCTCTGGACCACACTGGGCTGGGGAATCGGCTTAATCTCTCATTATTTCAGCGTTTACCACGGTTTTAACGAAAAAAATCTGGCCGAACGCGAATATGAAAAACTCAAACGGACCCACGGTCTTTAGTTTGTTAAACCGCTACCGGTGCTTTGATGGCCGGATACGGATCGTAGTTCTCCAGCTTGAAGTCTTCGTATTTGAAATCGAAGATCGACTTCACCGCCGGATTCAGCTTCATCACCGGTAACTCGCGTGGTTCGCGGGAAAGCTGCACCTTTACCTGATCCAGGTGGTTGAGATACAGGTGGGTATCACCGCCCGTCCAGATAAACTCGTGCGCTTCATAGCCGCACTCCTGCGCAATCATCATGGTGAGCAGCGCGTAGGAGGCAATATTAAACGGAACACCGAGAAATACATCGGCACTGCGTTGATACAATTGACAGGATAGCTGATTTTCAGCGACATAGAATTGAAACAACGCATGACAGGGCGGCAACGCCATGTTGGGAACGTCCGCCGGATTCCAGGCTGAGACGATCATCCGGCGCGAGTCGGGACGGTATTTCAGTTGCTTCAGAACATCCTGTAATTGATCGATGAGCTGACCGTTCGGGGCTTCCCAGCTTCGCCATTGTTTGCCGTACACCGGACCCAGTTCGCCATTTTCATCGGCCCATTCGTCCCAGATCTTCACCCCGTGTTCGGTCAGGTACCCGATGTTCGTATCGCCCTTGATGAACCACAGTAATTCGTGAATAACCGACTTCAGATGTATTTTTTTCGTCGTAACGAGCGGAAAGCCTTCCTGTAAATCAAACCGCATCTGGTGTCCAAAAACGCTGAGTGTGCCCGTTCCGGTTCGGTCGGTTTTACGGGTGCCGTTGGCTAGAATATGTTGGAGCAGGTCGTGGTATTGTTTCATAATGCCAAAATAAAAAAAGGCTTTCGGGTTAAAAAGCCTTTCGGGAGATAAAAGATTCCGGACAAAAGAGGTGAGACAAGAGAAAAAAGACAAAACGTTCATGGTCTGACTACTAACGTCCGGTTTTTCTCACATCTCTTGTCTTACTTCTCTTGTCTATTTTTATTTCTCAATCGTCAGCGAATATGTGATGCTGGCCGTCGGACGAAGCTGGGCTGTAGCCGAACAGTATTTGTCCATGGACAGGTCGATGGCCCGGCGCGCCTTGTCTTCGTCCAGATCGCCCTTCAGAATGTAGTGCAAATGGATGGACTGAAAAGGAGCGGGCGTCACATCGGCGGGTCGTTGACCTTCGACGGTAATGCGGAAGTCCTCGATCACCTGGCGCTGTTTTTTCAGAATTAGAATGACGTCGATGGCGCTACAACCGGCCAGCCCCATCAACAGCATTTCCATTGGCCGTGCGCCGGCGTTGTGACCGCCAATGTCAACGGCACCATCGATGTGGATGGGAACGTCAGAAACCCCGGTTGCTTCGAAGTGGAAAGCGTCGTCGACACGATTCAGCTCCACTTTCATGGTTTTTACTTTCGGAGAAACGGTATTGGATTGCTCACTTAGCATGGTTTTTTCGTTAGTGGTATACGGACTCGTTACAAAATTGCTTGTTTCTCATAAATTACGTAATTTCACTCGAATAAATTCCTGACAATCATGTCGGACCGACTCTTTGATTTAAAAAACGACCGGCGGTTCAGCGTTTACTTATACCGCGCCGGGTTCGGTTTTTGGCTGCTTTACATTGTGATGGGAGCCCGTTTCATGCACGATCTGGTGGCGTATCGGACGGATTGTGCGGTGTTCTCTTTCTTTCTGATGGTGTTGGCCCTGTCAGCCTCGATGTATTATGATTACTACCATCATCCCGCTGAGTTTGAGCAGAAAAAGAAGTGGCTGATTGCGATGTATCTGGTTCTGGCCGGGTTGATCTACGTTTTCATTTTGCGGAAAGAACCGCTCAATCTGGCGGAATTGTTGCCCCGATTTTAGGATTTCATCACCTTCGTAATTTCGTTCAACCGTTCCATTTTGTGCTGAAAATCACCTTTCAGGCGGTTTCGGATGGCTTGCAGGTTGTCGAGGGTTTCCTGTAGAGAGTCCGGCAATATGTCCTCCAGCACTTCCCGAAACCGTTTGGCAAATGTCGGCGATTTACCGTTGGTCGAAATGGCAATTTTCAAATCTCCTTTTTTGACGACCGAACTCAGGTAAAAATCGCACAGATCGGGCGTATCGGCTACATTGACGAGGATCCGGCGGTTTTTGCAATCGGTTTGTATTTGAACATTAACGGCTTTATCGTTTGTCGCTACGATGACTAAATCGTTGTTGTCCAGATACTTGATGGCATAGGAATCGTAGATCAGGTGGAGATTGGCGTGTTGTTCCGCGAGAACCACAATTTCCTGCCGGATTTCGGGCGAAACCAGCGTAACCGGGGCATAGGGCGCATTGGAGAGCAGCGCCGTTACTTTTTCCAGCCCCACATAACCGCCACCCACCACCAGCGTTTGCAGGTTTTCAATTTTTACGAAAATAGGGAAGAGGTTGTTCATGGATGAGGAAAGAAAGCAAAAAATACCATCACAACCCACTTTTACATTTAATATTTATCATTTTACATTTAATATTAAAAGATAATTTAAAACGTAAAATGTTAAATACTAAATGTAAAAGTAATTGGATTAGTTGCTGGCAATAGCCTGCTGTAAATCAGCCAACTGCAACTCCCGCAGCCGGGCTACTTCACCAACGACGATGATGGCCGGAGAGCTAATTTTTGAGGTAGCTACTTGCTCCAAGATGGTCGAAACCGTTCCGGTAACCACCTGTTCTTCCGTGAGCGAACCGTTTTGGATGATGGCAACCGGCAACCCGGCTTTGCCACAGTCGCCAAAAACCGTCATGATTTCGGCCAGCTTATGCATACCCATCAGAATGACGACAGTCGCTGTCGACTGGGCGGCAAGGTGCAGATCCTGAGAGAGTTGTCCGGTTTTGGTAGTGCCGGTAACCACCCAGAAACTCTCGCTGACACCCCGCGTGGTGAGCGGAATGCCCGCCAGTGCCGGCACGGCATAACTGCTCGATAGACCCGGTATGACTTCGGTTTCAATCCCCAATTGCCGAGCGTATTCCATCTCCTCGTACCCGCGTCCAAAAATGAACGAATCACCCCCTTTCAGCCGAACAACATGGCCGTAATTCTGGGCATAATGCACGATCAGCGGGTTGATTTCTTCCTGCGTACAAGAGTATTCGTTCAAGCGTTTGCCAACGTACACTTTCAGCGCATTCGGCTTGCAATAGTCCAGTAAATCGGGATGTACCAGCGCATCATACATGACCACATCGGCCTGTTGCAATGCCTTCACTCCCTTTAAAGTTATCAAATCCGGATCACCGGGACCCGCACCTACCAACGTTAATTTCATTAGAAATAAGTTAAGAGTTAAGAGTTAAGAGTTAAAAGTTAAAAGTTGTCTGCGTCAGCCAACTCTTAATTCTTAACTCTTAACTCTTAACTCATCATTCTTAGCTGTCTTTCGCAATGACCAGTTCCCGCAATTCCGGCAGGCCGTCCTGTTCAATTTGGCGTTCGCGGTACGCTTTCACGTTCTCGATGAAGGACTCGGCCTGGGCAATAAACGATTGCGCGAATTCTTCCGTCGGTTCGTTTTTGTTGATGCTGAACACCAGGGCTTTGAAGCCACCTTCTTCGGTATGGAAACCGGGTTCGCCGATGAAGTTTTTGTCGAAATCGCTTACGACACCGTGCTGGGTATTGGTGTTGATGTCTTTTGTCATCAAACTGCCTTTGGCCCCGGTAATGAACACGTTGTACGCGTGGTAGATGGCGTCGGCCCAGCGGCTTTCCCGGAAGGCTTCGTTGGCCCAGCCCAGCTTTTCGGCGGCTTCGGTCAGGGTGGTGGCCACGAGGTCGATCATGACACTCGCGCACTCGCCGATTCCGATTTCGGTCACAAACTGCTCGGTGTGATCCCAGTCCGTATAGTCTTCCTGTGACAGGGTTTTCAGGTCAGCCAGCGGTTTCAAGAGGGTGTAAAAATAGTTTTTACCCTGACGAGCGTAATAGTCGCTGTAGTATTCTCCCTCGAACCCGTTGGTTTCGTAATCGTTCAGCAAAATCCGGAGTCCGTCGGGGCCGCGTTTGGTTGGGATTTTGACGACTTTATCGCCAAACAGCCCTTCACCTTTGCCATTAAAACCTCCGCCGAGCAACACCTGTAAGGCTGGAATGACGTAAGCACCGTTTTTTACGGAACTACTGTGAAAACCGATGTTGGCGACCGAGTGCTGTCCGCAACCGTTCATACAACCCGAAATCTTGATTTTGATGTCGCTGTTGTAAATCAGATCGGGAAATTCGGCGGTCATCATTTTTTCCAGCACCCGTGTAATCCCGTAGCTGCTCGAAATAGCGAGGTTGCAGGTATCGGTCCCGGGGCAGGTGGTAATGTCAGCGGTTGAGTCGAAACCGGGTGCTGCCAGTCCGAGCGTGTCGAGTCCTGCGTAGAGTGCGGGCAGGTTTTCCGGACTCACAAACCGCAGCAGATACCCCTGATTGACGGTCACGCGGATGTCGTCACCGGCGTATTGTTTCACCAGCGACGCCAGGGCCCGGGCTTTGTCGGAGTGCATATCACCCAGCAAAACGCGCAACTGAACGGCATACCAGCCTTTTTGTTTCTGCTCGAAAACGTTGGTTTTCAACCATGCCTGATACGGCGCGTCGGTTGATAATTCCGCCGGATTGATCTGGGATGACGGTTCGCCAGGGGTGAACGTAAAACCCAGATCGGTATTGATCGCATACGTTTTGTTCTTCAACGCCAACCGTTCTTCTTCCACCCGGCGTAGAAATTCTTCCAGGCCAATGTCCTGCAACAGGAATTTCATCCGGGCTTTGTGCCGCCGGGTCCGTTCGCCGTAGCGGTCGAAAACGCGGATACAGCCTTCAATAAACGGGATAATTTTGTCTTCTTCCAGGAATTCAAACGCGGTTTCGGCCATGTAAGGCTGCGCGCCCAAACCGCCACCAACCATCACCTTAAAGCCCCGTTTGCCTTCTTCATTGATGCGAGGAACCAGACCGACGTCGTGCATGTAGCCATAGGCGGCATCTTTCTCGCTCGATGACAGGGCAATCTTGAATTTCCGACCCATTTCCTGGCAAATCGGGTTGCGAAGAAGATAGTCGAAAATAGAGTAGGCGTAGGGCGTAATATCAAACGGTTCTTCCGGATCGATGCCCGCTTTGGCCGAACCGGTCACGTTCCGGACGGTATTCCCACAGGCTTCCCGCAGCGTAATTTTAGCATCTTCCAGGTCCGACCAGAGTTGGGGCGTGTCGGCCAGTTTGACAAAGTGCAACTGAATATCCTGCCGTGTGGTAGCGTGCAGGTTTCCGGTAGCGTATTTGTCGGAAATATCGGCAATTCGAATCAACTGATCCGCCGTAATGCGTCCGTAGGGCAATTTGATCCGGATCATTTGCACACCCGGCTGGCGTTGGCCATACACCCCGCGTCCCAAACGGAATTTTCGGAAGTTTTCTTCGGCCATGTCGCCGGAAGCAAAACTGCCAATTTTTTCCTGTAGAACCAGAATATCGCGTTTTGCGGCTGCGCTGACGTTATCGGTGAATTGAACTGACATGATCTATTGCTTTAGTGAGATAGTCGATAGAATTAAAAGACTAATATTCTGAATAAAAGGCCGGAAGTTTTTCCGGCACTTTTAGCTATGGTTTACATACAAATGTACTCATTTATGAGTTCCGTTACCGGCAAGAGCAGACCTACTTTTTATTATTGGTCATTACCTGCGGTTATACGCAAACTGATCATTCCATCAACAGTTTACACATTGCTTATTCCACTTCACCTTGCAACATCAGCGCGCCCACGGTTACGTTCGAGGTTTCATCGATCAGGATCGCACCACCGTTGACCCGGTTTTTGCCGTATGGATCAAAACTGACCGGTTTCGCCGTTTTCAAAATAACGCGGGCGATGTCGTTCAATTTCAGGCTCTCGGCATCCGTAAATTCTTCGTAGGTGTTGACGTTCAACTGATACACAATTTCACGCACGGCGCAGCGGGTCCGGAACGTACCGTGCTGGAGCGTGTATTTACTACCGACCTTCAGCGGTTTGGCATCCATCCAGCACAGGAGGGCTTCGACATTCTGACTCACAATCGGCAAGTTGTCGGACTTCACGATGAGATTGCCGCGACTCACATCCACATCGTCGGCCAGATGCAGAACGACCGACATGGGCGCAAAGGCTTCGTCGTAATGGGTTTCGGCAATTTCGATGGCGTCGATGGTCGACGTTTCGCCGGTTGGCAAAACCGTTACGGCATCGCCTTTTCTGAAAATACCACTGGTAATTTTGCCGGCGTAACCACGGTAATCGTGTAACTCGGCCGTTTGGGGCCGGATGACATACTGAACGGGAAACCGGGCATCGGTCAGATTTTCATCCTGATCAAGCACGACGGTTTCCAGATGGCTCAGCAACGGTTCGCCTTCGTACCACGGCATGTTGACCGACTTATCGACCACATTATCACCATTTAAGGCACTCAGCGGAATGTAAGTCACTTCGCCAACATTCAGTTTTTGGGCCAGTTCGTTATAGTGAATGCAGATATTGGAGAAGACATCCTGGGAATATCCCACCAGATCCATTTTGTTGATGGCCACCACGAGGTGCGGAATACCGAGCATAGACGCAATCAGCGAGTGACGGCGTGTCTGTTCCACGACGCCGTGACGGGCATCGACCAGGACCACCGCCAGTTGGCAGTTGGAAGCCCCTGTCACCATGTTGCGGGTATACTGAATATGCCCCGGCGCATCGACGATGATGAACTTGCGTTTCGTGGTCTGGAAATACCGGTAAGCCACATCGATGGTGATGCCCTGTTCCCGTTCCGAACGCAAACCGTCGGTCAGTAAAGCCAGGTCAATTTCACCGTCATCCCGGCTTTTGCTGGCGCGTTCGATGGCTTCCATCTGGTCGGCCAGAATGGATTTTGAATCGTATAACAGGCGGCCGATCAGCGTGCTTTTGCCGTCGTCGACACTACCTGCGGTAATAAATCGGAGTAAGTCCATTTAAAAAAGGTATTTTTTTAGAAAATCATCGGGCGTACAGATCGCTACATCGCTTACTAAAAAATGCTTCGGATTGCGGGTAACAAGGTCTGTAAGTTCAGGAATGTTTTTTGCACTTTCATAAAGAACGGCATCCTCGAAATCGGTAAAACCCGACTTCATGGCTGATGCTATATGTTGATTAGATATGGTGGAAATGCCGATGTAGCTACACAGTACCTCAAACTGATGAACAATATCTGTATGAGGTACCTTATAATAATTCCGAAGTATGTAATAGACCGTTACTAATGTGAGGGGACTTACAAATGCCAGGATTTTTTCCCGCTCTGCTAAATCGAAAACCCTGGCGGAAGAATTCCAGAAGGGATCCCTTTTGGCAAGTAAATCGATTACAACATTGGTATCAATAAATACAATGGGTTTCATTAAAGGTGTTTTCTTACGATGGCATCTTCCCGTGCATTGGAACTATCGTTCGCTAAAACCGGGAAGGCCCCCAACAAAGACGCCGTTTTGGGTGACAAAGAATGCGGAGTCTGCAAAGTTGCCTCCGATGGGTGCAGAAAAGGATCGTCTTTGATCTCTATAAATGAGAGATTTTTAAGCAATTCCATCACAAAGGAAGCTTTTTCGTCGGGGACCTCTATCAGAACCTGCATATCTGTAAGTCATTAAAAATACCCACCCTTCTTCCGGTCTTCCATGGCTGCTTCCGACACCTGATCGTCGATTCGGGTTTCGCCCCGTTCGCTGATGCGGGTGGCCTGAATTTCGGCAATGGCGGCTTCCAGCGTATCGGCATCCGATTCAACGGCTGCGGTGCAGGAAATGTCGCCAACGGTCCGGAAACGAACCCGCCGGGTCACAATCTGATCGCTTTCCTCGGGTTGAATCACGCCTTTGGCCGTTGCCAGTAATTTGCCGTCGCGCAGAATCAACTCGCGTTCGTGGGCAAAATAAATGCTGGGCAGGTCGATGTTTTCGCGCTTGATGTAGTTCCAGACGTCGAGTTCAGTCCAATTCGAGATCGGGAACACCCGGACGTTTTCGCCTTTGTGAATCTTGCCGTTGTAGATGTTCCACAATTCCGGGCGCTGAAGTTTGGGGTCCCAGGAACCAAATTCGTCACGGACCGAAAAGACGCGTTCTTTGGCGCGGGCTTTTTCTTCGTCGCGCCGGGCACCACCAATGCAGGCATCGAACTCAAATTCTTCGATGGTGTCGAGCAGGGTAAACGTTTGCAGGGCATTCCGGCTGGCGTTGCGGCCCGTCGGTTCTTTCAGTTTCTTTTCCCGGATGGTATCTTCCACATACCGGACAATCAACTTTTCGCCCAGGCTTTCGGCCAGCCAGTCCCGGAAATCGGTGGCTTCCTGAAAGTTGTGGCCCGTATCGATGTGAACCAGCGGAAACGGAAATTTGCCGGGACGAAAAGCCTTTAGCGCCAGATGCACCAGCGTGATGGAATCTTTTCCACCCGAGAACAACAGCGCGGGCCGTTCAAACTGACCGGCTACTTCACGCATAATCTGAATCGCTTCCGATTCGAGTTGATCGAGATAATCTAATTTCATTTCAATTGAGTGATTGAGCGAATGGGCGATTGAGTGAAGGCATTTCGCTAATTCACTCAATCACTCAATCACTCATTTAGCATGTAAACCACATTCCTTTTTCGAATTATCTTCCCACCACCAGCGACCGGCCCGGAAGTCTTCGCCTTCCTGAATGGCCCGGGTGCAGGGCTGGCAACCGATCGACACAAAACCGCGGTCGTGAAGCGGGTTGTACGGCACATTGTGCTGGCGCACATACGCTTTCACTTCGTCAAACGACCAGTTCATCAGCGGATGAAATTTGATCAACTGATGCGCATCATCCGCTTCCAGTTGGGTCATGGTCTGGCGGTTTTGCGACTGTTCGGCGCGAATACCGGTCACCCAGATTTTATTGCCTTTCAGTGCCCGGTTGAGCGGTTCTACTTTCCGGATAAAACAGCATTCTTTCCGGTTTTCGACCGATTCATAGAAACTGAACGGGCCTTTTTCGTTCAGCAGTTTCTCCACCGATTCGCCTTTCGGGAAGTAGGCTTCAATTTTGGTATCGTACCGGCTGTTGGTTTTCTGCCAGACCTGATACGTTTCATTGAACATCCGGCCGGTATCCAGCGAAAAAATCCGGATTGGAAGGTTGTTGGCCAGGATCATGTCCGTAATCACCTGGTCTTCGTAGCCCAGGCTGGATGAAAAAACCACCTGGCCGGGAAATAATTCGGCCAGCGTTTGCAGGCTTTCAACTTCGCTCTTGCCCGCCAGGCGTTCCGCCAGGCTGTCGATTGTATAGGAAGGTTCCGCGATCATATTTTACCGACGGATTGCGCGGGTCACCCCGTTTGGTCCGCAAAATTTATAGTAAGCTATAGTTATCCTACTTCAAAGTGATGGGTTTGCCTCCTTCTTTGGCCGAACGACGGGCCGCATCCAGAATTTCCATCACAATCATGTTCACTTGCAACGATGACAAATCATCGACGGATTTAGTTTCACCGCGCACCACTTGGGCCAGATAGTCGAACGGGTCGGTAACCGGCGCATCGGTTTTAGCCGCTTCCGCCGTTTGTTCGGTTTTGTCTTCCTTCAACCGAATTCGCATTCGCGTACCGTCGAGCGTAAACACATACCCGGTTTCGCCGTACACTTCCATGTCCTTGCGACTGAACGGCCAGTTCCACGACGCCTGAATAACGACCTGGGTTTTGGGATAGGTCAGCACAATGGTCGCATCGTCGTCCACTTTTGGGTACACATCCGGTTTGATCTGTAAGGTAAAGGCACTCACCGAAGTAGGCCGTTCACCTTTCAGCAGCCAGGTCGCCAGATTGGCTCCGTAGCATCCAAAATCGAACAAGGCCCCGGCGCCGTTGGTAACCGGATCGGTGAGCCAGGCCACAAATTCCTTGTTCATCCGGCTGGGGCCATCGTGGCCGTCGTGGACGACAATCCGGCGGATCGGGCCGATGGCGCCGTCTTTTACAGCAATCTGGTAGGCTTTGTGGTTGCTGCCATACCAGGTGGTTTCGTAGTTGGTCAACAGATGGATCTTGTACTTTTTGGCTAAGGCTTCCATCTGCCGGGCCTGATCGATGCTGACCGCCAGCGGTTTTTCCACCATCACGTGAATGCCGCGGGGCGCACAGAGCTTTACGACGTTGAGGTGGTTGCTAATCTCATTGAAGGCCGTTACCGCATCCGGTTTGGTTTTGTCCAGCATTTCTTCCACCGTTGAATAGACCAGGCTCATCGGTAAACCGTAGCGTTGCATATACCGCTCCGCCACTTCCCGGTTGGGTTCGGCAATGCCAACGACTTCGATATCCGGGTCGCCGGTTTTCTTTGCCCGGTTCAGAATCCAGCCGACGTGCGAATGCACCAGACCGACCACCCCAACGCGGAGCGGTTTTTTGGCGGTTTGGGCGCTACTTTGTGAGCTTAAAGTCATCACAAACAGAAAGAAGACTAGTGTAATTCGCATGTTATTCTCCGGCTTCTTCAAGAATCAATTCATATAAACTTTCACTAGCCCAGAAATCAGTTTTCTTAATCTTGTCAAGCAATGGTCTAACGGCAGGAATTACTCCAAATCGTTTAGCACGGAGTAGTAAGCCCAACGTGCCTACGTATTTTTGAGAGATTGCTTCTGCATACCGTCTGGCTTTGTTGTCATCAATCAGAACGTAACATTCACCAATTTCAGAAGCCAATGCTAAAACACTGGCTTCTCCGGCATCCATAATGGCATTTAATTTTTCCTGTTGTATTTTGTTGTGTGTATCCTGAACTATGATCCAAACCGGTAATAGAATACCAAACTCTCGTGCAACAACGGGAGTCGTGTAAACTTTGTCGAAGCACTTGTTGAGAATTTCTATTTCCCCGATTTTATCCAGCAAAATAATAGAAGATGTATCGGAAACAACCAATACTTCAGACATTGGCAATTTCCCGTCTAAGATCCTCCACAGAATAATTAAAGACACTAAACCCAAACCGCCCCATAATCTCCATAAAAGACCGTTTGCTGATCCCGACAATATCAGCTGCCTGTCCCAGTGTTATTTTGCCTTTTTCGTGCAATTGACCAGCCAAAAGCATTTTAGCCTCAAACTCCTCTATATCAAGATTGTCGGGCAAATTAATGGTCAGTGTTTTCATGTTAGTAGCGATTTGAACTCATAACTGGAATCCAGACTACAAAATTCATTGCGCTGCCGATTGCAGCACTTCCGCCGACTTCCGAACCGCCTGTTCAAAATCTTCAACCAGATCATCGGCGTCTTCCAGTCCGACCGATACCCGAATCAACCCTTCGGTGATGCCCAAGGCGGCTTTCTCGTCCGGTTTTAGTTTGGAATGCGTCGTCGTAAACGGATTCGTCACAATCGTCCGCGTATCCCCTAAGTTAGAAGAAAGCGAGGCAATTTTCAAGGATTCAAACAGGGCTTTTACGCGCTCAAAACCGCCTTCTACCTCAAACGTGACAATGGCACCACCGGCTTCCATCTGCCGTTTCGCCAGTTCATACTGCGGATGGGAGGGCAGGAACGGATATTTTACGGCGTGAACATCCGCGTGTTGCTCCAGGGCCTGTGCCAGTTTCAGGGCGTTGGCACAATGACGATCCATGCGAAGTTCCAGCGTTTCCAGGCTTTTCGACAGCGTCCAGGCGTTGAACGGGGACATCGACGGGCCGGTATGCCGCGCAAAAAACCGGATCGGTGCCATCAACTCTTCCGAGCCGACGATAACGCCACCCAGCACACGTCCCTGGCCATCCATGTATTTCGTGGCGGAATGAACCGAGAGGTCGGCACCGAGATCGAGGGGTGCTTGCAGAATCGGCGTGGCAAAACAGTTGTCGACGTTCAGGATAAAACCGTATTTCTTTTTCAAACGAACCAGCATCTCCAGATCGACCAGTTCCAGACCCGGGTTCGAGGGCGTTTCCAGGTATACCATTTTGGTGTTGGGCTGGATGGCCGCTTCCCAGTCCGCTTCCGACGCGTCGGCGTCTACGTAGGTATACGTGATGCCCCACTTCACCAGAATCTGCGAAATGATCTGGTGTGCCGACCCGAACAACGCCCGGCAGGCTACGATGTGATCCCCCGATTTCAGCAAAGCCGCCATACTCGCAAAAACCGCAGCCATACCGGTTGCCGTCGCAATGCCGGCTTCGGCGTTCTCAAGCATACACACCTTGTCGACAAATTCCGTCACGTTCGGGTTGGAGAAGCGGGAGTAAATGTTCCCTTCTTCGGTTTCCTCAAACAGGGCTTTTCCCTGCTCCGCGCTCTCAAACGTGAAACTGGAAGTCAAAAACAAAGGCGTCGAATGTTCGCGGTACTGCGATTTCTTCGTCTGGATCCGAATGGCTTTCGTTTGTCTTTTCATGAATGGAAATTGACAAGAGAGATGAGACAAGAGAATAAAGAAAGTGGCAGCCGTTGATTTGCATCTTTTCTCTCTTGTCTACCCTCTTTTTTCTCAAAATAAAACTGTAATAATATTCCGCAAACTTACGATTATTACGACAACGCCGACCATAATCATCATGGCTTTTATCGGCAAGCGGGTCGAAAGGATGGCGGCAATGGGGGCGGCAATCATACCCCCCAGAACCAGACCGATGATAATTTGCCAGTGGGTCAGACCGATGAGCGTAACAAAGGTCAGGGAACTGGATAGGGAAATGAAAAATTCGGCCAGATTGACCGAGCCGATTGTGTAACGCGGATGACGACCGCTGGCAATTAGGGTGGAAGACACGATCGGTCCCCAGCCTCCACCACCAATGGCATCCATCGTGCCGCCAAACCAGGCCAGCAACCCGATTTTTTTGATCGGCTTCTTCTTAACCCGTTTGGCCAAGGCTTTCTGAATGATCAAAACCCCCAGAATGGCCGTATAGACCGCCACGATGGGTTTGATATACACCGAATATTGTTCCAGTGACACCAGCACATAGGCGCCCATGCAGGCCCCAATGACACCGGGAATAAGGACGGCTTTAAAGAGTTTGCTGTTGACATTCCCGAACCGCAGGTGCATATAACCCGACACTCCGCTGGTAAATATTTCGGAACTGTGAACACTGGCACTGACAGCCGCCGGACTTACGCCCACGGTCAGCAGAAGCGTCGAAGCCGTCACCCCGTAAGCCATGCCCAATGCCCCGTCGATCATCTGGGCCACAAAACCGCCCGCTACGTAATACCAGAAATCACTGTTCAGTTCCAGCGACGTCATGACCAGCGTCAGCCGGTCGAGCGTGAGGTAACTGAACAGCAAATGCCCGACAATCATCAGGGCCAGGGCCGAAGAAATATAAATGGCAATTTCGGTTCGGTTACGACGGCGAAGCATGACGGACCGGGCCGGACCATCGGCAATCAGATCAACTTCCAATTCCGGAAACGCCTGCCGCAAGGCTTTCACCTGCTCAGCCGCCGATTCACCCTGAACCGTTATTTTCAATCCATTTAAGTTCAGCCCGACGGGGGTAGAAGCTTCTGGCGAAGAGTCGGAGGCTGAGATAGACTGCATAGGTAATTAGCTATATATAGTTAGTAGAGAATTCTTCTCATGAAAAACGGCATTAAGAAATGCCGCCGGGATAATCGAATTCGAGTGCAAAGGTGGGCAATAGATTGGATTAAAGCAAGAACCACGCCTGATTATTCACCCCCGGCAATCGGATCTGCGGTTCCATCCGGATCATTCTTGACAAAGCCGTTGGTCGGGATGGTTCGCCCCCGGATTAGCAGCAAACCGGCCACGTGCGGAGACGCCATCGAAGTGCCCGACAGGGTGGCATAGCGACCGTTCAAATACGTCGACGTGATCCGAACGCCATACGCGCAGATGTCGACCGTCGGGCCGAAATTGGAGAACGAAGCAAAATTGCCGCTTTGGTCCATGGCCGAAACCGTAAACACATTGGCGTGATTAACATTGGCCGGCGCGTATTTCTCGGCGGATTCTCCTTCGTTTCCAGCCGCAATCGCAAACAGAATTCCTTTGTCGGCGGCCTGTTTGATGACCCGTTCGAGGCTCGCTGACGTCCCTTCGCCACCGATGCTGATGTTGACGACATCGCCCGCTTTGCCGTTGGTATTGACGTAGGAAACCGCCTGAACCAGCGCCGACAGTTTGCCTTCGCCTTCATTGTCCAGCACCCGCAGGGCCACCAGCGTGGCACCCGAAGCAACGCCGGTTACGCCGATGTTATTATTCAACGCACCAATAATGCCAGCAATGTGGGTTCCGTGGCCATTTTCGTCATCGGCGGTTTTGCCGGTCAGAAACGATTGGCTCCGTTTGGTATCGACGTTCAGATCGGGGTGATCCAGATCAATACCGGTATCGAGAATCCAGGCGGTTTTGTCGGGATTCAGATCGCCCCGTCCGTAGCCGGTTTGCTTCACATTCCAGGTCAGCGTGGAGGTGACGGCCACATCGACGCAACTGCAAATGGAGATAATACGGTCGGGTTCGACTAGTTCAACGGATGGGTCGGCTTTCAGCGTTTCCGCTTCGGCGGCACTCACGTGTGCCAGAAAACCGGTCGATTCGCCGGAAAAAAGCACCTGCGCATTTGGATCGTTCAGGCCGTGGCGGGTTAAAAGTTGCTGAACGGCGGCACCAACCCGCGCATTCGGCGCTACCGGTAAGTTCTCCGTGGATTTGTACGTCACAATATAGGAACCGGCAATGGCCTGTCCGTTGGTGACGGAAGACTGAACCAGGCAATCACCCGCTGGTCCAATGGCGTCCGGATCAGACTGACACCCAATTAATAGAGAGAGAATTGCGACATTGACAGAACAAGTCGATAAAAATGTCCACCGCATACGAATTGATTTCTAAGAAAGCCGGGAAATGAAAAAAGTAGCGGTAGATCGATAAGATTCATGTAGTTACAGTGAAAAGACCTCATTAATTAACGAATGGGAAAATCGAAAATTGTACCCGGTTTCATGCGGTTGCGATTTTGCAGAAATGAAACCAGATTAGTAGAAAAAGCCGTTAATTTGCTTTTTTTCCTATACTTTTCCCTCATGAGAAAATACGCAGTTGTAGTGCTTTTCGTTGCACTTTGCGGCCTAAAAATTCCGGTAGCCCTTGCTCAGGATACAACCTTGACAATTCGGGCCATCGAAGGCCTGAAGTACGATGTTCCGCGTTTTGTGGTGCGCCCCGGCACCCGGGTCCATCTGACCCTCGATAATTACGACGACATGGCTCACAATCTGGTGGTTACGTTGCCCAATTCGCGGTTGAGGGTGGTCAACACGTCGCTGGCGCTCGGCGATCAGGCCGTCAAACTCAATTATGTTCCCCGCACCCCGGATGTTGTGGCGCACACGGCAACGGTCGAACCGGGCAAATCGGAAAAAATTAGCTTTGTGCTGTCACAGGAAGGGATTTACTCCTACGTCTGTACGTATCCCGGGCACGGTTTTGTGATGTATGGCGTCATTTACGTTACCCGACGGCCCGCAACGGTTCCCCCGCTGGACAAAGATCCCAACGTAGCGGCCAACCGCAAAGACGATATGGCTGGTCATGCCGGACACATGCCCGACCATCCGTATGAATTGAAATACCCGGCGGTATATAGAACCTTCATGCCCGATTCCGGCCCGGCCTCCATTGCGGTCGGACTGACGCCCAAACAGGCGTATTGCTGGGATGCCGGGGCTTGCCGGTTGCGTTACGCCTGGACAGGGGGATTCATCGACCAAAGCGACCACTGGGATGGGAATGGTAAAAAACCGACGCACGTGGTCGGCGACGTCTATTTTCGGGATCAGGGCGGTTTTCCGATCCGCTTTGGTACCGCCGACCGGCTGCCGGAAGTCCATTTCAAAGGCTACAAACTCATCAACCGCTACCCGGAATTTCGGTATACTGTAAATGGAATTGAAGTTCGGGAGATGATCAAACCGTTGCCGACGGGGCGGGGGCTGGTGCGGTATTTCAGCCTGGGGGCGGTTTCCGGACCGGTTTATTTTGCCTGTAAATCCGGCGATGGCGTCAAATACCGTCCGTCGGTGGGCAAAATTCAGGACGGCATGGTGCGACTGCCGGTCGGAACGAGGAACTTCACGATAACGATGACTGCGGAATGAAAACGACAACTACGAGTTTGATAGCAACACGGATGACACGGATTGGACGGATCAAACGGATTTTAATTTATCTGTTGTTATCCGTTCTATCTGTATCATCTGCGTTCCCATCAAAAAACTTCCCCGCCGATACGATTACGGATTATTACGAGGTTGAAACCATTCAGATGCCCAAAGGGCTGACGGCAGAAACGGATGGTCTGGCGATTATGCCCGATGGCCGGATTGTCGCGGGGTTTCACCGGGGGGAAATCATGATGTATAACCCCAAAACGAAAACCTGGAAGCTGTTTGCCGAAGGGATTCACGATCCGCTGGGGATTATGGCAATCAGCAACAACGAGATTCTGGTCATGCAACGCCCGGAACTGACCCGCATCAAAGACACCAACGGCGACGGGGTTGCGGATGAATACCTTACCGTGACCGATGACTTTGGGCTGTCCGGCAATTACCACGAATTTGCCTTTGGTCCCGTGAAAGACAAACAGGGAAATCTGTTCATTGCTCTGAATTGTGCGTCGAACGGAGCCGGAATTTTCCCGGAAGTACGCGGGAAACTGGACACCCTGGGCCGACCGGGCCGGATGTATTCGGCGGTACCATACCGGGGCTGGATCATGAAACTGACCCCCGACGGAAAACTGCATCCCTATGCCAGCGGTTTTCGGTCGCCCAATAGCATCGGGTTTGATGCCTATGGAAATCTGTTTGCTTCTGATAATCAGGGCGATTGGTTGGGGACGAGCAAATTGTATCACGTTCAGGAAGGGAAACACTACGGCCATCCGGCGAGCCTGTTGTGGAAGGAAGGGTTTCCGCATCTTACGCCCATCAAATTGCCGGTCAAAATGCTGGATAGTCTCAGGACAGTCGAGAGCGTGGCGTTTCCCCATAGCCGGATCGCGGATTCTCCGACGCAGCCGGTGCTGGACAATACCGGTGGCAAGTTTGGGCCGTTTGCGGGAAAAATGCTGGTTGGCGAGATGAACCATCCGTACCTGGTTCGGCTGATGCTTGAAACCGTCGATGGGCATATTCAGGGAGCCTGTGCGCCGTTTCTGGTCGGAAGTGGTTTGCGGAAAGGAAATAACCGGCTGGCTTTTGCGACCGATGGAAGTCTCTGGATTGGCCAAACCGACCACGGCTGGGCGGGCGATCGGGGCATTCAGCACGTTCGCTGGAAGGGGAAAGTACCGCTCGAACTGGCCGACATGAAACTGACGCCGACCGGTTTTGCGCTGACGTTCACGCAGCCACTCGATGCGGTTACGGCGAAGCAAGTGGCTAATTTTCAGTTCAAACGCTATTATTACGAATACCACGAAGCCTACGGCTCCAAGCAGTTCGACGTGCAGCCCGTGGCGGTTTCAAATGCCGAACTCTCGGCCGATGGGAAAACTGTGACGCTGAAACTGTCGGAACTCAAGGCCGGGTATATTTACGAACTCGAACTGGGCAAACTTCGCTCCACGACCCAACAAAACCTTCTGAATCACCTGGTTTGCTATACCCTCAACCGACTTCAGAGAAATACGCAGGCGAATCCATAAGAAAATCCTACTTTTGCGGGACGAGAAAAAGTTGTTTCGCAGAGTTAAGCGGAGGAAATCAGAGTTTATCAGAGTTTTCTCTGCTTAACTCCTTTTTTCTCTGATAAACTCTGCGATACAACTTTCTTTAAAGCGCATAAAAAGAAGTTTATATGTCTGAATACAACCACAAAAAGATTGAAGAAAACTGGCGGGCGTTCTGGGAAAAGAACCACACCTTTCGCACCGAAAACGACGCTTCAAAACCCAAATATTACATTCTCGACATGTTTCCCTATCCGTCGGGCGCCGGTTTGCACGTCGGCCATCCGCTGGGATACATTGCCTCTGATATTGTTACCCGCTACAAACGGCTGAAAGGATTCAACGTGCTGCACCCGATGGGCTTCGACTCGTTTGGTCTGCCCGCCGAGCAATACGCCATCCAAACCGGTCAGCATCCGGCGATTACGACCGAAGAGAATGCGACCCGCTACATTGAGCAATTGAAAAATATTGGCTTCAGTTTCGACTGGAGCCGCGAAGTCCGCACGTCCGACCCGAAGTTTTACAAATGGACGCAGTGGATTTTTATGGAGCTATTCCGCAGTTGGTACAACAAGGAAACCGACCAGGCCGAACCCATCGAGACCCTGATTGCCAAATTTGAAAGCGCGGGCACCTACGGAATTCAGGCCGTGTCCGACGACGACGTGCCCCATTTTACTGCCGAAGAATGGAACGCCAAATCGGAACGCGAGCAATACGAAATTACGCTGAAATACCGCCTGACCTACGTGGCTGATGCCGTCGTCAACTGGTGTGCGGCTCTGGGGACGGTTTTGGCGAATGACGAAGTGAAGGACGGCGTTTCGGAGCGGGGCGGTTATCCGGTGGAGCAGAAACTGATGCGCCAGTGGATGATGCGGATTACGGCCTATGCCGACCGGTTATTGCGCGGGCTGGACACCGTCGATTGGTCGGATTCGCTGAAAGAACAGCAACGCAACTGGATCGGAAAATCGACGGGAGCGGAAGTAGCGTTTCCGGTTTCCGGTTTTCAGTTTACGGAAGGTGATCCGGAAGGGTTACCAAAAACCGAAAACCGTGAACCGAAAACCATAAAGGTTTTTACGACCCGGCTGGACACCATTTTTGGCGTGTCGTTTATGGTGTTGGCACCGGAGCACGAACTGGTGGCAGAACTGACAACACTGGCGCAAAAACCGGCTGTCGATGCGTACGTTACGGCCGCCAAAATGCGCTCCGAGCGCGACCGGATGGCCGATGCCAAAACGGTTTCGGGTGTGTTTACGGGCAGCTATTGCATCAATCCGTTCAACGGCGAGCGCGTGCCCATTTATTTGGCGGATTACGTGTTGGCGGGTTATGGAACCGGTGCCGTCATGGCGGTTCCCTCCGGCGATCAGCGCGACTGGGCGTTTGCCAAACACTTCGATTTACCGATCATTCCGATTCTGGACGGTCAGAAAGGCATTGACAAACAGGCGGATAACACCAAAGAAGGCCGGTATATCAACTCCGGAATCATCGACGGACTGACCTATCAGGAAGCCGTGCCGGTGCTGGTCAAGTTTCTGGAAGAACACGGCATTGGCAAAGCCAAGATCAATTTCCGGATGCGCGATGCGGTTTTCAGTCGCCAGCGGTATTGGGGTGAACCCGTTCCGGTTTATTTCAGAGACGGACTTCCTTATCTGCTGGACGAACAGGATTTGCCGCTGGAATTGCCGCCGGTCGATAAATACCTGCCGACCGAAACCGGTGAGCCGCCGTTGGCGCGTGCGGAAGATTGGAAATATAAAGGAGAATTTGAGTACGAATTAAGCACCATGCCTGGCTGGGCGGGTTCGAGCTGGTATTGGTATCGCTACATGGACCCGCAGAATGACCAGGAATTTGCCGATCAAAAAGCAATCGACTACTGGCGCGATGTGGATTTGTACGTGGGCGGTTCTGAACATGCGACGGGTCACTTGCTGTACAGCCGGTTCTGGAACAAGTTCATGAAAGACCGGGGTTACGTTCCGGAAGAAGAGCCGTTTAAGAAACTGGTGAATCAGGGCATGATTCTGGGGCGGTCGAATTTTATGTATCGCTATGTTGATACTAAAAATACTCGGTTGACCTCTGAATTGGCTACTCCTTTTCAATATAAAGTGACAAATATCTTTGTTTCTTATGGCATTTATAAGAAACTGACCGCCTTGCCTGATGCAGAAGCAAGAATTGAGTTCAAACAACTTGTAAGAGAACAATTAGGAGATGAAGTCGCTAATGGGATTAGTGATGATAATGAACGTGACTACGAAGATGGAGTTCCTTTACCTAATTTTTATATCGGAGACCTTCACGTAGATGTAAATATTGTTGCTAACGACGAATTAGATATTGAAGTATTCAAGAAAACCCGCACAGATTTATCTGATAACCCATTATTTATTCTGGAAGATGGCAAATACATCTGCGGGGTTGAAATTGAGAAAATGTCAAAATCGAAGTTCAATGTCGTCAATCCCGATACGATTGTTGAACGTTACGGTGCTGATACGTTGCGGCTCTACGAAATGTTCCTCGGCCCGCTGACCGACGCCAAACCCTGGAATACGAACGGCATCGACGGCGTGTACCGTTTTTTGAAAAAGTTCTGGCGGTTGTTTTACGAAGAACCGACGGAAACCCGCCCCGGCCGCTGGCTGGTGACCGACGAAAAACCGACGCCCGCCGAACTGAAAGTGCTGCACAAAACCATCCGGAAAGTGGCGGAGGACATTGAACACCTGTCGTTCAACACCTCGGTGAGCGCGTTCATGGTGTGTGTCAATGAGTTATCGGCCTTGAAGTGTAACAAAAAGGCGGTTTTACAGGAATTGGTCGTGGTGCTGGCTCCGTTTGCGCCCCACATCACGGAAGAACTCTGGGCCGCTTTGGGCAACGAAGCCGGTACCCTGAGCTACGCCGAATTTCCGGTGTTCAATCCGGCTTACCTGGTGGAAGACACGATTGAATACCCGGTGCAAATCAACGGGAAAGTCCGAACGACCCTGGTGTTTTCGGTCGATACCGCTACGTCGGACATTGAGAAAGAAGTCCTGGCGAATGAGGTGGTTTTGAAGTGGCTGGAAGGAAAAACACCGAAAAAAATAGTAGTCGTGCCGAAGCGGATTGTGAACGTGGTGATTTAACAACTTGTCACTAAATCCGGTCTTTGTCCCCGACCCCTAAAGGGGCACGGACGCCGAGCCATCCGGATAAAGCGACGTCCGCGCCCCTTTAGGGGTCGGGGGCAAAGGCGCAGGACGAAGCGAATTCTTAGAAAATTACGTTGTCTAATGACCAATACCGACACATTCAATCACTCCGGCGAAACCGTTAAAATCCTGACCTACAACCTCAACGGCATCCGGTCGGCGCTGAGCAAGGGACTGGTCGAATGGCTTGCTCAAAATTCGTTCGATATCCTGTGTTTTCAGGAAGTGAAAGCTACCCACGACGTGGTCGATTTGCTGCCGTTTGAAGAACTGGGCTATCAATATCACTGGCATGCGGCCGAGAAGAAGGGCTACAGCGGGGTGGCCACGTTTTCGAAACTGCCGCCGGATCTGGTCGTTTTGGGGTGCGGCATGTCGGTTTACGACTGCGAAGGCCGGATTCTGCGCACCGATTTTGGCGACCTGACGCTGCTGAACTGCTATTTTCCGTCGGGAACGACCGGCGAAATTCGGCAAACCGTCAAGATGCAGTTTCTGGATGATTTTTTCGACTACGTTCAGGAGTTGCGCCAATCCCGACCGAATGTCATTGTCGTCGGCGACTACAACATCGCACACACGGCCATCGATATTCACGATCCGGTTCGGAACAAAACGTCGTCGGGTTTTTTGCCGGAAGAACGGGCGTGGATGACGAAGTGGTTCGACAGCGGTTTTATTGATTCCTACCGCTACAAAAATCCGGACAAAATCGAATACAGTTGGTGGAGTTACCGGGCCGGTGCGCGCAGTAGCAACAAGGGCTGGCGGATCGACTACATTTCCGTCAGCGAGCCCTACAAAGATCGCATCGTGGCCGCCGGACACCTGCCCGACGCCGTTCATTCAGACCACGGCCCGGTCTGGCTCGAAGTCACGCGATGAAAGAATTATTCGATATTGAGTCGATCTTCTTTACGGTTCTCGGCTATCCGATGAGCTACCTCGAATTTTTTGGAACCGTTACGGGGGCGGTCGCAACGCTGCTGTCGGCGCGGGCTCACCTCTGGAGCTGGCCGGTGGGCATGGTGAGTGTGGTCATCTTTCTCTTTCTTTTTTACCAGATTCAACTCTACCCCGACATGTTTTTGCAGGTGTTCTTTTTCATCACCAACGTTCTGGGGTGGTGGGAGTGGACGCACCCGAAAGCTGGTGAAGAAGACCGTCGGAATGAGCTGAAGATTACGCCTTTATCGACGAAAAACTTTGCCATTTTGCTGGGTGCGGGGGTGTTGGCAACGGGGGTTTTAGGCACCATTGCGCAGAACCTGCACGCCTGGTTTCCGGTTTTGTTCAGCCAGCCCAGCGCGTTCCCGTACCTCGATTCGTTCACGACGGTCATGAGCATTGTGGCGACATTTCTGCTGATTCGCAAGAAACTGGAATGCTGGTACGTCTGGCTGCTGGTCGACCTGATCAGCACGTACATGTACTTCACCAAAGGCGTCAAAGTGCTTGGCATTGAATATGGTTTTTATTGCCTGATCGCGTTTGTCGGCGCCTGGCACTGGACGCGCGAATACCGTAGTTATCCCACAACCACGGCATGAAAAAGGGGCTAATTTTCGGGAAGTTCATGCCGGTTCATCGGGGGCATATTGCGCTGATCGAATTTGCGGCCGGTCAATGCGATCACCTGATTGTGTCCATGAACTGCACGCCCACCGATCCGATTGATCCTGAACAGCGGATGGCGTGGCTGCGGGCTTTGTTTGGCCATCGTGGAAACATCGAATTGGTGTCGGTTCTGGATGATTTTTCGGACGACGATCGGCCGTTGTGGGAAGCCACGCGCTTGTGGAGCGATTTTATCAAACAGCGGTTTCCGGACATCGACGGTTTTTTCTGCTCCGAACCGTATGGGGAGCCTTTGTCGCAACACCTCGGATTGCCCTGCATCGAATTCGATTCTGAACGGAAGCAAGTGCCGGTTTCGGCCACGCAAATCCGGCAGCACCCGGCCCGGTACTGGGATTTTATTCCTGACGTGGTCCGGCCGTATTTTGTGAAGAAAATCTGCCTGTACGGTTCTGAAAGCGTTGGAAAAACCACGCTGGCAGAGCAACTGGCTGCGCATTACCAGACGGTATTTGTACAGGAAGTCGCCCGCGATCTGATTACGTCCAACGACCTGACGCTCGACGATTACGTGACGATCGGCCACGCCCAGACGAAGGCAGTGCTGGAGGCCACCCAAAAAGCGAACAAGCTGCTGATTTGTGATACGGATCTGATTACGACCGAATTATACGCTGATCATTATTTACAGGAAGTTCCTCCGGTTCTCTTCGAACTGGAAAAACAGGTTACCTACGACCGCTATTTTCTGCTGAACATCGATGTACCCTGGGTGGCCGACGGTTTGCGCGACCTGGGTCATCGCCGGGAAGAAATGTATAACCGCTTCAAAACCGCCCTGGCCCAACGGAATATCGCTTACGTCGATGTGTCGGGCGATTGGGCCGCACGTTGGGCGATTGTAACGGGGGAGATTGATCGGTTACTCGCCTAGCTTCAGGTGGTCCGCGAGTTTAAAGACCTCTTTTAAACACTTCGCCGTTAAAACCGCATCTTCGAGGGCGTTGTGAATGTCGGACTCGCGTTCGAAGCCGAAATGGCCGGCAATGTCTTTCAGACTCAGCCGTTGCGGAACCGGTTTGTTGTTCTTTTTCAGAATCCGAAACGAAAAATAACTCAGCGTGTGCAGGTCGATTAACGTCCGGGAATACGGCCATTTGAGTTTCTCCAGGCGGTAGGCTTCCTTCAGAAAATTGATGTCATTGATCACGCTCTGCCCGCAAATGATGACGTCGCGCAGATACGGGTTGTTGTCGGTCGTCGTCTGGGTTTTCCGAATTCCCAATTGGGTGATAATCCACTCTTCCAGTTCCGGCAATACGTCGTAAATCATCGGCGCATCTTCCAGATCGGCCAGCGATAGGTTGTGAATTTTCTCGGACGAACTCGAAAATGCGTCTTCGTTTTCGGGATAGACGTTGGTCAGATACTGGCCTTTTTCGACCCAATTATCGTCGAAAAGAACGGCACCCACCTGAATAATTTCGTTCCAATCCGGCTCGGGACCGGTCATTTCAAGGTCAAGCACTAAAAAGGGCATACAGGTTTATTTTAATCTACGGTCGAATGAAATGGGTTGAATGCTAACGACTTCCAACGTTTTGTGTTCCGGATGTAATGGATTTAACAAATAATTGAATTCAGTGGGAGAGTGGGCTGATGGAACACGCATAGCCCAGAACTTCATTTCAGTTATCCACCGTTCAGTAATATCGGCTAAGGTTTCTTCATAAGGTATATTTCTCCAATCCGATGGCAAATCTTCAAGCCTAGTCTGACGAATTGAAGCCATTTCAGGAAGCTCTACCGTTACTAGACTCACGTTGATGGGCAATATTTCTGAATTGGCTAGCGTCTCAAGCATAGCTAAGGAAACGTGTTCGGCAAAGTAGAGAAGCAAGGTGCCTTCACGGTGCCACCGTCCCGAAGCATAAAGGCCACCAGTGCCGTTAAGATCGTTAGCGTAATTTGTTTTTGTGATTCTATAAAGTCTCATGTGGGCAAAAGTAATCCCAGATTGTACACCTTTTTTTATGAAACGCTTTTCAGTTATGGGCAGTAAGTAATTTTTGTTATAGAGTAGCTGTCAAGTGTAAATACCGTGCAAAATGGCGTTCAAAACATTTAAAACCTGTTTGCGACCGATCATTGAATCTAATAGATCAATCGGTTTTTGGCTTTGTAGGGCTATTATTTTTGCATTTAACCAATACTCAAAGTCTTCTTTGATTTCAAAAACCTCCATGCCTTTTGCGTAAATCTCAGATAAAGCAATGGCTTTTTCCGTTTCGTCCTGATTTAGTTTAGACTGATTTCGGATGCGACGTTGGTAGGTGCTTTCCGAAATGGCAAGAATATGGCTCATCGTTTTATTCGTGAAACCCATATTTTTTTGAAGGTGAGTGATAGAATCCATTGGTAACCCTTCTCTGGCAACAGCCAACAAATCAAATTCATGTCTGACCTGATGATTGATCAGACCTTCACCTCCCAATGCTAATACAATCTTCTGAAGTGGGACTTGCATAGTTATTTGAATAGTTTAGTCCTGTCATTTGACAACATCCTGACAAATATATAAATTCCATGCGTATCTATTGGCTTGTGTTCTACCTTTGCCACCGGAAGCGCCGGGCAAACCCGCCGGCACCTTTTTCTCAAGTCTAAACATCTTTAGTCTTCACAATGGAATACCGGATTGAAAAAGACACGATGGGCCAGGTTCAGGTACCGGTCAACGTGTATTGGGGCGCACAAACCCAGCGTTCGATTGAAAACTTCAAAATTGCGCAAGACATCAATAAAATGCCCCGCGAAATCGTTCGGGCGTTTGCCTATCTGAAAAAAGCCGCAGCCCTGACCAACCTCGACGCGGGCGTGTTGTCGCAAGAGAAGTCTGACCTGATCGGGCGGGCCTGCGACGAAATTTTGGACGGCAAACTGGACGATCAATTCCCTCTGGTTGTCTGGCAAACCGGTTCCGGTACGCAGTCGAATATGAACGTCAACGAAGTCGTTGCCTACCGCGCCCACGTGTTGCAGGGTGGTCAGTTGACCGACGAAAAGAAAGCATTGCATCCGAACGACGACGTCAACAAGTCGCAATCATCGAACGATACGTTTCCGACGGCCATGCACATTGCGGCTTACAAGATTCTGATCGAAGTGACGATTCCAGGAATTGAAAAACTGCGGGACACCCTGGATGCGAAGGCGAAAGAGTTTAAAAATGTCGTCAAAATTGGCCGGACGCACTTCATGGATGCCACGCCGTTGACGGTAGGGCAGGAATTTTCGGGTTACGTTTCCCAGTTGACGCACGGTTTACGGGCCATCAAAAACACGCTGGCGCATCTCAGCGAGCTGGCCCTGGGCGGAACCGCCGTAGGAACGGGCATCAACACGCCCCCGAATTATTCCGAAAATGTTGCCAAGCACATCGCTGACCTGACGGGTTTGCCGTTCGTTACGGCCGAAAACAAGTTCGAAGCCTTAGCTGCCCACGACGCCATTGTGGAAGCGCACGGGGCGTTGAAAACCGTTGCCGCCAGTCTGATGAAAATCGGGAACGACGTGCGGATGTTGTCGTCGGGACCGCGCGCCGGCATTGGTGAAATCTTCATTCCCGACAACGAACCGGGTTCGTCGATCATGCCGGGGAAAGTGAACCCGACGCAGTGCGAAGCCATGACGATGGTGGCGGCTCAGGTGTTTGGCAACGACGTCGCCATCAACATCGGCGGTTCCATGGGTCATTTCGAACTGAACGTTTTCAAACCGGTAATGATCTATAACTTCCTGCACTCGGCGCGGCTGATTGGGGATGTGTGTGTGTCGTTCAATGACAAATGCGCTGTCGGGATTCGTCCGATTGAAGAAAATATCCGGAAACACGTCAACAATTCGCTGATGCTGGTGACGGCCTTGAATACCAAAATTGGGTATTACAAAGCCGCCGAAATTGCCCAAACCGCCCACCGCGAAGGCAGCACACTGAAAGAAACCGCCGTGAAACTGGGTTACCTGACGGAAGCAGAGTTTGACGAATGGGTGAAACCGGAAGACATGGTGGGTACGATTGATGTATAGTAATAAACACCGGTTAGGTTTTTAAAACCTAACCGGTGTTAGTATGATAGATTAATCAAAACACCGGTCAGGTTTTAAAAACCTGACCGGTGTTTGCACACTTCACAACATGAAACGAATTTTATGGCTTGGTTTTACGATCGGTTTACTAACCGGTTGTGCGCCCAAAACCGTCCTCAACACCTACCGCGTTCCGGCGGGCGGGCTGTCGACTTTTTTCAAATACACGCCCGGCAGAACCGCCATGATCAGTGCCCACCGGGGTGGGGGCGATATCAAAGGCTACCCCGAAAATTGCATCGAATCGTTCGCCTATCTGGCCGAAAAACTGCCCGTGATCATCGAATGTGACATCGACCTGACCCGCGACAGTGTGCTGGTGATGATGCACGACCAAACCCTTGACCGGACGACGACCGGAACCGGCAAACTCATCGGGAAAACCTACGAAGAAACGCAGCAATACCGCCTGGAAGACAACCTGGGCAACGTGACGAACTTCAAAATTCCGACACTGGAGCAGGTGCTGCGGTGGGGGAAAGGCAAGGTGATTTACACCCTGGATGTCAAGAAAAATGTGCCGTTTGCCAAAGTCGTCGAGATGGTTCGGCGGACGGGAGCGGCTGATTATTCGGTGGTGATCACCTACAGTGCCACGCAAGCCGCTGAGGTTTACCGGCTTGACCCGAACCTGATGTTGTCGGTTACGATTCTGAAAGAAGAAGACTACCAGCGGCTGCACGACCTCGGTATTCCCGACCGCAACATGGTGGCGTTTGTTGGTGTGAAAGAACCGACCCCCGACTTATACCGGTTTTTGCACGAGAAAGGCATTTCGTGCATCCTCGGAACGCTCGGCAACCTCGACAAACAGGCCGCTGCGAAAGGCGATCAGGTCTATAAAAAGTTTGCCGAAAACGGTGCGGATGTGATGTCGACGGATCGGCCGTTGGAGGTCTATCAGGCGGTAAAATAACAGATCTCCAGGCAAAGAGCGTCTTGATCCAGGTCTTTCACGACGACCCGGATCAAGACCAATGATTACTTTTTCCGCTGAATAACCGCCAGCGCTTTGGCCACAATCGAAGCCGCCGTTAATCCGTATTTTTCCATCAGTTGCTCCGGTGTTCCGCTTTCGCCGAATGAATCGTTGACGGCCACCATTTCCAGCGGGGCCGGATGGTTCAGCGCCAGGACCTGCGCCACGCTATCGCCGAGACCGCCGTTCATCTGGTGTTCTTCGGCCGTTACGGCACAACCCGTTTTCGAAACCGATGCCAGAATTGCCTCTTTGTCCAGCGGTTTGATGGTGTGGATGTTGATGATTTCGGCTTCTACACCCTGTTCGGCCAGCAGCTTACCGGCTTCCAGTGCCTGCCAGACCATATGCCCGGTGGCAAAAATAGATACATCCGCACCTTCGTTGAGAAGGATGGCTTTTCCGATTTCAAACGGTTGGTCGGCGGGGGTAAAGTTTGGCACAACGGGACGTCCAAACCGGAGGTAAACCGGTCCCTCATAATCGGCAATGGCGATGGTGGCGGCTTTGGTCTGGTTGAAATCGCAGGGATTGATAACGGTCATGCCGGGCAGGGCTTTCATCATACTGATGTCTTCCAGCACCTGGTGCGTTGCGCCATCTTCGCCCAGGGTCAGCCCCGCGTGAGAGACACAGATTTTAACATTTTTATTCGAGTAAGCAACCGCCTGACGAATCTGGTCCAGCACCCGGCTTGAGCCAAAGTTGGCAAAGGTCGTAGCATAAGGAATCAGGCCGTTCAGCGTCAGACCGGCGGCAACCCCGATCATGTTGGCTTCGGCAATCCCGCACTGGATAAACCGGTCCGGATTTTCTTTGATGAACGTGTCCAGTTTAAGGGAAGCCACCAGATCGGCGCAGAGGGCAACGACATCCGGATGCGAGTGGCCCAATTCTGCCATGCCCGCGCCGAAACCGGAACGGGTATCTTTCTTTTCGGTAAACGTGTAGGTTTTCATGAGGTCAGAATTAATAGTCGCCGAGGGTTTCTTCCAGTTGAGCCAGGGCTGCGGTGAGCTGTTCGTTGTTGGGAGCCGTTCCGTGCCACTTGTGGGTGTGCATCATGAAATCGACGCCCTGTCCCATTTCCGTCTTCATGATGATGCAAACGGGAGCGCCCTGGCCACCAGCCTCTTGGGCCGATTTCAGGGTCGACGCCACCTCTTCGAGATTATTGCCGTCCATGTGGAGCACTGTCCAGCCGAAGGCTTCGTATTTGGCACCCAGGTCACGATTGTTGAGAACCACATCGGTTGGGCCGTCGATCTGCTGTCCGTTAAAGTCAATAATGGCAATCAGATTATCCAGTTTGCGGTGCGGAATAAAGGCTGCGGCTTCCCAGATCTGCCCTTCCTGTTGCTCGCCATCACCCATCAAACAGTAGACCCGGTGGGGGTCGTTGCGGATTTTTTTGCCATAGGCAGCACCAGCCGCTACCGAAAGTCCCTGCCCCAAAGAACCGGAAGCAATGCGGATTCCGGGCAGGTGTTCCGCCGTTGCGGGGTGGCCCTGCAACCGGGAATTCAGTTTGCGGAATGTCGCCAGCTCGGAAACCGGGAAATAACCACGGCGGGCCAGCACGGAATATAGTACCGGCGAAATATGACCATTGGACAGAAAGAACAGGTCTTCGCCCGAACCGCTCATATCAAACACGACGGATCCCTGATCGTCCGTTTTCAGGTTCATGGCCTGGAAATACAGACTCACCAGTAAATCAGTACACCCCAGCGAACCACCCGGATGCCCGGATGCGACGCCATGCACCATGCGGACAATATCCCGGCGTACCTGCGAAGCGACTTTTGCTAATTCACTCGTTTCCATGCGTTTATTTTTTAGTATCATCCGTATATTCGCCACTCAGGCCACAAAAACATCGGACCTGAGTGGCGAATAGGAAAGGGAAAATATTAGATATACTGATTGATGAGGCTCTCCAGCCATTCCTGTTTGCCACTACGAACGGCAGGCTCCCCGTTTTCGAGCGTGTAGCTGCGCAGATCTTCCAGCGTCAGTTTGCCTTCTTCAAACGCTTTTCCGGGGCCGCCATCGAAAGAGCTGTAACGTTCAGTCCGGAATTTGAGATAGTCTGAATCTTTCAGAATGGCATCCGCCACGATAAACGAACGGGCAAACGCATCCATACCGCTGATGTGTGCAATGAATAAATCCTCGAAATCGGTGGAGTTCCGGCGCACTTTGGCGTCGAAGTTGATCCCCCCGGGTTTGATGCCTCCCGCCTGGTGAATCACCAGAGCCGCTTCGACCAGTTCATACAGATTGATCGGGAACTGATCGGTATCCCAGCCATTCTGGTTGTCGCCCCGGTTGGCGTCGATGCTGCCCAGCATCCCCGCATCGGCCGCTACCTGCAATTCGTGGTCGAAGGTATGCCCGGCCAAAGTCGCGTGGTTGACCTCGATGTTCAGTTGAAAATCATTCTCTAAACCGTACTGACGCAGGAAACCAATAACCGTTGCCGCGTCGTAATCGTACTGGTGTTTCGTGGGTTCCATCGGTTTCGGCTCAATGAAGAAGGTGCCTTTGAAACCTTGCTGGCGGGCATAATCGCGGGCCATGGTCAGAAACTTCGCCAGGTGCTCGACTTCCCGCTTCATGTTGGTGTTCAGCAGAGACATGTAGCCTTCCCGGCCACCCCAGAACACGTAGTTTTCGCCACCCAAAGCGATGGTGGCATCAATGGCATTTTTAACCTGGGTTCCGGCATAGGCCAACACCGCAAAATCCGGATTGGTCGATGCGCCGTTCATGTAGCGCGGGTTCGAGAACACATTCGCCGTACCCCACAGCAGCTTGACACCACTGGCCGACTGCTTCTGTTTTGCGTAGTCGACAATGGCCTGCAGGCGGTTTTCGTAATCATTGACCGATGGGCCTTCATCCACCAGGTCAATGTCGTGGAAACAATAATACGGCGCTCCGATCTTGGTGAAAAACTCAAAAGCAGCGTCCATTTTCAGTTTCGCCCGCACGTTGGCGTCGCTGTCCTGATCCCACGGAAAAACCCGCGTTCCGGGACCAAACGGATCTCCGCCCGCTCCGCAGAAGGTGTGCCAGTAGCTAATGGCAAAGCGGAGTTGTTCCCGCAGCGTTTTGCCACCCAGCATGTGATCAGGATTGTACCACTTAAACGCTAACGGATTCTTGGATTTGGGGCCTTCGTAGGCAATGGCGCCAATGCCGGGGAAAAATTCCCGGTCGCCCAGGGTGATGGTTGACATGGTTTGTAAACTGGTTAAGCGGTTTTGAATTCGATCTAGTTTCAAATGCAATTTTTTAATGGTGTAAAGTTGACACTTATTTTATAAATGTCAAAACGACACCTACTATTTTTTTATTGAACTCCTCTCTGTATCTGGCCGTAAAGTAGCAAGTCGTTGCGCTCCGGGAGATGAGATCGCTGGCTGGAAATTTGAGCTAGGTGGGTATGAAATTTAAAAAGGAGTCGGTGGCCTGCTGGTATTTGGTTTGATCTACCTGGTAGTAATAGGCTCCTTTCCGGGAAAATCCTTTCTGCTTTTCGTCCAGTTTAATGAGAAGGTTCGTCGAGAGGATTTTTCGGCTGAAGTTTCGTTTATCGAATTCGGTGTTGTAGACCGCATCATACAACTTTTTAAGTTGGGGAATTGTAAACTTCTCAGGCAGAAGTTCGAAACCAATGGGGTGCTGGGCCGCTTTGTAGCGTAACCGTTTGATGGCCAGGTCGACCATATCGCCGTGGTCGAACAGCAAAGGGGGTAAATTATAGATCGAAAACCACCGGGCCTGATACGTCTCCGTAATTTTCGATTCATAATCTGCCACTTTTACCAGCGAGAAATACGCCACCGAAACTGTTCGGACAATGGGGTCGCGGTGCGGGTCACCAAAAGCATGCAACTGTTCCAGGTATACGTTGGTCAGGCCGGTCAGGTCAAACAAGATGCGGGCGGCTGCCTGTTCCAGGCTTTCAACGGGTTGCAGCCATCCACCCATCAGCGACCAGGTACGCTCTTCCATGCCGCGTTTGACGAGTAACACTTTCAGGCTTTCCCCGTCAAAACCGAAGATGATGGAATCCAGAGCCACTAAGTACGGATGTTGCTGTTTATATTGGTCTAACATGGGTTGTTGAAAAGCCGGCGGTTTCGAAGTAAAGGCGAAAGTAGGGAATTCATCTCATTTTTACGGTTTGCCAAACACATCGTTCCGCCATAACAATCACCGACTGATCCAATTCAGGTCATCAGCCGCTCTGTTTTCCGGTCATTCTTCTGCTTTTACCGGTCGGTCCGAAAGGGGGATGCCGGTAATCCTTCCCGGTTATACAGATTGGGATTCACAGGGTTATCGGCCCAGGCATAGCGCACATACCGGGGCTCCGGCACCTCATCACTCCATACCACCACCTGGCCATTTTGGATACGGGCTTTTGCCCATACAAATTTTTTATCGCTACCCGCAATGGCAAAGTCACCGGGTGCTTCACCGTCCTGCGTGACCAAACCTCCACCGGTATGGGTGAAGCTGACCACAATTGTATTCCCCTCAATTGCCGATGATTGGTAGATTGGGCCGGAAGAAACCAGGTTTTCGTGGTAAGCGGTTTTCAAGGCAGCCAGAGCCAGCCGTTCGCCCACGTCTTTTTTATTATCGGGGTGAATGTCGTTCCATTCGCCCAAATCAATCGCCACGGCCATACCCGTGTTAGGCTCCTTCAGGGCGTTGAGCTGTGCTTCCCGCAAAACCGCCCAATGGCTCTCAGAGGGCTGGTAATTGTAGTCCATAAAACCGGGTAGCTGAACATACAGAAAGGGCAGCGTCCCCTGGTTCCAATGCCGTCGCCAGTCCGAAATCAAGGCCGGTAGCAGCGTAGCGTATTCGGCAGGACGACCGGCATTGCTTTCCCCCTGATACCAGCAAAAACCTTTGATGGCGTAGTTGGTTTCCGGCGCCACCATCGCATTATACAAGGCGGTGGGTTGATTTTGCGCACTGATTCCACCCCCGGAAACGCCAACTGGGGGCCGATAGGCCGCACCTACTTTATACTGCCAGGTGCCTTTCAGATCGAGGGTGTCGGTTCCGGCAAAAAGACAGTAAGGTTTGTCGGGAACAAAACCGCCTTTCCCCGCCGTGTTGGTGACCCGGATGACGAGCACATTCTTCCCGGCTTTCAGGACACCGGCAGGTAGTTTATACCGGCGCTGGGGGTATTGATACGTTGTTTTTCCGACTGATTTTCCATTGATAAATAGTTCATCGGCGTCCACGATGCGACCCAGAAAGACTTTGGCGGGCTGGCCGGTCATTGAAGCCGGTACGTCGATTTCCTTGCGATACCAGACCACGCCATTCAAGTCTTTCAGTCCCTGATCCTCCCAATAACCGGGAATGTTGATCGGGCGCCAGCCCTTCGGCGTATACGAAACGTCAGACCATTTTGGGGTGGCGGTTAGCCCGACATCTTCGGGTTGTATTGCAAGCGCAGGCGGTTTTCGGTTCTGGTGATTGAAATACGTCGTGTCTTTGTTCTTCGCGATGGTGGTTTTCATGGCCGGGAAACTGGCCAATCCCGCTTCACTTGTCCAGGCTTCGATGGGCGTCCCGCCGACACTGGCGTTGATGATGCCAATGGGGATTTTATAGGTTGCGTACAGTTTTTTAGCAAAAAAATAAGCCACTGCCGAAAAAGCCCTGACGTCTTCGCCCACGGCGGCTTTCCATTGTCCGGCCGGAAGATCACTTTGGGGCATTTGGAGGTTCGTCAGAGTGGGGACCCAGAACTGCCGGATTTGGGAGTCGTTGGCCTGTTCAATTTCTTTTGCGTACGTGACGTCATGGATGTTGAGTTGATGCACCATGTTGCTTTGCCCGCTGCAAAACCAGACGTCGCCCACCAGAATATCCTTGAGAGTCAGCCGGGAACTTCCCACAATATCCATCGTGAAGGGCCCGCCCGCCGGCATGGCGGATAGCCTAATCTGCCATTGACCGGTGGCGTCGGTGACGGTTTTGTAGCTGCGGTTTTTAAAACGGACGGAAATTTTTTCGCCCGGTTTTGCCCACCCCCAAATCTTCAGGGGGGCGTCGCGTTGGAGCACCATGCCATCGCTGATGAATTTGGGTAGGCGCACCTGCCCGAAACTCACGACCGACGCCAGCAAAAGAACTGTCAGGACATTCAGGACTTGTTTTGTATTTACGCTCATGGGTTAGGTTCAATTGATTCTTTTGCCCCGATAAAAAGTTGCCATAAAAATGCCGTCGTTTTGTTGTAAACGACGGCATTTTTACGCTGATCTTCATATATTACTCTACCACAATAACCGGTGGCAGCACTTTCTGTTCTTCCTCGGCCGACACTTCCTTCTTCTTCTCCGGTTTAGAACGCGCCTGCCGTTTCATGGTAATGTCGTACAGATCGGTTCGGCGGTCTTTCAGGATTTGAACCGAGCCTTGCTCGTGCAGTTCAGTCAGCAGTGACAGATCGAGATCGGTGATTAGCACCATTTCGGTGTTGGGCGTCGACTCGGCTTTGATGGCATTGTTGGGGAACTGAAAATCGGATGGCGTAAATACCGCCGATTGGGCGTAATGAATGTCCATATTGGCTACCCGGGGCAGGTTACCGACGCAGCCCGAAATGGCCACGTAACATTCGTTTTCAATCGCCCGCGCCATCGCACAATGCCGCACCCGGTTGTAGCCATTCTGGGTGTCGGTCAGGAAGGGGACGAACAGAATCTGCATGCCCTGATCGGCCAGAATCCGGCTCAGTTCCGGGAACTCGACGTCGTAGCAGATCAGCAACCCAATCTTGCCGCAGTCGGTATCAAATGTCCGGATTTCGTTGCCACCCACCATGCCGTAATGCCGAACTTCATTGGGTGTAATGTGAATTTTCCGGTACTCTTCGAACGACCCGTCCCGGCGGCAGAGATAGGCTACGTTGTATAGCTTGCCTTCGTCGATGAGCGGCATACTGCCACCCACAATGTTGACATTGTACGAAATTGCTAATTCTGACAACCGCTGCCGCACTTCATGCGTGACTTCGGCCAGTTTCCGAATGGCAACCGGGCCCGGCAGGTCATTGTAATCGGCCATCAACGGCGTATTGAAAAATTCCGGGAGAACCAGAAAATCGGCTTTGTAGTCACTGACAGAATCGGCGAAAAATTCGACCTGTTCGAGCAGTGCCTTCATATTCGGAAACAACCGCATTTGCCACTGCACCACACCCAACCGGATGATGTCGTTGGTATGCGGTTTTTTCTTCTTTTCATCGACGTAATAGATGTTGTTCCACTCCAGCAAGGTTGCGTATTCCAGCGATTCACTGTCGCCGGGCAAATAACCGCGCAGCACTTTCTTGACGTGAAAATCATTGGAAAGCTGGAACGTCAGTGTGGGGTCGTAGATTTCCTTCTGCTTTACTTTGGCAATAAACTCGCGGGGCGACATTTCGCCGGCATAGCGCACGTAGTTCGGAATCCGTCCGCCCGCCATGATGCCTTTCAGGTTCAGCGACTCACAAAGTTCCTTGCGGGCGTCGTACAGCCGTCGACCCAGTCGCAAATCCCGGTATTCGGGGTGGACGAACAACTCGATGCCATACAGCCAGTTACCTTTCGGATTGTGCGTGTCGAAACTGTAATTACCGGTAATTTCCTCGTACGTGTGGTTGTCGCCAAAATCGCTGTACTTCACCCGGATCGCGAGTGAACAGGCCACCACTTTGCCATCGACTTCCACACAGAACTGGCCTTCCGGGAAGATTTTCAGCAGTTTATCGATGAGGTTCTTTTCCCAATAATCCCCACCGATTCCGCTGTAGACTTCGATCATGGACTCCTTCAGGTCGGCGTAATCGGATTTTTGTAGTGTTCTGGTTTGAATATGCATAATACGGTCGTATTGTGAAGTTGTTACACAGAGTTAATCAGAGGAAATCAGAGATAAACAGAGACAAACTCTGATAAACCCTGATTTCCTCTGATTAACCCTGTGTAACAACGCCTTCTTTAATTTTCTCTTCTAAACTCAAAAGGTGTTCATCTGTAAAGTCCAGATGCGTGACGAAGCGGACCAGATGTTTCCCGAAGGTAACGGCTAAAATTCCTTTGCGGCCTAATTCTGCAACGTAATCGGCGGCTAAGATGTTCTGGTTCAGCCGAAAAATGACAATATTGGTATCGATGGGGTAAATTTCTTCCACTTCCGGCAACGGTAGCAGCATCTGACCGATTTTTCGGGCGCGGGCATGGTCGAGTTTCAGGCGGTTGATGTGGTGGTCGAGGGCGTAGATGCCCGCAGCCGCCAGGTAACCGGCCTGCCGCCATCCACCACCCATTAGTTTCCGGTAGCGACGGGCCTGTTTGATCACCTCCGCTTTCCCCAGCAACAACGATCCCACCGGACAACCCAGCCCTTTGGACAGGCAAATGCTAATCGAATCGAAGAGCTGACCGTAGGCTTCCGGGCTTTCCCCGGTTTCGACCAGCGCATTGAACAGGCGCGCGCCGTCGAGGTGCAGTTTCAACCCGTGTTCGTCGCACACCTGCCGGATGGCGGCAATTTCGGGAATGGTGTAATAACAGCCCCCGCCTTTGTTGACGGTATTTTCCAGACAAACCAGCCGCGTAATCGGCTTGTGCAGATCGTCGGGCTGAATATGGTCGCGCACCAGCTCGGGCGTCAGTTTGCCGCGTTCGCCCTGTGCCAGGCTGAGCGACGCCAGCGCATTGACGGCGATGCCCCCGCCTTCGTAGAGGTGAACGTGCGAGAGCTGGTCACAGATCACATCGTCGCCCGGGCGGGTATGGGTGCGAATCGCCAATTGGTTGGTCATTGTGCCGGAGGTGCAGAAAAGGGCGGCTTCCATCCCGAACAACCGGGCGGCTTTCTCTTCCAGGGCCAGCACCGTGGGGTCGTCGCCCAGCACATCGTCGCCCACTTCTGCGGTGAACATGGCTTCCAGCATCGCCGGGCTGGGTTTGGTAACGGTATCACTTCGTAAATCGATCGGCATAGCCTGACAGGGAAAATTTCGGTTGTACACAACTTACAAAGAAAACAAAAAAGCCGTCCCCTAAAAAGGAGACGGCTTTCTAAAACAGTAACAACAAATACTACTCTACTCTCACTTATATCGTTATAAACCAAAGTTTTTCGAAATTCCGAACGACGCCCCACTGCCAAAATCAAATTTAAAATTCGTCGTACTTTCAGAAGCGCCCTTGGGTTTGAGGGATGCGTAGCTCAAACCGCCGAAGCTAAAGTTTAAAGCAAACCCGTTTTTCATATTAACACCAATTGCCGGGAAGAAAGTGCCACGAAACCCATTTGACGATATGCCACCGGTTTTGCCTGAGAGAATATCGGCGTTAAACTGGCCATAGAGGGCGAAAATGTCCGAAAGGGGAACGGCATACCGGATAAAGGGGCCAACGGCAAAGGCCGAGGTTTTCGACTCGACGGCGTTCGTGGTGGTTTTCCAGCTTTCGGTCGAAAGCGACAAGCCGGCCGTCCAGTTGTCGGTAAACTGGTAACCAACCGCAGGTGAAAAACCGAAGGTATTGACCTTGTTACTCTCGCTGGTCTTTTGCGATTCGGCTTTGATCGACCCATACACCAATACCGTATTTTTCTGGGCATAAACGCCGGCTACGCTCAAGGCGGAAACCAGCAAACTCATTACTACTTTTTTCATTTCTTGTGTCTGGTTGTAAGATGACGCCCTTTTTCGAAGGGTTTACGTTGAGACGTAGAAATTTTTAAAAGTTACATTTTTTGAAAAAAAAACGGTTTAAACGGCACAAAAACGCGATATGCGGGCAGTCGGCAGGGTGGGGTGCCGGATTCGTTGGTTACGAATCCGGCACCGGATTTGCAGAAATGATTAGAGAAGAGCCGAATCAGTCTTTCCTGGTTTTAAACAACAGGTATGGATGAGTTGATCCATTACGCCATTCCGGGGTTTGTCCTTCTGCTGCTTACGGAAGTTGTGGTTACGGCGGTTCAGCAGAAAGACTATTACGAAACCCGGGATACACTGAGCAGTCTGTCGATGGGCATTGGCAATGTCATCATCGGACTGCTGGGCAAGGTTATTGTGTACGGAGCCTATGCGCTGGTGTATGAATACCGGCTCTTGACCATTGATATGACCCGGTGGTGGGCATGGGTCGCGTTGTTTTTGGCCGACGATTTCAGTTACTACTGGTTTCACCGAATCAGCCACAGCAGCCGGTATTTCTGGGCGTCCCACGTGGTGCATCACTCGTCGCAGAAATACAATTTAGGAACAGCGCTCCGGCAAACGTGGACGGGCAGTCTGAGCGGGGCGTTTGTTTTCTGGATCTGGCTACCGTTGCTCGGTTTTCATCCGGCCGCAGTTCTGACCATGCAGGCAATCAGCTTGTTATATCAGTTCTGGATTCATACCGAATACATCAACCGGTTTCCGGCTTTCATCGAAGCGGTTTTCAATACACCTTCGCACCACCGTGTTCACCACGGTTCGGATCTGAAATACCTGGATAAAAATCATGCCGGGGTGCTGATTATCTGGGATCGGGTTTTTGGCACTTTTCAACAGGAAGAAGAACGACCCACCTATGGGCTGACTAAAAATATTGAGACCCACAACCCCGTCCGGATTGCGTTTCACGAATGGGTAGACATAAGCCGGGATGTGGCCAAATCCGGTTCTTTTCGACGGGCTATTCAGTATGTGTTCGGTCCACCGGGCTGGAGTCACGATGGTTCCCGAAAAACCACCCGACAATTGCGCAGGGAAGCTTCAGTTCCGGAAAAACACGATACTGGAAGGCTATAAAACAAGATGACCGGAATCACAATCATACTTTTTTCCGATATTCCTGACTAATCAACCGATTATATTCCGGATGGTTTTTAATGTAAGTCGCTACAAATGAACAGGATGGGATTATTTCTAGGTTGTATTTCTCGATGTATTCCAGCGTGCCTTGCACCAATTGAGAGCCTAAACCAGCGCCTTCCTGTTTGGAGGGCACTTCCGTATGCGTCAACACCAGCGTTTTTTCGTCTTTAGGAGTGTAGGCGATAAAAGAGAGCTGTCCATAATTTTCGAGTTCAAAGCGATTTTCCGCCCGATTGATGGAAACCGCTTTTTCCTGAGTTTTCATGATGAGGGGTTTTTAGGTTTTGTACGTAGGTAACCATTCAAGAAATAATATGTTACGATTCTGTGGTAATTTATGAGGAAAATACGGCTGTTTGTCAATTGCCAACCTAAGCGTTGAAAATTCTCTTGCCATAATCGACGGTTTTCCTGAAATTAACGCTCTGGATAGGAACACGGATGGAGCGGATGTGACGGATTTTCACCGATTAAAATCCGTCACATCCGCTCCATCCGTGTTCCTATCTAAATCCCTAACCATTTCAAATCATGAAAATCAAAACCGTATTTTCCCTTTTGCTGGTGTTGTGGATGGCCACAGCCTCCCGCCAATCCGTTCCTTCGCTGGCCGGTTCCTGGCGCCTAACCGATAGTGGTGGTGCCACGGTCGACTTTGTGCTTTCGGAAGGCTATATGATGGGGGCCTTTCACGAAAATGGCCGCTTTCTGGGTGCGCAGGGAGGAACTTACCAAACCGATGGCAAGCAACTGAAAATCACTTACGAATTCAATACTGAAGACAGTATGCAGGTAGGAACCACGCAAACGCTGACCATCGATTCATTCAAAGACAACCGCCTGGTTGTGAAAAGCGACGACGGCACCGATACTTACGAACGCACCGATACACCGACGGCCCAAACCCCGATGGCTGGTTTATGGCGCATAACGGGCAACATCGACGATAATGGGCAGGTGAAAACCCGTCAGCGAACTGCCCGGAAAACCCTGAAACTCCTGACTGGAAACCGGTTTCAGTGGGCCGCCATCAATCCGGAAACCAAACAATTTATGGGAACGGGTGGTGGCACCTACACCGCTGTAAACGGCAAATACACCGAAAAACTGGAATTCTTCTCCCGCGACAACAACCGCGTGGGCCGTTCCCTGCCATTTGATGCCGAACTGAAGGGAAACGACTGGTATCACCGGGGGCAAAGCTCGACCGGCGGAAAGGTCAGTGAAGTTTGGAGCCGCGAAAAATAAGCTTACCTTGGGGCTGAAATACTGTTTCAGCCCTTTTTACTGAAAATTGCCTGCCATGTTTTTGATTGATGCCCACCTGGACATTTCCCTGAATGCGATTGAATGGAACCGCGATTACCGGCTGTCGGCCCACGAAATCCGGGACGTGGAAGCGGGAATGACCGATAAAATTGACCGCGCCAAAGGCACGGTTTCGTTGCCCGATCTTCGCCGGGGCGACATTGGCCTCGTGGTCGCCACGCAAATCGCCCGGTTTAACCAGAGCAACGGCAACCTGCCCGGTGCAGGTTGGAATTCGCCCCACCAGGCCTGGGCCATGACCCAGGCGCAGCGGGCGTGGTATGAAGCCATGCAGGACGCGGGTGAGATGATTCAGATTCGCGACCTCACCGGACTCAATCAGCACGTTGCGCTTTGGCTCGATGCATCGATTCCCAACGAAAAAAAACCGGTGGGCTACATTCTGAGTCTGGAAGGGGCCGATTCGCTGGTGAACTTGTCGTACCTGGAAAAAGCCTATGCGTATGGACTGAGAGCCTTGGGACCAGCGCATTACAGCTCCGGCCGCTATGCACCCGGCACGGGATTGAGCGGTCCGCTGACGCCCCTGGGCCGGGAACTGGTGTTGGAAATGGATCGGCTGGGGATCATTCTGGATGCCACACACCTGACCGATGAAGGGTTTTCGGAAGCTCTTTCGCTGTTTAAAGGTCCGGTTTGGGCCAGTCACCACAACTGCCGGACGCTCGTGCCGTACCAGCGTCAGTTGTCCGACGACCAGATTCTTCAGTTGGCCGAACGCGGTGGGGTGATTGGCGGATGTTTTGATGCCTGGATGATGAAACCCGGTTTTACGCAGCGAACCAGCAATCCGGCCGATTTTGGCATCACCATCGAAACCATCATCGAGCACTACGACCACATTTGCCAGCTTACGGGCAGCAGCCAGCACATCGCCATCGGTAGCGATCTGGACGGAACGTATGGCACCGAGCAGTCGCCCACCGACCTGGATACCATCGCCGATTTGCAGAAATTGACCGGTTTACTGGCTGCGCGGGGGTATGCTCAGAATGATATTGAAAACATCTTTTACAAAAACTGGCTGCGGTTTCTGCGGAATGCCTGGCGTTGAACCTGTGGAATTCAAACTGGCTGGCGGGGTTGCCTTTTTCGGGTGAGCATGAGCCGGATGATGAAGACAAAAATCAGCAAAACCACAACAGCGGCCAGTAGCGGCAGAAAAACCGCCATCAGCGAAAGCCCGAAGGATGCGACGTTCTCGACACTGGCGACCACCGGATTGCCCAAACCACCGGTTGTGGCCGTCGAGCCGATGCGTAGCAAACTGGTGCCGGTCTGAATGAGACCCGCCGTTCCACCGCCCGCAATGATGCCCAATCCCCATTTCAAAACCGGCTCGTCGATGGCAACGAACGAGGTTGTCAGGATGGCACCGGCTACGAACGCAATCGGCGTGGCCACCGTATCCAGCGCATTGTCGAGCCACGGAATGTAATACGCTCCGACTTCTATCAGGGTGGCTGTCGCCAGTAAAAAGAAAGCAGTCCAGGTTCCCAGCCATTCAAAACCGGGCGTTACGGCAATCCAGCCCACTTTGACGGCCAGGCTGGCGACGAGCATGGGGACAAATATCCGAAAACCGCAACAGGCACTTAAGGCAATGCCCAGGCAAAAACTGAGTATCCATTCCATACTGGTGTGTATCGTAATCCGGGAAGAAAGATAGGAGATGGGCGTTAATAATCTCAGGAATTCCGTATTTTTCGCGCCAAATCGTTCTTATTCCCAAACCTTTCATGAACCGTCGTCAGACCCTTGCTGCCTTAGCCGCCACGACTGGTGGAGCCGTTATGTCGCCCTCAACGTTGTTAGCCCATTCTTCACCCGAAGTGGTAAAAGATCCTCCGCCGTTTACGTTTGCTCTGAATATGAGCACCATACGGGGGCAAAATCTTGGTTTTGTGAAAGAACTGGAAGTGGCTTCGAAAGCCGGTTTTCGCTCGGTCGAAATCTGGATGAACTCCTTTCAGGAATACCTGAAAACCCATACCGTTGCCGATGTTCGCAAATTGCTGGGTGATCTGGGAATCAAAGTTGAAAACGCCATCGGGTTTGCGCAGTGGATTGTCGATGATGAAACCACCCGAACGAAGGGCGTAGAACAACTGAAGCAGGAAATGGAATTGCTGGCGCAGATTGGCTGCAAACGCACCGCTGCACCGCCGATGGGAGCGACCCAGCAACCCGGTCTGGACCTGCGGAAAGCCGCCGAACGGTACCGGACAATTCTGGAACTGGGGGATAAAACCGGCGTGGTACCGCAACTGGAACTGTGGGGCGGTTCCAAAAACCTGAATAAACTGAGTGAAGTGATGTTCATTGCTGTCGAGAGCGGACACCCGTCAGCGCGGGTGTTGCTGGACATTTACCACTTGTATAAAGGCGGGTCGAGCCCTGCCAGCCTGCCGTTGGTGGGCAAACCCGGCATCGAGGTTTTCCATTTGAACGATTACCCCGCGAATCCGCCCCGCGAAACCATCGTGGATGCCGACCGTGTGTATCCGGGCGATGGCATTGGGCCGGTTCGTGACACGCTCAAGCAACTGAAAACACCCGGCAAAACGATCGTGTTGTCACTCGAACTGTTCAACAAGAACTACTACGCGCAGGACGCGCTGCTGGTGGCAAAAACCGGGTTGGAGAAAATGAAGAAAGTGGCGGAGGGGGTTTGAAAAGAAGTTATTTCGCAGAGTTGAGCGGAGAAAAAGGGAGTTAAGCAGAGTTTTTTGTCAAGAAATTCTCCGCTTAACTCCCTTTTTCTCCGCTCAACTCCGCGAAACAACTCGTCTAAACTCACTTAGTGCGAGTCCCGCTTCACCACCGGGCCGGAACCGCCTTGCAGGAAGTCGAAGTCGGCGCCCTCGTGGGCTTGCAGAACGTGGCGGATATACATTCGGGTATAGCCGCGTTCGTAACCCAGGTCGATGGGTTTGAAATGAGTCAGCCGCCGGGCCAGCTCTTCGTTATCGACGTGGAGATTGAGCAGGCGGTTTTCGACGTCGAGCGTAATCAGATCACCATCCTGAACCAGTGCCAGATTGCCGCCTATAGCCGCTTCTGGCGAAACGTGCAGAACCACCGTACCAAAACCGGTGCCGCTCATCCGACCATCCGAAATTCGCACCATGTCGTGAACACCCAGCGCCAGAATTTTGGCCGGGAGCTGCATATTGCCCACTTCGGGCATGCCGGGATAGCCTTTCGGCCCCACGTTTTTGAGTACCAGCACGCACGACGGATCAACGTCCAGTTCCGGGTCGTCGATGCGTTTTTTGTAGTCGTCGATGTTCTCGAAAACCACCGCCCGACCGGTGTGCTGCATGAGTTCGGGAGAAGCCGCCGAGGGTTTCAAAACCGCCCCGTTCGGACACAGATTCCCTTTCAGAATGGCCACGCCCGATTCCGGTTTGAACGGTTCGGCCACCGACGCAATCACATCCCGGTTGTAACATTCGGCCGCCAGGCTGTTCTCGCCCAGCGTCCGGCCATTGATCGTCATGGCGTCGTTGTGTAAAAACTGCCGCAATTCCTTGATGATGGCGGGCAAACCACCGGCGTAAAACAAATCCTCCACGAAATGTTCTCCGGAAGGCTGCAAATTGGCTAACAACGGAATTTGAGCCGATAGTTTGTCAAAATCATCGATCGACAGCGGCACGCCCATCCGCCCGGCAATGGCCGTCAGGTGGATGATGAAATTGGTTGATCCGCCCAGAGCGGCATTGACCATGATCGCGTTTTCGAAGGCCTGGCGGGTTAAGATATCGGACGGCCGGATGTTTTGCTTCACCAGCTCGACGGCCCGCATCCCGGCCATGTGGGCCAGCACTTTCCGGCGCGAATCAGCCGCCGGAATGGTGGCATTGTCGGGCAAGGCCAGCCCCAGCGATTCGACCATCGCGGCCATCGTGGAAGCGGTTCCCATCACGGCGCAGTGGCCCTGGCTCCGGGCCATACAGGCTTCGGCGGCCACGAATTCTTCCTGCGACATTTCGCCTTTTTTGTTGGCTTCGGCAAACCGCCAGAGGTCGGATGTACCAATGTTGCGACCTTTGTATTTACCCGCCAGCATCGGCCCACCAGACACCACGAGGGTGGGAATGTCGACGCTGCAAGCGCCCATCACCAGCGAGGGCGTGGTTTTGTCACAACCGCACAGCAGCACCACGGCGTCCATCGAGTTACCGCGAATCGACTCTTCCACGTCCATGCTGGCAAGGTTTCGGAACAGCATGGTGGTCGGTTTCATCTGGCACTCGCCGAGCGACATGACGGGGAATTCGAGCGGAAAACCGCCTGCTTCCCACACGCCCCGCTTGACGGCTTCGGCCAGGTCGCGGAAATGGGCGTTGCAGGGTGTTAATTCAGAAAACGTATTGCAGATGCCAATAACGGGCTTACTTTCAAACAGATGGTGAGGAAATCCCTGGTTTTTCATCCAGGCCCGGTAAATAAAACCGTCTTTGCCGGTGCGGCCAAACCATTCTTGGGAACGAAGGTACATTGTTGAATTGGAGGTTAGTGAGTGAAGGATTTCGTGACTTTTAGGAACTGAAATTTGAGTTGTCGGATCATTTGGAGCGGTAAGTTAGAAAGTTTTTGGTAAATGAACGCCTTTGCACTTTTCATCAATAAGTTTAATATCTTCGCAAGATTACTCAATCGTTTCATTGAATGAACTCACCCGTCACTTGCTTTCTGATCGACGATGACGAAGACGATCAGGAATTGTTTACGCTGGCTTTGAAAAAAGTGGATCCAACGCTGACGTGTGTGGTGGCTGACGATTGTGGAGAAGCCATCCAAAAACTCCGCGAGGAAGATGCCTTCATGCCCCAGTTCATTTTTCTGGATCTGAATATGCCACGGATGCACGGAAAACAGTGTTTGATGGAGTTGAAGAAAATTGCGCGCATCGAACACATTCCCATCATCATTTATACTACGTCGTCGGAACCCAAAGATATTCACGAAACCAAAGCCCTGGGAGCAACCGATTTTTTGACCAAACCGCCCCTCATTTCAACCCTGACTACCCGCCTGGCTAAACTGTTGTTCAATCAGCCAATGGCTTGAAAGAGTTTTTCATGGAACCCAAAACCTTGCCTATTCCCTTCCAATTTCTCGCTCGTGGGGGCGAAATGGGCCGGTTGATCCATTCGTTCAACTGGTCGGAAACGCCATTGGGTCCAATCGAAAACTGGCCCCAAAGCCTTCGGACGACGTTGAGCATCATCCTGAATTCCAAATTCCCCATGTTTCTGTTTTGGGGACCGGAACTAATCGGTTTTTACAACGATGCCTTTCGGCCCAGCCTGGGCGGCAACGGAAAACATCCTATGGCGCTGGGAAAACGGGGGGGCGAAATCTGGCCGGAAATCTGGTCAACGATCCAACCCCTGATCGATCAGGTGATGCGGGGTGGAGAAGCCATCTGGAGCGAAGATCAACTGCTTCCGATTTACCGGAATGGCGGCATCGAGGAGGTATACTGGACTTTTAGCTACAGCCCGGTCAATGTAGAATCGGGTGCCGTGGGCGGGGTTTTTGTCACCTGTACGGAAACGACGGAGAAAATTCTGACTCTTAAAAAAATTGAAGAAAGTAAGGATCAGTTGCAGTTTGCCATCGATGCGGCTGAATTAGGAACCTGGGACCTGAACCCGTCTACAAACCGCTTTACCGGAAATAACCGGCTAAAATCGTGGTTTGGGCTGGCTCCCGATGTCGAAATCGATTTGTCGATGGCTCTGGATATCATCGCTGACAAAGACCGGCAGCGGGTCGCCGAAGCCATTCAAGCGGCTCTGAAACCGGGTTCGCCAGGGCAGTATGACCTCGAATATACCATCGTGAACCGCCTTGATAAACAGGAACGGTTTGTCAAGGCGAAAGGCAAGGCGTTTTTTGATGAGTCGGGAAAAGCCTATCGGTTTAACGGAACCTTGCAGGACATCACGGAGGAGGTTCGGGGCCGGGAAGAACAGCATAAATTGTTGACGCTGGTCGAAAATAGTGTCGATCTGATGTCGATTCTGGAACTGGATGGCACCAATTCGTACATTAATAAAGCCGGAAAAGAACTGCTGGGCATCGACTGTGATCAGGATGTTTCGCTGATTCCGATCTCGGATTTGCATACGCCGGAGCAATTTGAATTTGTTGCCGCCGAAATTATACCGTCAGTCATGGGAACGGGCCGCTGGTCGGGTCGGTTTGCCGCCCGGAATGTGAAAACCGGGGAGACCATTCCGCTGTATAACAACTGCCTGCGGGTCGACGACCGGAACACGGGCCTGCCCCTGGCGATCGGGGCGGTTATGCGGGATTTGCGCCCTGAGCTAGCGGTGCAGAAGGCTCTGGAAGAAAGCAAAGAACGGTTTCGGTTGCTGGCGGATTTTATGCCGCAGTTTGTCTGGGCTTCCGATTCGTCCGGAACGCTGAACTATTTCAATCAGGCGGTTTATGACTATTCCGGCCTGACCAGCACGGAAGTGGCCGACCATGGCTGGCTTCGGATTGTTCATCCGGACGACCGCCAGGCCAATCTGGCTCGGTGGATGAAGTCGATGGAAACCGGGGAGGATTTTGACTTTCAGCACCGGTTTCAGCGATATGACGGGGAGTACCGCTGGCAACTCAGCCGTGCCGTGCCCATGCGGGATGAGGAAGGCCGGATTCAGTGGTGGATTGGCACCAGCACCGACATCGACGACCAGAAAAAGATGGCGGACAAGCTGGAGCAAATGGTGCAGCAGCGTACGGAGGAACTGAACCGGAGTAATCAGGAATTGATCAAAACCAATCATGAACTGGAACAGTTTGCCTACATTGCCAGCCATGATTTGCAGGAGCCATTGCGCAAAATTCAATCCTTTTCGGAACTGCTCCAGGCTAATTTGAAGGATGAAGAAGCCGCAGGTCAGTACCTCGATAAAATCAGTACGTCGGCGAAGCGCATGGCCGAATTGATCAAATCCGTCCTCAATTATTCCCGCTTGTCGACCACCGCCGACCCCTTTGTCGAAACCGACCTCAACCAGATTCTGGAAAATGTCGAAACCGATTTTGAGTTGCTGATTCAACAGAAACGGGCTACGATTCAGCGCGACAGGCTACCGGTGATTGAAGGAATTCCGATGCAGTTGAACCAGCTTTTTTCGAATTTGATGGGCAATTCACTCAAATTCTCCGTGAAGGATCCCCACATCGTCATTGCTTCGCAGGCTCTCCGACCGACCGACGCGGCCCAGCTAAGCGGGTTAAATCCAGGTTTTGACTACGTCCACATTCAGTTTACGGACAACGGAATCGGCTTCGAGCAGGAATATTCCGAGCGGGTTTTTACAATTTTTCAACGGTTAAATCACCGCAAGTCCTACAGTGGCACCGGCATCGGTCTGGCCCTGTGCCGCAAAATCGTGGAAAACCACAGCGGCATCATCCGGGCCGAAAGCGAACTGGACAAAGGCACGACGTTCCACATTTATCTGCCGGTGAAGCGGTGATTTCTACGGTTTACGGTTTATAGTTTACGGTTTACGGTGGCTGACGCATACATAAGCGCGCGTCAGCCACCGTAAACCGTAAACTATAAACCGTAAACCGTTATTGAATCAACTCCTTGATTTTCTTGTTCAAATCTTCACCCCGTAAATTCCGGGCCACGATTTTGCCGGTTGGGTCTACCAGGAGGTTGGCAGGAACGCTGTTGATGCCGTACTGCTGCGCCACTTCATTTTTCCAGCCTTTCAGATCACTCACGTGCGACCAGGTCAATTTGTCTTTTCGAATGGCATTCAGCCAGTTCTGGCGGTTGTTGTCGAGCGAAACCGAAAAAATCGTGAAGTTTTTATCCTTAAACGCCTGATAGGTGGCCACCAGATTGGGGTTTTCTTCCCGGCAGGGGCCACACCAGCTTGCCCAGAAGTCGACCAGAACGTATTTGCCTTTGAAGGAAGAGAGTTTGATCACCTGGCCCAGCGTGTCGGTTTGCGCAAATTCCGGGGCCACCTTGCCAATGTTCAGTCGGCTCATGACGTCGATCTGCTGCCGGAAATATTTCGCTTGGGCGGTTTTTCCAATTTCCTTCGATTCCATGATCGTCAGCAGGCTATCAGCTCCGACCAGATCCCCCAAACTCATCAGCACACTGAGGACATTGACGCCGACAGCGGACGACGAATAGGTTGAAATGATGTTTTTAACCCGCACCAGTTCCTGCGCAACGGCTTGCTCGCGATCTTTGATGGCGGCTTTCATCGCATTGACATCATTGACCGCCCGGGCATTGGTGTACTTCAGTTCGGCGCGTTTGTAGCGGTTGCCAATGGCAGTGTCCATCATCATTTGCTGGATTTTCTGCCGGATATTTTCTTCCTTCGAGCCGCTTATGTTGACGGCCCAAAGTGAATCGGCATTTCCGGTGATGGTGATGGGGGAGTTTTCCAGAAAAAAGTATTGCGGGCTGGTTTTGCCCGCAACACTGAGGCTGAAAAATGTGGCCTCATCCAGTTTGCCCTTGAAAGCGAATTGCCCTTTGGCATTTGCCGTGGTGGTGTCGGATTGCTGCCTGGTTTTGTAAAAAGAATTTTCGGTCAGAATGATTTTTCGATTGGCGGCATTTTTTAATGTTCCGGTGATCGTATAACCGCCTGATAAAGGCTGCTGTGCCGGTTTTCTGTCAGACTTCGACTGGCCAAAACCGTCAATAAAAAAGAGCCACAAAATCAAACTAGCGAACAGGAATTTCATGATTCAGGTGTTTTTAAGCGAACGACGATGACCAAAGGGGCCATGTGTATACGTCGTCACCGTAAAATTTATGTTAATATGTTACTTATGCGGAAAAATTACCTTTTAAAATAGATTGGCTTGATCCCAAAACAAAAGGGGGGGCGTTGATAGTTCATGTTGAAATAACCTCTGCATCAAGGTGATTAACCCTAGGTGTAGGGCTAATAAATTCAAAAATAAGAAAAGAAACCATCTCCATCGGTATGAACAAAACATTTTCCAACCTCGTACTCTTCGGTACCCTGTTTGTATTTTCTGCCTGCTCCCGCAATCCGGTAACCGGAAAACGGGAATTGTCGTTAATGTCGACCGAGCAGGAAATTGCTATCGGCAAGGAATCGCACCCCTCGGTGGTTTCCACGATGGGACTTTACGACGATAAAAAATTGACCGATTTCATCAACCTGAAAGGGAAGGAGATGGCCAAAATTTCGCACCGGCCTGACTTGCCCTATCAATTCTACATCGTCGATTCGCCGGTCGTCAACGCCTTTGCCGTACCGGGCGGATACGTATACTTCACGCGGGGCATTATGGCTCACTTCAACAATGAAGCGGAGTTTGCCGGGGTGTTGGGGCATGAAATCGGACACATCACGGCCCGTCATTCGGCCCGGCAGCAGGCCACTCAGATGTTGGGAACCATTGGCATGATTGGCGGGGCCATTCTGGTGCCGCAACTGGGCCAGAATCTGGAAGCACTGCAACAGGGATTGGGCCTGTTTTTGATGAAATACAGCCGCGACCACGAGTCGGAATCGGACAAAATTGGCGTGGAATATTCGAGCAAAATTGGATATGATGCCAACCAGATGGCCAATTTTTTCAGTACCATCAAACGCATCTCCGACAATTCGGGGCAGCAGGTGCCCGATTTTATGTCGACGCACCCCGATCCGGCGGACCGCAACCGGAAAGTGAAGGAAATGGCAACGGCTTATCAGGCCCAGAATAAAGCAACCTACCAGGTGGAGCGCGAACGGTATTTGCGGATGATCGACGGTATTCTCTACGGGGAAGATCCTAAACAGGGTTTTGTCGAGAACGACATGTTCTACCATCCGGAGTTGCGGTTTCAGTTTCCGGTCCCCAGAGGCTGGCAGCACCAGAATTCGCCGGCCCAATTCCAGATGGCCCCCAAAGACGGAAAATCGGCCATGATTCTGATGCTGGCCAAAGGGAATTCGCTGGAAGAAGCCTCCCAGACGCTGGTGAAAGAACTGGGTCTGAAAGTCCTCGAAAGCAACCGCACCACCATCAACGGAAACCCCGCTTACGTGCTGATTTCACAGCAACAACCGCAGCAGCAACAGGGACAGCCTCAGCAGCAGCAGGATCCGAAAACGGCCCTGCAAATTGGTACCTGGCTGATTCAATACAACAACGCCGTTTATGCCCTGCACGGCCTGTCGGCGGCCGGTAATTTTGAAAGTGCATATCGTTCTTTTCGGCCGGTGGCCGAAAACTTCCGGGCTTTGACCGATCAGGAAAAGATCAACCGCAAGCCCGAACGGGTGCAGATTCGGACGGTTTCCCGCGAAGGCTCGTTTCGCGAAGTGATGGGGACGCTGGGAATGCCGGCCAATCGCGTCGAAGAACTGGGCGTTCTCAACAGCCTGCGTCCCGACGATAAGGTGGCACGGGGAACCCTCGTCAAAATTATCGGACGTTAACGCTACCACTTCCGTCTGATGACCCTGTTCCCAAAACGGAATGTAGAGTCATCAGACGGAAGTTCTGCCTTCGCTATAAATTGATTAAAAAGCATTGTTTGAATAAAAAATATAGTGGAATAGTTATATTTGACTGGTTAAAATTTTATATATTTTTACTATAAACTTTTCAAGAACTGCTTGTTATTCTGTGAATTAGTAAATACTTTTACAATACATACTACACCGGCATTGAGGCTGCCATATTCTATTTATCCAAAATTGAGCCTCCTGTCAGCATTTCCGGGACAAAACCGGCTGACCTACTTCCTCAAAGCATACGAAGCCAGTACCCGGAAGCGATAGATGACCCCAATTGGTTTTGGGTTTGATCGTCAGCCGAACCACTTCTCACCAACTTTCATCAGCATGAAACGATTTTCAGTTCTATATCTATTCAAAAAGCAGTACCACCACATTCTCTGTGAAACCCACGCTGAAGCCGACACAGAACTCCGGAAACTGTTCACGAAGAAAAAGAAAATTCCCGTTGGCATATACGACGATAAAACCGAGCTTTTTTACTGGGAGCCCGTCCGGCAACAAAAATTTGACCGATTGACGGTACAGGAGCAGGGCAAGGTGGGGAATGAGATGATTTCCATTGTCCAGAACCTGCGCAGCCGGGACGATCACTGGGTGCCTAATGAGACCCAGTTACAATCCGATATTCTTCAGCGTCCTCTTTTTCTGATTCATGATTGATTGGGCCCACCTTACTGGTGTGGTAGAACGTCGTTGCCGGGCCATTGGAGGAGAACCCCTGCCAGGTTTTCAAAACCTGGCAGGGGTAACGAGGTGATGGGGCACATGAAAAATCGGTGGTTTTCCGAACTCCTTGATGGGGCTGTTGGTTAAAAAAGCATACAATCGTAAAGCATCATGCCAAACTTATTCAGTCCGTTAACCATCCGAAGTGTTCAATTCAAAAACCGGATTGCGGTTTCGCCCATGTGTCAATATTCCAGTGAAGACGGGTTTGCCAACGACTGGCACCTCGTTCACCTGGGCAGCCGGGCCGTGGGTGGGGCGGGTTTGGTGATGACGGAAGCCACGGCGGTTTCGCCGGAAGGCCGGATTTCGCCCGACGATCTGGGCATCTGGAAAGACGAGCATCTGGTCAATCTGAAACGCATTGCGGCTTTCATTGAAGCCCACGGTGCGGTACCGGCCATGCAATTGGCGCACGCCGGGCGAAAAGCGAGCCATCACCGGCCTTGGGACGGCGGCAAGTTTATTGCTCCGGATGCCGAGCGCGGCTGGCAAACCGTAGCGCCCAGCCCGATTCCTTTTATTCCGGCCGAGCCGGTTCCGCTCGAATTGACAACCGAAGCCATTGAGAAAATACTCGCCGATTTTGTGGCCGCGAGCCGCCGGGCGCTGGAGGCCGGTTTCAAAGTCATCGAGCTTCATGCCGCCCACGGCTATCTGGTACACGAATTTCTGTCGCCCCTCAGTAACCACCGGACGGATCACTACGGCGGTTCGTTCGAAAACCGCATCCGGTTTTTGCTCGAACTGATCGAACGGGTTCAGACGGTTTGGCCGGAAGACTACCCCTTGTTTGTCCGGATTTCGGCTACCGACTGGACCGAAGGCGGCTGGACGCCCGACGATTCGGTGGCCTTGTCGACGGTTTTAAAAGACAAAGGCGTCGACCTGATCGACTGCTCGACGGGTGGCAACGTCGCGGGGGCTAAAATTCCGCTCAGCCCCGGCTATCAGGTTCCCTTCGCCGAGAAGGTCAAAAAGGAAAGTGGGATTCTGACGGGTGCAGTAGGCTTAATCACCACGCCCGAACAGGCCAATGAGATCGTGGAGAGCGGTCAGGCGGATCTGGTGTTGCTGGCTCGTGAATTCCTGCGCGACCCCTATTTCCCACTTCATGCCGCCCAAAAACTGGGGGCTGAAATCGCGTGGCCACCCCAATACGTACGAGCGAAGTAAACGCCGGTTTGGCGTCACCCTGACAGCGGTCGAAGTCCCTGTCAACGGTGACGGCAAACCGGCCGACGCAAGAAATTTTACAACGACTCCCGCAGCAACGCTTCCAGATCGAGCGGTCGCGTATACATTTCCAGCGAACCGTCGGGTTTCTGGGGCCACGCGTCGCGCGGACGATCCCAGTACAATTCAACGCCGTTCTGGTCGGGGTCATTCAGGTAAATGGCTTCCGATACGCCGTGGTCCGAGGCTCCGGTAATGGCGTAGTTAGCTTCGACTAAACGCCGTAACGCGACGGACAAATCCCGGCGGGTCGGGTAGAGAATGGCGGTATGAAACAGGCCCGCACTGCGGACCGGGGCCGGTGGGCCATCTTTGCTGTACCAGGTGTTTAAACCGATGTGGTGATGGTAGCCGCCCGCAGAAATAAAAGCCGCATCTTTTCCGTAGGTCGTCACAAGCGTAAAGCCCAGCAGATCGCAGTAAAAACCCAGGGCGCGTTCCAGGTTGGCAACTTTCAGGTGAACGTGTCCGATGCGGGTTTGATCGGGAATGGTATAAGCCATGTCAGTGGGGTAAAGAAGTCCGTTAATGATCCGGTTTTGGATACGTGAGCAACACGCGAACCGTTACAAAAAGTTGCCCGACGTGCCGCTGCGTATGTTCGGCGGAATGAAACAACAGGCCCAGAACCGTGGAGGGAAGTTGCGCCCGGCCAATGCCCCGAAAATCGGTCAGCGTCTGTTCGTCGGTGCCTGCCAGTTGCTGAAGCGCCTGATCGACCTGGCTGTTAAACCGGCTGATTAAATCCAAAACCGGATTTTCGGACTCGAACGACTTGCCCTCTGCAGCTAGCCACGCGCGCTGTTCGGGTGACAAACCCTCGTTTCGGGCGTAGGTAAAGAGCCGGTCCAGCACACCCGTCAGGTGCTGCAAATGAAATCCGACCGACGCCACACCGGCCGGTTTTTGCCACAGATAGCGGCTCGGAAAATCTTTCATCAGCGCATCGACTTCTTCCCGCGCCTGCAACAGGGCGTGGGCAACGGGTTGCAACAGGGAAGGAACACCGGCGACGGGACCACGTTGCCAGACTTCAGGCTTTGGAGTTGACATTCTTGCTTGTTGAGTATGTGTGGATGGATTATACTTATTTTACTGCGGCCAGAACCCGTTTGAATAACGCATCGGGATTGCCGTTGTGCCACCGCCAGACGATCACCAGATCATGTTCCGGGTCGATCCAGATGAGGTTGGAACCGACCCCAATGGCGGCAAAACTCGTTGCCGGGGCGTTGGGCCAGGCCTTCTTTTCGGTGTTTAGCCACCACAAATAGCCGTAATCCTGACCCGTCGGCCCCTTTTTGACCGATTCTTTAAACCAGTTGGCCGAAACCAGTTGCCGATCTTTCCAGCGACCATTTCGTAATGCCAGATACCCCAGCCGGGCTTCGTCGCGGGTGTTGATCCAGAGACCACCGCCCCAGCGCGTTCCGCCACTGACCGACGACATCATTTTTCCGTCTACTTTCACCCGCGCGTTCGGATAGCCCACATACTGCCAGGTGTTCGACGCGCCAATCGGGTCCATGATTTCGTCTTTCAAGACATTGGGCAACGGTTTTTTCCACAATCGCAGCAGCGAAAGCGCCAGCCGGTTCACGCGGACGTCGTTGTATTCGTAGAACGTGCCAGGCTCCTGCAAGGTTCGCGGTTTTCGCTCTCCGCGCCCGTAAGCAGCCGTCCCGACAAAATCGTGTTTCTTCCCCCATAACTCGCCTTCCCACTCGCTGGTTTGCCGGAGGTGGTGTTCCCAGGTCACTTTGCGGTTTTGCTCCGAGTCATACCCGCCATCCTGAATGGAATTTGCTACCGGATCATGAACATCCTTGATCAGACCCCGGTCGATGGTCAAGCCCAGAATGATGGAAAGTACACTTTTGGCTACACTATAGGTCGGATCAGGCCGTCCGGTTTCGCCCCATTCCGCTACAATATAACCGTGTTTGAGAATCAAACCGTTGGTTTGGGCGCGATCCGAGGGAATGGGACCCAGCAGGGTGCCGAATATTTCTTCCTGGGTCGAAAAATCGCGCGGCATTTGCTTCGTTTCCTGCTCTTGGGCGAAAATTACGGCCTGCTGCAACAAGGCCGCATCCAGGCCCACCTGCTCCGGTTTTCGACGTTCCCACGCATCGCCGGGAGCCGGGTAATAGACGGTAGATTGATTAACTGATTGTTGAGCAGGGCGTTGGCAGGTGGAAAATACCAGTAGAACGGCAAAAGCGGAAAGGGTGTGACGAATCATAGCGTTTGGACTAACCGGCCCGATGGGAATGAGGGGCTAAAAGGACGGTTCGTTTAGCAATGTAAGCGAATCAAAGGAAAAGAAGAAGAGCCGGGCGGGGGCAAATCGGCCTCAACATCCGCATGGAATTTGCTTTAATGCCTGAAATAGTGTTATATTGACCAAAATCTACACTTAACCATTAGTTTTTTAGCTTGAAATTCTCAGACTTTGGCTTCGATGATCGTTTGATGGAAGGTATCGACGCCATGAATTACGATACGCCCACACTTGTACAGGAACAAGTTATCCCTCTTATATTGGCTGGTAAAGATCTCATTGTCTCGGCCCAAACCGGCACGGGCAAAACCGCATCTTACCTGCTTCCTATTCTTCACAAAATAACGTCGGCCGGTCCCGACGACCAGATCAAGGCCCTTGTCATTGTGCCTACCCGCGAACTGGCGATTCAGATTGCCCAGAACCTGGAAGGCTTTTCCTATTTCACCTCGGTCAGCTCGATTGCCGTCTATGGCGGGGGCGACGGGGCTTCCTACAGCACGGAGCGGCAGGCCCTGGCGGGTGGTGCCGACATTGTGATTTGCACGCCGGGCCGGATGATCAGTCACCTGAACATGGGCTATGCCAAAATCGATCAGTTGCAATACCTGATTCTGGATGAAGCTGACCGGATGCTGGACATGGGTTTCCACGGCGATATTGTGAAAATCATTTCGTTTTTGCCCGCCAAACGGCAGAGCTTGCTATTGTCGGCCACGATGCCGCCCAAGATTCGGGAACTGGCGCGGAAAATCCTGCACAATCCCGAAGAAATTACGCTGGCCCTGTCAAAACCCCCGGCCAAGATCGTTCAGGAGGCTTTTGTGGTTTACCAGAAACAGAAAATTGCGCTGGTCAAATACTTGCTGAAAGAGCATAATTTCCCCTCGGTTCTGATATTCTGTTCCCGAAAAGAAAATGTCAAACAACTGGCCCGCGAACTGAAACAGGCGGGTTTTGCCGCCGAAGCGATTCACTCCGACCTCGAACAGAATGAACGTGAGCAGGTTTTGCTGGCCTACCGAAGCCGGAAACTGAAAATTCTGGTGGCAACGGATATTCTGTCGCGTGGGATCGACATCGACAACATCGACCTCGTCATCAACTACGACGTTCCGCACGACGGCGAAGATTACGTTCACCGGATTGGCCGCACGGCCCGCGCCGAAACTACCGGGATAGCCTACACGTTTATCAGCGAAACCGAACAACGGAAATTCGCGGCTATTGAACGGCTACTGGGTGTTCCGGTAACCAAGGTCCCGTTGCCCGCGCATCTGGGTGAAACGCTGGAATACAACCCGTCGAAAAGTGCCGCTTTTCCCCCGCGTAAAAAACGGCCCGGTCCCCGAAAAGGGCCATCCAACCGCCCGAAAGGGGGTGGAGGCCGGTCAGAACGACCGGCCTGACAGAGTCTATCTTAGGTAAACAGGAATCGAATTCCTGTTTTTTTTATGCCCATTCAAATTTAGGACTTTCGTCTGATCATTCTTTGCACTTTCGCTTTTGCCCTTAAATCCCCTAAAGGGGACTTTTTACATCTGGAGTTTGCTGAGTCCAAGTCCCCTTTAGGGGATTTAGGGGCAAAAAGCGAAAATTCTAAAATTAAAAATCCCTTATTTTTTTTCAAAAACGGCTTTCCGGCACTGGATTATTTCCAGTATAAATTTTATCTTTCCATAAACGTAAAAAATACATTTATTATTTATATTTGCCCACCAAAGCCTGATCGATCGTTGAAAGGCTACCTCAACATCCCATTCGCCAATGATTTCTTTTGACCATTTAGAAGTCTGGTTCGTTACCGGCAGCCAGCATTTGTACGGTGAAGACACCCTCAAAAAGGTCGCGGAGCATTCCCGGACCATCGTCGATGCCTTCAACCAGTCGTCGGTCACTCCAGTCAAAATAGTTTTCAAAACCGTACTGACCGGCCCGGATGAAATCTATAAATTGTGTCTGGAAGCTAACACTGCACCCAACTGCATTGGCTTGATGACGTGGATGCACACGTTTTCGCCCGCAAAAATGTGGATCAACGGCTTGAAGATTTTGCGGAAACCGCTGCTGCATCTGCACACCCAGTTCAACCGTGACATTCCCTGGGAAACCATCGACATGGATTTCATGAACCTCAACCAGTCGGCGCATGGCGACCGGGAATTTGGCTTCATCAACGCCCGCTTGCGCCTGGAGCGCAAGGTGGTTGTCGGACATTGGGAAGACGCCGAAGTGCAGGAACGCATCAACGTCTGGGCACGGGTGGCCGCCGGTTGGCACGATTTGCAGGGTGCCCGGTTTGCCCGGTTTGGTGATAACATGCGCGAAGTGGCCGTCACGGAAGGGGATAAGGTGGAAGCCCAGATCAAGTTTGGCTATGCGGTCTACGGCTACGGGATTGGTGATCTGGTCGCGTATGTCAACCAGGTAACCGACCAGGAAATCAATACATTAGTAAGCGAATATGAACAACGGTACCAAATTGTTGCCGAACTACAAAAAGCCGGGTTACGCCACGATTCGTTGCGCGATGCTGCCAAAATCGAAATTGGCTTACGCGGTTTTCTGGACGATCATCAAATCAAAGGATTCACGGATACCTTCGAAGACCTGCACGGCCTGAATCAACTGCCTGGAATTGCCGTACAACGGCTGATGGCCGATGGCTACAGTTTCGGGGGCGAGGGCGACTGGAAAACGGCGGCACTAGGCCGGGCCATTAAAGTGATGGGAGCGGGGCTTCCAGGCGGCAGTTCGTTCATGGAAGATTACACCTACCACCTGTCTCCCAATGGTCAGCGGGTGTTGGGGGCGCACATGCTCGAAATCGATGAATCGATTGCCGACGGAAAACCGTCCTGCGAAATTCATCCCCTGTCGATTGGCGGGAAAGCTGATCCGGTTCGGCTGGTGTTCAATGTGGCACCCGGCGCGGCCATCAACGCGTCGGTGGTCGATATGGGAAACCGGTTTCGATTGATTGTCAATGAAGTGGACGTTGTCCCGACGGAAAAACCATTGCCGAAACTGCCGGTCGCCCGTGTGTTGTGGGATGCCAAACCCAACCTGAAAACGGCCGCAGCCGCCTGGATTCTGGCCGGGGGCGCACACCACACGGTTTTTAGCAAAGCGATTTCCTCCGAATACATGGAAGATTTCGCCGAAATCGCCGGTGTCGAATACCTCCTGATCAACGAAGAAACCCGCATCCACGCCTTCAAACAGGAACTGCGCTGGAACGAAGCATACTATCACTTAAGGAGTTAAGAGTGATGAGTTAAGAGTGTATGCGTCAGCCAACTCTTAACTCTTAATTCTTAACTCTTAATTCTTAACTCATAACTCTTTATGGCTTATGTAATTGGGGTCGATTTTGGAACGGACTCGGTGCGGGCGGTTCTGGTGGATGCTGAAACCGGCGACGAATTGGCTTCCGGTGTTCATGAATACGTTCGGTGGAAAACCGGTGCCTATTGTGACCCCGCGCGTTCGCAGTTCCGGCAACACCCGCTCGATTATCTGGAAGGATTGGAACAATCGGTTCGGAGCGCGCTAAGTGCGGTGTCGGCGGAGGTGATTGCCGACATCCGGGGAATTTCGGTCGATACGACGGGGTCGACACCCGGCCCGGTCGATGAAAACGGGACGCCTTTGGCCATGCTTCCCCAGTTTGCCGACAATCCGAACGGTATGTTCATTCTCTGGAAAGACCACACGGCCAACCAGGAAGCGGAAGGAATCAACCAGTTGGCGCACCGCTGGGATACGGATTTTACGAAATACGTGGGCGGAATCTATTCCTCCGAGTGGTTTTGGTCGAAAATCCTGCGCACACTGCGGGTCGATGAATCCATCCGACCGGCGGCTTTTTCCTGGATCGAACATTGCGACTGGATCTCGGCGGTTTTGACCGGCAACACCAACCCACTGACGCTCAAACGAAGCCGTACAGCGGCTGGCCATAAAGCCCTCTGGCACGCCGAGTTCGACGGATTGCCGTCCGAAGAATTTCTAACCACGCTCGATCCGCTGCTGGCGGGACTGCGCGACCGTCTCTTTCGCCACACCTACACGTCCGACGAGCCGATGGGTACGATTTCGGCGGAATGGGCACAAAAGCTGGGCGTTCCGACTACGGTTATCATTGGTGTCGGCGGTTTTGATGCGCATATGGGAGCGGTTGGGGCCAATATTGAGTCCTACGCCTTGGTGAAAGTGATTGGAACTTCCACCTGTGACATGCTCATGGCGCCTTCCGAAGACGTCGGCCATTTGCTGATTCGCGGCATTTGTGGACAGGTCGACGGCTCCATCGTGCCGGGTATGCTCGGGATGGAAGCGGGACAGTCGGCGTTTGGCGACCTCTACGCCTGGTTTACGCGGCTCATTCTGGAACCGGTCGCCGGTTTATTGAAGCAACAAGGACAGGCGAGTTTGATTCCGTCGCTGCAAACCGCACTGCTTCCGTACTTAGCCGAACAGGCCAGCCAATTGCCCGTCAACGAAACCGACATCGTCTCCCTCGACTGGCTGAACGGCCGACGGACGCCCGATGCCAATCACACGCTGAAAGGCGCTATTTCCGGGTTAAATCTGGGCAGCGGTGCCGCGCACGTTTTCAAATCGCTGGTCGAAGCCACAGCCTATGGCGCACGCCGGATTGCCGAACGGTTTGTGGAAGAAGGCGTTCCGATTCAGCAGGTCATTGCCATTGGCGGGGTGGCCCGGAAGTCGGCCTTCGTCATGCAAACACTGGCGGACGTCATGAACGTACCCATCAAAGTGGCCGAATCCGACCAGTGCTGCGCCCGGGGAGCCGCCGTATGTGCCGCTGTGGCCGCTGGTATTTACCCGACATTCGCCGATGCCCAAAAAGCGATGGCTTCCGCTTTCGATGCGGTGTATACGCCCCGTCCCGAACGGGCCTCCGTGTATGATGTGCTTTACGAGCGGTATTTGAGTTTGGGCGGATTTATTGAGAAAAAAATGCCCCCAACCCCCTGAAGGGGGCTTAAAAAGAATTGTCCTAAGTCCCCTTTAGGGGGTTGGGGGCAAAAACGATGTGCTATGAGCTTATACCAATCCCTGAAAGAAGCGGTTTACGAAGCCAATATGGAAATTCCGCAGCAGAAACTGGCGATTTACACCTTCGGCAATGTCAGCGGAATTGACCGGTCTGCGGGCGTCATTGGCATCAAACCGAGCGGTATTCCGTACGACGAACTGACGCCTGATGACATTGTTATCGTGGATCTGGACAACCAGTTGGTGGAAGGAAAAATGCGGCCCTCGTCCGATACCAAAACACACACCTTGCTCTATCGCCATTTCGAAACCATCGGCGGTATTTGCCACACGCATTCGGCGTATGCGGTCGCCTGGGCGCAGGCCATGCGCGAAATTCCGAACCTGGGCACCACCCACGCCGACCATCTGGTGGCTTCCATTCCAGTGACGGAGGTGATGTCCGACGCGATGATTCAGGGCGATTACGAACACGAAACCGGCAACCAAATCCTGAATGTTTTTCGGGAACAAAACCTCTCGGCCAGCGAAGTCGAGATGGTGCTGGTCGCCTGTCATGGGCCGTTTGCCTGGGGAAAAAATCCGGCGAAAGCCGTTTACAACGCGACGGTTCTGGAAGAACTTGCCAAAATGGCCTACCTCACGCTGACCATTAACCCCGATACGCCCCGCATCAAGCAAAGCCTGATTGACAAACACTATTTCCGGAAACACGGCAAAGACGCCTATTACGGACAGTAAACCCAGACCGCAATCATGACCCTCGGACTCGAATCGGTTGACTATTTCATTTTTCTCATCTACTTCGTCATCGTCGCGGTGTACGGCTACTGGGTATACACCCACAAAGGCAAGCAAACCGCCGACTCCAAGGACTTCTTTCTGGCCGAAGGCTCCCTGACCTGGTGGGCCATCGGCGCGTCGATTATTGCTTCCAACATCTCGGCGGAACAGTTTATCGGCATGAGTGGGCAGGCGTTTCAACTCGGTCTGGCGATTTCGGTGTATGAGCTGGTCGGCGGTTTTTCGCTCATCATCATTGCGGTGTATTTTCTGCCGATGTACATCAAAAACAAGATTTACACCATGCCGCAGTTTCTGCAAAAACGCTACGACGGGCGGCTGGCAACGATCATGGCGGTTTTCTGGCTGCTTCTGTACATCCTCGTCAACCTGACGTCCATCATTTACCTGGGGGCTTTGAGTCTGGAAAAAATGACCGGTTTCGGGTTCATGACCTGCGCCGTTTTTCTGACGGTTTTTGCGGTTTTCATCACGCTGGGCGGCATGAAAGTGATTGGCTATACGGACGTCATTCAGGTCGTTTGTCTGGTTGTGGGCGGTTTGGCCACCACCTATTTGGCCCTCGATCTGCTGTCTGACCGGGTTGGAACCGGCGCGGGTATTTTTGAAGGACTGGGCCTGATTCGCGAAAAAGCCGATCATCATCTGCACATGATTTTCAGCAAGGGACAGTACCAGGTTCATGACGGGAAAGGCGGTTTTACCGATGCCTACACCCAACTGCCCGGATTGATGATGTTTGTGATTGGCGGACAATGGATCGTCAATTTTAATTACTTTGGTTGTAATCAATACATTACGCAACGCGCTTTGGGAGCCGATCTCAACACGGCCCGTAACGGCCTGCTGTTTGCTTCGTTTCTTAAAATCCTGATGCCCCTGATTGTGGTACTGCCCGGTTTGGCCGCTTATGTATTGTTTCAGGAAAACGCCGAACCGGCGATTGTTCGGGGCATTACCGAAGGCGGTATTGTGAAGCCGGATAATTCCTACCCGGTTTTACTCAATCTGTTGCCGGTGGGTCTGAAAGGGCTGGCGTTTGCAGCTTTGACGGCAGCCATTGTCGCGTCATTGGCCGGGAAAGCCAACAGCATCGCGACGATTTACATGCTCGATATTCACCGTAAGTTTTTCAACACCAACCTGTCTGAGAGACAAACCGTTTGGCGGGGGCGCATTGCCATCGTTGTTTCGTTCCTTATTGCCTTGGTAATCAGTCCGTTTCTGAAGAATTTCGGGCAGGGTTTCGAATACATCCAGGAGTACACCGGTTTCATTTCGCCGGGGATTCTGGCTATTTTTCTGCTCGGTTTTTTCTGGAAAAAAGCCACCTCCAACGGGGCGCTGGCGGCTGCCTTGCTGAGCATTCCGCTGTCGGCTTACCTGAAATTCAATGCAACCGACATTCCATTCCTGAACCGGATGGGGCTGGTTTTCTGGGCGTGTGTCGCCTTGCAGGTCGTGATCAGTCTGGTCGAATCGAAAGGCAACGATTCGCCGAAAGCCTTTGCCGTGGAAGCCAGTTGGTTCCGGGTTTCAAGATCCTTTTTGATTGGTGCTGCGGTTATTACCGGACTGGTGATCGTGGTATTTTCGATATTTTATTGAAATTACGTACCCATGGTCGGGTGTTCGATGCCGCTTTAGTCCGTGTTTTAGTTAATCTTGCAGGGAGTTAATTAAAAATACACGGACTCAGCCAAGTGGGCTGTTCGATGGAGGTACAGAATATGGAGATCGTATACGACCAGCACGAAAAACACTTTGTGGCCCTGGATTGCATTATTTTTGGATTCGATCAGCAGGAACTGCAACTGTTGCTGATCAAGCGAGGATTTGAACCCGAACAGGGCAACTGGTCGCTGATGGGCGGTTTTTTGAAAAATGACGAAAGCATCGACGAAGGCGCCGAACGGATTCTGGAAACCCTGACGGGTTTGACCGGCGTTTACATGGAGCAACTGTATGCCTACGGCGAAGTCCGGCGCGACCCGGTGGCCCGTACCCTCTCGATAGCCTATTACGCCCTGATTCGCACCGACCAGTATAACAAAGACCTCGCCGATTCCCACAATGCCAGGTGGTTCCCGGTTTCTCAACGACCGGATTTGATTTTCGATCACAACGACATGGTAGAGAAAGCCCTGGCCCGGCTTCGGCGTCGGGCACGCACCCAACCGATTGGCTTTGAGTTGCTTCCTGAAAAATTTACCATTCCCCAGTTGCGCAGTCTCTACGAAGCCATCAACAACCAGCCGCTCGATCATCGGAACTTCAGCAAACGACTCAATTCGATGGAGTGGCTGGTGAGACTGAACGAAAAAGATAAAGCTTCTTCCCGAAAAGGCGCATTTTATTACCAATTCGATCAGGATCTGTACCAGAAGCTGGTGCAAGAAGGCAGTAGTTTTGACTTGAAGTAAGCGTTTACGGTTTACGGTTTTCCGTTTACGGTGGCTGACGCGTTCATCTCAATAGATTGGCCACCGTAAACCGTAAACTGAAAACCGTAAACTATTTTGTATCTTTCCTGCTAAACCTTTGACCCATGGATCAGCGCATTATCAACCTATTTGACGAATACACCCACGTACCGCTGAAGCGGGATGTTTTTCTGTCACGATTGGCCAAACTGACCGGCGGTATGACCGCAGCTCTGGCGGTTTTATCGACCCTGGAAGTCAATTATGCCCAGGCGCAAACCGTGGCGGGTCAGGACGACCGGATCATCACCGAACGCGTCACCTATCCGGGTTCCGACACCACCATGAAAGGCTATCTGGCCCGTCCGAAAGCGAATGGGAAATACGGCTCGGTGGTCGTCATTCACGAAAACCGGGGTCTGAATCCGCACATTGAGGACGTCACCCGTCGACTCGCGCTAGCCGGTTTTCTAGCCATGGCCCCCGATGCGCTCTCAGCCGCCGGAGGAACGCCCACCGACGAAACGCAGATGCGGGAGTTGTTTGGGAAACTGGATGCGGAAAAAACGAAGCAGAACTTCCTGAAAGGCCTGGATTACCTGAAAAGCCGCCCCGACAGCAATGGCAAACTCGGTTGTGTCGGTTTTTGCTGGGGTGGGGCCATGTCAAACCAGTTGGCGGTTAATTACCCCGATCTGAAAGCCGCTGTTCCTTTCTACGGTCGCCAGCCCGACGTCGCTGATGTTCCGAAAATCAAAGCGACGGTTCAATTGCATTATGGCGGGATGGATGAACGGGTAAATGCGGGCATTCCGGCCTACGAGGAAGCCCTGAAGAAAGCGAATGTGCCGTATCAGTTGTATGTCTACGAAGGGGCACAACACGCCTTTCACAACGATACCGCCGGGCCGCGCTATAACGAAGCGGCTGCCAAACTCGCCTGGGGGCGCACCATTGCGCTTTTTAAGGAGAAACTGGGTTAAAATATGAATTATAAATGTAAAATGATGAACGCTCAATGTAAAAGTATGTAGCCTTGTGCTATTTACTTTTACATTGAGCGTTCACCATTTTACATTTATAATTTTTTAAATAATCCCTTCAAATCCGCATCGCCTTCAATTCCTGAACGGCAAAGTTCGCTGCGCGGGCCGAAAGCGCCATGTAGGTCAGCGACGGATTGACGCAGGCCGATGAGGTCATGCAGGCCCCGTCGGTAACGAAGACGTTTTTGACCGCGTGAATCTGGTTATTGCCATTGAGCACCGAGGTTTTGGGGTCCCGGCCCATGCGGGCGGTTCCCATTTCATGGACGGCCTGGCCGATGACCGAACCCCGGTCGTAGGTTTTTACATTGATCAACCCGGCTTTTTCGAGCATTTCCTGCGCATCGTTGAGCATATCGACCCGCATTTTCTTTTCATTTTCGCCAATTTCCGCATCAAAGACCAGCATCGGCATTCCCCATTGATCCAGTTTGCTTTTATCCAGATACATTCGGTTTTTGTATTCGGGCAGTTGCTCGCCAAACCCGATCAGGCCCATGTTCCAAAGCCCCGGTTTAGTGAGTTCTTCCTTCAACGATGCCCCGAAAGCCAGTTCGGCCACCTGATGCTGCCAGCCCTGCCGACCCCCACCGCCCTGGTATCCAAAACCGCGCAGGTAGTCGCGCTTGTCTGACCCGATGTTGCGGTAGCGGGGAATGTAAATGCCGTTGGCCCGTCGTCCGTAATAATACCGATCCTGTCCGCCTTCCCACTGCCCATTGGCCCCGATCAGGAAGTGGTGGTCCATTAGATTGTGGCCCAGTTGCCCTGAATCATTGCCCAGGCCGTTCGGAAACCGGTCAGAAACCGAGTTCATGAGCAGGGCCGTGGAGGCCATGGCGCTGGCACATACAAAGATAATTTTCGCAAAATACTCCTGGCTTTCCAGCGTCTGCGCGTCTTTTACCCGAACGCCTGAGGCCCGTTGTTTTTGGGCATCGTAGATCACCTCCGTCACCACCGAATTGGGGCGGAGGGTGAGTCGGCCCGTTTTGACGGCGGGGGGGAGTGTGCAGGATTGGGTGCTGAAATAAGCGCCATACGGACACCCCCGAATGCACTGGTTTCGGTATTGACAGGGCGACCGGCCATTGTCGACGTGGACTTTTTGGGCTTCCGACAAATTGGCGGTCCGTCCGATGGTCATCACCCGGCCCGGATAGTTTTTCTCGATGCTTTTCCGAACCTCTTTTTCGACCAGAAACATATCCATCGGAGCGATGAACTCACTGTCGGGAAGTTGGGGTAATCCCAGTTTTTCGCCCGAGATCCCGGCAAATTTCTCCACGTAGGAATACCAGGGAGCGATGTCTTTGTAGCGGATTGGCCAGTCGACGCCGATGCCTTCTTTGGCATTGGCTTCAAAGTCAATGTCACTGAACCGGTACGACTGCCGCCCCCACATAATGGATTTGCCGCCCACGATGTCCGGGCGCAACCAGCGAAACGGTTTTTCCTGCCGGTAGGATGCGTCGGCGCCGGGCATCCAGTAGGTCGGAACGGCTTTCGCGGCATCCGGCGGGGCCTGCGGATATTTCTGAGCCAGATCGCCCAGCCGGGTTGCTTCCGGCATTTCCCAGGGTGCTTTCAGGGCTTCGGTATAGCCCGTAACGTGTTCGAGCGGACGTCCCCGCTCCAGCATCAGGACCCGCAATCCTTTCTCTGTCAATTCCTTGGCGGCCCAGCCACCACTGACGCCCGACCCAATCACAATGGCGTCGTAGGTTTGTGCTTTTATTGCATCGATGTTGAGATTCATAGTAGTTTACTGATAGGCAGCAATTTGTTCGTTTACAAGGCCCAAACCTTCTGACCCGGTTTCAAAGGGACGTCGCCCTGGAACCGGCCCGGTACAGGGAGGTAGGCCAGGGTTTTGGTTGCTCCGGTTTCCGAGGTAAAGTAGCCGACGATGGTGAGCTCGCGAAGGATGAGGAAAAAGGGCTTTTCGCGCTGGGTTAGCTGTTTGACAATCTCCGTTCGTTCCGGGCTGCCGAGTTGTGAAAACGGTTTTTGGAAAGCCGTAAGACTCAGGGCGTCGGTTTGTTGGAGTCCATGTAGAAACAAATCCTGCTGGGCTGGAGCCGTACAATGGCCGATGACATGTCCAATGAACTGATGAACTCCCGCGGCTTTCGCGCCGGGTGTATCCGTGGTTGGAAGGATGATGTCTGCCAGATCGGCCACGAGTTTTTGCTGGGCATCCGAAAAGATCAGGGGAACCCCGGCGGTGGGTTCGCCCCGGAGGGCGGCCTGAACCGGAAGTGATAAGGTGGCCCCTACCAGTAGAGCCAGTCGTTGCAAAGCCTCCCGGCGAGGCATGAAAGGAGTAGACATTACTTGGATCAATTTAATAGAGAGTTGGTAAAAAGCAAGATTGGAGCTACTATGGGGGGAAAGCGGGGAATGCTTCCGGTTTACTCACCGGGGTTCAAAAGAAGGGGTAAAACGGACGGGGAATCCGTTTTACGGAGCCGTCAGGCCATATTGGGGCAGTTGCCGATGTCAGGACTGCGGAGCCATCAGCGGCAGCGCTACGGTAAAATAGGAACTGTCGGAGGTGACAATCGGGTCGCTTTGGGCCAGTAGGCGGTATTTGGCTAAAATGTTGGAAAGCCCCACCTGGTTGGAAGCCACCCGCCCGGTTTTCCGCTGGAGGTTGTTCCGGACCACCAGTCGACCGACCTGCGTGGTTTTGATCTCGATCAACAGCGGTTTGCTGGCGTGGATCACGTTGTGTTTGACGGCGTTTTCAACCAGCATCTGTAACGTCAATGGAGGAAGCTGGTATGCGAGAAATGGCTCGGCAATCACTATTTCCAGGCGAATACCGGCACCATAGCGGGTTTTAAGCAAATGAAAATACGACTGGATGAAGGTCATTTCGGTTTCCAGGGTAGTCAGTTCACCTTCGTTTGTCTGGAGCAGATACCGGTACACCTTCGACATTTCATCGACAAACTCCTCGGCCCGGTCAGGTTCGTCGGCAATCAGCGACGACAGCGAATTGAGGCTGTTGAACAAAAAGTGCGGATTGACCTGACTTTTCAGGCTCTCGTACTGACTTTGCAGATTGATCTTCTTCAACTGCTCCTTTTCCAGCGTATTCTCGCGCCATTTATTCAGTGAATAAACGCTTTCATCGATACCGACCGACACCAGATTGGCCACCAGATTGAGCAGCAGGATCTGTCCGGTGGCCGCCGGATTGTGGTGATACCCAAACAAGTGAAACGTTTCATAAATGAAAATACCCCCCAGAACGAAGCAGGGTGTTACGAGCACAAACACCAGCAGCAAACGCCAGACCCGCTGCCAGGTCTCGCCCAGGTTCGGATACCGCTGAATCACCCACTGGGTCAACTGGTCGAGGGTGAACAAACAGAGGCTGCCAATGGTCAGGTTCAGGAGGGTGGCCGATAGAAAAGTCCCCAGGTGAGCGAGATAGCGATCACCTACCACCCAGTAGGAAATAAGCGGGATGAACCACGGAAACAGCAGCAAAAAGTGCCACTGGCTCTGTTTCCGAAGACGCGGAAAATGACGAAACAAGCTGAAAATAAATGACTTCATAAACCGACCGTGTTCATCTTAATCTACTGATTTTGAATGAACGGAACCCGAAGATAGTGCGTAAATTGGTTGATTGGCTGTCTGAATTGCGAAAAAAACGGGATGAATTGCGAAGGATTTTGTAGACATCAGGGAGCGTTGTGGGGGGGCGTAAAACGCAGGAGAGGCAGCGATACTTCAAAATGCGTTCCGGTTTCTTCTACCCGGATCTCTTCCAGACCCAATTGCCGGTATTTAGCCATCAGGGTAGCCAGCCTGGCCTGCGAAAGATCCATTTTAACCGATTTTCGCTGGAGCGTATTCCGAACCAGCAGCCGTCCATTTGGGGCCATTTCGATGTGGATCTTCAGCGGTTTCGTGACGCTCATGACGTTGTGTTTAATTGCGTTGTCGATCAAAAGCTGGAGTGTCAGCGGAGGAAGCTGGGTGTCGGGTAAAGTCGGATCGGTCGGCAGAGCGATGCCCAGGGCAGGGCCGTAGCGGGTTTGCAATAGGGCCGAATAGTGTCCCACAAAGTCCAGTTCGGTTTGTAAACTGACCAGTTCGTGGGTGTTGGCCTGAAGCAAATACCGGTACACCTTCGAGAGTTGGTCGACAAATTGCTCAGCCTGTTTCTGGTCTTCCCCAATCAGCGACGACAGCGAGGTAAGGCTATTGAAGAGAAAATGCGGATTGATTTTCATCTTCAGCGAGTCGAGCTGGTGTTGAAGGGTGGCCTGCCGAAGCAGCTCGTTTTCGGTCTGGTCGCGGTGCCACTGGTTGTAGGTGTAAAAAACATTCAGTGCCACACAGAAGCAGAGATCGAAAATGAGCCCCAAAACTAGAATGGGGCGGATGGCATCCCACGTAAACGAGACATTCAGGAGGGGGAAGAGGCTGTAGATGAACACATCCAAAACCGCCAATCCGACGGTGATCAGGCCCACAACCGCCAGCATCACCAGGGTTCGGTGCGTGGCCCGGAGTACGTCGGGATACCGGCGAATGACTCCGCGAACGGCCAGCGTGAGGGTGATGACCGAAAACCAGTAGAGCCCGAAAACCACCGAAGTTCCCAACAAAAAGATCCGTACATCGCTGAAATAGCGGGGGCCAACGAAATAATAATTGCCGACAGGAAACAACACCGGCATCATCAGGATGTGGTACCAAAGCTCCCAGCGGGAGAAAAAAGGTGTCAATCGGCGGGAAGACCTTTGAATCATTCGAAAAAGCCGTCGGGGCTACCGTTTTTGCTGATTTTCGCTTAAAGGTACGGTTTTTTACAGGACGCTTCAATTCGGAGAAAAAGCGAACGGATTTCTGATTTGATCAGATTCGAATGGAACGTTGACTTTTTTTTTCAAATTTGGGGCATCTTTGCGGCAACCTTTTTTGCCATTAGCATTTTCCCCATGACTTTCCAAACCCAGACTGCCATCGTAACGGGCGCAGGCATCGGCATCGGTTTTGCCATTGCCCGCCAGCTTGCCCGCCAGGGTGCCTCCGTTTTACTTAACGACCTCGATGAGGTAGCGGCTCAACAGGCAGCCGACCGCATTCAGCAGGAAGGCGGCCGCTGTTTGGCCTATCCCGGCGATGCTTCCGACGTCGCCTTCATTCAGGGCATGGTCGATCAAGCGGTTGCTGAATTCGGCAAACTGACCATCGTCGTTGCCAATGCCGGCATTACCATCTTTGGTGATTTCTTCGATTACCAGCCCGAAGCCTTTCAAAAAGTGGTCGATCTGAACCTGCGGGGCAGTTTTTTCCTAACCCAAAGGGCTGCCCGTCAGATGCGGAGCCAGAACGAAGGAGGCAGTATTTTGCTGATGTCGTCCGTTACGGGCCATCAGGCGCATCCGGGGCTGGCCGCCTACAGCATGACCAAAGCCGCGCTGGAGATGCTGGCCAAAAACCTCGTGCTGGATCTGTCGCCCTGCGGAATCAACATCAATGCCGTGGCACCGGGCGCGACCCAAACTGAGCGAACGCTCGATGACCCGACCTATGTGCCGATCTGGTCGCGGATTACGCCGATGGGCCGACCCGCCACCGTCGACGATATTGCCAATGCCGCTCTGTTCCTGGTTTCACCGCAATCGCGTCACATCACGGGCCAGAGCCTGGTGGTCGATGGCGGCTGGACGGCGGTGAGTCCGCCACCGGTTGAATGATCGCTTTGCTCCCAACCCCCTGAAAGGGGCTTAAATCCGCCGATTTTTAAGCCCCCTTCAGGGGGGTAGGGCGAGCGATCATTTATTTCCGGCCCAGGGTAATCAACACCACACCCGATAAAATTACCAGGGCGGCCAGGATGGAATACGCGTTCAGGGTTTCGCCGGCGAAGGCCCAACCCAGCAGCATGGCCACCACCGGATTGACGTAGGCATAGGTCGAAACCAATTGCGGAGGGGCGTTCCGGGCCAGCCACGCAAAGGATGAAAAACCGATGATGGAGCCAAAAATGATGAGGTAAACCAGTGATCCAATGGCTTTTACCGGCGCATACTCAATGCTCGTCAGCGTAACGTTCTCCGTAATCATGCTACACAGAAACAGCACCAGACCGCCCACCAGCATCTGGATGGCACTGGAAATCAGTTGGGAAGGAAGCGAAAGCCGGGAAGAAAGCAGCGTGCCGACTGCCCACGAAACGTTCGCCACCATGATCAGGGCAACGCCTATCCAGGTATTACCCGTCGACGCCATTCCGGAACCGGAGGGCTGAACCAGTAGCGAAACCCCCATCAGCCCGAGCACCAGACCCGCCAGCGATAAGTTGGTGGGCCGGATGTGGCCGAACCCCACCCAGTTAAACAGAATAATGAAAAGCGGAACCAGCGCGGCCAGCAGCGCGGCAATGCTCGACGGCACGTATTGCAGCGCAACCGACATGCTGCCGTTGGCAATCGTGAGCAGCAAGACCCCAATAATTCCCGCCGACAGCCATTGCTTTGGAGCCGGAACGGGGGTGCCGGTAAGCCGGGCGTACAGAAATAAAATCAGCCCTGCCGTACTGAGCCGCAAAGATGCCATATACAGGGGCGGCATCTTCTCGGTCATGAAATGAACAAAAAGGTAGGTCGACCCCCATAAAACATACACGGAGATCAGGGCCATCCAAAGCGTCAGACGCGGAGGCTGTACTTTATTAACGTAAACCGGATTCATCACTCACTTTTCTCTTGGTTATTTTTACAACACCAAAGAAATAGAAATATTTCCAGAGATGAACCGCAAATTTTTTTAATGGAAGTGATTAGTTTTAATAATAGTCAGAATGAAAATGGGCGTAACGAATGGTTTAGTTGTCGTTTTCGGTCGTACACAGCGATAAAGGGACTTTTTCAACAACGGTAAACTGGACGCTGTTGCTGAGGACCTGGCGGTACCGGTATATGTATAGGGTAAACATGGCGTCGAAGAGGGTTGGATCGTCAGTGGTTTTCAAACGCCGGAGCAATTCAGTTACGTAGACGGTATCGTTCATCATTTCCTGGATTTAAAGAGAGAAATAGGGGAGTTTTAATCGTTTACGGCTGACTCAAACCAGTTCTTTAACGAAGGATGTTGTTGTAGCAAATCATCGAACGTGTGATCTGTCTGTAAATTAACGGTTTTTAATGTATTGATGTGTGCGTTAAATCGGCTTATGGAATCAACGGGTTCATTGGAAATGCGGTGCGTGGAAGGCGGTAAATCCTGAATCAGTCGGGCCAGGGTCATGACCAGAGTCGCTTTTAACCCTGCTAGTTTGGTCAATGCTTCTTCCGGGATGAGCAGGCGGTCGGTTTGGCTGAGTGCGTGGTTTAGAAAGTGATAATTGTGGTAGATTTCGTCAGCCGCCTGACCCCATTCGGGCAGCAGGTTGTTAAAATGAAGCAGTGGATTAGGGCTTTGATAAGTACTCATTCAGTGAACGGAGTTTTGGTTGGTAACAGGTAGCGAAGCAGCGGGAATTCCTTTGTGCCGCTTCGTCACCCATTTAGATGTCACATCCTCCAAAAAGTAACACGCATTTCAGTGGCCTTTTTAAATAAAATTCCGGGGTCGGCCCGTCATCCGGAAGGAGTGTACTCAGTGTCTGGAAATTAGGACGCCCCGCCCAAAAGGCAAACACGGTATTTCGTTCGGTCTACCATACATTGACCATCGTTTTTACCGGTTCGCTTCCTTCGGAAAACCGTTCAGCCAAAGAATATAATGCCCTTCCACCGAAAACGCCGGAAGCTTGTGGCTTCCGGCGTTTTCAATTCGGATATGCTTATGAATTACAGGTCGGCAGCAGCCTTCCGGATTTCGTCTTTTGTCTTCCCGGTTTTTTGCTGGAGTTTGCCCCACATTTCGTCTTCCTTGCCTTCTGCATACGTCAGATCGTCGTCGGTCAAATCGCCGTAGGCTTGTTTGATCTTGCCTTTCAACTCATTCCATCCGCCTTTAAGGGTTGTCTCGTTCATGATTGATAATCGTTATAACGTGAGTGATCTAGTAAATGATTCTTGCGAATCATAGGGTATAAACCGGCGACAGGCGGGAAATGTTTGAGGTTTTGGCGCAAAAAAAAACCGCACCATCACCGGCATCGTTAGTTTACGCGGGTCCAGGTCTGGGTTTTGCCCAGCAAAGAGATTCCGACATATCCCCGTACATCGAGCGTATTGGGGTTTTTTAATGTCATTTTGCAACTGTACTCTTTTCCGTCTTCGGGGTTGTAGATATGACCATCTTCCCAGACCTTGCCGCCATCGTGTACAAAGCCCTGCATCACATCCAGCCCCATGAGTGGCCGGGAACGCAGCGTTGCCTGGCTGTTTTTTAGGTCGGTTTTGGGCTTTCCGGTCGAGGGATTGTTGGGTTCACGCAGCCACACCAGTTTCCCGTAGTACTGATTGCCTTTTTTGTAAATCTGGATCTGCCCCTGTTTGGTGCCGTTGAGCCAGGTGCCTACCACCGCATCCGGATGAAACTGGGGCGTAAATGCGGTTAGCGAGTGGGCGAGCAGGAGAAGGGGAACGAGAAAAGAAAACGACTTCATTCGATTTTTAAGATGTTGATGGAAACGTTGACCTGTGTACTGATTAAAACGTAAAAATAATTAAAAATGTGTGTTGCCGGATTACGCTGGTTTGCGGAATTACACTGATTTTTGCAGGACAGAATCCGGCGGTTGCCTCGGCGTTCCGGCTGGATTTTGCATCCAAACCTGCCAAAAAGTCCATCAGTGACCACCACGCTATGATCAAACTTGATCCAACCAGAACTTACCCGCACGAAACGGAATCGCGCACCATCGTCCGTTTTCAGGATTGTGATCCGTTGCAGCACCTCAACAACGCGAAGTATTTCGACTACTATTTCAACGCACGCGAAGACCAGGTTGCTACCCAGTATAACTTCAGCCCGGCGCAGTTGTTTCGTGAATACAAGACGAGTTGGGTGGTTTATCAGCACCAGATTGCTTACGTCCGTCCGGCCATGGTCAATGAATGGCTTAGGATCGTATCCCGCATCATCTACGTCAGCGACGATACGATTGTCACGGAGTATTACATGACCGACGATTCCGGCCGACAGTTGAAGAATGTATTGTGGATGACCTCAAAATACGTCAGTGTTGTTACGGGCCGTCGAATCCCCCACGATCCCGACGTCATGGCGTTCCTCGCGGCCATTTGCGTGCGCGACATTGATTTCCACAACCTGAATTTCAACGACCGAATCCGGCAGATCAAGGAAGAACTGGTGCAGGAAAAAATGGAAGGAGAGAGCGGAGGTGATTAGGGGTAATTCCGGATGATGACGACTTTATCATTCGCGCCATCCGGCACGGCTAGCCGACCGTTTATAACGGTTTCCGATTTCAGTTTCTGTCCCGTTACCACATCCATCCACTCCGCCCGGTAGGAACCCTTTTTCAAATTCAGGTTTAGGTCATGCGATTTTACGGCCATTGGTTCGTAATACAGAACCCACTCTGTTTTTCCGTTGCCCAGCACCTGCGTCAGCGCGCCCGGGGCCGAAGCCACCAGACCAGGATCGGGTTTGTAGGTCACAAAATCCAGCTTTTCAAAAAAGTTCTTCATTGTTTTGAATTGCGACCGCAAGGCCGGACTGCCTCCACCGGGGGCTTTGTACGATGTATCCTGACCGGTTTCGGCACCAACGGAATACGAATAATCCAGATGATTGAATAAACCGCCCCCGGCCATCAAAAACCGCCAGGCCTGCCGACGGTACGTGGCATCTTCACGACCGGCAAAACCGGTTTCATTAAACCCGATCACACGGTTCAAATGATAATTTTCCGTGACGGCTTCGGGAAGGGCGTAATGAAATGTAAAAATCGAAATGTTGGGATCGGCGTCGGCAATCGGATAATGGAAATTGCTGATATCCTGAGAAATCAGATGCCGGTTTGGAAGTCGGCTTTCTTCGTCTTTAATCCAGCGGGCCACCTGCCGGTGCCAGTCGTTCGAGCGTTGCGAAACCACCTGCAGGGTTGAACGCCAGTCTTTTTCGGGGCCGTATTCGTTGCGTTTCAGCACAATGTCCGTCTGATCGGCCCAAGGTTCGTTCTGAATCTCAAAGTAGAAATTATCGAAACCATTCAATTCCCGGACAATTTTCCTGACATATTTTTCCTGATGCGCCAGCAAATTTCCGTTCTCCAGCGTATTGACGAGACGGGACGATAGACTGTCGGTTTTATTAATATTGTTTTTGGGATTCAGCGCACTGTATTTCCAGCCATCGCCATAATGCGCCGAAAACAGATTGATCTCCACAATCACCCCCTGCTGCCGGGCGTGGGTCATAAAGTCCTTCAACCGATCGAAATAAGCCCCATCCCACTGGCTGAGGTCAAACTTGTTTCCGCCCAGCGTGTAGCCAGATTCGCTACTCCGTCGCCACGGCAAAATCAACCGGCCTTCGGCGGCTGCCAGTGTGTTTTTCTGAATGCCAAAATCGCCCAGTTTTTCAATGTATGCCCCCGTAAAAAGCCGGGTGGTGTTCATGCCATCGGCGGCTGTGGCCTGCAAATACCGGGCGTAATCGAAGTCGAGGTTGATCACCGAACCGTAATGCTCTCCCGACCCGACCATCAAAATGGGCTTGTTTCGGTATTGAAAATAATGCGGATTCTGCGGATGCAACCGAAAGGTTCCGGAGGTTTGCGCCCAACTCCATGCGGCAGAACACACCAGGAACCCTGTCCAAAAAAAACCGGGTTTTCTAGTCAGTTTCCACATAATTCATGTCCTTTTTGAAGGTTTCCTCCATAAAGTACAGCGCAATGAACGCCAGCGTTGCCGTCAACAACCCGACACCGAGTGCACTATTCAGCGTTCCGACCTGGCCTTTTCCGTAAACAAACAGCGACGTTAACGGAATCACCGCTCCCCGCACAAAGTTGGGAACCGTCGTGGCCACCGTAGCCCGCAGGTTGGTTCCGAAAAGCTCGGCAGCAATGGTCACGAACAGCGCCCAATAGCCGTTGGCAACGCCCAGGAAAACACAAACGAGGTAGAAAACCGAAAGGTCTTTCATGGGCGCCAGCAGATAAATCAGCACGAAAATCAGCGAAAGGGCGATGAAACTGCCGATGACTTTTTTGCGGCTTTTGAAATACTGACTCAGCAATCCGCTGGCAATGTCGCCAAAAACCTGACCGGTAAACGTCAACATGACGGCTTTCCCGGCTACGACCGGTTCGGTCAATCCCATAGCCTGGCCAAATTCCGGGGAAAACGTCACCAGAATCCCGACAACAAACCAGATGGGCAAACCGACCAGAATGCACTGAATATACTTCAGAAACCGCTCCCGGTTGTTGAACAGCATCATCAAATCACCGCGCTTCACCTGACGCTCTTTCACCACTTCAAAAATCTTGGATTCAAACACGTTCATTCGCAGCACCAGCAGCATCAAACCGAGACCGCCCCCCACAAAATACGAGATCCGCCAGGCAAACAAATCGGCCACGAAATAGGCCATAATGGCTCCCAGAACGCCCATGGTGGCCACAATCGTGGTTCCATACCCGCGAATCTGCTTCGGCAACACTTCGGTTACCAGCGTGACACCAGCACCCAACTCGCCGGCCAGACCGACCCCGGCCACAAACCGCAGCGCGGCATACATCGGCAGACTATCGACAAATCCATTGGCGATGTTCGCCAGCGAATAAATCAGAATCGACCCGAAGAGCACGGAAAGCCGCCCCCGTTTGTCGCCCAGAATGCCCCAGAAAACACCGCCCAGCAGCATCCCGGCCATTTGCCAGTTTAACAACATGATGCCGTCGGGAAGCAGGCGGTCGTCAGGTACACCAATGGCTTTCAGGCTCGGAACCCGCACGACGCTAAATAGAAACAGGTCGTACATGTCCACCAGATAACCCAGCGCGGCCACCAGCACCGGAATTTGAAGCAATTGTTTACTCAGGCTTTGTTGGGGTTTCGGTTGCTCAATCATTTTTTTCGGTTTCAGTTTTATCGTTTACGGTATTCGGTTTTCAGTTTACGGTGGCTGACGCGTGCTTATAAATGCGACAGCCCACCGTAAACCGTAAACCGAATACCGTAAACCGTAAATTATACTTGCTTCGGTAGCGCGTACGGTGCGCGGTATTGACGACTTAGGTGCGAATTGGCTTCCGAGTCGCCGATGAATTCTTCTTTCTTCGGATCAAATTTCAGGGTGCGACCCAGGCGATAGGCAATGTTACCGATGTGAGCCAGTCCCGACGCCAGGTGGGCGGTTTCGACCGGGCCGTTCAGCTTCGATTTGTCCCGCGCCCGAACCGCTTCGATGAAGTTCAGGTAGTGGTCGCCCCCGGCATGACCCGCCGGTCCGGGCGTCCGTTCTTTGCCCAGAAACGTTTTGTAATCGTTGTAGCCATTGATGACCATATAGCCTTTGTCGCCGTAAAAGAGGTTGCCTACTTCCACGCCGTCTTCCCGGTTGGTCATCCACGGCCGCACTTCGAACTGGATTACTTTGCCCTGCGAGGGATAATTATAGGTGGATGTCAGCAATTCCGGCGTTTCCTTGCAGTCTTTCCAGAGGTATTTGCCGCCCGCCGACGTTACCTCTTCAGGAAAACCGACGTCCAGCCCCCACATGGCCAAATCCGTTTCGTGGATGCCCTGGTTGCCAATGTCGCCATTGCCGTAGTCCCAGAACCAGTGCCAGTTGTAGTGAACGTAGTTTTTGGAGAACTCGCGCGCTTTGGCCGGTCCCTGCCACAAATCCCAGTTCAAACCCGCCGGAACAGCGCTGGGCCCCTGGTTGCCAATGTCGGGACGCCATTTGTAGACCAATCCGCGGGCCATGTACACTTTCCCGATCAACCCGTCACGGAGGTGTTTGATGGCTTCCTGAATGGCGGTCGAGCTACGCAATTGCACCCCGTGCTGCACAATCCGGTTGTATTTGGCCGCAGCTTCCACCAGTTTTTTGCCTTCGCGCAGGTTGTGCGTACCCGGTTTTTCGACGTACACATCTTTTCCGGCCTGACACGCCCAAATGGCCGCTAGTGCGTGCCAGTGGTTGGGTGTGGCAATGCTGACGGCGTCGATGTTTTTGTCGTCATACACTTTCCGCAAATCCTGTTCGGTTTTTACCTTTCGGGCATACTTAGTCTCAAATTCAGCCGCGCGCTGGGCTGAAACCACGTTATCGACGTCGCAGAGCGTGACGACCTCGACGTTCGGCAGTTTGGAAAAATTGGCAATGTGGTCTTTTCCGCGTCCGTTGACGCCGATGACGGCCACGCGGATGCGGTCGTTGGCACCAAAGGCGTGGGCCGGAATCAGGGTAGGCAACCCCATCACGGCCAGGGAGCCGGTGGCTGCGGTTTTGAGGAAAGTCCTCCGGGAATCGGATTGGTTTTTCATGATTTAAGCGGTTTAGGAAAATGAGTTATTTCGCAGAGTTGAGCGGAGTAAAAAGGAGTTAAGCAGAGAAAGAGAGAAAAATCTCCGCTTAACTCCCTTTTGCTCCGCTCAACTCTGCGTAACAACTCTTTTTTCTAAAGTCTAGGCAACGTCAGCCCCCCGTCGACCATGATGACTTGCCCGGTTGAATACGGAAAGTCGCCACGGGCTAAAGCTGCCACGGCCCGGCCCACATCGTCTGGAAATCCCCAGCGTTTCTGGACCGTCAGCCCTTCCTCAATCAGTTTGTCGTATTTCCCGACGACTCCCGCCGTCATGTCGGTACGGATGATGCCGGGACGTACTTCAAAAACCGGGATGTCGTATTCACCCAGTCGGGCAGCAAACAATTGCGTGGCCATGCTGAGTCCGGCTTTGGCAATGCAATATTCTCCCCGGTTCACGGAAATAACCGTCGATGAGATCGAGGAAATGGTTAGGATACACCCCGTAAAGTCCGTTTGATCAGCCTTTTGCGCTATCATCCAGTTGGCCACTGCCTGGGTCAGAAAGTAGGCCCCCTGCAAATTGGTCGACAACACGTATTCGAAACTTTCCTCGGTTGCCTCCAGAATGTCCCGGCGTTCTTTTGGCGCAACCCCTGCGTTGTTTACTAATACGTTCAACCGACCAAAACGGGCCTTGATTTGTTCCAGCATGCGGGCGCGGTCTTCTTTTGACGCAATATCACCCTGGCAATACATCACTTCGGCCCCCAGGGTCTGAAGTCCAGCCAGGGCATCCCCAACCGCTTCTTCGGGCCGTACGCCGTTGATGGCCAGATCGAAACCGGCTTTCGCCAGGTGTTCCGCAATCCCGTATCCGATTCCCCGGCTTCCCCCGGTTACAAATGCTACTTTTTTCATAACTCCGGAACATCGACCCAGCAACGTTTTTCCCAGCTTTCGATGCCTTTTTCGGCCAGTTGAACCCCTTTGGCACCTTCCCGCAAGTCCCACGGAAATGGCTCGTCCTTCACGACGTGTTTCAAAAACAACTCCCACTGCACTTTAAAAGCATTTTCGGCCACTTCCTGCTCTGGCACTTTGGCCCAGCCTTCAAAAAACTTGATGGGCTGCTCGATGTCGGGATTCCAGACCGGTTTGGGGGTGTTGCCGTAATGCTGAATGTAACACTCCCGCAAACCCGCCACCGCCGAGCCCTTGGTACCATCCACATGCAAGGTCAGCAGATCATCGCGACGAACGCGGGTGGTCCACGAAGAGTTGAACTGAGCGATCACTCCACCTTCTAGTTCAAAGGTCGCATAAGCGGCATCATCAGCCGTTGCGGTATACGGTTTGCCCTGCTCGTCGATGCGCTCCGGAATGTGGGTGGCACCCAGACAAGATACAGCTTTTACTTTACCAAACACCTGATCAAGCACATAGCGCCAGTGGCACAGCATATCGACAATGATCCCGCCATCGTCTTCCTTGCGGTAATTCCACGAGGGCCGTTGCGCCGGAATGGAGTGTCCTTCAAATACCCAATAGCCGAATTCGCCCCGAACCGACAGAATTTTTCCGAAGAAATCGTTCTGCATCAGGCGTTTCAGCTTCAATAAACCGGGTAACCACAGTTTGTCCTGCACAACGCCGTTTTTCAGCCCGGCGGCTTTGCAGAGTTCATACAGTTCAAGGGCCACTTCGGTGCTGACGGCGGTCGGTTTTTCACAGTAAACGTGTTTACCGGCAGCTACGGCTTTGCGAACGCCCTCCGCCCGGCGCCCGGTCGTCTGGGCGTCGAAATAAATGATGTTATGAGGATCGGCCAGTGCTTCGTCGACGTTGGTCGTCATTTTCTGCACCCCCGACTGCTGGCACAATTTCTCCAGTTTATTGACATCACGACCTACCAGAATGGGGTCCGGCATGATGACCTCGTCCGGTCCAACCTTCACGCCCCCCTGTTTGATGATGGCGACAATGGAACGCATCAGGTGCTGATTGGTACCCATCCGGCCGGTTACGCCGTTCATGATAATACCGACTTTGTGTTCTTTCACTTTTCAATAAATGGCTAAAAGATGGTTGAATGGTTATGCCCCTAAATCCCCTAAAGGGGACTTTATGCATCTTGGTAATTCTGGGTCCAAGTCCCCTTTAGGGGATTTAGGGGTAATTATTTTACGAATGATACAAGTACCCGTGTTTGATTTTTTCCAGGAATTCCGCCTGATCTTCCGCCCAATACCGGTTTGAGAAGATCTCGACTTCGTTGAACCCCGAAAAACCGGCGGCTTCGACCCACGACCGAATCTGGCGGATGTTGATGCAACCTTCGCCCATCAGTCCGCGGTCGTTGAGCAGATCGAGGGTCGGGGTTTTCCAGTCACAGATATGGAAAGCATACAAATGTCCGTTTTTACCGCATCGGGCAATTTCCTGTTCCAGATCGGGGTCCCACCACAAATGGTAGACATCGATAGCGATGCCCACATAGGAAGAATTTAGCTCCTCGGCCATATCATTGGCCTGACCTAAGGTGTTGACAGCCGAGCGGTTATCGGCATACATCGGATGTAAAGGTTCAATCGCCAACCGAACGCCGTTGGCTTCGGCATGGGGCAGCAGCGCGGCAATACCGTCCCGAATTTGTTTGCGGGATTCCGTCAGGGACTGACCCGGTGCGGCACCACACACCAGCACGACATGGGGCGCGCCCAGTTCGGCGGCTTCGTCGATGGCCCGGCGGTTATCATCCAGGGCGATCTGACGACCAGCGGCTTCGAGGTGCGGAAAGAACCCCCCCCGGCAGAGTGACACTACCGACAGGTTATGATCCCGCAGCAATTGGCTGGTTTCCCGAATGTTGCGGTTGGCCAGCGCATCCCGCCAGACCGAAATTCCGCCAATGCCCGAGCGGGAATAGTGTTTTGCGGCTTCCTCGATGGCCCAAGGACGGGTGGTGATGGTGTGAATGCACAGCTTTGAAAAATCCCGGAATGCCGGTTCCCCAGACGATGACTCCGCTAGTGGTGTTGTGCTCATCACAGGGCTCCAAAAAAGGTGTAATACGGTTCGTTATTGACCACGCGTTGCAGGTATAAGGCAACCTCACGGGCGTGGTAATCCCCCCACATGCTTGACTCGCCGTAGGGAATTTTGCTCCCCGCCGGAACATGATCCCAGCCGTTGGGCCGGTGGTAGATCGAATGCAGAATCAGTCCCTGGTGGTTGGGGTCCTTGCTAAGATACGGTTCTTTAAAAAGCGAATCTAACACTGTTAAGCCCGCCTGCCAGTAGCGTGAGCCGTTTTCGGTTTCGCCCCGTTCGGTCAGGTAGTGGCCCAGACGAAGCAATCCCTGCGCCCCGATGGCGGCTGCCGAACTGTCTATCGGTTCAAAATCATTGTAAGGATCGGAGGGCCGGTCGAGGTAATTGCCCAGTTGCGACAAACCGGGGGCGCCGGTATCCCAGTATGGAATGCCGTCGATCGGTGTGTGTTCGATGTAAAAGTCGCAGGTAGCGCGGGCGGCTTTGAGCAGATACGCTTCCACTACCTGCCGTCCACCGAACGGTTCCAGATCAACGTCTTCGAGGGTGGTCAGGTATTCCAGTTGTTCGGCAAAGCCGCACATGGCCCACGCCAGGCCGCGCGTCCAGGTCGTAAAACCGGTGTAGCCCTGCTGGGAGTTGGGGCAACGGAAATTGCCGTCTTTGGTATTGAACACGCTTTCGTGCGCGGTGCGACCCCACAGGTCGTAGATGTCGCGTCCTTCGCCATAAAAAACCGAGTACTCGGCCGTTGCTTTCATGTGCTCCAACCCCCGCTCGAGCAGATTGATTTTTACATCGCCTTCCCCCTGAAAAACGTGACCGAGGCTGTGGCTCAACACAACCGCCCGGCAGGAACGGATCGTATCGACAAAAAGCGAATGCGGCCCGTTGAAGGAGTGAATAAATCCGCCGGTTTTGACGGTTGTCCAGCGGCTGGCCTGCACGGCTCCCGAAATTTTGAGGGCCAGTTCATAAAAATTCTTTTCCCACTCGTCAAATTCCACTTTGCCTTCCCGCATCAGCCGCAGCAGGTTGCCGTAGGTACTCACGTTGTTGAAACCGTGGTCGTGAACACCGATGTGGCTGATGTGGGGGGCCATGACGCCGAGCGTTTTTTGCCGCCCCGTTTCCAGAAAATGCGGGTCGCCGGTGGCGTCGAACTGGAGGATGGAGGAGCCAAACTGGAAGCCCTGCGTCCACTCGGTCCAGCCGCGGGTGGTGTAGTGTCCCTGCACCGTAAAAACCGGTGACCCTTTGGCGGTATCGTAATGGGAGTCGATCAGGTTGATTTTTTGGGCGGATAAATCCCAGAACTGCTTGAGTCGGGGGGTGAAGTCAGCCGGTTGAAGGCCGTAGTTGATTTGAATCATTGGTCGATACTGGAAACGGAAGGAAATCCATTGAACTACCGGTAAAAGACAGGATGGGGCTGGAATTACCGGTTTGAGTGGAAATAAGTTAAAACAAGGCCCCTAAAAAAATAGACCGACGGCTGTGGGGTCTACTTTTTCAGGGGCCTTATGGTGACTGGTCCGCTTACGCTTTCTACTCTTCCTGTTTTTTCGGAGCGGTTTTCGATTTCGCCGACTTGGCTGATTTCACGGTTTTTGCTTTGGGAGCACTGTTCGTTTTAATATGAATTACGGTTCCTTTTGTCGTTGACCAAGTGGAGACGTCATCCCCTTCTGCCGGTGCGGGCGGAACAGGCGGCTCCGGAGCAGATGGTGGGGGAGCCATCGCTGCCGGTGGAATGGGGGGGACTGGGGCCATCGCTGCTGCTGGCAGATCGGGTGCGTCAGCGGCAGCCGGTGGAACCGGTGGATTGGGCGCTTTCGGCATGTCTTCCGGACGGTTATAGCGTTTCCCGTTGTACCAATACTGCCCTTTTACACCAGCCGGTTTGGGCATCCGGGCAGGACGGGGGGGCGCAGCGGGAACCGGCGCAATGGCTGGCACTGAATCCAGGCGGTGCGCTCTTTCCTGCAACCGGAGCACTTCAACGGCATGTAAACTCGCTTTTTCGGCCATGCCCGCTATTTTCGCCGAAAAAGTCCCCATTGAATCGGTGAAGAGCCGCAACTGCCCATCAGTCAATGACTGGAGCTTCGCCATCTGCTGGTTTACTTTTTCCATTTCCTGATCGGTCAGTTGCTCCAGTTTGGTTTGCAGTTCTATTTGCTTCTCAAGCTGAAGCATGGGCAGGTGGATCTTTTCCATTTCGCGCTCCAGCCGCTCCACCTGTTCCAGATGGTGATCGAGTTCTGTTTTCAGCCGGATGCGCATCACAGGGTCAACCGCATCCGTATCGACTGAAAGGGAAAGTGGTTCCGGTTTTTCAACGACCTTGATGCTGATTTCTTCCGGAACCGACCGCTGGATATTTGTGTCTGAATGCCAGGTATTGATCGTCATGGCGTCGCCATACTCACGGCTGGCATTCGCCGGACGATCGACCTGCTGGCCCGTTACCAAACCGGCGAGCAACACCAGACAACCCGCTGCCAGCAGCCCGTTCGGTTTGGACGACGGTTGTTCACTCACGCCAATGACCCGTTTTACGCGCTGAACAAAGGATTGCCTACGAGCACCAAAGGCCATTGCCAGCGTGGGTGTAACCCGCAGCGCCTGCCGTAGTTCTTCCATGTGCACCAGCGCCTGAGCCAGACTAGCCCGTTCTCCCCGTAACTGAATGGCCACATCGTCGCAGCAATGCTCCCGCTCTTCCCGAACTCGGGCCGAAAGCCACCAGATGGCGGGGTGAAAAAACAAAACAATCTCGACCGCCGACTGCACCAGATTGACCAGATAATCATACCGCCGGATGTGCGCCAGTTCGTGGGCCAGCACGGCTTCGACCTGCCGGGGAGACAAACCAGCGAGCAAACCGATGGGGATTAGAATCACGGGTTTCAGCCAGCCAATGGTCATCGGCACGCTTATTTCCGCCGACTCCACCAGCCGGACAGCATTCGTGATGCCAAGCTGATCGGCGACCTTCTGCACATACCTTTGCCAGGCTTCCGGTGCCGGACTGCAATTCCTCCGCGTCAATCGCTGAACGAAAACCCAGCCCCCGAACAACCGTATAATCAGCAAAACCGTGCCGCAAAGCCAGACTGTCACGAGCAGGGACAGATGCGGATGGAGCCAGCCCATCAATTGACCCGACCAATCGCTGGTGAAGGACAAGTCCCGAACGATGGCGGTTTGCCGGTCGCCCTGGATCGACAGGGTGGTTCGGACCGGTTCATAACCCAGCCAGAACGTTGCCACAAAAGCCAGAAGTTGCAGGGACAGCGTTCCGATGCCGATGCCATAGCGCACCGACGCCGGGCGGTTTTGGGTCAGTCGCAACGCCAGAGCGGCCGCAGCCACAAGCAGGGTTGCCTGCCAGAGCGTATGCACCAAAGCCCAGCCCAGCGCATTCGTAAAGGGTTCTGAAAATACGTTAAAGGCGTTCATCGGGTTCGTTGTTTTCGGGGTTCAATTGGTTGATCAGTTTTTGCAATTCTTCGAGTTCCCGGGGCGTTGCCTTGCTGTTGCCCAACGCCTGCATCACGAGTTTCATGGCCGAACCCCGGAAAGCCGTGTCGACAAACCGGTCGAGCAAATGCTGCTGCGTTTCTTCTTCCCCGATCAGGGCCTGATAGACGTGGTAACGGCCTTCTTCGGTGCGGCTCAGAAGTCCTTTTTCGTGCATGATCTGCATCAGTTTCAGGGTCGTGGTATACCCAATGTCGCGCGTTTGGCTGAGCTGTTCGTTCACCTGCCGCACGGTGCTGGGACCTTTCGCCCAAAGCACCTGCAAGATTTCCAGTTCAGATTCGGTTGGTTTCATGGTTTTTTGTTAACGCAAATTATGAGATTATTGACCCCGGAGGGGTCCGATGTTAATAGCAAATGGGTGTTTTAAGCGCTTCAGGCGTGCCGGAGGTACGCAATTAAGCCTATATCGCGTACCTCCGGCACGCCTGAAGCGCTTAAAATACCCATTTGCTATTAACATTACGTGCCGCTGGCACTTAAACAACTGGTAGGAATGGGCATCATCTCATAGTTGGCGTTAATTTAAACTCTGATTACCTCTGATGCCCTCCGATCAACCGCAGGGCGGCCCCGTCTGTGTAAGCGCATCGTTACCGCAGCGGCAACCGGAAATAATCCTGGCCCATCTGAATCGTAAAACCGGATTTCTGGTACAGATGCAGGGCCGCTTCGTTGCCGGAGTCTACTTCGATTAGAATTGTTTCGGCCATGGACTCCTGCAGAATGTCCAAAATACGGAACAAGATGGTTTTGCCGATTCCCCGCCCCTGAAACGCCGGGCAAACGCCCAGTCCAATAATCCAGGCGTCGTTCTGCACAAAATTAATCGCCACCATGCCGATCGGCTTTCCGTCCAGCGTGGCAATATACTGCGTGAGATGGGGCGTTGTGATGGTGGTTTCCAGGAGCTTACGGGCTTCGTCGAGGGTGCCCCCAAAAATCGTCTGACTCAATTTCGACAACGGTTCCAGGTCTGCCATGCCAGCTTTGACGAGGTGGATTGCCGGTGTGGAAACCGGGAGTGCCAGCGACGGCAGCGGTTCCCAGCGCAGTTGGTATTCGGTATTGGAATAGGTGGCTCCCAACTGGCGGGCAAAAGCCTGCCCCGATTCGGAAGCGCGTTCCGTAATCAATAAGAGGTGCTCATAGCCGTAGTTTCGGGCTGCTTCCGCAGCCACTTCGAGCAGGGTCGAAAAGCACCCTTTCCGCCGGGCTTTGGGCAGCGTATAGCCGCAAAATTCAACCACGCTGGTTGTTGGAGCAAAAGCCGATAAAAGGCCAATCAACACGTCATTTTTGTAGAGTAAAAACCAGTGGCACATCGACTGGAAATAATTCATGGATTTATCCCAGTGAATGTGGCCCATCAACCCATCATCGGCCTTGCATTTTAGTTCGAGAGCCTGAGCGGCCAGGTACTGTTCCTGATTTAATTCGGTCAGTGAAAGGATCTTCATGCTGCAAACTTACGGTAAAAACAGAAAAGCCGGACTCTCCCCATGCAACCTTAAACACTTTTTGACACTCTATAGCATACATACATCAACTCCGGCTCGATGGAGCCAGTTCCACTGTCCATTCCGGGACAAAAAGTGTCCACTATTGGACGCGTAGTCTTCAACCTAGACGCGAATACCGTGATTTTGATCGATTAAGCATACTTTAGTAGGTTTGGCAACAGATTTGTTCTGCAAACATTGAAATAATACTTTGCCTTTTTATCTCCTGTAAACAACAAATGCACAAATCATGAAAACCCTCCTCCAAAAAACAGTCTGCAGATGCCAGAATTGGCTGGTTGTAAGTCTCTTCCTGTACGGTTTAACGGCGAAAGCGCAGTCCGATTATTATGCCAGAACCGACTCGGCCAGGGGATATTGGAAAATTCAGACCGACTACACGACCCAACAGACCAGGATCCGTTTTTTTAACCGCTGGCACGAACCGATTTATGAAGAATCGCTGTCGAACCGGTATGTAAAACTGACGAACCGGAACATCCGCTTGTTCGACACGATGCTGGAGCGGCTGTCGACCAACCAGTTGCTGTCGGCCGAAGTCAAAAGCCATGAGTTGGTGGCCACCAGCGGCAGTGAGCCTTACCACGTTGTGTCGACGCCGTTGTCAACTCCGGTTTCTACATCTTATATATTGGCATCCCCTAAAGAAACCCTGGATGCCAATCCGTTGCGCTCCGATGTTGCCATCAGCAGTACCGGTAAACTGAAAATACATGTTGCCAATCTTCGGCAAGAACCCATGCTGGTGTTGTTACTGGATGATCAGGGGCGGTATGTATTCAAAGAAAAATCGATTTCATCAACCTACAACCGAACGCTAAATCTGACCCGTTTGCCGGAAGGGAAGTTCCGGTTCGAGGTAGAAGGAACACAAAAGCGGTACACCTACCGGTTAATTATTCAAGCCAATCCGCAGTCGTATCAGCTTCGGGCCATTCCCTGAGGGCGCGCCGAAAGCTTGGTAAGGCTCAACAGGCTTTCCGTCCCGCTTTTCCACGCTTTCGTCACTTGCATTGAGCGGTTTGCCGACAATTTTGCTGCTTTGTATCCAGAAATCACCCGCCCGCAAAACCGTACAAAACCGGACAGGATTTGTACGGTTTCGGACAGTGCGATTTTCGAAAAATGCCCTCCATTGATTCATAATGCCATTTCTGATTCTGGTAAGAGATTTGTTTTACAAAGTTTGAAATAATATTAACCAAATTAACAACCTGTAAACAACACGCACAATTCTCATGAAAACCGTTCAAGAAAAAACCGCCTACCGGTTCAAAACTCTCCTGATCCTGCTTCTTCTATTCAGTACGCTAGTCGGTAACGCCCAATCGGATTATCGCTCCGGCCCGGAGGTGACCAAAGGATACTGGAAAATTCAGACCGACTACGGCACCCGCAACACCGTCATCCGGTTTTTCAACGCCCGGCAGGAGCCCGTGTATCAGGAAACGCTGCGGGGTCAGTATGTCAAACTGACCAAACGCAACATTCGCCTGTTCGACGAAATGCTGGATCGGGTGGTCAACAATCACCTGCTGGCATCGCAGGTGCGATCATCGGAGTTGCTGGCTTCCAATCAGCCCGGGTTTTCAAAAACCTCCCAGGTATATGCCTACGAAGAAACTCCGCCGTCGGTTGTTCCGGAATTCAATGCGAAATTTCTGGTCAATCCGCTGGTGAATTCGTACGGCAAACTCCGCATCAACTATGCTAATCCCGACCGGAAGCAGGTCATCATTGAACTGACCGACGAGTCGACCAACCTGATTCATTACCGCGAACTGAACCGGCAGGCGGGTTACAACCGGTATTTTGATGTCACGCACCTGACAAGCGGGAAATACCGTCTTCAGGTCAAAGGAGCCGGTGAAACGATAAACTACTGGCTGACCATCGACAAACCGTATCAGCGCTACGAGCTGAAAGCGGAGAAGTAGAGCGGGTTACGGTTTTCAGTTTACGGGTTACGGTTTTCGGTTTACGGTTGCTGGCGCACGCTGGCTGACGCGGTCTTCCACCGAAAACTGCAAACCGTATACCGAAAACCATATACCGAAAACCGAAAACTGCAAACCGTAAACTGAAAACCGAAAACCTGTTCGGGTTCGGACACCCGGAGTGTACGAATTCGGACAGGTTTGTTTCTGGAAACTGCTTAAACGACCTGATTAGGCCGTTTTTTGTTTCTGGCAGCAGATTTGTTCTACAGAAGTTAATTATATCTCTTTTCCATGAGACGATCTTATTTAGGCGAGTTTGAGGAGGTGGTGTTGCTGACGGTAGCGGTTCTGGGAACCGGTGCCTACGGCGTGGCCATCACTGACGAACTGGACCGGCAAACGGGCCGGGCCGTCAGCATCAGCGCCGTTCACGCGGCTTTGCACCGGCTGGAGGAAAAAGGCATGTTGAAATCACACCTCGGCGAGGCAACCGCCGAACGGGGTGGGCGACGCAAACGCCTGTTTTCGGTCACGGTGTTAGGGAGCCGGACGCTGCACGACATTCGCGCCGTCCGCGACCAGCTTTGGGATTCGATTTCTCCGCAGGGGCTGCCGGCAGTGAGTTTATAAGAAGAAATGAACAAATAATAATGAATATAGAACGCCGAATAACGAATGTCGAAAGGTTGGCCGATTCCTTCATTATTCGGTATTCAATATTCATTATTCGATATTCCAGCCATCATGAAACCCCAAAAACCGCCACAATGGGCCAGCCGACTTCTGGCCTGGTTTTGCGCTCCGCACCTGCTCGAAGAAATCCAGGGGGATTTGCACGAGCGGTTTGTTCGTAGGGCCAGGCTGTTCGGGGAGCGGGATGCCCGCTGGCAGTATGCGTGGGAAGTGCTGAAGTTTATGCAACCCCAATTTTTGAAAAGGAAACCGGATTATTCTCCAAAACCGCAAACGATTGCCATGCTACGCAACTATTTTACGATTGCCTACCGGACCATTCTTCAGCAGAAAAGTTACGCTTTCATCAACGTGATGGGGCTGGCCCTGGGGTTGTCGGCCTGCATTGTCATTTTTCTGGTCGTTCGGAATGAACTGACCTACGATGCGTTTAACCGGAAAGCCGACCGGACTTACCGCGTAACGGTTCATGGTTTAGACTACAATCCGAGCGTTTCATTTGCCATTGCGCCAACTTTTCGCACTGATTTCCCGGAAATGGAGCAGGTTTCCCAATATTATTACCGGGGAGAAGGCCAGACTCAGGTTGGCAACGAACGGTATCTGGAAGAAAGTTATGCCTACGCCGACCAAAATTTTCCGCAGGTCTTCGATTTTAACTGGCTGGCCGGAAACCCCCAAACGGCCTTACAGGAGCCGAATACGGTCGTTTTGACGGAAACCATTGCCCGAAAATATTTTGGTGATCAGGACGCGCTTGGTAAAACCATCCGACTGGATAACGAGCATGATCTGCGCGTAACCGGCGTCATGAAAGATCTGCCGTCGAACACGCACCTGGTTTTTAATTTTCTGGTCTCGTGGGAAACCGTTCGGAAACAGTTTAATACAACCAATTTCTGGTCGATTAATGGAGGCTACCTCTATGTGGTGTTACCGGAGAAGTTACAGGCTGAGCGGGTGGAAGCCCGATTGCCCGCTTTTGTTCAGAAAAACTGGGGAGATCAATTGGTTCGCGATAAGGGAGAGCTGATTTTGCAACCGTTGCGGGAAATTCATTTCGATAAACGCTACCTGACCCAGATTACCATGCCGCGCTCCAAAGAAACCATCTACGGTCTGGCGGGTGTCGCATTGGTCATTATCCTGACGGCCTGCATCAATTTTGTCAATCTGGCGACGGCCCAGGCCGTTCGGCGGTCGAAGGAAGTGGGCATCCGGAAAGCCCTCGGTGCCTTCCGGCGGCAACTGGTGGGTCAGGTGCTGGGTGAAACGACCCTGCTGGTGGGTTTGGCAACGGTTCTGGCACTAGGGGCGGTTTGGGCCTTTCTGCCCCTCACCAAGCCGCTGTTGAACATTCGAATCGACGCCAGCCAACTGATTGAACCCCAGGTGATAGTGGTTGTTTTTGGAGTTGTTCTGTCAACGATTCTGCTGGCGGGTTTGTATCCGGCCTTCGTTCAGTCCGGTTTTCAGCCCATCAAAGCCCTGAAAGCCCGGTCTACAGAAGCATCCTTTGGCGGAATGACCGTCCGCAAAGGCCTGGTCATCCTGCAATTTGCCATCACCCAGGTGATGATTATCGGGACACTGGTGGTGGCCAGCCAGATGGATTTTTTCCAGAATCAGGACATGGGTTTTGAAAAAGAGGCCATTGTATCCTTCGGTACGGGTGAGAAAGCCGATGTTCTCCGGCAGAAATTGCAGGATAATCCCGGCGTTGAGCAAATCAGTTTTGCGTCGGCGGGACCGTCCTATAATTTCAATTTTGCTCCTTTTTCGGCGCCGGAACTCGGGATGTCGGAAAACGATGTGGTCGAGTTTAAAATGGTGGATGAAAACTACATTCCGATGTATCATCTGGCGTTGCTGGCGGGCGAACCGATCATCAAAACGGCGGAGGGTGATACGGCTCGTAGTGTGATTGTCAACCAGACGCTGATTCGCCGGCTGGGAATTCAGAACGAAACCGAGGCCATTGGGAAGCGGTTTCGGCTTGCGGGCGAACCGGCTCTGATTCGGGGGGTAGTCCGGGATTTTCAGAGCGAATCCAAGCATAAAAAAATTCGCGCCTGTGTTCTCACCTACAATTCACGGGCGTTCTGGCAAGTGAGTGTCAAGCTGCGTCCGCAGAATATGCGTGAAACGCTGGCGACGATCGAGAAAGACTGGAGCGAATTGAATCCGGAATCGATATTTCGGTATGAGTTTGTGGATGAACACATTGCAAAACTATACAAGCAGGAGGAAACGATGTACAATGCTTTTCGGCTGTTTGCGGGAATTGCCATCGTCATCGGTGGACTGGGCCTGTTCGGGCTGGTTTCGCTGATGGCCGTTCAACGCACCAAGGAGGTCGGAATTCGGAAAGTACTCGGCGCGTCGGTGGGCAGCATTGTCGTGCTGTTCTCGCGGGAATTTGTGTGGCTAATGCTGATGGCCTTCGTCGTTGCCGCTCCGTTGGCCTGGTACGGGATGGATGCCTGGCTTCAGGAATACGCCTACCACATTCAGATTGGGCCGTCGATTTTCCTGGTTGCGATGCTAGTCACGTTTGTCATTGCCGCGCTAACGGTGAGTTACCAGTCGATCAAAGCGGCTTTGGTGAATCCGGTGAAGAGTTTACAAAGTGAATAAAGAAGAATAATAAATGTAAAATGATAAATACTGAATGTAAAAGTAAACGGACATCCGACCGTGTCACTTTATCATTCAACATTTTTCATTTACTATTTAAAATTAACCGGCATGAAATACTCCCAACCGCCCCGCTGGGCTACCCGGCTGCTGGAAATGGCCTGCGCTCCGCCTTTGCTGGAGGAGATGGAAGGCGATTTGTACGAGCGGTTTTTGCGGAATGCCCGGCTGTTCGGAGCTTCATACGCCAAGCGGCAGTATGTCCGGGAAGTGCTGGGGTTTGTGCGACGGCGACCGGGCCGAACATCGGGGGTAATCCGGAAACAATTCTCAACAGAATCTTCACAAGTGTATTTATTTCAACCGGCTATGATCCGTAACTATTTCAAAACCGCCTGGCGTAATTTGCTGAAAAACCGGTTTTACTCCCTCATCAACATGACCGGTCTGACGGTCGGGCTGGCCGTTGGGATGCTGATTCTGCTGTGGGTGCAGGACGAACTGAGCTTCGACCGGTTTCATACCAAAGCCGACCAGATTTACCGGCTCGAAAACCGGGTGGGAACGGGAAGCAGTCAGCAAATCTGGCGGACGACGGTTGCGCCGATTGCTGAAATGGGAAAGAAGGAACTGCCCGAAATAAAAGATGCCGTTCGCATCACCCAGAGCAATCTCTACAGTCTCTACAAATACAAGGGGAAAACCTTCACCGACGAACAGTCGGCCTTTGTCGATCCTTCCCTGTTTTCAATTTTTGATTTTGGGCTTATCAAAGGAAATCCGGCGAATCCGTTCCCGAACGACCAGTCGATTGTGCTGACGGAAGCCACTGCCCGACGGTATTTTGGCGATGCCGAACCCATCGGAAAAGTGATTACGGCCGACGGAAAAAACCGCTTCACGGTCACCGGCGTAATCCGGAATTTTCCAAAAAACACCACTTTTAACGGAGAACTTGATCTGCTGTTACCGATTTCGCTCTGGTTTAAAACCATCTATGCGGAACGGAAGGATGGCCGAAACCAGGATAACGATTTTCATGAGTTCAATTACGTCACGTTTTTACTGCTCGAACCGGGCGTTTCGACGGAGGCTTTGGCGACCAAATTGCGGAACATTCACCTGCGGAACAAAGCGGATGATACTGATCTGACGTATCTGCTGCAAGCCTTGCCCGACATGCATTTGTACAAGTCGGACGGCAGCGATGGCGGTATCGAAACCGTTCGCATGTTTACCATCATTGCGCTGCTGATTCTGGTCATTGCCTGTATCAATTATGTCAATCTCTCCACCGCCCGTTCCATGCTGCGGTCCAAAGAAGTGAGTATGCGGAAAATCGTGGGCGCGGCAAAAGGGCAGTTGTTTTTGCAGTTTATCATTGAAACCGCCCTGCTTTTCACGCTTTCGGCGCTGCTGGCAATCGGGTTGATGAGCTTGTTGATGCCCTTCTACAACGAGCTTTCGGGTAAACAGCTCGTCATCGACTTAACAGACCTTCGAATGTGGCTGGTGATCGGGTTGACCATTACGGCCACCCTGCTGGTGTCGAGTATCTACCCGGCCCTGTTGCTCTCTTCGTTCGAACCCCTGAAAGCCTTAAAAGGGAAAGTCTCGGCGCGGTTGACCGATGCGGTTTTTCGGAAAATACTGGTCGTCGTTCAGTTCGCGTTCACCGTCATTTTGATTTCCGGGACCTTGATCATCGGCAATCAGTTGGAATACATCCGCTCGAAGGAGTTAGGCTATGATAAAAGTCACGTTTTTTCCCTGCACATGCGCAGTATGTCTTCTCATTATGAGGTCGTTAAAGCCAGCTTGCTGAGCCAGCCGGGTGTGACGGACGTTACCCGTTCCAACGCCCATATTGTATCGCTGAACCAGCAAACCGGGAGCAGCGAATGGGAAGGGAAGGAAGTTGGGGAGACCATGATGGTGAGTCCGATGGCCATTGACAAGGATTTTATACCCTTCTTCAACATAAAACTGGAACAGGGCAAAAATTTTACAGGTGCGGTTTCCGATTCCACGCATTTTATTTTGAACGAAACCGCCGTCAAAGTCGCCCGGCTGAAAGAACCCATCGGCAAGCGGTTTAAACTCTGGAATCGGGAAGGAACGATTATTGGCGTGGTGAAAGATTTTCATTTTGCGTCCCTCAAACAGAAAATCGAACCGGCGATTTTTTATTACAACCCAAAAAATGAAGATCGAATTTACGTCAAAACGACGGGTAAAGAAGCCGCCGGAGCCCTGGCCGCGACCGAGCGTTTGTGGAAGCAATACAATGCCGAGTTTCCCTTCAACTACGCTTTTCTGGACCAAACCTTCGATGACCTCTACAAAACCGAGCAACGCACCGGCACACTCTTCAACGTGTTTGCCACCATTGCCATCGTGATTTCCTGCCTGGGCTTATTCGGTCTGGTTGCCTACACGGCGCAGGTCCGCACCCGTGAGATTGGGGTTCGCAAGGTGCTGGGAGCCACCGTGCCGGGTATCATCGGATTACTGGCCAAAGATTTCGTGAAGCTGGTGTTGATCGCCATCGTTGTGGCGGTTCCGGTAGCCTGGTATGCGATGGACCAATGGCTCGAAGGGTTTGCGTACCGGATCGATATGAACGGGTGGGTGTTTGCCACAGCGGGTTTGCTGGCACTGGCCATCGCCCTGCTGACGGTTAGTTTCCAAAGCATCAAAGCCGCGTTGATGAATCCGGTGAAGTCACTGCGTTCGGAGTGAAAAGTAATACTGAATATCGAATAGCGAATATCGAATAACGAAGTGCGGTTCGGTTTCTTCCATATTCGATATTCAACATTCAGTATTCGATATTCAAACGATATGAAACCGCCTAAATACGCTGATAAACTGTTGCAATTCTTCTGCTCTCCCCATCTTTTTGAGGAGATTCAGGGGGATTTATACGAGCGGTTTTTGCGAAATGCGAAGCTATTTGGAATCGCCTACGCCCGGCGGCAATATGTCCGGGAAGTGCTGAGTTTTCTAAAACCCTTTTTCTTAAAACGACAAGCTAACGAACATCCATCCATCTCTTTCCTGAATCCTGGTATGATTCGCAATTATCTGAAAATCGCCTGGCGGAACATCGCCCACAACAAATCCTTTTCGGCTATTAACATTCTGGGCCTGGCGCTCGGCATGGCATGTAGTCTGCTCATTTTGCTCTGGATTCAGGACGAATTTAGCGTCGATGCCTATCACGCCAATGGCCCGCAGCTTTACAACGTCATGGAACGCCAGTTCTACGACGGTAAGGTGGAAGCAAGCCCGGGAACGCCCGCTTTGCTGGCCGACGAACTGAAAAAAGAATTCCCGGAAATTGCCTACGCGTCCGGCCTTTCCTGGGAGCAGGAACTGACGTTTTCGGTGGGTGAAAAGCTGAACAAGGAAAAAGGGCGCGCTGCCGGTGCCGACTGGTTTAAAATGTACAGTCTTCCCTTGTTAGCCGGAACCGCCGAAACCGCCTTGAACGGGCCGACGAACATTGTCATTTCGCGGCAGCTCGCGGAGAATTATTTTGGTAGCCCACAGGCGGCTATGGGAAAGAGCATTCGGCTCGGTAACAAAGATGATTATCAGGTTAGTGCGGTTTATGAAATGCCAAAAAATAGCTCGGAAACCTACGACTTTGTACTGAGCTGGGCCGATTTTATGCGGCACAATGAATGGATAAAAGACTGGGGTACCAACGCGCTTCAGACCCGCATCCAACTCCGGACCGACCGCAACGGTGTACCGGCTGATCCCGGCCGGCTGGAAGCCAAGATGAAGGCGTTTCTGAAAAAATACAATCCGAAAATGGCTACGAAGGGGTTGGATATCCAGCTTTTTCTGCAACCGTACCCGGAAGCGTATCTCTATTCCAATTTCAAAAACGGCTATCAGGATGGCGGACGCATCGAATACGTCCGGTTGTTTGGCATCGTGGCGGTTTTTATTCTGCTGATTGCCTGCATCAATTTCATGAATCTGGCCACGGCCCGGTCGGTGAAGCGGTCGCGGGAGGTGGGCGTTCGGAAGGTCGTTGGTGCCGGTCGGGGCTGGCTGATCGGGCAGTTCATTGGCGAAGCCCTGGTGCTGACGGCATTGGCCCTGGTGGTGGCCGTGGGCGTGGTCTGGATGCTGCTGCCGGTTTTCAACACACTGATCGAAAAGCACATTACGTTCCAGTTTGCAAACGCGTCGTTTTGGGTAACGTTGCTGGTCATGACACTGGTCACGGCTCTGATCGCGGGCAGTTATCCCGCCCTCTTTTTATCATCACTGAATCCGGTTCGGATCTTGAAAGGAAGCATCCGGTTTGGTTCCGGGGCGCGGCTTTTCCGGCAGAGCCTGGTGGTTTTTCAGTTCGCCCTGTCGATGCTGCTGATCATCGGAACCATCATTGTCTACCGGCAAATCGATTTTATCCAGACCAAAAACCTGGGCTACGACCGGGAGGGGATGATTTATCTCCAGGCTGAAGGGGCGCTGGCCGCCAAATACGAAACGTTCAAGCAGGAACTGCTCCGGATGCCCGGCATCCAGACCGTAACGTTCATGAACGGAACGCCAACCACCAGTTTCGGCACGACGGGCAACGTCCAATGGCCGGGGAAAGACCCCGCGACCAGCATTCAGTTTCAGTTTTCACAAGTCGATTATGATTTCACGAAGACCCTGAAAGTCAAGGTAGCGGGGCGCGATTTTTCACGCGATTTTGCCACCGACTCGGTCAGCTATCTGATCAACAAAACCGCAGCCCGCCGGATTGGCTACCGGGACCCAATTGGAAAACCACTGACTTTGTGGGGCAAACCGGGTTTAATCATTGGGGTGGTGGACGACTTCCACCAGAATTCCCTGCATGTGGCCATCGAACCGTTCATTGCCAAATTAAGTCCGGCCGCCGAGGGAAAAAACATCATCATTCGCACCCAGCCGGGCCAAACGAAGCAGGCCCTGGCGAGTCTGGAAACGATGTGGCAGCAACTGAATCCGACGTTTCCGTTCACCTACCAGTTTGCGGATGAGGCCTTTCAGCGATTGTACCGCAGCGAAACCGTGGTCGGCACGCTGGCCAACTACTTCGCGTTTCTGGCCATTTTTATCTCCTGTTTAGGCTTGTTTGGTTTGGCGGCTTTCATGGCCGAACAGCGTACGAAAGAAATTGGCGTCCGGAAAGTGCTTGGTGCTTCGGTGACCAGCATTGTCAGTCTCCTTTCGCAGGATTTTCTCAAACTCGTGGGCGTTGCCATCGTCCTTTCCTCGCCCGTGGCCTGGTATGCCATGAACCGGTGGTTGCAGGATTATGCCTACAAAGTCGAGATCGAATGGTGGGTTTTTGCGTTGGCGGGCCTGCTGGCGGTCGGTGTTGCGCTGCTGACGGTTAGTTTCCAGAGCATCAAAGCCGCGTTGATGAATCCGGTGAAGTCACTGCGTTCGGAATGAAAAGTAATACTGAATATCGAATGTTGAATAACGAATATCGAAGTGCGGTCCGATTTCTTCGCTATTCGTTATTCAACATTCCTTGTTCGATATTGAAATGAGATGAAGCCGCCTAAATACGCTGATAAATTGTTGCAATTCTTCTGCGCTCCCCACTTGCTGGAGGAGGTGCAGGGCGATTTGTACGAACGCTACGGGCGGGACCTGGCGGAGGTCGGCACTCGAAAAGCCAACCGCCGGTATGTGGCTAATGTATTGAAATTTATTAAGCCTTTTGCGCTGAAACGTCAGAACTCTGCGTATCCGTCACCTTCTTTTCTGCATCCTGTCATGATTCGCAATTACCTCAAAACTTCCTTTCGCAATCTGACCAAAAACCGGGTCAGTGCGCTGATCAACCTCTTCGGGCTGAGCCTGGGTGTCACTGCCTGTCTGGTGATTTACCTGATTACCAACTATGAACTCAGCTACGATACGTTCCACGCCGACCGCGGACGGATTTATCGCCTGATTGGTACCGAGAAATTTGGCCCCAACGCCGAAACCCATCCGGCGGGTTTTGTTCCCAACCCGGTTCCGCTGGCGATTCGGAAGGAAGTTACAGGGCTGGAAACCGTAGCGGCTTTTCACAACATTACTTCGGCAGTGGTGATTCCCAACGGCACAGAAAAACCGAAGCGGTTTGAGGAGGGGAAACACGGTGTAGATAACCAGGAAATTGTGGTCGTTGAACCACAATACTTCACTATTTTCAATTACCAGTGGCTGGCGGGCAATCCGAAAACCGCCCTGACCGAACCGTTTCAACTCGTGTTATCGGAGCAAAAAGCCCGTAAATACTTTGGCGATTTGCCGCTTGAACAAATCCTCGGGAAAGAGGTGATTTATTGGGATTCGGTTCGGGTTAGCGTTGCCGGGATTGTAAAGGGATGGGATAAACCGACCGATTTTACGTTTACGGATTTCATCTCCTTCTCCACCATTCGCAGCAGCCGGATGAGTAAGAGTATCAATCTCGATGACTGGAATGACATCTGGTCGTCGTCGCAGGCTTTTGTAATGCTGCCGGAAGGAACAAAACCGGAGCAACTCACGGCGTCTTTTCAACAGTTTTCCAAAAGGCATTTCCAGAAGGAATTTAAGTTTATACCCGGTTTGCAACCGCTGGCCGATTTGCATTTTAATGCGGATTACGTTGATAATTATTCCCGAAAAGCGCACCTGCCGACGCTCTACGGCATGATGGGCGTTGCGGTTTTTATCCTGCTGATTGCCGCCATCAACTTCGTCAATCTGTCGACGGCCCAATCGGTGCAGCGGGCCAAAGAAATTGGGGTCCGGAAGGTGTTGGGGAGCAGCCGGAAAAGCCTGATTTTTCAGTTTTTGAGCGAAACCACCTTGCTGACACTCACGGCGGTCAGTATGGCACTGGTGTTGGTTGGCCCCATTCTCTCCGCTTTTCAATCCCTCACCCCCAAAGGGCTGACGTTTGAGTTATTCAGTCTGGAAACCCTGCTGTTTTTGTTGTTCGTCACCGTAACGACCTCGCTGCTGGCCGGTTTCTACCCTTCGCTGGTGCTGTCGTCGTACCGTCCGGCCCTGACACTCAAAGGCCTGACGGCCTTGAAGGGCGGTCAGAAAGGATATTTCCGCAAAGGACTGATCGTTTTTCAGTTTACGGTTTCGCTGGTGTTCATCATCGCCACGCTGATCGTTGACCGGCAACTCAGTTACATCCGCAACAAGGAACTGGGCTTCTCGACCGACGCCATCATTTCCATCGATGCGGGCCGGGCGGGCAAAGCCGATGTGCTGGCGCAGCGAATCCGGCCCTTGTCGGGGGTGGAGCGGGTGTCGATGCAGTGGTTTCCGCCGATGGGGATGAGTTACATGATGACCAAAATGAAATACACCGGCAAGCAGGAAATTGAGATGGACGTTTCGGCCAAAGTGGGGGACGAGAATTTTATCCCTTTATACGGTATTCGGTTGCTAGCCGGGCGAAACTACCTGAAAAGCGATTCACTCCGGGAGTTGGTCATCAATGCCACGTTTGCCAAACGGCTGGGTTTTAAAAAACCGGCGGAAGCACTGAACCAGTTTCTGGATTTCAATGGTAAAAAAATCCCGATCGTTGGGGTCGTGGCCGATTTTCATGAGCAGTCGTTTCACGACAAAATTGATGCGACGTTCATCGGTTATTTGCCACAGCAGTCCCGGAATCTGGGCGTCAGACTGACCAGCAACGGCAAAACCATGAACGATGTGAAAGCTACGCTGGCCAGCATCGAAGAACAGTGGAACGCCATTCATCCCGATAAAAAATTCGAATACGAATTCCTGGACGACCGGATTGCGCGGTTGTACGAAAAGGAACAGAAAACCAGTCGGCTGGTCAACACCGCCACGGCCATCGCCATCCTGATTTCCTGCATGGGGTTGTTCGGGCTGGCCACCTTTACGGCCGAGCAGCGTACCAAAGAAATCAGCATCCGGAAAGTGCTGGGGGCTTCGGTGGCCGGTATTGTCGCCCTTCTGTCGAGAGACTTCCTCAAACTGGTGTTCATTGCCCTGCTTCTGGCCGCGCCCGTGGCGTGGTGGGCCATGAACGAATGGCTGAAGGATTTTGCCTACAAAGTGGACATCGAATGGTGGGTCTTCGCCCTGGCCGGACTTCTGGCGGTTTTCATCGCCCTGTTGACGATCAGTTTCCAAAGCATCCGGGCCGCCTTAATGAACCCGGTGAAGTCGTTGCGGAGCGAGTAATTACACGGAAATACCGTACTTTTGCGGTTTCGTCATTTTATCCGTGTAATGATCGCTTTGGCGACCCGAATTAACCAATGATTATTCCATTAGCCCACCGTGCCGGACAAACGCAGGAATATTACTTCTCGGTCAAGTTGGCCGAAGTTCGTAAACTGCTGGCTGCCGGGCACGATGTGATCAACATCGGCATCGGTAATCCCGATATGATGCCGTCCGACAATACGATTCAGGCCCTGACCCAATCGGCGCAGCAACCGAATGCACACGGGTATCAGTCTTATAAAGGAACACCCGGTTTTCGGAACGCCATTGCCGGTTATTACGACCATACGTACCAGGTTACGCTCGATCCCGAAACGGAAATCCTGCCACTGCTGGGTTCAAAAGAAGGCATTACGCATATTTCGTTAACCTTCCTGAACGAAGGAGATGAAGTGCTGGTGCCGGAACTGGGCTATCCGGCTTACAACGCCGTGAGCAAAATGGTGGGTGCCCACGTGCGGAATTATCCGCTTTTGGAAAATCAGGGCTGGCAACCGGATTGGGAAGCGATGGAAGAACTGGTGTCTGACAATGCCAAGATTCTCTGGCTCAATTACCCGCACATGCCCACGGGCGCTCCGGCCACACAAAAACTCTTCGAGCAAGCCGTCCGGTTTGCCTACGATTATAGCTTGTTGCTTTGCCACGACAATCCGTATAGCCTGGTTCTGAATAAAAAACCGCCCATCAGCCTGCTTTCCATCGACGGTGCTAAAGAGGTTGTGATTGAAATGAACTCGATGAGCAAGTCGCACAACATGGCGGGCTGGCGGGTTGGCTGGATGGCTTCCTCAAAACCGTACATCGATGCGGTTTTGTCGATCAAAAGCAACGTCGATTCGGGAATGTTCAAACCGGTTATGGACGCGGCTGCCGAAGCCCTGACCAATTCGGATGCCTGGCACGCGGAGCGAAACGCGGTGTATGAAGGCCGTCTGGAAGCCGCTACCGCTTTCCTGGACGCCCTGAATTGCACCTACACCAACGATCAGGAGGGCATGTTTCTGTGGGCCAAACTGCCGGATTCCATTGAATCGGCCGCAACGCTTGTGGATGACCTGCTCTACAACAAGCACGTTTTCATTGCCCCCGGTTTTATCTTCGGCCCGAAAGGAAACCGGTACATCCGGGTTTCGCTGTGTATGCCCAAAGAGCGAATCTGGGAAGCTGTTCAAAGAATCTCTAAATAAACCCTGATTCCCTCTGATGTACTCTGATCAACTCTGTGTAATAGTTGTTTCACAGAGTTGATCAGAGTACATCAGAGGGAATCAGAGAAACAGAACATGACAATCACAATCATTGGAGTGGGTTTATTGGGCGGGTCGTTTGCCCTGGCAGTTCGGGAGAAGTATCCGAAGGCGAAATTTATCGGGGTGGATGCGTCCCCCGTGCATGGCAAACTGGCATTGGCCAAAGGCATCGTCGACGAAATGAAACCGTTGGCCGAGGCCGTGGATGTCAGCGATCTGGTCGTGCTGGCTACACCCGTCAACAGCATTCTGGAATTGCTGCCCCAGATTCTGGATCAGTTGCCCAAAGGCGCTACCGTCACCGACCTGGGTTCAACGAAAGAACTGATTTGTCAATTGGTTGATAACCACCCGAAAAGGGCGCAGTTTGTGCCTGTTCACCCGATGGCGGGGACTGAAAACTCGGGTCCGGGGGCGGCTTTTCGGGAGTTGCTGCCCGGTAAAAACCTCATCATCTGCGACCGGGAAAAAAGCGACTATGACAGTCTGAAACTGGTGGAGGCTTTGTTCAGTGACATTGGCATGAAGCTTTTTTACATGAACCCGCAGGAGCATGATTTGCACCTGGCCTACGTTTCGCACTTGAGCCACATCAGTGCGTTTGCGCTGGGACTGACGGTTTTAGAGAAAGAAAAAGACGAGCAGGCCATTTTCGATATGGCCAGCACCGGTTTTAGCTCTACGGTGCGGCTGGCAAAAAGTTCTCCGCAAATGTGGGCGCCTATTTTTGACCAGAACCGGGCGAATGTCTCCCAGGCTCTGTCTGATTACATCGAATTTTTGCAGCAGTTCAAAGCCATCATCGACGATCAGAACCTGGACGATTCATTCGAATTTATGGCCAAAGCCAACCAGATCCGGCGGGTATTGGAGGGAATTGACCGGAAGTGATGTGCGTGAGGAATGATCTGTGTAGAATGATGAACGCTAACTGTAAAAGTTGTAGACAAACCGGCACTTTTACAGTTAGCGTTCATCATTTATAATTTTACATTTCAGGTTTTGCTCCGTTCTCCTTCAAAAACCGCTTTGGCTTTCTCAATGCTTTTCCTTTGAATGAAGTGGGCTATGGCGGCTCGTCCAATACCCAGGGTTGCGGTGGTCGCAATACCGGCGGAAACCGCACTGCCCACGCCCGGAAAGAAGATTTTGACGGAAGCCCGGGCCAGTTCGCGCAGCACCAGACCGGCACTGATCGTGGCACCGATGGCGGTCAGGAATTCTTTCGCAGTATCCTGACTCAGTTGGCGACCGGCCACGTACGCAATGGCAATGATCAGTGTAATCTGCAATGAGGTGATCGGAATAATATCGCCCAATGGAATCGGTACGGCGGCAATACCTCCACAAATGGCCGCCACCACTTTGGTGAGCCGGTTGGCAATCGATTCCTGGAGCGTGCGAACCTGACTCAGCCGGGCAAAAGCCAGCTTGCCTTCTTTCGGCAGTTCATTGAAAATATAATCCAGCAGTTCGTCGATCCGCCAGCGCTCGTCGGAGCGGAGCATGTCATTTTTCCAGGACTGGTACGATGAGACCCCTAAGACTGTAATCAGCGATTCTTTTAAATACGGATCGGCTTCAAATTTCGTTTTGAGCAGGTTTTCAATGACCTTGACTCGCTCCAGTTTTTCGTTCAGGTCTTCCGGGTCTTCGTCCTCCGGTTGGTGCAAACGCACATTTTTGGGTTCGAGCGTATCGCAATGGGTGGCAACGACCAGAATGGGCGGGCGGTAGTTGTGGACTTTCTCAACGGTTTTACTGATTTCTGTGAGCGCTTCGAGGTCGTGGTTGATCCCGGAATCGGCTTCGGTGGCTTTGATCAGAAACAGGATTAAATCCGGTGATTTCTCCTTTAAGGCGTTGAGGATCGACTCGATGGGAGAGGCTGCGGCATCGGCTTCGTCGGGGCGCGAGCCCTCCTGTAAACCACGGGTGTCCAGAATTTCGAGCGTTCCCATATCGCTCGAATACGGCCACCAGGTAGCCTCGCCGGTTTGGGCTTTTTCGTGACCTACTTCCGCGACTTTACGCCCAAAAATCGCGTTGATCAGGGATGACTTGCCGCTGCCCCGCCGGCCGACGAGGGCAAACCGGGGAGAACGCGTTTCAACGAGCAACTGGCGGAATTCGCGGATTTCCTGACGGACGTCCTTCGCGACAGACTCCGGGATACGATCGAGTAAGGTTTCCAGTTTCTGTAGGACCTCACTGATTTGGGATTGCAGGGGTTGGCTCATGGGCGTCAAGTATAGGCAAATTGGTCGGCATTCTTTCCGGAAATTACAGCACCGGTTCTATACCATAAACCAATTGCGATTTTTTTGTTTGGAGATTTTTTGCATCAAACCGGTCCCGAATTTTCGATTGCACCAAATTTTTCGGATCATACAACCACCCCGAATTCCCCGGACGATGTCCGGGGCTAATGATGATAGCCCTTTGGGCTGGTGTTGGGGGTGATGGCGAATTTTCTACCCCCGAATTCCCCGGACGATGTCCGGGGCTAATGATGATAGCCCTTTGGGCTGGTGTTAGGAGTGATGAAGTAAATATTTTTGGAACTAACTTCCAACGGTTCAGGCAACTACCGGGTCTATTCTCCAAATGACCAAACCCCGTTCTCCTATGAAAAATCGACTACTTCTACTGCTTTCTGCATCCTTGTGGCTAGCCTGTCAACCCGGTGACTCTTCTGAATTTGGCATCGAACCTGGCGGCAATGCCTACAACGACGAAGCGTCGCCCACCCAAAAGTTGTATTGCAACGGCACCAATTGTGATAACCCCAACAACATCGAAAAGTATTCCTATAACTCGGCCGGAAAGTTGACGCGAATCGATTACGTTGGCCGGGTCGCCAGCGGGAAAATGGAGACCTATTCGTATTATGAATACCGCTATAATTCGAATGGTCAGTTGGTTGCCAAAACCCGGTTTGGCCAGTATGGCGCCGGTTCCAACTGGGTCGCTTACGATGAAACTGAGTACGAATACGCCGATGGAGTATTGAAAACCGAGCGGAATTATTTCAACCAGCGCAATCCGGAGCAACGCGTTCTGACCGGTCTGGTGGAATACACGTTTAAAGACGGAAAAAAAACAGAGCAAAAGTGGTTCGATTCCAACCAAAAACTGAGTCGACGGGTGGTCTATGAATATCAGGAGAATGTGTTGATCCGCGAAACCTGGTACTTGGATACGGATAAACCCTTTCGCTTGTTTACGCATACTTTCGCTGGAAATCGCCGGCAAATCAGCGAACACTTACCCAATAGCAGCGATCAAATTGCGCTCATTGAAAAGACCTACGACAAACAGGGGCGGCTTTTGACCGAGGAAACCAAGGTGAACAATCCCTTACTGTGCGTGATGATTGCGGGTATTATCCGGTATACGTATTGAGAATCCGGTTTCGTAAAATAAAACCGGACCAGAAGGCAATCCGCAGCGGGTTGCTTTTTTCTATTCATTCGCTCGTCAAAATGTCCGGTTTGGAGCTTGATTCTTCCGGTTCGTCGAGGTAAACAAGACAAAGAGAATCCCTTTTTTTTGCTTTGTACATGAATTTCGATTCGTGTATGAAAAAGGTGTTCATCGTTTTCCTGTTGTTGGCCAGCCATGAAGGAGGGGCGCAAACCGTCGTTCGGACGGTGCAGGAGGCCATTCAACTGGCCCGGCAGCAAAATCCCGATCTGAAAATTGCCCGGCAGAACCGCATCACGCAGGAGCAGCAACGGGCCGCCACCCGCGCCGGTCTGATGCCAACGGCGCGGGCGTTTACCAACCTCGATTATAATTATGCATTGCCGACGCAACTAATACCGGCGGAGTTTCTGGGTGGTCAGCCCGGCGAATTCCGGTCGCTGCAATTTGGCGTTCCGTTCAACCTGACAGCGGGCGTGGAGGTTTCAATGCCCTTGCTGAGTCGCCCGAACCGCCAGGATGTGGGATTGACCAACCAGAATTTACGAATCATCGACGACCAGAATCTGGTGTTGCTGGACGAGGTGTCGACGCAGGTCGCTCGGGTTTACCACGCCACCCTGCTGACCCGCTCGGCCATCGACATTGCCCGCCGGAACGTGGCCAATGCTGATACCATCGCGACCATCGCCCGGTATCGACTGGAAAAAGGCCAGATCGAACCCCTGGAATACAACCGATTACAATCCATCCGGCTGACGGCGGAGGATGTGCTGCGGCAAAATGAACTGAGTTATATCCGCAACCGAAACCAGATGAAGGTTTTGCTGGGGCTAGCCTTACGAGATTCGCTGGTGCTGGAGCAGGACCTCGTTGGACCGTCTGCGCAAACCGGGTTTTCGGCCCTGAACGGAACCGTCGAACGCCCACAGATCACCGTTCGCCGTTCGCAACTGGCGTTGTTTCAACAGCAGTTGAACCGGGAAAATGCCTTACGGTGGCCAACTTTGTCGGTGTATGCCCGGTATTCGGCCCAGGCGCAACGGAAACAGTTCGACTTTCTGGATTTTAGCGAAAAGTGGTTTCCCATTGGCGTAGCCGGATTACAACTGAATATCCCCCTGTATACGGGCGGCTTGCGAACGGCCAACCTGAACCGTGCCCGGCTGCGAATCGAGCAGGCCCAGACCGAACTGGCGTATGAACAAACGCGCGCGGAAGTCGACAATCAGGATATTCTGAATGCGTATAATCAGGCCGTTCGTTCGCTGGTTTTTAACCGGCAGAATTTCGAATTGAACGAGCAGAATACGCAGATTGCCCTGGTGAAATATCGGGCGGGAATCTTCGCGTATGACCAGTATCTGAACGTATTCAATGAGTCGTTGAACGCCCAGAACCGCTACCTGAATACGTTGTCGAACGTGTTTATCAATCAGACGATTTTGCAGATCAGAAATGGACAATAAAGCACACCCCGAATTGAATTACGAGTTCCTGCTTCCGACGGTTGCGGGAATGCGAAAGGGACTCATTCTGCTGGCTATAGCGGTTTTATCCGGCTGTAACCGGAAAGAAGAAGGCACTTCGCCGACCTATAAAGACCTGACGGAAGCGGTTTATGCATCGGGCGGTATTTACCCCCGGAATGAGTACAAAGTGCTGGCCAATGCCGACGGTATTTTGCAGCAGAAGCTGATTAGTGAGGGCGATTCGGTCAAACGCAGTCAATTGTTGTTTGTGCTGGAAGGCATTACGCAGGGTGCGCGCGAACAGGCTACGGCCAACATTTACCGACAGTCGCAGGCCAACCTGAGCGACAACTCACCGGTTTTAGCCGAACTCGAAGCGCAGGTTCGCACGGCGCAAACCCGTCTGGCCAACGACTCGGTCAACTATGCCCGCTACCGGGATTTGTACCAGCAGAATGCGACCTCCAAAGCCGAACTGGAGCGGGTTCAACTGGCCTACCAGACGTCCCGGAATGATTATATTGCCCGACGAAGTTCGCTGCAACGCACTAGGAATCAGTTGTATGTCGACTTGCAAAACTCCAGGAGTCAGTACGTTGCCAGCGGGCAGGAGCAGGGCAATACCCGCGTCCGGAGTTTTGTGGATGGCAAGGTGTACGAGATTTTGAAAGAACCGGGCGAAGTAATTCGGCGGAATGACCAGCTTGCGCTGATTGGGAGTGGGCATGATGTGTTTGTGAAACTGGCAGTCGATGAAAGCGATTTTGGGAAGATTCGGGAAGGGCAGGACGTTGTCGTCAAAGCGGATGTCTATCCCAATAAAGTGTTCAAAGCCCGGGTTCGGAAGATTTATCCGAAGCTGAACCGGGTCGATCAGTCGTTCCGGGTCGATGCGGATTTTGTCGGTGAACGACCCGACGCGTATTACGGTTTGACGGTCGAAGCCAATATCATCATCAGCCAGAACAACCGGGTGCTGACGATTCCGAAGTCGTATGTGGTTGGAAATGATAGCGTTTGGGTCAGTGAGAACGGCGATAAAAAGAAGGTGAGAATTGTAAAGGGCGCTGAGAATTTCGATCTGGTTCAGGTGAAAGGCGGTTTGAATGAGAAGTCTGTTGTGGTTAATCCGGAATGAAGTAATTACACAGAGTTAACCAGAGGATAGCAGAGTTAATCAAAGATTTTCTCTGATTAGCCCTGATACCCTCTGATTAACTCTGTGCAACAACCACCTTTAAAATTCATGAATCTCAGCATCACCATCCAAATTGCCAAAACGCACCTGCTGTCGAAGAAGCGGCAAACCCTCGTTGCCATGCTGGGCGTCACGTTCGGGATTGCCATGTTCATCACCATGATTTCGTTCATGCAGGGCGTCAACCAGTTTCTGGAAGACTCGGCGCTGGACGCTAGTCCGCACGTGCGGATGTACAACGAGGTGAACACGCAGCGCCCCGCCCTGATCGACCAATTGAACCGGAGCGACTCGGCCTTCAACGTCATCTATCATCAGAAACCGAAGGAACAATTGTCGCGGCTGAAAAACGGTTTTCTGATTGCCCGACGGATCGAGCAGGAGCCGGGTGTACTGGGCGTTTCGCCCCAACTCAGCACGCAGGCATTCTACAACAACGGTCCCATTCAGATTTCAGGAACCATCGCCGGGGTTGACATCGATCGCGAAAACCGTCTGTACAATCTGAAAAGCCGGTTAAAATCCGGAACGATTGAAGCCTTGCGGAGCAACCCGAACGGGCTGATTATGGGCAATGTGCTGGCACGGAAGCTCAACGTTCGCGAAGGTGACAAGGTAAGTGTGACGACGCCGACGGGGGGGACGATGATTCTGCGGGTGGTCGGCACCTTCGGATTCGGCATCGGAACGGTCGACAACACCAAGAGTTACGCCAATTTATCGACAGTGCAGGAGATTTTGCAGAAAGATGCGAGCTATGTGACCGATATTCACATCAAAATGTTCGATCCATTGCTGGCGCTGCCACTGGGTAAAAAACTGCGGGCCATATACGGATATTATACGGAAGACTGGGCAACAGCAAACTCGGCCATCCTGGCGGGCGAAAAAATCCGGAATGTCATGACGTTTGTGGTGTCGATGACGCTCCTGGTGGTGGCCGGTTTTGGCATTTACAACATCATGAACATGAATGTCATCAATAAAATAAAGGACATCGCCATTTTGAAAGCGACCGGTTTTGAAGGGAAAGATATCGTTCTGATTTTTCTGCTCCAGGCGGTTTTTATCGGGGTATTGGGTGGATTACTGGGGCTGTTGATTGGCTTTATTCTCAGTTATTTATTGTCGATAACGCCGTTCAACGCCGGGGATTTTTTAAGCATCAAAACGTTCCCGGTTATTTTTGATCTGAAATACTACGGAATGGGCCTTCTCTTCGGATTGATTACGACGGTTTTAGCCGGTTATTTTCCTTCTCGAAAAGCCTCGAAAGTAGACCCGGTTTCGATATTAAGAGGATAACGATGGAAAAGGTATTAAAAGCATCGCATTTCAACAAGTACTTCACCGAACCCGATCGATTTCAGGTGCTGAAAGATGTGACGTTCGAGGTCAATAAAGGCGAATTTCTGGCGATTGTTGGCAAGTCGGGTTGTGGCAAATCGACGCTGTTGTATTTGCTGTCAACGATGGACACGGAGTATGAAGGAACACTGGAGATTAACGGACAAACGTTAACGGGTCGCAGTCAGGATTATCTGTCGAAGTTTCGGAATGAACACCTCGGTTTTGTGTTTCAGTTTCACTTTTTGTTGCCGGAATTCACCACCTTACAAAACGTGATGCTTCCGGCTTTAAAATTGGGGAAATACTCGGAAAAAGAGGTGGAACACCGGGCCTACGAAAAGCTGAAAATGATCGGAATGGAAGACCACGCCCGCAAACTATCGAGCAAATTATCGGGCGGACAGCAGCAACGCGTGGCCATCGCCCGCGCCTTGATCAACGATCCGACCATTGTGATGGGCGACGAACCAACGGGGAACCTGGACAAGACCAATACCGGGATTGTCTTTGATATTTTCCGCGAAATTGCGCAGGAAAACCACCAAACCATTATTGCCGTTACGCACGATCCCGACTTTGCCGCCGGTTGCGACCGGGTCATTGAGATGTCGGACGGCATGATCATTTCCAGCCATGAAAATCAAGTTTAACAAATACGTCGAGCTGCTATTGCTGTGGGGAGCCCTGGGTGGTGTGGTGGGTCGGCAGTGGCTGATGCCCGATATTACGTGGCAGGTTCAGGTTGAATTATTCTTTCTGTCCTTTTTTGTTTTGAACGCCATCTGGCTGTTTCATTACTGGTTCAATGATTATCTGAATCGCCAATTGCCCTTTGAAAAAAATATCAAATTACGCGTTTTGATTCAGATCATTGGTGGGTGGGGCATTGTAAAAACCGTGTATTTGGTAATTAGTTATTTTGTTTATACTGAGTTTTTATCGGCGCAACTAACCAGCATTCCCTTACTCAACCGGTTTAGTGTGATCATCATTGGGATGACGGTTTTTTTAGCGAATACGGTGGTGTGTCTGGGCTTTATCGCCAGTCATTTCCTGAAACAATGGCAGGAGAATGCCATTCGGGCAACGCAACTCGAGAAGGAGAAAATTCAGGTGCAGCTCGATAGTTTAAAAAATCAGATTAGCCCGCATTTCCTCTTCAATAGTTTGTCGTCTCTGGACGGATTAATTCACGAAAATCCGGATTTAGCATCGCAATTTTTGCGGCAACTATCGAAAGTATTCCGGTATGTCATCCAGCATAAAGACAAGGATCTGGTGAGCTTAACCACCGAAACCGACTTTATAAATAACTACATTCTGCTCCTGAAAACCCGCTTTAATGGCTCGCTTGATATTCAGGTAAAAATCCCACCGGCCTACTCCGATAAAGCCATTGTACCGGTAACTTTACAAATTCTGGTTGAAAATGCCATCAAGCACAATGTCGCCAATGCCGGGCAGCCGCTGACCATTCAGATCGTAGCGGATGAAGACTATGTCTCCGTCGAAAATAACCTGCAACGAAAACCGCGGGTTGAAACGTCGAATGGGCAAGGGCTGACGAATTTGAAAGCTTTATACCACTTTTTGAGCGAGAAGGAAGTGAAAGTGGAAGAACACAATGACCGGTTCCGGGTGAGCATTCCCTTGGTTTAATGAAAAATGAACTCTGAAAAATAACAAATGAATGGCCAATCGTCGTACATTGTGCGCAATCATCATTTCGTAAAAAACTATGACGCACGCACACAATGCCGACCAATTGCTGGACATTACGCTCCGGGAGTTGACTACCGATCCGGTTCATTTGCAACCGATGGCAAACAGTTTTATTGATCAATGGGTCCGGGCGCTGGGATCTGGTCACCTGGTTCTGGACGATATTTCGGATGAACTGGAGCAACTGAAGGCGGCACTGGCCACCGGAAAAAGCCTGCTAATTGCCGAGTCGCTGCATTCACTGGCGAAGCTGACCCGGAAAAGTCTGGAGAATGCGGAAGAAGAAATGAAAGGAAAACTTCAGGAGTTGGCGACTACGCTGGATGCGGTTTCGACGGGATTGGGGAGGAAAGGAAAATAAAGAAAAAGGATAATAATGAATGTTGAATATCGAATAAAGAATATCGAATAATGAAGTTTTGAACGCATCAACGTTCCTTTTTCATTATTCGATATTCGTTATTCAATATTCAACATTCATTATTCGATATTATTTCAGATTTTACTCCGTAACATCCCGCAGCGTCGCGATTTGATCGCGGGTTTGGCGGAGTTCGTCGAGTTGGGTGCTGAGGGTTTGGCGGATGTAGGATGGAATGCTTTCATCTTCCAACGTTTCTTCGTATTCTTCAACCGCAGCATTTTCGCCAAAAACGCAGGATTCGAGAACCGTATTACGGTCTTTTCCCGTAAAGGCCGACTTGATGTCGATCCAGGCGCGGTGAATTTTGCTGCCGGTACTGGTTTCGTCAACGCCGGGAACCACTCCGCCAATGCGAACGATGTTGTCGGCCAGTTCACTCCGGAATTTCCGGCTTTGTGAAGTCAGGTTCTTGAACAGAGAAGCCAGTTCGGCGTCTTCGATGTCCTCGGCGGCTTTTTCAAAACCGTTGATGCGGTCGTTGTTAATTTTAACCAGATCGTTCAGAGAGTCAACTATTTCGTCGTTTGTCATGATTGCAAGGTGTGTTGATTATTACCTATTTTAACTGGATCATTCAGCGAATGTTTAATAAAAATCGATTTTGAGCGTAAAAAAGGCATGACTATTTTATTGATCGAAGATGAACCGCTGGTTGCCAAAACGTTGGCCCGACTGGTTCGGCAACTGGAGCCGGAGGCTCATCTCGAAGGACCGCTGGAGAGTGTGCAGATGGCGATGGAGTGGTTTGGCCGCCACCGCGCCACCGATCTTCCGGAGCCGGATCTGATTTTGTCAGACATTCAGCTTTCCGACGGAGTCAGTTTTGATATCTATCGTGAAATCAATCCGAAGTGTCCCATCATTTTTACGACGGCTTACGACGAATATGCCATTCGGGCGTTCAAACTCAACAGCATCGATTACCTGCTGAAACCAGTCGAACCGGACGAATTAAAAGCCGCCTTCGACAAATACCACCGTTGGCGGCAGGGCGGTACTTCGGCCGATTTTCGGGATCAGCTCCGGGATTTGCTGGCGGACGTTTCGGCACCGAGCAAAAAGTACAAACACCGGTTTATGGCGCATTACCTCCGGAATATTGTGCCGGTTCTGGAAGAAAACGTGGCGTATTTTTGCCGGGATGAGTTGATCTATCTCTACACGATGGACGGGCAGAAATTGGTAACGGATTACGGCTCGCTGGATGAACTGGAAGAACTGACGGATCCGGGTGTTTTCATTCGCGCCAACCGCCAGTGTCTGGTCAATCTGAATGCGATTGCCGGTTATCAATCGCATTACAGCGGCAAGCTGATTGTCACCCTCCGAAAACCGGCCACGACTGAATTGACCATCAGCAAAGAAAAAGCCGCCGTGTTCCGGGAGTGGTTTGAGCAGGGGTGATTTTAGAATAGAGAAGTGAGAGTCGAGAAGTGAGAACAGAGAGGGGGACGGTATTTTGGGCGGTTGGTCTTTACTCTCTTGTCTCTGCTCTCTTGTCTAGTCTTCTTTTTGAACAATCTGAACCCGCACCAGATCGATCCGGGCTTCCGTCATCGACAGAATCGTAAACGTAAACGGCGACATTTCAATCACATCGTTTACGTTCGGAATTTCGCCATTGATCGATAAAATTAAACCGCCCAGGGTATCATAATCGCCTTCTGGGATGCCCCAACCGTACTTTTCATTTAGATTTTCGATTTCGTGCCGGGCACTCAGGAGCCAGGTGTTGTCGTCCAGTTGCCGTTCGTCCCAATCTTCGTTGGTGTCATATTCGTCCTGAATCTCGCCGAAAATCTGTTCTACCAAATCCTCGACGCTAACCAGGCCTGATGTTCCCCCGAATTCATCAACTACCAAAGCGAGACTTTTGCGTTCGGCCAGAAACTTTTCGAGCAACAACCGGGCAGGCATACTGTCCGGCACAACCCGAATGGGCGTCAGGATGCTCTCAATGCTTTGCGGTTTTTGAAAGAGGGCCAGGGCGTGGCAATAGCCAATTACGTCGTCGATGTTGTCACGGTATACGACAATTTTTGAGTGGCCGCTGTCCTGAAAACACTTTTTCAATTCTTCAATGCTGTCTTCCACATCCACCGCCGTAATTTCCGTCCGTGGAATCATGCAATCCCGCACAGCTACGTTGCGGAAATCGATGGCATTGTTCAGAATTTCGGTATCGATGTCGATTTCTTCCTGACTCGAATCGACCTGCTGTTTCTGCTGGTTGAATTGCTGGAGGTAGTGGTTCAGGTCGATCAGGCCAAAAACCGGCCGAACTTCGGAGTACTGACTTCCCGGAATAATCTTGACGATGCCTTTGGTGAGCCAGACCATCAGCCGGACGATGGGCGCAATAGCCTTGTAGATGACCCAAATCGGAATCGCCAGCCTTTCCATGAACGCATCGGGGTGAATGAGCGCTAGGCTTTTAGGAACATAATCCGCGAACGGCATGAAAACAACCGTCAGAATCAGCGTTTCGATGACGATCAGTGTAACGGGATGGTTGAACGCATCCGGAACGTAGGCTGACAGAAACGGGTTGAGGGCCGTCACGCCCAGCACACCGTATAACACCAGAAAGAGCGTATTCCCGGTCAGGGTTGTACCGACAAACAGAATGGGTTGTTTCAGAAAGGCCGATACCAGCTTTTCGCCTAAGGGCCCCTGTTTACTGTGCAGTTCAAAATAAAGCCGGTTCACCGATTGGTAGGCCATCTCGACCGCCGAGAAAAAACCGGCCAGCACCAGTGCCACGAATGCTCCGAGGAGAATACTGTAGGATTCCATAGGGTTTCTGAACTCGGATTACGCGGATTAAAAGACCGTGTCAGCGATCGTGGTTAATCCTTTAATCTGCGTAATCCGAGTTCAAGACTTTTTCTTCTTTTTTCGGGTTGGTTTCACCGGAACCGCCGGTTTTTGTTTGACCGAATTCAGGTGTACGCCACGAACATACATAAAAGCCAGCAAAAACGCCAGACACAGCATAATTAGCCAGTAATGTTCGCCAAACGTACGCGTCCGCCGGAACTCCAGAACCCACAGAATAAGGCAGCCGATGGAAAGGGAAATAAGAACGGTTTCTCTGATTTTCATAAAATGCCTACTGTGAACTGCCCACCAGCGTCGGCTTCTTTTTGTCCCGCATCTTGGTGAATTCCCGGTAGCGACGGATTGCAGCCATCGAGAAACCGATGACAAGCACAAACGTCCCGATCCAGAGCAGGTTGATGAGCGGCATTTCCTTGGCTTTCATCACGATGTAATCGCGCTGGGTCGTGTTGGCCGTGAAGGTAAACAGGCCGGTTCGCGGATCGATTTCGTTCAACTGAAGCCGTAAGCCGAGTTCTTCGTTGGTTTCGGCTTTCCGGCCCACCATGCGGTCTTTAATGATGAAGGCCGGTGACAGGGTATATTCCCGCTCCTTGTCCAGCACGCGAACCACGGCTTTGACAGCCGCATCGTTTGGTCCGAGGGGTGTTCCTTCGATTTCGCGGGTTTGAATGACATTGTCAAAAACCGCTACGTAATCGTTCACGAAGAAGGTATCTTTGGGCGCAATCCGGTACGTTTCCGTCGGGCTCCAGGTGCCTTCGCTGCTGGGGTCGGGAACGGTCGCTACGTAAGTATACAGGTCTTTGCCCGGCATCCGGCGAATATCCGGCGAGGGCAGAAAACCGCCTGCGCCCATTTGCTCGTTGATCTGACCACGCGGATACAAGGTGAAAATCTTGCCCCCCGGTTCGCGGTATTCCACTTCGTAATAGGTGTTTTCGGGGTGCAGGGCAACGGTATCGCCTTTTTTGTGATACAGCTTGCCGTTTTGTTCAATATCCCGTGTCGCAATTCCGTGAAAACTCAGTTCCGGCGTGGCGCCCACAATCGGCTCGACCCAGTTGCGGGGAACGTAATCCGGCACGTCGCGAATCTCGATCCGCTGGCCCCGGTACGTGAGGAGATAACCGCTCATTTTCTGCGGCTGATTGAGCCACAGGATGACGTTTTCCTTGTTTTCCTTGTTATCATTTTTCGTAAAATCGTCCCCTTTCGAAATCAGTAAACCGGTGTTGTTCAGGGAGACAATTTTGGAATAGCCCGACGAAAACAAAATTCCGATTAGCATCAGGGCCACGCCAATGTGCGCCACTGCGCCACCCGACAGCTTGTAATTCCCCCGAACGACGCCCCACAAAATGCTCGAATTCGCAACAATGGCAAAAACCGATGTAGTGAGCAACACCATGAAGGCCGGTTTCGTAATGTCACCGTAAGCAATCAAACCGCCACTGATGAACATTGTAATGATGCCGGAAGTAATGAGGGAGTTCAGATTGCCTTTGCCCACTTTCCGCCACCAGATGAATTGCCCGATTCCCGTCAACAGCGCAATGGCCGAGAAAAACCAGATCTGGAATTTGTTGTAGTGCGCCACCTGATCGGCGGGCATGGCGATGTTGGGGCTAAATCCGAAGGCTTCGCCAATTTTGTTATAAACCGGAAACGAGGTGGTGTTCAGAACCTGAAAACCGGCCAGACAGAGCACGATGGCACCGATGAACAGCCAGAATTCTTTGGAATATACGGAAGTTTCTTCTTCGTCTTTCTCAATCAATTTCCATTTGAAACTGATCAACACCACAGCCATCGCGACGAAAACCAGCATGTAAATTAGCAACTGGCCGGAAAGCCCCAGATCCGTAAAAGAGTGAACCGAGGCATTGCCCAGAATACCACTGCGAGTCAGGAAGGTCGAATAGAGAATCAGCAGGAACGTGGCTACGGAAAGAATGATGGCGGTTTTCAAGCCAGTCGAACTTTTTTTGGCAATCAGCATGGCGTGAATGGACGCTATCAGGACCATCCAGGGCACCAACACCGAGTTTTCGACCGGGTCCCAGTTCCAGTAACCACCGAAATTAAGTGTTTCGTAAGCCCAGTAGCCACCCATCAAAATCCCGACGCCCAGTACCATGGCCGAGAACAACGCCCAGGGCAGGGCGGGACGCATCCATTCTTTCGGCTCGTTTTTCCACAAACCGGCAATGCAAAAAGCGAATGGAATCAGCGTCGTGGCATAGCCCAAAAACAACGTTGGTGGGTGAATGACCATCCAGTAATTTTGCAGCAGCGGGTTCATGCCCTTGCCGTCTTCCGGAATGTAATTCGGATTGCTGGTAAAAATCGGTATATCGGCCAACGCATCCCGCATCAATACGAACGGTGAACTGCCCACTTTGAAGGTGTCGCCAAAAACCACACCCAGAATCATGGATGCCAGAAAAGCCTGGACTAACGCAAAAACCGTCATCATCGGCGCTTCCCACTGGCGCGAACTGAGGCTTTTTGCCCGGTCGTCGCGGTTGGTTTGAATCAGAACGATACCCAGAATCACGTTCCAGAACAGCCAGAGCAGAAAACTGCCTTCCTGTCCGTGCCAGAAACTTGAGATGATGTATTCAGCCGGCAACGCGCGCGACGAGTAACTCCAGGCGTAATGGTATTCGTAATAATGATTGGAAATGATGTAGAACAAACAGGCGACGATACCGAAAATGGCGACGCCGTGGAGATAAAAAGCACCCCGGGCCAGCCAGCGCCACTGCGTAATTTCCCGTTTGTTTTGCAACAGCTCGTTACCCGCCAGCGAAATCCGCAGGTAGGCGAACGTGGACATCAGGGCCGTAACAAAGGATATAATAACAAAAAGGTGGCCGATATTACCGACGGTTGTATGAATCATGATTGAATGGTTCGAATGGCTAAAGGGGTGGTTTTATGGTTAAAAATGGTTCTAATGGTTGAAAATGGTTGAATGGATTGGTCATGATTGAAAGCGTTCGATCACCTAACCATTTTAACCATCAAAACCATTCAACCCTATCCAACCATCAAAACCATGTATTTATAACTTTGCCGTTTTCGCTTCGTATTCTTTGGTTTCCAGCTTGTTATCCTGGTATTTCGACGGGCATTTCAGCAGAATTTTATCGGCGCGGAAATGATCGCCCTGCATGCTGCCGATGACCACCACCTGTTCGGAACGGTCGAAATCCTGCGGTTTGGGCGAATTGTAGACCACTTTCTGGAGGTGGTTTTCGGTGTCGACCAGCGTGAATTCGAAACGGTTGGGGTCGACCTGGGGTTGATACACCATGTTGATGATCTTGCCCTGCGCGTCTTTTGTCAGGGTGCCCACGACGTGAACGCCGTCGGATTCACCACTTTTGGCCAGTTCAGCCGCCTGGGTGAAAGTCACGTAGGAACTGGCATCCCCTGCGGTGGAAATAATGATACCGATTGCCAGGGCAATCACGACAATACCGAGAATATGTGTCTTTTTCATGATTGAGAATAAAGAGGATAGACAAGAGAGTAAAGAATAACAGGACGCGTTTTTGTCTTTACTCTCTTGTCTATCCTCTCTTGACTATTTAGAAATCTCTTTTTCCAGTTTACTAATTTTCGTATCCAGTCGGATGAGGTAGGCAATGACTCCCGCAAAGGTAACCAGGAAAACGGCCACAACGACCCAGATTTTACCATCGGCCCGAAGCCGGTCAGCCATCTCAATTTCCTGAGCCTGACTGCTGAACGACAGCAATACCAAAAAACAAAGGACTAGGAATTTAGGTATCATAGTAGTGAGTAGTGTAAAGTGGTAACAAGTTTGGTCGGCTAATCATTCCGCAGTGGAATGGGCTTTGGGCAGGGCATCGTTGATATGATCCAGCCGGTCGCGTAGCCGACGCAGCCGCACCCGCAGTTGGGTAATCCAAACGCCCAGTAACGTCATCCCGATCACGGACGGATACAGCACCAGCCGCATGCCGCTGTCCATGTCGTATTTGCCAAAAGCCGGGTTGCCGCCATTGCCCGGGTGCAGTGAATCGGTGAGCCGGGGCAGAATAAAAATGAGCGGCACAAAAACCGCGAAGGCAAAAATGTTGTAGATCGCCGAAATCCGGGCCCGGCGCAGTTCGTCATCAAACGAGTTCCGCAGAATCAGGTAGGCGAAATACATCAGCATTCCGACCGCGACGCTATTCAGTTTGGGGTCGTTGGGCCATGGATCTCCCCAGGTGACGCTGGCCCAGAGTGAGCCGGTGGCACACCCCAGAATACCGTAGAGAATGGCGCTGTTGGCAAACTCCACGGAAATATGATCGTCGTCCATGCGCCCTTTCCGCAGATACCGGATCGAGTAAATCATCGACGTCAGCATCAGGATGATCATCGAAAACCACAGCGGAACGTGAAAATAGACGTTGCGAATGCTCTCATTCAGAATGGGTTGACGGGGAACCGTTCCCAGAAGACCAACCCAGATCACATACGTCATGATGACGACGGCCAGGACTTTCCACCAGTTTTTTTTCATAGTCATTTCAACTTCTCCACAAATAGGGAAATAACAATACCGACAACACCAGCACAATGGCGTCGATGGCCAGCAAAGTTCCGATTTCGTCCAGACTAACGCTACGGTCTAAGCCATCAAGTGCATTTTTTGACACCCGAATCAGCATAAGCAGCAAAGGAAGCACCACCGGAAAGCTTAAAACCGCCATGAGCGTCGCACTATTTTCGGCTTTGGAGGCAATGCCCGCAACCAGCGTCAGCGAAGCCGCAAAGCCGATGGCACCCAGCAGCAGATTGACCACAAACAGCGGCATGTCCATCCCCTCACCGGGAACGCCCATCACCAGCGTGTAAATCCCGAACCCCAAACCGGCCAGCACCAGCATCAGCAGGGTGTTGTACACAATTTTGGACAGGATGATTTTCTGCGGACTGACCAGTGTGTAATAGTATAAAAGCCGCCCGGCGCGCTCCTGCACGAAACTTTTGGCAATGGCATTGATGGCCGTAAACAACAGAATAATCCAGAACAACGCGTTCCAGACCATCGGCGTCAGTTGGTTCCGGCGCAGGCTGAAGCTCAGAAAACAGACGAAAACCGTGCTGACTATGTAGAGCAGCATCCCGTTCAGGGCATATCGCTGTCGCCATTCCAACCGAAATTCTTTGCTGATTAATACTCTGAACTGTTGCATCGCGCTGTTGCCTGAAGGACTTTACCCTCCGTTATCCGGTCAAAATGTATGAATTTCGAGTGCTTGTACCAGATTCTACAAAATTACAACACAAACCCCAGTTCAGCTTGATAAGAGGGCGGTTTTTTCACGGGCTGGAGCGAACGACTCCCGGAATTAATCCGGTTTGTGGAATCTGCCCGTTTTAACTAATTTTTTCGTTTACTCGTCCAGCCAGAAAACCCCGGTTTTTTTGAAACATTTCTTGTAAAAGCGAACGGATATCCGTTAACTTGCATTAATTTGTAATGAGTCTAAATATCGTACGCGAATGCCCCACCGAAAAATACAGAAGCGCAGTGTCGCCGATTTAAAGGTTGGCGAAAAAGCGGTAATCGAGTCATTTAGTGACCAATGGATGTCGCTGAAGTTGCTTGAAATGGGTTGTTTACCCGGCACGGAAGTGTGTTTGCACTGCAAAGCGCCGTTGGGAGATCCCATTTGTCTGAATGTTTCCGGGTACTGTTTATCGATGCGGAAATCAGAAGCGGCTACCATATTAATCGAACAATAATATCGCCAGGGGGCCGGGTGTTGTAGGACAGTTCCCGGCTTTTTCATTCTATAGTACCCTTGAAATCAAAACCTGTCATCGCCCTCGTGGGCAATCCGAACTCCGGAAAATCATCGCTGTTTAATCAATTAACCGGCCTTCGCCAGAAAGTGGGCAACTTTCCCGGTGTGACCGTCGATAAAAAATCGGGAACGGCCTTTCTGAATGAGATCACCGAAATTTCGGTCATCGACTTGCCGGGCGTTTATAGTATTTACCCGAAATCTATTGACGAACAGGTCGTAACCGATATTCTGGCCAATCCGCAGCATCCGGATTACCCGGATGTGGCCGTGGTGGTGGTCGATGCCTCCAACCTGAACCGTAACCTGCTGCTTTTCAGTCAGATTCAGGATTTGGGCGTGCCGGTTATCATGGCGCTGAATATGCTGGATATTGCCAGGCAGCAGCACCTGGAAATTAATGCCGTGCGGTTGTCGATGCAACTGGGCGTACCGGTGGTGAAAATCAATGCGCGGATCGGGGAGGGGCTGGAGCTGTTGAAGGTAGCCATCGAGCAGCAAATTGGCCAGCCGACGGTTTCGGAAACGCTTTTTTTCGATCCCGGACAGCAGACGGTTTTAGCGGGGCACGACATGAAGGGGCTGATTTCCGATGTTCGGCAGCAATTCCAGCTCACCAACAATTATCTCGCCCTGCAATACCTCATTCAACACGACGGATTTTCGTTTCTCGGACAACCGCAACGGGTTAAACTGGACGGCCTGATTGAAAAATACCAGTTCGACGAGGTCGATTTTCAGGCGAAGGAAACCATTGGGCGGTATAAGCGCATTGGCGAAGTGCTCAAAACCGTCGTGACGGACAAACGGCCCCTCGACCAGTCGACCTGGAGCCAGCGCATCGACCGGATTCTACTGCATCCCATCTGGGGCTATGCCATTTTTGCCACGGTTCTCCTCCTGATTTTTCAGGCCATTTTTGCCTGGGCGCAGCCCTTTGTCGATGGCATCGACGCGGGTGTGGCCTGGCTGAATGGCACCCTGCACGAACAGCTTCCCGACAGTCCGCTTACGGACTTACTGACAGACGGCATCATTGCCGGGGTGGGTGGTGTCGTCGTTTTCATTCCGCAAATAGCTTTCCTGTTTCTGCTGGTTTCGCTGCTCGAAGAATCGGGTTATATGTCGCGGGTGATGGTGCTAATGGATCGCATTATGCGGCAATTTGGGTTAAACGGGCGCAGTGTGGTGCCATTGATTTCGGGCGTGGCCTGTGCTGTTCCGGCCATCATGGCCACCCGCAGCATTGGTTCGTGGCGCGAGCGACTGATCACCATTCTGGTGACGCCCCTCATGAGCTGTTCCGCCCGCTTGCCGATCTACACCATTCTCATTGCGCTGGTGGTCCCGGAAAAAACCGTACTGGGCTTCCTGAATTTACAGGGAATTGTAATGATGGGCTTGTATCTGCTCGGGCTGGTGGCGGCTCTGGTGGCGGCCTATGCCTTCAAACTCATCATCAAAGCCAAAGAACGGAGCTTGTTTGTGATGGAACTGCCTACCTACAAATGGCCGCGCTGGAACCACGTCGGCATCACGGTATGGGATAGTGTTACGTCGTTCGTATGGCAGGCTGGGCGGGTCATCGTCGCCATTTCGATTGTGCTGTGGGTGTTGGCCTCCTACGGTCCCGGCGATGCGCTGGAACAGGCCGAAAACCGGGTGCGAAGTGAATATGCCAATCTGCCGGCTGAACAGGTGGAAAACCGGGTCGCTTCGGAGAAACTGGAAGCTTCCTACGCCGGTCGATTCGGGAAAATTCTGGAGCCCGTGATCAAACCGCTGGGCTACGACTGGAAAATCGGAATTGCCCTCATCAGTTCGTTTGCGGCCCGCGAAGTGTTTGTCGGGACCATTGCCACCATCTACAGCATCGGGAGCGCCGGCGAAGGAAACGACAATACGATTCGGGAAAAACTGGCGGCAGAAATGAACCCGGAGACGGGCGGGCCGATGTATACGCCCGCAGTGGCCTTTTCGTTGCTGGTTTTTTACGTATTCGCGATGATGTGTATGAGCACGATCGCAACCGTTTACCGCGAGACGAAGGGGTGGAAGTGGCCCATGATTCAGTTAGCCTACATGAGCGTTCTGGCGTATGGTTCCGCTTTTCTGGTTTATCAACTGATGAAATAAAAAACAGATTTCATCAGGAGCAACCGGTTTTGAAATCCGCTCTTCCTGATGAAATCTGTTTTGGTGTGGTTTACTCAGAATGTGTTACCAGAATAACCCTTTCGAAATGATCGGGTAAACGAAGTGAAAGAGAATATAGGCAAAAATCATTACAGTTAAGACGCCTAACAATGAAATCTGATCAATTTCAAATCGAGCACGGCGACCTCCTGTACGATTCGCTCTCCATTCTTTTGGGACAACATTTCTCATGATAACGTTCAATTATGGTGTTGATATAGGATATGCTGGATATAGACTACAAAATTCGGCAATCCGGGCGGTTTTGGAATGCGTACAACTACGTGATTTTCAAAACAGGTAGTTTTCACATTTCAAGTTGCAGTACACTACTTACTCTTCAGTCAAATACTATTCCAGTGGATGGCGATTTTTTAACTTGACTTACCAAAAGGAAAACTTGTCTGATTTTCAGTCTGTTATTTATAGATAAAAAAGCTGAAAAGCATTTTTTTTGATTTTTTACAGACAAGAGCTGATGGGTAAGTGTAGATTTTTTTCTACACCCGTTGGGAACGTATTACACAACGTTAGACCCGGTTGTATCTACGTTGGTTGTAAGAAAATAGATGGAGAAGAAAAAATCTTTTTTTAGACGGGTATTTTTACCATTGAAAAGCAGCCACAGGTCTTAATCCCACCGCAGGGCTTCGATGATGTCGGAAGCCGTCAGACCAATTGGGCCACGATGTTCGGCCGCGCGGTCACCCGCCCGCCCGTGTTCAAAAACGCCCAGTACTGCTGCTTCCACCGGGTCATACCCCTGCGCGATCAGGGCCGTTAGAATGCCCGTCAGAACGTCGCCGGTTCCGCCGGTGCTCATGCCCGGATTCCCGGTTGAATTGAAATGGGTGGTTCCGTCCGGCGTCGCAATGGCCGTATGGGCACCTTTCAGAACGACAACAAACTGGTTGCGCTGGGCAAAATCCCGCAGAATTCCCAATTTGTCATAATCGCTCGTCCAGCGTCGTGTCAGTCGCTCAAACTCTTTGGGATGGGGTGTTAAAATGCTGTTTTTCGGTATCTTATCAATCAGATCACGATTCCGGGCAATCAGATTAATGGCATCGGCGTCAATCACCATCGGTTTTTTTGCTTCCGAAAGCAGTTTGCGCAACATCGCCAGGGTTTCGGGAGCGGTGCCAATGCCGGGTCCAACACCGATGGCCGAATAGCTGCTTAGCTCGGGTGCTTCCAGTTCCGACTGTCCCGACAGAATGTGTAAATGGCCATCGGGCAGGCACATGGCTTCCGGGACCGTGGTTTGCAGAATTTCGTAGCCACAACGGGGCATCTGTACGGTCAGCAGCCCAACCCCCGACCGTAGGCAGGCTTTAGACGCGAGAACACCAGCCCCAATTTTTCCGTAACTGCCAACCAGCAGCAGGGCATGCCCGAACGACCCTTTGTGCGAAAACCGGTTTCGTGGGCGTAACAAATGGCGGGCTTCCTGTTCGGTGGTATAAAAATAGGTCGTCGGCGTTCGTTCGATAAAGACCCGGCTCAATCCAATATCGACCCAGTGCCATTCGCCCACGTAAAGCCCCAAAGTCGGTTGCAGAAAAGCCAGTTTCGGCAGGTGAAAGGCGACGGTATAATCCGGCTGAATGATGGTAGAATTGGGGCCGTTGGCGGTGTCGGCAAAGAGACCACTGGCAATATCAACCGCAACGACCGTGGCCGGACTGTGGTTGATGGCGTCGATCACCGCCTGAACAATGCCCTCCGTGGTTCGGGAGAGTCCCGAGCCCAGAATGGCATCAATCACCACTTCCCGGTTTCGAATAATCGGTATATCGCGTTCATTTTCAATGTAATTGATGGATGAAATCAGCTTCAGCCGCCGGTGGTTGTGCATGAAGTCATCGGATTCGCGGGGAGCGTAGCGAACCACATACGTCTGCACGGAATATTCTAACTGGGTCAGCAAACGCGCAATTGCCAACCCGTCACCGCCGTTATTGCCTAATCCGCAGAAAACCCGAACGGGACGGGTTTTGTCAAACCGGGCCGTATACCAGTCGGTAAACGCCTGAGCAGCCCTTTCCATGAGGTTGATGGGCGCAATGGGTTCATGCTCAATGGTATATTGATCGAGGGTACGGGTTTGTTCAACGGTCAGAATTTTCATCAGGCTGGATCAACTGGGACTAACGGGTTCGGGTCTTCAATGGCGAATTAGCTAAAAACCCGTTAACTTTCCACGGTTCGGGGGGCAATCAATTTATTTTAAGGACAACTATTTATAAAACGGAATCTTTTGGCTATATTTGCGGCTTATTAGGAAATTTCATACCCCCGAAGATATCTACGGTCATGAGTGAATTAATTAAACTGGTCGAAGCTGAGAATGCAGGTCGGCGGAACAATTTTCCGGACTTCCACTCAGGCGATACAGTCAATGTGCATGTTAAAATCCGTGAAGGAAACAAAGAGCGGATTCAGGTTTACTCGGGAACGGTAATCCAGCGCCGGAATCCGAACACCAACGGAGAAACGTTTACAGTACGCAAGATCTCAAATGGTATCGGTGTTGAGCGGATTTTCCCGATTCTGTCGCCGAATATCGACAAAGTTGAATTGGTTCGTCTGGGCCGCGTTCGCCGGGCACGTTTGTTCTATCTGCGTGGTCGTCAGGGTAAAGCAGCACGGATCAAGGAACGCAAGGCTAAAGTAAGACAGCCACAGGCGTAGTACTGCCCATCTTCTCAGTAAGAAAGCTGTCTGTCCGGACGGCTTTTTTTGTACCCCAAAAAAAGAGTTAAGAATTATTAATTAAGAGTTAAGAGTTAAGAGTTAAGAGTTTTGTATGCGTCAGCCAACTCTTAATTCTTAACCCTTAACTCTTAACTCATAAAATGATCGATTTCTTCAAATACCAGGGAACCGGCAACGATTTCATCCTGATCGACGACCGCGAAGAAACCTTCCCGGTTTCGCAGGAACGCATTGCCCGGCTTTGTCACCGGCGGTTTGGGATCGGCGCCGATGGACTGATTCTGCTTCGCAATCACCCGGAGTATGACTTTCAGATGGTTTACTTCAACGCGGATGGCGCCGAAGGCAGCATGTGTGGCAATGGCGGACGCTGCATCGTTCGGTTTGCGCACGATTTAGGTTTGTTTGAAATAGAAACCCGCTTTCTGGCCGTCGATGGCGAACACCAGGCTTCGGTCACCGAAGCGGAAGTATCCCTGAAAATGAACGAAATTGCCGGGATCGACCAGCAGGCTGATTATGCTTTTCTGAATACCGGTTCTCCGCATTACGTGAAAGTGGTAGAAGACGTCGAATCGATGGATGTTGTCGCGGAAGGCCGGCCGGTTCGCTATGACAGTCGGTTTGCACCCGGTGGAACCAACGCCAATTTCATGCAGCCAATTGGGGCTAATGCCTTGTTTGTAAGAACCTACGAGCGGGGTGTTGAGGATGAAACCTATTCCTGCGGCACAGGCGTAACAGCCTCGGCTTTGGTTGCGTACCAGCAACTCGGTATGAGCAGCCCGGTTTCGATTCAGACGCTGGGCGGTAATTTGCGGGTATCCTTTGTTACCACTGCTGACGGCGGTTTTAGCGACCTTTATTTAATCGGCCCGGCGGTTCGGGTATTCACCGGTTCGGTAGCGGTTTAAATGATCACTCTTCGGCTCCGAGAATGCCGCCTTTGAGGTGATACAACTGTTTTTCTTCCATTTCGGGATGGCGGCAGAAATCCTTCACCGCCACCCGGCTTCGGACGCCATTGGTGCAGACCACAATCACGTTGTCATACGGCAACAGATAATGCCGTTTGCTGCGGATTTCGGCCAGCGGGATGTTCAGGCCACCGATGTTAAATTCTTCAAATTCCCATTCGTCGCGCACGTCGACAATGACGGTTTCCGGTTCCATCACCAGCGACTCCATTTCTTCCGTTGTAATGTCGGTATATGTTTTCGGGTTCACAGGCGATAGGGCGGTGTAGTAGAGATGGGTGGTTCATTCGGTGTCATTGCATACGAAACACGAAAATAGGAAAGGGTGTTTTCTCAGTCCGGAAAATAGTAGAGGATCCGCGATCTTTTATTTTCCGTCGGCTTTTTACTGCCAACTTGTCACATTCTGACGCTCTGGAACAGTTGTTGGTGCCGTCTGGGCATCAGTTTATTGCGTCAATCATACTCTAATTTTTATTGTCATGAGCTCGACCATTCAGGAAAAAGGTCAAATTTCGATTCATACGGAAAACATCTTTCCGATCATCAAAAAATTTCTCTATTCCGATCACGAGATTTTTTTACGGGAACTGGTTTCAAATGCCGTCGATGCATCACAGAAACTGAAAAAACTGGCTGGATTCGGCGAATTCAATGGTGAGCTGGGCGATTTGAAAGTGACCGTTACCCTCGACGAAGAAGCCAAAACCATTACCGTCAGCGACCGGGGTATCGGGATGACGGCGGAAGAAATCAAGAAGTACATCAACCAGATTGCGTTTTCCGGAGCCTCGGAATTTCTGGAAAAGTACAAAGACAAGCTGGACGAAAAAGGCGCGATCATCGGTCATTTTGGCTTGGGCTTCTATTCGGCCTTCATGGTTTCGGATCACGTAGAAATTATCACCAAATCGTACCGGGAAGGCTCGGAAGCGGCCCGCTGGATTTGCGATGGCTCGACCGAGTTTGAAATTACGGAAGCCGAGCGGACGGAACATGGAACGGACATCATTCTGCACATTGCCGCTGATTCGGAAGAGTTTCTCGATAAAGACCGCCTTCGGTCGATTCTGGACAAATACGGCCGGTTCCTGCCCATCGACATCGAATTCGATGGCGCAACCATTAACAATACTGCCCCGATCTGGACCAAGTCACCTTCTGATCTGACCGACGAAGATTACCTGAATTTTTACAAGGAACTCTATCCGATGTCGGAGGAACCCCTGTTCTGGATTCACCTGAACGTCGATTATCCGTTTAACCTGACGGGTGTGCTGTATTTCCCAAGGGTTAAAAATGATTTTCAGATCCGGCGTGAAAAAATTCAATTGTACAGCCGCCAGGTTTTCATCACCGATGAAGTCAAAGACATTGTGCCGGACTTCCTGATGATGCTGCACGGCGTAATCGACTCGCCGGATATTCCGCTCAACGTGTCGCGGAGTTTTCTGCAAGCCGACAGCAATGTCAAGAAAATCAACGGGTACATCACGCGTAAAGTCGCTGACAAACTGGGAGAACTATTCCGCAACGACCGCGCCGGTTTCGAACAGAAATTCGATGACATCGGTCTGTTTGTCAAATACGGTATTATCAGCGACGAGAAGTTCTACGAAAAAGCCAAAGATTTCTGTCTGGTGAAAAACGTAGGAGGGAAATACTTCACCTTTGAGGAGTTCAGCGCAGCCGTTAAAGAAAACCAGACGGATAAAAACGGTTCGGTCATCTGGCTGTATACGAATGATCTACAGAAACAGGATGGTTTCATCGAATCGGCCCGGAAGCGCGGGTACGAGGTGTTGCTGTTCGATACGGTGATCGACAGCCATTTTATCAATCAACTGGAATACAAACTCGAAAAAACCAGCCTGAAACGTGTCGATGCCGATACGTTCGACAAGCTGATCGACAAGGGGATCAATAACGAAAGTGTGCTGTCGGAAGACGACAAAACAAAACTGAAAACGTTGTTTGAGGAAGCGCTGGATATTAAAACCGGCACGGTTTCCGTCGAAGCAATGCCGACGGACGAACTGCCGGTGATTATCACCCTGCCCGAATTTTTCCGCCGGATGAAAGATATGTCCGCGTTGAGCGGGGAGCGTGGCATGTTCGGTGCCATGCCGGACAGTTACAACATTGCCGTGAACGCCAACCACCCATTGGCCGACCGCATTTTGAAATTAAGCGATACGGAGGAGCAAAAGGTACTGGTCAAACAAAGTCTGGATCTGGCTAAGCTGGCGCAGGGCATGCTTTCCGGCTCCGACCTGACCGCGTTCATCCGTCGCACGGTCGAGACGTTGTAAAATGGGTTTACGGTTTTCAGTATACGGTTTACGGTGGCTGACGCGTGCATTTGAATGCGTCAGCCACCGTAAACCGTATACTGAAAACCGTAAACCGTTTTAAGCCTCCCGCCCGTACTTATTTTTATACAGTTGTTTAGCCTGTCCGACCCAGTCTTCGCGCTCGATGCGGTCGGGGAAAAATTCAATAATATCACTCACCTTCTCCACATCTTCGGTCGTAAAGTTGGCCAGTTGCCGGAAACTGAAAATGCCGAGCGTGTGCAGTTTGCGTTCAAAAAACGGACCGACGCCCACGATTTCCTTCAGATCATCTGCATCATTCAGGGTAGCGTAGCCAATGCGGCCAAAATTCAATTCCGAAGCGCGTGACGCAATTTTACGGAATATCGTTTCTTCGTCGCTTTCTGTTGTTGTACTACCATTGGTTGTCGTTGCAACTAAATTGGCACTGGAATACTCGACGGTTTTTTTGGCGGATGGGGGAGTTATAACGACGGTCGGCGGTGCTTTCCGCTTGCGGTGGCAGTCATCCAGGGCGGCTTCCTGATCGGACAAAGCGGCTCTTAATTCGCTGATGCGGCTGTTGGTGATCAACCGGGCGAGGACATAGCCCACAAGGGCGGCAAAGGCCAGCAAGATCAGGATTTCAGTAATGGCAACGCCCCGGCTAAACGGATCTAAATTGAACATAATATCAGTGCTTTTTTAGGTCGAACAGTTGAATTCTAAACGCCGTATTTTTTGCGGTGTAACTTTTTTGCCTGACCGATCCAGTCCTCCCGCTCGATGCGGTCGGGGAAGAACTCAATGATGTTGGCAATCTGGTTGGTGTCTTCCGTGGTGCAATTGGCCAACTGCTGAAACGTATAGATTCGGAGGCTGTGCAGTTTTTTCTCGAAAAACGGACCAATCCCGTTGATTTCCTTCAGGTCATCGGCTTTCGCGAGCGAGGAATGGCCGATCCGTGTGAAATTCAGTTCATTCGCCCGGGAGGAGATGCGTTGGAGAACGATGTCTTCCTGCTGCGCCTGGCTCGATTTCAGGCACTCTTCCACCTGGCTTTCGGTGGCATTGATCTGGCTTTCGAGCTGGCGAATCGTAACCTTTCGCCCGATGTAGCCAATGATGAAACCTAGGGTTCCACAAACCAGTAACATAATCCAGTGTTGCAGGACGGCGTCAGGCAACTGATGGGGATTCATTTCAAACATAGTGGTAATGCGTTTTTGGTAGCGGAGGACATTAGGGTTTCACAACGATCGAGGCCCGGCGGTTGGCCCGGCGACCGTCTTCAGTTTCATTGGTGCCGACGGGCTGGATTTCGCCTTTGCCCTGAACTTCCACCTGACGGGCTGGAATACCCTCGTTCACCAATTGCATTTTCACGGCGGTGGCCCGCTTCTTGGACAGGGCCAGATTGAGCGCATCGGGACCAACATTATCGGTATGGCCGGTAATGACCAGTTTTTGATCCGGATGTTCTTTCAGGTAGGTCCGGGTTTTTTCCAGAAATTCACGGGTACCGTCGGTTTTGATGTAGTCGATTTTGCCGGTGTTGAAGTACAAGTCCATCGGCTCGAAAATGGATGCAAATTTTTGACTGTCAGCTAATTTTTCCTCGGTCAGTTTGGGTGCTTTGACCAGTACTTCTTCCAGAAACGCAAAGCGAATACCGCCATAGAGCGAATCGCCGGCCGGCGTGAAAGCCAGATCGGCAGTTGATTCGCCTTGTATCGTGAAGAGCGTATCCGCTACACCCAGCGTTTTCAGATAAGCGCGGACGCTGTTGGCGCGGGCCAGCCCCAGATTGGCGTCAGTCGATGGATTTTGCTCATTCGGATCATAGAAACCCGTCAGTTGCACGCGTTTGCCGGGGTTTGCTTTCAGATAGAGTGCCAGGGAATCCAGCAAAGTCTGAACGCCCGCCGGGTTGACTTCGGCCCCGGATTTGGCAAACGCCAGATGACCCGCCGACTGGAAGGATGCGGTGGTTCCATCCGCAAACTGCAAACCGGGAACCGTAAAGGCAGGAGCTGTTTTTGAATCCGCAGAAAGGGATGGCCGGGGAGTATCGTCGTCGGCGCACAATTGTTTGATGTGGCAGACATGCCAATAGGTTGAACCGCCCATCCAGACAAGGAGCAGCACAACCCAGGGAGTTTTATTGGTGAACATGAAATAACGACGGGTTTGAAGTTTATATTCCTTCATTGAGACTCGAAAAGGGCCGTGAAGTCATGCAAACCCGAAATTATTTTTTGAGAAACGCCTTCTGTGGCAGTGCCTTTCTCAAATGCGATGGGATTGTCTGGTAACTAAAAAACCGTGTCGCGGACCTTTCGGGCTGCAACACGGTTTTAGTGTATAAAAAAGACGAGGGGAAGATGAATGTTAGCGGTTCATCGACACCAGAAATTCCTCGTTGTTGCGGGTTCCGCGCATGCGGTCGAGCAGGAAGTCCATCGACTCCATCGCGTTCATATCGGCCATGTGCTTGCGAAGAATCCAGATGCGTTGCAGGGTTTCTTTGTCAAGCAGCAAGTCTTCCCGACGCGTACCGGACGAGAGAACGTCAACCGCCGGATAAACGCGCTTGTTGGACAGTTTCCGGTCGAGCTGGAGTTCCATGTTACCGGTCCCTTTGAATTCCTCGAAGATTACTTCGTCCATTTTCGAACCCGTATCGATCAGCGCTGTGGCAATGATCGTTAACGAGCCGCCAAATTCAACGTTTCGGGCGGCCCCAAAAAAGCGTTTTGGCTTGTGGAGGGCGTTGGCATCGACACCACCCGACAGAATCTTCCCGGACGAAGGCACCACGGTGTTATAGGCCCGCGCCAGACGCGTGATCGAATCGAGCAGAATAACCACATCATGACCGCACTCGACCATCCGTTTCGCTTTTTCCAACACCATCGAGGCTACTTTAACGTGCCGCTCGGCTTGTTCGTCAAACGTGGACGAAATGACTTCGGCGTTCACACTCCGGGCCATGTCCGTCACCTCTTCCGGGCGTTCGTCGATCAGCAGAATGATGAGGTAAACTTCCGGGTGATTTTTGGTGATGGCGTTGGCGATGTCTTTCAGCAACACGGTTTTACCGGTTTTGGGCTGGGCCACGATCATCCCCCGCTGGCCTTTCCCAATCGGTGCGAAAAGGTCCACAATCCGGGTCGAATATTGATCGGAACGGTAGCTTAGGTTCAGTTTTTCTTCCGGGAAAAGCGGAGTCAGGTATTCGAACGGAATCCGGTCGCGGATTTCCTCAGTCGTTTTGCCATTGACCGATGAAACTCGAAGCAGGGCGAAATATTTTTCACCTTCTTTGGGTGGACGGATTTGACCGCGTACGGTGTCCCCGGTTTTCAGACCAAAGAGCTTGATTTGTGACGGTGATACATATATGTCGTCGGGGCTGGCCAGATAATTATAATCGGCCGATCGCAGGAAGCCGTAGCCACCATCGGACATGATTTCCAGAACACCTTCGTTTTCGATAATCCCGTCGAATTCCCGAACGTGCTGGTTATACTGTCGGCGAATGCGGTTGGTATACTCATCCGGGCGCACCACGTCACGCTGCTGGCGTTCGGGTTGTTGTGTCGGGGTTTGACTGGTTGCTTCAGGCTGATCAGCTTGAATCGGGGTTTCCGGCGTGGCGGGGCTAACAACGGTTCCCTCTGATGGCTCGCCATCGGTTTCGGTGGGCGCGGTGTAAAAGTCGTCGGTTTCGGTTTCAATCGACAGATCCAAAGCGGGTTGTTCCAGTTCTCCTTTGCGGTTGCGGAGTTGTTCCGGGCGCTGGGGCTGGTTGGGAAGTCCCTTTTTTTCAATGGATTTCTCCGCAGAAGGCGCTGCTGGAATAATATCTTCGCCAACCTCCTCGTCTTTGCGGATCCGTTGACGCACCCGCCGGGGATCGTGGGAATCGGAATTTTCGTTTCGGGTGGGGCGAATGGAGCCGGTTTGTTCCGGACCACGCCGGTTTTGCGGGCGGGTGCCTGCTGCATCGGCGGGTCGGCCGTTTCGGGCCGTATTGTCACGATTGGGCCGTACGACCGGTATGCGTGGTTCTTCAGTTCGGGCTTCCGGAGTGGGGGTTACCATTTCGGGCTGAACGGGTTCGGGAGCCGAAGCCGGCGTTTCCAGGGCAGCAGGAGCAGGTTGTGCAACGGGAGCCGTCTCGGCTACCGGTGTTGGTTCCGGTCGTGGACGGCGTCCACGGCGCGGGGCTTCGGCGACCACCACGGGGGTGGCTTCCGCGCTTTTGCCGTTTTCAGTGGGAGCCGGAACGGGGTCGGGGAGTAAGGATTGCTGGTCTAAAATTTTGTAAACCAGTTCCTTTTTGTTGAATTTACTGATGTCACGAATACTGAATGATTCAGCAATCGCTTTCAATTCTGATAAGAGTTTCAGATCGAGTTCTTCCTTATTGTACATAAAAAGCCAGAGTAAGCAAAGGGGGCTTTACTTGAAAATGTGTGAGATAATTGTCGCTACGGCAAGCCGTGGATAAATGAATCCAAATGAGGAAAAGTAGTGCTTTAATGGTACGATTGATTACAAGTCAGATATTTGCTTGACCTATGCACTTGCAGCAACTGTTTCAGTGTAATAACACAACTACGCTGGTGCGTGGTGGGGTTCAACAGGGACAGTTTGTTCAGGTGGATTTGGCTTGCGGCCTCAGATTACATGGATAGAGGCAGAACACCTGGGATAGCGGGTCAGAACCTATATGACCACAATGTTAATAGTTAAATCCCGCTTTGTCAACAAGAACGACCAAAAGATGCAAATGTTTTAAAAAGTATTCAAAAGTAGCCAGGAATTATTTTTGATTTTCGAGCGGGAACTCAGCTTCTGACCGAAGATAAACGATTCTTGATGGAAATGCAAACTGTCCGCTATGTTTTTTAACAATGGCTATCAACTGATAGTTCACTTCTTCTTTTATGGCGTTAAACTCCCGGTAGTCGCTGGTCGCCACGTAATACTGAATCAGAATATCGAGCGAGCTTTCGCCAAAGGTATCAAACTGGATAAGGGGAGGAGATTGGTTGGTTTTTGGTTGGTTTTCAAGCCATTGGCGGGTATCGTCAACAACGCCCCGGAGCGTCTCGACCGGCGTATCGAGGGCAAGCCGGAGGTAGAACTTGGCCCGGCGCTGGCTCCGCTGCGTCAGGTTATCGAGGGATTGAGAAATCATCAGACGGTTGGGAACGGCGATGCGGCTGCCGTCATCGGTGCGGAGACGCGTGCTACGGAAACCGATTTTTTCCACGGTGCCGGTAACCTGATTGGGGCCGGTTCCGGCGGTCACGGTATCGCCGGTTACAAACGGACGATCGAGCAGAATGGCAAACGAGGCAAATAAATTTTCGAGTGTTTCGCGGGCCGCCAGCGCAATGGCCAGACCGCCGATGCCCAGACTGGTGACGAGCGCAATGACGTTGACATCGAAAACGACACTCAGAATCGAAAAAAAAGCAATTGCGGAGACGGTAAGAATCATCAGATCGCGAACAAACGGCACCAGTTGGTCATCTAGCTTGGTTTCCGTTTGTTCGGCCCGTTTCTGAAAAATCAGGCCCACGAACTTCACAAACCGGATGGCAATCCAGGCCAGCGTAATCATCAGCGTCGTCTGGTACATCCGGATTACCACCAGGCGGTAGCCGAACTCGGTGCGGGGAACAAATCCCCATTGATCGGGAATAGCCAGTCGGTCGAAGGCCAGGAAAAGCATGATCAGCAAAATAAGGAATTCAATCGGTTGGCGCATCAACCGAAGAAAATCGCTGATCGGAATGGCATTGGATTCGGGCTTGACGAGCCGGTAGAAAAACCGGCTCAGCAGCATCGATAGAATGCGTTTCAGCCACAAACCCAACAGAATAAGGAGAGCGAACAGGACCAGATTGCCGACGGAATTGCCCATCAACTGCTGCTCAAACCACGTTTTTACCGATTCCATGCCGCATTTTAAGCATTTTTAACACATAAGAGTGAGGAATCTGGTCTCTATTTGCAATTTTTGCAGCAATGAACATCGCCATCGACTGGGGGAACAGTGCCATCAAAGCCGGAATTTTCGAGCATGGAAAGTCCATGGAAGTCTATTCGCAGTTATCGGTCGAGAACCTGCAAACCCTGATTCAGAATGCTCCGCCCGATGCGGTCGTCGTTTCGTCGACCAACCGCCCGGCCGACCAATTGCGGGACCAGCTTCCGTTAAAACCGGGAACGTTCTGGCTGGCGGTCGATGGCTATACGCCGGTGCCGATGGAAAAGCGGTATGACACGCCCAACACGCTGGGTACCGACCGAATTGCGTCGGCTGTTGGGGCCAAAGTCCGGTTTCCGGACGATGCCTGTCTGGTGATCGACATGGGGACCTGCGTCACGTATGACTACGTCGATGCGGCTTCGGTCTTTCACGGCGGAATGATTTCTCCCGGCTTCCGTATGCGATTCCGGGCGATGCATTCGTTTACAGAAAGGCTACCTATGGTCGAGCCGGACGAGTTACTGCCCACGCTATTAGGGAAAAATACCCGGCAGGCCATGCAGGCCGGGGTGGTCAATGGATTGCTGGCCGAATTGAACGGTATTATCGACGCGCATCGCCGGGAACACCCCGATGTGAAGGTACTAATCTGTGGGGGAGACGCTCCGTTTTTTGAAAGTAGCCTGAAACCACCCATCTTTGCAGTACCGGAACTGGTACTGATCGGATTGAATCGTATTTTACAACATAATGTCGACCTCTCGTAACGGATGGTATTCCGTCTTATTTACCGGCCTTTTCCTGTTTGGAACGGCTCAATTGACCGCTCAGGCACAAGGTTTAGGCAATTCTCCTTATTCTTCGCTGGGTATTGGTGAAATCTACGGCAACAGCAACGTCACCAACCTGGGCATGGGCGGCATGGGAACCGCGTATGCCAACGGTTTTTTTCTGAATAGTGTCAACCCCGCTTTGCTGGTTCGGAACCGCTACACCCTGTTTGAAGTGGGTTTACTGGGGCAAAGCAAAGGACTTACCGATGGCCGTGGACAAAAACAACAGGATTTTGGGGCCAACCTCAGCTACCTGACGTTTACCTTTCCTGTCACCCGCTATTGGTCGACTGGCATTGGCTTACGGCCTTACAGCTACGTGGACTACCAAACCACGCAATACCAGAAAGTGCCGGGCACCATTTACGAATCCGAGTACATTTACCGGGGACGGGGTGGGCTCAACAAGGCAACGTTTACCAACGGATTTAGCCTGACCAAGAGCCTGTTCTTCGGCTTTGAAGCGGCTTTTCTCTTTGGGAATACCACCAAGGATTCCGATTCCCGCTTGTTGATTGGCGGGGATGATATTACCGTAAAACGTTCGACACAAACGAGTTACAGCGATATTGTCTGGCGACTCGGAGCGGCCTGGCGACCGAAACTGAAAAATGACTGGTTCCTGAACATCGGTGCCACCATCGATCCGATGACAAAATTAGGCGGCAATTCAATCGATACCTATCAGCAAATCGATGCCAGTGGCACACAGATTTCAAACCCGGATACGGTTAGTACCCGAAGTGGCGGTTCGGTTACGCTGCCTACTCAATTTCGGGGCGGTATTGTGCTGGAGAAATCGCAAAAACTAGCCGTTGGGGTTGAATTTGGGTACCAGCCCTGGTCGAAATTTTCGGATCTGGAGGGCAATTCGGGGAGTTTACAAGACAGTTATTCGATTGGCGCCGGGCTGGAATACACCCCCAAAACCCGGTCGACGCGCTACCTGGACCTCATTCCCTACCGGATAGGGTTCAATTATTCCAAGCTGCCATATTCGGTAGGCGGAAAACAACCCAACGACGTGAACGTCAGTTTAGGCGTTTCCCTGCCCGTGGGTCAATATGTAAACTCAGTTTCGATCTCGTTGATCGGTGGTCAGCGGGGGACGGTTACGAACGGTCAGATTCAGGAACGATATTTCAAAATTGGCCTGGGACTGTCGCTCAATCAGCCCTGGTTCCAGCGGCAGAAAATCGATTGACCGATGGTTTCACTGCGTAGCCTTGCCGTTTAGTCAAAGCTGCGAACCAGGGCGCTCAGACTTTCGTTCTAGGGATTGGAATGATTCACACTGAAACCATGATGAGTAAGTATATTTTTCGGGCCATCTTTTTGGGCCTGTTTGGAAGTGCCTTGATGAGTTGTACGGAAGAACCGGCTGCGAAAAAATCAAAACCGTATACCGGCCCGCTGGAAGAAATCAACGACGTCCAGATTCTGTACAGCGAAATGGGGTTGTTGAAGGTCAAGATGAAAACGCCCTTGCAGTACAAGTATCAATCCAACGACCGCGTTTACCCCAAAACCGTCAACATTGAGTTCTACGGCCCTGACCAACAGGTCGAGACCACCTTGCGGGCGGATTCGGGCCGCTACGTGCAAGCCCAGAATTATTACCGTGTTATGGGAAACGTGGTGGTGGTCAACAAGAAAAAGAATCAGGAACTCTACACGCCGGAACTCAACTGGAACCCGACCACCAAGAAGGTTTACACCGAAAAAAAGGTCAAAATTCTGAGCAAAAACTCAAACGAACGACTGGAAGGGGTGGGGTTGGACACGGATCAAACGTTCTCGCACTATTTTATTCGAAAAACATCGGGGGTCTTCCGGATGTCGGGCAGCGGGAATTAAGTCTGAATTACCCGCTTAGCGTTAACGCTGCACCCGACACGTATCCAGCACTTTGCTGGTTTCTTTTACGTCCGTAATCACGGTTTCTCCGCCCCACTTGTTGTAAATGTAGGTCGTGATTTCCGCCACGTCGATGTCGGTTAATTGCGGATTGGCGGGCATCGGCCGGTTGAATCGCCGACCGTTTACGACAATCGGTTCGTTCTGCCCGTACCGAATCAGGCAGATGACTTTTTCCTTGTTTTTCAGGTAATCAGACCCGTTGATGGGCGGATACAGTGCTTCAAGACCCTTGCCGTCGGTTTGGTGGCAATTGGCACAATGTTCGGTGTAAAGCTGGTAGCCCTCCACAAAATATTTCTCCTGCTTTAACTCCTCCTGGCTCTGGCAAGCGGTTTGAAAGAAAAGCGGTACGAGCAACCATTCCAGCGTTCGTCTTCTCATTTCGTTTTATATTCGGCGAGTAAGCGGTCGATGTCTACCATCAGTTTATCTGCACCTTCTTCCGTGGTGCCGTCATACATCCCCCGAACGTGTTTTTCCTTGTCTACCAGCACAAAATGACCACTGTGGAGAAGACCGCCCGGCGCTCCAGCGTCTTCCTGAGCCACCACCATATAACTCTTGCCGGTTTTAAAAATCTCTTCTTTCGGGCCGGTGGCAAATTGCCACTGCGACCCGGTAATTCCCAGACTGGTCGCAAACTCTTTCAGCACCGCCGGGGTGTCGTGTTTCGGATCAATGGTATACGACAGCAACATCACGTCCGGATTGTTCTTAAATTGGTCGTAAACCCGTTTCATCTGGGTTTTCATCTTCGGACATATCGTCGGGCAGGTGATGAAAAAGAAGTCGGCGACATAGATCTTTCCATCAAAGGTTTTATCCGTTACCGGCAGGCTGTCCTGGTTGGTAAACTGGAAACCCGGTATCTGATAATAGGCCGTATCTGTAACGGTTTTACCGTCGACTTCTTTCGTGATGACATCCCGTTCGCCCATAATGGGTAAGCGGGATTCGGTGGATGAGCAAGCCGCTAAAAAAAGGAAGACGGCCAGCGAAATACTGCTTTTTAGCACTGAATACATTCTGAAATTTAGTTTAATGGCAAAAACCCAGACAGCGAAAGGGCATACTCAATCAACAGCCTGCGTCCGGAATTAGTTACCCAGGAATTTCTTCGCCTGTGCAATTCCGCTGTTTATTTTTGCTTTCACCTCACTGATTTTCTTCAATTCCAGATCCAGGTACGCCTTTGCCTGTGTTTCATCCATGCCTTTGACAGTATCGGCGTTGTAATGATTCATCCAGGCAAACATCAGGCTGTCGGTTTCGGTCAGGCTTTTATTGATGGTCAGGCCCTCTTCCTGACGGGCCTTGACGCTGGCTGAAGCGGGTGTGATTTTGGAAAGACTATCAATCTGGTGACTTATCTTTTCCTTCAAATCCATCAGGTCATCGGTGCGGGGCATGATCTCGTCATGAACAACCATAACCTGATCCTGCATTTGTTCAATGCTTTTTTTGTCGTTGGATGACTGACAACCCGCCAGTGCAACAAGGCAAATCACTAGTTTTTTCATGGTATGATGGAGGATATTAAATCGGTGGGTTTTCATTCAGGACGACGCTTTCTGCGATAGCAGTTCTTTTGCATTTTTCAAAACGCTGGCCGACGGATGATTTCCGCCAATCATCTGGGCGATTTCCTGAACCCGTTCGTTAAAACTAAGTTTTTTTACCCGGCTCACGGTGCGATTGCCGGAATTGTCTTTATACACAAAGTAATGGGCTTTGCCCTGCGCGGCAATCTGGTGCAGGTGTGTAATGGCGATGATCTGGTGACTGTTCGCCATGTCGCGCATCATGTTTCCCATTTTGATCGCAATTTCGCCGGAGACGCCCGTATCAATTTCGTCAAAGATAATCGTCGGCAGCGAACGTTTGCTGGCCAGAATGTATTTAATCGCCATCATTAACCGGGAAAATTCTCCTCCCGAAGCAACATTTTTCAATTGCTGGGTCTTGACGCCTTTGTTGGCACTGAACAAAAACGAAACCGTATCGACACCCGTGTCGGTCGGCTTGCCGGCTTCCAGGCTGATTTTCAACGAAGCATTCGGCATGCCCAGGTCGGCCAGCAAGCTGCCCACCCGCTCCTCAATTTCGGGGTTTGCTTCCCGGCGTGACGCAGAAAGGGCATCGGCACTCGTCATGAGTTGCTCAAAAGCCGCTTCGTTTTCGGCTTTGGCCAAGGCCAGTTCGGCATCGGAATTTAGAATTTTACTGACTTTTTTCTCCAGATCTGCCTGAATAACCAGCAGTTCGGCAATGGTTTTTACCGCGTGTTTGGTTTGCAACTGATAAATCAGATTCAGGCGCTCCCGAATCACCTCGACCCGCGCATCATTGGTCTCGATGTTATCTTCTTCGGTATTTATTTCATTGGCGAGGTCACGCAGTTCGATCAGGGCGCTTTGCGCCCGATCCCGAAGCTGGCTGAACCGATCCGTCAGGCGGGTGACGTAGTTCAGATTGTTAACCACATTTTTGAGGTAAACAACGACCGATTGCTCCGCATTATCGAGGTAATCAGACGAGAGCTGAAGCCGCTCTTTGATGTCTTCGGCGTTTTCCAGAATCGTCAGTTCCTGTTCCAGCAACTCCTGTTCGTCGGTTTGCAACTCCAATTTATGAAGTTCTTCGTACAGAAAACTGTTGTAATCGAACTCCTTTTTCATCGTCGCCGTTTCGGATAGCAGGCGCTCGTAGGCTTCCTGTTTGAGTCGAAACATACGGTAATCGATGCGGTATTGGCGCAACAGGGCGTCGTTTTGGGCGTAGGTATCGACAATTTCCAGTTGGTATTCATTCGACCCCAGCAGAATGGAATCATGCTGCGAATGAATATCCATCAAATGGCTCGTCACCCGCCGGAGAATATCGAGCGTTACCGGTGTGTCGTTCACAAAAGCGCGGGACTTTCCACTCGGGCTGATCTCCCGCCGAACCACGCAGGTTGTGTCGTAATCGAGGTCAGCCTCTTCGAACAAATTCTCGATGAGGTAGCCTGATACCTTGAAAAAGCCCTCGATCACGCATTTTTCGTCCGGATTGTAAAGTGCCTTGGTATCGGCCCGATTGCCCATCAGTAAACCAATCGCACCCAGCATGATGGATTTTCCCGCCCCCGTTTCACCCGTAATGGTGTTTAGCGCGGAATCCGGATCCATTTCCAGGTGTTCAATCAGGGCGTAGTTTTTTATCAGTAAATGCGAAAGCATGGTAAAAGTCTAAAAAGGAGCTTTTTCATCCAGGATGACTTCATCAACGGTTTGGATCAGAACCGTATGATTGTGACCAATGTTGTCACGAATCGATAATTCCGACCCACGGATGTCGACCAGCCGACCGTGTAAGGTACGTCCGTCCAGGAAAACCACATTGAGTTCGGCATTTACGAGTCCGGTGGCCGATTCGGATGTCCATTGGTTGAGAAGCTCCGATGCCCGAATGCGAATTAAACGTTTACCCATGAATTATCTGAGTAACTTCCGGTAAACTTCTGTTTTTGCCGGGTCGAGGGTGGATAGAAGCGTGAAAGCTTTTTGCCGTTCATCGCGCGGAGCCTCGTTCATGATGTTAAAGAGTTCTTCGCCCTTGGCGTCAAAAAACGTATTGATTACCACAGAATTGAGTCGCTGCTGACTAACCTGCTGGAGAGTCGACAAAACGCCTAAAACCTGCTGACGCGCCCCCGCAGGGTTGGTGGTGAACGTATCCAGTGCCTGGCGGTGGTAGGTATACAAGGCTTCGTGGTAGGGGATAAACTGCTGACTTTGCAGGTTTTCGATCAGCCAGTACCGGTTGCGGATGTCGCCCTTGGCAGCCCACGCCCCGCCAGCGTCGGCCCGTTGATTCGCCAGGGTCATCACGTTATAGGCCCGTTGAAAAAACGGTTTCCCGCCCTGCTTGCTAAAAGTATTGTAATCGACACCCAACATGATCAGCGCGTGAAAAGCAAGCAAAGACGTTAATTCACTGGAATTGGTATTTTCGTTAAAAAACATTGCATCATTCGGGCGGTAGGGGAAATCAAACGAATTGTCGATGTAACGCAGCGTAACGGTCTCATAATTAGTGCCATACACGGGGCGGGTAACAATGATCTGGGCACGGCCCTGGTAGACATTCTGAGCGGGAACTTTCAGAATGTCAATAATCAGTTTGCAGTTGATGCGTTCTTCCGGATTGAACGCATCGGTCGTCCACCGGCGGGTATTGATAAAATCCGTAATGAAACTCTGAAGCTGGGGGAAAACCTGACGGTCGGTGATCTGCGTCGACTGGGCCTGGTTGAAATTTACCGTTACCTGGCAATTGAGTTCCTGGGCCAGACCGGTTTGGGTCGACAAAACGATGAATACCGCAACACTTCGCAATAAGGATTGAAATTTCATACCATCGATAGCTGTTCCTGAACGAGATTGAGCAAATCTTCGGCCACTTTGTCCTTCGATTTCAGATCAAATTCATACATCCGCTCGTCTTTGTCAATAACGGTAATTTTGTTGGTATCGTGCCCAAAACCGGCACCCGGATCGCGCAAAGAATTCAGAACGATCAGATCGAAATTTTTGGCCCGGAGTTTTCCCAATGCATTGGCTAGTTCATCATTGGTTTCCAGGGCAAAACCGACTGTAATTTGGTCCGGGCGTTTCTGCTGCCCCAGGGTGGCGGCAATATCGACGGTTTTGGTCATTTCCAACCCAAAAACCGTTTCCTTTTTCTTTATTTTCTGGTCGGCGGGTTGCAATGGGGTGTAATCGGCCACGGCGGCCGCCAACACAACCACGTGCGCTTTCGGAAACTCTTCCGCCGTTGCTTCAAACATTTCCCGGGCCGAGCGCACCGCTATGCGCCGGATGGCCGGATCGGGGAGGGGTTGCACCGTGGGGCCGCTGACGAGCGTAACGTCGGCTCCGGCCTGAGCAAAAGCGCGGGCAATGGCATAGCCCATTTTGCCGCTCGAGTGGTTGCTGATAAAGCGAACCGGATCGATGGCCTCCTGCGTGGGGCCAGCGGTAATCAGTATTCGTTTGTGCCTGAAAACCGGGCGGTGGGCAAAATGCCGTTCCAGTTCATTCACAATGTGTTCCGGCTCTGCCAGCCGTCCTTCGCCCACCAGTCCGCTTGCCAGTTCGCCGTGTTCGGCCTGAATGAGGTGATTACCGAAATATTCCAGACGCCGGAGGTTTTCCAGGGTCGTGGGGTGGCGATACATGTCCAGATCCATGGCGGGTGCCAGAAAAACCGGGCATTTCGCTGATAAATAAACCGCCGACAACAAATCGTCACAAAATCCGTGGGCTAATTTCGCCAGCGTGTGTGCCGACACCGGCGCAATAACCAGCAAATCGGCCCAAAGAGCCAGCTCGACGTGGTTGTTCCACTGCCCTTCGCCCTGCCCGCCAGACTGAATGAACTCCGAAAAAACGGGGCGTTTCGACAGCGTAGCCAGCGTCAGGGGCGTGATGAAATCTTTGGCCGCTGGTGTCATGATCACCTGCACTTCGGCTCCCGACTTGATCAAAAGCCGGATCAGCAGGGCTGATTTATACGCAGCGATGCTACCCGTTACGCCCAGCAGAATCTTTTTTCCGGTGAATTTGGACATGATAAGCAGGATAAACACACAAAACGAACCGAAGAAGCACAAAGGACACAGAGAGAGGTCGCCGGTGCGATTTTCTCCGTGGTCTCTGTGCTTCTTCGGTTCGTTTTGTATCTAACGTAAAGATAAAGAATTACAGCGAGCTGCTCGTGTCTTCTTCAACCGTGCGCCATTGCAGTTTGCCTTCCAGGAACTCGTCCGTTGCCACCGTGGTCGGTTTAGGAAGACGCTCGTAGTATTTTGAAATTTCAATCTGCTCCCGGTTTTCGAACACTTCTTCCAGGTTGTCGACGGCCGACGCAAATTCTGAAAGTTTGTTGCTCAGTTCTTCTTTCATTTTGCTCGAAATCTGCCGCGCCCGTTTTGAAATGATCGATACTGATTCGTACAGATTACCCGTTGCTGCCGCAATTTTATCAGTATCGCGGGTGATGATCGAAGGATTATTTGCCATAGTTTTTTGGTTTTCTCTTCTCGGTTTTCGGCCGCCGAACGCTGGTGAATTCGGGCAACCGTTTATTAATTAATTGGCTGTTGTCGCCGTGACTTTGGCCGGTTTTTGTTGCTGATTCAATTTCTCTTTTTCCTGATTGGCGATGGTTTCCAGTTCCTTACGGCTGTCTTCATACATCCGCTCGGCTTTTTTAAGGTCCGGGCTTTTCGGGAATTTGTCTACCAGTGCCAGGTAATAGGTCACCACTTCCTGGTGCCGCTCTTTCAGTTTGTCGGCAAAACTGTTTTTGGCCAGGTTATACTGCGCATCCACGCGCAGGTAGGCCAGTTCTTCATTGTATTTCGAATCCGGGTATTCGCGGAGGAAATTAGTAATGGAAACCACCGAAGACCGGTAATTGGCAATGTTGGCGGCACTGGTCTTGTAGTATTGTTTGGCTTTATCGTAGGCCTTCAGTTCCAGCTTGTCGCGCAGAACGGCGATATACTGGGTACATTCCTGCCGAAAAGGGCTCTGCGGGTGGGCATTGATAAAGTCCTGCAAAGCGGCCATGGCTGTCAGCGTATTGGATTGATCCAAATTGTAGTTCGGCGAATCTTTGTACAGCGAAAGAGCGTAGAAATACATCGCTTCGTGGGCGTAATCGCTTCGGGCAAAGGTTTCGTAAAACTGCTTGAAGTGAAACGACGACAACTGGTAATTCTGCTGTTGATATTCGCAGTGAGCCCGGTAGAACTGGGCCATTTCCGATTCCGTGCTTCCTTTCAAAATGGGAATCAACTCTTCAAACAACAGACCCGCCCGGTAAAATTCCCCCTTTTTAAAATACGTGACGGCCGCCTGATACTTTTGATCATCCGTACCCGTTTTCTGTAATTTCTGAAATGGGCTGCATGATGTAATCATTACCAACAACACAACCGCCAATGTACCTGCTTTCAAACAATGCTGCATAAGGATGCAAAATTAATAAAAATCTCTGTAAGACTAACGATCATTCCCCGTAAATAGTGCTGACGTTGAGGGCGCTGGTAGGCAAAAAAATAAGCAGTAAACAGAAATACTGCCTACTGCCTATCAAACTTCATATCGACAGTCATTGATGACTGACCATTAACTTTTTGGTTGCAATTTTTTGCCCTTCCAGAGACAGTTGATAAAAATACATACCGGAATTCATTTCGCTGGTTGCAATCCGAATTTTTCGCTCGTTCCGATCCAGAACATACTCTTTCACCGGAGCACCTAACACATTGTAAAAGATGAGTTTAGCGTCTTTTACACCACCAAATATCTGGTAATCAATTTCGGCTCTTTCATTGGCTGGATTCGGGTAAATATTAGAAACCGTGATCCGTTCGTTGGCATACATCCAATCCTCAACCTTTCGTGTTTCTTCCGCCGAAACGCGGGCTTCAGGCGTGGGCAGATTGCCGGTATCCGAGCTGGCCGCGCGAATCGGGGTTTTACCCGCCGAGGTTTGCAGAAGCTGATTGCGGTAAAATTGGTTAATGGCGGCATTTTTCTGAGCAGTAACACCACGATCCAGACTGGAAACGCTGGGGTGCTTCAGGAAGGGGAAGTTGCGGGAGTGAATCACACGACTCGTCGGTGCGGGTTTTTGCCCCAACTCCAACCGGCTTTTGGGCTTGCCGCTATCGCTCTGAGCCATCAGGCTCTGCGATACCAGAAGTGCCAATCCGGTTAACCAGGCATATAAACGTACAGGTTGTTTCATATAATTTCATTCAATAATTGGGTGGATATATTACCCCATCACAAACATATTTAAAAAAACGAGAAAGTCAACGACCACTTCCTCAAAAAATTGCAATTCAAATCCTTTTTTGTCAGTTAGAACCGGACATTACCCCAAAGGTTTAAAACAAATTCAAAAATTTATTTACAAACCACTGGACTCCCAATCAGTTACCGGTTTTGCGAACCGGTTTTTTATTGAGTTCCTTTTCCAGATCGCTCTCTTCCACCGGTGTTGGCGTAGTGCGAAGCGCCGGTTTCGTAGTGGTATTTTTCGAGGTTTCCGTCCTCAAACTGTCCACCGGTTGAATTTTTTTCTCCGTAACGGTAGCCGGTTTCACTTTTTCAATATCCTTTTTCGGTTCAACTGTCGGAACGGGTGCCGGTTTGTTCACCGAAATAGCTTCTTTGACGGGCGCGGTTTCGACGGTGTTTCCTGTCGTTTTCCGGATCAACCCTTTCATCTTTGATTCGTTTAACGGAACCTCCCGTTTGGTCGTCGCCGATGCTTCGGGCAAAACGGCTGCTGCCGCTTTTTTGACGGTTTTTGCACTTAAAACCGTTGCCGATGCGGGCGTCGTTGGTTCCGGTAATCCCAGGATTCGGGCTTTGGTTGGCTTTTCGGCCATCCGCCAGTTAAAACCGTCCAGTTGTTTGTCCGCATCCTTTAATTCCTGGGGAGGAACCAGTTTGGAATCCGGCTGGCCGTAAAAGCTAATTTTGTTAACCTTTCGGTCCGCAAACCGGATTGTCATTTTACTGCACAAAACCCGGTTCATACCCACCATTTTGTTATTGTCATCGACGGCGAAATACAGACTCTCCCCATTGCCTTCAACCACCACATGATCGATGTCGGAGCGTTCACTTTTCTTGTCATACGCAAAATAACTGGTCAGCGTCCGGCCTTTTACCTGGTTAAAATTGAGCAGTGTATCTTGTGATATGACGAAAGAATGGCCCCGAAGTAACATTTTATGGATGCGATTATTTTTCATCAATGCCGTTATCGAGTCACCTTCCATCTGATAATTCGTGCTCCAGACAATGGGATCCTTGAAAAAGTAGATGGTCGAGTCTGCGGTTTCATACACGATCGAATCACATTTACTCTGCAAATCATTTTTGAAAACCAGTACATTCCGCTGCCCGATCAACCGCCGGTATGTCGAATCCGTGTTGGTCTTCCCCTTTTTGTATTTCGGATTGGGTAGTTCAAACGACCAGAGGGTATCGGCCCGCATGAACAAGGTATCCGAACTCGAAATGCTTTTGACCAGGGCATGCCCAATCATGCGGGCTACACCGGCTTTTCGGTTGTATCGACCGAAATCGCCCGTCAAAATTGTTTGATCTCCCTTCGCAAAAAGGACGACGTTGCCACGGGCGGTGTAATAATCGTTGGCGTTGTTCCCAAACAACGTATCGCCCGTCAGCGTATATTTCTCCGTTTCAATGGTGGCCCGGCGCTGGAAGTTCGACAGGCGCGAGACGGTATTGTAATCTCCGTCTTTGGCAAGCAGCGTTCCTTCCTTGCTCACAATTTTGGTTGGCCCCTGAAACGTGGCAATTTTGCTCAACGAGTTGTAAAGCAACGAATCAGCGGTCAGCGTATACTGCGGATTGACCAGTTTAACGTTCTCATGAAACGTAAACAGTTTCGTCCGCGTGTTGTAATAGCCTTCCCGGCTCGTCAGAATATTCTCCCGGTCAACAATCCGGCCTTTTACCGGATAATGGGCAATTCCGTTGGCCATGTCGTAATCCAGCCGCCGGGTAGTCAAGGTCATTTTCCGGTCTTTCAACACCACCGTCCGACCCGTTACATTGGCTTGCCGACTGGCCCCATAATAGAATAAGGTATCCCCTTTGACACTCAGCGTATCGCCCTGGATCATCCGTACATTGCCGTAAGCTTCAATGACGTTGGTGGTCAGATTTTGAACCGCCCGGTCGCAAAACATCAGCGTATTTTTGTGCAGAAGCTCGACGTTACCGGTCAGTTTTTTAATCTCTTCGGTTCCCGATTGCAGGCCTTCCAGTTGGTCGGCCCGTTTCAGAATCACAATATCGGTTGCGCCACCCGCTGCCGGATTGCCAGGCTGGGCGTTTGCTGAACCGGCCAGCAAAACCAGAAGCATGACCAGGAGCTTGTGAATCATTCTATTGCTATAGACGCTCGTTTTATTCAAAGGGTTGCGATGCATGGAAAAAAAATCTTCTGAATCATCTGAACTGGGATTACGCGGATTAAATGATTAACTAGGAATCTTTTCTCCTTAACCGACGTAAAGGCATTTCAGACTATTTCGGATACAAAATTATGGCTTTAGCGCGAAACCGGGCGATAGAACACCAGTTTTTAAGCTTTATTAACAGAGAACAACTTTTTGGCCAAACTGATTGCATTCTCCTGACGGTTAGTGGCGGGCTGGATTCGGTGGTGATGGCGGAGTTGTTTCGAATGGCAGGGTTTCAGTACGGGATCGCTCACGTCAATTTTCAGTTGCGCGGAGCTGAGTCCGATGAGGATGAAGCCTTTGTGAGAGCCCTGGCGGAGCAGCATGGCGTACGGTTTCATACCACCCGTTTATCGGCAAAACAGCAGGCCGAAGAGCAGGGGATTTCGACGCAGATGGCGGCCCGGCACCTGCGGTATGCGTGGTTTGAGCAACTGGCGGAGGTGAACGGCTATGCCAGTATTGCGACGGCTCACCACCAGGATGATGTTTTGGAAACCATCCTGATCAACCTGGTTCGGGGTACGGGCCTGACCGGATTGCGGGGCATTCCCATCCGGCAGGGACGCATCATCCGGCCGCTGTGGTTTGCCGATCGTGAAACCATTGGCGACTATGCGCGCGAAAAGGAATTGGTTTGGCGCGAAGACAGTTCCAATACGTCCGGTAAATACCGCCGAAACCGCCTTCGCCAGCAGGTGATTCCTATTTTGAAAGAGATGAATCCCAGCCTGTTGCAAACCCTCCAAACCACCGTTGCGCGCTTGCAATCAGCGGATGAACTGCTTGATGAGGAGATGCGCCGGTCATGGGAAGAGGTGGCCGAAAACCGTCCGGAAGGCGTCTTTCTTTCGATTCAACAACTTCTCAACCAGCGGGAGTGGGCGTTTCGGTTGTCCGAATGGCTGAAACCATACGGTTTTCAGTATGTTCAGATAGACCCGCTTGCTGAAGCTGTTCGGGGAGACGGTTTTGGGCAAAAATTCCAGTCGGCGACCCACCAGGTGCTTCGCGATCGTGACTATTTGGTACTTTCATCATTACAAGCAGTTGACAATCAGGAGATTCGATTGGTTGAGTTGCCGTCTGGCGATCTGTCGGTTTCTGACCACTTTTCTTTGCGGTTCGAAATCATTGAGTCTTTAAACGGTTTTCAGATCCCGTCAAATCACGAGATTGCCTGTCTGGACGCCGACCGGATTCATTGGCCGCTGACCATCCGGCGCTGGCAAACCGGAGATCGCTTCCAGCCGCTCGGCATGAAAGGCAAGCAGTCGATAGGCAATTTTTTGACCAACCAGAAAGTCTCCCTGACCGACCGGCGTTCTGCCTGGGTCTTAGTGGCGGGTGAGGCAATCGCCTGGCTCATCGGATACCGGCCTGACGACCGGTTTCGGGTCACCGATCATACTCGAAAAATTCTGAAAATTGAGCGTCGGCTTGTCGGTCAATAACCCTTTTATTCTTCAAAAATAGTCACCCTTTTAGGTTACCGATTGCCGGGGTACGAGATTTTAGTATCTTTGAATGTGATGTACATGCAAATTTTGGCATTCGTTTTGATGCTTTAAAGGAGTAACCCTTTCAATTCACTATGAAATACGTACGATTGTCCCTGCTGAGTGCCATCCTGAGTGTCGTGGCGTTGGCCGTTCAGGCGCAAAGTGCGCGACTGAAGGCGGCTAACAAACAGTTTGAGAATCTGGCCTACGTAAATGCGGCCCGGGCGTATGAGGATTTTTTGCGGCTCGATAAAAAGAAAGACCCCGCCGAAGTGCAGGAGGCTTACACCAAACTGGGCTATAGTTACCGCGCGTTGCAGGATACTAAAAATGCCGAACGAATCTACGCCGATTTGATCCGGGAATTTCCCGAAACCGACTCCAAAAATTACCTCTACTACGCCCAGGCACTGGCCGCCAATGGCAAATACCGCGATTCGCAAAAACTGTACAGCAAATACGGAGAAAAACAGAATGAAGACTTGCGGGGCCGGAAATTTACGGTTTCCTACATGGACATGAACCGGTTTTTTCAGGATTCCTCTTCCTATAAAGTGGAATTTCTGCCGGTCAACTCCCGTCAGGCCGATTTTAGCCCCATGTATTATCAGAACGGCCTGGCTTTTGTGTCAGCGCGCGACGAAACGGGACCGGTCAAACGGGTTTTTGGCTGGAATCAAACCCCGTTTCTGGACTTGTATTTTTATCCCGATACGGCTGAACTGCAAAATAATGCAGAACTCGCGGCCCGGGCGGCTTCGCTGGGTGGAAGTAATGCGACGGCTGACGCGGTTGAGGTAGCCCCTGTGGAAGAAAAGTCGCTTTCCAAAACCGAATTGTTCAGCCGGACGCTCAACACGAAATATCACGAGGGGCCGATGACTTTTTTCAAAGACCAGAGCCGGATCATTTTCACCCGTAACAACACGGCCAAAGGAAAAGGCGGAAAAAGTAACGATGGCATCCGAAAACTAAAATTATACATCGCTGAGAATGCCAAAGGAAGTTGGCAGAAGGTCGAGGAACTTCCGTTTTGCAGCAATGATTATTCGGTCGGACATCCGGCTTTATCACCGGATGATACCAAACTGTATTTTGTGTCGGATATGCCGGGCGGTTTTGGCGGAACCGATATTTATGTGGTCGAGTTCAAGGACGGGCAGTGGTCGTCGCCGGTGAACATGGGCAAGGAAATCAATACGGAAGGTAACGAGATGTTTCCGTTTGTTGACGAAAACAGTAATCTCTACTTCTCCTCGGACGGCCACGAAGGGTTGGGCGGTCTCGACCTGTTTTATGCTGAACTGCGGGAAGGAATCGCTTTTAAAGGTGTTCAGAATATGGGTTATCCGATTAATTCGGAAAAGGATGATTTTGGCCTGATTACCACCAAAAACCGGACGTCCGGTTATTTCAGCAGCAATCGGAAACGGGGTGTCAGTGACGACAATATTTACAGTTTCCGGCGGACCTGCAAGCAACTGAACATTTTTGTTTACGATGCCAAAACCAGCGAGCCCATCGCCGTGGCCGATGTTCGGGTGATCAAAGCCGGGGTGAATCAGGATTTACGCTTTACCGGGGTCGATGGCAAAACCGGTTTTTGTCTCGATGCCAACGTCGACTATGAATTTAAAGCGATCAAAGAGGGGTATGCAACGAACAGCATCCGGTTTTCAACCATGACGCAATCGGAAAGGCCGGTAATGACGGTGTCGATTTATCTGGAAAAAAGTGAAAATACGCTGGTGAAAGGAACGGTAAAAACCGAAGTAAACCAGCAACCCGCACCGGGCGTGACGGTGACCTTGCGGAATGACAAAGACAAATCGGAACAGCAGGTTGTGACCGGAACGGATGGGAAATATGAATTTGAGATGAAACCGGGGGCGCCCTACACGCTGACAACCCAGAAAAACCGCTATACGGCCAACAGCGAACAAATTCCGAAAATGAAGGCCGGAAAAAACCCAAAACTGATTGAAAAACAGCAGGGAATCTACGGTGAGGGCGATGTATTTGAGCTGAAGAACATCTATTACGACTACAACAAGTTTTTTATCCGCCCGGATGCCGCCCGGGAACTGGATCATTTAGCCGGGCTTCTGAAAAAATACCCGGAAATGAAAATTGAACTTCGGTCGCACACCGACAGCCGCGCCAACGATGCCTACAACCTGCAATTGTCGACCTACCGGGCCAGAGCCACGGTCGATTATCTGGTTAACCATGGGATAGACCCTTCAAGGCTGGATGCTCAGGGGTATGGTGAAACCGAAATCCTGAATGGCTGTACGGATGATGTAGCCTGTCCCGAAAGTAAGCACCAGAAAAACCGGAGAACGGAGTTTAAAATTGTGTCGGTTCAGGGCAATCGTCCTGAAACCGCCGGAAAGTAAAGGTTAATGGTGTAATGCCTGTTTTCGGATATTCGGAGGGGGAACCCGATCGTTCTTCAAATCAACGTTCCGCCATCCGCGTGGAACAGACTGCCTGTACAATACGCCGATGCGTTGGATGCGAGAAATAGGGCCAGTGGGCTGATTTCGTCGGTGGTTCCCATGCGGGCGATGGGCAAACGGTGGGTGAAATGGGCCAGAATCGCTTCGTCCTGCCAGAGCGCCTGACTGAATTTGGTTTTGATCAAACCGGGGCAAATGGCATTGACGCGGATGTGGTCGGCTCCCCATTCTTTTGCCAGGACTTTGGTCAGCATGTTCAAACCCGCTTTGCTAACGCTGTACATGCCCAAACCGGGGTCGGGCGTTTCGCCGGCAATACTACTCATCATAATGATGCTCCCACCGCCCCGGGCTTTCATAATGGGGTAAACCATTTTACTCAACTCAAAAGGAGCCTTGACATTCACTTGCATGATTTTATCGAAAGCGGCCAGATCGCAGTCAATCGTCGGCCCGAAAATGGGATTGGTAGCCGCGTTGTTGACCAGAATGTCGATGCCGCCGTATATCTCCACGGTTTTGTCGACGAGGTGCCGAAGCTGGTCGTGGTCGCCGGCATGGGCGGCAATGCCGTTGGCTTCTCCACCTACTTTCCGGATTTCGGCAACAACGCCGTCGAGACTGCTTTGCCGACGGCTGCTGATGACGACTTTGGCTCCAAACCGGGCAAAGATGCGGGCAATGTCCTCGCCAATTCCTTTACTGGCTCCCGTAATCAGGGCCACTTTGCCGTCCAAACCAAAAACAGATTTCTCTACGTCTTTTCCGGGTAGTTTTGCCATATTTGACCGTATCTTGTGGGGTGATCGAGGAAAGTCTGTCTGCAAACTATCTTTAAAATTGAATAATTCAAAAATAAGGTAGGATAGTTTTAATGATTGGATAGATAAGTTGTATACGAGAGATTTGCCTATTTTCGTTGCCATAAAGAAGAAAGAACCAACCACCGTTCTACAATGACCCAAAACTCTACGGATTTACCTCCCTTCGTGCGTTCCTGGCGCCAGTTATACAGCATTGTCATTGGCAGTTTGCTGCTCGAAATAATCTTGTTTTACGGGTTTATGCGGTATTTTTCATGAGCAGTCTCGATTGGCTCATCCTGGCCGGCACACTGGCAATTATCATTGTTTATGGGGTGGTTCGTAGCCGGGGTAATCGCAACATGGGAGATTACCTGCTGGCCAACCAATCATTGCCGTGGTACCACGTTTGCCTGTCGGTGATGGCCACCCAGGCCAGTGCCATTACTTTTCTCTCCACACCGGGGCAGGCCTTTACGGACGGGATGCGGTTTGTTCAGTTTTATTTTGGACTTCCGCTGGCGATGGTTGTATTGGCTGTTACGTTCGTTCCCATTTTCCACCGGCTGAAAGTTTTCACCGCTTACGAATACCTGGAATCCCGGTTCGATGCACGGGTTCGCGTTTTTACGGCTTTGCTTTTCCTGCTGCAACGCGGGTTATCGACGGGTCTTTCCATCTACGCGCCATCCATCATTCTGTCGACCATTCTGGGGTGGAACATCTTCTGGACCAACATCATCATGGGCGGTATTGTGCTGGTGTATACCGTGACGGGTGGAGCCAAAGCTATTTCCTACACCCACCTCCAGCAAATGCTGATTGTGACGGTGGCCATGTTTATTGCCGGCTGGATGACGGTTCATCTGCTTCCGGCGGATGTCGGTTTTATGGATGCACTGGAAGTAGCCGGAAAAGCCGGTCGGCTCAATACCATTGATCTCAAATTTGACCCCGATAGCCGCTACAACCTCTGGTCGGGACTGATTGGCGGTTTTTTCCTGCAACTATCTTATTTTGGTACCGATCAGTCGCAGGTGGGACGCTATTTAACCGGGCAATCGATTGGCCAAAGCCGACTGGGCCTGCTGGCCAACGGGATGTTGAAGGTTCCGATGCAGTTCTTGATCCTTCTGGTGGGCGTATTGGTATTTGTATTCTACCAGTTCAACCCCTCGCCGGTATTTTTCAATAAAGTAGAAACGGATCAACTGCTGAAAAGTCAATATGCGGATCAATACCGGCAGTTGGAAACGGAACACCAAACCATTGCAGCCCGTCGCCAAAAGGCGGTTTTGACCTTAAATAAGGCACTTTCTGACGGGAACGACGCATCCGTTGAGCAAACCAAGGCGGTGATTCTGAAAACCGATGAGGAAGCCAAAGCGGTGAAAGGGCAGGTGGTCGATCTAATTAAAAAGAACAATCCGGTGGGCGATACGAGTGATGTCAATTATGTTTTTCTCCGTTTCGTTCTCGACTTTCTGCCCCACGGATTGATCGGGTTGCTGATTGCCGTTATTTTCAGTGCGTCGATGGGGTCGATTGCCGCTGCCTACAGTTCGCTCGCTTCCACCACGGTGGTCGATATTTACAAACGGCTTTTTTGCAAAGACTATTCCGATGGGCACTATTTGAAGGCATCCAGGGTGGCGACCATCATTTGGGGCGTATTCTGCATCATTGTGGCCCAATTTGCCAGCAAACTGGGGAGCATGATTGAAGCCGTCAACATCCTGGGGTCACTTTTCTACGGCGTTATTCTGGGGATATTTCTGGTTGCTTTTTACGTCAAATCCATTGGAGGGAAGGCCACCTTCTGGGCCGCCGTGATTACGGAGGGGCTCGTCGTCTGGTGCTGGCTGGCTGAACTGACCGCATTTCTGTGGTTGAATGTGATCGGTTGCGTCCTGTTAATCGGCATTGCCTGGTTACTGGAACAGGTGATGCCTTCGAAGAAAACGGCGACTCCCGCTTGATTTTTAGGGCTAGAGACGCTCCCGAAGATACGCAAGGAGCATGTCGAGTGTCAGTTGCATACGACCTTGTCCGACTTTTAAACTAGCCACATCGGTTTTCAATCCGGCCACATCGGTTTTTATTTCGGCGACATCGGTTTTCAGAACAGCGACGTCGGTTTTCAGAACAGCGACATCGGTTTTCAGAACAGCGACATCGGTTTTCAGTTCTGCCACATCGGTTTTTAAAACAGCGACATCGGTTTTCAGTTCGGCGACGTCACCTTCTATTCTATTGAGCCGGTTGTTTACTTGGGTGAATTCCTGCTTGACCGTGACGGTCAGATTGGCTAAACCCCGGGCCACACTCTCGATGGCTTGTCCCTGCTCAGTGGCGAGATGTTCTAGTTGTTGAATACGGACGCGTTCAGTTGGCATGTCCAAATATACTGAAAACTATTTTTGGGGTGTATAGTTGTATGTAAAAATAAAAAACGCTTTCAATTCCAATGATTGAAAGCGTTTTTATGAGTATTGATTGTCAAAATCTTATGCTTTTTTCTTCTTGCCTTTCAGGACTTTAGTGTCCACCGGAATCAAAGCCTGGTAATCGGAAACTCCTTTTTGGATACCCTCTTTGTAGAATCGGAAAACCGGATCATTGGACGCTTCACCGACCACAAGTGCCTTTTGAGCCAGGGGTAATGCCTCGGCTACCTTGCCCATTTTTGACAAAATCTGAGCCTTAATCCACAGGTTCGAATAGGTTTCTTTCAGCCCGATCGACTTATCGGCCCACGCCAGTGCCTGGTCCAGGTTGCGGTTTTTAGAGAGATTCCAGTTGGCAGCCGCTTGCAGAATACCGGCATCTTCGGGTTTGTCGGCAACGGCTTTTTCGACGTTAGCCTGGGCGTTGGCCATCACATCGACTTTGAGGTTGGCGATAGCCCGGGTATCCGCCCAGTAGAAGTTTAAATTGGCGGTGCTATCGGTCAGGTCGCTGATGTCGATGGTGAATGTTTCGCGGGGGCGGGATACTTTTTCTGCTTTTATTTGCACCCGAACGGCATCTTCTTCTTTTTTGTACCCGTTCGGAATGCCTTCTTCCGCACTGGCGGTCGGGTTTTTATTGAAGATCAGGGTCCATTCGCTCTGGTTCGGGATGGTGAATACTGAGTAGCTTCCGGCGGGCAATTTCTGGCCCTGCACCATCACGTCCGTTGTCGTTTTAAAATTGGTAGCGCCATTGGCACCGGTCCGCCAGAGCTGGCCAAATGGTGCCAGCGGTGTTTGCGCACCCAGGGCAGCCCGTCCTTTTAAACTGGGTCGCGAATACGTTATCGTAAAATCAGTGGTGCCAACCGTCTGGATTACTGTCGCACCCGGACTGGCTTGCGGCAATTTAATCTGGGCGATGGCAAGCTGTGCAACCAGCGTCAGTGTGGCCAGAATGGAAATTTTTTTCATGGTTTCAGTTAATTGTATGTCGTAGTAAAATCGGGACGAAATTGCAGTTTTTTCTCTTCATTGCCAACTTGATTATCAAATATGCACCGCCAACCTTTGTTAACACTGTTACAGTGTCACCAGCCTTTCGATGAAGATGAAAGCACAATGCTGGAGCAAACTATTCAGTTTGTCAGGAACCATCCCGACTGCTTCGAGCGGCATCTGACCATCGGCCATGTAACCGGTTCGGCCTGGATCGTCAGCCCCGACCGCCGACAGGTGGTTCTTCTCCATCATGCCAAACTAGACCGCTGGTTTCAACCCGGCGGACACGCCGACGGTGATCCGGATCTACTCGGGGTGGCACTGCGGGAAGCCGAGGAGGAAACCGGTCTTCAGAATATAAAAGTGGTCAGCCCGGCCATTTTTGATATCGACATCCATACGATCCCGGCAAGAGTATCGGAGCCTGAACATCTTCACTATGACATCCGGTTTTTACTGGAGGCCACAACAGACCAGCCATTTGTGCAGACAGTAGAAACGAAGGGAGTTCGATGGGTAAATGTAGCTGAAGTTGAGAAATTGACGACTGAAAAATCGATTATTCGCATGAATGCAAAGAAAAAATAGAATAACGAAAAGTATAGTTATTGTTTGTGGTGTTATATTGGCAACGAAAACAACTTTATTGTTTTCCCGGTACAACAAAACCACAGCTCCTATGAAGACGATACGAATGACCTGTCTGGGTCTGCTGGCGATAGCTTTGGCTATTCCGGCAACTTCGCAGGATAAAGTGAAGCGAGACCACACGTATTCAACGGCAAATTACAAGCATCCGAATAAAGTTAAAGCTGCCCGCGAGTGGGAACCCGAGTCGGGGATCACTTTCCGGATTCGGAAACGCCAGCCGCAGAATATCGCCAGTTACCGCGAGCAGCAACGCCGGGGCGGCATCGGAGACCCGGCCATTGCGATTCCGGCGAAACCTTCAATGGCCAACCGAAATTATAAGCAGCAGAATTTGATGGTTAGCCCCCCACCGGCCAACAAACCGGAAGTTGCCAACCGGGCTGAAGCCGACGAAAGCGTTGGGAATTAGAATGAACCTTCCAATCCCAGGCCACCTCCGAAACGGGGTGGCTTTTTCTTTAAACCCTGAGCCTGCTCAAGCGGTTATGCTTTGTGACAAGAGAAATCAATGTAGACGTTGTCTCATTTCTCTTGTCTATTCTCTCATTTCTCCCTTTTATGGACGTTCACTCTCAGGAACCTTTCTGGCTGTTGAAAAACGGCTTGTTACACACGTATCCATCTCTACGCCAACCCATTTCCTGCGATGTACTCATTGTGGGGGGCGGCATCACGGGTTCGCTCATGGCCCATTCCCTCGTTCAGGCGGGTTTCGATACCGTCGTGATCGACAAACGAGATGTCGCAACGGGCAGCACATCGGCCAGCACGGCCATGCTGCAGTATGAAATCGACACGGCTTTGCACGAATTGATTCCGATGATTGGCGAGGAGGGAGCCCTCCGGGCCTACGAATCGTGCCGGGATGCCATCGGTAAAATTGACCAATTGGTGAAGAAACTCAAAAGTCGCTCCGGTTTCAAACCGAAGAAAAGTATCTACCTCGCAGCCATCCCGGACGACGAAGAATTTCTGCGGAAAGAATATGAATCCCGCCGGAAACACGGTTTCAAGGTGGAATGGCTCAACCGGGCCAGCCTGCGGAAACGGTTCGGACTGGCGGCTGTAGCGGCCATTTGTTCGTCGGATGCGGCCGAGATCGACGCCTACCATTTTGCCCATGATCTGCTGCGGGCTTCTGTCGCCAAAGGCTTACGGGTTTTTGATCACGTTGAAATCAAGGCCACGGATTATGAACCCAACGGCGTTCGGGTGTTGACCACCGACCTGGCTCTGATCGAAACCCGAAAAGTGGTGTATTGCACCGGATACGAAGCGCAGGAAATGCTGCCGGAAAAAGTGGTCAAATTGAAAAGCACTTTCGCCGTCGTCAGCGAACCACTGGCTGAACTGCCCCCGGAATTGCGGTCGGTCTTGCTCTGGGATACGCAAAGTCCCTACCTCTATTTGCGGACTACCGACGACAACCGGGTATTGGTCGGCGGGGGAGACGAGCCGTTCAAAAATGCATTATTACGCGATAAACTGATTGACAAAAAACGCGAAATGCTGACCGAAAAAGTGCGGCAATTATACCCGGATCTGCCGTTTATTCCGGATCTGGCGTGGGCGGGCACCTTCGGTGAAACCAAAGATGGGTTGCCTTACATTGGCGAACACCCGGCTTTTCCGCACAGTTATTTTGCGCTCGGTTTTGGCGGCAACGGCATCACGTTCAGTGTGACGGCAGCAGAACTGATCCGGGATGTGTTACAGGGCAAAAAAGCCGACGAATTGCAGTGGTACCGGTTTGGACGTTAACCGTTCAGTGCGCTAATTTTTGCTGATAAAGCCGGAAATTGTCGTCATCGAAGCAAACAAACTGAATTTCCCGGATCGACGTTTCCCGTTGCGCAAGAAAATCCCGTACGGTTTTGATGGCAATCGTGCTGGCCAGCTCTTTCGGGAAACCGTAGATTCCGGTGCTGATGTTGGGAAAAGCGATGGAATGCAAACCGTGTTCCGTCGCAATTTCCAGTGATCGGCGGTAACAACTGGCCAGCAACTCCGGTTCGCGGTTATTGCCACCCTGCCAAACCGGACCTACCGTGTGAATGACGTAGCGGGCTGGCAATCGGTAACCTTTCGTCAGTTTCGCATCGCCGGTTTGGCAACCCTTCAGCGTGCGGCATTCGGCCAGAAGTTCCGGCCCTGCCGCCCGGTGAATGGCCCCATCGACACCTCCCCCGCCCAGCAGGCTCGAGTTGGCGGCATTGACGATGGCATCGACGTTACATTTTGTAATATCACCCTGAATAACTTCCATACCTCAGTACTTCATCAACTTCACGGTTCGTTTGGCACTTTCGCTCGAAAGAGTCAGAAAATACAGGCCGGGGGATAGGCTCAGCGACTGCAAGGAAAAGTTTGCCATCCGGTCGGACGAATACGTATGTTGCCACACCACCTGACCCGCCGAATTGGTTACCATCGCATCAATGGTCTGGTTCAGCGGAATTTCATTCCACTGCACTGTCAGCCGGTCGGCGTTAGTGAACGGATTGGGGTAAATCAGCAGTGAATATTCATTGGCAGCAATAGCCGAAGCCCTTTCAAAGTTGGGAATACCGTACCCTAATTCACTATTGGGTTGGCTAAACTGACTGCCCGACTGGCGCAGGCAGGCAATCACCTGTTGGGCAGTCAACCGTGGATTGGCTTGCCAGAAACCGGTCGCCAAAGCTGCCACGAGCGGAGCGGAGTAGGACGTTCCGCTTCCCGTGGATACAACACCGACTGACGAGCCCAAAACCGTGCCGGATCCCAGGGCGACCAAATCCGGCTTGACGCGACCATCGGCGGAGGGACCAAACGAACTGAACGGTGATTTGACGCCATTCCGGTCGACGGAGCCAATGGCCAGAACCGTTGACACATCGGCGGGGGCGCCGATGTAGCGCCAGGTGTCATTGCCCTCGTTGCCGGCCGAATTAACCACCAGCATACCGGTTTCGGCGGCCCATCGTGCGGCCCGGCTGACGAGCGTCGTTTGGCCGTTTAGATCATTGTAGGTATGACTTTGCGTCGGATCGTCGAAGGTGGTGTAGCCCAGGGAGGAGTTGATGACATCGACCCCGGTACTGTCGGCATACTCGGCCCCGAACAGCCAGTTGGCTTCTTCAACCGGCGTTTCGCTGGCAGCATCCTCGGTTCGGAGCAGGAGGTAGGATGCCTGATAGGCCGGGCCTACCAACTGATTGGCCTGATACCCGGCCATGATCGATAACACATTCAGGCCGTGGGAGTCATCCTCGTAAACGCTGGTTTCTTTCCGGACAAAATCGTAGGTGCCGACGATGCGGTTTTCCCGAAAAAGCGGACTCAGAAATGGCACCTGATTCGCATTCCGAAAACCGGCATCGAGAATGGCGACCAACATGCCTTCGCCGTGGTAGCCCTGCGCGTGCATTTTATCGACGCCAATCTGGATCAATTGTTCGCTCGAAATACCGTAGACGCTCGGATCAGCCTGTTCGAGTTTGTTTTTCTGGGGATTTGACGTTAACTGGGCATACCCAACCCGGGCATTGCCGATGGAACGGTTGCTCTCGACGCCCTGCACAAAGGCCAGCGCCCGAATCGTGGCCAGATTGGCCTCGGTCGTTTCGACCAAAACGGCATTGGCCCAGCGCGAACTGAACCAGATTTTAGCCCCGGTTTGCTGAAGGGCGGAGACGTAAGCCGGATTGACGGGCAAATCTTTTTCCTGGACCGAAATGCCCTGTTTGCTCCGTCGCTGAATCGCTCGTTGAGAAAGGAATTGCTCCGGTCGGCTAATCGAGTAAGGCGTGTTGGCTTTATCCTTCAGCAGGATTAGGTATTTGCGGGTTTGGGCCTGAGCCGACAGTCCGCCGGTGATCAGAATAAGCAGGAAAAGTACGGTTTTTTTCATACGTCTAATCAGGATATAATTTCCATCCCGCCTTTTTTCAGGAAGGACAAGCTGCCACTTACTTTAATTCAATAGAGCCCTCGTACGTTTTGGGTTGCGAATACAGGGAGATTCCCAGCAATTTCCACTGTAAAATCGATACTACCGTATACGCGTATTCCTGGCCCGTTGTTGCATGAACCGAAATTGATACTGGTTTCCAATGGTAGCCAGTAATTGAACCCCACCAGACCGAATTGGCTTCAACAGGTACGGGTTGGTTTGACGATTTTTCAACCCCGTACGAAACCGTCAATTCAATTCGGGAAATCCAGGTTTTAGCAATCGTGGCGTGTGCGAATTTTGAACCGTCTGACACCACACTGTCTTTCGGGACGAAGGTCCACTTTTTTACATCCGGATTTTCACGGATACCCACACTTTTTTTGCCTGAATTAGTGGCAAAAGATAAAAGCCCAAACGTGAAAATAACGGCAGCGTACAGTCCAATTCGTTCTTTTAGTAAGCGAGCGGCCTGAAAACACAGGATAATGAAATAAACGCCTAACGCAATATTCAGTAAAGTCCAAATCAGGTACAACATAGGCTGGGTGGATCACGGCAACAGCTTTTCGGCTATCGACATGTTTGGTTTGACGTACAAAGTTGCACGGTTTTTTAATCTCATCCACGCTCAACTGATTTTTCCTCTTTCTTCTGATTAACCAGACTGAATCCATTTTGTTGAAAAAGTACGGACAATCGGACAACCGCCTGATTCAGAACGGCAAAAGAGATCCTGGTATTGCAAGATATAAATGGTTTCAAGGAAAACAAATCAGCCGAAAACAGGAGGGGAGTTTCCGATTTACCAGCACCATAACCGTTAAATAATCCTTTCTGAACGTATATAGGAACGGTATGCTTTCTTGCGGGTATCCTGAAAATCTAAATCCTGCTTCGTACATGAACGTACTGTTCTGTGGCTTGCTTTTATGCAGCCTCCTCGGTTTTGCCAGAAAACCTGAAATTGCCCCCAAAGCACCCTTCACGGGAATGACGACCATCACCTGGATCGGTTTTGATAAGCAAACCAGCACCTCCCCGGTTCCCGTTGGCGTTACCAACCTTGCGATGCCGTCTCTGGTATATCCGAAGAAAATAGAAGGCCAAAATATTTTCTATCAGGAAGTTGTGCTGGTCAACCCAACGTTCAAGCCTGCCAATCCGATTACCAAACCACCCACGCAGGGAAACTGGTTTGTCCGGCGACAGGTTCTCCGGGTCCAAGACGGAAAAACTGACGTGTTGCAAACGACAAACCTGGCGATCAACAAAAATGCTGCCGCCACCAGTCTGGCTGATTTGCCGATTTCGATCAATGCAACCCACGTCGAATACCGGATCGGGCGAACCGAAAAGGTGATTGGCAAGCTCAAACCCGGCGAAAAAACGCCAAAAATAAGCACGACCGAAGTGTATCCACACGATGCGGTCCGGGTCGCGATTCCCATGTCGGCGATTTTGGCAAACACCTGTTCGGTAAAATTTCAGGTCATCAGACCGATTCCGTGCGAGTTTCAAACCGTCAGGTTCCAGATTCTGGGAAAAAATGGAAACGTGCTGTACGAGACCAGCGAAGTTAAAGGCGCACCGATCAAGATTGCCGATCAGGAAGCCAAGAAAACCGTAGGACCCAATGTGTTATTTGACGCCAGATGGATTGTCAAACGAATCCACAAACCGAATTATCCGGTTAAGGATGGCTACCAGGTGATGTGGGGGCAGTCGGGATCTGATTTTAACGCTGAAGTCGATTCGCGACCTCCAATGGTAACGGGTCTGCAACTCGACGAAACCGTGGGCAAGGAATTTACCATTCCGGTTGAACTCATGCGGGCCTCCACAACCGGCGGTTTTGCGGGGAGTATGCGGGAGTTGTTACTGGAAAATGATGTGACGAAAACAAAATTTCCTGTTAAGACGCAGGCCCCGGCCGCTCCCCGGTCCGATTGCTACATTCAACTGAACTGGTAAGATATAAAAACCGGAAAGCCGCTCCTGATCAGGAATGACTTTCCGGTTTTAAGAAGAGAAATGGCTTAGGCAAACAGGGGAAAGCCACCTCCGCCGTTTCCTGATTGGCGTCGGATTGGCGGAAACTTTTCATGATCCAGCCCCCGCCGATGACGTCGTCGCCTTCGTAAAAAACCGCAGCCTGGCCCGGCGCAATGGCCGAAACGCCCTGCTCGAACAGCACCTTGATTTTGTCACCGTCCTGCGAAATAAGCGCCGGGGTGCCGGGGTCTTTATACCGAACTTTGGTAACGGTTTCGAGCGGTTTTTCGATCGAGGTATATTTTTGGAGATTCAACCGGCTGACCATCATGCCGTCGCGGTACAAATCCTTGTCGATTCCGAGAATGACTTCGTTGGTATCTTTCCGAATGTCGGTAACAAAAACCGGGTAGCCGAAGGCAATGCCCAGCCCTTTCCGTTGGCCGATGGTATAAAACGGATAGCCTTCGTGTTTGCCCACCACTTTCCGGGTGCCGGTTGAGGAGTCTTCGAGAATGAAATTGCCACCGGCCACTTCCTGTTCGAGTCCCGGAACGCGCCGTTTCAGGAAGCCCCGGTAATCGTTATCGGGCACGAAACAGATTTCGTAGGATTCGGACTTGGTGACCAGTTCCGTAAAACCGCGTTCGGTCGCCATCGCGTAGATTTCGGATTTCCGGAGGTGGCCCAACGGTAATTTGGTCCGGCTCAGGCTATCCTGCGAAACGCCCCACAGCACGTAGGACTGGTCTTTCAGGGTGTCGATGCCGCGGGAAATGACAAACCGCCCGTTGGCGGAACTATCGTCGTTGATTTGCCGGATGTTGGCGTAATGGCCGGTGGCAATAGACTCACAATCAAGGCGATCGGCCCGGCGCAGCAGCGCATCCCATTTGATGTGGGTGTTGCAGAGAACACACGGATTGGGCGTGCGGCCTTCCAGGTATTCACCCGTAAAGTGGTCGATGACGGAATCGCCGAATTCGGCCCGGATGTCAAGAATGTAATGCGGAAAGCCGAGGTTGACGGCGATGTTGCGGGCGTCGTTGATGGAATCGAGGCTGCAACAGCCGGTTTCTTTTTTACTGCCGCCGGAAGAGGCATAATCCCATGTTTTCATGGTCATGCCGATGACTTCGTAGCCTTCTTCGTGCAGCAGAACCGCTGCCAGGGAGGAGTCGATGCCGCCACTCATGGCGACCAAAATGCGTCCGTGTTTGCTCATGATGTATCTGACAAGGTTCAAAGCCTTGCGATAACTGGTTTTATTGGTTGACTGCAAAGATACAGCTTAACACGGTTTTATTGAAATCCATTCCACTCATTGGAGACGGCCTTACCCGGTTCAGACCACTTTTGCAGGGATCATGCGCAATGAGGCTGTCGTATTGTGTTCCCAACGGTCAATGAATCTGCATCATTTATCGTCCTTCAGTTTTCTGAACAACAGGGGCATGGTTGCCACGTCGATCACGCCCATATCCACCAACTTTAATGATTTTACCATGTTAAGTGTCGCGGTTTTGTACTTTAGGAAGTGTGCTGTTTTCAAGTGTTGCTCGTAGGCGGTTTTGCTGGCATACATTTCCAAAATCCGTACCGATGTGGGATTTTCTTTCTGGTACATCGGAAAGATGGCAATGACTCCCGGCTCCAATTTCACCGATGCCGCCGATTCTTCGGCCAGGATGGTTTTATACGCTTCCAGAAAAGCCGGATCTATTTCAATTTCTGAAATTCGTACCATCTTTTCCGGTTGCTGCGCTAAAGCAGTTTGGTAGCTAACCAAAAGGTACACAATTGCTAAAAAAGAGATGACTGCCTTTGATGCTTCGGCTCTTAAACCGGTTTTTTCCTTGTTCATGGTATTTTCAGGTCTAGTATACAGATTACGGTTTTATCTACCAATATTCCTGATTGGAGCAGGCCAATTGGTGAAGGGTGAAGAATGAAGTAATTTTAGGTAACTAAACCATTCGTGATATGGACACGCTGCGCCGGTTTGAGACCATCAATGACTACAATGTCTTCAATAAGAATGAAACCCGTCATCCGCTGGTGAGCGTGGTTGACTTGTCTAAGGCCGACCCTCGGCAAGGCTCCCGGATGTTTTTTGGCTTCTACACCATCTTCCTGAAAGATGTCAAATGCGGGGATCTGGTATATGGTCGGCATACATATGATTACCAGGAAGGAACGCTGGTTTTTCTGGCACCGGGACAAGTCGCCGGGGTGAACAGCAATGGCGAAACCTATCAACCCAAAGGCTATGCGCTCGTCTTTCACCCCGATCTCATCCACGGCACCGCCCTGGGAAGGCACATTCAGGAGTATACCTTCTTTGGCTACCAATCCTACGAAGCCCTGCATTTATCGAAACGGGAACGGGAAATTGTGCTGGATTGCTTTTCCAAAATCGACTACGAATTGGAGCATGCCATCGACAAACACAGCAAGCGGTTGATTGTATCCAATATTGAGCTGTTTCTGAACTATTGCGTCCGGTTTTACGAACGCCAGTTCATTACCCGGGACTATGCGCACAAAGGCGTTTTCGAACGGTTTGAGAATCTGTTGAACGCGTATTTTCAGACCGATAAACCCCAGACGATTGGCTTGCCTTCGGTCGCCTATTGTGCCAGTGAATTGAATTTGTCGGCCAACTATTTTGGCGACTTAATCAAAAAAGAAACCGGCAAAACCGCGCAGGAATACATCCAGTCGAAGGTGATCGATGTTGCCAAAGAACGCGTCTTTGACCCTACCAAATCCATTAGTCAAATCGCCTATGAACTAGGCTTCAAATATCCCCAGCACTTCAACCGCTTGTTCAAACAGCGTGTTGGTCAATCACCCAACGAATACCGGATGCTCCATTACAATTGATTGCGGTGTGGTGCTACATCCGCTTATCCATCTCATTCTGAAAGGGTTGGTTGTAAAACCGTTTTCCCTTGTTTTTATACAACGCATTTGCCACGGCACCAAACACCGGTGGGAAGGGCGGTTCGCCCAGGCCGGTCGGGTCGAGGTCATTTTCGACAAAGTGAACGTCAATTGATTTCGGCGCTTCGTTATGGCGAATCAGGCGGTAATTGTGGAAATTGCTTTGCTCGGCGGCCCCGTTTTTATGGGTTAAAGCCCCATAAAACGCATTGCCAATCCCGTCGACCACCGCTCCCTGAACCATGTTCGTGGCGGCATCGGGGTTGATGACGATGCCACAGTCCATCGCACTGAAGACCCGCTCGACATACGGCTGGCCATCCCGGGTAACGATGTCAACCACATGGGCCGCGTAGGAATTATGGCAGAAATAAGCGGCCACGCCCCGGTTGTACTTCTCATTTCCCGGCTTGTTCCAGCCCGACTTGTCCCGTACCAACGTGAGCACGCCCGCATACCGGTCGGGGTCATACTCGTTGTTTTTGCCAACCGGATTTTCCTTGGCACGCTTCAAAAGTTCCAGCCTGAACGCAATGGGGTCTTTGCCCATGACCTCAGCCACTTCGTCCAGAAAGGATTGTTCGGCGGCTGCGTTAAAGTTGGAGCGGGGAGCCCGGAAAGCCCCAATGGTGATATTGGACGGAATCTGCCAGCCTTCGGCCAGGTAGTTCTCCACGGCCCCGGCCGGAAACCGGTTGGCATGGATCGCATGTTCCGGGATGCCGCCCCCTTTCACATGAAACGCAATCAGGTTTTTATTGGCATCCAGAGCCGCGCGATACGTTGCCGTGTACATCGGGCGATAGATGCCGTAGGTCATGTCATCCTCGCGGGTGTAGATGAGCTTAACGGGTGCTTTCGCTTTTTTAGAGATCAGGGCCGCTTCGGTCAGGTAATGGCCATACGCCCGGCGACCAAAGCCCCCACCCATGCGCGTCATCTGGATTTCAATCTTGTCGGCAGGCAGATTTAAGATTTTTGAGAGCGTCGGTTCGATCCAGCCGGGAGCCTGCAAGGGGCCTGCCAATACCGCTTTTTCGTCCGTCACATGGGCAAAGAAATTCATCGGCTCCATGCAGTTATGAGCCAGAAAAGGCGCATTGTAGGTACGTTCGATCACCTGAGCCGCATTCTGGAAAGCCGTTTCGGGGTCGCCGTCTTTTCGTAATTGCTGTGCCGGTTTTTTGGCCTGTTCCTGCATTTTTTCAAGCTGGGTGCTGGTGCTTTCCAACCCGCCCGGAACCACAACCTCCCGTTTTCCACCCCGACCACTCATCGTATCTTTGGTGTCGCCCACCGGTTCCCACTGGGCAAGTAACTTTTTGCGGGCATTCATCACCTCCCAGGTCGTTTTGCCCACCACGACCAGCAAATCGTTAAACGTCCGCGTATCAAAACCGCCCTGCTCAAAACCGTCTTCGTATAATTTCAGGCTGAAAACCTCTTTGATGCCCGGCATTTTGAGGGTTTGCGACGCATCGAACGATTTCAGTTTCATGCCGAAGGCCGGCGGATGCTGAATCATGGCAATCAACATTCCGTCGACTCGATAATCCAATCCGAAGAGCGGCTTGCCGGTTATTATTTTTTGGCCCTCAACATTTTTCTTCGATTTTCTGACGATCGCAAAATCCTTCGGGGCCTTCAGTTTCAGGTCTTTCGGCACCTCCAGGGTAGCGGCTTTGCCAGCCATTTCGCCGTAGTTCGCCGATTTTCCGTTCGCATGACTCAACACCCCCGCTTTGGTGGTCACTTCCTCAACCGGCACGTTCCACGTTTGGGCGGCTGCCTGTCGCAATAGGTGTCGGGCGGCTGCCCCGGCCTCCCGGAGCGGTTTCCAGTACATGCGGATCGAATTACTGCCTCCCGTAAACTGGGGACCTAACTTCGTGTTGTCGTGCGGACCCATTTCAACGACCACGTTTTTCCAGTCCACATCCAACTCCTCGGCGACAATCATGGGCAGCGCCGTCATCACATTCTGCCCGAATTCAGGATTGGGGCACAGGAGTTTGACCACGTTGTCGGCAGTAATCTGAATATAGCCATTGAGCATGGCCCATTGCTCCGGCAGGTTCAGGGCCTGTCGTTTGTCCGCGGCCTTGAAGCTGAATAACCAGCTAACACTGAGCATCATGCCGCCACCCGAAAGCAGGGAAGTTTTTAAGAAAGAACGCCGGTTATGGGTTGTTTTGGTTGTGTTCATGGTCAAGGTCTGGTTTACGTGTGGAGAGCAACGGGATTACTTCTTCGCCGTTGATTTGATGGCTTCTTTGATGCGCAGGTAAGTGCCGCAGCGGCAGATGTTTCCGCTCATATACGCATCGATCTCCTCGTCGGTGGGTTTCGGATTGGTTTTTAGCAGGGAAGCCGCACTCATCATTTGCCCGGCCTGACAGTAACCGCACTGGGCCACGTCGTGTTCCAGCCACGCCTTCTGGACGGGATGGTCTCCTTTGGCCGACAAGCCTTCAATCGTGGTGACGGCCTGTTTACCAATCGCCGAAGCAGGCAGTTGACAGGAGCGAACTGCCGTTCCATCCAAATGCACGGTGCAGGCCCCGCACTGGGCGACACCGCAGCCGTATTTGGTTCCGGGCAAGTCCAGGTGATCGCGTAGTACCCAAAGCAGGGGCGTCGAAGGGTCGACGTTCACCTGCCTGATTTTTCCGTTGATTTTTAGGTTATAGGTGGCCACAGTGAATAGGATTTAGGGATGACAGTAAACGCTTAAGCAGGGATCGTATCCCTGCAAAGGTCTCGTTTATGCTGGAAAAGATCGGTATACAAATTACGGATTTTCCTACCATTTTTACTGATTTGTTGCGGTGGCCTCACAAGCCCGTCGACTTTTCCATCTGTTCGGTGTATCGGTTGCCGACCACCTCAATTTGTGCCGAGGCATCCTCGATCTTTTGCAGTTCCTCCGCCGTGAGCTGAATCGCAGCGGCTCCGTTGTTCTCGGCCAGACGGTGTAATTTCGTCGTACCGGGGATCGGCACAATCCAGGGTTTCTGCGCCAGCACCCAGGCCAGGGCAATCTGGGCGGGTGTGGCCCCGCGTTGATCGGCAAACTGATGCAGCAAATCGAGCAGGGTTTTATTGGCAATCCGGGCTTCTTCGGTGTATCTCGGCAGAATATTCCGAATATCCCCTTCGGCAAATTTGGTGTTTTCATCAATTTTGCCAGCCAGAAACCCCTTTCCCAGTGGGCTGAACGCCACCAGACCGATGCCCAATTCTTCGATGGTTGGAATGATTTCGGTTTCGTGCTGCCGGGTCCAGAGCGAATATTCACTCTGCAGGGCGGTGACCGGCTGAACGACGTGCGCCCGGCGGATCGTCTGCGCCCCGGCTTCCGAGAGGCCGAAATGCGTCACCTTGCCTTCCTGAATCAGTTCTTTTACTGTTCCTGCCACGTCTTCGATGGGGACATTCGGGTCAACCCGGTGTTGGTAAAGCAGGTCAATCACCTCCAGTCGCAGGCGTTTCAGCGAGGCTTCGACTACCCGCCGAATGTTCTCCGGGCGGCTGTTGACGCCATTCATTTTGCCCTCCTCGATGTTGAACCCGAATTTGGTGCCGATAACGACTTCGCCCCGAAACGGTTCCAGGGCCTCTCCGACCAGTTCTTCGTTGGTGAAGGGGCCATAGACTTCGGCGGTGTCGAAGAACGTGACGCCCTGTTCGACAGCCGCCCGAATCAGGGTAATCATCTCCTGCTTGTCCCGGGCTGGGCCATAGCCAAAATTCATGCCCATACAGCCCAGCCCGAGGGCTGACACAGTAAGACCACTTTTTCCCAGTTGGCGTTTTTGCATGATTGTGTTCATAATTCCGTGCTTTAATGACAGGATAAAACTACCGAAACGATCGATTGGTAAACAACGAAATTCAACCATTTCGAAACTTCGTCGGCTGCGTTGGTTCCTTAACTGCCCGGTTAAGTGATTGATTTTGAACAGTCCGCATTCGCAGCGAACGATCTAGTGCTTAATGCTGTGCGTATCGCGTACACTGCTGAATGTCAGGGCTAACAGTTTCCAGGCATTCGCTTGTTTCTTATAGACTTCAGTAACAGTAAACTCCGTTTTTACCTCACTGCCCCGAACCATGGCCACCAGCGTAATGCGGCTCCAGCCAATAGCCGTGTCGTCGAAAAGCTCTACTGCCACATCGTGTACATCCGCTTGCTTGTACCAAATGCTTCCGGTTTTAATGATTTGGAGCTCTTCGTCCTTTTTCCAGGTTCCACTCATGTGGACAAATTTTGACTCATCGTGGAACAGAACAGCCAATTTGTCCACATTCTTGTCGGCCATCCATTGCCACTTTTGCTTCGAGAGGTCAATGATTTCCTGCTCAGCCCTTGTGGTCTTTGTTGTTGGAGAAGTGGCTTGACTGGTTTGGGCGTAGGACGACAGGAGGCCAATGCCGCAGAAAAACAGTCCGAGAATTGATGCTTTCATGCTGGTTTTGATCCGTTTGGAGTTGTTCATTGCGTTCATCGTTTTCGTGATTTAACGGGTAAGTCACCCATTCGTCAATCGAACCTCTTGCATTGCTTGCAAGAGGTTGGTTTTGCAAAGGTCTCTGCATTTCTTCTACCGGATGGTATACAGATTACGGTTTTGTCTACCAATATTCCTGATTAGGAGATATCGATTGGTGAAGGATGAAGAATGCCGTAATTTTAGGTAACGAAACCAATCATGAAACGGACACGCAGCGCCGGTTTGCGACCATCGGTGATTATTATTCATTCAACAACAACGAAACCCGTCATCATACATTCAGTGGAAGGTGATCGCTGTGGCTAAAGAACGCGTCTTTGATCCTGCCAGATCCATTCGTCAAATCGTTTATGAATTAGGCTTCAAGTATCCCCCGCACTTCAACCGCTTGTCTAAACAGCAGGTTGGGCAATCACCCCAAGAATACCGGATGCTCCACTCGGATTAATTTCGGTTTACATAAGTGCCACTGTGATTACCAAATAGAATTTTTAACGCCTGTGAGCCCAAGTCTGCAGGAAGTATTTCAGCGGAAAGAAACCAAATTAGGTGTTTAGCGTTACCAGGTTTAATATTGTAGTAAATTACATTCGAACTGAAAGAAGCCTTCGGGCTGAACCAACATGAGCAATCGTTTTATCATGATCCTGACGGGTACTTCACTCGCTTTTTTAGCGGGTGGTCAAAGTGCATCCGCTCAAACCGCGTCGTCTGCACAGGCGCCGGTAGAAACCAAAGAACCCAATTCGGCCTACAAATCGGCTTTTGCCGGACAAACCCGGGTTGCCGGGATCAAGTCCGCTACCCCTTATGAAGGCAAGGTCTTGACGGAAGACCTTAAGAGCCCCTGGGGCATTACCAGCCTGCCCGATGGACGGCTGCTCATCACGGAAAAGAAAGGTACGTTGCGCATCGCCACCGTCGACGGAAAGCTGAGCGAACCGATCACGGGTCTGACAAAGGTAAATTCCGCAGGACAGGGTGGCTTGCTGGGCATTCGGGTCGATCCCGCCTTTGCGACCAACCGCATGATCTACTGGGTGTTTGCCGAACCGTTGGAGGAAGGTAATCTGACAGCGGTTGCCAAGGGGAAACTCTCTGCCGATGAAAAAACAGTGGAAGGAGCGACGGTTATTTACCGCGCTACCCCCGCCTACAAAGGAAATCTGCACTACGGTGGCCGGATTTTGATCGATAAAGCCGGTAATCTGGTGATCAGCACCGGCGAACGGTCGGATCTGGTAACCCGCCCGCAGGCCCAGTCGGTCAATTCGGGATTGGGAAAAGTCATTCGCATCACGAAAGACGGCAAACCCGCTGCCGGCAATCCGTTTGCAAAACAGGCCGATGCCCGGCCCGAATTGTATTCCTACGGACACCGGAACGTGCAGGGGCTGGCTTTCCATCCGGTTACCGGCGATCTGTGGGAGGCTGAATTCGGCCCCAGAGGAGGGGATGAAATCAACCGGATTGAGCCCGGCAAAAACTACGGCTGGCCGACCATCACCTACGGCATTGAGTACAGTGGAAAGCAAGTCGGGGAGGCCATTCAGCAAAAAGACGGCCTGCAACAACCGGTGTATTACTGGGACCCGTCCGTGTCGCCGAGCGGGATGACGTTCTATAGCAGTGATCGCATTCCGGAATGGAAGAACAACCTCTTTGTGGGTTCGCTGAGTGGTATGCACATCGTGCGGCTGAAAATTGAAAAGAACAAAGTAGTAGGCGAAGAACGGCTGCTTTCGGGTGAATCGCAGCGTTTTCGGGATGTAACGCAGGGCCAGGATGGTGCCTTATACGCGATTACCGACCAGGGAAGGCTATACCGGATCGATAAAAAATAAGCTTCCATGCTCTGTTTTTGACCAGAGCGTCCTGCCTTTAAAACGGAGGGAATGGCTTGGCTAAATCCCGGCTTTACGGAAAAAACCGCTTGTAAACCAAGCGGTTTTTTCCGTAAAGCCGGGATTTGTGATTATTTTCCTATATTTCTGGTGATCACCGGTTTAGGCCGTAGTACCACGAAATTCCTCCCAACTCTGACGATGAACCCTTCAACCTCTGTACCCACCCATTCCGCAGCCATTTCGAAACTGTACTCCTTCGTGGTAGGCATCAACGCCTATCAGCAGGTACGCCCGTTGAGCGGAGCCGTGCAGGACGCGGCTACCATCGAGCACTACCTCGAAAGCCTGACCGATGTGGAGCACCATTCGCTCCACCTCAGCGATCGGGAAGCCAGCAAAACCGCCATCGTCGCGGGCTTTCGAACGCATCTGAAACAGGCCGGGCCGAACGATACGGCCTTGTTCTATTTCGCAGGCCACGGGGCGCAGGAAGCCGCCGACCCGACGCTCTGGCCAACCGAAGCAGACGGCAAACTCGAAAGCATTGTCTGTTTCGACGGCGACGCGGCCCATACCTGGGATTATTTACTGACCGATAAGGAGTTAAGGTATCTAATTGCGGAACTGAGCCAGACCGGGGCGCACGTTGTTACGATCTTCGATTGTTGCCATTCCGGGGATAACACCCGGTTTTTTGATCTGCTCGCGGCAACACCCGAAGGGCAGAAAATGCAGGAGCGTCGGTTGTCGCAATCGGCTCCCATGCGGCCGTACGCCGGTTTTATTTTTCAGGAACAGTTTACGGAAGACGATTTTCGGCAGCAGGGACTCGATCAGCTCATTCCGCTGGGAACCCACATCCAGCTGGCGGCCTGCGAATCGGACGAAGCGGCTGTGGAAGACCGGGAGAACAAGGAGGGCGTTTTTACCAAAAATCTGGTAGCGGTTTTGAAAGCGGCCAACTCCGCCATTTCGTACCAGGCCCTGCACAACCGTGTGCGGCAATACATGCGGTTTGCCTACGAACAACGCCCCCGCATTTCGGCAGCGGGGGACGCTTCCGACAAGCTCTTGCTGACCGGTTTTTTAAACCGGCCGATCGACACCCAAACCGCCGTTGCCGAAATTACCTTCAATCCGAACAAACGGCAGTGGCTGCTCGATGTCGGAGCCATTCACGGGGTAGGGCGGACGACGAAATCCATTCAATTACTGGACGATAGCGGAAAACCGGCTTTTTCGGTGACACCGCTGAAAATCGGGGCCGATTACACGCTGCTGAAAATCGGGGCGGAGCAGGAAGCCGGACTCGACCGGGGCAAGGCCTACCGGGCCGAAGTGGAGGGCCTGCTCACCGAACCCATCAAACTCCATTTCATCAACCACAACGGCGATGTGGCCGAACAGGCGCTCTTGTTGAAAACCCTGACCGAAAAAGCCGGGGCGTTTTTCATCCCGGAAGAAGACGAACAAACGGCGGATTACACGCTGCACGTTCGCAACGGTCTGTTGTACTTTTCCCGGCCCGGTGACGAAAACCGTCCGCTTATCCGCACCGTACCGGCAGACAATCTGGAGCGGGCGTATGGGGAGTTGACCCAATATCTGCGGCATCTGGCTGCCTGGCAATACCTGAAGGAACTGCGCAATCCCGAAGCCCTTGAGCCGATTCTGACCATTGCCGTTACGCCCGAAGTCGCACCAACGGTAGTCTTGAAAGGCGCGCAACCGACGCCGGTTACGATCCCGTTGCAGGAGAGTACAACGCCGTCCGGCAAAACCGTCTGGACCAATAAAGTCAGCATCCAATTAATCAATCCAACGGCTCAGATGCTGTATTGCACGGTATTATACCTTTCCCGGGATTTCATAGCGATGAAGAATTTTCTGCCGGTGAACGAGCGTCTTCAGGCGGGAAACTACCGACTCGAACCCGGAAAATCGGAACTGCTGGGATTGCCCAGCCGGAAATCGCTGACAGGGCGGAATGATTTTGTGCGGATGAGCCTGGAAGAAACCGTCCGGCAATACAACTGGCCGGAGGTGACGGAACATTTTAAAGTCATCGTTTCAGTAAACCCTTTGTCCGAATCAACGCTGGCGATGCTGGCACTGGATGTCTTGCCATCGCCCCACACGCTGGATGAGAAATTGGACGCTGACGAGAACCGCGCGTCGGCCTTCGACACCGAAGAAGACGAGGAGGAGTTTCCGGACTGGAGTACGCAACTGGTCACGCTCCGCATTCCGAATCCGGTTTTCAACCGCGTCGATCTGGGCGAACTGAACCGGATGCTGGAACCGGTGCTGGTCGATGGCGTGCCGGTGGCCAATCCGATGTCTGATTTTGCGCTCGGACTGTATTTTCAGCCGGACCCGATCGATTCGGAGCTGGTGCTGCGGGACGATCTGACCGTAACGGGCGAAGAACAGCGCGGGCTGTGGGGCGATGTGAAAACGTTCGTGAGCAACCAGATTGCCTACCAGATCCGAAACCGGCAGTATATGCAAAATCTGATCAAATATCCGGATCGGGTTCGGCTGGTGGCTGGTGGGGATTCTTGGTTTCAATACCCGCTGCTGAGCGATATTGTCGATTATCTGGCGCGGGTCTACTCCGTAAATTGCACCCCGGCGGTTGGGAAATCGCTAAAGAATTACATCGAGAAATCGAAGTTTCTGGAAATCCTTGCGCAGGTCAGTCCGCGTTATTTTTTGCTGAGTGGCGGAGGAACGCATTTTTTTGGCGACGAATTTCCGACCTATATCCGGGATCAAACAGCGGAAAGCCTGCCCGCGCCACAGCGGTATGTAGCCGATGGATTCACGGCTGCGCTGGACGAACTGGAAACGGATTTTCAACGCCTTTTTCGCCTGATCCGGTTGCAAAATGCCAAAGTCCGAGTGCTGGTCCACGGCTACGATTACCTCCTGCCCGACGCCAGCGAAACGCAATCCGGGAAGCCGGGGAATTTGGAGAAGTGTCTGACTGAAAAGGGCATAACAGACGCCGTGGAACGGAAAAACCTGATCCGGTTTATGATCGACGGGTTCAACGAGCGACTGCAACGGGCCGCGTCGGCGTTTGACAACGTGATTTACATCGACTTGCGCGGGAGTATCCGACCGGCCACCAGCCAGTTGAAATACTGGTACGATGAATTTCACCCGAACGACAAAGGGTTTCTGAGCATTGCCACCAAATACGCCCAACTGATCGGAAAAATGGAAAAGGAACGCGTCTGAGTTAGCCCTGAAACCGCTTGAAAAACTCGGCTTCGTAGCTCATGCCGACCGGTATTTCCTCCCCGGCAAGGGTGATCATCCGGTTTCGAACGGTCTCGATCCGGTTGAAAGCCACGATGTAAGAGCGATGAACGCGAATAAACCGCTCGCTTCCCCCGTCGGATTCCCGGAGTTTTTGCAGCATGGTTTTCATCGTCATGCGGGCCACAATCGGGCGGTTGACCTGGTGGATGTGAATCTTGAGGTAGTCGTCCAACCCTTCGATGAACAGAATGTCCGACAAGGCAATTTTGTGCAGCGTATAATCGGCGCGGATGTAGAGGTACGCTTCCATCGCCGGATCGGTTGTCTGCCGGAATTTGTGCTGTGTGTTTGCTTTTTGAACCGCTTGCTGAAACCGCTCGAAGGTAAACGGTTTCAGCAGGTAATCGACGGCATTGAGCGTGAAGCCTTCCACGGCGTATTCGGCATAGGCCGTGGTGAAAATCACCAGCATCTGTTCCGGAATCGCTTTGTGAAATTCAATGCCGGATACCGACGGCATGTTGATGTCGAGAAAAAGCAGATCGGTGGGTACTTCGTGCAGGTGCGAAAGGGCTTCGTCGGGTCGCAAAAACGTCTTTTGCAAGTCGATGGTGTTGAGCTGGCTACAAAAATGGGTCAGTACCCGCAGCGCAGGGGGTTCATCGTCTAACGCAATGGCTCGGATCATGCCAGATTCAGGGTTAGGTCAACGGCAAACCCGGTGGGATCGTCGTTGATGGTCAGGACGTGTTGGTTGGGATACACCAGTTTCAACCGGGCTTTGGTGTTATCGATGCCAATACCGCCCGACGTTTCATCATTGTGATACAACCGCACTTTTTTGTTAAATACGTACAATCGTAAATTGTTCTCTTTCAGTGCTATTGTAATGTGAATGATTGATTTTTCCTCCGGATTGACGCCGTACTTGAACGCGTTTTCAATAAACGAAATCAAAATGAGGGGTGCAATCTGTTTTCCATTAAAAAAGCCGCTGACGGCGTACTCAATCTGAACCGTATCGTCCAGCCGCAATTGCTGCAAAGCGATGTAATCGCTGATGTAGGCCACTTCTTTCGCCAGAGGAACCTCATGGCTTCCGGCATCCCGAATGACGTAACGCATTAACGACGAGAGCTTTACGACGGAATCGGCGGTTTTGTCCGATTTTTCGATGGCCAGCGAATAGATACTGTTGAGCGTGTTGAACAGAAAATGAGGATTAATCTGGGCTTTCAGGTACGACAATTCGGTCGATAGTTTTTCCTGTTCGGTTTGTCGCCAGCGGTTTTTGATCTGGAGATACAGGGAAACGAAAATGCCTACCAGATACAGGAACAGCGCATGACTCAACTCAAACCCAAAAGGCGGTTTTGGATTTGAGCCGCCCGGAACCGGACCGTGGATATGGGGGCGATGGGGTGGAGCCGGTGCAGTAGCGGAAAGCAGGTCCCCGCGATCGACCAGCACAATGGCCCCGATCAGAAGCAAAAAACTGCCCACAAGGCTGGTAACATAAAGGATATACTTTCCTTCTAAATACAATTTTGGAATCAGGTAATAATAGTTGGCGTAAAAGAAAACCAGCATGAAGAGGTACGACAGAAAATTGGTTCGTTCGTGCGGATTACTGGTCAGTTTAGTGAGGCCCGAAAAACCGTCGGGTGCAAAAAGATAAGGAAGGGACAGAAAGGCCAGACCAAGCAGAATATGAATCAGGATAGGCGGAATGGTTCGTTTCATGGAATTGATTTTCATCCTAAACTACAACACACCGTAACCAGGTGAAAATGATTGCGGTAGAAAGCGTGAATGTGCCGGAGAAATTGCAAATGAGTTACTAATATAGTTATTTGTGGTAACGTTAACGTTTGTCCTTCCTCCCGATGAATACTCCTTCCCCTGCTACCTGGACTGATGAATTTCTGTGGAGCAAACGACGGATGGGCGACCCGCTCGCCGACGAAACCATTGCCGCCATTTTGCTGGACAATCAGAAAGGGGAGATCGATCAGATCTTCCAGATGCTGGTGCAAAACCGCAACTTCCCCAATCCGGCTTTCGACGTGTTGCCGGATCGGCTGAAGCAGATTGTGGAAGATTATTTTGTCAAAACCCGCCAGCTTCCCGACTGGGCCGAACCGTTTAAGCTCATGGTGGCGGCCGATGTTTTCAAGCAATATGGCCCCAAAATTCTGCTGCTGCTGCTTTGTAAATCGCTGCCGTTGTGCTACACCTGCTGGCGGGGAGCCAAGGTTTTGTACCGAACCGGTCGGCTGCGCGTTCACGACGGATCGCTCGACTCGTTTACCCGGCGGTTGATGGAAACCGCCCAGTTTGTGGTCAACATTCTGACACTGAACAGTTTTGAACACGATGGCCTGGCCGTTGTTTCCATCCAGAAAGTTCGGCTGATTCACGCCGTGATCCGGTATCACGCCCAGCAACACCGCTGGGACGTTGAGAATTTTGGCATTCCGATCAATCAGCAGGATCTGGTTGGCACCCTGCTGTCGTTTGGCGTCGTGATCATCGACGGGCTGAAGCAGATGGACATCGAACTAACGCCCGAGGAAAGTGAAGCCTATCTGCACCTCTGGAAAGTGGTGGGTTTCATGATCGGGGTCGACGATGACCTGAATTCGGAAAACGAAGACGACTGCCGGCACCTGATGAACGCCATTCTGGAGCAGCAGGCCGGCCGGTCGCCCGATGGCGGTCGGGAAGGTGCCGAACTAACCGATGCCTGTATTGACCTCATGAATTCCCGGCTGTCGTTCGGGCCGCTTAAAAACCTGTCACCCCTGTTTGTACGGTTTTTTATTGGCGATCAGTACGCTGATCTGCTCGAAGTTCCCAAAGACGACGACAAGGATGATTCGCCGGTGATCAACGCCATTCAGTGGCTCGACAAAGGGTTTCGTTCCGTCGGTGACCGTCATTTGCTGATGGGCGCGGTGGGCCGGGCGTTCAGTAACCAGATGATCGATCTGGTGATGTCGTATCACAACGGGGCCAAAAGCGAGCAGTTTTACCTGCCCTCGGCCCTCACCGACACCTGGCAGTCGGAGGCTCCGGACTTCCGGATTCCGCCCGCACAGACCATTGAAGAAGTGATTTTTTACCTGGATAAAGTAGCCCGGCACCTGCGGTCACAGAACAATCCGATCGGGTTGTTTGCTGCCGTTTATAAACTGGTAACGCTGCGCGTGCAGGACGGATTGAAGGCGGGACTATTCGAAAATCCGGTGGAAATGGAGCAGGTTGATGTCGGTTTTGGCAACCGGTATTTTGAGGCTCTCAATCAGTATTTCGATGGCAAACCGGCGTCTGCTCCCTGGCAGTTGTCGTTCGATGCTGCCAAAACGGTGATCACCACCAACCAGTACATTTTTTCGGCGGCTAACGCCCACATTTCCTACGATCTGCCGATTGTGGTGGCGGAAGTTTATAAAGGAAAAGACCTGGAGTTATTTAAGAATGACTTTGATAAAATGAATGGGTTATTTGAAGATATGTACGACCAGATGAACGACGACATTGGCCGGATTTTTCGGCCCTTTGGAACGTTTGTAACCTATTTCTCGGACAAAATTAAAAACGTTGAGAAGGCGGTGATGAAGATGGGGCGCGAACAGGCCTGGGCCAACACCGTCGGATTTCACCAGTCTCAGTCCGAAACCGAATGGAAAGAGCGATTGGCTTTATTAGAAGCCAGTTCGGCTAAAATGGGCAGTCTGGTGGCCCGTCCTCCCTGGCTTTTGCGGCTGCCATTGGCCTACGTAGCCCGAAAAGAATTTGGCACAACGGCCCACAAAGTCGACGTGATGTTGCGGACGGCCCTGCTTCCGACGATTTCATAACCGGTAAACCCCCATTCTATGAACCGACTTGTACTGATTTTGCTGATAAGTCTGTTGGTTGGCGGTCGGGCGGGAGCCGGGCCCATACGCATCAGCGACCTGACCCAGCCCTACGATTTGTATAAGGCCAGTGAACTGCTGGAGGTCAGGGCGGGTCGTATTTCTATCGATGACCTGCTCCGGAATCCGGGCCGATACCGGTTTGTTCCCACCGAAAACCGTCTGATCAAACCCTACGACCACCAGTTTGGCTACTGGTTCCGGTTTCAGATTACGAATGAAACGGATCGCGAGGTGTTTATGCAGTTTATCTACGCCGGAACGGAATTCATCCGGGTGTATGAAACGGTGGATAACCGGATTCTGACCCTTCATAAGCTGGGATCGCTTCAGCCCGAACCGGCTGCTCCCTTTCGCAAGAGCATTCAGTTCTGCCCGATCCAGGCTCGTAATGGCCAGACCCACACCTTCTATGTCTACATGGAAGGGGTTTATACGGGCGTTTTGCCGATTTATGCCCTATCGACCACCCGGCTGATCGAAAGCCAGCACTATTCCGATTTATTTTACGGAATTTATTACGGATTCATTCTGATTATCATCGTTTACAGCCTCGTTCTTTACATTCGTTTGCGCGAACAGGGAAATCTTCGGTATGCGATCTGGGTGTTCTTTATCGGACTCCTGATGGCCCTGTTCCGGGGACATACCAGCGAGTTTTTCTGGCCCGCCAATCCATCCATCGAGCGGTATTCAGCCGCCCTGTCTTCCGTTACCGGCGTTCTGCATATTCTTTTCACGCTGACGTTTCTCCGGCTGCGTTTGCAGGCTCCTCGGTTTTATAAAATCGGTATTGGCATCGTCGTTCTTTACCTGATTAGTTTCGTCCTGAATGTGGCGAATGTCAGTCTGAATTATCAACTGGGTCGTCAGATCGACATTGTGCCGGTGGTGGTTTTGCTGGAAGGAACGTTCAGTATTATGGCCGGCCTTGTTACGCTGCGCAAGGGCTTTCGGCCGGCCTTGTTTTACATTGCCGGTAACCTGTTTTTCTACGTCGGCATCTTCGTTTTTCTGATGTATACCTATGGTCAACTATCGTTCAGTTTCTGGACCTACGAAAGCATTCACCTTGGCGTCGGGGTCGAAATTCTGTTCTTTGCCGTGGCATTAACCTACAAGGTGAATCTGCTGAAAAAACGGCGCCAGGAAGCCGAGCAGGAGCAAATTCGGTTGCTGGTCGAAAACAAGCGGCTGGTGAGCGAGCAAAATGCCATGCTGGAACAAAAAGTGCAGCAGCGCACCGAAGAACTTCAGGTAGCCAAACAGCGGTCGGAGGAACTATTACTCAATATTTTGCCCGCAGAGGTAGTCGAAGAACTGAAACAGACCGGGCGTTCGAAGCCGCGCCGGTTTGAGCGGGTAACCGTGTTATTCACCGACATCGTCAATTTTACGAGCATGGGCGAGCGGCTTTCGCCGGAAGAACTGGTCAACGAGATCGATTATTACTACCGCTCGTTCGATGCGATTTTGAGCCGCTACCGCATCGAAAAAATCAAGACCATCGGGGATGCCTATTTATGCGCCGGGGGATTGCCGGTTATCTACCCCGAAAATCCGGTCGAAGTGGTTCGGGCGGCCCTGGAGATGCGGGCGTTCCTGCTTCGAAACCAGCACGAGCGGCAGGCCAGCGGGCTACAGCATTTCGAGTTTCGGATTGGGGTTCATACCGGGCCGGTGGTGGCCGGCATTGTGGGCGATCGCAAGTTTGCCTATGACATCTGGGGAGACACCGTCAATACCGCGGCCCGAATGGAGCAATACGGGGAAGCGGGGAAAGTCAACATTTCAGAAACGACCTTTCGTCTGGTGAAAGAGCAGATCCGGTGCAGCTATCGCGGCAAAATTGCGGTCAAGAATAAGGAAGCGCTTGATATGTATTACGCTGAAGAACTGGTAGAACAAGGGATACCAGGCGCGGTAGAGCAAACCGGTTAAAAAAGCACTGTGGGAGTACCTAGCAAGATTCAGGCCAAAAAAGTCTGTTTATTCCAGAATCAAAATAATCAGCCTAGCAATCAATTTATACCACAAAAACGCAAACCCCGCAGCAACAGACAGAATTACAAACCACAGGGCAGCTTTCCGTATATTGAGTTTGTAAGGCGTTTTTTTACGGTATTTTGCCATTTTATGAGTACCCGGTATAGCTTCGACTCGGTTTACCCCGATTTGATTAAAGGCTTCGTTAAAAACAGCTTTCGTAATCATAAGATCGTTCTAAGTATAGCGTATACCGTCCTGCGACAGATAGCTATTTAATCTCAAACTTTGTGCCATTTGTTTCCCGGCCTTGTGATTTTAGTAACAATATGTCACCTTCATTTCGTAGATAAAAACGTGAAGCAGGACGTTTTTGTACTTATTTAGCGGTTATTATTACATTTTTCAGGGAATAACTACGGAGCGATGTGGTAAAACAGCGCTTTGATGCCTGTAACAAAAATAAAGGCAATTCTCAAGTTATTGTCACCAATAAATAACAAGCGGTTACCGGTTAGTAAATAGGTGAGTCTCTTGAAAAGGCAGCAGGCGTAAAAAAAGGACAGGATGAAGCCGCCTGCGCCACTTCACCCTGTCCTTTACATTTCGGTCTTTCAAAACCGTTACTCCGTCAGGTTCTTCAGATACGCAATGCTTTTCGGAACCTGCTCACTCCAGATATTGCTTTCGTCTTCGATAAAATAATGCTTGATGCCGACTTTTTTGGCGGTTTTCAGCACCATGGGCATATCAATCTGCCCTGTACCCAGAACCACGTCGTTTTCCTGGGGCGTATTGCCGGTGAAATCGCCTTTGACGCCTTTTTTGAGGTCTTTCAGGTGCATCAGTTTCCAGCGGTTGCCGTATTTGTTCAGCAACTTGACCGGATCAGCCCCGCCGTGGGTAGCCCACAGAATGTCCATCTCGAACGAAACATACCGGGGATCGGTGTTTTTTACCATGTAATCGAACAGCGTTCCGTCTTCATACGGCTGAAATTCAAAACCGTGGTTGTGGTAACAGAACGTCAGGCCGTTTTCTTTGAGCACTTTGCCCACCCGGTTGAAATCTTCTACGGCTTTCTTGGCATTCTCCAGCGTAAAATTGCCTTTCTGATGCGGAATCCAGGCGCACATCACAAACTGAGAACCCAATTCTTTGGCGTTTTTAACCACCGCCATCGGGTCTTTCACCAGTTGTTCATAGCCCGCGCCGGTGCCCGGAATTGAAATGTTTCGCTCCTTCAACATTTTCTTGAATTCTTCGGTGGTCACGCCTTTCGGAGTTCCGCCTTCCATCTCCGTAATGCCCAGCGACTGAATCGTGTCCAGGGTGGCGGCCACACCTTTCGGGAAGCTGTTTCGATAGGTATACGACTGAATACCAATCGGAAAGGTGTAGATTTTCTTTTGGGCAAAACCGCTGCTGAAATCCAGGAGAAGGGCGGTAAGCAAGACAAGGGATAATCGGTTTTTCATCATGGGTTCAGTTAAAAAGTGAATTAATGGAGTTTATCGTGTAACAGTTTAATGAAATAACCACCCACCACGGAACGGGCCTGAAAACCGACCTGTTTGCCGTTGGTGGTTTCGTGCCAGTCACCCAGCGGCACCCGGCTGGGGGTCTGGTCGGCATACTTGAAAACCGGCAGCACCAGTTGCTGGAAATCCTGCGGTTTGTCGGCGATGGTGGCCGTCCAGATGATCCAGTCGGATTTGGTGTAGGTTTTGCGGCTGTCCAGCGGCAGACCAAAAGGCTGCTGTTTGGTCAGGTAATACCGGATTTCTTTTTCGGCCACGTCCTTCGGGAAGATGTTCAGATCCAGGAGTTTATCCCATACCAGGTTGTATTTCTGACTCCAGCTTCCCTGCGGCTTATCGAATGTCAGGGCGTAATGATCGCCATCCTGTGCCATTTGAACCCATTTTTGCGCCAGCTCGCGGGCCAGCTTCAGGTGTTGTTCGCCGACTTCCGACTGTCCCAGTTGCTTCGCCAGATGCCCGTAGGACGCAATGCCCATGATGGCTTTGATGCTCAGGTTGGCGTTGCGGGCGAGGTGTCCGGCAAAATCGTCAGTACAAAGCTGGTTGGCGGGATCGAAACCGTCTTTTTTCAGGTAATCGACCCAGGTGGTCAGCGTTTGCCAGTGTTGCTTGGCATAGTCGGCATTTTTTTCGGCTGCGGCAATGGCGGCCGTCAGAATCAGCATGTTGCCACTTTCTTCCACCGGCATGTCTTCGCCGTAGGTTTGGCCGTTGGCGAGCGGATACGTTCCTACATCGTGGGCTGCAAAGGGCTTGGTCCATTTCCCGCTTTCCGAATACTGAAAAATCGGTTCCATCATGCCTTTCAGCAAGGTTGGATTATAAATCAGGAAAAGCGGAGCCGACGGATACGTTACGTCCACCGTTCCAATGGAGCCATTGCTGAAATTTTCTTTGGACAAAAACAGCACTTCGCCTTTCGGACCTGCCACGGTTTTATGGGCCGCAATCGCCTGACGGTAGGCCAACTGGCACAGATCGGCATACGGTTTTCCGCCCGATTTTTCGGCCTCGGCGTGTAGTTTCTGGTCAAACTGGCGGCATTTTTCGGTGAGTTGGGCATAATTCTTTTCCACCGCAGCCAACATTTTTTCGGCCGTCATCGACTCGTCACGTCGCCACCACGCCCGCAGGTTTTTGCCAAAATACTGAACGGAGTAAATGTCATCGTATCCCAGAATCACGTGAGCGGTTTTTGGCGTTTGCGTCACGGTTCCCAGCGATTGCGAAACCGCCAGCGACCGGTTGTCGGCCGCGGTCGGCTGGTTGGCTTCATCGACCACTTTTCCGGTACTGACAAAATTGCGAAACAGAGCTGCCGGTTGCCCGATGCCAGTCTGCGTGGTCGACGCCGTTGGAGCCGCCAGGAGCGCATAGCCCCAGTCGATCCGGACATCGTCGCCTTTCCGCCCCAGAATGTTCTGCTCCGTCGTGCCGATCGACAAAACCGTCAGCCCTTCGGCCGATGAACGTTTGCCAACCACTTCCTGATTGGGCTGGTTCACACTCAACAGACCCGAAGCCGCTGTATAGACTTCGACGGTATGCGGTTTTCCATCGGTCGATTGGGCGGTGTAGGTCAGGTACGAAGCCGGGCGGGTGGCCACATCCAGGTCGTCCAGTAACAAGGGTGTTGTAAAATTGACGGTAAGGCTGACGGGCCCGGCGGCAAACCGGTATTCCGTTTGGGTGGCCTGAACCTTCACACTCTGTTGCTGGGCGAGCACCACCGGCGCACCCAGATTCACTCTCCGCTGATCTACCAAACCCACATCGACATACCCACCGCCAACGGGGTTGATGCAACTCACCGCCAGCAAGTTGGTTCCTTTTTTCAACGCTGTTTTGGCCGCCGGAGACAAGGCGAATGTCTTGTAATCACCGATGTAACCGGGGCCACTTTCAAACGCTTTGACGCCGTTGATGTAAACGACCACATCGTTGTCATGACTCAAATACAGAACCAGGTTTTCGAAGTTCAGATCCGAAATGGTCACGGTGCGACGGTACCAGACTTCTTTGGTTTTCCAGAGCGTGGCGGGTTTGACGGGGTTGCTAGAAGCTCCATCGCCGATGGGTGCCTGACCGGTTTTCCAGTCGCCGGAGGGTTTGAAACCCGGCTTTTCCCAGCCGTCACCCGGTTTTTGAAAAGTATACTGCAATTCGTAGCCCGTGGTGAGGGCTGTTGGAATCACCGGTTTGAGCGTAGTCATTTCGGCACCCATAAACCGGTAGGCCCGGCCATCGACGCGAACCAGGCCGTCGAGCGGCTGGTTTTTGCCCGTCCAGTGGCGGGTCGGCGATTCGTTGAGTTTGTCGGTAAACGCCCAGATACTCGTATATGGATCGATGGTGACCAGCGGGTAGGCAGGAGGCCGTTGAGCCAGCACCGAATGTTTGGCAATGAAAAGAAACAGGCTGAGAAAAAAAAGAGCGGTAAATCGAATCTTCATCAGAGTGAATGGTTGGTTGAGTGCTATTCCGGCGTAAAAACGTTCAAAACTGCGGGGACGCACGAATGTATTAAAAATCATTGGATGGTCTTTTTCTACTTGGTTGGGAAATGATTGAAAAGAGAAGTCCTATCTTCGCGGCCATAATTCAAACGGAAACAAAATGGACGTAAAAGACAGCAATGGAACAACGCTTGCCGAAGGCGATTCGGTGAAGTTGATCAAAGATCTCAAAGTAAAGGGCAGTTCAACGACGCTAAAACGAGGAACGGTTGTGAAAAATATCCGGCTTACGGATGATGCGGAGGAAATCGAAGGGAAGGTGGATCGGACGGTGATGGTATTGAAAACGCAGTTTTTGCAGAAGGTGTGAGGAAAGGTTAATTTCATTTTCTCTACCTGCGTTGCGGATCGCAAATCCGCAACAGAGTGGGTCGAGATTGCAAATCTCGACCAGCGGTCCGTAACCTTTGCCTAAAAACCACGTCTAAAATGAACACAAAATAGTAAGTGATCGTTTTATTCATTGACAACCAAGGTTATAAGCGTGCATCAACAAAGATTCTTTTTTTCAATTACCCTGATTAGTCTCTTCAGCCTCACGGTGGCAACGACGGTTTTTGCCCAACGGTCTTCCCGCAAAATGGCTCGTAAATTGCCCGCCCGGTCGGTTTCTGTACCCAAACCGATGGGCGTAAACTTTTGCGGGGAGCCGGTTCCGGTGGAAAGCGGAGCCGTAGCGCACAACCTGTCGATGGCGCTGATGCGGAATGTGGCGTCGCAAAACCACCTGATCAATTTTCGCCGTCGGGCCATTGCCCAGTATTTCCCGATCATCGAGCCGATTCTGAAAAAACACCGCATTCCCGACGATTTCAAATACCTGGCCGTGGTGGAAAGTGGCCTCAAAGCCGATGCGGTTTCCCACAAGGGCGCGACGGGCTACTGGCAACTCATGCCCGAAACCGCCGATGAACTGGGTTTGAAACGGAACGACAAGGTGGATGAACGCAAAGACCTGCTCAAATCGACCGACGCGGCTTGTCGCTATTTGCGGATTCTGTACCGAAATCTGGGCTCGTGGACGATGGTGGCGGCTGCCTACAACGGCGGAATTGGCCGGATGCAATCGCACATGAAAAAACAGCAGGAAAGCAATTACTACTTCCTGTCGATGAACGCCGAGACGAGTGATTACCTCTACAAAATCGTGGCCGTCAAGGAGTTTTTTCAGTTTCCGGGTCAATACCTGACCAATAATCTGATGGCATCCGCGGGAAATTCCTATGAACGGGAACGAGCCGAAGCCATCGCAAAAGGGTTGATTCCGGCCGAAGAACCGGAACCGATTGGGCTGGCCATCGAGCCAAAGGAAAGCCTGGAATTGCGGTTTGAAACCGCTTCGGTCGATAGCCTGCTGGGAACCTTGTCGAAGTTAAAAGCGTCGAATGCGGTTTTGTTCAAGGGCGAAGTTGAAGCCGAACTGATCAAACCCGGTAAGGTGGCTGTCGGGCAAACGTGGGAATTCAAACTGACAAAGGAAGTGGTAATCGGTGATCAGAAACTGGGCAAGAACGATGTGCTCTATGCGACGGTGGATGATGTGGACCGCCAGTCAGGCCAGATTTTCCTGCGCTCGACCAAACTGGTGGCCGATGCCGACAAAAAAGCGTACAAACTCACGCTAATCTGCCTTAATCCGCAAACCGGGCTGGCTGGCGTGCCGTTGCCGAAAGCGGATCAGCTCAAACCGGGTGGCCGTACCTGGACGGTGGGTTGGAAAGTCCTGTAATCTCTACCAGCCGCTGGGCTCGGTCACAGGGGTAAGCCAGCCGTAGGTCTGGCGGCAATCGCCCTGCGGAATCAGTATAGAATTGATATACCCGTAAATCGCCGTGCCGTAGGTTGCATCCCCGCGCTCCCGAAATCGCTTCCGAACCACCGCCGAAGCGCCAAAATAACCCAGCGCCTTCTCGTCAGATTGGCTGGCATTGGATATGTTCCCGATCACCGAAGCCGGTAGCGGATCGAAAATGGTTCCGGTTCGGGATTGCTGTTCCTTGAAGAGTTTCCAGAACTGAAAAGCCGCCGGCGTCAGGCTGAATTGCTGCACTTCGACCAGCGTGGGGCCGGGCGTATAGATCGGTGAGCGCATGATGAGTTGCTGCCGAAGCTGGTTTCCATTGATACCGTTGTCCGACAGAATGTTGACATCCTGACTAAAATACTGCACCCAGCAGCGATCAAAACAAATGGCCGTACAGCCCAGGCAACACGACACCCCGGTTGAACGCCGGGCGGTGTAGGCGTATGCCGTCCAGCGGTAAAAATTTTGCTGTGCGGAGGGGTCCGTCGCGTCGAGGTAAAAATAATACTGGTAGGGTAAGGTGATGCTTTCGGTGGGTGTAAACCGGGCGTAAACGCTGTCGATACCGGGAACGGCGGGCATTTGTTCGGGTGTCGAAACGAAGGTTTTTCCGTTAGCCAAACGAATCGTCAGGGTGTAACTGCGGCCCGGTTGTCCAACAAACGCAGTGTCAGTCGTCCGATAAAAACCCGCATTCAATGCATCGTGCGCCATTGACGTCGAATGCCCCGCGTCATCGTTCAGCGTCACGACTGCATCCGTTACCTTTTGATCCTGCGGATTTTCCTGATCGAATGTAAAGCTGCCTGAATACGAAAGCCGGACACTGTAAGGCGGTTTTTCATTGGTAATCAGCCCATCGACCACCAGTTGCGGAGCTTCATTGCGGATGGGCAACGAAACCTGATCGATGCAGGACCACAACCCGCTCAAAATCACCAACACAAAGGCCAACTGCTTCATCAGAAATTGAAATTATAGGTAATCGACGGAATCAGGGTGCCAAACACGGCCAGCCGATACGCGTCCGTCCGGGAATTGGAACGGTTGAAATACACCGAATACGGATTTTTGCGGGCGTACACGTTGTAAATCCCGATGGTCCAGATGCTGTACCGGGTTTGGCGATTGCTCAACCGGGTGTCTTTCGAGAAGGCAACATCCAGCCGGTGGTAATCCTGAATCCGGTCGGCGTTGCGTTTGGAGTAGTTGAGTGTCGGCTGGTTGGCAAACACGTATTGTCCGTCGGGGTAGGTCGCCGGAACGCCGGTGCTGTAAACGAAATTGGTCGTAAACGTCCAGTTGTAACGCATTGCCAGCCGGGTTTGTACGTTCAGGTTGTGCGGTTTATCAAAATTCGACGGATAGTAGCTGCCCTCATTGACCTGCAATTCGCTGAACGCTGTCTGAACCGCTACGAGTGACCGGGCGTAGGAATAGTTGAACTGGCCCGTCAGTTTTCCCTTGTTTTTGGCAATGCTTACCTCTACACCATACGCCTTACCCCGGGCCTGCAGCAGATCGGTTTCCAGCCGTTCGTTCAGCAGGAGGGTAGCCCCGTTGCGGTATTCCACTAGGTTGTCGATGGTTTTGTAATAGCCTTCCAGGGCGAGTTCGATGGCGTCGTCATTCAGATTTTTAAATAAGCCAATGGCCAGTTGGTCGGCGACCTGGGCGGGTACGTATGAATCACTGACTTTCCAGAAATCCGAGGGTGTGATGGCGGTGGTATTCGAAATCAGGTGGATGTACTGGCGGTTTCGGCTGTAGTTAAGCTTCAGAGACATGCTGGACGAAAGTTGCACCCGCAAACCCAGACGGGGTTCAAAACCCCCGTAGGTCTGAATGGGCTTTCCATCGGCAAAAACCGTCGAATCGACCACGGTTTCGGGCGTTCGGGGAGCCTGTTCGGCATAGCGATACACCGTTTGTGGACCCAATTGGCTGAACGATGAATATCGTAAACCGGCCTGGAGCGTGATCGCCGGGGTCAGAATCCATTCTGTGTTGGCATAGACACCCAGTTCGCGGGCATTTTCGGGTTCCAGCGTTTTCGGGTTAATGCTCGAAGTAGTGCCGGTCGGCTCCAGGTCGCCTTTTTGAATCCGGTACAGAATCCCGTTCGCGCCTACCTGCAACTTGTGTTTATCGAAGAGGGTGTAAAACAGATCGGCTTTGGCTTCACGGTGCTGGATGTAGGACGTCAGCCGAAAGGTGTAGCCCTCGGTTTCGCCGTCAACATGGTACTGGTAACCGCTGTATAAGGCATTGACGTTCAGTTGCAGATTTCGGTGCAGCAAACTACTCCAGCGACCCGACACCACGTTCGACTGCCAGCCGTAGGTGGTGTCGCCCGGAAATTTGAAGCGATCCGCACTGCGGTAGGCCGACAATGAAACCGTATTGGCGGCATTGGGTGCGTAGTTGAGTTTCAGGTTGCCATCGTAAAAAAAAGCCCGGCTTTCTTTGGCTGCACTGCGTTCCGGAAATGATTGCAGAATCCAGTTGGGATAGGCCACGCGCCCGGCGGCCATCAGCGTCAGTCCTTTGGCAATCGGCCCGTCGATCACCACGCGTCCGCTGATGGGACTGATGCCGCCCGAAAGCCGCCAGCGTTCGCTGTTGCCGGCTCTGGTGTTGACGAGGAGCAGGGACGAAATCCGTCCGCCGTACTGCGATGAAAAACTGCCTTTGTAGAGATTCACGTCCTGCACTACATCCGAACTGACGTTGGCGTAAAAACCGAGCAAATGGGAAGTGTTGTACATCGGCGCACCGTCGAGCAGCACCAGATTCTGATCGGTTCGACCCCCGCGAACGTTGAAACCGCCCGCGCCTTCGCCCGCCGTTGAAACACCGGCTTGCAGGGTAAGGGCTTTCAGAATGTCCGGTTCGCCCAGCACCACCGGCATTTTCTTCAATTGCCGGACATCCAGTTGAATCTGGCTCATGCGGACGTCTTTTACGTTCTGATCGGCGCGCCGGTCGCGAACTTCCACTTCATCGAGTTCAAACGTTTGGGAAATCAGCCGGAAAACCGCCGTCCGGTTCGCATTGACGACGATGAACGGACGATCCGATTTAAAACCGACGGCGGAAAGGCTGATGTGGTAGGAACCGGGTCGCAACGAAACCGAAAAACGGCCTTGCTCATCCGTGGTCGTACCTGCACCGGATTCGGTCACGAACACACTGGCTCCCACAATGGGCAGCGCCGTATCGGCCCGCATGACGGTGGCATTGAGCAACACCCGCTGAGCAATAAGTTCCTGAAAAACAAGTAGAAAGAACGCGAAACTGAAAAGAAAACGGTTCGGCATGCACAGCAAAAAGTTGTAGTCGTATAGACACCAAAACCACGTATTAGGTTGTAATCATCCAAGATACAATTTTATGAATGCAATTTTTGCGCTATTTCGCAGCCGCCAACCCCTTTTTATAGCTTTCAATGGCCCGGTTTCGCGCCATCGTGTGCTCCACCATCGGCTCGACATAATCCAGTGAATCGAATTCGGGCACCCACCGGCGGATATATTCGCCTTTCGGGTCGAACTTCTGGGCCTGGAGTGTGGGATTGAAAACCCGGAAATACGGCGCGGCATCCGTTCCCGATCCGGCGGCCCATTGCCAGCCGCCGTTGTTGGCCGACAGGTCGTAATCCCGCAGTTTTTTGGCAAAATACGCTTCGCCCCACCGCCAGTCGATTAGCAGGTGTTTACACAGAAAACTGGCCGTAATCATCCGGACGCGGTTGTGCATCCAGCCAATTTCGTTCAATTGCCGCATTCCGGCATCCACAATCGGGTAGCCCGTTCGGCCCTCGCACCACCGTTGAAATTCGTCTTCATGATTACGCCACGGAATACGGTCATATTCCCGGCGAAACGAGTATTTTTCGACGTGTGGAAAATGGTCGAGCACCTGAAAATAGAAATCCCGCCAGACCAGTTCGTTCAAAAACGTGAAGTTGTGTTCTTTCGCTTTCCGGGCCAGTTCGCGGATGCTGATGGTGCCAAACCGGAGGTGAATGCTCAACTCGCTGGTTCCCTTTAGGGCCGGAAAATCGCGGGTTTCCTTGTAATTGTCCAGTAATGATGACCGGACGTTTTTTCCAGGAAACGGTTCGTTCACCGGTTTGAAACCCAGTTCTTCCAGTGTCGGAATGGGCAGCGTAGCGGTTTTCAGGAAGTTGGCGTAGTATTGTTTAGTGGGGTACGACTTCAGGTAAAAGTCGGTCAGTTTGTGGTGCCAGTTGCGGCTGTAGGGCGTAAAAACCGTGTAGGGCGACCCGCTGCCGGTTAGTATCTCGTCGCGGTCGAAGATGGTCTGGTCCTTATAGGCATGGAACTCCGCCCCGTTTTCAGAGAGCAGATCGGTCACGGCTTTGTCGCGGTCCTTCGCGTAGACTTCGTAATCATAGTTGGTATACACCGCCTGAATGTTAAATTCTTTCAGCAAATCGCGGTAGATGTCCAGCGGTTTTCCGTACCGAACCAGCAGTGACGTCCCGATTTCGCGAAACTCCTGCTGCATTTCCAGAACAGTATTGTGAATGAATTCAAGTCGGCGATCGTGCTTGTCGTCGAGCGCGTCCAGAATGGTTTGGTCGAAAATGAAAACGGGCAAAACCGGAAAACCGCTGCGGAGGGCGTGATAAAGGCCGGCATTGTCGTTCAGGCGCAAATCCCGGCGGTACCAGAACAGGGCGACGGGTTCAGAAGAAGGTTTTGACATACGATGGTTTTTTTTGGCAACGGTCGGTTGAACGGAAATGTTTACCGGAGCCGCGGAATTTAGCCGGGAATAATAACCCAGTCATGCCTATATTTGAAAATTAATACGGTTTTCCGACTTCAAACGGAGTAATCTTTAATGCTCAGGATTCAAACACGGACTTTAGTCCGTGGGTACATATGCTCGCTCTTCCAATATTTTTAGTCATTGCGGTTAGTTTTGTGGTCGTTGGGGTTTACCTCGAACGGAAAGTCTCGGCGTTTATTCAGGACCGGCTGGGGCCGATGGAAGTGGGGAAATTCGGCTTGCTGCAACTGATTGCCGATCTGCTGAAATTGCTTCAGAAAGAAGATATTGTGCCGAAAGCCGCCGACCGCAAGCTGTTTCTGCTGGCTCCGCTGATCATTTTTGCATCGGTTTTTGCGGGCTATGCCGTGATGCCGCTGACCCCCGATCTGCAAGGCTCGGCGACGGAAGTGGGCGTATTTTACCTGATGGCAATTGTTTCGGTCGATGTGATCGGTATTATGATGGCGGGTTGGGGGTCCAACAACAAGTATTCGCTGTTTGGGGCCATGCGCTCGGTGGCGCAGATTGTTTCCTACGAAATACCGCTCGGTCTGACCATTCTTTGCGCGGTGATGATTTGTCAGACGCTGAATCTGCAGACCATCAGTTTTCAGCAGGGCATCTACACCGAAGAAACCAATTACCTGTTTGGACTGAAGGCATTGGGAGTGGACGTGACGAACTGGGGCGGTATTTTTAGCTGGAACATTCTCCGCAACCCGTTTCTGCTGATTGCCTACATCGTCTTTTTTATCACGACGCTTGCCGAGAGCAACCGCGCGCCCTTCGACTTGCCCGAAGGCGAATCCGAGTTAGTCGGTGGCTACAATACCGAATACAGCGGGATGCGGTTTGCGCTCCTGATGCTTTCCGAATATGCCATGATGCTGTTGGTTTCTTTTCTGGGAGCCATTTTATTTCTGGGAAGCTGGAATACGCCCTTGCCCAATCTTGGCCCTCTGCGCCTGGCCGACTGGACGAGTGGCCTGCCGGGAACCGCCTGGGGCAACATCACCGGCGTGTTCTGGCTGTTCTCAAAAGCGATGTTGGCGGTGCTCGTGCAGATGTGGGTGCGCTGGACATTTCCCCGCGTGCGGGTCGATCAGATGATGTTTCTGTGCTGGAAAGTGTTGACGCCTATCGGCCTGATTCTGCTGCTGATTTCGGGTGTTTGGCGGTTGTTGATGGTGTAATGGCACTTTATTTGTCCTGGCAGGGTTGTACAGGTACAAGTATTAAATTCAACACATGTCTTTTACCAAATTAGCGCTCATTGAGCCCATTCTGAAGGCCCTGAGCGCCGAAGGATATACGACCCCCACCCCCATACAGGAACAGGCCATTCCTATTTTGCTGGAACGCCGGGATTTACTAGGCTGCGCCCAGACCGGTACCGGAAAAACGGCCGCTTTTGCCATTCCCATCCTGCAAATTCTGGAAGCTCAAAAGGGACCGGAACGCGGTCCCCGCCCGATTAAAGCCCTTATTCTGACGCCTACCCGCGAATTAGCGATCCAGATCGGAGAGAGTTTTGCTGCCTACGGAAAATATTTGAACCTGCGTCATACGGTTATTTTCGGAGGAGTTCCGCAACATTCGCAGACGCTTGCCCTGAAAGCTGGCGTCGACATCATGATTGCCACGCCGGGCCGTTTACTGGATCTGATGAATCAGCGGTTCGTTCATTTGCAACATATCGAACTGTTCGTTCTCGACGAAGCCGACCGGATGCTCGACATGGGCTTTATCCACGATGTCAAAAAGGTGATTGCCAAACTGCCCGCCCAACGCCAGTCACTGTTTTTCTCCGCCACCATGCCGCCGGACGTTTCCAAACTAGCCGATACGATTCTGCGGAAACCGGTCAGGGTGGAAGTAACGCCGGTTTCTTCAACGGCTGAGAAAGTGAAACAGGCGGTTTATTTTGTGGACAAAACCGACAAAAAACGTCTGCTCATTCACCTGCTCAACGACAAAGCCATTGAGTCGGCCCTGGTGTTTGCCCGCACCAAACACGGTGCTGATAAAGTGGCCAAAGATCTGCTGAAAGCCGGTATTCAGGCGGAAGCCATTCACGGCAATAAGTCGCAGAACGCCCGTCAGCGCGCCCTGACAAACTTTAAGAACCGGCAAACGCGGGTATTGGTAGCCACGGACATTGCTGCGCGGGGCATCGACGTCGATGAACTGTCGCACGTGATCAACTACGAACTGCCCAACGTCCCGGAGACGTACGTTCACCGGATTGGCCGGACGGGCCGGGCGGGTCACGATGGCATTGCGCTGTCATTTTGCGATGCGGAAGAAAAAGAATACTTGCGCGACATTAACAAGTTGATTACCAAGTCTATACCGGTAGTCGACAACCATCCGTACCCGATGGAAACCGCTGCGGCTTCTTCCGGAACAGGGCAGTCATCGCGGACGCAATCGGGTAGCAGTGCCAACGGAAGCCGGAGCGAAAGTGCCGGCAGTGATTTCCGGGGTGGTAGCCGCCGACGGTTTGGCAGGCGTTAAATACTAACGATTGTATTTTTTTTCTTCATAGTCAGTTCGGCGGGCAAGTGGGTAACTATTTCCTGCTTCAAGGCATCGATCAGCTTCCGCTTCAGAAAGCTGCGGTGCATCACCAGACTGACTTCCCGCACCGGCTGTGGAGCCTCGAAAGGCCGGGTGCGGGCCTTCCGGACTGCGTCCATGTCAAGGGTCGCCAGATAGGGGAGTAGCGTAAAACCATCCTGTTTATCAATCAGTTTGATCAGCGTTTCGAGCGAACCCGTTTCGTAGCGCAATGGTTGGCTGCCGTTCAGTCGTTTGTCGTTTCCGCACAGGCTAACGACTTGGTTTCGAAAGCAATGCCCTTCGGTCAACAGCCACAAACCATCGGTTTTTAAATCCATCGCCGAAATAGCGGTTTTTTGAAAAAGCGGATGGGAGTCGGAGGCATAAACGACAAAAGGCTCGTAGAACAGCGGAATTTCCAGCAGACCGTTTTCATCCAGTGGCGTTACCACGATCCCAACATCGATTAGTCCGTTTTTAAGTCGCTCCAGCACCTGCTCCGTCATCATCTCCTGAATGTGAACCGTCACGGCCGGATAGTGGTCGATGAACTGGCCAATGAAGTAGGGCAGCAGATAGGGTGCCAGCGTCGGAATGATGCCCAACCGAAGCTCGCCACTAAAATCCTCTTTCGACTCTTTCACAATTTCCGGAATCCGCCGGGCGGTTCTCAATACATCACGCGCCTGATTCAGAATGAGTTGGCCGGTTTCCGTTGGCACCACCGGTTGCTTCGACCGGTCGAAAAGCAATACACCCAGCTCGTCCTCCAGCTTTTGAATTTGCATACTCAATGTGGGCTGGGTAACGTGGCAATGATCGGCGGCAGTGGCAAAATGGCGGTGGGTATCAACGGCAACAATGTATTCTAACTGCGAAAGGGTCATGAATGGTTGTGATGGCTTGAATGGTTGAGATGGTTAAAAATGGTTGTAATGACTTTGGCGGTTTGACAACCAGTGTCCCTTAACCATTTTAAACCATCCGGCCATTTCTAGCCCTCTATTAATTATAAATAATTTCGATACAAAAATAAAAGATAGTGATTGAGTTGATACCAATTCCGTTGTAATTTTGATTTGTCAATCAAGTTATTCGCTATGGAAGTACCCGGTCAGGACCTACCTGTTTTGCAGCAATCAATACCCGTTCAGAAACAGCCCGGTAAAACCGGCGTTCTGATTGTCAACCTGGGCACGCCCGACAGCCCGTCGGTGCCGGATGTCCGAAAATACCTCCGCGAGTTTTTGATGGACGGTCGGGTGATCGACATTCCGGTGGTGTCCCGCACGTTTCTGGTCAATGGGATCATTGCGCCGTTTCGCGCTCCCAAATCTGCGAAGGTCTATGGGGAGGTATGGACCGCAAATGGCTCTCCCTTAAAGTATTACGGTGAAGTGGTGGAGCGGGAGCTGCAAAAGGCATTGGGTGACGATTACGTGGTAAAACTGGCGATGCGGTATCAGAATCCGAGCATCGATGCCGGTCTTTCGGCGTTTCAGCAACTGGGTTTGACCGAGATCATTGTCATTCCCTTTTTTCCGCAGTATGCCTCGGCCAGTACAGGTTCGGTGTACGAGAAAGTGATGGAAATCGTCGGCAAGTGGCAGGTGATTCCACAGATTCGCTTCACCAACCGGTTTTCCGATCACCCCAAATTTATTGAAGGATTTGTCCGTCTGGGTCGAAAATACATGGCACAGGAAGACTACGACCACGTTATTTTCAGCTACCACGGTTTGCCCGAACGCCAGATTTTGAAAGGCGACGTGACAGGCAAGGTGTGTAAACTGGGCGATTGCTGCGATTCACTGCACGCTATGAACCAGTATTGTTACCGGGCGCAGTGTTTCGATACCACCCGGCGCCTGGTGAAGGAGCTCGGTATTCCCGAAGGGAAATACACCACCTGTTTTCAGTCCAGACTGGGAAAAAATCCCTGGATTCAGCCGTATACGGATGATGTGATCCCGCAACTGGCCAAACAAGGCGTCAAGAGTGTGCTGGCTTTCTCCCCGGCGTTTGTGGCCGACTGTCTGGAAACCATCATTGAGGTGGGCGTAGAATACAAGGAACTGTTCGAGAAGTTCGGCGGAGAACGCTGGCAGTTGGTCGAAAGCCTGAACGACAGCCCCATCTGGATCGAAACCCTGGTCGACCTGGTGAAGCGGACGGCCTAATGTCAGATTTTCAGTATATTAGGGTCTTCAGAATCAGGATGTAAAATGGGACAGGCAGTTAACAAAAATTACTACACCGTTGGAGAGTATGTTGCGCTGGAGCAGGAGTCAAATGTTAAACACGAGTACATTGACGGCGTAATTTATAACATGTCGGGCGGAACTCCGGCGCATAGTCTTATTGCCAACAATATTGGATCTGAACTTCGCCGTGCCATGCGCAACAAACCGTGCCGCGCTTATAATTCTGACTTAGCTCTGGCAATCTCTGAAAGTCAGTATGTTTACCCCGACGCCAGCGTCATTTGTGGACCGTTGCTGAGCTATCTACCCAATACAAATGCTGCCAGTAATCCTTTGGTTATCGTTGAAGTTTTCTCTCCATCAACCAAGGGATACGACAAACGCAAAAAATTTAGTTTGTACCGTCAGATACCTTCATTCCGGGAATATGTTCAAATCAGTCCAGACGGTGCTCTAGTCGAGGTTTTTACCAAGGTAGAAAATGATCTCTGGCGGATTGCGTCGTATTGGAAACTAACGGATGTGGTTCGGCTGGAGTCCGTCGACGCGGAGATTCCCATGAGCGAAATTTACCTGGGCGTCGATGTTCAGGAAGACCCGGAATAACGAAGGCCCGCAGAGCAGCGGGCCTTCGCTTGTTTAAAACCTCGGGACATTCTCGCCGGTTGGCCATGTTGGTTGACCCCTGATCATTGTGGTACATCTACTCACTGTATTGATTTTCCTTCAATTACCAGGCTGATTGTTCGTTAGTTAAGGCCATAAATCCTCGTCGATTTCATCCCAGGAAATATCGGAGGGGTCATGGTCATGGTCGCAGAAATCGTAACGGGAAAAACCGGACCAAATCAGAGCGCCTACGACCAGGAGCAGGGAAATAAAAATCGAGTTCATATGTTGTTGCTGAATACTGATTTTGGTGGATAGAGCCGGTATGAAAACCGTCGGACGGTACAAAAGTCCGCAATCCGATCGCAAAAAAAATCACCGAATTCTGTGATTTAGCGTCACGGAATTCGGTGATTTTAACGGTTTGACAGCTCGTTTAGGCTTTCAAATACCCGCGCTTCAGCAGGTATTTCATCAAACCCAGGGAGGTCGTTACACCCAGTTTCTGATAAATCCGCTTGCGATGCGTTTCTACGGTATTGAATGAAATGAACAACCGGCTGGCAATTTCCATGCTGGAGTGTTCATCCAGAATCAAACCGGCGATTTCGGTTTCCCGGTCGGTCAACGGATTGCTGACGGGTGGGTTCAACACGGTTTCATTCACCGAAAAAACCCGGCTGTCGATGTACCGGCGACCGGCGGCAACGGCCAGCATGGCATCGAAAAGCTCGGCTTTGTCGGCGGTTTTTGTGATGTAACCATTGGCACCCGCCTGCATCGCCTGCTGTACCAGAACCGGATCATACGAGCCGGATAATACCAGAACGGCCAGGTTCGGATACCGGGATTTTACCATCGGAATCAGTTCGGTTCCGTTTCCGGTCGGCATCAGCAAATCGGTGATCAGCACATCGGTTGGCTCCTGCTCCAGAATGTTAAACAGAGAGGCTGGATCGAAAGCCGTTCCGATCACCCGAAAGCGGTCAAAAGTTGCGAGTAAATTCGCGAAACTTTCAAGCACCACCCGATGGTCATCCAGAAGAGCGATGTTGTAAGTCATGGGAAAAGAAGGGTTTAACCCTGCAATACTCGGCTTTTCTCCGGAAAAGACAACCACCTATTTGAGTAAACGGCAACTGAACAGATGCGGCTTACCGACTCGCAACTTCTTTCCCCTTCGGTGTGAACCGCACGACAGCGTTCTTCACCGGTGGAACCGTTTTGAGGTACGTAAAGATGGCTCCTAAATCCTGCTCGCTCATGCCGGCATACATCATCCAGGGCATGATGGTGTTGAATCCTTCAAATTCACCGGTAGAGGGGTGTTTAAAATCCTTTTCGGCGGCTTTGAAGCGGGCAATGAAAGCCTGCTTTGTCCACGAACCCAGTCCCGTTTCTGCATCAGGCGTCAGGTTCATCGCGCGAACGGTTCCCACGGGCATCGGAAATTGCCGACCCCCGGCAAAGGCCATTCCCGGAAGCGGTTGACCCTTGTCGTCTACGGGCGTGTGGCAGTCACCACAACTGGCAAACGTTGTCAGGTATTTTCCGTAGGCAACAGAATCGGCCGGATCCGGACGCTTGCCGCCCTCGGTTTTGGTTGGAATGGTGTTGATGATCAAACTCATTGGAAAGTCCGACTCAGGCGCCGGAATGGACTTGTTTTCAATCGGTTTTAAGGTCCGTACGTAGGCAATGATGGCTTTGATGTCTTCCGGATCGGCCTGACCGAAATTGCCGTAGGGCATAACCGGAAACAACGGGCTTCCGTCTTTGCTGACACCCGCCGTAATGGCGCGGTAAATTTCCCCATCGCTCCAGCCGCTCAGGTGGGCCGGGGTGATGTTTCGGGCGTAATAAACACCCGGAAAGCCCATTTCGCGGGTGAATGCTTCACCACCCTTGCCTTCGGTTCCCGGAATAACCGGGCCGCTCACGATGTTCCAATCCCGTTCGGAGTGGCAATCGACACAAACCGCCACGTGGTTGGCCAGATAGCGGCCCCGGGCAATTTGCACCGAGTCGGCCTGAATCGTTAGCTCCGGCGCCGGGCCGACATCGGGCAGGGCCAGTTTCACATAGGCGAAACCGCCAATACCGATCAGTACAATGACGCCAACGGCGATTAACAAAATTCGTAGTAACTTTTTCATGTTATCTTGTTAGAGGAGGGAGTAGGTATTTTTGACAGGTAAACTTATTTAAAATGTGCGGGAAGTGGTTACATAAAGAGCTTGTTTTATTATTTGGCAAAAAAAAACCTGCGAGACTTTTAAAGTCCCGCAGGTTGGTCGATGAAGTGTAGGTAATGCGTTACAAAATGGTAATCAATCCTTTTACAACCGATCCCAGCCGGATGGCGTCAAATACCCGGGCCTCCGTGGCACCGTGTTTCAAGACGCTTTCTTCGTGCGAACGAACGCACAATTCACACCCGTTGACGGCTGAAACAACGAGGCTAACCAACTCGAAAAATTCTTTTCCCAACACCGGATTCATCATGATGCTCATCCGAATACCGGGTTGGGTCTGTTGGTAGTAATCTTTTCCGGTGAAGTGACGGAATCTGTAAAAAACGTTGTTGGTGCTCAACAGCGATGTACAGGCGAGTGTTTCGGCGATTTCGGCGTCGGTGGCACCTTCCTGACGGGCAATGGCTGAAAAGCTGTCGATCAACGGCTGGTATTTTTCGTTTGCAGCAACCGACAACGCCAGCAGGTACGCGTGTTTCTTCGACAGATGCTGGCTGCTGTTCAGAACATTGCCAACGTTGATTTTCAGATCGCGCAAATACCGGTGGTCAACCTGTCCCAGCGTTTCGAGCGCCGGATAGGAGGCCGCGGTATCCAATCCCAGATTGGTCAGCAGCGACAGTATGGTTTCGTTTTGAATGGACGTGGTCATCTTTTGAATGATAGAATGAGTGAATGATAGAATGGGTGAATAGCTTCGCAGGGAGTTTCATTTGGCGGAGCTATTCACTCATTCTATCATTCACTCATTCAAAATTAAAATTAAGCCGTTAGCGTTTCTTCGCCTTTTACCCAGTTGCAGGGGCAAAGCTCGTCGGTTTGCAGGGCATCCAGAACGCGGATGACTTCGTTCACATTCCGGCCAACAGACAGGTCATTTACCGAAACCCAACGAATAATGCCTTGAGGATCAACGATATAGGTGACGCGGTAGGCAATTTTTTCGTTGGCTTCCAGAATGCCCAGCTCTTCGGCCAGTGATTTTGACGTATCGGCCAGCATTGGGAATTTCAGGCCACGCAGGTCGTCATGGTTTTTGCGCCACGCCAGGTGAACGAATTCACTATCGGTCGAAGCGCCAATTACGATCGTATCCCGGTCGGCGAAATCTTCGAACTTGTTGTTGAACTCGGCGATTTCGGTGGGGCATACGAACGTAAAGTCTTTCGGCCACCAGAACATCACCAGCCATTTGCCGGCGTTCTTGTGATCGTCCGATGAAATTTCGTAAAACTCGTTGCCTTTGTCCAGCGATACAACGGCCAGTTTCTTGAAATCCGGAAATGTTGATCCGACGGAAACAATTTGATTTTTCATGGTTTGCAAGTATTTATACAGGTTGTATAATCTAAATTCTGTACAAAAATGCAAAAAAAGTAGGTAGGATGTAAATTCGATTTATTGATGCCGTATAGATAAAATCAATGCGGTTTTTAACTCCTTCGTTTTCAGTATAGCTTGCTTCGGAATATGGATAATATATAAAAAATTATATAATTTGCAATACTAGTGAAATAGGGTTATTTGGTTTTAATTTTATATTATATAAAAAATAAAAACGCGAAACTGAGCTGGGAAATGATCAGATCATTTCACCACGACTCAACTTCGCGTCTATAGAATGTATGGATTTGGGTGCTACTTGGCGGCTAAATAAGCCATAACCGATTCATACGTAGGGAACGTAAGCCGTTCCGTATCGTGCCCCGGATCTTTGTAGTCTACCTGAAATGCTTCGGTGTATTGAATGACAACGTCAAACGAAGGGGGTGTTAAATCTTTTTCTCTTTTAAAATGCAACCGATAGGTGGTTGGCCCACTGTGGGCGTTAGACCGGTAAAAGTTTGTGATGACATAACCACCGACGGTGGGTGTGCCAAATTCCTGCATTTTTTGGAGCTTGGTGGCTAATTCGTTCATTTTGTAAAATAAAAAATCATTGCATTCGTCCGAACTTTCGGAGCAAATGGCCCGATAGACTGGTCACTTCAATGAAGACCTGCTTACCGAAATCGTTTTCAACACACGGTCGGTCGATTAGCGAATATCTTCCAGAAGATACTGCTTTGGTTTCTGTGGTTGAAAAGTGGGTTTATTCGTTTCGACGGGAATCAATTGATAACTTTTAGCCGGAGCCTGATCGAATCCAAACATGCCGTTTCCCACTGAATCGTAAATGGATTGTGATGGGCCAATAACCGGCCGGAAAACCCGATGAAGCAGGTTGTTCCATTGTGTTACTCCGATCGTTTTAATTTTTTCTTTCAGCAAATGAATCGCATGTACCATTTTCTCTATGTTGTTTAATAGTGAAAGAGCGGCCAACAAACCGTTGATAAAGGTATCAGGCGGTCGTTTTACCATGATCAGACCAACTCGATAATCATGATATCTACTCTGAAATACAGTGCTTTACAAAAAAGAAGAGTGGCGGCCTATCGATGTGTGTCAACCAGGAAGCCAAAATCGATGATGGAGAAGTTGCACCATATACTGGATATAACGCTAGATAGGCTTTATTAGTTACGAAAACAAATTATTTCTTTTAAGTAAATGAAAGCGTTATTCCCGAATCGGCTCTTGCGATTCGGGAATAATCCGGGAATGGAGAAACAGAGGTGGCTAATCGGCATAACACCGGACTTCCAGCAAAGCCGCCGGAACCGGTCCGTTCATGGCTTTGAGGTGAATGGTCAGGCTGCGGGTTTCAATGGGCTGCTCAAACCGGATCGTGTTGCGGGTCTGGTGGTTGTCACTTTCCTGAAAAATACGCTCGTTGCGATCATTACAGAGGATGTATTGACGAACACAAAACGGGACTTCCGTCTCCGGATGCGTCATAATCACGGTTTCGAGCGGATGGTCGAAGTCGCCGTCGAAGAACAGTTCCACTCGGCCGATGCGCTGGGGCGAAGGCCAACTTAAGGTAACCGTTGGATTCGGATCGTTGGGGGCCGCTACGTAGGCATTGGGTTGGTACGTCGGCCGCTGAATCCCGTTGCGGAGGTTTTCGACGCCAAACAGCGCAATGCCGGAATCGATTTTCAAGGCAATATTCTGGCCTTTGGGCCGACGCTCGGGGGTCCAGAATTCGAACGCTTCCACCCCGATGTCCTCCGTTGGTTCCTGTTTACCAAAATTGGAAACAGCCGCGTTGATTTTGTTGAAAACTGATAGGACGCCCGTCACCCGCAACGCACTGTATTGCAGCCGGATGTGTTCATTTTTCAAAAAGGTTATGAACACATACCCGGGTTCTTTCAGGACGGTTTCAAAATTCAGATCCAGTTTCTGTTTGCCTTTTGGCAGCGAAAGGGTCAGGGTTTGAAGGGTCACGTCCGGTGTGTGATTGTCGGGTTTGCTGCTGCGACGCAGTTCAACCGTTAGGGTTGTGGCCTGGTCGGCACTGACCCAAACCGTCATACCGGGAACCGGCCCGGCGGGCAACGGCAGCATCTGAGCGGCTGAGGCCGTCAGCGGAACCAGAGGTCCGTCGGCTGGCAACTCGTTCAAAATCAGTTCGCTGGAAGCCGATAGGGTGGCTTTTTGGGTTAAATCGTTGTCGTCATGGAGTACTAAACCCGGAATATGCTGACCGGTTTTCAGCAGTTCCTGTTGAAGTTTCCGCATTCGAACCGGTTCGGTCAGGTCGCGGGGCAGCAGACCGTCGCGGGTACACAGCGCTGCGGCCATCCCAACGGCCTGTCCGCCGTGCGCACTCGTTCCCATCACCCGCGAGGAAGCAAACGCAACGTGCGATGCGCTTATGATCCGTCCGGCAATGAACAGGTTTTTGATGTTCCGGCTGTAGAACGAACGGTACGGAAGCTGGTAAAGCCCCTTGCTGTGCCACTGGTTGCAACCCGGTTTTTCGGAAAAAACGCCATCGGCGGGGTGCAAATCCAGCGACCAGCCACCGAATGCCACGGCGTCGGGATGCGTTCGCTGTTCGACCACATCCTGTTGTTTCAGCATGTAATCCCCTTCAAACCGGCGGCTTTCGCGCTTGCCGGGAATCTGTCCGACCCACTCGAGGGTCATCGTTTCGGCTTCGGGAAACTGCCCGGAATTCTTGATGTGATTCCAGACGCCGTAGACCACTTTCCAGAGTTCCCACTTGATGGTTTCGGTTTCGTGAACCGTGTCGAGCCGTCCGCCGTATTCGATCCACCACAACTGACAACCGAATTCTTTGGTATTGAAGCGTCGGTAGCGCGGAATCTGGGTGATGTCCTGCAATGCGTAGGAAGGCGGCACGAACCGAACCGGTTTGCCGGTGTCTTTCGAGTAGAAATAAAGTGAATGCCCCAACAGTTCGCCATACTCGGCGGTGGGCGCAAACTTCTCCCCAAACTCCTCCCGCGACTCGGCGCCCATTCGGAACGCGGCCCCGGCCTGAAACGCCACGACGCCATCGCCCGAAGCATCGCAGAAAAGTGGAGCCACTAACTCATAGGCCGTGCTGTTCTGGCTGCAAAAAGCCTTCAGTCCCGTAATGGTTTCGGCATCAGACTTCTCCACTTCGTAGACCGCCGTGTTCAGCAGGAGCTTGATATTCGGCTCGTTGACGACCTTTTCGAGGAGGATTGTGTCAAAAATCAGCGGGTTCCCTTCCGGATTCCGGTACAGGTTTTCGAGCAGAAGCTCGTCAATAAAACCGCCTTCGCGCGCCCAGCGGTTGTTATTGCCCATGTGCGAGGTGGCTCCCAGAACCCAGAGCCGGACTTCGCTGGAAGAGTTGCCGCCCAATACGGGCCGGTCTTGCACCAGCACCACCTGGATGCCCGCCCTGGCCGCCGTAATGGCACAACAGGTACCGGAAAGTCCTCCGCCTACCACCATCAAATCAGCCTCGTACCGGACGGTTTTCGGACTTCGTTTATCGGTTGCTTGTTCGCGTATCATTTGTCAGATCAATCGTTTGCGTAAGAATTGAAAAGCCCGTCGGTTTCATAACCTCAACGGTCATTGTTTTATCGAAACCGGTTACCGGAATTAAAATATCAGTGGTTTGGCCCGGTTGTAAATCGGGAATCAGTTGGGTTGCTGCACCGGTTTTCAGGCGGTATTGTTTCAGGGCATACGCCGGAAAATCGGGCCGGGCCGTTAGCCGGATCGTGAGGGCATGGGTGCCTTCCGGGCCGGGTTTCCAGCTTAATTTTTCAATCGTCAACGGAGCCATGCCGGTCTGGTGGGTAACATACAACGGCCGTTTCGAGCGGTCGTGCCGGACGAGTCCCCAGGGCCGGGTGCCGTCGGGGTTGGTGCCGTCGTGGCGGCTGAGGTAATCGTTGAACGACCACCAGGAGGCACCGATCACGTAGGGCAGTGGCCGGACATCACTCAGGAACTTTTCAAGGTGAGTAACCTGCCCTGCTTCGCCGGTGTTGCCATCGGCCCGGGTGCCGTATTCACTGATAAAAATCGGTTTGTCGGGATACAGCGAGTGGATGTGTTTCAGGATGTTGGCATGGTTGCCGTACGTATTGGTCGAGATGAAATCGCAGTACTGGCTGGCTTCGTCTTCCGGTTTTTTAGGCAGAATGTTCAGCCGCATCGACGCGAAGGTGTACAGCCGGGTTGGATCGAGTTCGCGGGCGTAGGCAATCATGTCTTTGGTCCAGCGCTGCCCGGCGGGTTGCTCCGACAGGTATTCATTTCCCACGCTGTAGGCGATGACACTGGGGTGATTCCAGTCGCGCTCGGCCATCTCACGAAACTGCTGCCGGAACTTGGTACGGATGGTATCGTTGTCCATCAAGCGGGGCGTAATCTGCCAGTTGCCGGCTTCGGTGATGATCAGCATCCCGTTGCGGTCGGCCCAGTCGTAGACGGTTTCGGAGGGCGTGTAGTGCGTCAGGCGGTGGAGTTCCATGCCCGCTTCCTTCATCAGCCGCAGGTCTTTTTCAATGAGCCAATCCGGTTCCAATGACCCCAAAGCCGGGTAATCGACCACGCGGTTTCCGCCCGCTACTTTGATCGGCTGGCCGTTCAGCAGCAGTTGGGCATTGCGAACCTCTACTTTACGAATGCCAAAGTGCGTTCGGACGGTGTCGGTTCCGGCGATGACCTGAACGTCGTATAAGGTCGGCTGGTCGATGCTCCAGAGTTTGACGTCGGCGGTTTTGAGCGCCGTTTCGGCCTCCAGCACCAGGGTTTGATTCGCAGCAGAACCGGTTTGCTGTTTCCAGTTGAGCGGGATCACTTTCCCGGCCTGCTCGACCCGGAATGCCAGTTTGGGCGCATTCGTTTGGCCGGTGGTGTTGCGAATCCGGGTTTTGATCTTCAGCGTGGCGGTTCCTTTCGCGAGGTCAGGCATCGCTTCGATTTTTACATTTTCGACGTAAACGGCCGGTTCGACGGTCAGGTACACCGGGCGAATCAAGCCGCCGTAGTTGACCCAGCCCGGAAACGGGTCGTTCGGTTCGTTGTTGTCTTTCGAACCGGGAATGGTGCCGACCTTCCAGGTGTTGTTATCGACTGAAACTGCAATGGTGTTAACACCCGCTTTCAGGAAATCCGTTACATCGAAGTGAAACGGCGTGTACCCGCCTTCGTGCGTGCCGACTTTCTGCCCGTTGAGCCAGACGACGGTTTCGTAATACGCGGCATCGAAGTGGAGCAACACGCGTTTGCCAGTGGTTGGTTGCCACGGAAACGTCCGGCGATACCAGGCCGTACCCGTGTAAAACTGGTAGCGTGGATCGACCGAAAAACAATGCGGCACCGTCACCTTATTCCAGCGGTTGAGCGGGGCGTCTTCGCGGTACCATTTCCCGGTTTCGCCGACGTCGTTCGGGTCCATCGCAAACACCCACTCGCCGTGCAGCGGAATGGCTTTCGGGTCGCGGATGCTGTACTGGGCGAACGAAACCGTGGCGAACTGGAGTACTAAAAATAGAATGATCAGAGGGTATCGCATGAGAGGAATCAATGGGTTTTGATGATTTTCTCCGATTGTGGCAGACTTGAAGAGATTTGAACCCGTCTCGACGCCAGCCATGGAATGAAAGAACCGGTCAGAACGACCCCGGAAATAACCGCCGTGATGCCAGCCCCCTGCGTGGTCAGGAAACTCAGGCCGAACAGCATGACGGCGGTGAAAACCAGCGATACGGCAATCACCCGCAATCCAAAGCGGTTTTGTTTCTTCACTTCAATCGCTTCTTCTTCACTGACGGCTTCGGCGGCATCGATCCGTTTTTGTTTGTCAGCCGTGCGATAGGTCAGGTACTCGTCGGCCACTTTTTCGCGGGATCTTGCCCAGAGTTCATAGGCCAGTAAAAGCAGCAGCGGCAAGCCGACGCCGATGATGGTTTCGGCTCCGCGCGTCAGTTTGAAATCCAGCAGCCAGGGCGAAACCGCTTTGAAAAACAGGTTGACAGTCAGGCCAATACCGGTCACCCAAAGCGTCGCTTTTCCGGTCAGGCGTTTGGAAAACAGCGCCCAGAGGGGAGGAGCCAGCAGCGGACCGCCCGAAATGGACGAAATGCTCAGGACCACTTCCACAATGCCGCCAGCGGCCGGAACCATCAGTGCAATGATGATCATACCGATACCGAAAAACCATGATGACCCGCGAGCCACCCGCATCAGTTGTTGATCCGACGCTTTCGGATTGATCAACCCTTTGTAAATATCATTGGTGAAAACCGCCGAAACCACGTTCAAGGCCGTGTTCGCACTCGCTGAGGTCGAAAAGTACATGCCCGTCAGCATCAACCCCAAAAGACCCGGCGGCAACACGAGCTTGCAGATCATCAGGTACGCATTTTCGGTATCCAGACCGGTCAGCGAGGGGTTGATGGCTTTGTAAATCATCGGCGGCAACATCCAGATTACCGGACTGACGAGGTACAGTCCCGCAAACAGAAACGCCACTTTCCGGGCCGATTTCGGACTGTCGACGCTGGTATACCGCTGCACGAACGTCCAGTTGCCACCGATGTAGCAGATGTGGTAAATCACAAAAGCCGCCACGAATCCGAAGGTGTATTCGCCGTTCAGGAGGTTGAAAAAATCGTCGGGAACGGCACTTGTAAAACCGTCAAAACCGCCGACTTTATCAAGCGAAAGCGGGAGCAGAATGAAGACAGCCGCTGACAACACCACAAACTGCAAGATATCGGTCACCATCACCGCCCAGAGTCCGCCGACGGCGGTGTAGGCGATCATAAAAATTCCCAGCCCGATGGTGCAGGGAACGAGCGGCAGGTTCAGCGACGAACTGACCAGTTTGGCCACCGGATACAGCACCGATCCTTTGATAAAAACCGATACGAGGGTGAAAATGAAAATGTACACTTTCTGGACCGTCAGCCCCAGCCGTTCACGGATGAACTCGGCGGCTGTCAACGCCCCGGCGGCTTTCCAGCGGGGCGCGAGGTACAAACCGGTGATCAAAGCCCCGATGCACATGGTCCACTGAATCGTGATGGCGACCCAGCCGTGTTTGTAGGCGATGGAACCCCAGGCGACGAACGTTCCGGCGGAGAAAAAGCTCATGAACAGCGACAGGCCGCCAATGAACCACGGCACGGCTTCTCCGCCAGCGAAAAACGATTTCAGATTGCGTCCGGTTCGGGCAAACAGCATCCCGATGCCCAGCACAAAAGCTGAGAAAACGAGGATGACGGCGGTATCAATGGTTGTATTCAAGATTATTAGCGTTTGTGTGTAATGGGAACACGGATGAAACGGATTGAAAGGATTTTCGCTGATTAAAATCCGTTTTGATCCGTCCAATCCGTTTCATCCGTGTTCCCATCCAACTTTTGATCAGTTAATTCTCAATCATCACCACTTCCAGCCCAAAAGGCGGCAACTTTTTCGCGACGGTTTTCTGACTTCCCGCCGTGAATTGAAAATCGGAAGGCTGGGCGCTGTTGTTCAGCAAAACCACAAATACCTTGTCGTTTTTCTCTGCTTTCGCCAGAATATAATCCACCGACGCGTTATCGATCTTCACCAGCTCTTCGTCGATCAGCAGGCTGGCCTTCTCGCCATTGACCATCCCCGGCGCAAAACCGTAGGTCTGGTGCGGCCCCACTTTGGGCGTCACAAAACCGCGTGGAAAAACCACTTTCCCTCCTGAACGCAGTTCGGCTTCGGCCAGCAAATAATCCGTCAGCCAGCCTACCTGCCACCAGGCGTGGTGTGGATACGGCCCCGCGCCCCGGTTCATGGCCTGCCAGTAGTACGAAGCGACACTCGTTTTGGGGTCGACAAACGCATCGCGGCCAATGGCTGCGGCCCGCGCCATGTCGGCAAAAATCGGTTCCTTCGTCAGTCCATACATCCGGATAAACATCCCGGCGTGGCTGGCGAGTTGAATCGGGCCGAGCCGCGTGGCCGAGCCGAAAATACCGCCGTGTTCAAAACTCAGACCCGCCTGGCTGATTTCCCAATCTTCTTTTTGCGCGCCATTCACGGTTTTCATTTTGTGGCTGGCAATCGGGTGTGTATAAATCGAGGTGGTGTACAGCTTGGCAGACGTGATGGCGGCTGCTTTGTAGCGTTCGTCCTTCGTCAGATCATACAAATCCAGAAACGCCTGGGCCGACTGGCCGGTAGCAAAATCCGGCGCGTAGCGGGCATCCCCGCAAACGCCGAGAAAACGCCCGGTTTCGACGGCATTTTTGATCAGCCAGTCGGCTCCTTTCCGGGCTGCCGCGAGGTACTTGGGGTCTTTCAGGATGCGGTGGGCGACAATCATTCCGTAAAACGTCGGTCGAACATCCTGCACGTCCTTGAAAATTTCCTGCTCCGTTTTCTTGTCGTAGGCCACCGCCCAACTGCCATCCGGTTTTTGCCAGGTCAGCAAGCGCTCGGCACCAAACCGCAGCCGCTCCTTCAACTCCTGATCCTCCGGTTCAAACAGCATCATGTTCCCAATGTCGAGCAAGGTGTAATACGTCAGCGCAATCGGTTCAACCACCGCGCCCCACTCTTCGACAAACTTCTTGGATTTCGCCAGGTAATACTGACCCTCAACGGCTCCCTTGAAAAAACCGTTGTTGGTTTCCTGCTGCACCAGCTTGAAGTTTTCGGCGTAGGGCAGCACATTTTTCGTCAGCAACGAGTCGCCGGTGGCCGTTGCCAGCATCCACATCGCGCCGTAATCGGAGTTTTTCATGGCGTCTTTGTTCGAGCCAACCACGCCCCCCAGATACGACTGCGCCCCGATTTTTTTGCCTTCAAATTCCTCCACATTCCAGAGCGACGTTTTCGGGTCGGTCAGGTAGTGGTGCATCTTCTGGATGCGGTCGGTCAGCGATTGTTTGCTTTGCCGCAACGCCAGCGATTCTTTGAACTGATAAATATCGTACACCGTATGATTCAGCGCCTTGAACCAGTCGCCGTCGGTCAGGCTGTAGCGGAACGTGTAGCTGATACTTTCTCCCGACTTCAAAGCCGACTTGGGTTCGCCCAGCACCGGAAAATACAGCGTCGGCGAAAGCTGGGCTTTGCGGTTCATGTGTGACAGGCCGATGTTCCAGTCGATTTGCGTGATTTTGTCGTTCGCCCACGGATCGCGGGCCAGACCAGGTTCCGGAATGACCGAGAGCGTCAAGCCGTTTTTGGTGCTGATCATCGGACTGAGCGTACTGGCACAACGTTCGCGGTAGATGACGGGCAGACTCGGAATGCCGTGTCCGTAGGCGTAGGCCAGCACAAAATTCGGCTGCATGGTATTCCCCTGAAAATACCCAGGCACAGTCGCCCACGCCAGTGTTTGTTCAGAAACCGTGGCAATCGAAGGACTCGCCAGCGAAAAATACCCGCCCTTTTTAGCGACCAGCGTTTGCTTAACCACAATGTCCTGCGGGAATTTCGGGTCCAGACTCCATTCGGTGCTGATCGTGGCCGTTTCGGTTTCCTGTCGGAAAGTCAGGCTGTTTTTACCGGCCTGTTTGCCTTCTTTCGGGAAAAAATGGGTGGCCTGTCCGGCGGTATTTAGCGAAACCGGGTTCGTGCTTTCGGCCCATTGTTTCGTCTGGTAATGGTAATGTTCACCCGGAAACTCTTCGCCCGTGATGGTTTTGAAGGTTTGCTGGGGCAGTTCCGACGGTTTTTCGGCGGCATACAACACCGTGTTTTCGCCGGACGCCTGAGCGAAGGTCTGCCATTGTTTCCCTTTCTGAGCGGCTACTTTCTGCAACCGCCAGCCCGCAGCCGTCGATTCCCACACCAACTGAACTTTTCCGTTCGACAGGCTGAGTTGCTTCGACGTCTGGGCAAAACCGGTCAGACTGAGGAATCCAAGTACAATACTAAGGCTGTATTTCATGATACTATAGAAATTCGTTTAAGACTGAGCCTGCGGGTAAGAGCAAGCGGCCTACGATTAAAAGCCCACGGTTTGAACCGTGGGACAACCGGCCCGAAATCTCATCCCCGGAAACCGTTTTAACGGTTTTGAAATCCGTGAACAAAACCGTTGAAACGGTTTGAAATCCGGGTTGCGATTTTCATTCATTCCCACGATTGAAATCGTGGGCTGGTTTCCAAATTATTTCATATCCAATTCATTCCCTATTTCACACGTAAAACGGCTTCTTTTTTAAACGCGCCCAATCCGTACGAAACCCGCAGAACCTCGTTTTTGCCAACCGAAACCGGACCGCCCGCCAGATCGATCACCTGTTGAAAAGCTACGCCGTTCGGACCCTGCTCGTCCAGCGTAAACCGTGTTTGCTTTCCTTTTCCATCGGTCAACACAACCACTGCCTGTTCGGCTTTCTGACTGTCCAGGTTGAGCGGTGCCGTCAACCGAACGCCGACTTTCTGGCCCGGTTTGACTTCCTGAATCCGGTTTGTGAAGGTCGCGTCATAGAACTCGACGTTCGTTACATCAGCGGCCAGATACGCCAGTCCGGCAATCCAGGCGGTATTGAACGTCACCCAACCTTCCGTATGGCCGGGGTCGCCGGAATACGGATCGTACGGATAAACGCCTTCTTTGGGTGAACCATCCAACACACCGCGAACCGTCTGGAGCAGAGCGGCTCCGCCTTCCAGTTCCTTGAACCAGCCCAAATCGGCCCCTTTGAAATCGGTCAGGGCATCGTAGCAGAAATGCCGCCCGGTCGGGTTGCGACCGTAGACGTTGTCCATCTGTGACGTGGCCAGTTCGCGTAATCGTTTCCTGGTTTTTGCATCCGTCAACACCGACGCAGCGGCCAGGGCTGGAGCCGGAAAACCGGCGATGTTCCCGGGTTCGTTGAAACTTCCGGTCGGGTTATAGGTGGGGTCGGAGGTGGCTTTGATGTCGGCAATCACCCATTTGTTGTAGGCGTATTTGCGGTAATCCCACAGGTTATCCGACCGTGAAATGATGACGTTCGCCCATGCCTGAATTTTTTCGGACAGGCCTTTTGGGGCTTTTTGGGGATATTTTTTCAGAAAATAGGCCAGGGCATCCATCGTGACGTACTCGTTCATCCGCTGGCCTTTGGTCGAAGTAGGGTCCTGCCAGTCGAGGTTTTTGATGAGCCAGTCGGTTTGCTGGAAGGCGGCTTTGAAATACGCGTCGGCATCCTTCCGGCCTTCGCGTCTGGCAACTTCATACAGCATCAGATTCGGCACAATCGAATGCCCCGGCGGAAACTGCCCCTTGCCGGTTCCGATCAGCGTATAGGTCTGAAACAGGTTGGCCGAATGCTCGAGGTCATACCAATGCCAGCGGTCTTTGTTTTCATTCCCCCAGATTTTGAAGAGGTAATCTCGGGCTTCGGCATACACTTTTTGCGGAATGTACGGACTCAGATCGGGGTAGGCATAGACAAAATACGCCAGTTGTTCTTTCAGCAGCGTGTGATTGACCTGACCCCTAAGATACACATCGACGGCCCAGTAAATCAGCCGGACAATCTCGGGCGTATTTTCAGGGAGTTTTTCACGTACTCCCGTATAAATTCCCTCGACGGGCATCCGCTCGGTCGAAAACGCTTCGGGATTCGCGGAATACAGCGCGATCAGCGCCGGAAGTTCAAACGAAAACTGGTGGCTGTCGCGCCAGGCCACGCCCAGCGACGGGCAGTCCGCACTTTTATCCGTCGGTGAATACCCATCCGAATTTCCGTACCAGCAACGGTCGTCGATCATAAACGCCAGCGCGGGGCCATACGAAGCCTGTTCGATGACATAGGGTGCAATGTCGAACGGAAACGAGGTGCCTTTTTTCTCACCATCCACCACAATCGTGTAGGGGCCGGAGTTCGTCGGTTGAAACGCCGTAAAATCGCCGATGTGCCCTTTGATGGTTCCGAAGAACGGTTTTTTACCGTCCGAATCCACGACGGAAAACGCCGTGCCATCCACCGCCAGTGGTGCCGTAAACCGTTTAGGAGCTTTCAAATTATAGCCGATCTGATTCACAAAAACAGGCTGCGGATCATAGGCATAGACTTCAAATTCAGGAAAACCGGTGGCTTGTTTGGCAGTATATTCTACCCGGATTTGATCCGTCGTCACCGGCTCAAAAGCAATCAGGGCTTTGTCGGGTTGGGGATTGTTGAACACCTCTTTCCAGGCTCCGCCGGTCGAGACCCGAATCCGCACCTTGTCTTTGCCGCGAAACCCGCGCAGCAACACCCGGTCGATGGCATACGGTTTTCCCAGATTCACTTCAAAATGATTGACCGGAGCCGCTGGTGAGGTGTACCAAACCGTCGCGTCATTCCCATCGACCAGATGCTGAAAAGGGTTGTCGGCAATCACCGGATACCCCGAAACCGCTTTTCCTTTGGCCAGATTGACCAACTGGGCATGGACTGCATCGCGATGGAAAAGCAGCACCGCTGTCAGGGTGATCATGCGCAGGCAAACCGGGATGTTGGGGAACGTTGAAGGCATGTTGAAAAAAGTATAAGGTTTGACGTTTAAGGTTTAACCCGGGAAAGGGGCACATCTCGAATTTAAAGACATGCATCAAACCTTAAACGTCAGACTTCAAACGACAAAAAGTTAAGGTTTGGCCGCCGTGGGTTCGTCCTTGATAATCGCCATGAATTCCGGCAGGTGTTCCTGATAGACGCCACGCGGTGTCGTGTTGTATTTCTTGGCCACATAAGCCGCAAAACCAACGACTTCGCCCATCATGCCGCAGGTCCGCATCACGCGGGTGCTGCCAAATGCTACGTGCGTCGTGCTGATGTTACGTCCGGCCATGAACAGGTTCGTAATGTTTTTGGAATACAGACAGCGGTACGGAATCGTGTAGGGAGCTACTTTGATGTGCTTCGTTCCGGCAAAAAACTCCTGACCTTCAAAGTATTTGCTGTTTTTGGCGTCCGGGAAATGCAAATCGATCGTCCAGGTGGCGGTGACGGTGCCATCCGGGTGTTGTTTGCCGTCCTGAATGTCCATCTGGGTCAGAATGTGGTCGCCCAGCAGTCGCCGGGATTCGCGTTTGCCGCCGATGTAGGCGACCCAGGCCAGTTCGCGTTTGCCGTATTTGGCTTTTTTGTTGTTCTTCAGATACGACCAGTTGCCGTAAACCGCCCGCAGGTTGTGGTCGCGGATTTTCTCGGCGTCGGTGATGGTGTTGAGATTCCCGAAACCGGTTTCCCACTGCCAGTCGGCCCGGGCTTCGTCGATGTGGTATTCGTCCGAAAAAGGGAGCGCCCAGGGTGTTTCGGGGAACGACGAAACCGTGTCCCGCTCCAGCGATGCCCACAAATTCGAGGTGCCGAGCGTAAAATTATCCGCTTTTTCAGCCGCCAGCGACTCGCCGGTTTCGGCTTTGCTTTCCCGGCCAAACCGGTAGTCGGCTCCGGCCAGATAGCCCAGCGTGCCATCGCCGGTGCAGTCGGAAAAGTAGGTCCCCGTAAACCGAACTTCTTTATTGGTGGCAATGTCCCGCCCGATCACGGCGGCAACGGCATTGCCTTTTTTCTCAATTTTATAAACGTGGGTATTCAGATACAAGGTGATGTTTCGTTCGGCTTTGATGATGTCCGTTTTCCGGGCATCGCCGTATTCCAGCCCGTCGGGGTGTCCGTTCCCCGGATCGCCATTGTCCATTTCCCGGACAATCCGGCCCAGTTTGGGATAATGGTTTTTATCGACATCGCCCCGCAAATGCACCCGAACTTCGGAGCTGTTGTTGCCGCCCAAAACCGGACGATCCTGAATCAGTGCCACCTTCAATCCCATCCGCGACGCCGAAATGGCCGCGCAGGTTCCGGCAATGCCACCGCCCACGACGACTAAATCGAAATTTCCGGCTTCGGTGGGTTTGCCGGTCAGGTTCAGTAATTTATTCCGAAAAGCGGTCAGCTCTTCCGGTTTGTCAGACGGCGTAAACTTGGGGGCATTGGTGAACAGAATGGCGTCGCAGCGTCCGTTGAAACCGGTCAGGTCGTGGATTGCCAGTTTTACCTGATCGCTTTTGACATCAATTTCGCCACCGGAATACCATTTCCAGGCATCCGAGCCACTTTCGCCAAAGACGGTTTTCAGCGGTTTTCCATCCACGACGACCTGAAATTTTCCCGGCCCTTTCGGAAAGGGTGCCCAGTCTTTGGTGCGAACCCAAACCTGGTATTTGCCTTTTTTGGGGAAATTGACGTTTGTCACGGCATCCTTCACGGGCCGACCCATACCGTGGGCCATGAGGTAGGAGGAGCCCATGACCACAAATGACTGCTGGTCGATGACCCAGCCGCCTTTGTTGTCAAACGATTCCGTTTCAACGAAGACGTGATCCTGCGCAACGAGTTGCAGAGAGGCCAGGAGGAAGAGAAATGTTCGGAAAAGGGTTTTCATAAGGTTATTGGTTGTGTTTGCTTGAAGCCCCTCAATCCCCTAAAAGGAACGTGGACACAGCATCCTCCGGATGCAAAAAGTCCCCTTTAGGGGATTGAGGGGCGTTTTGTTTTATAGGCAGTCATCTTTGCAAGAACATCCCGGTTTTTGGGATGAAAAGCCGTCAGGACGCGGTAAATTTCGGTTGCATAATCGGGATTCGGATTTGTCAAATGAGCGGCCAGATTTTGCATCGCTTTTTCCGGCAATTTCGGTTGGTCGGCCAGCAATTTCAACAGCAAAGCAAACTGCTCGGAATTGGTTTTGACCAAATCCTTCGCCGTCATTTCGGCCAATGGCGCGCGGAACGGGATTTTGGTCAGTTTTTTCAGAATTACGAGCTGCAAAGGATAAGGTGCCGTTCGATACGTTTCCCACAACCAAACCTGTCGGCTCGGGTCGAAAAAATACGGATCACCGATCTTCTGCAACGCAAATCGCGCCGTGAACACGTTCTTCCCGCGAATGATCTTCAGAACATCCGTGCTGAACGGTTCAGCCAGCTTTCCGGTTTTGTCGATCACCCGCTCCATTGCCCAATACTGGTAAAAATGGTTGGTGCCGGTCAGAAACCGGTGGAGCAACGGCTCACTTTTGTAGCTTTCCGTAATTTTCAGCATTTCATCGACCACCGAACCGTGGGCGATGTGCCAGAGGGTATAGCAGGTATAAACCGCCCCGTCGATCACTTCGTTTTTGACGGTTTTCAGGGTCGCTCCGGCTTTGGCATCCACCGAATCAGCCAAGTTTTCGGTGCCTTTTCCGACCAGATCTTCCATCGCAATATCCTTGAGCAGCGAGTTCGGGCGACTCAGAATGTCCTGCAACTTGTCGTAGTCTTCCTGTTTAAATTCCCGGTGGTCCATCTTGGTCAGCACCTCGCCGGGTGGAAAATCGAAGCGGGTGTAGTTACCCAGCAGATCCCAGTAAAAATTGATATACACCGGTTTGCACTCGCCCGTGAGGCAAACCGGTGTGAAAATATTCCGGAAGAAATACGACGGTTGGTCGTTTTCGTCCAACGCCAGTTTCAGCGTGTACGTCGTGGTGTCGTTTTCGGTGATGGTAAATTCCCGCACGTTTTCCGGCTTCGTTTCCGCAGCCGCAGCCACTTCCGAAAACCGAAAAAGCAGCAGAAAGACCACTACTCCGAAAAACAAGCCACCCAATCTTTTCATGTTTAACGTTGTGTTTTTTTGTGATATTCGGTTTTCGGTATACGGTTTACGCCGTGCCGTCGTTACGGTGGACTGACGTAAACCGTATACCGAAAACCGTAAACCGATCCACTATTTCCAATCCGGATTTTGCTCCAGTTTCGGATTAGCGTTCAGTTCATCCTGCGGAATCGGGAAGTATTTGTTCTTTGCCGTGACGTTCCGAACGGGATACACCGGGTTGACCGCTTTCGGAATAACCGTCAGGAATTTACCGGTGCGGGTGAGGTCATACCAGCGGTCGCCTTCGGCAAAAAACTCCCACGCCCGTTCCTGCAAAACCGCTTCGATGAACGCATCCTTGCTCAAACCTGTCGCCAGATCGGCCAGCCCCGCGCGTTTCCGGACGGCGTTGATGTAGCCATAGGCAGCAGGCGTTGCGCCGTTCAGCCGGGCTTCGGCTTCGGCAGCAATCAGGTACATGTCGGCCAGCCGGAAAATGGGAATGTTTGGAATCAAACCCTGGGTCGAAATGGGGTCCTGGTATTTCTTGATCAGAACGCCTTCGGTCGTAATCGGCGTAATGCTTCTCTGTGGGACGGTTTTGCCGGTTTTATCCACGTATGTCGTGTCCAATAACTGCCGACGTTTGTCCTGTGCCGAAAATGATTTGTAAAAAGACATATAGGCGAACATCGATCCGAACGTCGTCCGGCCATATTCCGGTCCGCCACTAGCGGCCGGGCCACACAGCCCCACCATCTGGTGCGACCGGCCCGGGGAAATTGGATCGACTTCGTAGGCCCACATGTTTTCGATGCGGGCAGCATCTTCCTGATCATATTTGTAAACGTTGCGCACATCCGGTATCAGGGAATATTTTCCCGACGTGATGACGGCCTGCGCTTTTTCGAGGGCTTTGGCCCATTCTTCGTTATACAAAGCCGCCTTGGCGTAAAGTGCATTGACCACTTCCTTGGCCGGGCGACCTTTGTCTACGGCTGGATAGGAGGGCAAGCCGGCGGCAAAGGCCAGGTCCAGATCGGCATAAATCTGCTTGTAAACCTCGGCTTTCGGACTTTTGCCAACAATGGCGTCGGCTTCCGAATAACTGGGCGTGGTTTTGATGGGGACGTCGCCGAAGTTTTTGGTCAGCATCCAGAGGTAGAACGCCCGCAGGAAATAAGCCTCGCCAATGATTTGTTTTTTGCGGGTTTCGTCCATTACCGCATCCGGCACCTTGGCAATGATCCAGTTGGCTTTTTCAATGCCGTCGTAGCCGGATATCCAGATTTGTTGGGGTGATTCGTTGGTTCGTGAATTGCTTTTCTGGGTGGTGTAATTGACGTCGTAGGTGAAGAGGGTCAGCGTGTTCCGGCCCACCACACCCCGTGGATACGTCTGGTCATCGCTGAAATCCGCAATCAGGGTTCCGGCTGGGCCGCTGTACATATCCGCGAAGGGATCATATGCTGCCACCAGACCTTTCTCAGCGTCGGCAGCGGTTTTGTAAAACGCTTCGGTATAGATGGACGAATAAATCGTTTCGTCCAGTTCGCAGCCCGTCAAACAGAGGGCGGCTAGTATCGGGATGACTATCTTTTTCATAGTTTCATTTAGTGATTGAGTGGATGAGTGATTGAGTGCAGGCGGGTAAACCGCTCAATTACTCATCCACTAATTAAAACGTGACCTGTAAACCGCCGAGGAATGACCTGGCTTGTGGATACACCAGATTGTCGATGCCAATGGCGGTATTTGAACCGGCATACGTATTCACTTCCGGATCGAAACCACTGTAGTTGGTGAGTGTGAACAGGTTGTTGGCGCTCACATACACCCGGATTTGCTGAATTCCCTTGATGCGGGGAACGGTATAGCCGAGCGTCAAATTCTTGCAGCGCAGGTACGAACCATCTTCAATCACCTGGCTGGTGACCGGCAAACGACCTGCCTGCGCACCACTCACATAGGTATTGCTCGGATTGGTGGCCGACCAGCGGTTGGCAAGACCCGCGAATTGATTCCGTTGTCCCAGCGGCATCTCGAACGATAGACGGGCCGCGTTGTAGATGTCATTGCCCTGTGAACCCGACAGGAACATGCTCAGATCAAAGCCTTTGAAGGATGCGTTGGTGGAAAAACCGTAGATAAAATCCGGGTTCGGATTGCCGGTAATCATCTGATCGGCGGCCGAAATAGCACCGTCGCCATTGATGTCTTTCACTTTCAGACCCCCCAGACGGCCATCGTAGCCGGGCAGAATGGTTTCGCCGGTCTGGTTGATGCCGTCATACACATAGGTTTTGAATAGACCGAGGGGTTGACCGACTTTCAACACGGAATAGGCCGTAATGAACCGTTCCTGCGTGGTGCCACCGTCCAGATCCACCACCTTGTTGCGGTTGAACGTCATGTTACCGGATACACTCCACTTCAGCGGGCCGTCCAGAATGCGGGCGTTCACCGCCAACTCCAGTCCTTTGTTTTCGAGCGAAGCGAAGTTGCCGGTAATCGTGCTGTAGCCCGAACTCAGCGGTAGCGCTTTCACGTACAGCAAGTCTTTCGTGGTTTTCTGGTACGCATCGACGATGAAACTGATCCGGTTGTTGAGCAGGCTGATGTCGAGGCCAATGTCGGCCTGGGCCGAACGTTCCCAGCGTAGATCGGGGTTGGCAATCCCCGACGGGTTGATCCCGGTGACGAAAAGGTGATTCAGGTTATAGTCGCTGCCTGAAGCTGCCACCGTCGCCAGCGATTGGTAGGGGCTGATCCCGGCCGCATTCCCGGTAATCCCGTAGCTACCCCGCAGTTTCAGATCCGAAAGCCAGGAAAGGTCTTTGGCAAACGGTTCCTCGATGATCCGCCAGGCCGCCGAAACCGCCGGGAACAAACCATATTTGTGGTTGGCTCCAAACTTGCTCGACCCATCGACCCGCGCCGTCAAATCCAGAAAGAACTTGTCCTTGTAACCATAATTGACCCGGGCCAGGTAGGAATCCAGGCGCTGCCGGTCCCGGCTGCTCGTTACCGTCCGGTTCAGTGCCAGTTGCAGGGCTTCATTTTGGGTGGCATCGTTCGGAAAACCGTTGGCGTTGATCTGGTTGGAATTGTATTGTTCCGATTGCGACGCGACCACCGCCGTGGCTTTAAAGGTGTGGTTGGTGGCGAAACTCGTGCTGTACGTTAGAATACTTTCGTGTAGCAGTGCCAGACCATTGCCGTTGACTTTAAACCCGGAGCCGGAATTGTCGTTCAGGTCCGACCGGTTGACGATGGAGCGGGGGGTGTAGCCGTCGCGCAAATTGCTTTGAATGTCAGCGTTGAAAGAAGCCCGGTAGTTCAGGCCTTTCAGGATGTTGAAATCGGCGTAAAAATTGACCAGCGTTCGTTTGATGGCGTTCCGGTTCAGGACGCTGGCAAAGTTGAGCGGATTGGTGACTTCCCGGTATTGACCACCGGCCTGCTCACCAAACGGAAACAAGGTGCCGTCGGTCCGGTAAGGCACCAGCGTTGGCGGTGCACCAATGGCCGCGCCCAGGATGGAAGCCGTTACGACACCCGCATCGCCGATGGTTTGTGAACCCGTCGTGATGCCCGAGTTGATGGCGTAACTGCCTAAGATACTGGTACCAATCTTGACGCGGTCGCTCACTTTGTGGTCCACATTCAGCCGGTACGAATAGCGTTTGAAGGCGGAATTGATGATAATCCCGTCCTGATCGAAGTAATTGGCCGACAGCGCCAACTGCGTTTTCTCGGTTCCCCCGTTGATCGACAACTGGTGGTTCTGGATGGGTGCTTCGCGGAAAATCAGGTTCTGCCAGTTGGTGCCTTCACCGAGCGAAGCCGGGTTTGGGTAATAGTTGTTTTTGAAAACCTCGTTTTCCAGTTGGGCAAACTGTGACGCATTCAAAACCGGCAAGGTTTTATTTACTTTCTGAACACCGTAGTAACTGTCGACGGTAACCCGGGTGGCCCCGGTTTTTCCGCGTTTGGTCGTGATCAGCACGACGCCATTGGCCGCCCGTGAACCGTAAATGGCCGACGCCGAGGCATCTTTCAGGATTTCTACCGACTCGATGTCGTTGGGATTGATGGTCGAAAGCGGGCTGACGTCGTTGATGCCGCCACTGTTGGAAATCTGAATGCCGTCGACGACATACAGCGGTTCGGAGTTGCCATTGATCGAGTTCGTTCCCCGAATCCGGACGCTGATGTTACCACCCGGCGCGCCGGTATTCTGGTTGACCTGCACCCCGGCCACCCGGGCTTGCAACCCCTGCGCCACGTTGGCGACCGGCGTCTGGACCAGATCGGCGGCTTTCACCGAAGCAATAGCCCCGGTGGTTTCGACTTTGCGCTGGGTTCCGTAGCCAACGACCACGACTTCGCTCAACGCCCGGTCGTCCGACACGAGGGATACGTCGATGGTGGTGCGGTTCCCGACTTTCACTTCCTGCGAAGCGTAGCCGATGTAGGAAAAGGTGAGCGTGGCCGATTCGGCAGTTCCGTCGGGCAGGGTCAGCGAATACTGGCCATTGACATCGGTGGTCGTGCCTTGTTGAGTGCCTTTCAAAATGACGTTGACACCCGGCAACGCTTCCGTACCGGACGTAACCCGGCCACGGATGGCGGCACCACGGCCAGCCTGAGCAAAAGATGAGAAAGAGAGGGGCAGCAAGAGGAGACAGAGTAGTCCGCTTGCCAGCCAGTTAGGTTTAAGAGGCCGCATACGTAAATCTGGACATTGTCCTTATGGTTAAAGGTTGGTATTGAAAATTTACAATTTAAGAAAAAGGGTCAGCCAGTTTAGTTCGATAAGACGGTTTGACCGTTGAATAAGTCTTTTACCGGGTTAAAACCAACTAAATCTGGTTTTTTTGCTTTTCCTGATTGATATTACGATCAAATAGTAATTTTGAAAAGAAAAAATAGAATTATATTTTTGGGAATGTTCCCAAAATCATGGGAACATTCCCAAAAATAAGACGCAATTGCCGGGAATCGGGTTATATTATTGGCCTGAAAAGGTGTTATTTATTAAAATAATACTATTTATGAAGAACCACCAAATTACGATCATCGACATTGCCAACACGCTCAACCTGTCGAAGTCAACGGTTTCGCGGGCGTTGACGGGGCATCCGAACGTGAAAGTGAAAACCCGGGAGCGGGTGCTGGAACTGGCGGCCGAACTCGATTACCAGCGCAACCAACTGGCGATTTCATTGCTGACCAACCGGACGCAGACCATCGGCATCATGGTGCCGGAGTTTCTGAGTTCTTTTTTTCCGAAGGTGATCATTGGGGCGCAGGATGTCCTGGCCAAAGCGGGCTACAACGTCGTGATTTGCCACTCGAATGAGTCCTACGAAACGGAGATTGTTAACACCAAGCTGCTGTTAGCCAGTCGGGTAGACGGAATTCTGGTTTCGCACACGAAGGAGACGCGGAACTTCGAGCACTTTAAGATATTCGACCGGAAAGGGATTCCGGTGGTGTTTTTCAACCGGATTGTCGATGAGATGAGCGTGTCGAAAGTGGCCGTCGACGATTATGAAGGTGCTTATCAGGCCGTCGAGCACCTGATCAAAACCGGCAAACGGCGGATTGCCCACCTTTCCGGGCCGGATTCGCTGCAAAACAGCCGCTCCCGCCTGAACGGCTACCGGGATGCGCTGACGAACCACCAGATTCCGATCGATCCGGCGCTGATTATTTCCTACGATCTGACGCTCGACAAGGCCAATATTTACGTCAACCATTTATTGAATCTGCCCCAGCCGCCCGACGCCCTGTTTGCGATCAATGACCCCACGGCCATCGAAGCGTTGAAAGTCATTAAAAGCCGGGGGCTGCGCATTCCGGAAGATATTGCCATTGTCGGTTTCAGCGACGACCCGATTTCGGCCCTCATCGAACCTGGCTTGACGACGGTTTCCCAACCGGTCGACGAAATTGGCCGGGAAGCCGCCCGGCTGTTGCTCAATCAGTTGGCCGCCGACGACGAACGCCCGGAACCGGAGCTGGTCGTGCTGCCGACGCGGTTGATTATTCGGGGGTCGACGGTAACCGGCGAAATTCCGATCGGTTTTGGCGATCAGACCAGTTTGCCTTCTTTCTGAAATTCCAGCCGGATGCCTTCCACCACATCGGCGGTTGCCAGAACGTCGGTTTTTCGGCTGAGCGCGCGGAGGGCGCAAAACTGGATAATGTTGAGAATGGCCGCGCCCGAAAGTTCGTAGCGCCCGGCCAGTTGCTCCATCGGAAGCTCGAGGGCCAGCCGGGCGGAGGGCGGCAGGCATTTCTGCCACAGCAGCAAACGTTCGGCCGCGTTGGGCAGCGGAAAATGAATCATGGCCTGAAACCGCCTTGCAAAAGCCGGATCGATGTTGCTCTTCAGGTTGGACGCCAGGATGACCAGACCGTCGAATTCTTCAATTTTCTGCAACAGAAACGCCACCTCCTGATTGGCATAGCGGTCGTGGGCATCGCGGGTTTCGGTGCGTTTGCCGAAGAGGGCGTCGGCTTCGTCGAAAAACAGAATCCAGTTTTTGGCGTGGGCTTTATCGAACAGATTGGCGAGGTTTTTCTCCGTTTCGCCGATGTATTTGGAAACCACCAGTGACAGATCAACCCGGTAAACCTCCCGGTTCGTGTATTTGCCCAACAAGGTCGCCGTCAGGGTTTTACCCGTACCGGGAGGGCCGTAAAACAACACCCGGTAGCCGGGTTTCAGCCGTTGCCCCATCTGCCAGTCCGTTCGCAGCGTGTCGTAATGCTGAATCCAGTGTTCGATGTCGCGAATCTGCGTGAAGGTTGGCGCGGGCAGCACGAGATCGTCCCATTCCATGTCGGTACGGATGCGTTGCGCCGGGAAATTCATGCTCAGGGCCGGTGCCGACACCCGCCCGGTGGTAAACAATTCCACATAGTCAGGATCAAGAATCAGCCGACCACTCAGGCGCGGTTCGCCGGGTTTAACGTCTTCAAGATACAGAATCCGATCGCGGGCAAAAAAATGATCGGGGCTGAAAAGGTTATACAGTGCCAGTCGTTTTTCGAGATCGTTCCCCGCCAGCACAAACAGGGCGGTTTCGCCGGTGGGCAGTAGCCCCCGGTGGTTGGAACCGCGCACTCCACCGAATTCCGGGAAATCCCCGCCATCGGGCAGGTGTTCGCGGATGAGGGTGTCGAAAAAACCGGGCTGAAAGTGGGGAGCGAGGGCGAGGAGGAGAATGGTGCTTTCATCCTCCGTAGCAGATTCAAGTAAATAATGGCGGGGTGGGGGAACGGTTGCCGGATTTTCGATTGATGAACCATTTTTCGGACTTAACTTAAGCCTGATTTTATCCGCCAGCCAGTGTACTAATTCGTTATAGATAGGAAGGCTCACATTCATACCGTTACTATGGCAACTGCTAACTTTCAAATTAAAGCGATTAGCAAAGTGGAAAAAGTCGTTCGCGTCAGAATTTGGATCATCAATCCCGATGTCCAGTATTTCCCGGAACGGGTCGGTTTCGGGTTACAACTCCTTTGGGATGCTCTGGAAGATACCCAATTTACGCCGTATCCACTAGCCGAAGCCGTCAATGAACGGGAAATTACCGATGTCAACTGGTTAGCCCGTGAGGCCGAAAACTATGTCGATCAGTTTACGTATGTTTCATTTGAGCGGTTTCCAGTTCCAGAATCGATTGAAAATCTGAGAGATAAGGATTACAACGACTTTTGGGACGACCTCGGCAAAGTTCCTGGTGCTACGGCTGACATCCTACTGACGGATTCAAAATGGGCCCGGCATATTCAGGAGAACAAGGTCTGGAAATCTTATGCTTTCGATGCTTAGTAGGTGATGGTTGGTTTTGCGTTAGTAAAGATTCTCAGATAGTTATCACGCCGGGCGATTTCACTGGCATATTGGGTCGTAATGAAATTCTCTAACTCGGTGTGGTTGGTAATGGGCGCGGTTGAACGGGTAATGGCAGCAATCAGATTTTCAGGTAGATTATTACTGCTGGCCACACTTCGGTAGTCGGCACGAATGGCCGGTGTTCCCCGTAAACTGGTTACACTTTTGGACGAAGGCGGCAGCGCCGACGGCATGTCGATGGTTCCGCTGTCAAAACGCCCAATTTGCTGCCCTTTTATCCAACCCGTTCCGTTTTCATTCTTTCGCATCCGTCCGCCCAAAACGGAATATTGGCTAATAAACCGTTTGTCGCTATGTCCTCGGGTAACCGAAATGTCAAGCCAGAACACTTTTTTAGCAACCGTATCGCCATATTCAGTTTTTAAAGCGTCATCAACGCCGGTCTCCTGTTGCCGGTTGAGGGCCGATGGAATCGGAACCAGGTTGGAATCGACGGCCTTTCCGCCTAGTTCCCGGTTGAGCAAATGGCCGCGTATCCAACGCCCCCCCCTCGCTAACCCCAGGGTTTCCAGATGAGGAAAAGCGCCCATCAGGGTCATACTGGTCCGGGTAGGTGTACCCCGCTCGTGGTTGTTGTGATCATTAAATAAATACCGAACCTGCATTTCCCCTTCGGTACGATACCCATCCGCAAAACCGGGACTCACCACCATTCGGGGAACTGGCGGACTGCCCTGTACCCCAACAGCACCAATATTTGTCGTCAATTCACGGATGATTACCGCCACATCCCGTGGAGCGGGTGCTCCTGCAATCGGGTAAGTAATGCCGCGAAGTTCGGTAACCAGTTGCTCGATGGTTCGCAGCGCACTGCGTTTCGCATCCGTCATCTGGCCCGTATTGGTGAGATCGTCCCGCCGATTGCGAATCCAGCCGCCAATGTGGGTGGGGTTACTGGCCAGAATGAGCTGGGCTCCGGTGCCTTCGCCTTCGAAATAAACCGTATGGGTTTCGTCATTGACGTCACGAAACTGGCTCCGGTTGCGCCACCACTGGGCCACCCGCTGACCAACGCCTACGACCGCCCCCACCAGCCGCCGTCCCTGCGCCACGACCCAATCCACGACCCGGTCCAACGCCCGGTCGACCGGCTGACGGATGCGGGCGATGGTGGTTCGGATCGTGTTGGATATGCCGCCCAGCCCCATCAGCCGCGCCAGAAAACTGATTATGACCGGCACCATTCGCCCCATCGTGGTTTCCACCCGGTTGGCGGCTGCGGCAATGTTGCCGGCGGCAATGGCGGCCATCGAATCGACGTACGACTCCACCACGGCGGCAATCTGGTTGATGCGTTCAACGAAAAACATCACCGTGTTGTAGGTCGCCATAATGGCCTGAATCACCGCCCCGGCCGGGTTCAGCATGGAGGCAATGCGGATAATGGCCTGACCGATAACCGTTTGCCGAACCCAGGCGATAACACCGTCAAGCACCATGTTGCGCAGGTTGCCGAGGTATTCCACAATCTTTTGCCAGGCCGCTGCCGGTCCCTGGGTGATCAGAATCCGCAGAAAATCGAACACCTGCTCCATCCGGCTGACGAATTGTTCACTCGTCGCCCGCACCAGCTTGGCGCGGATATTCTGGTAGGTAAGGCCCAGAATCTGCAGAACCAGTGAAAGAATGCCCTGCAAATCAAAGGTTTGCGGAAGCGTGAGTCCGGCCCCTTCCAGCGCCCCCAGCAGCCAGCCCACCAGCCCGCGCTGAAGGTGCGTAAGGGCATTTTGCATGAACTGCCGGAATCCCTGCACCCCCGCCCGCACCAGATTGCCGACAAACCGCACCGGATCGCGGATGATGATCAGGAACGTAGCCCGTGCCCGTTTCAGAATGGCCAGCACCCGCGCTCCCCCCGCACCCATGACGGCTTCAAAAATAAACTCCAGCATTTGCAGCAGGGCGGCTCCCGCAAAACCGGCGATGTCGGCAGCCAGACCAAAAAACAGACCCGCAATCCGGCTGATGATTTCCAGCGGATGCAGCACGGCTTCGGGCGTGAGTGCATTCCAGACGGCGGTAAAAATTCCCTTGATGCGCTCCCAGGTCAGGTTTCGGCGGGTGGTTTCGACATTGAACCAGGTAAAAGCCCGTTGCAAGGCGCCCGATTGCTTCATCTGCTGGAACCGCTCGTCGCCGTTTTCCATCAGACTCATAAAACCGCGCACGAGGTTGGTCGGGCTGCGTTCCACCACCTCATCGGTGAACGGATCTTTGCCAATAATGACCGTCAGCAGCGTGAAACCGCGCATTTGTCGGGCCCGGGTGCTCAGTGGCCGAACAATCGTTTCTTTGATGAACACGACAACCTGGTTGATCACCCGTCCGACAAATGCCGTAATCCGGTTAAAGGGTGGGGCAAACACCCGGCGAATAATGTCCAGGTTGCCGCTGATGCCGAGCGTAATGCCCATATCATCCCAGGCCTGACTAAACAGACCCCGGATGTAGGCATATGAAATACCCAGTGCGGCTACCTGCGTATCGATCCAGTCGGCCATCCGGCCAATGATACCTTCCGTGCGAAGCTTGTTGAAAAGCAATAACCCGATGGGGCCGCCCAGGGTCAGAAATCCTTCAATGAGGTTGGTTGTCGAGCGGGGAACTTCACGCTGGAGCACCGGATTGTAGCCAGCCAGAACCGTCAGCAGACGCCAGCCGGGCAAGTTGGCCAGCCAGCCGTCGATGGTGCCGGCCACATCAAGCCCGAACAGTCGCTGGACCGCAGGCGTTGCAGACGAAATGAGCGGTTTTCGCTGAACGGCTGCGCCTTGTTGCACGACGTGGGTAAGCTCGTGTGCCAGTAAATGTTGCCCTGAACGCGTGCCGGGGCTGTATTTTCCTTCGTTGAAATAAACGTGATTCTGGTAGGCAAAAGCTTGTGCACCAATGGACTGGCTCATCTGAACGGCGGGTGCGTCAGTATGCACGCGAACGCCCGAAAAGTCGGCACCGAAGCGGGGTTCCATAAACTGCCGGGTGTCGGCACTCAGCGGCTGTCCGCCCGACTGGCTAGCCGAAAGCTGCGATTCAAAACCGCCAGTGACAGCCGGGGGGGCGGAGTCGCCTTTTTTCCGGATTTTCTTTTTGTCCTCCTCATCGGTTTTCAACTGAATCACCGGCATGTCGGTATCCGCTTCTTTGCGCAGAACGTCTTTCTTTTCTTTTTCGTCGGATTTCGGTTGGAGTAACCCGGAAGCGGGAAAAAACGGCCGGTTGGAGGGATGGGGAGCAGGCATCCGCATCACGCGGTCGGCGGTGGCGTCGGCTTCGCGCTCGAACCGGTCGTCGGAGCGACCTACCGTCAGTTTGGTCTGAACGAGCGATTTGAAAAACGGTTCCGGCTGACTTTGCGATGGTGTGCCGGTTTTGGCAAAAAAAGGCTGGGACGTCGTTGCGTGATTCGAAGACGAGCTGGTCGTTTTCGGCTGAAGGAGGGGCTGGTGTTGGCGTGTCGCTTTCATGATGCCCAGTTGACCGTCAGTTGTTTTTTCATCCAGGGGAGCAAAACCGTGCCGACACCCCAACCGACCGGCAAACGATCCAGAAGAATATCCTGCGCCTTTGACTCAACCGTCAGCTCCCAAAGCCCATTCGGCAGGAGCGTCAGTTTTCCATCCCGCTGCAGAAAACCTTCCCGAAAACCGTCAGGCGATGTATTTTTCAAAACCGCCCAATGCCCGATGGCCGCATTCAGCAAACCGATGCCCTCTTCCTGTTCGGCACCGGTCAGGCTGATTTTTCCGGAAACGGGCGAATTCCAGGGCATTTCGCAGAGTAGTTTAGGCAGCAACAGGTCATATTCGGCCGCTGTAGGTTCGCCGGTTGCCAGAAAATGCAACATGGTCAGGGCTTTTTCCTGACCATCCGCATCTCTGAAAACCGCATCCTGCGTCCAGCCACAGGCTTCGAAACAAAACCGCAAAAAGGGATGCAGCAACACAACGCCCGCATTTCGAACGTAAAAAACCGCATCGGCGGGAACCTCAGTCGGTGATTCCCGCCGGGTTTTGCCCAGAGTATCTGAAGAAGCCCTGTTGGACGTGCTTTTTGCAATTTCGGGATAGTTTTCGGATACCTGACTTCCTACGTCCTGGCGGTTCGGTAGGGAATTGCCCGACTTGATATCCGATTGTTGAAACGCAGGAAGAAGGAGTTCGAGAGCCAGATTGAACGTCGGGTCGGATGGTTTGATGTGGACCCAACGGTTTTCGAGGGCTTGTAAAACCGCTTCCGGGTCCTGAACGGTTTTTTCGGTCAATGCCGTCAGCAGCGCCCGGTAGTGATTTGCCGGGAGCCTGTCGCGCCAGGCCTGCAAATGCTTCAACAACCGCAGACTCACGGATTCATGACCGGAACCCAATGCCCGGAAAACCGCAGCCAGCACGTCCTCCGAAAACTGGTTTACCAACCGAAACCGGGTTGCGGGATGAACCAAAACCGCCCGTAGCGTTTCTTTTTGCGGGGTGTTCAGGCTAGACAGGACGGACCGAATCTGCTGTTCAAAGGCCGGATTCGATTCGGGCCAGAGCGTGGTGGGTGGGAGTAACCCCATCTCCAGAAAATAGAGGAACGTTTCAAAGACCACCTCCCCGGTTTTTCGAACAGCGGTACCCTGGTGAAAACGGGCTTTCGGGATCAGGTCAGCCAATTGCCGACGGAGCAAATCCGGCAAGTTCCGGGCGATCTGTTCCTCAAAACCGGCTGCTGACAGCACACCCAAATCCACCTCAACCCGTTCCAGTTCAATCCATTCATCCGCCGAACCGTAGGCGGACAGCACCGCATCGAGAGCGGTCAACAGATCCGTTTGCCGGAGGATTTGGCTCGCCCGTTCCTGCACAGCCCAGCTATCCGTCTGCTCGCGAAGGTGCAACCGGACGGTTTGGCGCTGGATGATATGGGAAACGGATAGGGCCACGGGGTGGGAAGTCGATGGGTTACTTATCCATTTAATAACACGGTTTTCAGGTCACAGACCGGATTTTGTTTGACCAGTATCTGTAAGGTCATCTGACGGCCACCCCGCCCGACCCGCCCGAATTTGAAGCGGGTCATGTTGGTGCGATCGGGCGATTTTTCACTGGGTTCGATTGGTCGTTCATCCAGTTTCCATTGGTAGGTGACGCCCTCTGGTGGACTGAGAATGACGACGTCGAAGGTAACTGACACGTTCGCAACCGGTCTGCTGATGTTTTCAATGGCAAACGTTTCCGGTAAAACGAAGAATTTGACATCTTCGGCCCGATTGCCCAGCGTGTACTGAACAGTGTGCGGCCCTTCGACATTGGGGACGAACGAGCCCGATCGGGCACTGATTTCCAGGGTATCGGAAGTGAATTTACCCCCCGCCGGTTTACCCGTAACTTTCAGTTTAATGTCTTTGCTAAAACAGACAAATTCTTCGGCTTTGAGTTCAATCGGTTCTGGCGGAGTCGGTTCAAAAATGACGCGGTTTGTAACTGGTTCGGTGGTTTCGCAGCGTCCGTTGGTCGCTGTCAGCGTGACGACAAATTCCCCGGAACCGTCTTCTTTCAGCAAAAACTTGCGATTCACCCGGCCTTCACCGCTCCCGTTCACCGCTATTTTTTCCGGTTCCAAACCGTCGCCATAGTCAAATGTCAGGATTTTTGCGTCGGTGTAGCGGTAGACAAATACGACCTCGTTCTCAGCCAATTTGTCCGAATCGAAACCGACGGTGGGAAGGGCCAGTACCCGCACCTCAACGAAAACCGGTATCCGGTTAAGAACGGTGTACGTCAGTTTGTGCGTACCCACCTCCTTTGGATTGAAGAAGAAAGTCCCGTCTTCTTTCGTGACCAGCGGGCTGTCGAACGAGCCGGTATCGGGCGAGACGTCGATTTTCTCTTTTGGCGAATTCAGACAGAGTGAATCCCGCATTTCGACGGTCGGGGGTGGTTCGGGCAGAATGAAATGCACGCCGTTGCCGGAGCCGCAGCAGCGGTAGGGCAGGTAAAAATCGGCCACCACGATGGACTCACCGCCTTTGCGCAGCCGGAGGTCTTTTCTGGAAATCGCCGGATCTTTATACACCAGCACAAACGTGCCGCCGGGCGGAACGCCCGCGCCGTGTTCCAGACCCGGATGTTGGAGTAAAAACGGCCCAAACGTCAGGTTGGCTTCAAAAGCGGCTTTGCGTTTTTCGTAGGTTTCCTTCAGGTTCCGCAGCAAGGGCAGTTTGGTCAGAATACACTTGATCGGTCGTTGACCTTGCAGACGTCTGATTTTTAGTTCATACGTCGTCAGGCGTTTGGTGAATTCTGCCGGTGTCATCTTGAGGGCAAGTTCCAGCGAAGCGGTTCTTCCGTCAACTTCTTCTTCGTGGCAATGAATCTGACTCAGAATACCCTCAAAATCAATGGCTAAGTCGGTAAAACTGAAGGGCTCATTTTGTGTCACGAGCGTTTGTTCCGCATCCAGCCGCAGGGCCAGCACATCGAACGCCAGGTTGTGGGTGCGTCGCTGGGATAAAATTTCGCTCAGCGTGGTCAAAACGCCCGCCCCAACAAACCCTTCGATGCGGTAAAACGGGTAGGTTTCGAGGGCGTAGGCAAAGGGATTCTGGATTTCGGGCAGTGCCGGCTGAGGTCGGTGATAGGAGTGAATGAACCCGGTCCGGCCGTGTTTGTGCTGCTCGTAACTCCAGAACGCCCGCATGGCCGGTTGGTAATAAAACGGCATCGCCCGCTGGTCGATCGGCGATTTCCTGTACGGGTCGGGCGTGATTTTCAGGGAGATAAGCGTGGTGACGGTGCCCCGGCCTTTGATGGAAAACCGGTCGAAACGGGTCTCGGGGATATCGAACAACTCGATCATTTTAAGGATTCGCTGATACAGCCAGAAAGCTTTCCGGCGCGAATCCGCTGCGGGAGCAACGGCTTGCGACCGGATCCATTCGTGCCGGAATTGCGGTTGGCCAAGACCCGGTTCGGTGACCAGTTCGCCAGTCAGCAAATGCTTCGGAAACGAGTCATTCAGGGGCATACACGCCACCAGCCAGTGGCAGGTCGCTTCGCGAAACTCCGCGTAGGCGTCGTGCAAATCCTTCAGCCAGTCGTACACATACTGGCTGTTGTAATTGGCACTGACCTTGCGCGTCAATGCCAGCAAGGTGTTCGCCGGAGCGGTCATGGCCGTGAGGTTGGCCGGATCAACCGCCCGGATCAGTTCATGGGCATCGCGCAAACCGTCCGCGAGTCGAACGGCGGTTCTGCGAAGAAACACCTGAAACCGTTGCAGTGACGGTGTATAAGGCCGGTCGTCGAGCCGCACCCGCGTCATGGTCAAAACCGGTAGCCGGGTGCAGGCAGCCGCTGCCTGACGGAGACTGGTCGAAATCAACGCGTTGGCGTCGGACTTCCGAACGAGCATCACCCGAAGCTGATTCAGAAACACTTTTCCCTTCGCATCGCAGGCTACACCGGTGCATTTGTCGTCAACTTTCGCTTCGCTTTCCAGGTACAAAACGACCACTTTATCCGACAAATCAAGGTCTGTCAGAGGCCGGATCGTTTGGGTGTTGTTCGTGTAATTCGCCGGAAAGAGTTCCCAGAGATTCAAACCCGGAATGTCGTCAAAGGGCTTGTAATCCGGATGGTCGGTCAGGACGTAATCGACTGCCTTCGTGTAAATCGTCGTTTCCAGGCTCAGCAAATCGCCGTCGGTGGTGACGCCGTACCCCGCCGAAACCGTGATGGTGTTGTCCGGATTCAGGCTGGGTTTCAGTCCGCACACCACGCCGACACCCAGCAGCCGGGTGCGGGTCAGTTGTTCCTGATTGAGCAAAAAGCCAAACAACAAATTTAACTGTTCGGCAGTCAGGATAGAATCCGGCCGAAAAATGGTCAGTCCGTACCTGCTGAAATCGAAGTGTTGGGTGCCCGTTGCCGGATATACCTCGTCAAAATAAGGATTCGCCATGGTGTTAGGAGTCGGGGGTTGGAGGGTCTTCCGGTTTGGACAGGGGCAGCGTACCCAGGGCCGTACGGTTCAGAATGATTGGAATTTCTTCGTTGTCGCAATCGTGAAGCACGCCTGTTTCATAAATAGTATGGAAGTCAGGGTGTTCCAGTCGGTCAATCAGCGCTTTTGCTTGGTCGTTGGCCAGGGTTGGGTCAGCGCAGGTTGCCGCTTGGGCGTCGAGCCACAGTTGATAGGCCTGCTCAAACAGCCTGAGTTGATCCCGGCTCACCCAGCAGATTCGGGCCAGCACGTGGGCGGGGAGTTCCGAGCGAATCAGGTTTTCGATATACCGGCGGTAGTCGATGTTGCGGAACCGCATGGTGTAACCGGGCAAAACGAGACTCACCCGGTAACTATACGGATCGAGCGGTTCGCAGTGGTCACAACCGGGCTCCACGCAAACCGGCATCCACGCATCCGACGGCTCTGTTTTCGGTCGGAGCAGGCTGTGTTCAACCAGAAACAGGGCTTCTCCGCTGTAAATCAGGGTTTCAAGGGCGGCTTCAAGATCCTGATCGGCCTCTTTTCGCGTCGAAAACGTTCGCGGACACCGGGCAATCGGCTGGTTTACCGGATCGAGCAAGGCGTAGGTAAAGCGGTTTTCGACGGCTTCCAGCCTGAAACGGCCTTTGGCGGGTACTTTCTGAAAGGCGGTTTTCATCGCCTTTTCGGCTCGTTCCACGCTGTTAAATTCGTGCGTCGACACCAGATATTGGAGGTCGTTTTCCGGTGACTTCAGTTGAAATTGGAACAAAGCGGGGTTCTCAACCGAAGGAAAAGCGGTCATCAAGGTCACCGCGGAGGCTGCGTATGTCTGGTAATTGTTCCCGCGAATACCGGTCAGCCGGGCGAGTCGGCGCGTAATGCCCGCGACGTTCGCGGTTTCCCAGGCCGATTCACAATAATTGTAGGCTTTCGAGCGGAAGATTTCGCCGTATTCCCGGATAAAATGAACCTTGTCCTCCAGGATTTCTTCGCTTCCCCGCTCACCGAACAGGGAATGCATCAGGAGCGCGTAATCGTTGAAATTTTCGGCAAACCGGGCAAGCAGGTGATCCAGAAAGCGGTTTTTCCGAACGGGATTGTCCTCAAAATCTTCCAGTTTCGCCAGCACGGTATCGATGGTGTCGGATACTCCCGCCGGGTCGACATAGAGTTCGTCAATCCCAGCCAGTTCCGTAACCGCTTGTCCGAAATAGGTCCGGGCATCCTGGTCGGCGCTGAAAAACGATTTCAGATTGGCGAGCTGTGCCTGGTAATTGGCCAGCATCTGATCGAAAAAAAGCAGGTAGGCTTTCAGTTGCCGGGTCTGCGCCCGGCGTTCGGCCGAAGCGGAGGCCGGTAGTCCAAACCGCCCGACGCCGTAGTTTTGCGGGAGGTCATTGGTGATGGACGAGTAGGCTTTCAGGTCATACAGTTCACCAGTTGGCACCGGCAGATCGTCCACGGTTTTGCGGTTTTCCCGGTACGCTTTTTCCTGCAATGCCTGAAATCGACTCAATGCCGCCGTTTTATCCCGCAGACTGCCAACCGGAATGATGTCCTTAAAAAAAGACAGGGCAACGTTTTCGGCACAAAGCTGCGGCTGATGGAGCGGATCGATGTGCAGACACCAGCGTTGTTCGCCGTTGGCAAGGGGAGGGCCGCTCAGACAGCTATCGCCCGCTTTCCACTTGTTCATCAGCACTTTCCGGACGTCTTTCACGCCCTGGACGCCCATCATGAGGTTAATCAGGTCGGAAGCATACACCCGGCTGCGTCGTTCCGAATGCTCCAGTTCGTCGTCGTCAATGAATCCGTTTGCCAGCCGGGGGCCGTCAAAAATCTGGTCGGTGGTCAGCCGGTTTCCGTCCGCGTCGGTATGGTTCTGCCGTTCCTCCAGCGAATACCGCCGGACCGGCGGAGCCAGGTAGTCCTGAACGCGAAACAGTATTTCGGCGTAAACTTCGCTGACGCTGGCTTCATTGTCCAACCCGATGTCGGCGCAGAACATGACGTATTGCACCGGCACCGCACCGATCGTCATCACGTCTTCACAGAGATTTCGGTTGGCGAGGTAGGTTTCCCGCACCTGCTTTAAAACCGCCTGACGGCCAGTGTCTTCATCCGCAAACTCCCCGGCCCGCACCTGCTGCTGAATGAAAAAAGTATCGAAATCCACCTGAATGTCGTAGAGCCCTTTCAGTGCAAACGAGGTCTGGTTGTTGGGCAAAACGCCCGGAAAAGGGTGGTAAGCAAGCTGGGCTTCCCCGCTTTTAGCCTGACAATTCACAAAAACGGTTTTCGGAGCCGGTTCGAGCCAGGCATTCCGGACGCCGTCGATGTCGATAAAAAGTTTGCGGTAATCCAGGTCCGAAATTGGGCTGGTCGGCAGGGCTTTTCCGGCCGTTACGAAACTCGCCTGCATCGCTTCCCCGCTGCCGAACGACGACACCAGGAGGTCTTTCAGGTCCAGCGAGGTTCGGAGGCTCAGGTCGGTAATCGCGTAGCACAGCAGTTCCAGCAGCGTAATGCCGGGATCGTGGCTGTTGTAGTCCGTCCAGTTCGCGCTCGCGTAGCGTTCGATGTAGGCCAATCCGGCTTCGCGCAGGGCCGCATAATCGGAGGCCGGTTGCAGGGGAGGAGCGGGCGATATCGTGATGGAAGCGGTGGTCATCGGTTGGAGGTGGGCCTCAACAGCCCGTAAAGTCGTTTATTTCATGTTCGCTGAAAGAGGTCAAAACCGCCCGGGCGTCCGATGCCGAAATGACTTCCTGGTCTTCCCCGGTGCTGGTGTCGCCCACGAAATGCTGCATTTTCAGTTCCGTGACAAACGCCACGTAATCTCTTCGTTCCATAAAGGAGAGGAGGGTGCTTTTGTAAACCGTTCCTCCGAAGGCGATTTCGGCCTGTGTATCGAACGCCCAGGGCGTCAGGTAAGCAATCAGATCCTGCTGGAGCACTTTTTTGTAAACCGCAGGTTCAAAACCGGGTCGGAAAGCCACCTGAAAACGAAGTTTCACCCGTTCGTAGCGGGGGTTGGTGACCTGAATCGTGACCGGTTTGCCCGCCCGGTGTTGCAGGAATTGGGCGATCACGCTCAGCGTATTCAGATCAACCCGGGGTTCAAACCGATTTACGTCTTTCAAATTCCGCAAATCCGGCACGACTACGAGGGTGACATGACCGGGGGCGAGTTCCGTCAAGGTCTGGCCGTCGGTATTTACTTTGGTGTGATTCAGGCATTTGGCTTTATACACGTTGGGGAACGTCTGCAAAACCAGGTGTTCGTAGTCCCAGATGCTGACGGCCCGCTGTTTGTGTCGCAACCGTTCGCTGACGCGGGTGTAATAGGCTGCGTCCGATTCCTGCGGTTGACCGCCAAACGACGCATACGGTTGTTTGAGGGCCTTCACAGCGGCCAGGCTCCGGCGCAACTTTTGGATGGTTTCGGCCGCCAGCGGTAAATCATAATGCGCCGGATCGTTGTTCTGGTCGGTAAAATTGGCCAAAACCGCCTGGGGGTGCAGGCCCACAAAATTGCACACGCTGTCGATTGGCGCGGCCCCCGAACCGATTTTCAGTTCGGCGCGCAGCCAGACAAAACCGGCTTCCAATAGCGTATTGTCGGTGGTTGTTTCTTTCGGAAGGAGAAATTGAATAATGCCGGACGTCAGCAGGTGGTTGGTGGTGTCGGAAAGAATCTCATCCCGCGTCAGCAAACGCCATTGATTCCGGACCAGCACGCTCCATTCCACCGTCGGCACCTGGTTTTCCGGATTGGCACTTCCTTCCTCCACCTGAAACAGAATGGCGACAGCTTCCTGCGGACCGACATCCTGTAAACCCATAAAAAAGGTTCCGTGGCGGTTGTACTGCGGTAGCAAATAAACGGTTTGAGTCTTATTTAAATAACCGTGCTCTTCGGCCTGCCCGAAAGCCGCGAGATGAAACCATTGCAGGGGGCGGCTGGCAAACGACGCCCCGTCATGGCCGGTTTCGGGCCCCAGGAGTAAAACCCGCCCCGTCGTTGCGGTGTAATCGACCGTCAGACTTTTCAAAACCGGCGTATACGGCGGATTCGGAATTTTCTGCGGACCGGGTGTCCGTTTGGCCTGATCGATCACGCCCTGGGTTAGCTTCTGCGGATAAACCGCATGACCAAAATCGGATTCCAAGGTGATTTTCAGGAGGTTGTCAGGGTTGTTTTCTGTCGGCGAAGTGCTTGGTAAAGAGGTGGTTAGTCTGAATTCTGCGTTTGCTGCCTGGAAGAGGGGCAGTCCTTTTTTGGGAACGGCCAAAATGTCTCCGGTTACCGTGAAAGCGTTTGGGGTTGTATACGGTGTTCCGTAGGCTTCGTAATAGGTGCTCAAATTTGCGGGCAATCCAACCCAATCCGTCAGGTGAACGGTGACGGTTTCCGGCGATTTGGCAAGAATTTCGTCGCAACGTACCGCAAGGGTGGAGCCTACAGCGGGTGTGGGGCCGAAGGGCATGAACGGTTTTTCGGAACTGACCGGACCGAGGTCATTTTCCAGCACCAGCGTTTTTTTTAAGCCATCGACCTTAACGTCAATTCGTACGGAACGGATTCTCAGTTGTTTCCAGTCGTCATACGATTCGTCGTCTGCCAGCCAGCAGCGCATAACCGGCGCATCGGTGGCATAACCGCCGTCAAGTTTCGCCGGGTCGAAAGCTACAATGGCTTCTTTTACGGTGGCCGATACCTTCACCACCAGCGTGATGACCGCTTCGTCTACCTCTGTGGTTACCGCACTGGCGTCGAGCCACGCTTGGGGGCCGCTGAGCTGAACGCGGAGGTGCAACGCCTTTTTCTTAAGTTTAAAGTCCGTCGGCGGAAAAATTTGCACCGTAATTTCCCGGGAACCTTCCGCCAGGAGCAGAACCGGCGACGCCAGCGCGAACCCCAGCCGTGCCTCGGGAAACCGGTTTTTGCTGGCACCGCCCTTGGGGCCAAATCCGTTCCAGCCCGGATTTTCGGGCGTGAGGGTTTCGGCGACGCCGTCGGCCGTATTGGCAACCGGCGCACAATAGACTTTCGAAGCGGACCGAAAAACCGTCCGGAGATGGCTGATTTTCGCCCGGTTGGCGGTCAGGTTGTGAGCGGTTTGGTAGATCAGCGGCTGTTTCTGACCATCTTTCCCCGCGTCCAGTTCGGTTTTTGCCGCAATGATCTGCTCTGTTGCGTTTTTGGCCAACTCGAACAAAATGTGGACGCGGTCGGGAACCGGGGCCTGCGGACTCAGTTGCAATACGTCCCGGTAGTAAAAATCGAGGTGTCGTTTGGTTAAGGTATTCTGGTGGGCCTGGAGCTTTTCAAACAGGTGCAGAAAGCTGAGAATCAGTGCAAAATGGGGTTCAATGTCGCTGCGGGTCTTTAGCTCATCCAGCGAAAAATACCGCTCATAATTCATCAGGTCGGCCCAGAGGGCACCGTTGTCGGGCGTATTGGTGGCGTCGAAAAACCGGATTCGGGCTTCCTGGGCGTATAGAGCCAGAAACCGCAGCAAGTCTTCCGGCTTGCGCTCATCGAGGAGCGTGTTTTCCGGTTGCAACGCGGGGAGTCGGCGCTGGGGCTGACTGAGTCCATCGCGTTGGAGCGGATTTTTGTCGGGACACGGCTGCGACATGGGTGTGGTTTGTTAACGGCTAAAGGAAGGCAGGCTGGAAGGGTCGGCTGAATTCGAAATTTCGGTTCCTTCGTTCTTGTAAAACGGATACACAAAATTGTACCGGGTGTTGGTGCTGCGAACGCGGTAGTTGACCGTAATCAGCAGCAAGCCAGGCTGTTCGGGCGGTTCTTCAATGGTGACATCAAGCGGATCGATCCGGGGTTCGAAATACAGAATGGCCGTTTCGACGCGGTCTTTTACCCGCGCCTGCAAAGCCGTACTGATCGGTTCAAAGAGCATATCCTGCAGGTCGCAACCGAAATCGGGCACCATCAGCCGTTCGCCGGGCTGGGTAGTCAGCAGGATGTGCAAACTGCGCTCGATGTCGGCCAGCCCCGCCGTCATCGCCACGCTTTTGGGCGAAGACTGCGGGTTGAATGCCGGTGGAAAGCTCCAGCCCCGGCCTAAAAAATCGTTTTCCGATACCATCGTTTCGTTAATTGATCTGTACGATTGACCCTTTCAAAACCGCCGTGGCGGAACTGCTCATTTCCACACCCGCCGAACCGGTTGCTTTAAATTGGGCGGATGCTTTGGCTTCCACGCCAACGCCTTCGATTTTGACGTTACCGGCGGCTTTCAGCGTCAGGTCTTTGCTGCTTTCCAGTTGAATACCCTGGTCGTTTAGAATCAGTTTGTTACCATTCTGATCCTGTAGCGTAATGCTTTTGGCGTCCTCGTCCAGTTTGAACAGATTTCCGGCCGGGGTTTCGATGGTCAAAATTTTCTTCTCGTCATCAAAAACCAGTTTCAGTTTGCTGCGCGAAACGTAGCCTTTCTGGTGGTTGTCGTCGGTGGTAGTAAAGGGTTCCGGCAGGTTTTTCTGGCTGCTGTGCAAACCGCCCAGCACCACGGCCTCGCGCGGGTCGTTGTTCAGAAAACCGACCACCACCTCATCGCCGATTTCGGGCCGGAAGAAGAAGCCCCGTTCCTGGCCGGCATCCAGGCTGGCGACGCGGGCGCGGGTGCCTTCGGCCGCCGGATCGATCACCGGCAGTCGTACCAGAATCCGCTCCTCGCCCGTTGCATCGCCTTCCAGACCGGTCACCACGCCAATCTGCAAACCGCCCATAGCGGGCAACAACCCGGCGGCTGGCGTCTGGCCGACGTTCATTTCCGACACAAACCACTGTGGACTCAGCCCAAACTGCACGTTCGTTTCCCAACTGCCTTCCGCCAACTGGTGACTGACGCCCGTTACGAACACCTTGCCATTGTAGCGGTCACCCAGCCCGCCGAGGCTGATCATCAGACCCGGCTTGACGTCGGCATGGCCGTAAAACCGCACCCGACCCCGGATTTTGGCCATCCGGCGTTTGAGCAGCGCGGCATCGGCCCAGATTTGCAACTCCTCCGTTTCGAGTTTTCCGCCGTGCTGAAGAACCGCTTCGGCGGTCAACGCTTCGGCCAGATCCTGCGCCGAGAGGTTTCCCGATTCGATTCCGGTCGGTTCGGCGGCTTCGGCTTCGGCCAGTTCCTGGTCGGCATAATTCCAGGTGGTGGTTTTCAGCGTCGTGACCTGATCGCGAGCGTCCATTTCGGCGTCGAAATCCAGCATGGTGGCCCCAAATTGCAATTCGACCACCGGTTCCTGATCAAAATCCGGTTTTTGAATCGTCAGCTTTCCATCGTCGGTCAGGCACAATTTGCCGTTGACTTCGGCCCGCATCACGAGGTAATCCCAGTCCGTGGCGTCATACTGAATCAGTTCTTCGTGCTGAAAACCGGTGTCTTCGGCGTCGATTTCCAGCCCACGATACGTCTGCGCGATTTCTTCGGCGGCTTCCGAATCCTTCTTTTCGGTGAAATACCGGCATTTCGGCGCGAGCGTCGTTTTCACCCAGACGTCTTTGGCGAGCAGGTTCAGCCGGGTGGTTCCGGTCGACCGGGCTTCGATTCCCTGCCGAACCAGGATGCCTTTGAAAATCGTTTTCTCCGTTTGGTGATACCCCGCCTTGATTTCCAGCTTTTTTCCGGGAACAAACCGGCTGTCGTTGCTGGCCGGAAAATTTCCAGATGCCGGATTGCCGTCTTTCAGCGTGAGGTAGGCGGTTGGAATCCGGTTGACCTCCTTCTGAACCCGGATCGACAACACCTGAAACGTCGTTTCCAGCGCCTGCTCTTCCAGAAAGAGGGTGTAGGTGGGCAGGTCGCGGGGGGCGGGGGTTTCGAGTATGCGCGGATTCTCGGGCATGGGGACGGTGTATCGTTTACGGTTTACGGTTTACGGTTTGCTGTTTGTCGATAGGCGGGAAGAAAAGCCGTTGCCCGGCTACCAGTTTTCTGAAATTCACCAGTTTATTCACGCGGGCTACTTCCCGGTAGAGCGTCGAATCGCCGTAGATCCGGTGGCACATCAGCGGCAGCGTGTCGCCTTCCTGAACGGTGCGGAGGTGGGTCAGATCCGGCGACGCAGTTTTTTCTTTTTTGGTGCGAAGCTCGTCGTTGACGACCTCCACAAAACTGACCTTGGCGATGGCGCGGACGGGCGTTCCGTCGGGTTTGAACAGCTTGTAGGTAATGTTGATTTTCTCGGTTTTGCACTTGAAAATCAACTTGCCCCACGCCAGTTCAACGTACGGCGGCTGGTGGGTTTCACCGATGAAATCGAACGACGTTTTCTTCAACTGCTCCACCTGCTCCCAAACGCCCTGGCTGGTGCCGACCGACCGGGGAGGGGCGGCTCCCGTCGGCGTCAGGGCACCCGTGGAATCGAACAGAAATTCAAACTCCAGCTTGCGCGGAGCGATTTTGTTGAACGTCGATTGGTTCGCGCTTGTGCCGCCCGCACTTTCCTGATTCGCCTGAATTTCGTAGTTCAGCGTGTAGGTTTCGGGGTTGACCACCGCCGTGTATTCCTCACCCGTTCGTTCTTTAAAACCAACATCGTGATAACCCGTCAGCTTCATTTTAACCAGTTCACCCAGCATAGTTAAGCCGTTTATGGTTTACGGTTTACGGTTTTCAGTTTACGGTGGCTGACGCATCCTGAGTATGCGTCAGCCACCGTAAGCCGTAAACCGTAAACTGAAAACCGTCTTACCGTTCGTTTTTCTCCCTTAAAATAGCCAGCACCTGCTCGACACACTGGCGGACGAGTTGCTTCTGCGCGTCGGCGGGCGGGGTGGCGGCTGAGGTGACCTGTCGGGCGGCATTGCCGTCGACCGTGGCCGTGATGACCAGTTCACGAATAATAATGGGCATGGTTCAGATTCGGATGGTGGTGTAATAGCGGTACGTGAGCGTCAGCGTTTCGATGGCAATGGTGTTCTGTTCGGCATTGAAAGCGGAGATGTCCCACTTTTTCGGCAACGCATGCACCACATGCCACGAAACCAGCGGAGCGTGTTGATCGTTGAGCAGCGTTACCAACAGGTTAACGGGTTGAAACTGAAAGTTTTCGAACGCGTCTTTCGCCCATCGGTACACGTCTGACCCCACGAAAAGGCCCCGTTTCAGCACCAGATCGCTGTATTTGGTGCGAACCGGCAACTGGTGTTCAAAGCGGTTTTCGCCCCCTTCCCGGATGCTTTCCATCTGCATTTCGACGTTCAGCCCCGTGACTTCCTGAAACCGGGTGTCCTGGTCCGTCTTTGGAAAGAGTTCAAATTCCACCACAAAATGAAAGCCGACCGGTGGATAGACTAGCCCCGCCATACCTTATTCGTTCTGGATGGTCAACCCTTCGTGCACCAGCTCGATGCTCTCGATCAGCACCTCGTTGGCGTCGGCTTTCAAATCGCCCGACATCACTTTCGACGGCCAGGCCTGCTTGACTTTCCAGACCACCACCGGCTCGTGATTTTCGTTGAGCAGGCTGATAATCAGGTTGCGACGTTCGATGGTGTTCAGGGCCACGGTATTCCACCAGTTGAAAAATTCGTTGTCGGCTTTGAACGTCCCGCGTTTCAGGGTGATGTTGGGGAACTTCTGCAAACCGGGCATTTTGATTTTGTGATACTCGGGCGATGCGCCCTCGCGGTATTCGATCACGTCGGTTTCGACGTTCAGACCGGTCACTTCCGAGAATCCCAGGCGGACTCCGCCCCACTCAACCTGAAAATGAAATTTGGGTAATGGATAGACTGCTGCCATGATCGGTTATGCGTTAAGATTCCTGCATTTTGTGGGAGAAGCGTAAGACAATGAATTCGGCCGGACGAACCACCGCCATGCCGATTTCGACGATCAGAAAACCGTTCAGGATGTCCTGGGAGGTCATGGTTTGGCCCAAGCCAACGCGGACGTAGAATGCGTGCTCCGGTTTGACCCCTGCCAGCGCCCCGGCCCGCCATTGCAGCGTCAGGAAATTCTCGATCATGGCTCGCACTTTCACCCACGTATTGGCGTCGTTGGGTTCGAAGACAAACTGGCCGGAGGCTTTCTTGACCGACTCTTCCACCATGATGAAAAACCGCCGAACCGATACGTAGCGCCATTCGTTGTCGTTGCCCGCCAGTGTTCGCGCACCCCAGACGAGCGTTCCCTTGCCCGTAAAATACCGGATGGCGTTGATGGATTTGCCGCCTTCGACATCGACATTCAGGCTTTCCTGATCGGAATCGGTAATCAAAACCGTTGGCCCGACGACGTTGGAGATGCCCACGTTGGCCGGTGCTTTCCAGACGCCCCGGTTTTCGTCGACGCTGGCGTACACCCCGGCCACGGCACCACTGGGCGGCAGAATGATGCCCTGCGCTTCGGTGGCCGCAACGATGGCGGCATACACCGGAATTTTCGACTTCATTTCCAGTTCCAGCGATTTCAGACGCGCGGTCAGGAGCGCCTGAAATTCGGCGATGTAACCGGTCACTTCCGCAAACTTGTCGTCGTAAGCCGACGCATTGGAACCCGACAGGGCCGTTGCACTGGCCAGAAGATCGGTCAGTTTTTTCCCGGCGGCCGAAGGTGTGGCCTGGTCCGTATAGTCCTGGTAGCTCAGCCGAACATCGGTATTCGTAAACGCCAGTGCAGCGGGGGAACCGTTAAACGCATTGAGCGCCTTCAGCAACTCCGTTTTTTTGGTGGCCGTTGTACCGGCCGCTTCATAGGCCGCCTTACTGCTTTCCACCAGGTCATTGACGATCATTTGATCGGCGACGAGGGTTTCGGCTTTGCGAACCAGCGCAAACAGCGGAATTTTCTGCTGGATTTCGAGCTGTTTGGCCGTCAGCAAAGCCGGCAGGGCGGTTTTTGCCTCGGTTTTGAATCGCGTGATGTAGGCAACCAGCCGGTTAAAAACCGCGTCGATGGCGGCATCCGTTGAATGGGTGCCCGGATCACCCGTAACCACCAGCGCCGTGTTATCGCTCTGGATCGCCAGCCATTCGGCATTTCCCGCATCGGTAAAGGCTTTCAGCACATCCTGAACGGGTTTGTTTTTGAAAACCGTGTCCGGGTCAATTCCATCAAAAGCGGTAATGGCGGCCGAGATGAACGTCTTTTTGGCTTCTTTATCCGCCGAAGCCTGGTAGTCCACGACCGCCGGAACGGCCACATTCTGAATGGCTTTTGCGTCGGCAAACCCATCGGTCGCCAGCGTGTCCGCTTCGGTCAGCAGGGCGTTGTTGGGGGCACCCGGGTCCAGAAGCGCACCCAGCGTGGTTGGATTTCCGCCTTTGGTGATCGTCAGACCGGCGAAGCTCATGTCAAACGGCAGGGAGGTTTTGAGCCAGGGATAGTAGGCCGCTCCGTATTTCAGAAAGTTGGAAACGCTGCCCCGGAAAGCAGTAATGTCGGCATCATCGACGGTGGTTTTGGTCAGATCGCTCACCTTGACATCCAGAATGGCGAAGCGATCCTGCAATTTGTTGCAATGGTCGATGGCCGCCTGCTGCACGGCGGCAATGTGAGCCGGGTTGGTCAGCAGCATCAGGTCGGGCATCACGAGCAGGGTGGGCTCGTCGTGTTTTTTCAGTTCGTCGATGGCGTCCGTAAAATGGGTCTGGGAAACGGAATTGGTGTCGTATCCGCCCACCGAAAGGATGTAGCATTTCTCCCCGCCATTGGCAAAAAACAGCATCAGGCTGTCGTGCAGGTACCAGGCTGGTTGCATGTCGACCGTTTTTACGGCGTTGGTTGGACCCAGACTGACCGTGATTTCCCGATCCGGTCCACCGCCGAAATACGTCCGGTAATCGACCATTGACTTGATTTTCAATGCTTTTCCGGTAATGTCCTTGCCATCTTTTTCGGCAAACCGGGTGTAGCCGATAAAGGCCGGAATGGCGGTTTCGACCTGGGCCACGGATGGCGGGAACAGCGACACCTCGTCGATGTAGACGCCCGGAGTTTTCAGCGTCGCTAAATTGAGTGTACTTGCCATGAGCAGAGGAGGTTTGACTGGGGTTTAGTAAATCGTGGAATAAAAGTGTCCGTCGTTTTCGAAGGTGGTGGTCGCGGGTGTCGGATTGACGAGTTTGGTCGTGCCGTTCACCACGGGAATCAGTCCGTTTTTTACCAGTTGGTGTTCGCCCGCAAAGTCACCGGGCGCATCGTTTTTCAGCCGCCAGCGGGTCGTGCGGTTTTGCAGCGTCAGCGTGTAGGTCAGCGTGGGCTGAAACGCATCCTCCGCCGTCAGCAGGCTGCGGGTCGGGGGGGCGTGTTCAATTTCGATGAAGCCCAGGGGCCGCTCCAGCCGTCCGGTCACCGCGTGTTCAGGTGGCTGGTCTTCCAGATCGGCCATCCGAATCGTTTCACCGGTATTCAATTGATTTTCCAACGGGTTTTCCGATGAGTTGCGGTTTTTAAGCCGGAAACCGCGCATCGGTCGTTTCAACTCGTTCATGACTTCGGGCGTCAGGTTCGTATAGAGCATAAAAAACGGATCGGTCGGATACACCGCGAAGACGAACTTCAGACCTGCAGCAAGGGGCAGGAAGGGCGTTGGACTGCGGGGATTTTCGGTAGCCGCCAGCACCACGAAACCGTCAGCCTGTTTTTTGAAGAGCATGCGCTGGTTTTTCAGGCGTTGCTGGGTCGGGGCATCGGGCAGAAACGCCAGGAATTGGGCGACGTCATACCCCCGCCGGATCAATTCTATTTTTTTTCGTGCTTCAGCCGATGGCGCTTCCGTATCGAAGGGCGTGGTGCCAAAATCCAGGAAATACCGGTGGAGCACCCGAACGGTGAACAGAACCTGGTAGCTGATGCCAAACGATTCGGGAAGAAGCGGTTTCATCGGAAAATATTGTGAAGGGGTGAGGACGTAAAGGCGTCAGGATGGGAAGGACGTTCAATCCGAAGAAATCGGGATCGGTTTTCGAACGCCTTCAATCGACAGAATCTGGGTTCCGGCGCCGAGTTGCCCTTCGGCCTGTTCTTCCACGACCCGGACCTTATACACGACCGATGGCACCTGCTTGCCGCCGAGGGTTCCCCAGAGCTGATTCAGTTTCTCGAACGAGAGGCTGTACAACTCGACGGTCATGCGCAGCATCAGGGCCTGCGCGTCGTCGAAGATCTTATCCGTGAGGGTATTGGCAATCGTAAACTGATTTTTTTGCTGAAAACACTGAACCGTTCGCGAGAGCAGTTTCAGGGCGGTTTCGTAGTCACCAATTCCCGAATAATTGGCACTGATCAACACGTAGAGATTCAGGAAAACGGGCGGGTTCCGGACGTCGAAACCGCCGGTGGTGCTGTTGCGCTGGTAGGGGCTGGTATTTTTGAGCGTTGCTTCTTCTTCGAGATGGACCAAACCAATCAGAATTGTGTTGGCCTGCGTGCCGGCAACCGCGGCAATGCTGCCCAGATTGACCGTTATGCCATCCGCGAGCGGTTTTACATACGTCTCCAGTTCGGAGCGGATCAGTTCCAGCGCTTCATAGATCATAGCACGACAGAGGTTTAGGACCGGGCAGAAAGGTATTCATCCTGCCGCTCAGAACCCATGAAGCATTTATTTAACGGCAAACCGTTAATTAAGCGGTCATTTTGTGCCAAAGGCTATTCCGAATTATTCAAATATTTTTTTAAGTAATTCGATATACTATTTTTAATTTTAAAACAGAACTACTTATTTATGCTGCTAATCAGGGTATAAGGCAAATTTTGTATTATTCTTTCTCCTGGTAGTATAAAGTTCATAATTCGGTAATAATTCCGACACAAGTGCCGGGTACTTTTGCGGTTTCGTAAAAGCATCCATCGTTTCGTATCCATCGTTCAACTTTCCGTAAAACCGGAACATCCAAACTACACTATGACACAAAAGCTACCTTCTTCGATTCGGTCAGGAAGGGTCAGTTATCGTCGGGCTGTCCTGACTCTGGCTATTTTATTGATGGGCTTGCCTTTGCTGGCCCAGACCATCACTGGCAAGGTTGTATCGTCGGAAGGCGGGCAGGCGCTGCCGGGCGTTTCGATTCTGGTGAAAGGCACCACGTCCGGTACGACCACCCGCACCGACGGAACGTATACACTGAACGTTCCGAATCCGTCATCGGTTTTAATTTATTCTTTTATCGGTTTTGAAGCGCAGGAAGTGCCGGTCGGTTCCAAAACGACGATCAATGTTACGCTGACGGTTTCCACACAAGCCCTGAACGAAGTGGTTGTGACGGCCCTGGGGATTTCCAAACAGCAACGCAACCTCGGCTACGTGACCCAGAAAATCGACAATTCGGCGCTTTCACAAGCCCGCGAAACCAACCTGGTCAGCCAGTTGGCGGGAAAGATTGCGGGGGTGACCGTCGTCAATAGCCCATCCGGGATCGGCGGCTCGTCACGGATCACGATCCGGGGCGAAAAGTCGCTGAACATCAACGCCAACCAGCCGCTATTTGTGATTGACGGTTTGCCGATCAACAACAACTTTGTCGGTTCATCGGGGCGTAATAACCAGGATGCCGATTACGGAAACGGGGCCGGTTTTATCAATCCGGACGACGTCGAAACGATGACGGTTTTAAAAGGAGCCAGCGCCACGGCGCTCTACGGTTCGCGGGCGGCCAACGGTGTGGTGGTGATCACGACCAAAACCGGCAAGGGAACCAAGGGCATTGGCGTCAGTGTCAACTCCAACGTGACGTTTGAATCTGTGCTACGACTACCTGATTATCAGAACGTTTACGGTCAGGGGTTAAATGGCGAATTTTCGTTCAAAGACGGTTCCGGTGGTGGTTTGCGCGATGGCGTCGACGAAAGCTGGGGGCCCAAAATGGACGGTCGGCTGATCGTTCAGCACGATTCGCCCACCGACAAAGGCTATCGCGCCGGTGATACCAAAGTGCCGGGTGGCCCCGGTGTGGCAACACCTACGCCGTTCATTGCCCACCCGAACAGCATCCGCGATTTCTTCGAAACCGGTCGCATCGTAACGAATAACGTTGCCGTAACGGGCAGCAATGACAAGGGCGATTTCCGGATGTCGTTTACCAACCTGGATCAGAAAGGCTTTGTTCCGAATACGGATTTGACGCGGAACACCTTCAACGTCAATGCCGGTTACAAACTCACCGACCGCTTTACGGCGCGGACGAATGTGAGTTACATCCGCAACCACAGCGACAACCGCCCGAACCTGAGCTACGGAACGGAAAACATCATGTATCTGCTCAACTGCTGGTGGGGCCGTCACATCGACATGGCTTCGATGCGGAATTACTGGCAACCGGGTCTGGAAGGTATTCAGCAGTTCAACTTCAACTACAACTACCACGATAACCCGTACTTTAACATGTACGAAAATACCAACGGTCAGGACATCAACCGGGTGATTGGGAACGTCACGCTGTCGTATCAACTGACGGACTGGTTGTCGGTGCAGGGCCGGACGCAGGTCGATTATCAGGATGAACTGCGGGTGCGGCAGCGGGCATTCAGCACGCAGCGGTATCCGTATGGTTCGTACCGGCGCGAAGCCGTGAAAACGATGGAGCGCAACACCGACCTGTTGTTTCTGGTAGACAAACGACTCAACGATGCCTTTACGCTCAGCGGCACATTGGGGGGGAATCAACGGCTGAACAAGTACGATTACATCGACAATTTTGCGCCCCAGTTGACGGTTCCGGGCGTGTATAGCCTGAACAACAGCCGGGTTCCGCTCGAATACTCGCAAAACCGCTCCGATCGCCGGATCAACAGTATGTTTGCGTCGGCGCAATTGACGTACCTCGATAAATTAACGCTGGAAATGACGGGCCGGAACGACTGGTCGAGCACGCTGACGCTGCCGCAGGGCGTGGTCGGTATGGCCGATAATTCGTATTTCTACTGGTCGGGAACGCTCAGTGCGGTGGTGAGCGACTGGGTGAAAATGCCGGAATGGGTATCGTTCGCCAAAGTTCGGGCGGGCTATGCGCAGGTTGGAAATGACACCGAACCGTACCAGTTTTCGCAGCCCTTCAATCCGGGAACACCCTGGGGAACGACGCCGACCTTCAGCGAATCGACGCGGATTCCGAACCTGAGCCTGAAACCGGAAATCAGCAGTTCACAGGAATACGGTTTTGATCTGCGGTTCCTGAAAAACCGGGTGGGTCTGGACTTCACGTATTACAACACGATCAGTAAAAACCAGATCATCTTCCTGCCGCTTTCGGGCACCACGGGCTACAGCCAGATTGTGCAGAACGCGGGCCGGATTCAGAACAACGGGATTGAGGTGATGCTGAACCTGACGCCGATCCGGATGGACAACATTGGTTTCCGCTGGGATATGAACGTCAATTTCTCGCGAAACCGCAGCAAAGTCCTCGAACTGGCCAACGGCGTTTCGACCTATGAACTGGCCAGCCGGTATTTCTCGGTGCAGGCCCGCGTCAACGAGCGCATGGGCGACATGTACGGATACGCCTACGAGCGCGTCAGCAGCGATCCGAAGAGCCCGTATTACGACCCAACCGGCCAGAATGTAGGCCAGATGGTGATCACCGCCGACGGTCGGCCGATTTCGACAACCTCATTGCAAAAACTGGGCAATTACAACCCGGACTGGCTGGCGGGGATCAACAACTCGTTCAAATACAAAGGCTTCAACCTGAGCTTCCTGTTCGACATTCGCAAAGGCGGAGAGGTCTATTCCCACACGTACGTGGTAGGGCGTGAAGCGGGTCAGTTGGTCGAAACCTTGCAGGGACGCGAAAATGGTTATTACGACAACTCGGTTGACAAGACGTTTACCAATGCGCCGGCCGGGACGTATTATGTGGTGCCGGGTGTGGTGAAAACCGGTGAAGGTCAGTTTGCCGCCAATGCCCGCCGGATTTCGGCCCGCGAGTGGCATTCGGCTTTTACACTGGGTCGCCGGGTGCTGGAAGACGCCATTTTCGATGCGTCGTTCACCAAGTTGCGTGAAGTGAAACTGGGCTATTCGCTGCCGAACTCGATTATGGGCAAAAAACTGCCGTTCCGGAACGTGACGGTTTCGCTGGTGGGCCGCAACCTGTTTTTGTGGACCAAAGTACCGCACATCGATCCGGAGACCGCTTCGGTATCGGGCGGAACCATCATTCCGGGTTCGGAATCGGTCGCCATTCCGTCGGCGCGTAACTACGGTGTAAACTTATCTTTCAATCTGTAAGCTGTTCAAGGTTAAATGGTTAAGATGGTTATTATGGCTGGATGGTTAAATGGTTACCGGAATACCAAGCCATCCAACCATTTTTAACCATTAAAACCATCTTAGCCATCTAACCCTCCAGCCATTCAACCATAACATTCTTATGAAAAAAACATATCTAAAATTAGTCGCCTGCCTGACGCTGCTGATTGCTGTCGGCACGTCCTGCGACAACGAGTTTGAAGAGATCAATACCAACCCCAACGTTCCGAATACCGTCACGGCGGATCTGCTCCTGCCGAACATCATCCGGTCGACGGTCAACGAGAACATGGGAACCGCCTGGGGCATCGGCAACAGCGTGATGCAGTATACGGCCAAAATTCAGTTTGTAAACGAAGACCGGTATCTGTGGGGTGAACAGAATGGGATCTGGAACACGACATACTCGACGCTTCGGGAAGTTCAGAATATGTACAACATCGCGTCCAGTACGACGCCGGTTCAGAAAAACTACCAGGGCATTGCGCTGGTGATGAAGTCGTGGATGATGTCACTGGTGACGGATGCCTACGGAGATGCGCCCTATACGGAAGCCACCAAAGGCAAAGACGCAGCTTATTTCCCGAAATACGACACCCAGGAAACGATTTACAACGGGATTCTGAAAGACCTGGCCGATGCCAGTGCGTTGCTGGCCCCGGAAAATGGCGTTGTCAACGGGGATATTCTGTTTGGGGGTGATGTGACGAAATGGAAAAAAATGGCCAACTCGCTCCGGGTGCGGTATCTGATGCGGATTTCAAACAAACGCGACATCAAGGCGGATTTGCAGGCGATTGTGAGCAACCCGACGACGACGCCGGTTTTTACGAGCAACACGGACAATGCGGCTTTGCGGTATCTGCCGACGGTTCCAAACCAGTTTCCGCTTTACACCGCGCGGGTGGGTTCGTTCGATGAGTTTCGGCTGAGCAAAACGCTGGGTGACAGACTGACCCAGTTGAATGACTCGCGTCTGGCGGTTTTTGCCCGCCCGACGGTGGCGTCGGTAGCCGCCGGAAAGCCAGCCTATGTCGGTGTGCCGAATGGTCTGGACGATAACTCGGCGCTGACCTATAATGGTGGTGCTCAGAACGTTTCGCGGGTTGGCGCCACGTATTACATCGACGGTTTTGGTACGCCGACTGAGGCTAACCTGAACATTGCCAAAGGGATTATCATGACCTACGCGGAATTGCAGTTTATTCTGGCGGAGGCTGCCCAGAAAAAACTGATTACCGGCGATGCCAAAAGCTATTACGAAAAAGGCATTGCAGCGTCCTTCGGCTATTATGGTCTTGACGTTCCGGCGGGTTATCTGGCTCAGACGGGTGTGGCTTTCACCGACGCAAAAGCCCTCGAATTGATTGGAACTCAGAAATGGATTGCGTTATTTTACAGCGGTCTGGAAGGATGGTTCGACTGGCGCCGGACGGGTTATCCCGCCATTACGCCGGGTCCATCGAATCTGAACGGCAATAAGGTTCCGGTTCGGTTTCCGTATCCGAGTTCGGAACTGAACCTGAACAAAACCTCCGTCGAAGAAGCCATCGCCCGCCAGGGAGTCAATGATATCAACACCGCCGTGTGGTGGGACAAATAACCAATTTTGAATGAGTGATTGGGCGATTGAGTGAATAACCTGCCGGATTCCTGGCACCCTATTCACTCAATCGCTCAATCACTCATTCACTCATTCAAAAAATGAACACCGAGCAGACGATTACTGAAATCACCGAACTGTTTGATCAGCATGGGTCGGATGATTATTACGGGGAGCCCGTTTCGCAACTGGAACACATGCTGCAATCGGCGATGCTGGCCGAGCGGGCCGGTGCCGATGATGAAACGATCATTGCGGCTTTTCTGCATGATATCGGTCATCTGCTGCCGTCGGATCTGGCGGAAGATCATATGGATGATTACGGTCGCGTCGATCATGAAAAGCTGGGTGCGGACTGGCTGCGGGAACGCGGTTTTTCGGAAAAAGTCGCCCAACTGATTGAGCACCACGTCAATGCGAAGCGGTATCTGACGTATAAAAATCCTGCCTACTTCAACAAACTCTCGGAAGCCAGCCTGAAAACGCTGGAATTTCAGGGCGGGCCGATGTCGGCAGAAGAAGCCCAGGCGTTTGAAGCCAATCCGTATTTCCGGGGCATTTTGCAGGTTCGCGGCTGGGATGAACTGGCCAAGGAAACGGAAGTGGAAATGCCGCCCGTTGGTCAGTATCTGGAGAAATGCCGATTGTATCTGGAAGGGAAATAAAAGAAAGCAATCATAAATGTAAAATGATGAATGATAAATGTAAAAGTATTCCCAAATCGGGCACTTTTACATTTATCATTCATCATTTTACATTTATAATTGCTTACGCTGCAATGCGCAGTTCCTGCTGTTCAGGGCGCAGCATCGGTTCGATAACCGTGTTCAGCCGATCGCGCAGGAATCCTTCCTGAAGGTAGGAGGGCAGTTTGGCAATCAGGTTTTTATACCCCTGAATACCGAGTGCTTTGGCAATGTAGGCTTCGTGAACGGCATTGATATGCGACACGATGTTGACCAGGCTTTCGTGAAACAACCGAACATCGATTTCCGATTCGACAAACCGCTCGATTTCGCGGTTGCTCGACGAAATCCGCAGCCGGCTCAATGCATCGAAATAGGTCGTGTAGCCAATCTGTTTTCCCAACTGCTTGTATTGGTCAACGCCAAATTTTTGCAGAACCTTGCCCGTCCGCGCACTCCGCAGCGCGGTTTTGGGATTGTTTTGAATCGCCTGCCGCAGGGCTTTGATGCGCCGGTCGCGGGAGGTTTTCAGAAACTGGGCAATCTCGATCTGGGCGGCCGACTCGCGCGAAGGCAGGGTCAGGTCCGGTTTCGCAATGTCGAATTTTGCCAATGGCAACCGCATCGTCCGGTAACCATTCAAGGGACCGGATGCGTAGAAACCCACCGAAGCCGGATAATAACCCCGTACAACCATGTTTCCGATGCGTCGGCGAATGATCTCCTCATTGCTGACCGGTTCTCCCATCGTGTGCAGGAAAGCCCTTACGCTGAACAAAACGCTGTAATAGGCCTGCGGGAACGTCCAGTGCAGCGAGCTTTGCAGATACTGGTTGTCATTAACCACCGGCGTAATCCGGAGGGCATATTCGGCACTCCAGCTATTGAGTAGCAACTTTTCCAAAGCCTTGCGCTGTTCGTCGGAAACGGCGGGTGCAAAGTCCTGAAAGAGCGGAAAACGACGCAGATCGAATAGATCGTTTTGTCGTTGAATGTGAAAATCAATCGCGAAGAAGTGGTTTAGAAACACCTGCGCCGGAATGGATTTCCGCCAGGTTTCGTCCACGGGCTGGGCTGGCACAAACGACACCAGTTTGCCCTCTTGAGTTGTCAATTTTTCTGTGTTCTCGTTCATACAATAAGAACATAAAATCTGCTGGCAATGTTCACAAAAGCAGAATTATTTTATGGATTCAAGTATTTGACAATCAGGTATTTGTAATATATTTTTTGGCTCCTAGAACGAGCGTTGAATAGCGGCCCGAAAAGTCGGTTTTCGCTGGCAAAAAACACTTCTTAGCGATCCTTTTTTCGGGGCTGTCCGCCCCGGTTTTCCTTTGTTTTCCACCCTGTAACGCCCGGTTTTGAGGCTGTTAACGTATTTTGACGTTATATAACTGAAAAATACGTTGTATAACTGAAAAATACGTTTTAGTTTTGGTGCATGGAACAACTGACCAAAACGGAAGAAAAGGTGATGCAGATTCTGTGGGCCATCAAAAAAGGATTTGTCAAGGATGTCATCGATGGCATGCCCGACCCCAAACCGCCTTACAACACCATCTCTTCGCTCATCCGCATTCTGGAGAAAAAAGGCTTTGTGGGCCACAAAGCTTACGGCAAAACCCACGAATATTTTCCGACGGTGTCGAAACTCGCGTACCGGAAATTTACCTTCCGGAATTTCCTGATGAATTATTTTGAAGGCTCGCCGGAGAAAGTCGTGTCGTTTATGGTAAACGAAGAAAAGCTGAGTTCGGAAGAGGTTCAGCGTATTGTGGAAATGCTTGATAAAGAAACCGACCCAACCCAACCGGATCATGGCAACTGATGTATGGAGTTATCTGTCTCGGGGATCGGTTTCGCTGGCAGTTTTTGCGTTGGGTTACCGATTTTTTTTCAGCCGCCTGACCTACTTTCAGTGGAACCGGGTCTATTTGCTCGGTTGCGCGGGGCTGAGCCTCCTGATTCCGCTCTTGCCACTACCGGGGCAGTTCGGGATCAATACCGTCACTGAAGCGGTTTTTCGGCTTCAGTTGCCATCGATCCGTTCATCGGGCGGAGCGTTTCATCCGGCAGAAGTCCCAAGGTCGGCGTTTTTTTCGGCTGCGTTGATCGAGAGGATTCTGCTGACGGTGTATCTCGCGGGCTGTTTGTATAAAACCATTTGTTTTTATCGAAACCTGCACGCCATTTTCCGGTTAAGGCAATCGGCCGAAAAGGTAGAATTGGGGCGTTATTGCACCATTTATCGGCAATCGGCGTTGCCTACGTTCTCATTTTTGACCTGCATCTTTCTCAATTCCGATGATCATTCGCTAACCGAAGACGAACGGGCTCAGGTGTTGCAACATGAACAACTGCATGTCACACAGTGGCATACAATTGATCTGCTGCTGTTTGAAATCGTTGGCATCGTATTCTGGTTCAATCCCGTTGTCATTTATTTCAATCATTCAATCCGGCAGATTCACGAATATTTCGTCGATTCGCAGGTGACCCGTGCCATCGGAAATGTCCGGTCTTACGGGTATTTATTGCTGAAACTGACAACGCAGCCTTCTTCCAACGCATTAGTAAATTCGTTTTCAACCAAGCCGGTTTTTCTTCGTATTCAAATGCTCACCCAATCTCCATCCAAACCCATGCAAAAGCTAAAATTCCTCCTTATTGTACCTATCCTGGCACTCACGACGGTTTTGTGTTCTTTTTTACAACCCGCCGAAAACCGGCTAACCGTTCAACCCCAGTCGGAAAAGCCGGGAAAAGGGACGCCCATTGGTCGCATTAGCTGGAAAGGCAATACAGTTTATTCGACGGCAGAATTGACGAAAACGCTGGATTTAAAGCCGGGCGACCGGTATGATAAAGCCGATTTTAACAATCGTCTTTTTAACCTCGTCGGGACGGATGTTTCATCGCTGTATATGGACAAAGGCTATTTGTATTTCGGCGTCGATGTTCAGGAAAACCGGGTGGGCAACGTGGTAAATCTGGTTCTGACGGTTTTTGAAGGTTCCCCGACAACGATTGGGAAAATCATCATCAAAGGGAATAAGGACATCACGGATGCACAGATTCGTGATTGGATTGCGATCCAGCCGGGCGAGTTGTTTAATCGTTCAAAACTGATAAAATCGCAGCAAAAACTGGCGAAATCGGGCTATTTTAATCCGAAAAAGATCGATATCAATCCCATTCCTAATCCTGAAATGAAAACCGTTGATCTGGCGTATGTGCTTGATCGGAAACCCTGACCGGGGCCTGCGGCCGTACGACGGCCCGGCGCTGTCAGGGCCGCTTGAATTTGTCGCGCTGCCCCAGATACAAGCCTACTAATACCAGCACCGTGCCAATTAAGGTGTAAATCGAGAGGGGTTCGTCCAGCAGAACGGCGGCATAACCGAAACCGAAAATCGGGCAAAGGAACAGCCAGAGCGATGCCTGAACGGCATCCTGCCGGACCAGATAGAACCAGAGTTGCAGGGCAACGACGGAAACCGGAATGATCAGCCAGAAAATGGACCACCAAAACCGGGCGTCGAAATGCGACTGGCCGAAATCGGCAAAAAGAAGCGTAAAAGGCAGCAGTAATAGACCGCCAATCAGCACCTGCCAGCCATTGATGACCAGACTCGGGAGCGTCCACCTAAAGCGGGCATAATAGACGGTTGCCGCCGACACCGAAACCATACCCCCCAGCAGAATCAATAAACCCGGAATGGTGGCAAAACTGTTCTGGAGAAGCGGGTAAGTGACCACCCAGACTCCTGCCATGCCGAACACAATGCCCGCGGCTTCGTACCAGCGAATGGGGCGCCGGAGCCAGGCCGCAGAAAGCAGCGTGATGAACAGCGGGCTGGTGGCCGTCGACAGGCTCCCAATGCCGGCAGAAACCTGTTTGATGGCCAAAACGAATGCGCCAAGGTAGATTGTGGTGTTCATCAGAGCAAAGATCGTCAAACGCCCGAATTCGGTGCGGTTGGGGAGCGATTTGCGTTGAAAACCGTGGGCTACGAGTAACATCAGCGGTCCGGCAATCAGGAATCGGACGTTGGCCAGAATGAGCGGGTCGGCCGACAGGACACCAAATTTAGTGGCCGCAGAAGCGGAGGCCCACAAAGCGGCAAACAGCAGGCCGGGCAGGAGAAATTTCATGCCGCAAAGGTAAGGCGAAGCATTCGCTTGTGCCAGCTAACGTTGGAAAACCCCCGAAGGTTTCGTTGATTCCGGGAGTGTATTATTTCCTGAAAATGACATCGGCAAAGTAGTGTTTGCAATCCGTAAACCAGTTGGTCAGTTCAAAACCGCTTTGTTCGGCCAGTTGCGCAATGCCCTCCCGGGTAAATTTGCGTGAAATTTCGGTGTGAATGATCTCGCCGTATCCAAACGGCACGGTCAGGTTCAGATCCCGAATCGCTACGGTTTGTTCTTTCTGGCTGACGAGATAGCTCCGGGCCTCACCGGTTTCGGGATGATACATTTCGTAGTGATCGAAGGCGGAGAGGTCGAAATTGGCGTTCAGTTCGCGGTTGATTCGCCGAAGCAGATTCAGGTTGAAGGCCCTCGTTAAACCCTGCCGGTCGTTGTAAGCTGCATGAATGACCGCCGGATGTTTTTGCAGATCAAACCCCGTCAGCACCAGATCACCCGGTTGCAGCGACTGGCTGATTTGCCGGAAAAAATCGCGGGCTTCGGTGGGAGAGAAGTTGCCGATGTTCGATCCCAGAAAGAGCACCACCAGCCGGGGACGGTTCTGGACAGTTTCTGAGCGGTTCGATAACTGTTCGATGGCGTTAAAATAATCGTCGTGCCGGGGCTTAATCGGCATTTGAGGCCACTTTTTCCGAATATCCGCCGTCAGGTTATCGATGGCAGCCTGGGAAATGTCGACGGGAACGTACGTGAAATCCGCCTGTTCTGACCAGAAATGATTCAACAGGATTTTGGTTTTCAGGCCATCGCCAGCTCCCAGTTCAATCAACTCGAAAGGCCGACCGTCGGCGGCAAAGAGCCGGAGCAGTTCCGCCTGGTTCGTATCCAGAATCTCGTATTCGGAGCGGGTCAGGTAGTATTCGGGCAGGTGCATGATTTCCGCAAACAGGCGGCTTCCTTCGTCATCGTAAAAGAAACGTGACGGCAACCGTTTCGGCGTTTTGGTCAGGCCGGTGCCCACTTCATTCGCAAGGTCACTTTGCAGCACCAGCGAGTCATTCAACGATGAATCTATCTTTGTCATGGAGTGGTCAGCATTCAGAGGGCTCCCAGCCGAATGCCGGTGAATTGCCATCGTTTGTCGGGTTGGAAAAAATTTCGGTACGTGGGGCGGCTGTGTCCTTCCGGCGTAGCAATGGACCCTCCGCGCAAGACCATCTGGCCGCTCATGAATTTGCCATTGTACTCACCCACAGCGCCTTTGGCGGTTTTAAAACCAGGATAAGGTAGGTAGGCCGATCCCGTCCATTCCCAGCGCAGGCCCCAGGCCAGGCGGTGATCGGCAGGCAAAAGGGCGGCAGTTTCCCATTCCGCTTCGGTCGGCAAACGCCGACCGCGCCAGCGGGCGTACGCATCGGCTTCGTAATAACTGACGTGGCAAACCGGCAAAGTCAGATCGACGGGTTGAAGGCCGGAAAACGTGTAGGTATTCCATTGGTCTTCAACTCGGTGCCAATACAGAGGTGCTTCGATCCCGTTGGCCTTCACCCAGGCCCAGCCATCCGACAACCAGTGCTGAAACTGACGGTAGCCGCCCGCTTCGATAAATTCCAGGTAGTCGGCGTTGGTAACCAATTGGCCGTCGAGGGTGGTTTCATGCAGGTAAACCCGGTGAGACCCTAGCTCATTATCAAAACAAAAACCGCCCGATTCCGGCTGAAAACCAATGGGATAGATTCCTTTCGGTAGGTTCACCGCCGGAATTGGCAAATCTGCAAGCTGCTCATTGACCGGCATGTCGATGGCCGGGAAGAGCGGATTGTGTCCCAGAATGTATTTGATGTCGGTGATCAACAATTCCTGGTGTTGCTGCTCATGGTTCAGTCCCAGTTCGATCAGTTTTTCGAGTTCAGCGCTTGCAGAACGCTCAGCTAAAAACCGGGTCATGGCTTCATCGACGTAGGCCCGGTAGCGATAAACTTCGGCCACCGTTGGGCGACTCAGGTTCCCGCGCTGGGTCCGCAGCACCCGCCGACCCACCGATTCGTAGTAGCTATTGAAAACAAAGCTAAAATCATCGTGAAAAATGCGGTAACCGGGGGCGTGTGGTGTCAGGATGAAATGCTCCCAAAACCAGGTGGTATGGCCCAGATGCCACTTGGGCGGACTGACATCGGCCGTGGGCTGCACGACATAATCCTCCGTTTCCAGCGAAGCGCAGATCTGCTCTGTCCAGCTTCGGACGCGCTGGTAGGCTTCAGTCAGGGTAACGGTTTGGGGTAAAACAGGTTCCTGTAACATCATTTAGTCCATCCTCGTGAATAACGTATTGAGTCCTTCGGCCAGCGTTGGGTGGGCAAAAATGGCATCCCGAAGTTGTTGATAGGGTAGGTGACCCATCATGGCAACCTGGAGAATGGTCATGATTTCACCGCCTTCCGAACCTAGAATGGCCGCACCGAGGATCTGGCCGGTGGGAGCGTCGATGACAACTTTCATCAGACCTTCACTCTGGCTCATTTGCTGGGCGCGGGCCACCAGAGACATCGGGATTTTGGCAACTTTAATCGTTTTTCCCTGCCGCCGGGCTTCTTTTTCGCTCAAACCGATGCGTCCCAGTTGCGGGTCGGTAAAAACCGTATACGGAACCGGGCGGTCGGCCTTGCTGGCGTTGCCTTTCTCCAGCAAATTTTGTTTCACGATCCGGTAATCGTCATACGAAATGTGGGTGAATTCCGGCCCGCCTTTGATGTCGCCCAGCGCATAAATACCGGGTTGGCTGGTTTCCAGCCGGTCATTTACCCGGATAAACCCTTTTTCGTCCGTTTCAATTCCAGCCACCTCCAGTTGGAGTGCTTTGGTATTGGGCGTTCGGCCGACGGCCACCAGCAGGTGCGTGCCCCGGAGTCGGCTGGCCAGTTTATTGGTCGATACCTGCAATTCGATGGTGCTGCCCTCCGCCCGACTTACCTGGTGAACTTCCGTGTCCAGAAAAACTGTAATGCCTTCTTTTCCCAGCATTTTGGCCATTTCGTCGGACACATCGGCGTCTTCGCGGCTCAGCAGTTGCGGGCCATGTTCGATGATCGTGACCTCACTGCCAAACCGCCGGAACATCTGCCCAAATTCCAGACTGATGTAACCACCACCGAGGATCAGCAGGTGTTCAGGCACCTCCTCCAATTCCATGATCGAAGTCGAGGTCAGCCACGAAACCGTATCCAGACCCGCCAGATCCGGTTTTGTTGGGCTGCAACCGGCATTGATAAAAATAGTGTCGGCCGTCAGGGTCTGTTGAGTTCCGTCGGGCCGCAGAACGTCAATCTGTTTCTTACCGCCAAACCGGGCCTCTCCAAACAGCAGCGTCAGGTTTTCCGTCTCCTCAAAATTCGTTTCGATGTTTTTGCGGGAAGTTTCCACCATGCGGTTTTTGCGCGCCATCACCTTTTTCAGATCAACCCGAACGTCGTCGGTTTCGATCCCGAATTCGGCCGAACGTCGGGCTTGGTAGGCCACCTGGGCGGAAGCAATCAGGGTTTTGGTGGGTGTGCAACCGTCGTTGACGCAGGTGCCGCCCACGTGTTTCCGTTCAATGACAGCGGTTTTCCAGCCTTTTTCGGCCAGGGCCGTAGCCAGCGGGTTTCCGGCTTGGCCTACACCAATCACAATCGCATCAAAATGCTCAATTGTATCTGAATTCATACCAACGTCTTAAATGAAGCGCTCCTGTGCGGACCGTGACCGATCCTTACCGCTGAACAAGTAACACGGTTGATCCAGCTATTTGTTTTACATTCTGTTTAAATGGATTGTTTGTGGGGTTGGCATCGATAAAAAAGATCGGTTTAAACTCATGATGGACTCCAGATAGTGGCTCCTAAAACCCAATTTTCCCCTTCCGTCCCCGGCCTTCGTTGCCCTCTACGTATTCCTTCAACTCGGCCAGTTCTTTCTCGAAACCGCTGCTCAGGATCGGGAAGCGGCACCAAGTTTTGGGGTCTACGTTTTCGTCGTCGACGTGGAACGAGGGGGCATACCGTTCGCGTTTCCACTGGTTGCGGCTCCAGAGCCGGAAAAACCGGTCGACGGAGGTGTAGAGTTTGTCGCGGTCATACTGGCCTTCGAACACCACTTCCACCTGCTGCATCACTTCTTTCGGCGACAATTTATCCCGAATTCCGAATTTCTCGATGGCGTTCAGCACGTCGTACGGCATCAAATCTTCCTCGTCGGTTTGCTTCTTGTCCAGCGGGCGAAGTTCGGCCGTAGGTTGCAGGTTGTTCACTTTCTGCAAGCCTTCTACCTTGATTTTGCCGCCCACACCGGTGGTTTCGAGCCAGCGCAGCCAGCCGCGGAGGTAATGTTTGTCGATGCCGGCGATGGGGGAGATGCTCCCCGCCGTGTCGCCGTCCATCGTGGCGTAACCCACCGACGCTTCCGAGCGGTTGGAAGTCGAGAGCAGCAGCGCGTTCTGGATGTTGGCGAGCAGCCACGCACTCGGAGCGCGCACCCGTGCCTGAATGTTTTGCAGGGCCACATCGTCGGTTTCCCAGGTCAGCGGACGGCCCAACTGGTCTTCAATCAGCTTCGTATACGTTTCGACCAGCCCGTTGATGTTGATGTTGTAGAACGTGGCACCCACCGATTTTGCCAGCGATTCCGCCGACTCATAGGTATCTGTCGAGCTGTTTTGGGTTCCCTGATATATGGTCGTCAGCAAGGCTCCGCAGATTTCCTCGACGGTTTTTAGCTTCTGGATGCTTTTGATGTAACCCAGTTTCTTTTTAAAAGCGTCCAAACCGATGCTTTCGTCGGCCATCCGGATCATGAGCGACACCAGGGCCGCAATGGCCGACGAATCGGCCCCTCCGCTGAGCGACAGCACAAAACCGTGGGAGCGGCTTTTGCGCAAATAATCAAACAGCGCCAGTGCCACGGCCCGCGCAAATTCTTCTTCTTTCAAATGATTGCCGTGCTCCCAGTATTCCAGTTCGGCTTTCTGAACCACCGGTTTTACGAACGGAAAATCGAACTGAGCCGCCACCCGCAGGTTGGGAAACAGATAAGCCAGGTTGACCTTGTTCTGGGCCTGGCTCAGCCGCGTGTCGTCCACGTCGATGACGGCGGTAACGATCAGGTGGTCGGCATAGCTGAAACGCGTTCCCGACACCAGCAACTGGCCGTTGGAGGCAATCATGGAGTCGCCGTCGAAAATGGCGCGGCCCGATTCGTTGCCCACCAGATTGCAGTAAATATAACTGACGCCAAACGCCCGTGATCCGTCGATTACAAACCGTTCACGGACGTGTGATTTGTAGAAGGCAAAGTGGCTCGCGCTGGGATTCAGGATGATATCGACGCCCCGTTCGTGGAGGCTGCGGCCCGGCCGGTTCGAAATCCAGGCATCTTCGCAAATTTCAAAGCCGATTTTTACGCCCGAAACGTCGAATAGCAGGTCGCCCACCGGATACGAAAATTCGCCGATCTGAATTTCGTCGCGTACGCCGGGCGTCCAGGGCTGAAACCAGCGGGTTTCGTAGTGAATGCCGTTGTTGGCCAGCACCTGCTTGCAGACGAAGCCCAAAATACGCTTGTTGGCGATCAGGCAGGCCGTGTTGTAGGTGCGGTTATTGGGCAGACGCAATGGTAGACTGACGGCCACGATGATCCCGTCGGTATGCGGCACAATTTCCAGCAAACTTTGTTTGGCCTGTTCGAGCAGTTCGTGGGAAAAGAACATGTCTTCACAGCCATAGCCCGTGATGCACAACTCAGGGAGGCATAAAATGCTTACTTTCTGAATTTTCGCTTCTTCGATGGCGTCAATGATGTTCCGGCGGTTGTGTTCCCAAGCCATTGGGATCTGGTTGACAACACCAGCAGCAACTTTTATCAGTTTCATGAATGGGGCTTTCTGTTGAACGAATCGGATGGTATACGGTAACCCACGACTTTTAGCTTCTTGTTACGGGCTACTGAATGAACACGTTGCGGTGTACTTAAGTTGTCGTGATTTTAGCGTAGAACCGCAAAGTAAAGGGAATGGCGCAATTCAACAAAGCAGGGTGAGCGCTTTCCGGATCGGATGAGGGTAACCATACTCGGTAATCCGGCTGCTCTGGGCCGATGAAGCACTTCGGTCGGCCAGTTTGGGAAGAAATAAGGCACTGAAAGGGGCGCAACCACCGGTGTGATCGCCCTGAGACGGAGGAAAGGGGTTTTACCGCCGTAGAGAATCCGCTTCTAATTTCGGTCGGTTCAGCTCTTTTTGAACCTGCGCTTTCTGCTGGACATAATTGAAGAACATCGAACCAACGAAGGCAAGAAAGGCTACGACTGCCGATACGCCCAGGGGGTGCATTTTGTTTTGGGAACTGTTAAGTGCCATATCAATAGGCGCCGGTAGGACGCATGTAACCATTTGTTCCATTTTGACGCAGAACCCGTCGTCAGGTCACTCTCAGTCTTTGATTTTTAAGAACGTTTGCATGACAGGACAAAACCACACCCTGATCTGGATTGGAGGAACGGGCTAAGCCCAGACCGGAGTGGCGGAATACACCCGTTTAAACCATAATACCGCCCGTTGACACCTTTTTGATTGGGGAATGCAACCTTCCGGCTCATCTTTGCATCAGTCAATCATAGCCGGTAACATACAAGGACTCTCTTAACCAGTCATCATCAAAAAATAACCATCTATGTAAGATAAGGTTCTATGTAATACCTACTACTTAACTTTGCCACGTACCCCGGATCTGATCCGAACAGTAAACAACACTTTTGAAGCGTACTACGTAAACAACAACCTACTAATACATCACTATGAAAACGTTTATCACCGCTGTGTGTGCGTGGCTGGTTATGACGGCGGCAATCGCCCAGACTCCGACGAAAGGCAAAGTTCGCGGGCTCGTTATTGACCCCACTCAAAAACCGTCCGAATTCGTCACCATCCTGCTGGTAAAGGCCAAAGACTCGACGCTGGTGAAAGGCGTGATTACCAACGACAAAGGTCAATACGATTTCGACAATGTGGCCGATGGCGGCTACCGGGTGGCCACGTCACTGGTCGGTTTCAAGAAAGTATATTCAGAACCGTTCGTGATCGATGCCGCCAATCCGGAGGTGCAGGTGAAGACGCTGACGATGGTGGAAGAAGCCAAAAGCCTGAACGAAGTGAAGGTTGTAGCCAAGAAACCGTTCATCGAGCAGGAGATCGACCGGACGGTGGTCAATGTGGAAAACAGCATTGTGGCCAGTGGCAGCACGGCCCTGGAAGTGTTGGAAAAAGCACCGGGTGTCACCATCGACCGCCAGAATGACAACATCCAGTTAAAAGGCAAAGCAGGCGTTATCGTCATGATCGACGGCAAACAGACGTATTTGTCGGGCCAGGAAGTGGCCAATTTGCTGAAAAATACGCCGAGCGATAACATCGAAAAAATCGAGATCATTACCAATCCTTCTTCCAAATACGATGCCGCCGGCAACGTGGGGATCATCAACATCCGGATGAAGAAAAACAAGAATTTCGGCACCAACGGAACGGCTACCGCCGGGCTGGGCTACGGTCGGTATGAGAAGGCCAACGCCAGCCTGAACCTAAATCACCGAGTCGGCAAAATCAACGCCTTTGGCAATTACAGCTACTTTCACAACCGGCGGTTTCAGGAAAACAGCCTGGACCGGGTTATTCCTTACAACGGCAAAATTACCTATTTCGACCAGTCTTCCTTCCGCCCCAACCGTTTCGACGGGCATACATTCCGGACGGGCGTCGATTATTTCATCAATAAGAAAAGTACGATTGGCGTGCTGGCGACCGGTTTTATCAACGACTGGCGGCAGGACAACGGGATCAATAACTCGATTATTCGGAATGAACTGGGTCAGATCACGCTGAAACCGACTACCGATGTTTCGGTAAAAAACAAGTGGTCGAACCTGACGGGCAACCTGAACTACAAGTACGATTTCGACGGCAAAGGCCGCGAATTGACGACCGACCTCGACTATTCGCGTTTCAACGGTGATTCGTATAACAACCTCAGCACGACCTACACCAACGCCAGCGACAGCATTGTTCAGCCCACGGCCAAGGTTCGCAACGACATGCCGTCGACCATCGAAATCTGGGCGTTCAAGTCGGATTACGTGCATCCTTCCAAAATCGGAAAGTGGGAAACCGGGGTGAAAACCAGCTTTGTCAACTCGGACAACAACCTGACGTACGAAGATTATGTCGACGGTCGCTGGGTGTTCAATCCCAATCAAAGCAACCAGTTCAAATACACCGAAAACATCAACGCGGCTTACGTCAATTTCGCGGGTAAACTGAATAGCAAAACCAGCATTCAGGCGGGTTTACGGCTGGAAAACACACACTCCCGGGGCAATTCCGTTACACTGAATAAAATTGTCGACCGGAATTACACGAATTTGTTTCCAACGATGTTTATTTCCCGACAGATCGATACCAACAACGTGCTGAATCTTTCGTTCAGCCGCCGGATCGACCGTCCGAATTACCAGAATCTGAACCCGTTCCGGTTCTACCTGGACCCGTACACGTACCAGCAGGGGAATCCGTATCTGAAACCACAGTTCACGAATTCGTTCCAGTTGACGCACGTTTACAAGGGCAAGTTTTCGACGACGCTGGGCTATAGCCGGACAACGGACGTGATTGTCAATGAAGTACCGGGTCAGATTGCCGAAGAAAACATTACGTACGTGACGACCGACAACCTGGCCACGCAGAACAACGTCAACCTGACGGCGAGCTTCCCGGTGGCGGTGACCAAGTGGTGGAACATGCAGAACAACATTGGCGTGATTTACAACCAGTATGATTCACCTTACCTGGGAGCGCAGTACAACGTGAGTTTTGTGTCGTATAACCTCTACACGTCCCAGAACTTTGTGATGCCGAAGGGGTTCAGCGCCGAAATTGCCGGCTGGTATAACTCGAAAAATCTGTACGGTTTTTACGAGGCTAAACAAATGGGAGCCTTCAGCATCGGGGTGCAGAAAACGATGATGAACCGGAAGGCCACGCTGAAACTGAACGTGAACGACCCGTTCTGGCTGAATAAATTTGAAGGGAGAGCGGTTTATCAGGATATCAATTTCCGGGTGCGGGCCCGTTGGGAAAGCCGTATTGCCCGTCTGACGTTTACGTACCGGTTTGGCAACCAGAATGTGAAAGCGGCCCGCCAGCGCAGCACCAGCACGGAGGCCGAACGCAACCGGGCCGGTGGGGGAAATAATTAAATAAAAGTTAAATAAAGCAAACGGCGGACGGTATTTGGTCCGTCCGCCGTTACTTTAATAGATAATTAGTTTAGGTTAAGAAAGCAGAAAGCCACTCCCACCTTGAGGAGTGGCTTTTTTGATTTTTAAAAGTACGGTAACCTTCGCCCATTTCAAAATATCATTTGGTCACATGATGTATATACATTTAATAAATTTGCATCAAATTCGGTTTTGTGGTTTGAAAGTCATAAAAAAAGGTCACTTTCGATGACCTTTTTTGTGATTTTCTAAATGATAATTACTATTCAATTAATTGCGCTTTCTCAGTCCAGAGCGGCCACACCCGGCAATACTTTGCCTTCCATATACTCCAGCAAGGCTCCCCCGCCCGTAGAAACGTAGCTCACCCGGTCGCCATACCCGGCGTTGTTGACGGCTGAAGCCGAGTCACCACCGCCGATGAGCGAGAACGCGCCGTTGTCTTCCGTGGCTTTTACGACCACATCCGCAATGGCGTTGGTGCCGATGGCGAAGTTGGGGAATTCGAACACGCCCATCGGGCCGTTCCAAAGGATGGTTTTTGACTTGGACAAGATATCGCTGAAGAGGGCAATGGTGTCAGGGCCGATGTCCAAACCTTCCCAATCATCCGGGATTTCGCCGGTTGCAACGATTTGGCGGTTGGCATCGTTCGAAAAACCGTCGGCAATGACATTATCGACGGGTAAATACACCTGAACACCTTTTGCTTTTGCTTTTTCAAGCAGTTCCAGCGCCAGTTCCTGCTTATCAGCTTCGAGCAGTGATTTACCGATTTTGCCACCCTGGGCTTTGGTAAAGGTGTAAGACATGCCACCCCCGATGATCAGGTTGTCGACACTGTCGAGAAGTTTCTCGATGATCAGGATTTTATCCGAAATCTTGGCTCCTCCCATGATGGCCGTGAAGGGCCGTTCGGCGTTGTCGAGCACCCGCTGGGCATTGTCGAGTTCGGCCTGCATGACATAACCGCAGACTTTGTCCGTGAAAAACTGGGCAATTACCGCCGTGGAAGCGTGGGCGCGGTGGGCCGTTCCGAAGGCATCGTTTACATACACATCCCCCAGTTTCGATAGTTTCTCGGCAAAAGCGACGTCTCCTTTTTCTTCTTCCTTGTAAAACCGCAGATTTTCCAGCAGCAGCACCTCACCGGGTTGCAGCGAATCCGCCATTTCTTTGGCCGAATCACCGATGCAATCGTCGGCAAATTTTACGGAAACGCCCAGCATGATGGACAGAGGTCCCACGAGGTGTTTCAGCGAATATTTATCTTCAGGACCGCCTTTGGGCCGGCCTAAGTGCGACATCAGCACGCACGAACCGCCGTCTTTCAGGATTTTAGAGATGGTCGGCAACGTAGCCTTCATCCGGGTATCGTCCGTAATTTCAAATTTACTGTTCAGCGGAACGTTAAAATCAACCCGAATCAGGGCGCGTTTACCGGAAAAATTGTAAGAGTCTAAAGTTTTCATACGACAGATTTCCTGTTAGTTGGCAAAATCCGCCCGAACTTAGGGGTTTTTGCTTAAACGTAGCAATTTGGAGAGTAGCTTATTTGATTTGTTCTAATTTTAAAGGTTAAGTTGCAATTGCAAGTGTGAACTTTTGGATTTTGCGGGTAATATTCTTTGGTAATTTTTAGTGCAGGTTGACACAGAAATGACCCATTTTCTGCCCCGTCAGGGGCAATACAGCGCAGCGTCGGTAGCCCAGCCGAGCTCTTTTCCAGCAGCGTGCCGTCAGGCACGCGACGATTCCCCGCACTGTTGCGTACCGAAAGGCACGCAACAGTGCGGGGAATGATTATTTTTGGCTACCGTCGCTACGCTGTGATGTCCCTAACGGGGCAAAAACAACACTTATACAAATTACTTGACGTGCTTATAAATCGAATTCGGGGTAAAGGAACAACACCTGTACCCATCATTTGCCGGTTCCTAAAACCGCTACCGACGTCTTCAGATACTGGTCGAACCACTTCAAATACCGGTCGAAACGGTCAGTTTGGTAGCTCGGAACCGAGAGGCCGTGGAACTGGCCGGGATAAATAATGAGCTGTGTCGGTACGCCCAACGACTTGAGGGCCTGGTACATCTGCTCGCTGCCGGCAATCGGCACGTTGAAATCTTTTTCACCCCCCATAAACTGCGTCGGCGTTTTGATGCGGTCGGCTTTCAGGAACGGGTAGGAGACTTTTAGCCACTTGTCGGTATTTTTCCAGGGCGTTCCCAATTCGTTTTCGTACTGGTTGACGTACTGGTCGGAACCGTACATCGTCATCTGCAACGAACTCCCGGCTCCGCTGGCGGCTGCCTTGAACCGTTGGTCGGTGGCGATGGTGTAGTTGGTCAGAATACCACCGTAGCTCCAACCGCCAATGCCCAGTTTAGCCGGATCGGCGATGCCTTTGGCAACGAGGTAATCGGTGGCGCCCAGAATATCTGCTACTTCTTTGTTGCCCCAGTCGCCGTAAATGGCTTTGCAAAACGCCAGTCCGCGTCCGCTGCTGCCCCGGTAATTGACCCCCGCGACCACGTAACCGCCCCCCGCCAGAATTTGACGCGAAAGGTCGAAACCGAAATTGTCCTGACCCACCGGGCCGCCGTGAATGAAGAGAATCGTCGGCATTTTCTGACCCGCCGACGCGTTGGTGGGCTTGAAAAGCATGTTTTCGACCTGGGTTCCGTCTTTGCTGCGCGATGTAAATCCCTCAACCGTAGCCAGTTGGAGCGGAGCAACAAACGCATCCTGGATGGTGGTGAGCCGCCGGACGTTTCCGTTCTCAACGGCGTAGAGTTCGGCTGGCAATTGCGGTTTGCTCATCAGTGTTGCCCAGCCGCCTTTCGGATTTTGCTCCAGATCGGCGTAGGCGCAATCGTCGTGGGCCACGCGGCTGAGTTTGCCGGACGCCAGTTCATAGGCGCCGACGTAGGTTCGGCGGTCGTCGTCTACCAAAACAGCGATGGATTTGCCATCGACCGACCAGCGCGGATTGCGAACCGGGCGATCCAGGGCCGCAGAAATCAGTTTGGGTTCTCCGCCGTCGGCCGAAATGACCGCTAAAACCGGCTGATCATACATGATAAAATTGGTCGAAGCCGTCGAGCGCAGGTACGCAATTTGCCCCCCGTCGGGGCTCCAGACCGGGCTGTTGTCTACTCCGGGCCAGTTCGTCAGTTGCTTCATCGGGGCTTTGGTCCGGGCTTCGATTACGAACAGGTCGGTATTTTCGTTTTTGTCAGGATCGGCGGTCCGGTTGCTGACGAAGGCGATCTGCTTGCTGTCGGGCGACCAAACCGGGGCGGTTTCGTCGTAGGTGCCTGCCGTCAACGTATCGAGTTTTTTGGATTCGACATCAAACAAAAAGAGATGAGCGGCACGGCGGTCGAGGTAACCCTTCCGATCTTCTTTGAAATGATGGCGGTCGATGACGTATGGGGTACGGATTTTGGTCTTCGCCGAATCCGAATAGTCCTTGTCGCGAATGACCAGCGCAACGGTTTTGCCGTTGGGAGCCCATTCGTATTCTTCCAGTTCTCCTTTCAGGTCGGTGAGTTTTTTGCCTTCACCACCCCGGCGGTCGAGGAGCCACAACTGGCTGTCTTTGTCGCCGTTGCGGGTAGCGACAAACGAAAGAAACCGCCCGTCGGGGCTCCAGCGGGGAGACGATTCGCCGTCGGGGCTGCTCGTCAGTTGGACCGACTGTTTGCCGTCCCAGCTAATCATCCAGATGTCCGAATTGCGTTTGTCTTTATCCTTGTCCACCGACGACAGGGAATAAGCCACCCACTGGCCGTCGGGCGAAACCTGCGGGTCGGTGATGTTCTGCAATCTCAGAATGTCGGAAGGAACAATGGGACGTTTGGCGGGCGACTGCGCCAGAACCGTGCCGGTTAGCAGGCAAAGAAAGAAAATGGACTTCATGCGTTTGTTTTGAAGAGGAATCAGCCCATGAAGATACAAAAAGTTTGGAAATGGTTTTATTTTGCAGCCTTTTAACAAATGAAACTACTCCCATATTGAACCAGCTACAACATGACCGTTTCCCGTTTTTTGTTCTTTCTGACCAGTTTACTTTGTCTCCAACAATCGGCTTGGGCAACCAAAATCGATACCGTCGAAACCTACAGCCCTTCCATGAAGAAAACCATCAAAGCGGTGGTGCTTACGCCGGATTCGTACGCGGCTGGCAAGGAATTTCCGGTGGTGTATCTGCTGCATGGACACGGCGGTTTTTACGGCGATTGGGTCAAAAAAGCACCGGCCACCCGCAATCTGGCCGACACTTATCAGGCTATTATCGTTTGCCCCGATGGCAACGCATCCAGTTGGTATTTTGACAGCCCGGTCGATCCTTCTTCCAAATACGAAACCTACGTTGCCAAAGAATTGGTGGCCTGGGTAGACAGTCATTACAAAACCATCAAAAACCGCACGGGCCGGGCCATCACGGGGCTGAGCATGGGCGGACACGGCGCTTTATACCTCGCGTTCAAACACCAGGATGTGTTTGGCGCTGCGGGCAGCATGAGCGGTGGTGTGGACATCCGGCCGTTTCCGAACAACTGGGATATGGCGAAGTGGCTGGGAACCTACGCCCAAAACCCGGAACGCTGGGAGCAACATACCGTCATCAACCTGCTCCATCTACTCACCCCCGGCTCGCAGGCTTTGATTATCGACTGCGGAACCGACGACTTTTTCTTTCGGGTCAATACCAACCTGCACCAGAAAATGCTGGACATGAACATCGCCCACGACTACATCACCCGCCCCGGCGCACACAACTGGAATTACTGGAACAACGCCGTTCATTACCAGTTTCTGTTCATGCGGATGTATTTTGATCGGAAGGGATAGTTTACGGTTTACGGTATACAGTTTACGGTATACGGTTTACGGTATTCGGTTTACGGTAGCTGACGCATTATCCTTCGCAAGCTAGCTAATACGTCGGCCACTGAAAACCAAATACCGTAAACTGTATACCGTAAACTGTATACTGAAAACTGTTAACTACCTCCCGTCTACAAAATGCGTCATCGCTTTGCTTATAAACTGGGCGTAGTCGGGGTTGGAGACGCCGTTGTGGCTGGTGTAACGGAGGTCATCGACATACAATTGGGCGAGACCGCGGTAAGCCGCCAGCCTGTCGCCGTTGCAAACCGAATCGCCCCACATCCGTTGGATGAAGGCATAATGGCGGGCGACTTGTTGCTGAACCTCCGCATCCGCCGGGTCTTTGTGCATGAGCTCGCCCAACTTTCGGGCAATTTCCTCGCCCTCGGCTTTGGCAGTGGCCCATTCGGCTTTGCTGAGTTGACGGATTTTGTTCTCCGATTCGTCCACGACTTTGGCACCGTAGGTGTCGACGGCTTCCTGTCGGTAGGCTTCCGCTTTTTCTTTCGGAAAGCCTTCGTATAATTCTTTGTCTGTTAGCATGATGGATTCTCCTTTTAGTTTAGAAATGGTTTTGTCAATCGTACTCAGCAAGGTCGTGAGTCGGTCACGTCGGTCTTTCAGCGCGTTTTGGTGACTTTTTAACGCGGTGACGAGATCGAAGTCGGGGTCTTCCAGCACCTGCCGGATTTCCAGCAACGGAAAATCCAGCTCCTTGTAAAAGAGAATCTGCTGCAGCCGGATGAGCTCTTTTTCGCCGTAAAGCCGGTACCGGGCTTCCGTGCGAACGGACGGTTTGAGAAGGCCCAGGCGATCGTAATGGTGGAGCGTGCGCACGCTGACCCCCGCCAGATTCGCCAGTTTTTTGACCGAATACGTTTTCATTTTCAGGACGTTGCCGATGTTGACGTTGTAAAGGTAGGCTATGACGCAAGGGGAGAGTCAAGAAAAAAATGAAGTATTTTTAAACTTTACCGTATTTTACCGAAGTTATCGACCCTTGGAAACCCATACGCACATTCCCGACCTGATCCGAATCGCCCGAACACCCGCCGACGCCGATGCCGTTCTGCGGATGATGGAAACGTTTTGCGGGCTTTTCAATTACCCGTTCGACCGGGCGCTTCGCCAGACGCTCATCCGCCAAGTCCTGGAAAATCCATCACTGGGCTCGCTCTGGCTGGTTGAGTTGGAGAGTAAACCGGTGGGCTACGCGGCCCTGACCTACGGTTTTGCTTACGAATTTGGCGGAAAAACCGCCCTGATCGACGAACTGTTTATTGAAGAAGGCCACCGGGGTGTGGGGCTGGGCCGACGGGTTTTACTAAGCCTGCAAAAAGCCGCCGACGAATTCGGCGTGTCAGTCATTCATTTACAAACCGAGAAATACAATCCCCGCGCCAAGCAGTTGTACGAATCCGCCGGTTTTGTTGACCAGGAGCGCAGTACGCTGATGTGGAAGAAACCTGATTAAGGTTTACGGTTTTCAGTATACGGTTTTCGGTGGCTGACGCGTTAGCCCTCGTGCGCCAGCCTACCGAAAACCGTATACTGAAAACCGTAAACTTATTTCAAACAATGAAATTTTTTGTTCCCGCTACCAAGAATACCGAAGAAGCTGAGAAAGTGCATGGCATTTTGCGGAAAGCCATGCTGAAACACCGCTACGAAACCACCGATTTACGCATCTACTCCATCACCTTCGATGATAATGGGATGCGAATTACGGAAACCGTGGGCAAACCGTCCGAGACTTCCGGCGAAACGATCGTGGCCATTTTTCAATCCGGTGATCTCTATCTAATCTGTACGAATAACCGGGGGGTTCTGCGCGGAATGCCCATGATTGCGGGCGAATGGGCGGTGAACAAGGTAGAGTTGTTTGAAGAAGCGGAGTGAAATCAATCTCCGGCTTTTATGCCTCGTCTCACCTCTTTTATCTATTCCTGAAACCCGTCATAATACGCGACTGCATTGACGAGTTGTAAGACATCCAGTTTCCGTTGGGTGAGGTACTGATCGAGCCGACTGGTCGGATCGTCCAGCACACTCAGAACGGATTTTCGGGACAAGCTCACCGTCCGGGGCCTGTCATTACTCCGTTGAATAAAATAGGTTTTCTGGCGCCGGAACGTCCCATCGAACGGATCATCGAGGGTATACGCTTCTTTTTTCGGCACAATCAGGTTGCAGCGAAGCTGTTTCAGCACCCGGGTTTTACCCGCGTACAAAACCTTATAGTAGACCCGGCTGGTCTGGCCGCCCTTCTCGCTGACCTGGCTGATAAACTTCATGCCATTGACCGTAAACGCATCCGGCTGAACCTCGTATTCCTGCTCATCGCCCTCAAACCGGCACTTGACCACGTTGTTGGCGATGTTAAAGGCGATCAGGCAGGGGATGGGCTTTTTCGAATCACCGGTTTCCAGCGTACCGGGTTGCCAGACGGGAAAGGTCAAATACTCGCTGCCCAGGTAGGTTACCTGCGTCATGCTCTGACTGCGATCCGGCCGGTTCATGAGCAATCCGCCTTTGGAGTCGTAATACCGGCAGGTGGTGATTACCCGCTTTTGCGCGTCCAGCGTAACGATACACTGGCTATGGACACAATCCGACAGCATGCCCAGCAAGCCAATCAGGAACAGAGAACGATACAGCATAATCACAGCCGAAAAGGAACACAGGAATAATCGGAGCGGTTTTAATTCCAGCCTTAAGATACTCAAAATGCGGGAAAAATTTTCAGTGAAGAGGGCGGATTCGTTGAAGTAGAAAGGAAGGAAACCGATTTAGTGGGCTTATCCATTTTATTTGTTACAAGCTAAGTTACCGTATTTAGTAATTTATATATAAAAATAAGTACTTTAGTGGCTAATCCCCGGTTTGAATTATACAACTAAACTCCCCCTTCTTTACAGATGAAAAAAACATTTACGCGTGTCGCCTGTGCCAGCCTCAGTGTTGTATTTTTGACTGGTTTGTTTGGAAGCTGTTCGCGACCCGACCACCGGCCGGATAATTGCCTGGCGGTAAGTTCGCTGATCGAAGGATGTCCGAACGGCTTTACTCTATTTGCCGAAATTGTTAAATCCACCGGCAATGCCACTCCCGCTACGGGTACTCCGCTGGTGATTGCGCCGGGTGATATCATGAGTGGAGAAGACGGTTGTTATTACAAGGGAAACCTGATCGAACCCTTTGAAAATAACAGCAGTTTGCGGATTACGACGGCAATCCACTGGCAACAGTATAAATGTGCTGATACGTCCCGATAGAAAGGGGCAACGGTCTTGGTAGTGAAACCGCTTCGAAAATGGTCAACATTTTTGGAGCGGTTTTTTGCTGTATTTTCTTCCCGGCCGGCCTTCCATCCGTGTTCTGAGTAAAAATCTGCTCAAAATGACTTTATAATTCGATTGAACAATAACCGATGAAGTCCTTATTTCCCGTTGTTCCATGAATGTAGCCCTACCATCAGGGCAGGTGTTGAAAGCCCGTCTGGCCACTCAATTGATTTTTCTGGTTTGCGGTTTGGGCATGTCCAGTTGGGCTCCGATGGTTCCCTTTGCCAAAGATCGCTTGGCTTTGAATGACGCCAACCTGGGCTTTTTACTGCTGATGTTGGGCGGTGGGTCTATGCTGATGATGCCCATATCCGGCTGGCTGGTGGGACGCTTTGGCAGCCGCATCGTTATGGCCGTTTCAGCGCTGGTTATGGCACTGGCTTTGCCGCTGCTGGTCATTCTGCCCTCCACATCGGCGATGGCCATAACGCTATTTATATTCGGGGCCAGCATTGGCACCATTGACGTTGCGATGAATGCGCATGGTGTTCAGGTGCAGAACCTCTACGGAAGGCCCATCATGTCGTCCCTACACGGCCTTTTCAGCGTGGGGGGCCTGCTGGGGTCACTCGGCCTGGGCTTTTTGATCAAACTGGGACTCAACCCCGTTTATGCCGCCATCAGTATTGCCACTTTGATGATCCTGATCACGGTCACTCAATTCCAATCCTTATTTCCTTTAGCGGTAGAGCAACAGGCGATCGCCCACTTTTCGGCGACCGATGAGAAACCAACGGCGGTTAACCAGCGGTTTAGTTGGTTAGACGGTAGGGTCATTTTTCTGGGGCTGATGTGCTTCGCTATTTTTCTGGCCGAAGGGGCCGTTCTGGATTGGAGTGCCATCTTTCTGCGGGATGACAAAGGAATTGAAGCGGAGTTTGCGGGTGTAGGGTATTCGGCGTTTTCGATTGCCATGGCGACGATGCGGTTGGTGGGGGATAAGCTCGTGGCCCGTTTGAACGAAAAAACAGTCGTGGTGGGAGGCAGCTTGCTCGGGGCCGTGGGTCTGGGCATCGCCGTCCTGAGTCCCTGGGTCATGGGGGCGCTAATCGGCTTCGTCCTGTTAGGCCTGGGAGCCGCCAATATTGTACCCGTGTTTTTCAGCCAGGCGGGAAGGCTGCCGGGCATTTCGCCGACGGTGAGCTTACCGGCCATCACGACCATGGGCTATACCGGCATGCTGGCTGGTCCGGCTTTATTGGGTTTTATCGCGCAACATTCTTCGTTGCGTGTTGCTTTGGGCTGCCTGGCCGTGCTGTTGTTGGTAGTGGCAGTGAGTTATGGTATGAAACGAAAAACCGCAGGGCTATAATTGATAGACAGGATAATTTAGTAACTATGCGTAGCTCTTTCTTCATTGGCTGGATCACTGCCGTTCTGCTTCTGGGATCGACCCGGCTGGCTCATGGACAAACGACGGCTGTACTGACCGGCTATGTAACGGATGCTACATCGGGAAAACCCATGCCGTTAGCCAACGTCTACGTCAATGGATCAATGCGGGGGGTAGTCACCGACGAAAAGGGCTTTTACACGTTGGCTGGTGTTCCGCTGGGTACGGTTGAAATAGCCGTTTCCTTCGTTGGTTACCAGCCTGTTGCCCAAAAAATCCGATTTGATAATGCATCCCCACAAAAAGCCAGTTTTCGGTTGGAACCCAGTGTGCAAATGCTGGATGCCGTCACCATACGGGGTAATCCAAAGGGCTGGGAGCGGCACCTGCGTCAGTTTAAAAAGCTACTCTTCGGCGAACCGTTTGGCGGACAGTGTGTGCTGGTAAACGGCGAGGTTCTCGATTTTAAAGAAGATAAAGGTCATTTGCATGCAACAGCGAATGAACCGTTGATTGTTGAAAATCAGGCGTTAGGATATCGGTTGATTTACGCATTGCAACATTTCGATGCCACTCCGTCAGGAAATGTTTTTTCGGCGGGTACGGCCCGTTTTGAAGAAGTAAAACCTGAGAACGAACGGCAGGCCAACCGGTTTCGGCGGAACCGGCTGATTGCTTACCAGGGGTCGATCAGGCACTTGATGGCCAGCCTGATTGATAATACGTTCGAGCAGGCCGGCTTTAAGGTTTATCAGGAAGATGTCACCCGGCTGATCCCCCCCGAACGCCGGACCATTACACTGGCCGCTGCGGTTGGCGACTACAAGCGTCTGATTCCCGTTCAGGTTTCTGCGTTGATTCAACCCGGCCGATTAGCGAACGAACGCCGGTTGGTTTCTCCCATGAAACTGATCGTATTCTATACAAATGCGGTTTCGAATTTCTCGCCCTATCCCGATGCCCGTTACGCTTATACGGAAATGAAACTACCGGGCGGTCAACTGCAAATGACCGTCAATGGGGTGATTACGATGCCGGAAGGGATGGAAGCGAAAGGATCGATGGGGAATGACCGGTTATCGACTATGTTGCCCGCCGACTGGAAACCCGAAGAGAATGAGAAGGAGTCTCTTCCAAACGGGCCCTTGGCTATGCAGGGGAAACTGGCCCCACCCGACTCCTGTCTGGGAGGAATCACGGCGGCTTTCAACGAGCGATTCAAGCTATTGGCTCCCAGCGTATTTGTACACATCGATAAACCCTTTTACGCTACGGGCGATCGGCTCTGGATGAGTACGTACTTACTCGACGCGGCTAGTCACCAGCGAGCCGGTGGCGAAACGGCCCTACAGGTCGACCTGCTTACGTCAACCGGCCAACTCGTGCAGCACCAGTGGGTACGGATCGTGGACGGTCGTGGCCAGGGGAATTTTCGCCTGTCGGATACACTCACGACGGGAACGTATCACCTGCGCGCCTATACCGATGAAGATGGTGCCCAGCGACGCCCCGCTTTCGAGCGATCTGTGGCTGTCTATAATCTGGTTCGGAACGGGGAATCTATCCGTAGTGATTCGGTTCCTCAGTCATTAGACGTTCAGATTTTGCCGGAAGGGGGGCGCTGGATTGCGGGATTGCCAGCGCGTCTGGGCGTAAAAATGGTTCAGCCCAATGGGCACGGTTCGTCCATCGTGGGACGGATTGTGGATGATTTGGGCGTAGAAGTCGTTCGTTTCAAGACCAACCAGCAGGGCATGACCAGTGTGTCGATGGAGCCAAAACCGCATCGGACGTATTACGCCGAAGTAGTGTATAACCACCAGCCGCAACGCGTGCCCCTGTCCAAACCTGAAACGGAAGGGCTGTTGCTTTCGGCCGATGCCGTTAGCGATACCACCCAACTGGCGTTGACCATCAGGAATTCTAACCGGGCCGTTAGCGACTCCGCGTATGTGCTGATTCAGCAGCATGGCCGGGTGGTCGATCAGCGAAAAATTCTCTTGCAAAATGGGGTGGCGAAGGTAAATTTACCCATGATGACCTGGTTGCCGGGCCTGGCGCAAATCACCCTTTACGATGCCAAGGCCAGGCCGCAAGCCGAGCGATTGGTTTTTGTGCCTGAGGTTATTGCGCCGGTTCGGGTGCGGATGGGTTTCAACAAAAACCGGTATCAACCCCGCGAACCGGTTACCCTGAGCATTACGCTGAACGATAATGGATCACCGGCCTCAGGTGCTTTGTCGGCGTCGATTACCGATGCCGGCCAGGTGCCTGATGATACCGCCGACGCAACGTTGCAGGCACACTTGTTGCTAACGGGAGAGCTTCGGGGACGGATCGAAAATCCCAATCGCTACGTTGAGAATCACTCGGCCGAAACCCGCCAGGCGCTGGACGACCTGCTGCTGACACAGGGCTGGCGCCGGGTGAGTGGCACGCCCGCTACGGATTCGCTGGGCGGAGTATCGCTCAGGGGCCGCATTTTGAATGCGAAAAATCAGCCCATTTCCGGCGCGCAGATTACTGTAGCGACGACAGGAACCGGGAAATCGTTCGTAAAATCGACGGGTGCTGACGAACAGGGGCGGTTTCGATTGGCAGAGCTGGCCATTACGGATACCATTCAGTTGATGACGCAACTCGCTGATCGTAAGAGAAATATTCTTTCTTCCAAGGAAGCTTTTCTGGTTCAGGAAAGGCCCGGCCAACAATGGGAAGCCAGTCAACTAACGAGTGCGCCCAACGGGTCGATGTTGCGCACACACCTCGAAGCAGTTCGAATCCGGCAGGGAGCAAATGCCGCTTTTTACCGGGATAAAACGACGAAAGTGCTGGAAGAAGTAACGGTTCGGGCGCGAAAAAACGAGGAGAGACCCGAGGACATTCAACGGCGTAGTTTGCACAACGAGGCTGATGCTGTTCTGGTGTTCGACGATAAATCGCCAACCTATTCGAATCTGTACGAAATGATTCAGGGTCGGTTGGCAGGTGTGACGATTACCCGGGAGGGAGCCGCGCAAGCGCATAGCTACAAGGTCTTTATCCGGGGTGTAAATAGTTTCAAAAGTGGAATGCAGCCCTTGTATTTGATCGATGGTATTCCCATTCAGGACCCTGATGGAACCGCTTTGATGCAATTCAATCCCGGCGATATTGAACGGGTCGAATTGCTGAAAAATGGGGGTATAGCCGGTATCTACGGGGTTCGGGGCGGGAATGGCGTGATTGCTTTTTACTCCAAAAGCAAACGTTCGATGCAGGGAAAAGCCAAACCCCAGGCGGGCATGACACCGATTCAATTCATTGGGTATCCGTCGGTGCAGCGCGAATTTTATGTTCCCCGCTATGATGCGGACGCAGCGACCGGCACTGTTTCTGGCCCCGCCGATTACCGGGACGTCTTGTACTGGAAACCCATGATGCAAACCGACGGTCAGGGGCAGAGCCAGCTCCGGTTTCCGTTATCGGATGTCGTCCGAACGGTACGCGTGGTGATACAAGGCGTTACGGCTGATGGTCGTCCGGTTTTGGGTGTTCAGTTGGTTCGGGTGCAATGAGGTGGCCGCTTGCTTGACCAGGCAGGAATGGGTTGATTGGTTTAATCGGGTAAAGCCTACTTTATCGTAAGCTACCGTTCATCTTCACAACGTAAGCGATACGGGCTGAGAGCGGGTTGCAGAGACAGGGCCGGTACTGTTGGTTCGTTCCTGAGCCGTATTATTGACCGTAAATGTCGCTTTGGCATCAATGTAATACGTTGTACCGGCGGTTAGTCCACTGATCTTTGCCTCTCCCTTTTTATCGGTGATTTTGCTCCCAATGGCAGCGGGCGAAGTGGTTGTGATGGAAGCTGCCTGCGTACGGCTGCTGAAAACGTAAACCGTTGCACCAGCCACCGGGTCAGAATTAAGATCCCTGACGGTGACGGTTAATTCCGTCGGAATGGTAAGCGTTAGGGATGCCGGTGTTGTTTGAACGGTTGTGAAGCTATTTACATTGGATTGACTGACGGTCACAGCCGTTGGGCTGGTAACCAGAAGGTCTTTTTTTCCGGCAAGGTAATAGTCACCCGCTGGAAGATCATAGAAAAAAACGTTTCCTTTTTCGTTGGTCGTCTTTTGCCGGATTTGCCCGGCGGGGGCGGTTCCGGCAATTGATTCGGCTTGTTCCTGGTTGATAAAGAGCAGGATATCGGCTCCGAAGATTGGCTGATTCGCAGAATTGACGGCCCTTACCTTGATTTTTCCGCCGGGGTATTGAGGCTCCAGCAGTAATTTAGGATCATTTTTGAAATCAGTATACGACATGACTTTTTCAAACTGGATGCCCTCTTTATTTTTGAACCGACCGACCACGTAAAAATTTTCGGTGGCAGGCTGATGGGAAAAGGTAAACTTGCCGTCTGAAACCGCGGTTGTGCTGATTAGGTAGGTGGTGGCACTGCCGGTCGCCGTCAGGTAAATGGTTGCTTCCGGTGCAATGACAATTGGCGCGTCTGTAAACGTATCATTGAGGTAAACGGTGCCATTGATTTCCCCGTCTTTATAAACGCTGTCTATGACGTCTTCAAAGTTAGATTCACACCCCAAAGTAAGACCCAATAATAAGCAGAAAATGAGGTAGATGCCGGTACGCATGGCCTTTGAATGGATTAAAAGATTGAAATCAATTTGGTAACTACATTCGGATCAATGGCCAACCCAAAAAACCAGCGGCCTGTCGGTACATCATATTCGCGACTGATCTGGCCATTCCTCAGGTCGTATCCTTTTCGAAAGAACAGATTGCCGCCACCCTGCACGCTTAATCCCGGTACGATGTCAATGCCCGCACCCAGAAAATAGTTTTTTAGGAACTTGTGGGTGACCCCTAGTCCGCCGGTCAGAAAGAGCTTACCCAACACACTGTTTCCCCGGGGGAAATTATACTCTTTATCGGCGGTATTTTTGATAAACCGGGTTCGGGTAGCGGTTCGGGTCAGATTACTTGGCCCCAGGTACCATTTTACCCCCACCACCGCTTCAAAATTGTCGATGCCGGTGTCCGTGCGGAACTGCCCGGTGGCGTTGTCGAAAACAGATACAGTCCGTGATCCGAACACGTAATTAATGCTGACCGATGGCCAGAAACGAACCGTGTGATAGGTTTTATAACTGCCGGTAGCGACGGGTTTTTCTTTTCCGGCTTCAAAAATGTCGTAGCTTATGTCATTGGTGCCTTTTGCGGTCCGGCTCTCATTAATAAGCACATCTTCCGATCGTAAAACCGGCTCCTGATTGGCTTTTTTCCGGGCGAATTCAGTATAAGCGATCTGTAGATCGTCAATTGGGGGTTCGGTTTGTTCCATCAACCAGCGGATTAATGAGCTGGAAGAATCGAATATGGCCAGTTGATCAGTACAACTATTTTTCGCTTCTTCAGCCACTCTTAGTTTGTCTTTCCGTTCATTTATCAGCATTTGTAACGCTTCATTAAATTCGGCGTCCGAAACGGGCTTTGCTTTATTGTTTTCGAGTCGGATGGCCGCATTTAACTTATTCTTATACTCTAGCGGATATTTCAGGATACACGACAGTTCGTCCAGTTGCTGTGCGTCCGACTTTCCATCCAGCAAGGGAGCCAGCAGTTCCCGTAACTTTTCGACGATTAGCGCCTGGCGGGCATTTTCCACTGGTGCTCTGACCCCAGCCTGGTCATCAACTTTTAGAGAGCTGTCGCCCAGGTTTCCGACCGTGCGGATCGTATTTAAAATACCGCTGAGCTGATTGAACAGCGCGGAAATCGCGTTGCTGTTGACGAGTGCCTGGGTGAATGCACCGGCAAATTCATCCGTCTGCACGTCGATCTCGGTGCGAAGCTTCGCTTCTTTCACGACTTCTTTGGCCGATACCTTTCTTCCCGAAGGGATATTGTGTACCAGGCCACGCAGCGCATCTTTTTCAAAAACCAGATCGGGTAGTAAACCATCCGGTTGCATGGTGGCGTAGTTGCTTTGGGCGTCATAATGCGTCATCCAGTTGATTTGTGGACAGTCGGACGCATACAGTACGATTTCGTTCAACACGGTTTCGGTCTGAGCGGTTGATTTTAACCAGTCTTCGTACGCTTTCTGTCGCACGGGCGCTTTTTCTTTCTCCTGGCGCAATTTTACCAGAACCAGCGTCAGTTCGGAAATAGCCGGTTTCAGGGTGTCCAACATGTCCTTGATCACGGTTGATTCACAGCATTTGTCCATGAGGGCCTGATAAAGCCGGAGGGTGGCTTCGGCCGAAGCCAGTTGCCGATCAATTTCAGCATTGGCTTCCGTGGGCGAGGTGACGCCGAACGGATTCAGGACTGGATTTCCACCCGTGTACCAAAGCCAGTGATTTATCCACTTTTCGTTTGATTTGATCACCTGATACGCGATCGAACAGAGTTGGATCTGGGTCCGCTGAATCGAATCAAGGTACTGACAGCGTTCATTTTTTAACTTTTCAAGTAACCCGGTATTTTCGGGGCCGCAACATTTCTTCTTTTCCTTCAGTGCCTCGATCGTTACATTCAACTGGCGGATACGGGCTTCGTACCGGGCGTAAATGGGGTAAAGTTCATTGACGATAGGTTTATATCGGCTCCAATCCGCATACTTGTTTTTGCTGCTGTCGTATTGCTCCTTAAAAAAAGTATTGTCAACGTGCTTCTTAACTATTTTAATGGCGGTTTTTCCGGCTTTTGAAAACTTGATTTCACTCTGGTTATTGTCTGGCTTCGGTAGGTTAAATGACGGTCCATTTCCGACCTTAATCGCGTAGGTAGTCTCCTTTTCCTGATCAATAACCTTATTAAAATTAGTTATATCTGTGTTGATACTATTTGACTTTTCTAGGAATAGCTCTTTTAAACAAGCAGGTATTTCTGCCAGCTTGTTTTCTTTCAATTTGGTTTGTAGCTGCGTCTTCTGTTTTATTTTGTCATCCTGAATAACGAGGATTAAAGCTGAGTCGCGGGCTATGAAAGTAGGCAAGGGCGAAAGGAGCAATCCCCCACTGCTGACGGTTAGCGTGTCAGGTTGCTTTGCTTTATCAGAATTTTTACACCCTATGCATTGGGAAAAAAGCGGTTGGGCGTGATGAAGAAAGAGGGTAAGTAGCAGGCAGGCATAGCGTATCATGGCAATAGGCGGTTTTGTTACTGTAAACTGTCTTCAGGTAATACCGTAGGAATAATAGACAGCATGGTGCCTAACTCGAGGGAATCTTCCGCAGAAATCAATTCACCACTTTCGGCCAGTTGGAGTAGGTTCGGAAGCGTGTATGCTTCGGCGGCATTCATATCCACGACATACCCCATATCTTTTAGGCTGCCTACGGTGACCCGGCTAAGCGGGTTGTTACCCATGTCAATGAATCCGGTCATCAACTCATTCCGGAAGATAGGCTCGCGCCAGTGGGAGTCTTGTGTACCGGGACCATGTTGATTTTCGACCGGAACGGGAGCGGGGCCGGTGCCTTTCAGTTGGCCGTACTCAAACATGGCCAGGGTACCGGTAAAGGTTGGATTCGTGGTTCCAGCTCCTTTCAGAAGCCCTTTTCTAGTCCAGATGGTACCGATTCCGAGGACGTGCCCCATCTCATGCGTAATTACGTGAGTCAAGCTGCCGTTATTTTCCATATTTTCCAGGTCGGCCTTATCAAAGGTCATTCTGCCTTTAGCCGGTAGAAAAGCAGCAACCCCCGCATTGGCCGGGCGTAAGTGGGTTGGGCCTGCCTGTCCCAGAATGCCACCTGATCCGTCAATATCAGAGCCTTCTGCCAAAATCAATACATCATCGATGTTCTCGCCGTCCACCTTAATCGTCGGTAAATCACCGACGATGACACTGCTCCAGCGGTCGGCTGCGGCTTTAAAGGCGTTTTTCTGGTTTTCGGTCAGCCCACCTAAAAACCGTACTTCAATGGTAAAAGGGGAGGTTGAATTGGCTAATGCCTGCGCTAAGTTCACATCTGCTTTTGCAAAATAGGATTCGATCACAGTGGCTTTCTGCTTTTTCATGGGATAGCGTTTTTAGGATTAATGAGGATTAATAAGATCAGGAATTCTGAAAATCAGATTTCTGCCCGATAACGGCCTACTAGGTCACTGCCATCATACGCCCTGATTTCCAACGGTCGGCGCGTTTCTGCGGCCGTTGACAGCGTAAATGCCGTTTGATTTAGCTTGATGTCGATCGATTCAATCGGGCGTTCTGCCACGTAGACATCAATCCGTGTGATTCCCTGAACTTCGACGGTGAAACCGACCTGGTTTGTGGCAAGCTTCTCGGATCTGGTTTTCAGTTTTCGCACCGGCAGGGTAGACAGGATTGCCCCGGCCCGATTGATGAGATCCTGGTTTTTATTGAGTAAGTCATTCCTGGTCAGAAAGTGACGTTCGTCCGGTATGACACCGAAATCTTCCACCGGTGTTCCAGCCCGCCGACCTACACGTAAGGTTCGACGAACCGCTACCCGCAGGCTGGTGCCTTTCGGCAATGGCTTATAGGGAGAGTCTGCCCCCGTCAGAAGCTGCGAAAAAATAGTGTGGGTCCAGACATTCGCTCCACCTGCCCCCGTAGTTCCGTCTGTCCCGAGCACCGGGCCAATATTGTGGTCTTGAAACCCGGCCGCAAAAATGTCAGTCGTACTGTAGCAGAGTGAATCGACGATGAGCACCACCGGGCCAAAATACCGCTGTCCTATTTGGTTACAGGCCCTGGTTTCGGAGATGGGAAAACCGGCCGAAAAGGAAGCTCCCGATTGAAGCGCTTGCTTTAAAGACTCAATCCAGGGGTCTAATGCCACTTCGCGGGGCGCGTTTCTGCAAATCATGAGATTCAGGGGAGTATTAATGAATTGCACGGGTTCAGGCTCGATCGGGCGGGGCGTCAGTAACTGAAGAAGAAATTCTCCATTCATAATGATACCTCCACCATTGCTCCGGACATCCAGCATCAGACCCTCTTCCGGCAATAGCGTAATCAGCCGCATAAACTCGTTAATAAATCCCGGTACGTCCTGGTGACTAAACGTGAAGATTCTCAGGTAACCGAAAGTGCCGGATGGTGTCGTTACCGTTCGTGCCTGGAATATATGGGGAAGTGTACTATCAAGATCCGAAAGAGTCTCTCCGCTGGCCAGTTTAACGGCAACCTGCTTTTGGGCCTTTATAACTTGTGGTGCAAATAGGGCTTTTCGCATTTGCTGAATGAGATCCTGTTCCAGATCCAGCCCCGTTGTCATCATGTGCGCCAGATCTTGCTGGCGACTGTCTACTTCGGTTGCAGTCGGTAATGGAGGATTCACCATCCAGTCGAATCGGATTTCCTTAAGTTCACCATCGACTGTCCGGTAGCCGACAATAACCCATTCCTCACTCGGTGCAGCGGCAATAATCAGTGCCCTGGTCGTCAGAGTTTGCACCCCTCTGGCCAGACGTGCTTCCCGGTTGCTGCCTGCATAGCGGGCTGCATTGTTCAAAACCGCTTTTTCAATGGGCATTCCATTCCAGTAGACCACCTCTACCCCCGGACCGAAGGTTGGATGGCTAAACCCTGGAGAGACGTGCGAGACAAGGTAACGTCGCTCTTTGCCCTCAAAATAATCTTCCACCATAAACGGAAGAAACGCTGTCATATTCCTGAACGGATCCGGTAAAAGGTAATTGGTGTGGAGATCCCGGAGCGACATAAATATGTCGGTCATTTCGTGGTGAAATTCGGTTTCGGGCGGCATGCTCGTTTCTTCACCGAACTCAAGGGTCTGTAGAAGTAGTTTAAGTCGTTGGACGGGATCAATTGCGTGCATTGCCCTTTTCAGGGGCAGGTGAGCGTAGTTTTGTTCAATAAGCAGGAGAGCCTGCCGGACAACCGTCTTACGATCTTCCAGATTGAGCGTGCTTGAAGAGGAGAGAAAAACCGGGAGGCTGGTTGCTCTTTCAAAATGAGTGCGTACCGACGAGTTCATTTTTTGAAGATAAGCCGGCCGTTTAAATGGAATGGTTTCTCTTTTCATTGTAAACACAAGTAGCTATTTATGGATCAAAATTGCCACTTGAGTCGCACGCATTCAAGGTGAAAATACTCCTATTAATCAGGGGAATTTCCCGGATTTATACGAACTTCGGGATACTTAAAGTGAAAATTGTATTCTGAAGAATTCGACGTCCCTATTCATGAGGAGTCAGTTTGATGGTAAATGGAAATTGATCATGTAAAACCTGAAACGGTATGAGACGAATTACCTCGACATTCCTGACTTTAGCTTTTTGCTCATGGTTACAAGCTTGTGACAAACCCGGCTGTGGTTGTGCCCCTCCCTTAAGCTCAGAGTTAATGGGGAAATGGGAGTGGATTAAAACCGTGACACCAACTCAAGTAATTACTCCCCAAACCATGGGATACCGCCGTATTCTTCAACATGAAAATGATGGAAATGTCGATTATGTTGCTTTCTATCAAAATGACTCTTTGTATTTGAAGCTGGTTCGATCCCGCAATTTTAATCAGGAAGACAAAGACCGACGGACCATTTTAGAAAACTTTGGGACCCATCAAATGAAGTATTTTCTAATTGGAAGGGATTATCGTGTGACCCGGGAAATGCAAACCAGTGATCTCATGAAGACGTACACCGAACAAGCAGATACCGTCCGGCATTTTTACAAATATGCTGGACGGTGATGTGGCTTTTTTATCAACTCAACCTTTTATCGCTGGGAAGACTGATTTTAAAAAATAATTGGGAGAGGGCTTAGAAAACGAAAAACCCCCTCTACGCTACGTAGAGGGGGTTTTTGCACTAGTTCGTGAACCCGAAGGGATTCGAACCCCTATCGTCGGTACCGGAAACCGAAATTCTATCCATTGAACTACGGGTCCATTCGCGGGCTACTGCCCGTTTCGGGTTGCAAATATAGTGATTGTTACGCCTTTTTCGCAAGCCCGGCTTTTTCTTTTTTATTCATTTGCCCCTTTTTTCGGGTGCGTTGGCACCTTTCTCCCTCACTTACAGCAACTTCATGGTGTCGTAATCGCCCACCGCGTGGAGGTATAAAAAGTGAATCAGCAACCCGTTGATGTTGGTGATGAGCTTGTGGGCTTCGGGCAAGGTCGTCACGGCGGTGGTGATGCGTTCGAATTCGGAGGCTACGCCCATGTCCTTGTGGTGAAAATCCATGATTTGCTGGCGCGGCAGTTCGCGTTCGACAAAGAAATAATGCATGGCTTCGTCGCTGGTGCCCGTGCTCGGAAACCAGAGCCGGTTGTTGAGTTTGGTCAACTCCTCCGGTTTGACGTCCAGACCAATTTCTTCGCCCACCTCGCGGGCGGCCACCTCCTGCGGGTCATCGGCCGCGTCGACCATACCCGCCGGGTGTTCGTAGGTGTGGGAGCCGTCGCAGATCCGCCGTTGGCGCACCAGCACCACGTATTTGTCTTTCGTTTCCTGGTCGATCAGGCACACCAGCACCGACGCTGCGTGGCCTTTCAGAAACAGCGCGGGCGGTATTTTGTCGCCTTCCGGTGTGTTGGCATCCACTTCCAGCATGGCGAAAAGCACCTCGCCGTTGTGGCGTCGGCGGATGTAAAACTCGTCTATTTTATTGATAATCAGTCCATTGGTTTCGGCCTGTTGTTTCCAGAACCGGTATTTGGGCGCATCAGCCAGCGATTCTTTTTTCATATTTATTCGTTTTGGAGGGATTGTTTTCGGTTATTGCGACCCGGCAAAGTGTCCGTACCGCATCCGATATGCAAGTAACAAACCCTTTTTTAAAGTCCGGCAAATTTTAATTCAGACCAGATCTTTTGCTGTTTTCTACCGCCTTGCCAAAACAAAAACGAGTTGTTTTTGTAAAAACCGGTTTAAATCGGGGGTCAAATTTCGGAAACGTGTATATTTGCCATTCGCCATAGCTTGTAGTTTACAGATTCAATGACGTATTGTTTAGGTATCAAAGTAGCCTCCGGCTTAGTCGCCATTGCCGACACCCGACTTACCTCCGGCTCCGAAGTTTCGAGTAATCGTAAGATTTCGGTTCACGAACTGGAAAATCACTCTCTGTTCATCATGACCTCCGGTCTGCGCTCCGTCCGCGACAAGGCCATCACCTACTTTCGGGAAGTGATAGGGGAGAAAGACCGGTCCTTCAACAAACTGTATAAGGCAGTGAATGCCTTCGGTGAGCAGGTCAGGCGCGTGGCCATTGAAGATAAAGCCGCGCTGGAAGCGTCCGGCATGCACTTTAACCTGAACGCCATCGTAGGCGGGCAACTGGAGGACGACGAAGAACACAAACTTTTTCTGCTCTATCCGGAAGGAAACTGGGTGGAAGTGGACCACGGTTCTCCGTTCAAGATCATTGGCAATTCGGGCTACGGAAAACCGCTTTTGTACCGGAATCTGACCTACGAATCCTCCCTGCAGGATGCCCTGAAAATGGGCTTTCTGGCCTTCGATGCCACGCGGGTCAGCGCCAACGACGTGGATTATCCACTCGATGTGGTAGTATACGCGAAAGATAGTTTTCACCTGACCGAGCACCGACTCGAAAAAGAAGATATGGAAGGCGTGTCGAACCAGTGGAGCGCGTTACTGAATAATTCAGTTCGTAAACTCCCAACGGCCTGGATGAATCCCATATTTGACAAAATACTCTAATTCGGAAAGCCACGCGTTAACCACCTCTACGCACCAATGAAACTTCGGGTAAGGCACGAACTCCGGTATGATTACTCCGCAGCGGTATCCCTGGAACCGCACACGCTGTATTTATACCCCAAAATTTACCCGCACCAACGGTTAAATAGCTACAAATTACACATTGACCCGCTGCCCAGCAAGCTGGTCAGTAATGTCGATATCGAAGGCAACACGCAGCAGGTGATTTATTTCACCAGCCAGACCAATTCGCTGGTTGTCAGGGCCGAAACAGAAATTGAATCGGACCTGTATAACGCCTACGACTTTTTTCTGTTTCCGTTCGAAACGCAGCGCATCCCGTTTAATTATTCGGACGCCGACCGGAAAATGCTGGAACCGTATCTCGAACGAACCGCCGTCACCACGCTGGTGGAGCAATACGCGCGGCAGATCGCGTCGGAAGCCAAATGGCAAACCGTACCGTTTCTGTCGCACCTCTGCACGACGATCTGCAATAATTTTGTGTACGAAACCCGCGATGAAGGACCGGCAACGTCCGCCGAGATGACGCTGATTTCACGCAAAGGCTCCTGCCGCGATTATGCCGTGCTGTACATTGCGGCCTGCCGGAGCATTGGACTGGCCGCCCGGTTCGTGAGTGGGTATCTGTACGGAAATCCGCAGCAGGACCACGAACTCCACGCCTGGGCTGAGGTGTATTTGCCCGGTGCGGGCTGGCGCGGTTTCGATCCGACGGAAGGCTCGGTGGTCATCAATCACCATGTTTTTCTGGCAGCTTCCTTTTTTCATGATCGCCTGGCCCCTTTAGCCGGTGCGTTTCGGGGGCAGGCCCGCTCGACCATGACGACGACCGTTTCGATAACCGGAACGGAATAGACCGAGGATCGGAAAAAGAAGTTATCTTTGTTTCAATGGCTGCGTGGTTGGAAATGGGTGGATGGTTAAATGGATTATGCATTCGTTTGTACTTAGTAATCATTTAATAATCAAGCCGTTCAATAAATAAAACCATTTATACGTAAACCATTCAGTATATTCATTATTTCTTTCAACGTGGCATTAATAAAGTCGATTTCCGGAATTCGTGGAACCATTGGTGGGCGTAGTGGCGATGGCCTTACACCCCTGGATGTAGTGAAGTTTGCAGCAGCGTACGGACAGTGGGTACGGCAACGCCATCCCGATAACCGTACGGTCGTGATTGGGCGGGACGGTCGGTTGTCGGGTGAAATGGTTTCAAAACTGGTAGCTGCCACCCTCCAGGGGCTGGGGCTGAATGTGATTGATCTGGGTTTATCGACTACGCCAACGGTTGAACTGGCCGTGACGGGCGAGAAAGCCGCCGGGGGGATTATCCTGACGGCCAGCCACAATCCGATTCAGTGGAATGCACTCAAGTTGCTAAACGAGAAAGGTGAATTTATTTCCGAAGAAAACGGCACCGATGTGCTGGCAATGGCCGAATCGGAAGCGTTCGACTTTGTGGACGTCAAGAAGTTAGGTTCTTACCGAACCGACGACACCTGGCTTCAGAAGCACATCGATGCCATTCTGGCCCTGCCGCTGGTGGACAAAGAAGCCATTGCGGCCCGAAAATTCAGGCTCATCGTCGACGCCGTCAATTCAACCGGCGGTATTGTCGTTCCGATGTTGCTGGAAGCCCTGGGCGTGGAATCGATTCAGCGGCTGCACTGCGAACCCACGGGTCAATTTGCCCACAATCCGGAACCGCTGCCCGAAAATCTGCGCGACATCATTGTCGAAATAGAGAAAAACGAATACGATCTCGGCATTGTTGTTGATCCCGATGTCGACCGGCTGGCGCTCATCTGCGAAGACGGTTCTCCGTTTGGCGAAGAATATACGCTGGTAGCCGTGGCGGATTATGTGCTGAAAAACCGGTCGGCGGATCAAAAACCGGGCAATACGGTTTCGAACCTGTCGTCGACGGTGGCCCTGCGCGACGTGACGCAGAAATACGGTGGAAAGCATTCGGCTTCGGCGGTTGGCGAAGTCAATGTGGTGGAAATGATGAAGGAAGTCGATGCGGCCATCGGTGGTGAAGGCAACGGCGGTATTATCTATCCGGATCTGCATCTGGGCCGTGATGCGCTCGTGGGGATTGCTCTTTTCCTGACGCACCTGGCCAAATTTGGCAAATCGGCATCGATGCTGCGCCGGACGTACCCGAATTATTACATTTCCAAAAACAAAATTGAATTGACGCCCGACATCAACGTCGACGCGGTGCTGGACCGGATTAAGGCCAAATATGCCAAAAATCCCATCAATACCATCGACGGCGTCAAGATCGAATTCGACAAAGAGTGGGTGCACCTGCGCAAATCCAATACCGAACCCATCATCCGGATTTACTCTGAATCCGATACGCTTTCAACGGCGGATTACCTGGCCAATAAAATCATTTCGGATATTAAAGAAGTGATTGCCGCCAAGTTATAATCGAAACTTCCCTCAACCTTTAGAAATTGTCCCCAACCCCCTAAAGGGGGCTTTACAATACGGGCTTCCAAAGCCCCCTCTAGGGGGTTGGGGGCAATTTCTAAAGGTTGGGGGCAATTTCTAATTTCGTACCTTTGTGGTGTATTACACAACATCACAATGCGCGCCTACTTTGACAATGCCGCCACCACCCGACTCGACCCGGAGGTGCTGGAAGCCATGCTTCCGCTCATGACTGAGGAATTCGGCAATCCTTCTTCGATTCATTCCCACGGACGGAAAGTCCGGACGGCCATCGAGCGGGCCCGGAAAACTGTCGCTACGCTGCTCAACACGTCCCCGGCCGAAATTTTCTTTACCTCCGGCGGAACCGAAGCCGATAACACCGCCATCCGCAGTTCCATCGAAACCTACGGCCTGACGCACGCCATCACGTCTCCGCTCGAACACCATGCCGTGTTGCACACGCTCGAACACCTTCATAAGCAGGGCGCGGTTACGCTGAATCTGGTGGAAGTGGATGAGGAGGGGCGCATCAATCTGGCGCATCTGGAAGAATTGCTCCGGGCGAATCCCGGCACCCTCGTATCGCTGATGCACGGCAACAACGAGATCGGCAACCTGCTCGATCTGGAAACCGTGGGCCGTCTCTGTCAGGAACACAAAGCGGTTTTTCACTCCGATACGGTACAGACGATGGGCCATTATCGGCATGATTTACAGCAGCTTCCGGTCGATTTTGTCGTCGGTGCTGCCCATAAATTCCACGGCCCCAAAGGCGTCGGTTTTCTGTACGTCAATGCGCATACCAAATCCGGTCGCGGCCCGATTCATCCGTTTATTCACGGCGGTTCGCAGGAGCGCAACATGCGGGGCGGAACCGAAAATGTCTATGGAATTGTGGGCCTGGCCAAAGCGCTGGAAATAGCGTATGCCCAGATGGAAAGCCACCGGCAGTACATCGAAAGTTTGAAAAGCCGGATGATCAGTCAACTGCGCGAACGGCTGGATGGCGTATCGTTCAACGGGCTGTCGGCTAATCTCTCCGAAAGTTTGTATACGGTTTTGAACGTCGGTCTGCCGTCGTCCGAAATGAGCGACATGCTTTTGTTCAACCTCGACATTGCGGGCATCTCCGCTTCGGGTGGCAGCGCCTGCACCAGTGGGTCTAACCTCGGCTCCCACGTGCTTTCGGCTCTGCCCCACAACGATGCCGAGCGGGGCGCCATCCGGTTTTCATTCAGCAAATACAATACTGTCGAAGAAGTGGATTACGCCGTCGATACGCTGGTCGAGCTGTTCAAACGCGAACAAGCGGCTGTGAAATAAGAAGTTATTAATTATAAATGAAAAATGATGAATGCTAAATGTAAAAGTGGTTGGCCTATTCAACTTTTACATTTAGCATTCATCATTTTTCATTTATAATTAATGTGAATATTCGTTATTACTCCATTCCCAAAACTTCTTCCTTCCTCAGCGGGTTACTATTCCTGTAACCTAAAAAAACCACCATGCAGTCCCGAACGTGTCTGATTACTGGTGCCAATTCCGGCATCGGGAGAATAACCGCATTAGAATTAGCTAAAAAAGGTTTCAATATCATCATGCTTTGCCGAAATCTGGAAAAGGCCCGGCCCGTTCGTCAGGAGATCAAGAGCGTCAGCAAAACCGGCTATGTCGATCTGCTCTGGTGCGATCTGGCCAGCCAGTCGTCGGTGATTCAAGCCGCCCGGGAAGTCATTGACCGCTTCGACCGACTGGATGTTTTGATTAACAACGCCGGTTTATATATTGAAAAAGAACAATATACATCTGAAGGCATTGAGCTAACCTTTGCCACCAACCACCTGGGGCCGTTTCTGCTGACCAATCTGTTGATCGACCTGCTTCGGAAAGGAACCAATTCCCGCGTCATTACGGTCTCCTCCGAAGCGCATCGCTGGGATCGGGGTTTCAAAATCGATGAACTGGCCCAACCTCGGCATTACGAAGGCATGAAAGCCTACGGAGCCTCGAAGCTGTGTAATATTCTGTTTGCCAACGAATTAGCTGAACGTCTGGCCGATGACGGCATCACGTCCAACAGCCTGCACCCCGGCGTGGTGAAGACCAATTTTGCCCAGAATTACAGCAACCTCAAAGGTTTACTTTTTAACTTGGCACGGCCTTTTTTCATCAGCCCGGAAGAAGGCGCCACAACCGGTATTTACCTGGCCTCGTCGCCCGAAGTAGACAAAGTGACGGGTTTGTATTTTGCCAAAAACCGCCCCAAACCGCCCAGCGAAGCCGCCCAGAGCCGGTTCAATGCCACGAAGCTCTGGACGCTGAGTGAGCAGTTAACCCACCTGAAAAAACACCAGGTAACGGTTTAAGTCAGCGCATTCAACGCTTGTTCCAGATCGGCGATCAGATCGTCGGCGTGTTCAAGTCCAACCGAAATCCGCAGTAAGTTCTGGGGTGTCGTCGTGTTCGGGCCTTCTACCGACGCCCGGTGTTCGATCAGGCTTTCGATTCCGCCGAGACTGGTGGCCCGGGTAAAAAGCTGGACACGACCTGCCACCGTCATGGCTGCGTCGGAACCGCCTTTGATCTGAACCGACAGCATGGCCCCAAACCGGGTCATCTGCTTTTGTGCGATGGCATGGCCCGGATGGCTTTCCAGACCCGGATAATGAACCGCTTCAACGGCAGGATGCTGGTGCAGGAATTGTGCCAGTTGCAAAGCCGTCGCCGATTGTGCCTTCACCCGGGTGGTCAGGGTTTTGATGCCGCGCAACAGCATCCAGCAATCGAACGGAGCCGCAACGGCACCGCCCAGGGTTTGATACCGCCGAACGCGCTGGTAGAAATCACCGTCTTCCCTGAAAATCAACGCGCCACTCAACACGTCGCTGTGGCCGCCGATGTACTTGGTCGTGGAGTGCATCACCACATCGCAGCCGAGATCGAGTGGGCGTTGCAGAATCGGCGTTGCCCACGTATTGTCGCAGGCACACCACGCCCCGGCCTGGTGCGCCAGATCGGCAATGGCCTGAATATCGGCTATTTTCAACAGCGGATTGGACGGCGTTTCAATCCAGATCAGGCTGGTGTTTTCGTGGATGGAACTGCGAATGGTCTCCAGATCCGTAAAATCGACGCGGGTGTAGGTCAGCCCCCAGGGATGAAAAAGCTCTTCGAGCAGGGCCGGGGTTCCGTGGTAAGCATCATCGCCGAGAATGACATGGTCGCCCGGTCGCAGGGCCAGCAGCAGGGTCATCGTGGCAGCTTGACCGGAGCTAAAGGCCAGTCCGGCATAACCGCCTTCCAGTTGAGCCAGGGCAGTTTCGAGCAAATCGCGGTTTGGGTTGCTGGCCCGGCTATAAATGTGTCCGTGTGGGAACGAGCCATCGGCTTCCCGTTCGAAGGTGGTGCTGAGCGAAATAGGGGGGACGACAGCTCCGGCGTTAGCGTCGGCCATACGACTTTGGTAGATGGCGAGTGTTTCAGGATGCATGGGATTTCTAGTTGTGTACGAAAATAATTTAGCGAAAAGCCTTCCCGATTTTTTTATACAAAAGATGGCTTTTGTACTTTACCGCAAGTTTCCATCGGCCAATAACTGGCGGAAATATAACTAACCCGAATTATGATCAAAGCTGAGGGCATGCTTCGCGAAGGCGCGTTGAAAGATAAAACAATTATTGTTACGGGTGGGGGTACGGGGTTGGGGAAATCGATGTCCCGGTACTTTCTGCAACTGGGTGCCAATGTGGTCATTTGCAGCCGAAAATTACCCGTTCTGGAAGCCGCTGCCGCTGAGTTGATGGACGAAACGGGCGGACAGGTGTTGCCGCTGGCCTGTGATGTGCGTAAACCGCTGGAAATCGAGCAGGTGATTGCCCAAACCGTCGAACGATTTGGCCGGATCGACGCGCTGCTAAATAACTCCGCCGGAAATTTTATCAGCCCAACCGAGCGGTTATCCTACAAAGCGTTCGACGTGGTGGTCGATATCGTGTTGCGCGGGACGTACTATTTCACGCTTGCGGTCGGGAAATATTGGATTGAAAATAAGATTCCGGGAACGGTATTGAACATCTCAACGACCTATGCCACAACGGGTTCCGGTTACGTTGTTCCTTCCGCCGTCGCCAAAGGTGGAGCGTTGATCCTGGTCAAATCACTGGCGGCCGAGTGGGCGAAATACGGTATTCGCCTGAATGCGATTGCGCCCGGCCCTTTTCCAACCAAGGGTGCCTGGGACCGGCTTTTCCCCGAACCGCTGGTGAAGATGATGGACCCCATTAGCCGTATTCCGCTCAAACGGGCTGGCGAACACCAGGAACTGGCGAACGTGGCTGCTTATTTACTGTCCGATTACTCCGCATACATCACCGGCGAGTGCATTACCATCGACGGCGGGGAAGTGCTGTCGGCGGGGGAGTTCAATCACCTGGAAAGCGTGACCCCGGAACAATGGGATGAAATCGGACAGGCGATCAAGGAGTCTAATAGGGCTGGGAAGGAGTAGTTCTTGTGTGAAACCCTGACAGCGATAAAGCCCTGTCAGCGGTTTCACACAAGCGAGTTTATTTCCGGGCCAGATAAAAGAAATCCAGACTTCCGGCGGGCGTGTTGGTCAGTACATAATCCGTGTACTGAATCTCGGCCGCCAAACTGTCCTGTTCCAGTAATTTATTGCGGTTCAGGCGGTTCAATAGATCGTAAGGCACCTGAAGCATCCAGCGGGGCAGGCGGTGTTGTAGGTTGAGCACATCGTAGCGCGTAATTTTCTCGACCGATTTCTTGTTCTGCTCGTAGTACGTCATCACTTTCCCGTTGCCGTGAATGCCTTGGGTGTCGACTTTTGGAAAATACCGCAGCATCAATTTATTCAGTTCGTCGGCGGTATACTCACGCACGTGCCACGGGTTGCGGGTGAGCGAAAACAGGCGGTTGACGGTGGTCAGCAGCAGCGTTCCACCGGGTTTCAGAACCCGAAACGCTTCTTTAATGAACAGTTCATCATTCTGAATGTGTTCGATGACCTGAAATGTGACGATATAATCGAAGCTGTTGTCGGCTAACCCGCTCAGTGGAGGAATATTGGCCTGAATAAACGTAGATTGTGGGTATTCCTGACGAAGCGATTGAATCAACTCCTCATTTTTGTCAATGCCGGTATAGTGATCAGCCGCTTTGGTTAGCAATTCGAGTCCGCGTCCCCAGCCGCAACCGATTTCCAGTACCTTGCCGCGCACGATTTTGGCGGCTTCGACGTACGGAAACAACAGCCGTTGGTGAACAGGATTGTCGGATGCAATTTCGGCGGAGGTAATTTCGGTGGTTTTATACATAGGATGCCTGAGCGGTGACTCGGGTAGTTGGAAGAAGGATTCGGCTAAAACGAATGCGTGCTTAAAGCCACAGCTTTCGAATAAACCGGGTCCCCATTGTTCTTTTTTTCGGTAAAGTTACTTGATTTGCGGTAGCTTTGAAAAAACGAATTGGAATTGATGGGATTGGGCGTTTTGTTCGTTTTAGGTATGAATAGAATTTAAGCCATATGAGAATAGCCATTATCATACTCTGTGCGGCCTTACTGGGAGCCTGTGCTTCCGGCAAGCGTACCAAAAATCCGGAAAGCAGCACTAGCCAGACCGAACGACCGGCGGACCGGTCGGCACCGAGGTCGGCACCGGTTAGTGCTTCGGCTCCGGCCAGACCGACGGAAACCAGTTGGCGGGTAGTTTCGACCAAAGGCCGGTTTCTGGGGAAAGATTCGTCATCGATTCGGGTGTACATGAATCTGATGGTTCGGAAGGGCAGTGAACATGCCACGGTCGAGGATTTTACGTCCCGGTTTATGCTCAACTACGTCGTTTATCCGGACTACAACAGCCGCGAACGACTGGCTTACGGTAACGTTCCGCTGACGGCCGAGTCGGTGATTCGGGAAGCCACGCCCGAAGCGGGCGATGTGCTGACGGTTGCGTTTGATGTGAAGAAACCGGCCAACACCGCCAACGGAGTCATGTTGCTCGAAATTACCGAAATCAGTACGGGTCGCAAGGTATTGAACGATTTACCCATCCGGTTTAAGACCGTCAAGCTGAGTGACCGGTTTGCTTTTTTTGATCCGAAAACCAATCTGCCGCAGCAGCACCATTTTGTCAATGCCGGCGATACGGTGGTGGTACGGGATGTATTGGGGGCGGTTTCGAAACCGCTGCATTTATTCCGGTATCGGCACGATTTCGATCCGGCGCAGTCGCCGATGAATACCACACCGCGTCCGCCGACCAAAGTGATGGGCGTGGATTCGACCATGACAGTGATGACGAACCAGCCGTTTTCGCTACCGGACGAAGGCCTGTATTATTTTGTGGAAGATACCGCCGATGCCTTCGGTCTGGGGCTGGTCGTGGCCGACAACCGCTTCCCGAAAATGACTCGCCCCGAAAAACTGATCAAGCCCATTTTATACGTTAGCACCAACACCGAAATCAACAGCCTGAATACGGCTGCGGATTATAAAAAAGCACTCGACCGGTATTGGCTGACGCTGATGGCCGGTGATCAGAGTCTGGCAAAAGGAGCCATTCGGGCGTATTATGGCCGCGTAGAAGAAGCCAACCGCCTTTTTACCACGTATAAGGAAGGCTGGAAAACCGACAAAGGGATGATCTACATTGTGCTGGGGCCACCCGACCGGGTTCAGCGTAGCCGCGACCGGGAGGTGTGGGTATATAACCAACGTGCGAATGTCTCGGAAATTAACTTTACCTTTAATCGAAAACCTAATCAATTTGTTGAGGATCACTATGAACTGGTGCGATATGTCGAATATCAACCCGTCTGGTATCCCGTAGTCGAAGCATGGAGAACCGGAGCAATTCGCGAGTAAATACGTTTCATACCAAAAAGCCCAAACAGTACTCCAGCGATGAGATGGTGTTTGGCATTCAATCCGTTACCGAAATTCTGCGTTCCGGGAAAGACATCGACCGGCTGTATCTGGTCAAGGAAGGCAGCTTTCCCGAAATTCAGCAACTCGCGTTTGAGCGCCGGGTGACCATTCAGCGCGTGCCGGTTGAGAAACTGGAACGCATTACGCGGAAAAATCACCAGGGAGCGATCTGCTTTGTGTCGTCGATTTTTTACGCCAAACTCTCGAACGTGATTGTGGGCGTTTACGAAAAAGGGCAGGTGCCGCTGTTGCTGGTGCTCGACCGGATTACGGACGTGCGCAACTTTGGGGCCATCGCCCGGACGGCGGAGTGTGCGGGTGCCCAGGGGATTGTGATTCCGGCGCGTGGGGCTGCGCTCATCAATTCCGACGCCATGAAAACCTCTTCGGGCGCCTTGAGTCACCTGCCGGTTTGCCGCGAAGTCAATCTCGAGGAGACGTTGAAATACATGAAAGAGTCAGGCATTAAGGTCGTGGCCTGTACCGAAAAAACCGATAACTACCTGTACGACATTGACATGTCCGGCCCGACAGCCATTGTCATGGGTTCGGAAGACGACGGTATTTCGGATGAACTGCTGCGCCTGGCCGACCACCATGCCCGCATTCCGCTGGTGGGGCAAGTCGAGTCGCTGAACGTGTCGGTGGCCACGGGTGTGGTCTTGTACGAAGCGGTCCGGCAACGGATTTTCAGTGACAACGAGCCGCCGGTTGATGAAGGGGTTTAAGCATAATTCGCGATTTACAAATCGCGAATTATAAATAATTTCATCCGTGTAAAAAAATAGTCCTGCTTTTTTGGCAGGACTATTTTTTTACGTATTAGCGAATATTACGCCTTTTTCTTCGCAGCCGGTTTTTTAGCCGGGGCCTTTTTCGCGCCACCATCCAAAGAATTAATCCAGGCGGCAATTTTCAGTGCTTCGTCTTTCGGAACGTTTTTCAACGCAGCCATCGGGGGGTAACCTGGCCAGTGTTCCGGCTTTGGTTCGTAAATCAATTCGACAATCTGCGCATCGGTATATTTCTTCTTTGCAACCTCTTTATAAGGAGGGCCCACCAGACGGGTGTCCGGGTTATGGCAAGCCAGACAGATGTTTTTCTGAAGTAAAGCTTTAATGTCGTCGGGTATTACGGTCTGAGCTTGCGCTTTGCTGACGGAAATAAGGGCGGTCAGGGCAACCGCAATGAGCATTCCAAACGTTTTTTTCATGTAAATTCGATTAAAAGCTTAATGAGTTAAGACTAAAAACTGTGATCGGGCCAACAAAGTTATACGGCAATGCTAATATACGCCAACACTCTACCGGCTTTTTCCATAAATATCTTGCCCGTTTGACAAGGTAGAAAACCGAAAGTTTAATGGCTACCGTCGAAATGGAAGAAAAAGAAGAAAAAAAATGAGAATCCTGTTTTCCTGAATTTAACTATGGCCACCATCGACCTTTTTTCGGGCCACGCCGATCTCTATGCGCAATACCGGATCGATTATCCGCCCGAACTCTATGATTTTCTCTTATCCATAACCGGCGGCCGTCAACAAGCGTGGGATTGCGCCACGGGCAACGGACAGGTTGCCAGCGTGTTGTCGGCCCATTTTGACCAGGTGGATGCCACGGACATCAGCGCACAGCAACTGGAAAAAGCCGTTCAGAAAGCCAATATTACCTATACGGTCTGTCCGGCTGAGCAAACGCCTTTTTCGGACCAGTCTTTCGATTTGATAACCGTCGCCCAAGCCCTGCACTGGTTCGATACCGGCGCGTTTCACCGGGAGGTTCGGCGGGTCGCAAAACCGGGTGCGGTTCTGGCCGAGTGGGGGTACGGAAACGCGCAAATCGACCCGGTTATCGATCCGGTTTTCTACCATTTCTACGAGGTCATCATCGGGCCGTATTGGGACAGCAAGCGAAAACACGTTGATGAAGGGTATGCCAGCATCCCGTTTCCGTTCGATGAGGTCGTTCATCAGAACTTTACCATCCGGCGAAACTGGGATTTGGATCGCTTTCTGAACTACCTACGAACGTGGTCAAGTGTGCAGAAATACATCCGCCAGCACGGAAACGACCCGGTTCTCTGGATGTCCGATCAACTGAAAACCGTTTGGGGAAACAGCGAACGGGAAGTCCGGTTTCCGGTGTTTCTCCGCGCGGGGAGATTGTGAGTGCATATTTAAGAATTAAGAGTTAAGAATTAAGAGTTAAAAGTTAAAAGATTGGCATTGAGTAGTTGAAATAGTGTTCCTGCTGAAATTCAACTCTTAATTTTTAACTCTTCACTCTTCACTCTATATAGTCCAAATCACCCGCAACACCCGCGACCGGACGCCGATGAGCTGGAAAAACTCCAGCCAGTGCAGTTGCTGCGCACCGAGATGATCGGTTGGGGATTTTACTTCCACAAACTCATAATCTCCCTGTTCGTTCCAGATCAGGAGGTCGGGAAAACCGCGGGTGTTTTCACGGAGATTGCGCGAGATTTCGAGCATGATCAGACCCAGTTGCGCCGGTTCCAGCAAAGCGACCATCTGGAGATTCAGGCTCAACAGTTCCTCGTTCCAGTCGACCAGCACATTCGTAATTCCGTATTTTTCGAAGAAAACCGTCTCAATGTGTTTCTTCCAATCGTCACGGGTTTTGAGGTCGGCCAGGCGTTTTTTGAGCAACTCTTCGCGTTTGACGTAAAAATCGGGGAGGTAAAAATCCGAAGGCGTCCGTTGCAGCGGGTGGTGAATGGCCTGCACGTTGGCGTCGTAAATGATGTCCCAGAACACCAGCCCGAACAGACCGCGCCAGGGATAGTTTTCCGTAAAGGATGCTTCCCAGCCGGTTTCCAGAAAGTGATTCATGACCCCGGCTTCGACGTGGTGCCGGTAAATAGCCGGAATGCCGACGCTCTCGGCATCGGACAAAAACCGGGTGGTGGCTTTTCGGCTGCGCTTTTTCTCCCCGGCACTCAGGATTTTTTCCCGGAAATCGTTGGCAAAATACCGTTCATCGGCGTTCTGCGGATTCAGCGCGATTTCGTCGCAGAGGGCCAGCGCTTCCTCCGTCAGCCCCGACCGGAACAGCAGCCGCGCGCGCCGTTCGCGGGCCGGAACCCGTTCGGTCAGGGAATAGACTTGCATGGCCTGTTCCGGCATTTTCTGCCGTTCCAGATAACCGCCGACGTGGGCTACCAGTTTGGCATAACCCGGTTTGGCAATCTCACTGAGTTCAGGCCGGGTTTCGTCCCAGTTCATAAACCAGTTGAACACGTCTTCCGGTGGCGTTACGGAATCGCGCAATTCGTGAAATTCTTCGTTCGTGAGTGAAATCAGCAGCTTGTCTTCCACCTCTTTGCGGTTCACAAACCGGGCCGTCAGCTTCGATTCGTCGTAGCGTTCGAAGGTCACCATGCCCAGATCGCGAATCACAAACTCGGTCATGTCGCCGGAACGGTTTCCGAAAAACAGGTATTTCAGCATCATGACCTCTGCGTCGAAATGCGGTTTCACCACCGTTTCAAACCGGGTCAGGCTTTCGACAATCCGGGCAAAATCCAGCTCGTGCAGGGCATACCGGACAATGTTTTCCTTTTTCGCTTTTCCTAGCGGTTTGACTTCCTCTGGTTCCAGCGGCAACAGTTCCAGCAACTCCGGTTTGGTAAAGGTGTTTAAGACCTCGTCGCCCAGCACTTCGTGGTGCGGGTTCAGCCGTTCGATAAAACCGTTGATGAGGAGTTCACCCACGGCCGCCGGGAGGTCGTCAATTTCCTTGTATTGCAGCTTCTGCACCCGAAAAAACGTTCCCCGCCGGTTGCTGAACCGCACATAGAGGCACTGCGCATCTTCGGTCAGCTCGTCGAACCGGCGAATGAATCCCTGCTCCGCTTCATTCAGCAAATGGCCGTACATGCGACGGACAAAACCGGTCAGGTAGCGAAAATAATCGAGGTAGTATTTTGGTGGAAGTTCGATCTGTTGCGGTCTGGTTGCCATTTTTTCAATCCATTTGCCCATCTTTACCGTTATTACTATTAACACTATTTTTCGCTAATATGTCCCCGAAAAGGGTATTGCAGGAACTTGCCGATCAGCACTTGCTTGATGAGAAACAACGCGTTGTGATCCAGTCGGTTGAAGACCAGAGACTGTTTTCGGTACATTGGGAATTACGGTCGTTGCTCTATGCCGGTATTCTGCTTTTTACGACGGGAACGGGCTGGCTGATTTACAGATACATCGACCAGATCGGCCACAACCTGCTGATTCTGGCGCTCGCGGTGGTTTGTGCGGCCTGTTTTGCGTTTGCCATTCGTTTCAAAGGGCCACTCACCATCGCTCACTCACCCAGTCGTTCGCCGTTTGGCGATTACGCCCTGTTGCTGGGTTGCCTGCTTTTTTTGACCTTGGAAGGATACCTGCAATACCAATATAACCTGTTTGGTACCCGCTACGGTTTGGTAACTTTTTTGCCCGCCATCCTGTTTCTGACGCTGGCGTATCTGTTCGACCACCGGGGTGTGCTGGCGATGGGACTTACGGCTTTGATTTCGTGGATTGGGGTGACGGTTCGTCCGCTGGAGTTTTACTTCAAGGGCAACCTGCGAGATATGACGGTTTTGCTTTCGGCCATCGTGCTGAGTCTGGTGCTCATGGCGGGGGCACTGGTGCTGGATCGGCAACGGATCAAACGGCATTTCACCCTAACCACCTTAACATTTGCGGGCAACCTGTTGCTGGTGGCGCTTGTGGCCGGGCTGTTCAATTTTAAAGAACAGGATCTGCTGTTTGCCGTCGCACTGGCCGTTGCCTGTGTTGCGTTCGACTGGTACGCCCGAAAAGAGCATTCGTTTCTGTTCCTGCTGATGAGTACATTTTATGGGTACATTGGCGTAACCTATCTGGTGTTCCATTATTTGCACCTGCGCGACGAAGCGACGTACCTCTACTGGATTATTACTGGTATTGGCATTACGGCCTATTTATCAAGAAGCCGGAAAGTTTGACTGTGACCGTTTCCGCACGTATTCCACACCCTTTGTCAAGATGAAAGCCTACAACGAAAACTGGGTTCGCAACAAACACATCACCGAACAGGCCGCCCGCTGGCAACGCCAGGGTCTGTTTGATGAAGCAAAAATGCAGCAGATCCGGGAAAACTATCCGGTCGGTTTTCACGAATCCAACGGTTTTATTGAAATCGGCCTGTTTGTGTTTTCCATTGTCGCCGTCAGTGGCGGGTACTTCCTGCTGGCAACACTCCTGTCAAAACTCTTTGAAATCGATCTGTTTTACCATTTCTTCAACATCGGTTTCGGCACCGCCATTGGATTTCTGGCGGGTCACCTGATCAACAGCCGGAAACACTACCGATCCGGTACTGACAATGCACTGATTATTGCGGCTGTAGCACTCGTCATTGTGGGGGTAATCGGTCTGTTTCCCGACAATATGCCGCTCTGGCAATACTGTTTCATCAGCTTACCACTGATTCTGCTCGGCGTCTGGTACTACAGCGATCTGCTTCTGACGTTAGCGGCTTTTGTAACACTGGCCGTAGCCCTTTTCGATTTTATACTGGAATTTTCGTTTGGGAAACAGATCCTGCCGTTTGTGCTGATGGGCGTTTCGGCGGGACTGTATGTACTGGCCCGGCTGTATGAAGACCGGGACGAAATGGTGTACTGGCGGGATAATTTTATTCTGCTGGAGTGGCTGTCCCTGAGTCTGTTACTGATCAGTTGTAACTACTATGCCGTTCGTGAACTGAACTACTGGATGATGGACCGACGACCCGCCGAAGCCCCCGAAATTGCCTGGGCGGGCCTTTTCTGGACCCTGACCATCGCGGTTCCGATTGCCTTGTTTTACCTGGGTTTCCGTCAGAAAGAACGCCCGTTACTGATCATGAGTGCCATCGGCTGGGGACTGGCCCTGGCCACCTGGCGGTATTTTCACCCGCTGTTTTCGCTGGAAGTTTATCTGGCGGTCAACGGATTGTCGCTCATTCTGGTGGCGGTTTTCCTGATTCGGTATCTGCGCGTACCCCGCGCAAACTTTACGGATCGGCCCGATGAAGATTCACCCAACCAATTCCTGATCAATGCCGAACTGCTGGCGAGTGTTCAGGCCACTTCGGAGCATCCGGGTTCCAAAGATGATATGCGGTTTGGCGGTGGTGATTTTGGCGGTGGCGGCAGCGGGGACCGGTATTGACCGATCAATAGTCGTACCACTCACCCCACCAACGCTGCAACTGCTTCCGGATTTCATTCTCCCGCGCATTCTGACCCGGCTGATACAACTTCGTTCCCTTCAACTCGTCGGGTAAAAAGTTCTGCTGGACAAAATTTCCTTCAAAATCGTGCGCGTACTGGTAGTTTTTGCCGTAACCAATCTGCTTCATGAGTTTGGTCGGCGCGTTGCGCAAGTGCAGTGGCACGGGTTGATCGGACGTCCGCTCGGCCAGCGCCATCGCTTCATTGATCGCTACATAACTGGCGTTGCTTTTTGGCGACGTCGCTAAATACACCGCCACCTGCGAGAGTACAATCCGGCATTCGGGAAAGCCGATAACTTTCACGGCCTGCATGGCGTTTGTAGCCATAATAATCGCCGTCGGGTTGGCGTTGCCAATGTCTTCCGAGGCCAGAATCAACATCCGGCGGGCAATGAATTCAGGATCTTCACCCGCCACCAGCATCCGGGCCATCCAGTATAACGCGCCGTTGGGGTCGCTGCCGCGCAGGGATTTGATGAAGGCCGAAATGATGTCGTAGTGTTGTTCGCCCGATTTATCATACCGCGCAATCTGGTGTTGGGCAACGGTCGTCACCAGTTCGTCATCGATCGTCATCTCCTGATTGTCCGGGCGGGACGTTACGACCATCTCCAGCAGGTTCAGGAGCTTCCGGCCGTCACCCCCCGAAATCCGCATGAGCGCATCGTAGGACGCAACGGTGATGTTTTTTTCTTTGAGGTAGCTGTCTTTCAAAACGGCGTTGTCGACCAGTTGTTTCAGCTCGTCGACACCGAGCGATTCCAGAATATACACCTGACAACGCGACAGCAAAGCCGAGTTGACCTCGAACGACGGGTTTTCGGTGGTGGCCCCGATCAGCGTAATGGTCCCTTTTTCGACCGCACCGAGCAGCGCGTCCTGCTGGTTTTTGTTAAACCGGTGAATTTCGTCAATGAAAACGATGGGAGGGAACAAACCCGAAGGGCGGCTGAGCACGTCGCGGACTTCTTTGACACCCGCGCTGATGGCGCTTAAACTGAAAAAAGGGCGTTTGGTGGCTTCCGCGATCAACTGGGCGAGTGTCGTTTTTCCGACGCCCGGCGGTCCCCACAAAATCATCGACGGAATGCGGTTGGCTTCGACGGCCCGGCGTAAGGCGCTTCCCCGGCCAATTAGTTTTTGTTGGCCTATAACGTCATCCAGGGTGCGGGGGCGCATCCGTTCGGGAAGGGGTGTGGTAATCGGGTTCATGCAGAATTTGCCGTTTGAAGTATACCGGTTTGGGTTACAAAGGTAAGTAACCGTATTGGGTAAACTTCAAACGACAAGCAATAGTTAGAACCGCAGGGCCAGGATGCTGTCCGTTACAGAACCACTTTTTCGGGCGAGATGTATTTTTTCAGATTGGTCAACGCGCCGAAAATCAGGTTGTAAACCGACTGGATGTTGATCTGCATCAGCGACGAAATTTCTTCGTTGCTCAAATTCTGATAATAGCGCAGATAAACGGCTTCGCGTTGACGGCGGGGGAGTTTTTCGATGGCTTTGGCCACACAGGAGTTGACGTGGTCGTCTTCTTCGTACGAAATCAGTGTCGATTCGTAGGACGGCGCACAGCCGGGGAGCCATTCGCGGTCGTTTTCCACATCGTCCTGGCTACTGAATTTCATCTCGGCGTTCAGATGGCGAACCAGTTTTCGCTTGATCGAAGCCATCAGATAAAACCGGACTGAGGTGGTCTGACCGATGGTTTGCCGGTGTTTCCACAATTCGACAAACAGGTCGTGAATACAGTCTTTGATCAATGCCCGGTCGGCGGTGAAGTGGGCGCAGTAGTGATACAGCACCTGCACATATTCCTTATAAAGCCGGGCAAAAGCCACTTCATCGCCACTCCGGAACTGATCCCAGAGTTGCTCTTCGTCTATACCGGATGGGGTGCGGTAGCGAGGCATAGTAGAGGTTTAGGATGGGTCAACAGAAAGTACTCTTTCTACAGAATGTAAACTTATTAACAAAACTTGTTAATAAAAACAGTTCGGGCTTTTTTTTACAAAAACTTGTATAAATAGGATTTTTTTTATTTTAGTATGCGTGCATACGGTTTTACGACCGCTTAATCATAATGGGAGTGAACCGGAAGTTTTGTCCATCAAATAAGCCGCGATCACTCAGTTTGAGGGAGGGAATGACGAGCAAAGCCATGAACGACAAGGTCATGAACGGTGAAGCCAGCGTGCTTCCCAGTTCATCCTTCACAAAGCGGTCGATGGCCGTGTACGTAGCCGCAACGGCATAGCCGTCGGTATCAGTCATCAAACCGGCAATGGGGAGGGGGAGAAGGTGGTGATGGGTTGCCTCCGCAACGGCACTCAACCCGCCCCGGGCTTCGATAACCAGGTTAACGGCCTGACTAATGCTGTGGTCGTCGCAGCCCACGGCGATGATGTTGTGGGAATCATGCCCGACGGTAGAAGCAATCGCGCCTTTTTTAAGGCCGAAATTTTTGATGAAAGCCACGGCCGGGGCCGCGTCCTGGTAGCGGTTCACGACGGTTATTTTTAGAATATCCCGCGTCACATCGGCCACCACCCGGTTGTCCAGAAGCGTAGGAGCGAGAAGAAGGTTGTTGGTAATTAACTGCCCATCGAGTGCTTCAATAACTTGTAAGTGACCCGGTTGCTGATCCAACGACACTTCAAAATCAAGCGGTTTTTTCGGCAGGCAGTTAAACCGGTTAACGTGTTCACTCCGCAAATCCGGCAATAGTGAAATTCCATTTTCGGCTACCACAACGCCATTGCTATACGTTTTGAGAATCGTAAACGCCTGTAAGTCGCTGGCAACGATCAAATCGGCCGGATCACCTTCCCGTAGCAGGCCCACCGGCAGGCGGTAATGCAACACCGGATTGAGACAGGCCGCCCGCAGAACGTTGAATAAATCGTGTCCTTTTGCCAACGCCCGTTTAACCAGTTGGTTGATGTGGCCTTCCACCAGGCTGTCGGGATGCTTGTCGTCGGAGCAGAACATGATTTTGTCCGGGAAATCGGCGAGCAGCGGAATCAGCGCTTCGAAATTTTTGGCCGCGCTTCCCTCGCGAATCAGAATAGCCATGCCCCGCTGCACTTTGTCCAGCCCTTCTTCGTACGTAAAACACTCGTGGTCGGTGGTCATACCGGCGTCGATGTAACGTTGGGCATCGTCGCCCCGCAAACCGGGTGCGTGGCCGTCGATGGGCTTGTTGAAGGCATTCGCCAGCGCAATTTTGGCCATCACGTCCGGGTCCTGGTGCAGAACGCCCGGAAAATTCATCATCTCAGCCAGATAGCCAATTTCTTTCAGTCCCAGCAGCCGCCGGACGTCCCGAACGCCAATGGTGGCCCCCGCGGTTTCGAACGGGGTGGCCGGTACACAGGAGGGAGCACCAAAACAGAATTTGAACGGCACGCGTTTGCCGTCGGCAATCATATATTCCACGCCTTCGACACCCAGAACGTTTCCAATCTCGTGCGGGTCCGACACCGTGGCGATGGTGCCGTGAACCACCGCCAGCCGGGCAAACTGGGCGGGCGTGAGCAGTGAGCTTTCAATGTGAACGTGGGCATCGACAAAACCGGGCAGGAGATACGGTTCCCCGGGACGTTCGGGGCCCAGTTCGTCGATTTGGTGAATCCGGCCCTGCTCAATGGTCAACTGGCTGAAACGGATGGTGCGGTCGAAAAGATTAAGGAGATTGCCGGAAACTTGCATGAATAGGGAAGAATCTTGATTTTTTTATTTCAATATTAGTGATAATTCACAGACTTTTGTCTCTTGAAATAAACCGGGATTCTGATGGATCAGCCCCGGATGTTATTCCTACTCTTATAACTATGCAGCATAAACTTCTGAAAGTACACCCCGCCGATAACGTAATTGTGGCCCTGCAAAATTTTCAGTCGGGCGAACAGGTTGATTTTGAGGGACAAACGTATACCCTACCGGTTGGGGTCGGGGTGAAACACAAATTTGTAACCGAAGATCTGCAAACCGGTGACTCGGTGATTATGTACGGCGTGTTGGTTGGAAAAGCCACACAACCTATCAAACGGGGCGAACCCATCACGACGTTCAACCTCAAACACGACGCTGATCAGTACGGAATCGACAAAAAACAGCCCTACACCTGGCAACAACCCGACGTGTCGGCCTGGCACAACCGGACGTTCATGGGCTACCACCGCGCCGACGGTATGGTGGGAACCGCCAACTACTGGCTTGTGGTGCCGCTCGTTTTTTGCGAAAACCGCAACATCCTGATTCTGAAAGATGCTTTCGAGCGGGAGTTGGGCTATGCCCAATCGGAGATTTACCGGGAGCAGGTACATGAATTGCTGCAGCTCTATAAAGTGGGCGATATGGACCGGATTCATAAAATGGAAGCTTTTCTCGATCCGTCGCAGGTGCGCACGCTGGATGAACCCGTTGTCAAGCGGCCTTTTAAAAACATCGACGGCATCAAGTTTCTGACGCACGAAATGGGTTGTGGCGGCACACGCCAGGATTCCGAAGCCCTGTGTGGCCTGTTTGCCGGTTTTATCAACAACCCCAACGTGGCCGGTGTCACGGTGTTGAGTCTGGGTTGCCAGCATACGCAAACCTCGATGCTGGTAGACGAGGTACGGAAACGCAATCCGAAGTTTAACAAGCCCATGCTGATTTTTGAACAGCAGGACGGCACCGAATACGCCATGCTGACCAACGCGATCCGCGAAACGTTCCTGGGACTGGTTGAAGCCAACAAACTGGAACGGCAGCCAGCTCCTTTGAGCAGCCTGACCGTTGGTCTGAAATGTGGCGGTTCCGACGGTTTCTCGGGCCTTTCGGCCAACCCGGCCATCGGGCATCTGTCGGATATTCTGGTCACTTTGGGTGCCAAAACCGTGCTGGCGGAATTCCCGGAACTGAACGGGGTGGAACAGGAACTGATCAATCGTGCGACTTCAGAAGAGAAAGCACTGAAATTCATTCACCTGATGCAGGACTATTCGGCGAAAGCGGAGGCCGTTGGTTCTGGTTTCGATATGAACCCCTCGCCGGGCAACATCCGCGATGGGTTGATTACCGACGCCATCAAATCGGCGGGAGCGGCCAAAAAAGGGGGGACGTCACCCGTTGCTGATGTTCTGAATTACACCGAACCCGCCACCGAACCCGGTTTGAACCTCCTCTGTACGCCCGGAAACGACGTGGAAGCCACGACGGGTATGGCTGGTTCCGGCACCAACATCATTCTGTTTACGACCGGTTTGGGAACGCCAACGGGTAATCCGATCTGCCCCGTAGTGAAAATTTCGACCAACACCGCCTTGCTCCGGCGCATGCCTGACGTCATCGACTTCGACAGCGGCCCGATCATCGAAGGCGAAGAAACCATCGAGCAAAATGCCGAAGAACTGCTCGAATACGTAATCCGGCTCGCCAGTGGCGAAGTCAAAACCAAAGCCCAGCAACTGGGTCAGGACGATTTTATCCCCTGGAAGCGGGGCGTTTCCCTTTAATTTTGAATGAGTGAATGATAGAATGAGTGAATAGTGTGTCAGGAACCCGGCTATTTATCATTCACTCATTCGCTCATTCACTCATTCACAATTAACTATGTTTAGTCTAAAAGATAAAGTTGCCATCATCACAGGTGGGGCCAGCGGAATTGGGCTGGCGATTTCGCAGACCTTCGCGCAGGCGGGTGCGCTGGTTCATATTCTGGAGTTGAATGCGGACCTGGCCCGGCAGGTCGCTGAGGAGATCAATGCCAACGGTGGACGGGCGCACGCGCATGCTGTCGATGTGTCCAATCAGGCGCAGGTTGTCGAGGTGATTGACCGGATTGCCGCTGGTGGAGCCATCAGCATTCTGGTCAACAACGCCGGTATTTCGCACATCGGAACCGTTGAAACCACGACGGAAGCCGATTTTGACCGGGTGTTTACGGTCAATGTCAAAGGGGCTTACAATTGCCTGTATGCCACCATTCCGCACCTGAAAGCCAATGGCGGGGGCGTCGTGCTGAACATGGCGTCGATTGCTGCCACGGTCGGGATTCCGGATCGGTTTGCCTATTCGATGACCAAGGGCGCGGTGGTATCGATGACCCTTTCGGTGGCCAAAGATTACCTGAAACACAACATTCGCTGCAATTGCATTTCGCCGGCCCGGGTACATACGCCGTTTGTTGACGGTTTTATTGCCCGTACGTACCCCGGACAGGAAGCCGAGATGTTTGCCAAACTGGCGGCTACCCAGCCCATTGGCCGGATGGCCAAACCGGTGGAAATTGCCGCGCTGGCCTTATACCTGTGTTCGGACGAAGCCGGTTTTAACACCGGTTGCGATTACCCCATCGACGGCGGTTTTGTGCGGTTGAATAATTGAGGGGAGCGTAAAGAGTTGAGAATAAAGACAAGAGACGAAAGACGGGGGAGCCGGGACGAGGTAGAGAGGACGATGTTACCGGTAGTAGCTGGTGATTTCCTCTCTGCCTCGTCCTGGCTTTTTGGTCTTCATATAATTTGTCAGGCTCATTTTTTTGCTATATTTTTATTGCTTGTCGTATCAATCAATGCAGGCTCAGGACGATAGCACCCGATTGTCAGATCAGCCAAAACCAATCCGGCTGAGACTTAATAATATTTTTTAATATAATGGGCTTTTATATTTAAAAAAATTATTAATCTTGTGTTAAATTTCTTCTACTTCCATCTTACTACATCTCCTTTATGTCAAAAAATCTACTCAGGCTTATCGTCATGCTTTTGATGGTAAGTTCACCCGTCTTCGCCCAGACGATTACGGGGAAGGTTACGGCAAGCACCGATGGCCAGCCTTTGCCGGGCGTATCCATTGTAGTGAAAGGTACGTCTCAAGGGACTACGACCGATGCCAGCGGCCAGTACAGTCTTTCCGCCAGTAAAAACGGAACGCTGGTTTTCTCCTTCATCGGCTACAAAACGCAGGAAGTCGCCATCGCCAACCGGTCGGTAGTTGACCTCGCACTGACTGAAGACGCGACCATGATCAATGAAGTGGTCGTGACGGCTTTGGGTGTTACGAAAGAACAACGGGCGCTGGGGTATGCGACGACGGTGGTCAAGAACGACGCGCTGGTCAAAGCCGCTTCTCCGAACTTTGCTACCGCTCTGTACGGAAAAGCCCCGGGTGTTGTCATCAACGCAACACCGGGTGGTGCCACCAGTGCGGTCAGCATCAGCGTTCGCGGGTTTGCTTCCATTACCGGCAATACCCAGCCTTTGATCGTGATGGACGGTATTCCCATCCGGAATGGCGAAGTCCGGAACACGGATTATTGGGGAGACCAACGGATTCGGGGGAACGGTTTGCTGGATTTGAACCCGGCGGATATTGAAAACATCTCGATTCTGAAAGGTGCTTCGGCGGCTGCCCTCTACGGTTCGGAAGCCGTGAACGGGGTGGTGCTGGTGACGACCAAAACCGGAAAAGGGAAAAAAGGATTAGGCGTTGATTTTAACGCCAGTTATAGCGTCGATAAAATTGCTTATCTGCCCCGGTATCAGGATGTTCGGGGTCCGGGCTACATGCTGAATTACCTTAACGGCGGCCAGGATGCCAACGGTTTCATCTCCTACGACACCAACGGCGATGGCGTGGGTGACACCCGGGGTCTGCTGAATGCCACGGTCAATTTCGGACCCAAGTTCGATGGACAACCGGTGATGGCGTTCGACGGTGTGATCCGGCCGTATTCGCCTTCCAAAAACAGCTACGCGGACTTGTTCCAGAACGCCAGCAGCTCCAACATCAACCTGTCGATTTCCAAGGCAACGGACAATTCCAACCTGCGGTTTTCCTACACCCGCCAGGATAACGGGATGATCAGCTACGGCGCGAAGAACAGCAAGAACATCATGAACCTGAACACGACCTTTAGCCTGAACAAAAAGCTTCGGACGGATTTGATGGTGAATTATGTCAACCAGTATACGCACAACCGCCCGTTTAAAGTGGATCGCATGATCAATAACTTTACGGGGATGATGAACCGTTTCGAATCGGCCGACTGGTATTTTAATAAATACCAAACCAGCCAGGGCTACAAATTCGTAACCGGTACCAACCAGAGTCTGACGCCGAGTGAGAACATCATCCGGAACGGTTTCAAGTCGGATATCGGGGATTACGTGTGGAGCACCCGTGCCAATACCTACGACGAGTATAGCAACCGCGTGATCGCTGCCGTGACGCAGCACTACGACATTCTGGACAACCTGAAGCTGCGGGGCCGGATCGGAACCGACATTACCTCAGAACGGCTGGAAGACAAACAACGCAGCTCCGTTCCGCTGGCCTTCGGGTATTCGGGATCGTTCTCCATGGAAAACAGACTGTATAACAACGTCTACGGGGACCTGCTGCTGACCTATACGCAAAAGCTGAACCAAGACATGAACCTGACCGCCATGGCGGGGTATACGGCCAACAAGCAGTTGAATACGTTTATCAGCCGTTCGACCAACGGCGGGTTGAGTACGGAAAATTTCTTCGATGTTTCAGCTTCGGTAAACACCCCCAACGGCAGCAACACCCGCGACCGCTACGTTCGGGATGCCTACCTGGGAACGCTGAATTTTGATTACAAAGGCTTCTTCTTTGTGGAAGGCACGATTCGCCGGGACCGTACCTCCACGCTGATCACCGGCAACAATGCCTTTACCTATCCTTCCGTTAACTCCGGTTTGGTTTTCAGCGACTTCCTGAAGTTGCCTACGGTGGTTAGCTACGGGAAACTGCGGGCGTCGTTCGGGATTGTGGGGAACTACCCGCCGATTTACAGCGCCAACAATGCCTATAGCCAGGGGAACCTGAGCCTCCAGCAAACCGGCGGAAGCTCCGTTCTTTACACGACGATCAACAGTTCCTACGGGAACGACAAAATCCGTCCCGAGCAGAAGCGTGAATTTGAATTTGGTCTGGAAGCCCGGTTCCTGAAAGACCGGATCGGATTTGACCTGTCCTATTACAACGCCCAGATCGTCGATCAGATTCTGCCGTTGACGATTGCCGCCAGCTCAGGTGCCCGGTCGGTTCTGGCCAACATCGGTACGCTGCGGAACCAGGGGCTGGAACTCGCCCTGAATGCAACGCCGATCAAAGGATTAGGCTACAATGCTTTCAACTGGGACATTACGCTGAACCTGGCGAAGAACAGCAACAAGGTTGAAAAACTGGCCAACAGCTCGACAGAACTGATTCATGCGGATTACGATGGCAATGCGGCCCAGTTGCGGTCGGTGGTCGGACAACCGATGGGGGATATTTATGCCCACGGGATCCTGAAAAATGCGAACGGACAGGGTATTGTTGGCCCGAATGGGCTGTACCAACTGGATGGTGCCAACTGGATCAAGGTCGGAAACGCCATGCCGAAACTGACGGGTGGTTTGATCAATAGCCTGAACTACAAAGGATTCAATCTGGATCTGGTGGCTGATTTCCGGTTTGGCGGTCACATCATGCCGACGGGGATCAACTGGTTGACCTCACGCGGTTTGACCGAAGAAAGCCTGACCGCCATGGATAAGGAACGCGGTGGACTGAGTTACTACAAAGATGCCAATGGCAAAGGGGTTCAGACTACGGCTGCTGCCGGCCCCAAAGGCGAGGTGGTTTATCACGACGGGATGCTGATGCAGGGCGTACTGGCCAATGGGGAAGCCAACACCAACGTGGTTTCGCAGGCGACCTATTACAATGCAACTTACAACTGGGGTGGCCCGCAATACGGCAATGCCCGGTACGAACTGTTCGTCAAGGAAAATTCCTACATCAAAATGCGGGAAATCTCCCTGGGCTACCGGATTCCGGCCAACATTACCCGCCGAATCGGAACCCAGAACCTGACGCTGTCGGTGTTTGGCCGCAACCTGTTCTTCTTCTACCGGACCATCAAAGACCTGGATGCCGAACAGACCAACGCCAGTACGAAATGGTCGGATAACATCAACAACGCCGGGAACAACCCATCGTTCCGGACCATGGGGGTCATGCTTCGCGCCAGTTTCTAATTCTTAACGCAACACTGAAAATGAAAAAAATAGCCATATTCGCTTTAGCCGGGCTTCTGCTGGGAACCGTATCCTGTAAGGAATCCGAGTTTGCCGAAGCCTATCCCGATCCGGCCAAAATTGCCGAGTCGACCGTTGAAAAACAATTTACCGGGGTACTGTATGCCAACCGCGAGTATGTTCTGCCGGGCTACACGCACTATTTTACAACCCTGCGGCTTTCGCTGAATCCGTATACCCAGGCGATTGGTCGGCTGAATCAGTCCGGTCTCTACGTTCCAGGTTCGGCAGGGGTCGAAAACGTGTGGTACAACTACTACAACATGCTCGCGCAGTACCGCGAATTGCAGAAAATCTACGCTTCCAGACCCGCCGATCAGCAGGCCGACCGGAAAATTTTCATGCTGGCGGCTGCGATTTACGTTTACGACCAAACGCAGCGCCTGGTGGATGTACACGGCGCGATTCCGTTCTCGGAAGCCGGCATGTTGAGCACGAACGGTGGTGAATACGCGTCTTCGCTGGCGAAATTCGATACGGCAGAAGGGATTTATGCTTTTCTGCTGGATGACCTGAAACGCATTGCCACCGAGTTGAACGGCATCACGCTGAATGCCGGGTATCAGAAGTCGTTTCAGACGCAGGATTTCCTGAACAAAGGCGACATCACGGCCTGGAAACGCTACGCCAACTCGCTGCGGCTGCGGTTGCTGAACCGAGTATCGGATGTGGAAAGCATGAAAACCCGCTCCAACACCGAGATCGCTGAAATTCTGGGCAACGCCACCACCTATCCGATTGTGGAAACCAACGCGCAGAACATACAGATCAATGTTTTCGACATCAACACCGACATCAACTCGAAAGGGTTTCAGGGCGGTTTGGCATCAGACGGCTGGTACGGAAACACCGCGGGCAAGGCGATGATCGACCACATGAACACCAACAAGGACCCGCGTCTGCCTATCCTATTTGAACCGGGTCTGAATGCCGCCGGGAAGTTTATTGGCATCGATCCCCTGGCGACCGAAGCGGTTCAGGCCGCTCAGTTCAATGCCGGTCAACTGGCGATTTACAACCGGTATACCACGAGCCACAACCAGTTTTTCCCCGGTGTGATCATCAACGCTGCGCAGATGAACCTGATCAAGGCAGAATATTACCTGCGGACGAACAATGATGCATCAGCCAAAACCGCATACGAAACGGCGATTACGCAGTCAGTGGAATTCTACAACAAGATTCTGTCGCTGACCAACGCCACCGGGATCACGGGTTCAACCATTCCGACGGCCGCAACGCCAGCTTCGGTTGCCGCCTACATTGCGGGTGATGGCGTAAGCTGGGCAAAAGCAACGACGAATGCTCAGAAACTGAGCCTGATCGCTACCCAGAAATGGTTGCATTACAACGTGGTTCAACCCTATGAAAACTGGGCCGATCTGCGTCGGTTAGACCTGCCGGTTCTGAGCTTCCAGGTTGATAACGCCAATAACCAGACGCTGCCGCCAGTGAAATGGACCATTCCGGGCAACGAAATCACCTACAATGCGGTGAACTATGCGGCCATAAAAGCAGCGGATAATCTGAAAACCAAGCTTTTCTGGGATGTGAAATAAGTTCCGGTAGCTTGACTTAGTACTTACAAAAGAGGCAGACCCACGGGTTTGCCTCTCTTTGTTTATGGAGAGACGGTTTTATTACTTCCGGTTTTCCAGCACCAGCAGTTGTGGAAACGATAGAATACCCTTAAAAATCAACTGGGTCATTTCGCCAACCGTGTGGAAATACGAACCCAGCACGAGATCAACATCACCGTCTTTGTCGAAATCGGCGGCTTCCATCGTGAGCCATTTGCCATGAGCACCTTCCGGGGTAGTAAACGGTTTGAAGTTCAGCCGGCCTTCGTTGGACAAATAGACAAAGCCCTGATCGGGCTGGGCCAGATTGGAATAGAAAGAAGTAGCCGCAATGTCGAGGTCGCCGTCCTGGTCAAAATCCCGGGCGATGGCTTTGCTGGCTCCGTAGAGCGGATAAAACCAGGCTTCTCTGAAGTTATCCTTCCGGTCGTTCAGGTAAATCCGCACGCCGTGGTAATTTTTGTTGACGGATGAATAATCCCAGTTGTCGCCGTTGGTGAGCAGAATATCCTGAAAACCGTCCCGGTTAAAATCCGCGAGTTCAAAGTAGCTGGCACCGAACAGGGGCGAAAACTGCAACACGGTTTTTTCCTTAAACCGCCCGTTTCCCTGGTTATAAAAAATAACGACTTCTTCGCGGGCCTGGGCCATCACAACCATGATGTCGGGCTTTTTGTCGCGGTTAAAATCGGCAATCTCCACTTTTCGGGCGCCGGGTAATGCTTTCAGAACGTGTTCTTTGGTCGGCTCGAAACCGTCGTACCAGAACAGCTTTCCCGCGTTGTTCCCAAAACCGCAGACGACCACATCCTCTTTTCCATCGGCATTCAGGTCGCCGGAAGCAAACTGCACCGGACGGGGCAGGTCCCGGATGTTGATGGGGGAGGAGCCCGGTTTGGACGCCCGTTCCAGCGTCATGAGTCGCCCGAGGTGCTGGTCGGACGGACTGAAAATGCCGATGGTGAGCAGACGGGGAGCGGCATTTTTGGGAAAGTCAATATCCGTTGGGGCGGTATCGATCCACCAGGTATCATTCAGGAACGCATCGCCAGCTTGCAGCGGATTGCCGAGCACATACAGGGCGTTCTGGGCATCGCCCACATAAAGCTGGCTGGTATTTTTGTCATACTTCAGCAAGGTCGTTTGCGGAACCGGCTTATCGCCCAATGCAATTTCCCGCGCTTTGAACAACGGAAGCTGATTGGTAACGGATTGGTAAGACTTTTGGGGCAACGGTTCGGCGGGCGCGAGACGTTCGTAATACCGCACAATTTCCGCCCACTCGTCTGCCGAAAGCAGGGCGGTTTCGGGGTAAATAGTCAGATGGGCGACGGCTTTTTCCTCCTCGGGCGAGAGCGGTTTTAGCGTATCCTGACCTGGCAGTTTGATCCCCAGCCGCATCGCCATGTTGGGAAGTACCCCCGTGACCCAGGTCTTTTTGTCCAGCAAAGCCGGTTCCGGAAACAGGTGGCAGCTTCCGCAATGGCGCTGGGCCAGTTGTTTGCCAACGGAAATGGAATCGGCTCCGCCTGCAGTTCTGCGTTGAAAACTTGTCTCAGGCTTTTTTTCAACGAAAGAAAATGACGATACCCAGAGAGCAATGAAAAAAAACAGACCGGTTTGAAGGAAAGGCATTCGGTAGTGGTTTGCGGAATGAAAGTGGCAAATGCGGCAGGAAGATAGTCTAATCCGGGTTTTGTAAGGTTCACACTGCAAAAATTTAGGTTGTTAATTATTTTTTTTGACTTGTGAATGGCAGAACCAGAACATGAAAATTCCGGGACTCTTCAACCATTCCGAAAAATCCCGGCTATAAACGTCAGAGAGACTGGAAATTTCTAAAGTACCAATGGGGAACGAGTTGAAGGGCAAAATTGCTGCATTTTTGTTATTAAAGTGCAATAGTGTGCATGTTGAGACGGACATGATGCGTTCCGGGTAATTTCAACGGTGAACTGTATAATATCAACATTAATTTAAAATTAATGGCGGTATTATTAAATTTTTTAAAAAAGGAATATCTTTGCAGTTAATCACCCATCGTACAGAATCTTCTGCCTGTTTTTTTATCATTTTCAGTAATTTCTAGAAGTCGAGTCGCTTTTTCGGGGCTATAATGGCCTGAAAATCGGCACGTTAACCTCCTGTTTTCCTACTTGAATCGTATGCGCTTTTTACTTATATTCACCTAAAACAATCCTAATAATGAAGTTTATGAAACAAAAACTACTTAAAACCTGCTTAAAGGTTTTTGTCTTTGCCGGAGCCTGGCTACTTTTTGCGGCTTCACCTTCATTGGCTGTAGATAAAGCAGTTACCGGAAAGGTGTCGGATGAGAAAGGGAACGGGCTGGCTGGCGCAACGGTCACCATCAAGGGAACGACACGAGGCACCAACACCGATGGAAATGGAAGCTTCCGCATTGTGGTTCCCGACGATAACGCCATTCTGGTGTTTTCCTATATTGGTTACGCAAAACAGGAAATTGCGGTCGGAAACCGCTCAAACATCGAGGTTCAGTTGCAACCCGGCGATGCTTCGCTGGAGGAAGTCGTCGTAACGGCTTTGGGGATCAAGCGGGACACGCGTTCGCTGGGGTATTCCGTAACGACCATCGATGCTTCTTCGGTCAACCAGGCGCGGGAAACCAACGTTATCAACTCCCTGCAGGGGCGGGTGGCTGGTTTGAGCATCACGCCCGGAACCGGTGGTCCTGGTTCGTCATCCCGGATCAACCTCCGGGGGGTGAGCAACTTCAGCGGTGGTAGTCCTCTGTTTGTCATCAATGGGGTCCCGATGGACAACTCCTCGCGCGGAAACGCCGGTGAGTGGGGCGGAAACAACAACGGTGACGGGATTGCCAACATCAACCCGGACGATATTGAAACCATGACGGTTTTGAAAGGAGCAACGGCTGCGGCCCTGTATGGTACACGGGCGGCCAACGGGGTTATTCTGATTACGACCAAAGGCGGCAGCAAAAACTCCGGTCTTTCGGTGGAATACAACGGAAACATGCAATTCGATCAGGTGATCGATTTCTCGGACTTCCAGTATGTGTATGGGCAGGGTACCCAGGGCAAACGGCCAACTGATGTCAACAGCGCCCGCAACTCCGGGATTTATAGCTGGGGCGAGAAAATGGACGGCGCGCCCTACACCCAGTTCGATGGCAAACAGTATCCGTATTCGCCGGTAAAAGACAACATTGAGAACTTCTACCGGACAGCCGCCACATTGACGAACACCGTGGCGATGTCGGGCGGGAATGAGCAGACGAGTTTCCGCTTGTCCCTGTCGTCGATGGATGCCGAAGCAACGGTTCGGAACAGTGGCATGAAACGGAAAACCATCAACCTGAGCGTTAATCAGAAAGTGACGGAGAAATTCGATGTGAGCGTGATGGCCAACTACATCGATCAGCAGGACAACAACCGCCCCGGTTTGAGTGACGCCCCCCAGAATCCGAACTACGGGATTATTCTGCTGGCCACGAGCTTCAACCAGAACGCGCTGAAACCCGGCTACGATCCGGTTACCGGCAATGAGTTGACGTTCAGCGATGATACCTACAAAACCAACCCCTGGTTTGTGGTCAATCAGTTCAGAAGTAAACTGGAACGGAAACGCCTGATTTCGGCCATCACCGGTAAATATCAGTTTAACGACTGGATCTATCTGCAGGGCCGGGTGGGGTATGACCTGATCAACGACGGCGGCTTTGGCGTTACGCCGTACGGAACGGCTTATTCGCGGCTGGGGAGTGTCAGCAACAGCAAAGAACAGCGGAATGAAATGAACGTCGACGGTCTGTTGGGTATCAACCGGAAAATTACGCCGGATTTGGGCCTGAATGTGGCACTCGGGGCCAACCTTCGTAAAAACAAGTTTGAAAGTGTGGGCGTTTCGGGTGGTAGCCTGAGCATTCCGTACCTGTATACGCTGTCGAACACCCTGACGAAAGGGCAGTCGTACGGTTTCAACGAACGGCAGGTACAGTCGGCGTATTACACGGCGGATCTGGACTACAAAAACTTCCTGACGCTGTCGACGACGGGCCGCTACGACGTGTACTCCACGCTGCCTGCCGCCAACCGGGGTATCTTTGCGCCCTCGGTATCGGCCAGCTTTGTGTTCTCGGAATTACTCAAAGTGCGTTCGATGGATTTTGGTAAGCTGAGAGCTTCGTATGCCCAAACGAGCGGTGAAGCCTTCGATGCCTATTTGACCAGCCAGTATTATTCCCTGGGCAATACCATCAACGGCATCCCGCAGGGTGGGTTTAGCTCCCAGTTGCCGAATCTCGACCTGAAACCGTTCCGGTTGACGGAGTTTGAACTCGGTTTTGAAACCAAGTTCTTACAGAACCGCCTGGGAATCGACTTTGCCTACTTCAACCGGGTGACCAAAGATGAGATCGTGAGTGGTCCGCTGTCGCCAACCACCGGGTTTTCGTCGCGGGTGCTGAACCTGGGTTCGACCAAAAATACCGGGATCGAGTTGTTGATTACCGGTACGCCCATCGTGAACAAATCGTTTAAATGGGATGTGTCGTTCAACATCACGAATGTGAAAAACACGATTGTAGACATCGACGGTGACGGCGGAACCCAGCAACTCGGTCTGGGAACCTACCGGCCTTTGAACGGGAACATTGCCCACGTTAAAGGCATGGCGGCTGCGCAGGTGATGGCGTATGACTACAAATACAACGCCAACGGTCAGGTCATCATCGGTGCCAATGGCGTTCCGGAACGGGGCGCACTAACGCCCATGGGCTCGGCTATTCCGAAAGTATATGGCGGTTTAAACAACAGCTTCAACTACGGAAATTTTGGGCTGTCGTTCCTGTTCGACTACAAATTCGGGGCGAAAGTACTGTCGGCCACCAATCACTATTCCATCGTGGACGGTTTGCACAAGATGACCCTCGAAGGTCGTGAAACCGGCGTGGTAGCCTCGGGCGTATTGGCAACCGGTGAAACCAATACGCTGAACGTACCGGCGTACACCTACTACCCGGCGCTGGTGACCAACATCTCGAAACTGAATGTGTTTAACGCCGATTTCATCAAACTGCGTCAGGTTGTTTTGAGCTATCACCTGCCGGAAAAATGGTTTACGGGAAGCAAACTGCCGTTTGAAGACATTTCTTTGTCGCTGGTGGGCCGTAACCTGGCTACGCTGCTGAGACACACGGAAAATTTTGATCCGGAAGCAGGTTTCTCGTCCGACCTGCGCTATGCCGGAACGGAAGGTGCCCAGTTGCCCTCGACCAGAACGTTTGGTTTCACCCTCAATGCCCGGTTCAAAAAATAATTGAAAAACCATGAAGAAAACTTCAATCTATATAGCGGCTCTGTTGCTGGTTTGTGCGACAAGCTGTACCGATAAATTTGACGAAATCAACACCGACCCGACCCGGTCGAGTGAGTCAACCTGGGATCCGAACTTCTTTTTGCCCAACGCCCAGATGTCGTACATCAATTTGGGTTACGATGGGATTTTGTACCAAAGCACCTCGATGCAGGTTCTGGCGTCGACCTTTACCTACTACGGGAATGGTGACAAGTATGTAAACACCCAGAACTCGACCAGCTACCAAGGCAGTCTGTTCAGCCGGGCTTACAGCATCGGTACGGTTTTGGCCGAAATGATCAACCTGACGAAGGGGAAGGAACAATATACCAACCTCTATAACGTCGGCCGGATCATGCAGGCCATGAACATGCAGCGGGCCACCGACGTCTATGGCGATATTCCGTATACCGAAGCCTTCAAGGTAAAAGAAGGAATCGCGAATCCGAAATACGACACGCAGCAGTCGATTTATACGGCCATTCTGACCGAACTGGAACAGGCAACGGCGGCTCTGGATGCCACGAAGCTGAAACCAACCGGTGATTTGTACTACGCGGGTGACATCGCCAAGTGGAAAAAACTGGGTTATTCGCTGATGTTGCGCGCGGCCATGCGCCTGACCAAAGTCGATCCGGCCACGGCGAAAACCTGGGCTGAAAAAGCCGCTACCGGGGGCGTTTTTACTTCCAATGAAGACAACGCCAGAATCGTATCGGATGCTAATAATGCGACGTCCGGGATTTTCAACGTGTACCAGGTTGCGGATGATTTCCGGGAATTGCGGTGGTCGAAAACCTTCATCGACGCCCTGAAAACGACCAATGATCCGCGTTTGAGTGCCATTGCCGAAGTGCCACAGCCGGGTCTGGCCAACAACGCGCTTCAGACGCTGGTAGGGGTCAACGATCCCGCTGTTCAGATTGGACTGCCCAATGGCTACGACCTGAGCGGGGGTGCCCGTGACATCAGAACCTCGGCGGGTTATCCGGGAGCGACCGGCACCGGCAACGACGTGGCACCCCTCGGGAAATACTCCCGGCCACGCATTTCGGTTTATCTGAAACGGAACGGCACGCTCGAAACGATGACCTATGCGCAGACCGAACTGTTGCTGGCCGAAGCTAAAGTACGCGGCTGGAACGTGCCGGGAACGGCCGCCGAGCATTATGCCAATGGTGTAACGGCCGCCATGACGTCGCTCTCGCAACTGGATGCCACGGCCGCCATCACGCCCGCAGCCGCAGCCGCTTACGTAGCCGCGAATCCGCTGAACGTGACGTCGACGGAAGCCTCGCTGAATGCCATCAACACGCAGTACTGGCTGGCAACGGGCACGTACATGGACTTCGTTGAAACCTGGATCAACTGGCGCCGGTCGGGTTATCCGACGCTGACGCCGGTCAATTATCCGGGGAATGTGACGAATGCCACCATTCCAAGACGCATGATTTACCTCTCAACGGAAATCATCAACAACAAAGCCAGTTATACCGAAGCGGTTGGCCGCCTGACGGGTGGTGATTTGCTCACCGGCCGGGTATGGTGGGATAAGTAAGTTGAAGAAAAGGGAAGGCTACCGGGTGGTACCTTCCCTTTTTTTATTTGTTTCAGAAATTACCTTAACTTCAACCTCTCCTGTTGAAGTTTTTCGTTTTAAGCTACCATGATTGTCCTCGGCTCGGAATACAAAAGGTGCGCATCCGGTTTTAAAATAGTATGGGTGGTAGGGCTACTGTTGTTGTGTATCCCGGTAACCTTATTGCAAGCCCAAACGACCCTGTTTCAACTTCTTACTCCGAAGCAAACCGCCATTGATTTTAGCAACGACATCGACGAAAACGAAAGCCTGAACGTCTTATCCTACGAGTATTTTTACAACGGGGGCGGTGTCGCCGTCGGCGATCTGAACGGCGATGGCCTGGATGATCTGTTTTTTACGGCCAACCTGAAACCCAACAAACTCTACCTGAATCTTGGTGGACTGAAATTTAAAGACATCACCAAAACCGCTGCGCCGGGCTTGGGTGGCCGGTCGGGCGGCTGGAAAACCGGCGTCAGCATGGCCGACGTAAACGGCGATGGTCTGCTGGATATCTATGTCTGTTATTCCGGGAAAGGAGAGGATGATAAACGCCGGAACCAATTGTTTATCAACCAGGGTGTTTCGTCCGATGGATCGGTGCGGTTTGCCGAACAGGCCAGGCAATACGGTCTCGATGATCCGGGTTACAGCACCCAGTCGGCTTTTTTCGATTTTGATAATGACGGCGACCTGGACATGATGCTGTTGAATCACAATGTGAAGAAATACGACAACATGGAACTGGCCAAACTGCGGAATGAAGTGGATGAACTGGCCGGGAATAAACTCTACGAAAACCGGGATAACCATTTTGTCGATGTCACCAAAAAAGCCGGTATTCACCAGTATCCGCTCACGTTTGGGTTGGGTATGGCCATTGCCGATGTGAACCAGGATGGCTGGCCCGATATTTACGTCACCAACGATTACAACGAATCGGATTACCTCTACATCAACCAGAAAAACGGTACGTTCAAAGACGAAACCCAGCACTATTTCCGGCATCTGGCGCAGTTTTCGATGGGCATCGACATTGCCGATTACAACAACGACGGTCTGCCGGATATTATGTCACTGGACATGTTACCCGAAGACAACCGGCGGCAGAAACTGCTGCAACTTCAGGAAAATTACGAGTCGTTTGAACTCATGGTCCAGCAAAAACTCTACAAGCAATACATGCGCAACATGTTGCAGTTGAACAACGGCGACGGAACCTTCAGCGAAATTGCACAGGCCGCCGGTGTTTCGAATACGGATTGGAGCTGGGCGCCTTTGCTGGCTGATTTTGACAACGACGGTTACAAAGATCTGTTTATCACCAACGGGTATTTGCGCGATTATACCAACAAGGATTTTCTAAAATATTGGGGTGATTACAAAGTGCAGAAAGCGATCAAACGCGAATCGATTCAGCTCATGGATTTGATCCGGGCCATGCCATCGACCAAACTGCCTAATTATATCTTCAAGAATAACCGGGATCTGACTTTTGCGAATAAACAAACTGACTGGGGGTTTCAAACCGCTTCGATTTCAAACGGGGCGGTGTATGCAGATCTGGATAACGACGGCGATTTGGAACTGATCGTCAACAACATCAACGAACCCGCTTTTGTATACCAGAACTTGGGCCGGGAGCAACTAAAAACGTCTTACATTCAGCTCAAACTGGTTTCGGCGGGCAAGAATAAACAGGCGGTAGGAGCCAAAGTAACGGTCTATACCCAAGGCGGGTTGCAGTATCAGGAGCAACAGCCGGTTCGGGGTTACCTGTCTTCGCAATCGGCCCGGCTGCATTTTGGTCTCGATCAGGCCACGATGGTTGATTCCATCAAGGTGATCTGGCCCGATCAAACCGAACAAAGATTGTCACAAGTGGCTGCAAATCAAATTCTCACGGTCACGCAGCCCCCGAACGCTATAAAGTCGAAAGGAGTGGCGGCTCAGAAAAACAAACCCGGTATTTTTCAAAAGACCGAGAAGATCATTTCCTTTCTTCACGAAGGCTATAACGAAAATGATTTCAAACGCCAGCCGCTGATGCTGTTTATGTATTCGCAGGTCGGGCCGGTCTTGGCGAAAGGCGATGTGAATAAAGACGGATTGGACGATCTTTTCATTGGCGGGGATAAAAATACCAACGGCAGAATCTGGTTGCAGCAAACGGACGGAACGTTTCAGAAAATCGAAGAATTAACCATTGGAGACGAGAACGTTTCGGCGCTTTCGGCGGCTGTTTTTTTCGATGCCAATGGCGATGGTTACGATGATTTATACGTTGCCAAAGGCGGTTATTCGCTGTTTGAACCCAACACGCCGTCATTGCAGGATGTCCTGTATATCAACGATGGCAAAGGCAATTTAAAATTGATTACGACAGCTTTACCGGTGCTGACGGCCAGCAGTAAATCCTGTGTGCGGGTGGTGGATTACGACGGCGATGGCGATCTCGATCTCTTTGTCGCCGGGCGGGTTATTCCGGGGCGGTATCCGGAACCGCCCGCTTCCTATTTGCTGGAAAACAATGGGAAAGGGCAGTTTAAAACCGTAAAAACGCCGTTCTCGACCATCGGCATGGTTACTGATGCCCAATGGGAAGATCTGGATGGCGATGGACGCAAGGATCTGATTCTGTGTGGGGAATTGATGCCGATTAAAGTGTTTGCCAATACCAAAGACGGTTTCGTGGATAAAACCGCTCACTACTTCCCGGAAGAAGAGAACGGTTTCTGGTTTTCGATCACTGTTGCCGATGTAAACGGTGATGGTATAAAAGACATTATCGCCGGCAATCTGGGCATCAATTCGCAGCTTAAATACTCGAAAAAAGAACCCGCCGAGCTGGTGTATGCCGACTTTGATAACAACGGTTCCATTGATCCGTTCTTCAGTTTTTATGTGCAGGGAACGTCCTATCCGTTTGTCAGCCGCGATGAACTGAACGACCAAATCTTCCCCATGCGCCGGAAATTTGGGTACTACAAAGACTATTCGACGGCGACGATCAACGACATTTTCTCGGCGGATGACCTGGCGAAAGCCAAAAAAATGACGGTTACAGAATGCCGTTCCGTCTGTTTTCTGGCGAAAGATGGCCAGTTTGAGAAGCATATTCTGCCGCTGCCGGCCCAATTTTCTCCGGTGACCAAATCACTGGTCGAAGACTTCGATCACGACGGTTTTATGGATGTCCTGCTGCTGGGAAACAAATCCGATAATCGGCTGAAAATTGGCAGCCTGGATGCCAATTATGGTTGTTTGTTGAAAGGCGATGGGAAAGGCGGTTTTTCTTACGTGAGTCAACCAAAAGCCGGTTTATCGGTGATTGGGGATGTCAAAGCGGTGGTCGAATTGCAGGTAAAGCAGCAAAAATATCTGGTAATCGGGGCTTTCAACGAACCGGTTCAGGTTTACAAAAAATGATTGTCATGCGGTATTTATTCCTGCTTGGTTTCCTGGTTTGTCATTCGGTGCAGGGGCAAAAGACCAGGCCGGATCTGGGGCGTCATTTGCAGCCCACGATTTTCGCGGTGACGATGGTGATGATTCATGATGTGGCCAATCCGCCGGCTGCCAGCCGGTTTTATACCTACAGCTTACTGGGGGCGTATGAAATTATGGCGCAGCACAATACGGCTTTCACAGCCCCTGCGGCTTTGGTTCGTAGCCATAAAAAGATAGTCATTGAATCTAAAGGTGCTTACAACTACCGGATTGCTGCCCTTTTTTGCGTGCTGGAAACCGGTCGGCTGATGCTTCCCTCGGGCTATATGCTGGAAGATGAGCAGAAAAAGCTGATAGAAACGCTCCGGAAAGAAGGGTACGACCAGGCGGTTATCAACCCGTCGATTGCGGTTGCGCAGGAAGTGGCCAAAAAAGTAACGGCCTTTGCCGCTACCGATAATTACCTGAAATTAAGCACCCGCCTGCGCCACCGCCCCGCCAAAGGCGACCAATTCTGGTATCCAACCCCGCCGGGTTACATCGAAGCCATCGAACCCCACTGGCGAACCATCCGCCCGATGTTCATCGATTCCTGTACGCAGTTTACCCCCAAACCGCCCGTCGTTTTTAGCAAGGACTCCACCAGCGAATTCTACAAACTGGCTTACGAAGTGTACCGGGAAGGGAAAAATCTGGATGAAAAAAAGCGGTTTATTGCCTCGTACTGGGACTGCAACCCCTTCGCCATCAACACTTCCGGCCACATGTCGATTGGCTTTAAAAAAATCAGTCCGGGAGGCCATTGGATGAACATTACGAGCATTGCGACCCGGAAAGCCAAACTGGATTTCGACAAAACGCTCCAGGCCCACTGGCTGGTTGCCGCCACGTTGATGGACGCTTTTATCAGTTGCTGGGATGAAAAATACCGCAGCAACCGCGTACGACCCGAAACCGTCATCAACCGCTCCATCGATGCGCGCTGGCAACCGTTGTTGCAGACGCCACCCTTTCCGGAATACACCAGCGGTCACAGCGTCATTTCGACCGCCGTGGCCGAAGTGCTGACGTACCTGATCGGCGATAACTTTTCGTTTACGGACGATACCGAAGTCCTGTTTGAACTGCCCACCCGCGATTTTAAGTCATTCCGGCAAGCCGCCGAGGAAGCGGCCATCTCGCGGCTCTACGGCGGAATTCATTTCCGCGATGCGATTGAGAATGGACAAACGCAGGGAAAAGCCATCGGCAATTTCGTAGTATCGAAAATCAAAAAAGCCGGTATTAAACCTCTGCTCTGAAGCCCCTTCCCGCCTTATCGCTGGTTTGTATCCCTCTGTTTTGCCTCAATTACCCGCCTGCGGGCTGATCGCGTCGGCTTGTTCCAAAATATTCGCTGTATTTTTTAGAGAACTTTTTTGACTTTGGAAAATCGGGGTTATTCCGGTTATCGCAATAATAATATTCTGAACCTGGAAATATAGATTTCGTAAAACTTGACCTTTGGAAAGTAATAAAACGTATTTATTTATTATCTATACTGTATTTTTTAAAAAAATTAACAAATAGTATATTTGCTTGCTAATTCAGTAGAAAGCCAAATATTATTAAAGCCTACACGCCATTTGTTTCCTATAAAGAAAGTAATTCATCATAATAAGTATTCTGTGTGTTCTATCACCAATCCCCTAATCTGCTTATTTCCACTTTCTTACTGTACTGTTTCCCGTAATGCTATTTCGCTTATTTCTTAACATCAACCAACCTACAGAAAACCAATGAAGCTATGTAAAGAGCGGTTTACTCTCCTTTTTTTCGTACTGCTCCTGAGTTGCAGCGTGTCGTGGGCGCAACTCCTGAACGTACAGGGAAAAGTGACGGATGCAAGCCAGAGCGCCATTCCGGGTGCCAACGTTTTGATTAAAGGAACCAACAAAGGAACAATCACGGATTCAGACGGCCGGTATTCCATCAGCGTCGGCAAAGGCAGTGTGCTGGTGATCCAGTCACTCGGGTTTGTGGCCCAGAACATTACCGTGGGCGACCAGACGACCATTGATGTGGCCCTGGTTGAAGATGACAAGACGCTGGATGAGGTCGTCGTAACGGCTTTGGGGATTGCCAAAGACAAAAAAGCCCTGGGCTATTCGGTGACGGAAGTGAAAGGGTCGGATTTTACGCAGGCCCGCGAAATCAACCTTGGCAACGCCCTGTCGGGGAAAGTCGCCGGGGTGAACGCAACCGCAACGGCAACGGGACCAGGCGGATCGAGCCGGGTCATTATCCGGGGGAACGGTTCGCTGAGTGGTAACAACCAGCCCCTGTACGTTGTCAACGGTGTGCCCATCGACAACACAAACGTCAACTCCGCCGGTATGTGGGGTGGAACGGACACGGGCGACGGTTTGAACAGTATCAACCCCGACGATATCGAAACCATTTCGGTGCTGAAAGGGGGAACGGCTGCAGCTCTCTACGGTTCACGCGCTTCGAACGGGGTCATTCTGATTACGACCAAAACCGGGAAAGGCCAGAAAGGAATCGGGGTCGAATACAACGGAACCTATACGAGCGATCGTCCTTTTACGCTAACCGACTGGCAGTATGACTACGGTCAGGGAATCCGGCAGGCCAAACCGCTGACCCAGCAGGAAGCCATCAACACGGGAGCGCAATCGTGGGGTGCCCGGATCGACGGTTCGCCGGTGATTCAGTTCGACGGCGTAACCCGGCCGTATTCAGCCCAGAAAGATAACGTCAAGAATTTCTACAACGCTGGCAGTACCTTCACCAACACCGTGGCGGTGGCCGGTGGAAACGAAGCCGCCAGCTTCCGTTTTTCAGCCTCGAACCTCGACTCGAAAAGCAGCATTCCGAACTCCGGGTTCAACCGGAAATCGTTCAATCTGAGCGCCAATGCCAACCTGTCGAAAAAAGTGCTTTTCGAGGGTGTTGCCCAGTATAATGTTGAAACCGGAACCAACCGGACCTTCCTGTCGGATACGCCCAAAAACCCGAACTACGGGGTGCAGATGATTGCCAATACGGTCGACATCCGTTCGCTGGATCCGGGTTACGACTCCCGTGGGTACGAGGCCCTCTGGAACAGCAGCGTGTATGCCCAGAACCCGTATTTCGTGGTGAACAAAGTGAAAAATGAAGACATCCGGAACCGCTTTCTGGGATCGTTTTCGATGCGCTACAACATTACTGACTTCCTCTACATCCGGGGCCGGGTGGGTACCGACAACAACATGATGAAATACCTGAGCATCGAACCGACCGGTTTGGCGTATTCGACGCTGGGGAGCATGAACCGCCGTCAGGTGCAGATTCAGGAAACCAACGCCGAAGTGCTGCTTGGGTTTGACAAAGAGTTCGGGGCTTTCTCGGTCAATGCCCTGGCGGGTGGAAACCGGATGCGTCGCTCGACGGAAGAAATGAGCTACAACGGCAGCCAGTTCAACGTGCCGTTCAACTACTTTCTCGACAACACGATCAATAAATCATCGGGCTACGGCTACAGCGGTTTTGGTATCAATTCCCTATTTGCTTCGGCGGATGTGGGTTACCAGAATGTGCTGTTCCTGACCCTGACCGGTCGCCAGGACTGGTTCTCAACGCTGGCGAAGGCCAACAACAGCCTGTTCTATCCGTCGGCCGGTCTGAGCTTTGTGTTCTCCGACGTGCTGCCTAACAAAGGCAACTGGCTGAATTACGGAAAAATCCGCGCGTCGCTGGCGCAGGTAGGGGGTGGTTATCCGAACCCATACGCCCTGAACCTGACCTACGCCCTGGAAGGCAATTCCTACGTCGGCAGTGTCCCGCTGATGCGCATCAACGGCGGAACCATACCGAACGCCCTGCTGCAACCCAACACCTCGACAACGACGGAAATTGGTCTGGAAACCAAGCTGTTCAACAACAAACTGGGACTTGACCTGACGTATTATAACCGGGTGACGAAAAATGATCCGGTGACGGCGTCAACCTCGTCGGCTTCCGGCTATGGCAACGTGTTGCTGAACGTGGGTGAAGTGGTGAACAAAGGGATCGAGGTTTTGCTGACCGGTACGCCCGTTAAAGCGGCCAGCGGTCTGACGTGGAATGTGGCCTACAACATGGCGTATAACGATAACAAAGTCGTAAAAATCGCCGATGGTCTGAAACGCCTGGAACTTGACCAGTCGCGGACACAAAGTGCGTACGTCTATCACTTTGAGGGTGAGCCTTATGGGATGCTGGCGGGGTATAGAGCCCTGAAAGATGCCAATGGCAACACGGTTTATAACACGGCTACCGGCGTTCCGATGCGCAGCGAATTTACGATGCTGGGTCGTGGTGTGCCGCCGTTGACGATGGGGTTGACCAACACGTTCAGCTACCGGAACTTCTCGATGAGTTTCCTGATCGATGCGAAATTTGGGGCCAAACTGTACAGTGCGACCAACTATTTCGCCTACGCCAGAGGGTTGGCCAAAGAGACGCTGGTGGGTCGCGAAGGCGGTTTGACCGTAACCGGTGTTTCGCCGACCGGCGATGCGTTCACGAAAACGTTTGCGGGCAAAGACGTTCAGGACTACTACAGCGGTCTGACGACGATCACCGACCAGTTCATCTATAGCTCGGATTTCGCCAAGCTGCGCCAGTTGACGTTTGGCTACACACTGCCGAAGTCGTTCCTGGCAAAAACGCCCATTCAGTCGGTTAGCTTGTCGTTCGTCGCCCGGAACCTGCTGTTATTGTACAGCAAAGTGCCAAATGTCGATCCGGAATCGACCTACAACAGCGGAAATGCACAGGGACTCGAAATGTTCGGCGTACCACCGGCCCGCAGCTTTGGTCTGAACCTGATGGTTCGTTTCTAGGAACTACTGATCTTAACACTACAGCATCATGTTACAAACAATAAAAAGAAGACGACTGCCGATCCTGACGAGTCTCCTGAGCGCCAGTCTCCTGTTTTCCTCTTGCGACAACGGTTTTGAGGAACTCAACACCAACCCGAACGCCCTCACAACGCCGGTGATTCCCAACCTGTTTTCTTACAGCGTGGTGAAAACCGCCGGAACAGGCTACGAAAACCACCGGGGGAATCTGATTTATGCCGGTGCCATTATCCAGCATTTTGCCGCCCTGAACACCTACTGGTCGGGGGATAAGTACCTGTACAACGGTCCGTATTCCGATGCGTTTTTCGAGACGGCCTACGGTTCGCACATCAAGGAACTGGAACAGATCATTGCCCTGACGAAAGACGATCCGGCGCAGTCGAACCTCTACAACGTGGCCCGGATTTTCCGGGTGTTTGCCTACCACCGCGTAACGGATCTGTACGGCGACATTCCGTATTCCGAAGCCGCAAAAGGGTATCTGAACAATACGTACTCACCGAAATACGACAAGCAGGCCGACATTTATGCCGATATGCTCAATGAACTGGATCTGGCGGCTCCGGCCCTCGATGCCACCAAAACCGGCTACGGTGCGGGCGATATCATCTTCGCGGGGGATCTGACCAAATGGAAGAAGTTTGCCTATTCGTTGATGCTTCGCCTGGGTATGCGGCTCACGAAAGTGGACCCGGCCAAAGCGGAAACGTACGTAAAAAAAGCAATTGCCGGGGGCGTCATGCAAAGCAATGACGACATTGCCAAAGTGAACCATGCCGAGGGGGACGACAACAAACGGAACCTCGACAGCAACACGCTGCGGACGCAGGAATACGACGCGGCCAACCTGAAAGGCAATGCCAACAGCAAGTTGAGCCAGACGTTTGTCAACTTCCTGAAAAACAACAACGACCCGCGTCTGCCGTTTATCGCAACCCTGTGGGAAGGAAATGCCGACCCGACCAAAGAAGCAGCAGCAACGGCTCCGGCTTTGCAGAAAGGTTTGCCAAACGGGTATGACGTGACGACGATCAAAACGCTTATTCCAACCTGGACCGACCAGTCGATGGCGACGTATTCGGAAGCCAACCTGAACAAAATCGCCAGCAACTCGGCCCCGACGGTTTTCCAGAGCTATGCCGAAGTGGAATACCTGCTTGCGGAAGCTGCCGTTCGCGGCTGGGGTGACGGTCAGGCGGCTGCACACTACAACAAAGGCGTGACAGCGGCCATGAGCATGATGTCGTTGTACGGCGGAACCATTCCGGCGGCTTCCATCACGGCTTACCTGACGGCGCATCCCTACCTGGCAACCGGTACGACGGCACAACAAATGGAGCAAATTGGCACGCAATACTGGGCGGTGAACTTCCTGAATTCCTACGAAGCCTACGCCAACTGGCGCCGGACGGGCTACCCGGTTTTGACCCCTACCAACTACGCGGGCAACGAAACCGGTGGCACGATCATGCGCCGGTTGCGGTATCCCTCGTCGGAAGCCAGCCGGAACGCGGCCCAATACAATGCCGCCATTGCGGTGCAGGGCCCTGATCTGTTTACGACCCGGATCTGGTGGGATAAACAATAAGTAACTTGTATAATTTCGTAACTTACGGGTTAATAGGCTATCGCTATGTGGGCTTGTTAACCCGTAAGTCTTTTTAATGATTACTACCGTACACTTTCTTCGAATCGGACGGCTTTCGGGCCTGATACGCTGCCTCATCGGTCTGCTGACCGCCCAACCTACTTTGGCCCAGTTTACCCTGCTCAACCCCCAGCAAACCGGTGTGAAATTTGTCAACAAACTGGTCGAGACCGAAAAAAACAACGTGCTGGCCTACGAGTATTTCTACAACGGCGGGGGCGTGGCAGTCGGTGATCTGAACAACGACGGTTTGCCGGATTTGTACTTCACCGGGAACATGGTGGCCGATCGGCTGTACGTCAACCAGGGCAGTTTGAAGTTCAGGGATATTTCGTCTTCGGCGGGAATCGGCAAAGGGCTGGGCTGGAAAACCGGGGTGACGCTGGTCGACATCAACCGCGATGGCTGGCTGGATATTTACGTCTGTTACTCCGGCAGCGGCCGACCGGAACAACGGCGCAACCGGCTCTACATCAACAACAAAAATCTAACGTTCACGGATCAGGCCGCGCAATACGGACTGGATCTGCCAACCCACAGCACCCAGGCGGCTTTCTTTGATTACGACAAGGATGGCGATCTGGACTGTTTCCTGCTCAACCACAACATCAAGGATTTCAAGCGGTTCGATGCGGCTGCCGTAAAAGCCATGCGCGACGAGTTTGCGGGTGACCGCTTGCTCCGCAACGACAATGGAAAGTTCGTGGATGTCAGCGAAGCCGCCGGGATCAAAGGCAATCCGATCGGTTTTGGACTGGGCGTTGCCATTGCGGACATAAACCTCGATGGCTGGCCCGATATTTACGTTTCCAACGACTACATCGAACAGGATTACCTTTATCTCAACGACGGAAAGGGCCACTTTTACGATTCACTGGAAAAGTCGGTCGGGCATTTGAGCTACTTTTCGATGGGCAACGAGGTGACGGACATCAACAACGACGGCTGGCCGGATATTTTTACGCTCGATATGCTGCCCGAAGACAACCGGCGGCAAAAACTGCTCTATGGCCCGGAGAATTACGAAACCTACCAGAACATGCTCCGCAACGGATTTGACCACCAGTTGATGCGGAATATGTTGCAGTTAAACACCGGCGTTCAAAAAGAGAACGGTTTTCTGGTGCCCAAATTCAGCGAAATCGGGCAACTGGCGGGCATCTCCAATACCGACTGGAGCTGGTGTCCGCTATTTGCGGATTTTGACAACGACGGCTGGAAGGATCTGTACGTCACCAACGGCTACCTGCGGGATTACACCAACATGGATTTCATGAAGTTCTACGCCGACCAGCAGTTGAAAATTGCGCGGGGCGATTCGACGGCCATGATGGACATTCTCAGACAAATGCCGTCGACCACAACCCAGCATTATATTTTTCGGAATACCGGTCAGTTAACGTTCGAAAACAAGGTGAAAGCCTGGGGACTGGATCAGAAAGCGCTTTCGAACGGGGCGGTTTATGCCGATCTGGACAACGACGGTGATTTGGAAATCATCACCAACAACATCAATGTTCCGCCCTCGATTTACCGCAACGACAGCCGGGTTTCGGAGCAGCATTATGTGCAGGTTCAGATTGGAGGCAGTCCGGCTACACTCGCTGCCGGAACCAAAGTTTGGGTGTATAGCCAGGGAATGACGCAGTATCAGGAGTTTAACCCCTCGCGCGGTTTTCAGTCCGGTCTGTACACGCCCCTGCATTTTGGTTTGGGCAAAGCGACAACCGTCGATAGCCTGCGGATTGTCTGGCCGAATGACCAGACTCAGGTGTTGCGGGGGGTAAAAGCCAACCAAAAGCTGGTTTTGAAACCGGAGGACGCAGCCGGGAAATACGACTGGAATAAAACCGTCTTGGAGAAACCGGTTTTTACGGAAGTTCTGACCGATTCGCTCCCGTACCGGCATACGGAGGACGCTTATAATGATTTCAAGCGGCAGTTGTTGATTCCCAATATGTTATCATTTCAGGGGCCGCACCTGGCGAAGGCCGATGTCAACGGAGACGGTCTGGTCGATTTGTATGCCGCCGGTGCGAAAGGCCAGCCGGGAAGCTTGCTTTTGCAGCAAAAGAATGGAAGCTGGCAAGTAAGCCCGCAACTGGCTTTCGATGCGGACAAAATGCACGAAGACACAGACGCGCTGTTTTTCGATGCCGACGGTGATGGTGATCCGGACTTGTACGTAGCCAGTGGCGGTTTTGCCTATTTGCCCGATGATCTGCTGTTGCAGGACCGGTTGTACCTCAACGACGGGAAAGGGAATTTTACGCGGCAAACCGGGGCACTTCCCGACGAAACCATCAGTGATGGCTGTGTCGTTTCCCTGGATTTTGACAAAGACGGTGACCTCGATTTGTTCGTAGGGGGCCGGGTCATTCCGGGCCGGTATCCCGAACCCACCAGCAGCCGCATTCTCATAAACGATGGCAAAGGCATTTTTACCGATCAAACCGCTCAGCTTGCGCCCTTTCTAACCAAAATCGGTCTGGTCACCGACGCCGTCGCGCTCGACCTTGACCAAGATGGCTGGCAAGACCTCGTCCTCGTCGGTGAATGGATGCCCATCACGGTGTTGAAAAACAACGCTGGCAAACTATTCACTCATTCGCTCATTCAGTCATTCACTCATTCCTCCGGCTGGTGGAACCGCATCGAAACCGCTGACCTTGACAACGACGGCGACCTGGATCTGATGGTCGGCAATTTTGGCCGCAACAGCCAGATGAAACCGACCGAAACCGAGCCGGTGACGATGGTGTACGGCGATTTTGACCAGAATGAAGCCATCGACCCGTTCCTGTGTTATTACAACCAGGGTCGTTCGTATCCCTTGGTGAGCCGCGACGAAGCCCTCAACCAGCTTTTCCCGCTTCGCCGAAAATTTCCGACCTATCAGTCCTTCGCCGACGCCACCCTGAAAGAGATCCTGACGCCGGAACAACTGACCCGGGCCGACACACTTCAGGCGACCACGTTCAGTTCTATCCTCCTGGAAAACAAGGGCGACGGCACCTTTGCCAAACACGACCTGCCCGTTGAAGCCCAGTTTGCGCCCATCTACGCTCTTGCGCTGGTTGACTACGATGGCGACGGGTTGAAGGATTTGCTGGTCGGAGGAAACCAGTCGTTTACCCGCATCAAGATTGGCAAGATGGATGCCAACTACGGTTCGCTGTTTAAAAACAACGGAACGTTCCGGTTTTCGTACGTGCCGCAGTCAAAGGCCGGTTTTCGGGTTGAGGGCGACGTGCGGGACATCGTCACTCTGGAACAGAATAACACCCTGACCATCTTGTTTAGCCGTAATAATGATAGCATCCGGGTTTACCAAAAGACCCGTTGAGTATGAAAAAAAGACTCCTATTTCTGTTGCTGCTGGCTTGCAGCCTTACCCTCCGGGCCGAACCGCCTGTGGTGGAAACGGAAGCTGCTGCCTACGCGAAAACCTTGAAAAAACTGACCGATGTCATGGTCAACGACGTCACCGGCCCCTGCGCATCGGCCCGGTATTATGCATATGCGAACCTGGCGGCCTATGAATTGCTATTCCAGCAAAAACGCCCGGCCAATTATGTTCCTTTTGGCGGTTTGCTTCGCAGTTATCCGGCATTTGCCGGACAGTCGGACACCCAAATTGACGCCCGGTTTGGTAGTTTATACGCCCTCCTGCGCATGGGTGAGGAGTTGTTGCCGTCGGGCTATACGCTTGAAAAAGACCGGCTGGCGTTGGTGAAAGAGGCCAAAAACCGGTTCCGGCTGACGGATGCCCGTATTCAGGCCACGCGGGCCTACGCCGACACGCTGGTAAAAAAACTCGTCCGGTATGCGGCTCAGGATGGCTACATCAAAACGAGCGGTTATCTGCGTTTCACGCCCACGAACGAACCGGGTTACTGGCAACCGACGCCCCCGGCCTACTCGGAAGCGTATGAACCCCATTGGCCCAAATTGCGTCCTTTTCTGCTCGATAGTGCGTCGCAGTTCCGGCCTTTGCCGATGGTGAAGTACGACGAAAAAACCGGATCGCCGTTTTTTCAACTGGCGAAAGAGGTATACGACACCACCCGCGCACTCACCGATCAGCAACGACACATCGCCAATTTCTGGGACTGCAATCCTTTTTTCCTGAACCAGAAGGGCCACGTTAGTTTCGGGACCAAGAAAATCACACCGGGCGGACATTGGATGGGCATCACCAGCATCGTTTGCCTCCAGCGAAACCTGTCGCTGGCTGAAACCGTACGCTGGCACACACTGGTGGGGTTGACGATGGCCGATGCGTTTATCTCATGCTGGGAAGAAAAATACCACAGCAACCGGATTCGTCCGGAAACCTTTATCAATCAGCACCTTGATCGGGATTGGCGACCGATGTTGCAAACGCCCCCGTTTCCGGAATACACCAGTGGCCACAGCGTGATGTCGGCAGCCATCGCCACGGTTTTGACGACGCTGGCTGGTGGGCCGGTCACGTATACCGACACGGTGGAACTGGAGTTTGGGATTCCGGCCCGATCGTTCCGGTCGTTTGAACAAGCCGCCAGCGAAGCCGCCGTTTCCCGTTTGTACGGCGGGATTCACTTCCGGGATTCCATTGAAAACGGCGTGGCGCAGGGCAAGCAGATCGGACGGTTTTTTATTCAAAAAATGGGAATCAAGTAGGCCATTTTTAAGACACCATGAACAGCGTGTAAGTATGTATAGGAAAAGTAGAATAGTGGTTTTGTTAGTAATACTCAGCGTCTGGAATCGGTCAACGCTTCACGCGCAGGCCGTCGCCGAAAGGTACGCCATCATCCCGTATCCGACGTCGCTGACCCCCAAACCGGGCCAGGTTATTTTGACGCCGGAAACCGGCATCGTCATCCCAAAATCAGCCGCCCTTTTTCGGCGGGAAGCGGACTTTTTGCGCACCATGCTGGAAACCGGATTTGGAAAACCGCTGGCGAAGGCCGTCAAACCGACGGCGACACAAATCATTTTTCAGTATGACGCCGGATTGACGGCACCGGAAGGCTACCGCCTGACCATTACGCCCAAAACCGTAGCGTTGACGGCAAAGGAACCGGCGGGGATGTTCCGGGCCATTCAAACGCTGCGGCAGTTGATGCCGGTAACCCTGGAAAACCGGTCAAATTTCCCGATCCAATCGCTGGCGGTTCCGGCGATGCAGATTGAAGACCAACCGGCGTATGCCTGGCGGGGAATGCACCTAGACGTCTCGCGGCATTTCTTTTCGATGGATTACCTTCGAAAGTTCATCGACCTGTTGGCACTGTACAAATTCAATAAATTTCATCTGCACTTGACTGACGATCAGGGCTGGCGGATCGAAATCAAAAAATACCCGAAACTGACCGAAGTAGGGGCCTGGCGGATGTTCAACAACCAGGATTCGGTGGTGCTGGAGCGGGCGAAAACCAACCCGGATTTCGCCTTGCCGTCGAAGCACCTGATTCAGAAAGACGGGAAAACGATGTACGGCGGTTTTTACACCCAGGCTGAGATGAAGCAACTCATCGCCTACGCGGCCGACCGGCACATCGACATTGTTCCCGAAATCGACATGCCGGGCCACTTGGCGGCTGCCATCAAAGCGTATCCGTTTCTAAGTTGCACCGGCAAAGAGGGGTGGGGCAAGGATTTCTCGGTGCCGATTTGCCCCTGCAATGAAACCACCTACGAATTTACGCAAGCGGTGCTGGATGAGATCATGGCCTTATTTCCAAGCCGGTATGTTCATTTGGGAGCCGATGAGGTCGAAAAAACAACCTGGGCGCAGTCGGATGCGTGTAAGGTGCTGATGCAGCGGGAAGGGCTGAAGGATGTCAACCAATTGCAGAGTTATTTTGTCCATCGCATGGAAAAATACGTTCAGTCGAAGGGTAAAAAATTGCTGGTTTGGGACGATGCGCTGGAAGGGGGGATCAATGCTTCGGCGACGATCATGTACTGGCGGAGTTGGGTGAAAGATGCGCCGGTGAAGGCGGTCAAAAACGGCAATCCAGTCGTGATGACACCCGTCAATACGTTGTATTTCGATGTCTTGCCCAATAAGAATTCCCTTGACAACGTCTATCATTTCAATCCGATACCGGCTGGCCTGACCGAGTCCGAAGCCACGGCGATTCAGGGGGCGCAGGCGAATATCTGGACGGAATACATTCCCTCCGAAAACCGGGTCGACTACATGGCCATGCCCCGGATGACGGCTCTGGCCGAAGCGATCTGGACGAAAGAAAACCGGTATGAGGACTATTTGCAGCGGCTGAAAAGCCACTATCCCCGGCTGGATGCGTTGAATGTCCACTATCGTCTTCCCGATTTATCCGGGTTTACGGACGAAAACGTGTATGTCGACAAGGCACTCTTTACGGTTCAGAAACCGGCTAATCACCTGGTTATTCGCTACCGAACCGACGGTTTGCCACCCGATTCGACATCAACGGTTTTACCTGAAGCCCTACCCATTGTGAAGCCGACCACGTTGACGTTTGCGGCTTTTACACCCGGTGGTCTGAAAGGCGATACCTATACCGCCCGGTTTCGGCAACAGGCGTTGGCGGAGCCCATAATCGCCCGAACGACGCAACCGGGCTTGCAAATCCATTACTACGCCGGTTCGTTCAAAAACTCCAAAGGAATGGCCTCGGCGACGGTTACAGACAGTCTGACAACCCGCGCCATTCAAGTGCCGGTCCAGGCCACGGCTCCCAGTTTTGGACTCCGGTTTCGGGGGTATCTGGCCATTCCAGAAACCGGTGTTTACAGTTTTTTTCTGACCTGCGATGACGGTGGCGTCCTGCGCATCGCCAACCGCGAGGTGGTTGACAACGACGGACAACACGGCCCGATTGAGAAAAGCGGGCAGGTCGCGTTGAAGGCGGGTCTGCACCCGGTCGAACTGGACTTTATCGAAGGCGGAGGAGGGTATACCCTCAAACTGACATACAGCAAAGGCAACGAAGAGCCCCGGGAGGTGCCTTCGAGCTGGCTACTGCATTGATTGTGAAAAGCAAAGTCTATATTCGTTTCATTTAACCCCTTGTTGATTTACCCCATGAAATCCATCCTCATCGGTTTACTCACCGGACTCGTTTTTGCCGGATCGGCCGTTGCCCAGCAACATTCCGAGCAAAACCACGACAAGTATGTCTGGCCAAAAGACAGTCTTGTGAAGAAGAAATTGAATCAGTGGCAGGATATTAAATTCGGACTGCTCATGCACTGGGGAACTTACAGCCAGTGGGGTGTGGTCGAGTCGTGGTCGCTTTGCCCGGAGGACGAAGGCTGGTGTGTGCGCCGGGGACCGGAGTCTGGTAATTGGTATGGGTACAAGAAGGCGTATGAAAATCTGCAAACCACTTTCAACCCCACCCGCTTCAATCCGGAACGCTGGGCCACGGCCGCCAAAGCCGCCGGGATGAAGTACATGATCTTCACGACCAAGCACCACGACGGTTTTTGCATGTTCGATTCGAAGCAAACCGACTACAAAATCACCAGTACCAAATCGCCGTTTTCGTCAAATCCGCGCAGCAACGTGACCAAGGAAATTCTGGGAGCGTTTCGGAATGAAGGGTTTATGGTCGGCACCTATTTTTCCAAACCCGACTGGAATACTGAGTCGTACTGGTGGCCGTATTTTCCGCCGAAAGACCGCAACGTCAGCTACGACCCGAAGAAATACCCCGAACTCTGGAAGAAATTCAGCGATTTTTCCTACAACCAGATCCAGGAATTGATGACCGGGTACGGGAAAGTGGACATTCTGTGGCTGGATGGCGGTTGGGTGCGCCCGGCCAGCACCATCGACTCAACCGTGAGCTGGCAGCGCACGATTCCCTACAGCCAGGACATCGACATGGGACGCATCGCCGGGATGGGTCGCCAAAACCAGCCCGGTTTGCTCGTCGTCGACCGGACAGTTTCGGGCGAGTTCGAAAACTACGTGACGCCCGAGCAGCAAATCCCGGATCACTACATGCCGATTCCGTGGGAAAGCTGTCTGACCATGGGCGATAGCTGGTCGTACATTCCGAAAGAAAACTTCAAACCGGCTCGTAAACTGGTGCAAATGCTGGTGGATATTGTGGCCAAAAACGGCAATCTGCTGCTGAACATCGCTCCCGGTCCCGATGGCGAATGGCACGAGGAAGCGTACACGCGGCTGGCGGAAATTGGCGAGTGGATCAAGGTCAACGGCGAGTCGGTGTATGGCACCAAACCGCTGGCTCCGTATCGCCAGAACCAGTGGGCTTTTACCGCCAACGGCAAAGTTCAGTATGCGTCGTATTTACCGAAAGAGACTGAAACCGTATTACCGGCTACTTTAACACTCCCGATTGTACCGACTCAGCCCAAAGCTACGCTGACTATTCTGGGCAGCAAACAGGCCTTGAAATGGAAAAAAGTGGGAAGTGGTGTGGAGGTGAGTGTTCCGGAAAAACTGCGGCAGCAACTGGCCGGCAAACCGGTTTGGGTTGTCAAAATTGAGTAATGGATTAACGAACTTCCGATGAAAAACCGCATTCTTTTTTCTGCGTTTCTGGTCATGGCTACGGTTTTGACGGTTCAGGCGCAACGCATTTATAACTTCCCCCAGGGTCTGGCAATCGGGCCGTGTCACCAGTACGGGCGTGAGGCTTTGTATACTGATCAACTGGCGTATCATCTATACCGGGGGGATTTGAAAAAACCGGCTGAGGGGCAGGGCCTGTCAATTAGTAGCACCGATTCGCTCCGCTGGCAAGCCGTAACACCCGATAAAGAGGGTAAATTCCGGGGGCGTTCGTTCAACAACGGATACCTCTACCTGACGTACCAGGCCGACCGCGATCAGGTGGCCGTGTTGCAGGCCACCGGGCATAACATGGTGTATGTCAACGGCGCACCCCACGCGGGCGATCCGTATGCGCTCGGCTGGCTGGCCGTTCCGGTCGCCCTGAAAAAGGGACTAAATGAAATTTACCTGCGGACCTCGCAGTTTTCGCGTTTTCAGGGTCTCATGGCAAAACTTGTTTTTCCCGAAAAACCGGTGTTCCTGAAAATTGAAGATCCAACCTTGCCGAGTGTGGTGTTGGGCAACCAGTCCGAGCAGCTCTGGGGCGCCGTCGTGCTGGTCAACACAACCAACAAACCGCTGGCGGGTCTGAAAATGAAAAGCCGCCTGTCTGGCAAAGAGGTGGTGACGGATTTACCAACGGTTCCGGCTCTGAGTACGCGCAAGGTAGGGTTTCGGATGGACGCGTCGGGCGTTTCCAAAAAAGAAGCGGGAGCGGTTTTGATTAGTTTGGTGCAATCCGGAAAAGCGATTGACGAAAAAGAACTGACGCTGTCCGTCGCTGCGCCGGGCGAGCATTACAGCCAGACCTTCATCAGTGGCATCGACGGCAGTGTTCAGTATTTCGGGGTGGCTCCCCAGACCAAACCGGATGGACAGGCACCGGCCTTGTTTCTGTCGGTCCACGGGGCCGGGGTCGAGGCCATTGGGCAGGCGCGGGCCTATCAGCCGAAAGACTGGGGTGTTCTGGTGGCACCGACCAACCGGCGGCCCCGGGGCTTTAACTGGGAAGACTGGGGGCGACTGGATGCACTGGAAGTGTTGGACATTGCCAAAAAACAATTCAAACCCGATCCGCAGCGCATTTACCTGACCGGCCACTCAATGGGCGGACACGGTACTTGGTATCTGGGGGCGACGTTTCCGGGCAATTGGGCCGCCATTGCACCCTGCGCCGGGTATCCAACGCTGGCCGGTTACGGTTCGCACGACGGGAAAATTCCCGAAGAGGGCGGAACGGCTTTGGAAAAAATGCTCTTGCGAACCAGCAATCCCAGCAACGTGCTGGCCCTCGCGTCCAATTACAAACCGTTGGGCGTCTACATCCTGCACGGCGACGCCGACCGCACGGTTTCGGTGGAATATGCCCGTCAGATGCGCAAACTGCTCGGTACGTTTCATCCCGATTTCACGCACTACGAATATCCGGGCGGGTCGCACTGGTACGGCAATGAGAGCGTCGACTGGAAGCCGGTTTTCGACTATTTCAAATGGCACCGCATTGCCGCCGACAGCGCCGTCAACGTCATTGATTTCACGACCGCCAACCCCGCCATTTCTCCGACAATGCGTTGGGTATCAGTCGAGCAGCAGGAGCATCCGTTGCAGTATAGCCGGGTTCAGTTGAAACGTGATAAAAAAGCCAAAACGATTACCGGGAAAACCGATAATGTCGCCTTGCTGTCGTTGAATCTGGCGGATTTTGCCGTTGGAGAAACCGTAACGATTACGCTGGATAGTCTGAAAGCGATTGCGTATCAGGTCAAAAATCCGGCTGAAAAACTGTTTCTTGTCAAAAATGCGGTATGGGAAGTTGGTAGCAAACCGGCCTTGACAGCGAAAGGCTCCCACCGCAATGGCACGTTTAAAGAACCGTTCAATCATCGGATGGTATTTGTCTACGGCACGACGGGGACGGCGGCCGAAAACGAATGGGCGTTCAACAAAGCGCGGTATGATGCCGAAACCTGGTATTACCGGGGCAATGGCGCCGTGGACATGGTATCAGACAAGGAATTTAATCCGGCGCAATTTGCCGATCGGGGCGTCGTGCTTTTTGGTAATGCAACGACCAACGGAGCGTGGAACAAGCTGTTGAAAGACTGCCCGATTCAAGTCAGCCGGGGGGCGTTACGAATTGGAGATGAGCAGTATACCGGCGAAGACGTCAGTGCCTACTTTAGCTGGCCCCGCGCCGACAGCCCGGTGGCATCGGTGGCGGTGGTAACCGGAACCGGTTTGGCAGGCCTGAAAGCTGCCGATGCTAACCAGTATTTTGCGGCTGGCAGCGGTTTTCCGGATTACATGATTTTCGGCCTGGACATGGCCAAAGAGGGCATCAAGGGCGTTCGGAAAGCCGGATTTTTCGACAATACTTGGAAACTGGAGAGTCGGGAAGCGGTAGGGAAGTAGGGCTCAGGACTCGGTAAAGATTTCTTTGATACGCATTCGAAAACCGCTGATCACTTCGGATTCCAGAACACCATCTTTCAATTTTTGCGCCAGTTGAAACGCGTTTCCGTCGAGCAGATATTGTTCGACGGTTTCGTGTTCGACATCCACAATCCAGTATTCCTGCACGCCGTGGAGGGCATAATCGGTCATTTTGATACCATAGTCTCTTTCGCGGGTGCTATCGGACAAGATTTCGACCACAAAATCGGGCGGGGGAAAGGCCGATTGCTTTGGTTCAAATTGAACGGATTAAAAGCAAATGTCGGGTTCGTAATCGTTCCGGGTGAGACGAACCATTACTTTTTCGACGCCAACTCTTCCTAAACGGTTTTCTCTAACATGGGGGATGAGATAGCCGAGTATATTCGTAGAGGCCATCCAATGCCGCCCATAAACTGGTGAATGGTAGATGATTTCACCCAAAATAAACTCGGCTTTTTCCCTTCGTCGACCTCGGCCCAGGATTGATGACGACGGCGTTGTTCATCCTGCCAGGCCTTCTCAAGTTCTTCCCAGTATTTCTCGTAAATTTGGCGCTTTCAGGAAGTCGTCAATAATCGTCAGGCGTCTAGAAAAAGCTTTTTACAAGTATAATAAGATTTCTTCGGGGCTGTTACAATCCGGTTCCGACACTTTATTTTTGCACGCAAGGTTATAAGCCCCCGGTTTTTCTCTTTATTGTCAAAAAAGTAAACCCTCCATAATGAAACTATTTCGCTTTGGCTCACCGGACAACGAACGCCCCGGTGTCATGCTGCCTTCGGGTGCCAGTCTGGATGTAACCGCTTTCGGACACGATTACGACGAAACTTTTTTTGCCACCAACGGTCTCGAAAAGCTGGCTACCTGGCTGGAAACCAACGCATCAAGCTGCCCCAGTGTGTCGGGAAGTGTTCGCCGGGCGTCGTGCATCAAACGGCCGTCCAAGATCGTCTGCGTGGGTCTGAACTACGCCAAACATGCCGCCGAAACCAACGCCCCGGTTCCTGCCGAACCCATTTTGTTTTTCAAATCCACCACGGCTTTGGTTGGTCCGGATGACAATGTGATGATTCCGAAAGCGTCTGAAAAAACGGACTGGGAAGTGGAACTGGCCATTGTCATTGGCAAAAAAGCCACGTACGTTTCCAAAGAAGACGCTTTCGACTACATTGCGGGCTACGCCGTTCACAATGACTACAGCGAACGGGCGTTCCAGTTGGAGCGCGGTGGGCAGTGGGTAAAGGGCAAAAGTGCCGACACCTTTGCGCCCCTCGGGCCGTTTATGGTGACGAAAGACGAAGTGCCGAATCCGAATAAGCTGGGTCTCTGGCTGCGCGTCAACGGCGAGTCGTTGCAGGATTCCAACACCGACGACATGATTTTCGACGTTCCCACGCTCGTTAGCTACATCAGTCAGTTCATGACGCTGCTCCCCGGCGATGTCATTTCGACCGGAACGCCATCCGGCGTCGGCATGGGCCTCAAACCGCAACGCTTCCTCAAACCCGGCGACGTGGTAGAACTCGGCATCGAAGGCTTGGGAACCCAAAAGCAGACGGCTGTTGCTTACAGTTAAAAGTTAAGAATTATGAGTTAAGAGTTTTATGGAGCGCAAGGAAAGTATTATTCAGGGAAAGAGTTTTTCGTTTGGCGTGCGAACGGTAAACCTTTACAAATGGCTGATCGACAATAAAGTGCCATACAAAGTTTCGGAGCAATTGCTGAAAAGTGGCACATCAATTGGCGCAAATGTAGAAGAAGCGACTGGTGGGTACAGTCGCAAAGATTTCACGGCTAAAATGAGTATTGCTTACAAAGAAGCGCGTGAAACACGATATTGGCTTCGATTACTTCAGGCAACTGGTTATCTGAATGAACGAATGGCAACCTCCATGTTGAGTGATTGTGAGGAATTACTAAAGATTCTTAGTTCAATTTTATTGACAGCTCAAGAAAATACCGGATTAGTCCGAGAAGACGAACCCGAGTATTTAACTCATAATTCTTAACTCATAACTCTTAACTTCAATGCAAATTGACGCGCACCAGCATTTCTGGTTCTATGATCCGGAACGGGATGGTTGGATTACGGAAGATATGCAGCGCATTCGGCGGGATTTTTTGCCCGCCGATCTGGAGCCGGTTTTGAAACAGAACGGCATGGATGGCTGTGTAGCCGTGCAGGCCGATCAGTCGGAATCGGAAACGCTGTTTTTGCTGCAACTGGCCGAAGCGTATGATTTTATCAAAGGCGTAGTGGGCTGGGTCGATTTGCGGGCCAAAAATCTGTACGAACGGTTGGAATTCTTCTCACAGTTTGAAGAACTGAAAGGATTTCGGCACGTCGTCCAGGGCGAACCGGACGATTTTATGATGCGCCCGGAATTCATTCGCGGTGTCCGGCAATTGGCGGCATTTGATCTGACATACGACATCCTGATTTACCCCACGCAACTGAAGGCCGCGCTGAATCTGGTGCGGACGGTTCCGGAGGTTTCGTTCATCATCGACCACATCGCCAAACCGTATATCAAGGACCAGAAAATTAACACTTGGTCGAACTACATGGCCGAGATTGCCAAAAGTCCGAACGTGTATTGCAAAGTGTCGGGGATGGTGACGGAAGCCGATTGGCAAACCTGGAAACCGGACGATTTTCGTCCGTATCTCGATGTGGTTTTCGAACATTTCGGTCCCAACCGGCTGGCTTTCGGCTCCGACTGGCCGGTTTGCCTCGTGGCTGCGGAGTATGAAGCAATGAAAAGCATTGTGGAGGAGTACGTGAAGCCTTGGGGGGAAGATGTCCGACAAAAGGTGTTTGGCGATAATGCCGTGAAGTTTTATAATCTGTAAAGGCGAAAGCCTGATTTTCAACCATTCCTACCAGAAACTACGCGGATTTTCGTCCGTGCGTATGTGTATGAACCTGAACCTACAAGACAAAATAATCATCGTCACGGGCGGGGCGAAGGGCATCGGCGAGGGCATCTCGACCGTGCTGGCTGCCGAAGGGGCAACCCCGGTGATCATCGGACGCAACGCAGCCGACAACCAGAAAACCGTTGATGCCATCACGGCGACGGGGCGCAAAGCGTTTCAGATTGCCGCCGAACTGACCCGGCCGGAAGAATGTAAAAAAGCCGTCGAGCAAACCCTCGCGCAATTTGGCCGCATCGATGGCCTGGTGAACAACGCGGGCGTCAATGACGGCGTCGGGTTGGAAAGTGGTGACTACGAGCGGTTTATGCAATCGTTGCACAAGAACATGGTCCATTATTACCTGATGGCTCACTATGCGCTACCCGCTCTGAAAGAATCCAAAGGGGCGATTGTGAACATCACCTCCAAAACCGCCGAAACCGGGCAAGGGAACACCTCGGCGTATGCCGCAGCCAACGGCGGTCGCAATGCGCTGACGCGGGAATGGGCGGTGGAACTGTTGCCGTACAGCATCCGGGTCAATGCCGTGGTGGTGGCCGAATCGTGGACGCCCCTGTACGAAAACTGGATCAAAACGTTTGACAATCCGCAGGAGAAGCTGGACAGCATCGTATCGAAAATACCGCTCGAAAAGCGCATGACGACCCCGGAGGAGATTGCCAATATGGTGGTCTTTCTGCTGTCCGACAAATCCAGCCATACGACGGGGCAACTCATCTACGTAGATGGGGGCTATGTGCATCTGGACCGGGCTTTGACCTGATCAATTGTGAATTGTTATTGAGCGATTGAGTGCCGCCGTGCGGTGAATCGTTAATAAATCCTACATCCTAATTTTCGGACTTTTCATGGCCTCCGTTCCCTCTTCCACCACCGCCAAATCCGCCGGTTCAATGCGCGGCTATACGCTGGCGTTTGCGCTGGTAACCAGTTTGTTTTTTCTCTGGGCCTTCGTCCATAATCTGGAACCCATTCTGATTCCGCACTTAAAGAAAGCGTGTCAATTGACGGATTTACAGTCGGCCTTGATTGACTCGGCGGTTTATCTGGGGTATTTCATCATGGCCTTACCGGCCGGTTTTGTGATGAAAAAATACGGCTACCAGCGTGGTATCATTGCCGGTTTATTGATGTATGCCGCGGGAGCCTTTCTGTTTGTTCCGGCTGCCGACACCCGGATGTACGGTTTTTTTCTGGGGGCTTTGTTCATCATTGCATCGGGCTGTGCGTTTCTGGAAACGGCTGCCAATCCGTACGTAACCATTCTGGGCGATCCGGCCACGGCCACGACCCGGCTGAATTTCAGTCAGTCGTTCAACGGTTTGGGGGCTTTTCTGGCACCGGTGGTAGGCGGTAGGGTGATCCTGAGCGGCATTGAACATTCGGAAGCTGAGTTGACGGCGATGTCGGCAGAACAGCTCAATACCTATTTGCAATACGAAGCCGATCAGGTCAAAATGCCGTATGTCGTCATTGGGGTTGTGGTGGTTGCTGTGGCCGCTTTGTTCATGTTCACCAAATTGCCGGACATCAGTGAAAGCGAGAAGAAAGCACCTTCGACCCTGGGTTCGGTGTTTCGGCACCGGCATTTGCGCTGGGGCGTCATTGCGCAGTTTTTCTACGTGGGTGCGCAGGTGTGCGTCACCAGTTTCTTCATCCGGTTTGCCAAATTTTCCAGCGATGTTCCTGAAAAAACCGCTGCCGAATGGCTGGGTTGGGCCATGCTGGGCTTTTTAATTGGCCGGTTTATTGGTACGTATCTCATGCGGTTTGTGTCGGCCAACCGCCTGTTAACCATCTATTCCCTGATCAGCGTGCTGCTGCTGGTGGTAGCCATGACCATGCGCTCCCAAATCGCGGTTTGGGCCATCTTTGCCGTACCGTTTTTTGAATCAATCATGTTTGCCACGATCTTCTCGCTGGGCATTAACAAACTGGAAGAAGATACCGAACTGGGGTCATCCCTGCTCGTGATGGCCATTGCCGGGGGCGCGTTATTCCCGGTTTTGATGGGCTACATTTCCGATCAAAGCAACATCAAAGTCGCCTACATCGTCCCCCTGCTGTGTTTTCTGGTGGTGGCGTATTACGGCTGGCGGGGATATAGAGTTGAGAGTGAAGAGTTAAGAATGAAGAGTTAAAAAAAATAGAATCTTGTTGTTAACTCTTCACTCATAACTCTTAATTCCTCACTCCCTTATGCGCTACTGCTTCGCCCTCGACCTCATCGATGATCCGGCTTCGATTGCCGAATACGAGAAATACCACGAGAAACTGCGTCCCGAAATCGAAGAGAGCATTCGCTCGGCGGGAATTACGGAAATGGAGATTTACCGGATTGGCAACCGGTTGTTCATGATCATGGAAACGGATGATTCCTTTTCGTTTGAAAAAAAGGCCGCTATGGATGCCGCGAACCCGGAAGTGCAGGAATGGGAAGCGCTGATGTGGACCTACCAGCAGGCCTTGCCGATGGCAAAACCGGGCGAAAAATGGATGTTGCTGGATAACATTTTCACGCTTTAATACGGCCTGCCGGAGAGGAAGCTGTCAGAAACGGGATTTGTGCGTAATTTTGGCAGAAACCAACTGTGTGACTGTATGCGAATCTGTTTATTGATTGTGGTGCTGGTCTGTGGCTCTTTTCTGAAAACAACGGCGCAACCGACTATAACCGTTCTGACTTTCAACATCCATCACGGAGCCAATTCCCAGGAACACAATAGCATTGTGCAGATCGGACGGTTGATCCGGGAATATAAGCCTGACATCATTGCTTTGCAGGAAGTGGACAGTGTGACCACCCGAAGCCGGGGGCAGGACCATCTGGGGCAGTTGTCACGGCTAACATCGATGTATCCATTGTATGGAAGTGCCATCGATTTTCAGGGCGGTAAGTACGGGACAGCTATCTTGTCGAAGTACCCTATCATTGCAAATCAGAAGATGATGTTACCAAACCCGGATAAAACCGAGCAGCGGATTTTGCAGTGTGCGTACGTTGAATTATCAGAAAAGACAACGATCCGTTTTTGCAATTCACACCTCGACCATCAATCCCCGCTAAACCGGAGTCTGCAATTGGCGTTCATTGATAAAACCCTGGAAAACAGCATTCAACCCGTTATCTGGTGTGGAGATTTGAACACTGATCCCGATGATCCGGAAATTGAAAAGCTGCTGGACCGCTGGTCGGATGCCGGAAGGGATTCGCATACCTCGACGCTGGTTGGCACCGGAGCGCGGATCGATTACATCCTGAGTCTGAAACAAAGCGAACTGGAGTTGATTCGATACCGGGTTTTGGATGTGCCGAAGTTGTCGGATCACCTGCCGGTTTTGGCAACGTATCGCTTCCGAAAACCCAAAAAATAAGAGACCGTTGGCTAAACGGGTTTAAAACCGCTGGTAACGCTGAACGGTCTGACGTAAACTGCTCACTAAACGATGAAAGTTGCCCTTTTTTTGCCGTGTTACGTCGATCAGTTTTACCCGAAAGTTGGCATCGCCACGCTGCAACTGCTGGAAAAACTGGGTTGCACGGTTACCTATCCGCTAAACCAGACCTGCTGCGGACAGCCGATGGCCAATTCGGGTTTTGAGAACCTGGCTCACGATTGCAACGAATTGTTTGTCGAAAACTTCGGGGATCATTACGACGCGATTGTCTGTCCGTCAGGGAGTTGTGCGCTTCACATTAAACAGCACCTGCATTCGGACAAACGGGAAAGCGACGCGCTGCAAATCCGCAGTCACATGTATGAACTGACCGAATTTTTGACGGATGTGCTGAAAGTAGATCACCTTTCAGCCCGGTTTCCGCACAAGGTCGGTCTGCACCAGAGTTGCCACGGACAGCGTGGTTTGCATCTTTCCCAGATGTCGGAACTGGTTGCCGCGCCCTATTCCAAACCGGAAAAGCTGCTGAATATGGTGGATGACCTGGAGTTGATCAGCCTTGACCGGAAAGACGAATGCTGCGGTTTTGGCGGGACGTTTTGCGTTTTTGAGGAAGCGGTTTCGGCGCGAATGGGAATCGACCGCGTGGAAGACCACATCCGCAACGGGGCTGAAGTGCTGACCGGGGGTGATATGTCGTGTCTGATGCATCTGGAAGGCATTGTCCGCCGGAATAAGCTGCCGGTGAAGGTGATGCACATCGCCGAAATACTGAATCAGGGGTAACTGATGGGAAAATAAACCCGATGCCAAATCTGTATATCCTTGCGGGTTGTAACGGGGCCGGAAAAACAACGGCGGCTTACACCATATTGCCGGAAGTACTGAATTGTCGGGAATTTGTGAACGCTGATGAAATAGCAAAAGGCTTGTCACCTTTCCAGCCGGAAACGGTAGCGTTTGAAGCCGGAAGAATTATGCTCCACCGTATCAACCATTTGCTTGAACAAAACGTTGACTTTGCATTGGAGACGACGCTTTCGACACGGTCGTACGTTCAGACCATTAAACGCGCGAAATAGGCCGGTTATTCGGTTACTTTGTTCTATGTGTGGCTTGAATCCGTTGAGCTGGCGAAAGAGCGGGTGGGCATTCGGGTTGCAAAAGGTGGGCACTCGATTCCACCGGATGTAATTGAGCGACGGTACAGTCGGAGTATTGAAAATTTACTGACTTTATACGTCCCCATAAGTGATCGATTTTTAGTCATAAATAATTCCGGGACAGTTCCTGAATTTATTGCACAAGGTGGAATCGCTGCCACGCTTGATTTGTTTAATGTGAAAATCTGGGAGAAGATTAACCAAAATGGGCGAGATTAAAATCACTCCAGAAAACGAAAAAATTCTGGAAGGAATGCGCCGGGCTGTTCAGCGCGTTATTGAACAGGCAAAACGAAACGACGAAGAACTGGTGATTGCCCGGAATGGAAAACCCGTTCGGGTTAAAGCCCGTGACCTCTAACATGATGAATCACTCCGAAGCCGCCGAAGTATTTACGGAAGACGTCGACCGAACCACCTGGCACGACAAGACGCTGTGGTTTGTGCGCGAAAAACGCGACAAAGCTGTTTTTCAAATTCCGGAATGGGAAGCCCTGCGCGAAGCCGGTTCCCGAATCAAGCACAACGCCTTGTCCAATCTCGATGAGTACCTGCTCGAGTTTGAGCAGAACGCTATCAAAAACGGGGTTAAGATTCACTGGGCTGCGGATGGGCACGAGCACAACGAAATCGTATTGCAGATTCTGAAGGAAACCGGGGCGACCCAGATGGTGAAAAGCAAGTCGATGCTGACGGAAGAGTGTCACCTGAACGACTTCCTGATTGAAAAAGGGGTTGATGTGGTCGATACGGATTTGGGCGAACGCGTTGTCCAACTCGCCGGTGAACCGCCCAGTCACATTGTGATGCCCTGTATTCACAAGAAAAAAGAAGAAATCGGGGAGCTTTTTCATGAACATTTAGGCACGGAAAAAGGCGCATCGGATCCGAAATACCTGGCCGAAGCGGCCCGTCAGCATTTGCGGGAGAAATTCCTGACGCGCCGGGCAGCCCTTACCGGCGTCAACTTTGCCATTGCCGAAACCGGCGGTTTTGTGGTCTGTACGAACGAAGGCAATGCGGATATGGGCGCCCACCTGGCTGATGTTCACATTGCCAGCATGGGCATCGAAAAAATTATTCCGAAGGCACAACATCTCGGGGTCTTTCTGCGGCTTTTGGCCCGGAGCGCCACCGGTCAACCCATCACGACCTATTCCAGCCATTTTCATCGGCCCCGCCAAGGGCAGACGATGCACATCATCATTGTCGACAACGGCCGGACCACGCAGCTCGGTCGACCGGATTTCCGGAATTCGCTCAAGTGCATCCGCTGCGGAGCCTGCATGAACACCTGCCCGGTCTATCGCCGGAGTGGCGGACACAGTTACCACAATGCCGTAGCGGGTCCCATCGGCTCCATTCTGGCGCCAAATCTGGACATGCGGAAAAACGCCGACTTGCCCTTTGCCTCGACCCTTTGCGGTTCCTGCTCGAACGTCTGCCCGGTTAAGATTGACATCCACGATCAGCTTTACAAGTGGCGGCAGGTGCTGGTGGCCGAGGGCTACGTCGACAGTACCAAAAAACAGGGCATGAAGCTGATGGCGAGTGTCTTATCCAGTCCGAAACTGTTCCGGTTTTCCGGGAAAGCCGGTCGGACGATGATGCGGTTATTGCCTTATTCGGTCTCCAATCCCCTCAATCCCTGGTTTAAGCAGCGCGAAATGCCGGAGCCGCCCAAAGAGAGTTTCCGGGAGTGGTATGTGAACAGAGAAACTAAATAATGAACAGTCGCGAAAGAATTCTTTCTGCTGTGAAGCAGAACAAGCCCGAATTTCAACCGTTGCCGGAAACGGCCCGGTTTCAGTCCGATTACCCGGATTTAGTTGCCAAGTTTTCAGAAATCCTTCGGTTTATCGGCGGAACGCCGGTGCTGGTGGCGAACTACGAGGAAGCGGAGACCTATATCCGGCAGACGTACAGTGACTTGCCCAGTGTGGTGAGCAAAATGCCGGCTTTACAGCATCTGGCCACCACAGACTGGGACGTCCTGGATCCGCACCAACTGGAAACCGTCGATCTGGCCATTATTCAGGGCGTTTTCGGCGTGGCTGAAAACTCGGCTATCTGGGTGCCGGAAGAGCGGGGTGGTCACCGCGTTTTGCCCTTCATCTGCCAACATTTGGTTTTACTGCTCAACACGGCTGATCTGGTGCCGAACATGCACGACGCCTACGAACGGCTGAGCATAAGCGAATCTGGCTTCGGGGTATTCATCGCCGGGCCGTCGAAAACCGCTGATATTGAGCAGGCATTGGTCATTGGTGCCCACGGCGCGCGGAGCCTTTCCGTGGTTTTGTTGCAAAATTCATAACTAAAAAGTGAAAGGCCATATTGTAAAAACCGTATATTGGCCAAAAACGGGCAGCAACGTGGCAACCATTTATCTAGATACCTGCACTCTGCGGTCCTGGCGTGATGGCGATGAATTTTCGTTATCTGAACAGGCCAACAACCGAAAAATCTGGGACCGTGTCCGGGATTTTTTTCCGCATCCTTACACCGTCCGCGATGCCAGTTCCTGGATCCGGATGAACCGGTCGTATCAGCAACCGGTCAATCTGGCGATCGATATTGGCGGCAAAGCCGTTGGCAACGTGGGGTTTACTATCAAAGAGGACATTTACCGGCACAATGCAGAAATTGGTTATTGGCTCGGTGAAGCCCACTGGGGACAGGGCATCATGACCGAAGTGTTGCCGGCCATGGTCAACTACATTTTTGTTAATTTCCAGGTAAACCGGCTTTTTGGCTGCGTTCTGGAGGGAAACAAAGTGTCGATGCGGGTGTTGGAGCAGGCGGGTTTTCGGGCTGAAGCCGTTCTGAAAAAAGCCGCCATCAAGAACAATCAATACCTCGACGAACACATATTTGCCTTGCTCCGTGAAGAATTTGTAACCCGGCAGGAGCGTATTTCCCTGGCCGGAAAGCAGTAGGGTTCCCCGGAAAGTTGTTTCTTTGCACTCATGCCAAAAATAGTCATTGCCATCGACGGCTATTCCAGTTGTGGAAAAAGTACGACGGCCAAACAGGTGGCTGCCCGGATGGGTTATGCCTACATCGATACGGGTGCCATGTATCGTTCCGTGAGTTTGTATTTTATCCAGAATCACGTTACCCTTACGAACCCCAAAGCCGTTCAGGATGCGCTTCAACTCATTCAGATTACCTTCAATTTTAATCCCAGAAATGGCCGGAACGAAACTTGCCTGAACGGTTTGAATGTTGAGGAGGAAATTCGGAAAATGTACATATCCAATATCGTCAGTGAAGTCAGTGCGATTCCCGAAGTGCGGTATGCCATGGTCGCCCAGCAACAAAAGCTGGGGCGCAGACGGGGTGTGGTGATGGATGGGCGGGACATCGGAACGAAGGTATTTCCAGACGCGGAACTGAAAATCTTTATGACGGCCGACGCCACCATTCGGGCGCAGCGCCGACAGATTGAGTTGCTTCAAAAGGGCGAAATGGTTGGTTTGGATGTTATTCTGGAGAACCTCAAAAAGCGGGATTTTATCGACAGCAATCGCAGTGAAGGCCCGCTTCGGAAAGCCGAGGATGCCATTGAACTGGATACTTCCTTCATCACCATCGACGAACAAATTGACTGGGTGATTCAACTGGCCGATGAGAAAATCTCCAAACTTCACCGCAGAGGGCATTTCAAACCCATTGATGCATGACCGCCGATTATTTGATTGTCGGGCAAGGCATTGCCGGTTCGGTGTTAGCCTGGACGCTCCATCGGCGGGGTAAAAAAGTCGTCCTCGTCAACTCGTCCCAACTTCCCTCGGCGTCGCTGGCGGCAGCGGGAATTTTCAATCCACTAACGGGTAAAAAGCTCGTCCGCACCTGGAAAGCCGATCAGTTGTTTCCGTTTCTGAATACTTTTTATGGCGAAGTCGAGCAGGAACTGAAGATTCCTTTGCTCCATTTTTCCAACATTTACCGCCCCTTCCGTTCGGTTGAAGAACAAAATAATTACCTGTCCCAGACGTCCGATTCTTCCATCAGTCGCTACGTGGCCGAATCCGTTGACAACCAGCAGTATCAGCCCTATATTAATAACCCCTTCGGTGGTCTGGAAGTAACCCGGTCCGGCTGGGTGGATGTGCCGGTTTTTTTGAACGCCATCCGGCTTTTTTTTCAGGATCAAAACCGGTATGTCGAAACAGATTTTGACGCTAAGGAAATAGAAATCAGGGAGAATGGGATTTTATGGCAGGAAGGCGTCTACGGCAAAATTATTTTCTGTGAAGGCCCCCATGCGTATCGAAATCCGTTGTTCGACTGGTTGCCCTACAATCCCGTGAAAGGGCAGGTTCTGGATGTTACGATGGACAATTATCCAATTACCAGCATCGTCAATCAGGGCGTCTTTATAATGCCCGTTGAATCAAATCGTTACCGGATCGGGGCAACCTATACCTGGCACGACATCGACTGGCAAACAACCGAGGACGGAAAAGCGTTTCTACAGCAGAAAGTGCAGGGCCTGTTGAAGGTTCCGTACCGGATTGTCGGGCAGCGGGTTGGCATTCGTCCGGCGACGAAAGACCGGCGGCCGTTGATTGGCTTGCATCCGGCCCATCCGGCGGTGGGGATTTTCAATGGGTTGGGTACCAAGGGCGTATCACTGGCCCCGTATTTTGCCGACCAGTTCGCCGACTTTCTGGAAGGTCGGAAAGAATTAGACCCGGAGGTTAATATTGAGCGTAGCTTTTCGTTATATTACAGTGGAAAAAATGTTGGATAAGGTTTGAGGCCGCATGTTCAATCCGGAAGCCATCAGATCTGAAACCATTTCTAAAAGTAGCGTTACTTATGAGTAAGCAATTTATACTCTGCCTGGCCGGACTGTTGCTGGTAATAAATGAAGTGGTGGCACAAAACTATCCTTCGCAGGAACAGTTTGGGAGAAACCGTATCCAATACCGGAAGTTTGATTGGAAGGTGATCAAGACCTCCAACTTTGAAATCTATTTTTATCAGGAAGGCAACCAGATTGCCAATTTGACGGCGCAGTATGCCGAAACGGATTTTGACCGGATCACCGAAATCCTGGGCTATACGCCCTATAACCGCATCAAGGTCTTTATCTACAACTCACCCCAGGAGCTTTCCCAAAGTAACATTGGTCTGAGTGCGCCCAGCGGTACCAATTACAAGGAGTTAAGTCTGGCTAAATCACGGTTGGAACTGGCTTTCACGGGCGACCAGATTAGCTTTCGCAAGCAATTGATTAAAGAAGTCTCTTTGCTTTTTGTCTACGACATGCTCTATGGCGGCAGTTTGAAAGATGCTCTGCAAAGCTCACTACTGCTTTCGTTGCCGGAATGGTATATGCCGGGCATTGCGTCCTACATTGCCGATGGCTGGAGTGTTGACCTGGACGATTACATGCGCGACGTCGCACTGACGCGCCCCGTTCGTAAACCGTCTACGCTGGTGGGGGAGGAGGCTATGTACGTAGGCCATTCTATCTGGAATTACATTGCGGAACGTTACGGGAAAGATAATATTTCCAACATTCTGAACCTGACTCGCATCATCCGGAACGAGCAGAACAGCATTGCCAGCACGCTTGGAGTTCCGTATTCCCGGTTTTTGCGGGAATGGCGGGAGTATTATTCGTCAATGGCAAAACCGGTTGTCGATGCCTACAAACCAGGCGAAGACGGTTTTCAGGTAACGGTTTCCAGTGCCAAAGAGCCTGCCCAACTGACCAGTCTGAAACTGAGTCCCGACCAGAGCCAGTATGCCTATGCGACGGCCTGGCGCGGAAAGTTTGAAGTAACCGTGGTCAACACCCAGACGCAGAAAAAGCAGGTGGTTCGGAAAGGAGGCTACAAGCAGGACGAATCTCCCGTAAAACCGGCTTCTCCACTTGTTACCTGGCAGCGCGACAACCTGCTGGTGTTGACCGAAGAGCGGGGACAGACTTACTTATATGTATACAACAACCTCGATAAAAAAGCGAAGCTCAAGCAACGGATGGTCGTTCGGGGCGTTAGTCAGGTGATCGATATGGATGCTTCCGACGACGGAGCGAGTGTCGTGTTCAGTGCAGATCGCCGGGGCCAAAATGATTTATATCTCTTCAGTATGGGTCGGGGAACCGTGCAGCAACTGACGAATGATTTGTACGACGATTTGTATCCACAGTTTGTGGGCCGAACCCGGCAAATCGTATTTTCTTCAAACCGACGCATCGACTCGCTGAGCCTCGACAAAGGAAACTACAAATCCATTCGCAACCAGCTCAGTCTGTTTTTGCACGACGGAACGCCCCGCGTCGAGGTGGTGAGCCGCCTGACCGACTCGCTGAGTATCGCCATGCGTCCGGTGGCTTCTTCCGAAAATATTATCTATTATCTCGATGATGCAACTGGTGTGCGGAATCTCGCCAAAATGGATGTCGAAACCAAAACGAGGGAATTTATTACCGGTTTTAGCCAGAATATTCGTCGCTACGACCTGAACCCTACGTCGGGCGCGATGGTCTACAGTCAGTTGAAAAATGGGAGTGAGGTCATTGGGTTTCGGCCCCGGGTCAACCTGAACCAGACGCGTCAGTTGCCGCTTACCCGTCGGGCTACCGTTCAGGAAGTGCCCAAGGCCGTGGCTACCCCCACGACGGCGCCCAGTACGAGTGCTGTGACGGCGGCCAAAACCATCGATTCTACAGCAGTAACTGCGCTAAAGCTGGAGCCGGGCGAGGTCGATACGGACAACTACCAGTTTGACAGCGATGTGGCCAAAACCATTGAATTCAAACAACGCCGGAGTACAAACACGTCGGCGTCGGTGGCCATCCCGCGCACCCGCCGACGGGAGAACGTAACGATCCGGGGACCTTACAAATACCAGGGCTTGTTCGTCGCGAGTGATGCCAGTTCCGATTGGCGGATCGATCCAATCCGAGGTTTTGGCTATTTTCAGTCGCTCACCATGAATGACCTGCTGGAAAACCACATCATCCGGGCCGGTTTGTTCATCACCACCAACCTCCGGAACAGCGACCTGTTTACCGAGTACCACAAACTGGTAAACCGGATTGATTATAGCGCCCGGTTTGACCGGAAGACGATTTTCTCCGATGCGGGTCAATACCAAAAATACCGGTTCAACAAAGTAACCCTGTCGGCTTCCTATCCCATTTCGGTGAACAGCCGGTTTACGGTAGCACCTTTCTACATCGTAACCCGCTACCTGGACTTGTTGCAGGTGGGCGGCAGTTCGTCGGACTACACCGGTGCGAAAGCGGAATACGTTTTTGATAATACGACTCTCAACGGAATGAATATGATTGAGGGAACCCGTTTCAAGCTCCGGTACGAGAACTACATTGGGTTGACGGAAAAAGTGGAAAGTGGTGTTCGGCGGGGTGCGGGCAGTTTCGACCGGATTACGGTTGACCTGAGGCATTACCAAAAAATTCACCGGGACATCATTCTGGCTCTGCGGTTGTCGGGTAGCCATTCGGCCGGTGCGGCACCCAAGAAGAGTACGTTGGGGGGGATGGAAAACTGGATCGGTATCTCAGAAGGCATCAAAGAAGACAAACCAAACAACCCTTTATTGCTGTCACCCAACCGGGATAACCGGGATGTGTTCTTTCTGGACCTGGCGGCTCCCCTGCGTGGATTCCGCTTGGGTAAGCTGACGGGCAACAGCCACATGCTTGCCAACGCCGAACTGCGTCTGCCCGTCATCCGGTATTTGCATCGGGGACCGGTGACATCCAATTTCCTCCGGAATTTTCAGTTGGTTGCTTTTAGTGACATTGGTACGGCCTGGGCCGGAAAAGGTCCTTTCAGCCGACAGAATAGCCTGAACACCGAGATCGTGGGAGGAGCGGGCGATCCGTTCCAGGCCACCGTCACCAATTTTAAAAATCCCTTTTTACTGGGGTACGGTGCCGGTGCCCGAACGATGCTCTTTGGTTACTACGTTAAGTTTGATTATGCCTGGGGTGTTGAAAATAATGTGGTTGGGAAACCGGTGGCTTATTTAACCCTGGGCTACGATTTTTAATCATCCTCGTCCTTTCTGTTAAAAAACCTGCCACATGGCAGGTTTTTTGCGTTTTAGCTTCATTTGTTTTGTTTATGTAATCACCTATGGCATAATTTTAGCTATTAATTGTGTGTACAAAAACAAATTGTAATTGGCTTTTTCAGGGAGCGATGTGGTGGTATGCCCGGGAATGTAAAGCATACTTTAAACAGTCGGTTTAGCAATGTTTTAGTTATCAGGAGACTATACGATTTTGACGGAAATCCTTTGGATTGGAAGTGACTTTTATCGTCAAGTTAAGTCTGAAATAAAGGTACACGCTGTTTACTGGCGAAGTCTGTCGGAAACAGAACTAAAAGGTCATCAGATGAAAAGAACATCTACTTTGCGTGCAGACAGAAATGGGCAGATAAACACGAAGTGCAACCAATACACGATTCCGGTCGTCATGCGTGCTTCATTTGCCCTGGAAGCAACTCGCCGTCATACATTAGTGGTTAATAATTGCTTGTCAAAACAATGTATGATATTGTTCTATGAGCAAGCGATCACGGCATCCCATCGTCTGTGGCAAACGATACTTGTATTGTTGTTTAGCGTCGGAATGGCGGTTGCTCAGAACCCCAATGTATATGTTCACAAGAAAATCGATAATGCTCACCCGGCATTAAATGAGATCGTTTCGTACACCGTTGTAGTGGGAAATGACGGAAGTGCACCGGCGAACGGCGTTGTGGTAAAAGACGACCTTTCAACCGGTGCTCAATATAGTACGCACACGGTTTTTCGGGGTTCCGGGTTGTTTACGCCGGCCAATGGTAACTGGAATATCGGCGTTCTGGCTGCGGGTGATTCGGTTATACTGGAATTAAAAGCGAAAGTACTGGAGCGGGGCGTTTGGTTTAATACCGCCGAGGTAACGGAAATGCAGGGCACGGATCCCAACTCGGAGCCCAATAATCACGATTTATCGGAAGACGACATTGCACTGACCTGTTTTTCCGTACCAATTCAATGGTACGCCGGAGATGAATATACGGTTTCCATTCCAATACCGCTAACGAATGTTCAATGGACCCGAAATGGGCTAAGCCAGTTTTCGGCAGATCAGGCCGTGGCGACGGGGAGTACATTGGTCATCAAATCGATTGGTACCTATTCTTTTACGGGAATGTTCGGAAGCTGCCCGGTGGGCGGCTGTTGTGCTATAGAAGTCATCCCGGGGCCGGAGTGCCAGATTCTTGCCACGGCCAGCGCCAATCCAACGTGTGAAGCCAGCCCATTGTTGTTGAGTGCAACCGCCCAGGGAGGCACTGCCCCGTACCAATATGCCTGGACTGGGCCAAATGGATTTTCGAAAACCGGTCAAAACCAGACCATTCCTGTGGCGACGACCGCCAATGCGGGGGTCTATATGGTGAAAATAACCGATGCAACCGGTTGTACGGCCTTGTCCAGTACAACCGCTTTGATTGGCACTTTACCGATTGCCATTTGTAACTCTCCGGTTTGCGAAGGAGGGACCATTACCTTATCGGCAACCGATGGAGGAACAACCTACAAATGGTACGGTCCCAACGGTTTTACAAGTTCTCTGCAAAGCCCGACGATTCCCAACGCAACGACCGCCAACACCGGCAGTTATACGGTTGTGATTACGGGGACATCCGTTTGTTCAGGAACCGCCATTACCAGCCTGAAGATTTTGCCGAAACCTACGGTTACTGCATCGGTAAGCGCGAGCACCTGTTTGGGCGGGAGTTTTAGTCTGTCAGCAACCGCGAGTGGGGGAACGCAACCTTACCAATATATTTGGACGGGGCCCAATGGTTTTTATGAGACCGGGCAAACGGTGATGGTGAACAACGCGCAGTTAAGCCATTCCGGTAGTTATACGCTGGCAGTGTTTAGCCAAAACGGTTGCAGTAATCAGGCCGTAACACAACCGGTAACCGTCAAAGCCTGTATTTGTAATCCATTGGCGGGGGCTTTACCTGCTACCGTTTGTGTGGGAGATATGGTCAGTCTGACGGCAACGAGTGGCTTCAATTCGTATAGTTGGAAAGGTCCAAACGGCTTTAGTTCGTCCGTACAAAATCCGGTGATTACCAACGCACAATTGACCCATAACGGCAGTTACACGCTGACCGTAGCGGGTTCTAATTGTACAGGTACCGCTACTGTCAATGTGACTGTGCAAGGCTTGCCATTCCCGCAGGTGTCTTCGTCTACAGCCTGCGTAGGCACGACGATGTTGATTATGTTGACATCTGCTGGGGGTGTTTCTTACGTATGGAAAGGCCCCAACGGCTATTCGAGCAATCAGCAGAATCCGGTGATCAATAATGCGACCACGGCCAACAATGGCACTTACAGTGTGACGGTGACCAGCGGCAGTGGTTGTACGGCGGTTTCGAGTACACCGGTTGTAGTGGGTACGTGTGTGACTCCGTGTACTATATCGGGCACCTTGACGGCCTCGCAGACGGCGGTA
>NZ_JBPZHB010000006.1:0-633069 GCF_051857545.1 Larkinella fluvii | reverse complement strand
GCTGGGATGGTGGCAAGGGTGCGGGGGAACACCTCTTCCCATACCGAACAGAGCCGTTAAGCCCCGTTACGCCGATGGTACTGGAGTCACTTCCGGGAGAGTAGGTTGCCGCCACCACAGATTTCCTAAGCTCCCCGCATTAGCGGGGAGCTTTTTTTGTGACTTATATCTATAGAAATATGTGAAAAATCATATTTATTAGTCAAATTGTAACTTAATATTTGCCTCAATTACCCTGCCCAATTTTCATAAGTCTCCAGAACCAATCCAATGAAAACCGGGCATTTACCTTTCGTCTTTGAAAAACCAATAGTTCATCCGGGAAATCAGCCGCTTCACGCCTTAATTATTGATAAAAATCAGTGAGAAACTGACCTTTGTCATACCTGTCTACTACCAGTGCCTATAAGAAACTGAGGAAACTATGAACTTTAAAATAGTTTCCTCAGTTTATGGCTTAAAATAGTCCTATAGCGTTGGAGATCAAAGAACGAATTCTGTTAAAGGCTGAAGCTTTGTTTTGGAAATTCGGTACCCGTAGTATTACCATGGACGATATCTCCCGGGATATTGGTATCTCCAAAAAAACACTCTATCAGCATTTTACCGATAAGGATGACATTGTGTACCAAGTCATGCACTATCGGCTGGAGAAAAACCGCGAGAATGTAAGTTGCTACATGGCAACGGCTCATGACCCGATTGAAGAAATCCTGCTGGCGTCGGAGATGATGCGGCAACATTTATCCGAAATGAATCCTGCCTTGTGGATCGATGTGCAGCGCCATTATCCAAGAGCATGGGAAGTTTGTACGGAATTCAAAGAGAAGTTTTTGCTCGAATCGATTCGGAACAATTTGAAAAGAGGTATTGAGCAGGCGTTGTACAGACCCGAAATCGATGTAGAGATTATGGCCCGATTGCGAATGGAATTGATACGCATGGCATTTGACACCGATGTGTTTCCCAGAGGAGTAACGGCCATGATAGAAGTCCAGATTCAATTACTGCATCATTTTGTTCGCGGCATACTTACCGAAAAAGGAATCCTTATCTACAACCAATATGTTAAAGAACATCAGAATGACCCCGCTTCTACGACTTTGTAAACCACTCTATAGTTTAGCGTTGACACTCGGTTTTTTCGGCTCGGCAGTAGCGCAGACCCCACGCGAGTTCTCATTGAATGATGCGATCAACTTTGCAACGCAACAAAACCTGAATGTTAAGAATACGCAGTTGGATGCGTTGAGTGCCGAAGCCCGTATCAAAGAGGTCAAAGGACTCGCTTTGCCGCAGGTCAATGTGGGCGGTACAGTTACGTATAATGCCATTATTCAGAAATTTATTTTTCCTGCGGGCGGTTTTGGCGCTCCGGCCGATTCAACTGGTGGTAGTGGCAGCAGTGGAGATGATGTAACGGCTATTCCGTTTGGGGTAAAACTTCAGGGAAACGTTTCGGCCAATGTGAATCAGTTGCTTTTTGATGCTTCGTATAAAATTGGTTTGAAAGCCGCTTCGACCTACCGTGAACTGGCCCAAAAGAACATTACGGCTTCGAAAATCAACGTGGCCGAACAGGTTGCCAAAGCCTATTATGGGGTTCTGGTCAGTGAAGAACGCATGAAACTGCTGGATTTGAACATTTCCCGGGTCGATACGCTGTTGCGCGAAACCCGGGCGATGAATACCCAGGGATTTGTCGAAAAAATTGATGTAGACCGTTTGGAAGTTCAGTTGAACAACTTGAAAACGGAACGGCAAAATGTGAAGAACCTGGTCGATCTGAGCTATTATCTGCTGAAATTTCAGATGGGATTGCCCATTAACGCGCCCATTCAGTTGACAGACCGGATCGAAACCTACAGTCAGAGTGATCTGGATCGGGCAGCGGTCTTGGATTCGGCTTTTGATTATGGCCAGCGCATTGAATTTTCGACCTTACAGACGCAGATCAATCTGGCCGATTTGGACCTGCAAAGCATTGCAAAGCAGTATTATCCGCGTCTGACTGCAGCCGCGACCTATGGTCACAACAACGGACGGAACAGTTTTGGTGATTTCTGGACGACACAATGGTTCAATTCGGCGGCTATTTCGGTAAACCTGAATATCCCGGTTTTTGACGGGTTTCAGAAGCGGTATGCGGCCCAGCAACGGAAAATAACCGTCGATAAGGCCCGGCAAAGTGGCGAATTGCTTAAAAACTCCATCGATCTGCAAATCCGGCAGGCAACCGTTATGTTATCGAATAACCTGCAAACACTTCAAAACCAGAAACGGAATTTGGATCTGGCGCAGGAAATCGTACGGGTAACCCGAATCAAATACAAGGAAGGTGTTGGTTCGAACATCGAAGTATTGAACGCCGAAACCTCTTTCCGGGAATCGCAAACCAATTACTTCGCTTCGCTGCTGGACTACATGATCACAAAAGTCGATCTCGATAAAGCCTTAGGAAAATTGTACACCGGTCAGTAATTACGATTCACATTCACACTGTTCAAAGCAGTTTTATTGATAACCCCTATGAAAGCATACTACATCATCGGATTGGCAACCACCTTACTTCTTGCCTGCTCGTCGGAAAAGAAGTCTGATTTGGCTTCTAAAAAGCAGGAATTGGCTGATCTGAAAACGCAGCAAACTGAATTGACTACCAAAATCAAGGCACTGGAGTCGGAAGTGGCCAAACTGGATCCGGCCCAGGCTGAGCAGGTTAAAGTAAAAGAGGTGGTGGTGGCACCCTTGTCGGCAACCACGTTTAAGCATTTTGTGGAATTGCAGGGTACGATCGATGCCAAGAATAACGTCCAGGTAACGCCGAAATCGGGCGGGGCCGTCACGGCGGTTTACGTCAAGGAAGGCGACGCGGTAAAAGCCGGTACGGTTTTGGCCAAAATCGACGACCAGATTCTGCGCGAATCCGTTGAGGAAGTTCGTAATCAATTGTCATTAGCCAACACGGTTTTTGAAAAACAGTCCAGCCTCTGGAAACAGCAGATTGGTACGGAAATTCAGTATTTGCAAGCCAAAAACAACAAGGAAGGGCTGGAAAAACGCCTGGCTACGTTGAACGTTCAATTGTCGCAATCGAGTGTAACCTCGCCGATTTCAGGCATCGTGGATCAGGTGAATGTAAAAACCGGTGAAACAGCTATGCCAGGAATGGGCATTGTGCGGGTGGTGAACCTGTCGCAATTGAAAGTGGTCGCTAAAGTGGCAGATTCGTATGCCGGTAGCGTTCGGAAAGGGGATGCCGTCGTTGTGCGTTTCCCGGACATCAACAAAGAACTGACCACCCGCATCAGCTTCGTTTCAACAACCGTCGACCCCTTGTCCCGGACGTTCAGCATCGAGGCTCCGCTGCCATCGGACAATAGCCTTAAACCGAACATGCTGGCGCAGGTGAAGATCAATGATATTTCGAAAGCAAAAACGATTGTCATTGATCAAAACCTTGTTCAAAACACGGAAAATGGCCAACTGGTCTACGTAGCGGTTTCGGAAGGCAATAAAAAAGTGGCCAAGGCCCGTCAGGTAAAAACCGGGTTGAGCTACGGCGGACAAGTTGAAATTATTACCGGGCTGAATTCCGGCGATCAGCTCATTACGCAAGGCTATCAGGAGTTAGTTGATGGACAACCGATAAATTTCTAAAAACAGATCGAAACCCGGATTGAACCGCAATCCGGGTTTCGATCCCATCTAACCAAGGCCATGAAATTTGAACAATACAAAACCCTCGGTTTTACCAACTGGTGCGTCGAAAACCGGACGGCTATTTACATCTTCACGTTCATCATTACGCTGGGCGGGTTGTTTGTGTATAATAACCTGCCGAAAGAGCAGTTCCCTGATATTAAAGTCCCGCAGATTTATGTCAACACCATTTACCTGGGAACGGCCCCGGCCGACGTTGAAAACACGATTAATAAACCGATTGAGAAGCAGTTGAAGTCCATTTCGGGCGTTAAAAAGATCAAATCGAATGCGTTGCAGGACGTGTCGGTGATTCTGGTCGAATTTAACCCCGATGTCCAGGTACCGGAAGCGTTGCAACGGGTGCGGGATGCCATCGATAAAGCCAAGCAGGATTTGCCCCAGAAAATGGATGCGGGGCCAACGGCGCAGGATGTAAACTTCTCGGAGTTTCCGATCATGAACATCAACTTGGCCGGTAACTTTTCGCTCAAGCGGCTGAAAGAATACGCGGAAGATATGCAGGACGCCATTGAAGCCATGCCGCAGATCAGCCGGGTGGATATTGTGGGCGCACTGGAACGCGAAATTCAAATCAATGTGGATTTGCCCCGGATGCAATCGGCCGGTTTGGCCTTTTTCGACATTCAACAGGCGGTTCAGGGCGAAAACATCAACGTGTCGGGTGGTGAATTGAATGTGGCGGGTGTACGCCGGACGTTGCGGGTGAAAGGCGAGTTCAGTGAGATGAAGCAGTTGCAGAATCTCCAGATCCGGACGGCGACGGGTGCTACGGTTCGTTTGGGCGATGTGGCCGATGTGCAGGATAGCTTTGAAGAGCAGCAGGATTTTGCCCGACTGGATAACAAATCGGTTGTAACATTGAACGTCATCAAGCGCTCGGGAGCCAACCTGATTGCGGCCGCTGACCAGATTGAAGAAACCATTAAGGAATACAAGGCAAACCGGTTTCCGGCCGGACTCGACATTCGGGTAACGGCTGACCAATCCGAACGGACCCGCGCAGATATTCACGATCTGATCAACACCGTTGTGTTGGGTTTCATCTTTGTGGTGCTGGTTTTGATGTTCTTCATGGGTGTTCGCGACGCTATTTTTGTCGGTTTGTCCGTTCCCTTGTCGGCTTTGGTAGCCTTCGTCTGTATGCCTATTGTCGGGCCGGCGGTCGGCACTCTGTTTACACTGAACACCATCGTTTTGTTTGGCTTTCTGCTGGGTCTGGGTCTGGTGGTGGATGATGCCATTGTGGTCATCGAAAATACGCACCGTTTATTCAATGAGCACAAAGACTGGGACATCAAGAAGTCGGTCAAAGCGGCTGCGGGCGAGGTGTTCATCCCGGTATTTTCCGGAACGCTGACGACCATTGCCCCTTTCTTCCCGCTGTTGTTCTGGCCGGGCATTGTGGGTGAGTTCATGAAGTTTCTGCCTTTAACGCTCATTCTGACGCTGTTTGCTTCCCTGTTTGTCGCCTATGTGATGAACCCGGTTTTTGCCGTCACGTTCATGAAACGGCACGATGAGGACAATCACGAAGACAACCAGGGCTTTGCCACGATTCGTCGGCCGCTGTTGATTCTGGCGGTTTTGGCCGGTCTGGGCTACGTGATCGACCGGGGCATTGGGAATTTGTTCGTGTTTGTGCTGATTTTGTATGCGTTCAATCATTATGTACTGACGCCGAAGATTATTGTGCCGTTTCAGGAACGTTTGTTGCCAGCCCTGAAAAATGGTTATCGTAAGCTGATTTCATGGATATTAACGGGTTGGCGACCAATCTGGACCATTGTTGCGGTATTTATGCTATTGGTCGGAACGTTTTTTCTGATGGGCGTTTTTCCGCCGAAAGTAATTTTCTTCCCCAGCGGTGATCCGGATTACGTGTACGTCTACAATGTGATGCCGATTGGTACGGATTCGCGCGTGACGGATTCGGTTACAAAAATCATTGAGAAACGGGTTTTCAAGGTACTCGATGAGAATAAAGCAACGGATATTGTGAACTCGGTGATTGCCAACGTGGGGAAAAACGCGGGTGATCCTTTTAACCCCGACCGCTCGGCCACTCCGCACAAATCAAAAGTGACGATTGCGTTTGTCAAGGGTGAAAACCGGCACGGACTTTCGACGGAAACAATCTTAAACAAAGTTCGGGCCGCCATGCAGGGCATTCCGGGTACTGAGATTTCGGTTGAACGCGAAAACAGCGGCCCACCGACGGGTAAACCCATCGCCATTGAAATTGCCGGTGAAGAATTTGCCACCCTGCAAAAACTGGAAAAACAGCTTCGGCAACGGATTACCGCATCCGGCATCAAAGGAATCGATCAGTTGAAGTCGGATTTGATTACGAACAAACCGGAAATCGTCATCAACATCGACCGTGATAAAGCCGAGCGTGAAGGCATTTCATCGTCGCAGATTGCGCTGGCGGTTCGGACGGCCTTGTTTGGTACGGAAGTATCAAAATTCCGGGATGCGAAGGATGAATACCCGATTATGGTTCGTCTGAAACAGGACGACCGCAGTCAGATCGAACGCCTGTTGAGTCTGAACATTGTTTACCGCGACATGAATGCGGGGGGGCAGCTTCGTCAGGTTCCGATTCAGTCGGTAGCCAACATTGCCTATTCGACGACTTTCAGCCAGATTAACCGGATTAACCAGGAGCGGGTCATTACGCTCAGTTCGGATGTGGTGCCGGGTTACAATGCCAACGAGATCGTTCAGGAAATTCAGCAACTGGTAACCGATACCGAAGTACCGAATGGCTACACCGTCCGGATGGGTGGTGAACAGGAAGATCAGCAGGAGTCGATGAACTTCCTGGTATCGGCTTTCGGACTGGCCATGTTGTTGATTTACCTGATTCTGGCCACACAGTTTAACTCCGCCGTGAAGCCGCTGATTATCTTCTTCACGATCATTCTTTCGTTGATTGGGGTGTTGCTGGGCTTTATGGTAACGGGCAAAACGTTCTCGGTGGTCATGTCCGGGGTCGGTATTATTGCCCTGGCGGGGATTGTGGTGAAGAACGGTATTCTGCTGATCGAGTTCATCGAAGAGTTGCGGGGACGCGGGATTCCGCTGCGTCAGGCCATCATTGATGCGGGCGGTATCCGGTTGACGCCAGTATTGCTGACGGCTTCGGCGGCCGTTCTGGGTCTGATTCCGCTGGCGGTGGGCTTAACCGTCGATTTTGTGGGACTATTCCAAAATCTGGACCCGCACATCATCATTGGCGGAGATAGCGCCGTATTCTGGAACATCCTGGCCTGGACCATCATCTATGGCTTGACCTTCTCGACGGTTTTGACGCTGGTCATCGTGCCCTGTATGTACTGGGTGAACGAACGGATTCGGGATAAATTCAAGGAAAGAATAGCGAAGAAGGAACGTGAGCCGGAATTGGTAAACGAATAAGTAAAGTACTAACTGTAAACCAAAAACCCACAGTGTCTGTTAACGCTGTGGGTTTTCTTTATGCACCATTATGAACCGTATCGTTCTTTTTTTTGTCGTATCCGCCATTCTACTGCTCATTGACTGGTACGTATTTCAAGCCATCAAAACCGTCACCCGGTCGGCCACCGAAAATACCCAGCGGATCGTCTCGATGCTTTACTGGGGTTTTACGGGTGTCACCATCGTTACCTATCTGACCATGCAGTTGTTACCGCCCGATGCCGTAGGCCGGGTGGCCCGCGGTTTTATCTGGACGGCCATTCTGATTCCCTATTTTTCGAAAGTCTTCGCCGTTCTATTCATTTTCGTGGACGATCTGGGCCGTTTTGTGCGCTGGGTGGCTTCACTGTTCTACAGCCCCGACATCCGGGCTGCCGTTAATGATACGTCACAACCCGACATTCCGGCTACGAACGTCATTCCGCGTTCCGAATTTCTGATGAAAACCGCCCTCATTGCGGGGGCCGTACCGCTGGTGGCGTTTACCTACGGGATTGTGTCCGGTGCACACGATTACCGCATTCGGCGCATCCGACTGTCGCTCAAAAACCTGCCGTCGGGTTTCGACGGGATAAAAATTGCCCAGCTTTCGGATATTCATTCCGGTAGTTTTTTCAATAAAGTTGCCGTGAAGGGGGGTGTTGACATGCTGCTGCTCGAAAAACCGGATGTTGTCTTTTTTACCGGCGATCTGGTCAACAACACGGCGGATGAGGTGGAGAATTACATCGACATCTTCAATAAAGTGAAGGCACCGCTGGGGGTTTATTCGACTTTGGGCAACCACGACTACGGCGACTACGTGAACTGGCCGAATGCACAGGCGAAAACCCAAAATCTGAACAACCTGAAAGCGGCTCATGAACTACTCGGTTGGGATCTGTTGATGGACGAAAACCGCATTTTAGAACAAAATGGCGACAAAATCGCTTTAGTAGGTATTCAGAACTGGGGTTCGGGGCGTTGGCCCAAATACGGCAATTTAGAGAAGGCCCGCCAGGGAACGGAAGACGCCCCGGTAAAACTGTTGCTCTCCCACGACCCCAGCCATTGGGATGCCCAGGTGAAGCCGCAATTTTCAGACATCGACGTCATGTTCGCGGGTCACACCCACGGGATGCAGTTTGGGGTCGAAATCGGAAATGTCCGCTGGAGTCCGTCGCAATACGTCTATAAACAATGGGCAGGTTTGTATCAGGAGGGTGAGCAATATCTCTATGTGAATCGTGGATACGGGTATTTAGGCTATCCGGGCCGGGTCGGAATTTTACCGGAAATCACCATTTTTGAATTGAAAAAAGCATAAACCTTCTTGATGATGAAAAAGATTTTTCTACTGGCATGCGGACTTTTTGGCTCGCTGACCTTGTATGCCCAGGCTCCGTCCTGCTGCGATCAGCCTGTTGCTCAGGTATCGAATGACATGGCTTTGCTGGCCAGTAACCAATCGTTTGTGATGCTGCACGAAGAACCGCTCCCGTTCACCTACCAGAGTGCGGCCGGTGAAATGATAAAATTCAAAACGGCGGATGGTACCGAAGCCAACGGTTTTCTGCTCAAGGCCGCCAATCCGTCCAACAAATGGCTGCTCGTCTATCAGGAGTGGTGGGGTCTGAATGACTACATCAAGCAGGAAGCCGAAAAACTGTACAATGACCTGAAAGATGTGAACGTGCTGGCGGTTGACATGTACGATGGTAAAGTGGCCACCACGCGCGAAGAAGCTTCGAAATTGGTGCAGGTGCCGCGCGAACGGCTGGGCGCGATCATGCAGGGGGCTATTGCCTACGTAGGACCACAGGCGCAGATTGCCAGTGTCGGCTGGTGTTTCGGTGGAGGCATGTCGCTGCAATCGGCCATTCTGGGCGGGAAGCAAACCGTTGGTTGCGTGATGTATTATGGACAACCGGAAAAAAACGTGGAGCGGTTGAAAACGCTGAATACCGACGTATTGGGCATCTTTGGTGCTAAAGACTCCGGAATTCCGCCCGCAACCGTGGCCGAATTTGAGAAAAACATGAAAGAAGCCGGCAAGCAAACGACTATTCAGATGTATGATGCGCCCCATGCTTTTGCCAATCCGAGTAACCCGGGTTATAACAAAGAAGCCACGGCGGATGCCTACCAGATTACGTTGAATTATCTGAAAACCAAGCTGAAGGTCTAGCTGCGGGTTTGGGGGGTGACTCCGAAAAACGAACAACTTTTTCAGTTTATGCGTTAAACCTAGGTGTACCAAACGAGTCTAACAGACATTGATAAAGTGAACCTGTAGACTGTTATCATCATGAAAACGCATAATTTGATTTCAATGCTGGCGATTGTCCTGATCGGTTTTGTGCTGACCAGTTGTGCGCCCTCAGTGGGTGTCGGTGTCAGGACCGATTATGGCTATGGACCCAGTTACGGGTATGGATATAGCCCATATCGGTATGGTTACCGTCGTCCGCCGATTATCGTAACCCCTCCGCCGAGGGTCGTTTACAAGTCGCATCCCCGCCGGTATCGTGCCCCTCAATACCGCAATAGCTACCGTCGCGGGGCTCCGCAGCAATATGGATATCGTTCACAACGGAGTCGTGGACCCCGGTAAGAAATTCAAAAACCGTCTCGAAAGGGGCGGTTTTTTAGTTTTTAAACGGGATTGATCTGGTAAATGAGTTAAAATCAACGGGGAGGACTAGAAAAACTTGCTCTTTTTTACGTACTTTTCGTAAGTCTTTGCGTTTAAAGATATAGAAAGGCCGATAAAACGTATGAAAAAGCTATTGTTGCTGGGTATTACCTTATCTATGTTGCTGCCACTGGAAGCGCCGGTTGAAGCGGCCGTTGTAAAGTCGGCGCAGAGCGAACTAAAAAGTGAGTTAGTCTATAAACGGAAGAAAGCACGCGGTTATAAGAAGAAAAAAGGCTTCATGTGGGGATTGTTTCGCAAGAAAAACGCGTGTGGTTGCCCAAAGTTTTAATTCGTACGGATCGTAAATTGTACTTATAGCCGGGGCAACCCGGCTTTTTGTTTTTCAGTAGGTTAATAAATTGTAAAATACTACTATTCAGCTAAAAAATCCGTATCTTTGCACTTTAATTGAAAAGACAAAAGAGAATGGCGAAACGACTGAAGAGTTTGCTGGTTTCTGTGCTCTCTTGTCTAAGTGCTATTGTCTCAAAAAAGTATGCAATCCATTCGCAACATAGCTATTATAGCGCACGTTGACCACGGTAAGACTACGTTGGTTGACAAAATTATTCATGCTTCCAAGCTCTTCCGGGACAACCAGGAGTTTGGTGACTTGATATTAGACAACAACGATCTGGAACGGGAGCGGGGCATCACCATTGTCTCCAAAAACGTTTCAGTCCGGTACAATGATGTTAAAATCAACATCATCGATACACCGGGTCACTCCGATTTTGGCGGTGAAGTAGAGCGTGTACTGAAAATGGCCGATGGCGTTTGCCTGCTGGTCGATGCGTTTGAAGGCCCCATGCCGCAAACGCGTTTCGTATTGGGTAAAGCCCTGCAACTGGGTCTGAAACCGATTCTGGTAATCAACAAAGTCGATAAAGAAAACTGCCGCCCGGAAGAAGTTCACGAGCAGGTGTTCGACTTGATGTTCAACCTGGGGGCAACCGAAGACCAGTTGGATTTTCCGACGGTTTACGGATCGTCGAAACAAGGCTGGATGGGCCCGGACTGGAAAACACCGACCGATAACATCACCTACCTGCTGGATACCATCGTTGAGCACATCCAACCTGCTCCCGTTACCGAAGGAACCCCGCAAATGCAGATTACCTCACTCGATTATTCGGCCTTTGTGGGTCGGATTGCCATCGGTCGGGTGGTTCGCGGAACGCTGAAAGAAGGCGCTAACATGGCGCTGGTAAAAGTTGGTGATGTCATCAAAAAAGTAAAAATTAAAGAACTGCAAACGTTCGAGGGCCTTGGCAAACAAAAGGTAGCGGAAGTGCAGTGTGGTGATATTTGTGCCGTGACCGGTCTGGAAGATTTCGAGATTGGCGATACACTGACCGATCTGGAAAACCCGGAAGCCATCACACGGATTGCCGTCGATGAGCCAACGATGAACATGTTGTTTACGATCAACAACTCACCGTTTTTTGGCAAAGAAGGCAAGTTTGTAACCTCGCGTCACTTACGGGAGCGGTTATACAAAGAAATTGAGAAAAACCTCGCCCTGCGGGTTGAAAATACCGATAGCGAAGACCGGTTCCTGGTTTACGGACGTGGGATTCTTCACTTGTCGGTTTTGATCGAAACCATGCGTCGGGAAGGCTACGAATTGCAGGTTGGTCAGCCCCGGGTGTTGTTCAAATACGATGATCATGGCAACCGCCTGGAACCCGTCGAAACCCTAGTGGTAGACGTGCCGGCCGAAACCGCCGGGAAAGTGATCGAGTTGGCAACGCAGCGGAAAGGCGAGTTGCTGATTATGGAACCAAAAGGGGATCTGCAACACCTGGAGTTTGAAATTCCGTCGCGTGGGCTGATCGGTTTGCGTTCCAATGTCCTGACCGCTACATTCGGTGAGGCCGTTATGACCCACCGGTTTAAGAGCTTTGAGCCGTACAAAGGAGCCATTCCGGAACGGATCAACGGCTCACTAATCTCAATGACGAGTGGAGCAGCTACGGCCTATTCGATCGATAAATTGCAGGATCGCGGTATTTTCTTCATCGAACCGGGCGACGAAATTTACACCGGTCAGGTAATCGGTGAACACAACCGCCAGAATGATATCGTGGTGAACGTTCAAACCGCCAAGCAGTTGACCAACATGCGGGCTTCCGGTTCGGATACCAACGTCCGGATTGCTCCGAAAGTGTCGTTCTCGCTGGAAGAGTCGATGGAATACATCCAGAAGGATGAATACCTGGAGGTGACACCGAAATCGATGCGGATTCGTAAAATTTTCCTCGATGAAAATGAGCGGAAACGGAATCAGAATAAATTTGAAATGGCCTAAAAAAAGCCCCGGCGCAACCGGGGCTTTTTTATTTACCGACTTTCCTGATTCTACTTTCTCTCGCCTTGCGCGAATGAAAGGTTTCGGTCCTTCAAGGCGGTTTTCAGGGTTTGTAGTGCATTTTTTCCAATGCCGTGCAGTGCCATGAATTCCGTTTCACTTAGGTCGGCCAGTTGTTCCAGTGTTTTAATTCCGGCATTCGCCAAGGCGCGTTGGGCCGGTTTTGCCAATTGATCGAACGGGTGGCTTTCAGCTTTTTCTTTCATATCCGGTTTTGTTAGCAGCCCCCAAATGTACCCTCCCGAAAGCATACAAATGCGGTGCGAATGCGACACATTGCAGGTGATTTGCGTCAAGAACGGGCGGTTAAAGCTGCTTTACGATTTGTAAACCAATGGCCGATCCGGTTTCGACCAGAGGGCTAATACACTGAAATGGATACGTTTTTTGATCGCTGCGTTTTTTTGTACGCACTCACAGTAAAGAAAGAAATTTCATACGGAGAAGAGGTGTTTTCAGAAACTGAGTCCCAGTCGAAAAGCAATCCGGTTATAAACCCGGCTCTCGTATTTATAAATTTCATTCCAGCCCAGCGGTTTGTCGGCATTGGCTTCCTGCCGTTTGTAATTGAGTGACAGAATGAAATTGGTATTCTGCGGACGCCCGATTCGGAAGCCAATACCAGGAGCAATCACCCAGCCACCCCGGGTTTCATAGCCTGTCGGGTCTTCGTTCAGCCACGCAAAACCGTAGCCGGTATCCAGGCTGGTGAAAACCCGCAGGTTCTTCTGGCCCGGTTGCGCCAGATCGTAACGTACTCCCGCACACACCGGCATCAGCAGGGCCGCATTATACCAATCGACACCTACCGTTCCACCCAACGCCAGCTTGGGGCGGAGTTGAACGCCATTAAATGTCTGGGCGGTGATGTTCTGTCGTTTACTGACGTTTTCAGAGGCAGTATTGACGTTGTAACGGACTTGCCCAAACAAGACACCGAATTCGGTCATGTTTGTAAAAACGGGCTTAAAAGGGCTTTTTTGTGCGTAAAGCGGAAGCGCAAACAGGCACAGCAGCCAAACGGTTTTGCTACCAGTCTTTTTCATGGGCGAGTTGGTTAGCTGGCCGGATAAGGCCGTTGCACCGGAATTTTGCTCAGCAGCTTCAACTTGCGCGGATTGCTGTAGTCATATTGGTAAAAACCGTCCCGACCAATCAGCAGCAGTGATTTCCCGAGCGGGATCACATCGTAGGCCTGAAATCCTTCCAGGTGCTCCAGTTGATCGATTTTCATGGCATCGCTCGCATTGAACGTTTTCAGACCGTAGGCCCCCTCGCAAATGAACAAGTTCGGAAAGTCGATGCCCAAACCATGCGGATTTTTCATCGGATAGCTCTTCAGCAGTCGCGGGCTATACAGATTGGATACATCCACCACATCGAGTTGATTGGTGAATCCCTGGCAGGTGGAACCCGAACGCAGGGTTACGTAAGCCTTGTCTTCGTGAACCACCACGGGGTCGCAAACGCGGGCATGCTCGAAGGTCGACATCCGCACCGGTTTTTCGGGGTTGCTGTTGTCGTAAATGTGCATGCCCGACTGGGCGCCGATGAAGAGTTTATCTTTATAGGGAAAGATCGTTTCAATGCCCCAGCCCATGTTGATTTTATTGCCTTTCTTTGGATCAGACGGGGTTTTGATGTCGAACAACTGCATTTCCGACTGGCTGACGGTATACAGGTAGTTGTCATACAGCGTAAACCGGGCCATCGAGCCGCCCGTGCCATTTGTGCTGGGAGCGGGTGAACCGGTCGCACTGTTGAAATTCTGAATACCACCCCGCATATCGGTAGCCCAAAAGCAGTTGGTGCAACCGCCGTTATTGACACTGCTTTCGCAATCCGTATTGACAGTTTGCGTAACGTACTCCACTTTCTGGTCGTTGATAATCTCCTGCTGGGCGTTCAGGCTCCAGTAGCCGCCGTCGAACTGTCCATTTTGAAAAACATCGGTGACCCGGTTGAGTTCGCGGATGTTTTGCGGATCGCGGATGTCGAAGGCCACCAGGTCCATGAAACTGTCGGCATACAGGATGTTGTTGCGGATGGCCATGTCGCCGTTGCCCGGTATGCGCAGGAACGCTACCATTTTAGGAGCCGACGGATTGCGGTTGTCGATCACGTGAATGCCTTCCTTGATCTCGTTAATCAGCAAAAAACCGTCTTTGGTGTAAATTTTCCCCGGATTGACAAGCGTGCGGGGTTGTTCAGCCTGAATGCCCTGGCGGATTTGGGCTACGGTGAACGTTCGGGGTGTGAATTGTCGGAAAGTGCGGGTTTCTTTGCATTTGTCGGTGCAGCCGTTCAGCCCCACCAGCAGAACTCCGAGCAGGAAGTAAAGTGTACGTCTCATAGCAACAGGTTGTTTAGGGATATGCCTCACTGACCCTGTTGACAATGAAAGAGTTGGAATAGAAGCATAAAAAAATTGCCCGGCAGGCAGAGCCGCCGGGCAATCCGGTTTGCACAATGAATCAGAGGTCAAAGTTTTTACTGGAGGAGACCGGCTGGTGTGGATCAATACCGGCCTCTCTCCGTATTTTTCAGGTTGTATTATTTTTCTTTTTCGTACACCAGTTCACCGGCGGCTTCTCCTTCCGCAATCAGCCGCAGCCGGTTACCGGCGAGTTCGTAGCGTTTTACAGCCTGCAGTTTTTTGAAATAATCGGTTTCAAACTGCATGGCATCCGTCGGGCCGGCCATTTTGGTGGCGCCGATGGCACTCATCTGCACGGCACTGGAAGCCGATGAACCCGTCAGCGTGGCAAAGTAGTGGTTGACCGATGAACGCCCCCCCACTTTGTAAGCCACCCGGTTGGTGATTTCGCTGCCCGCCGAATCGGGGGTCAGCACCAGCGTCACCGCAAATTTGGAAGCCGGTTCAATCAGTTTATAGGTACCGGCAACGGCGGTAGTAGACAAAGGTTGAATGGTCGCTTTGGTTTTATCGTTACAGGAAGCTGCGATGAACAGAATACCGGCAACGAGAAGGGCTATGATTTTCATGGCAGTGTTGTTTCCGGATTGACGATTTTACCCATAAACAAGACCGAACCCGTTCCTTTTTCTGTAATCAAAAAGACAAAAGGACGATCGCAAATGAGTGACGGTCCCGCCGAAGTAACTTCAACGCCGATGCTGGTTACGGCAGCGGCCTCGGTTCCTTTCTCATCGACGGCCACATACGTGTTTTGCTTCACGTAACTCACCTGCAAACCCTGGCCGGTGCTGATGCCTGAAAAATTGGCAGCGTTCGAGAAAGCCGACGGCATCCCCATTTTCGACAGCGCGTCGTTGAGGGTCGCTTCATACTCCATCGTAAACTTCGGTAAGCCAACGGCCACTTTACTTTCGCGCATGGCCTGCTGCAAGTCGGCCCATTCGGTCGCGTTCAGGGTATTGATGATCGCATCGGCCGAGGAGTTTTCAGTCGGCACCAGAACCGTCATCGAATACGTTCCATCGCCATACGGCAATTCAAAAGCTCCGTAGGTGGGGCGGAACGCGTGGCGAAGGCTGGTCGTCATGTTCATCATCTTCACCTCTTTCTGCGAACCGGAAACCAGGGTAAAGGGAGAATCAAAGGTGTTTTTCGTCTCAAACTGGTATTTCCAGTCGCCTTTGAAATACAGCGCATTGAGCAGGAACAGAACTTGCTCGGGCTTGATCTCCTGGATTACGTTCTTAATCCTGGCGTTGGTATTGTCGCTGGCCCACTGGTTGATTTTATTGATAACCGGGGTTGGATTGCTGAAATCTTCGCCCGAAATCTGGGCATTGAACGTTTTTTTCGTGGCGTCGAGGTACGACGGTTCAACGGAAAAACCGTTGCGGTACCAAATTGAATTGGCCAGTTTTGTTGTTACTTTCGGATCAGCGGTGGGCAACCCTTTTAATAAAAACTCATAGGTTTGGTTTGCATCAGCCAGCGAAACCCCTTCCAGGTGCATCGCTTTTTTCATTTCATCCGCCGTCTGACCCGCGGCCCCGTTCAGCAACATGCCGAGAGCCATGTGCAGACTCAGCGGTGAAATAAAAATATTTTCGTCCTTCTTCTGGTCTTCGTTGACGCGCTTTAGAAAGTCGAAGGAAAAATCATTGGTTTTTTGAGCAAAGGCACGCGCTTCCGGAGTCGACGTTAAACCGCCGGTTCCCGGATTATTCGGTGTCGTATCGTTTTGGCAACCGCTTATCGTCAACAGTGAAACCGTTGCCATCAACAGGCTGGAAACAAAAGGTATTCTTCTCATCACAATCGGGTTTTGTTAAACCATGTGGAGCGCTCACAATACAAAGACCCGATTGGAAAAGAATTGGTTGGAAGGGGGTTGAAAAAAAGAGAAGAAAAATAAGAGTTTGTCTGATAACTAACTTTTAGAAGTGGTAATTCAGGCCAAACCCGACACCAACGGCCTGCGGACGAACCTGAAGTTGCGCGTCCGATTGCGTACCATTTTGCAGCGATTGCTGGTAGGAACCCGTCAACGAACCGGACCAGTGGTGGGTGGGGTGGTAGCTGACACGTAAACCGGCCGTACCCGCCAGCGACATGGAGCGGTAGACCTGATCGCCGGGGTTAACTTCCAAAGCGCCATTGACCGTATTTTTCAGAAACACGTTAGCCATCAAACCGCCCAGCACGGAATAGCTGATCTTGCGCTCAGGCAAAATGTGGTAGCCGATCTGAACCGGAACCTGCAAATACTGAAAGTCGTTGGAAACAACCTGATCAGAGGGCGTAGGCACCACCACCAGCGATGACGGATTGTTCAGATTCGCTTTGTCAGCGTAGGAGGGCAAAAAGTTGGTGTTCGGGGACGACGCCAACTGCGGAACCGATGGGCTACTGTTTCGGATGGCGTTTACGAGTAAATTTTCGGTCTGGTTCGTAAACACGTTGGTGACGGTTGCATTGTTCCGCGCCTGTGACCGGCCATTCAAATACTGAACCCCGGCTTCGACCGACCAGTGTTTGCTAAACTGGAGACCGGAACTGGCCTGCCACGCCATTGAAATCTGCGCCTGGTTTTGCAGCGGAGAAACCGCCAGGCGACTGCTCTGCTGAACCGCATTACTGGCACCGTAGGCCTGATTGAAACTGGACTGAACGCTGGTCATCGGATTAAAAGACATGGGCGTTGCCGTTAAAGCCGCCCAGTACTCGTTTTTCGATCGGCCTTTTTCCTGCGGTTCGATCGTGGTTTCCGGGGCGCGATACCAGATGATCCGGCTAATCGGAGCCGGGTTCTTCAGGGCTACCAGCTTGCTTTTTATGTACGAAGCTTCGTAGGCCAATCGGGCATCGGCAACCCCGCTGCCGGTTTCGTCGGGTGGGGCCGTTTGGATGGGTGTTGCCGTTTTCGTGATTCGTTCTGACGACGGAAATGTACCCGTCGTGAGGTCTGGCGAATTGGTTCCGGTTCCCCGGCTGGCTCCCGAAGGTTGATTTGGCTTTGTCCGGCGGTTTTCAGCAAGCCGGGTGGCATTGGAGCGGCCGCTGGTCAGCGACCCATGCGCAGTCGGGGATGATCGCCGGGTTGCCAGACGTTCCGGTGAAGCGGTTTTTCGTTTTCCCGTCAAAACGGACTGGTCTTTGATTATTTGATCAATCGTCGTGGCGGTTTCCGAGTGTTCCAGTTCCGGGACAACCGGCGCGTCGGATGGCGTATTCCGGGAGTCGGCCCGGCGGTTGGCAGTCAGGGTTTCATCGGTTTTGCCAGCGTATTCAGGCTTGCGGTCCGCGCTGGTCGAGGTCGTCGCTTTCTCTTGTTTGGCGAGTTGATCCGCCGTTGCCCTGGATGACGAACCGCTTTGGCCAGCCACCGGCTGAGTCGTATCCGTCGTGTCGATGGATTGTAGGGCCCACCAACCGATTAAAAGGGCCATAATGGCCGCAGCCACACCATAGAACCAGGGTTTTGCCCGGGGCCAGAGTGGGATGATCGGTTCCGTTTCTTCTTCGTCTAGCCGACGCGCAATCCTGTCCCAAAGCTCATCGGATGGGCTTTCGGCAGCATCTTCGAAGATACTTCGCCACTCTTCATTTAATTCTTCTTCTTTAGAGAGACTCATTTCGGAATTGGACGCTCGTTCTGAATCTTTTGTTGCAGCAGCATGCGGGCACGCGAAAACTGCGATTTGGATGTACCTTCTGAAATATCTAATAATTCCGCAATTTCCGGGTGTGTATACCCTTCAATGGCGTACAGGTTAAATACGGCCTGGCATCCCGGCGGGAGTTCCTGCACCATCTTCAGTAGTTGCTGGTAGTGCAGACCCGATAGGCTGTCTTCCGTCTGCGGTAATGTATTGGGCGGCACGTCCTCCAACTCGGCCGGGTTTTGCCAGGGCTTCTGTTTGCGGATGTGCTTCAGTGCCGTATTGATCACAATGCGTTTCAGCCATGCTTCCAGCGGGCACTCAAACCGAAATGTATCAATATGTTGGAACGCTTTCACGAAGGAATCCTGCAGCACGTCTTCGGCGTCGTCGCGGTTTTTGGTATACCGTTGGCTGACCACAAAGAGCTTCCGGGCGAATAACTCGTAGAGTTTTCGCTGAGCAGTTCGGTCCTTATGTCGACAGCCGTCAACTAACGCTCGTTCATCCAACATACTAATGCAACACTACTGACCCCAACGCAAGTCTGACGGTTGGAAAGGAATTAAAATAAATTTTGGCCTAACCCGCTGGCAACGAGTGAATATAACTTTTAGCCTGTACTTTTGAACAAATCTATTCCTGAACATTCATGAACCGACGTACGGCTCTTCGGCAAACCCTGGGTTTCATTGGGTTAAGCACCACGGCTTCCCTGCCCGTATTGAACGCTAAAAGTAGTTTACAAAACCCAAACAACCAACGGTTTCGAGTCGGGGCCTGCGACTGGTCGATCGGTCAATCCAGTAAAATCGAAGCCTTCGACGTGGCTAAAACCATCGGCCTCGACGGCATTCAGGTGAATCTGGGCTCCGAAAAAAACGACATGCACCTGCGCCGGAAAGACCTCCAGAAAGCCTGGCGTGAAGCCGCCAAACGAACCGGCGTTCAGATCGGTGGTCTGGCCCTGGGCGAACTCAACAACATCCCCTACAAATCCGATCCGCGGGCCGAGCAATGGGTGCAGGATAGCGTCGGGGTAGCCAAAGCCCTTGGTGCCAAAAACATTCTGCTTGCCTTCTTTAACAAAGGCGATTTGAAGAACGATCCGCAGGGGACTCAAGTAGTGATTGAACGGTTGAAAGCCGTGGCGCCCAAAGCCGAAAAAGCGGGCATCGTTCTTGCAATCGAATCGTGGTTGAGCGCCGAAGAACACATGGCCATTATCGATGCGGTGGCGTCGCCCGCCGTGAAAGTATATTACGATGTATGTAATTCCACGGTTATGGGATATGACATTTTAAAGGAAATCCGATGGCTTGGGAAGCAAAAACAGATCTGTGAATTCCACTTTAAAGAGAATAGCTACCTTCTCGGGCAGGGCAAGGTGAATTACCCGGAAGTTCGGAAGGCCATCGACGCCATTCAGTACGGCGGTTGGGTTCACATCGAAGGTGCTGTGCCAGAGGGGAAAAACATGTTGGAAAGTTACACTTATAATAATAAGTTTGTAAGAGAAATTTTGGCGTAGCGGGTTAATGTTACTGTTCCACGGTTTTCTGCAATTAGTACTTATTATAATAAGTTTGACTGGTCTTAAATGTTGTTTTTCAGGTAATTATTCCACGTGGAACACTAAAAGATGAAGATTGCTATTCCTGCCCCGCCCCGGTTTTTAAGCGCATCGATCCTGTTGGGAACCCTGTTTTTGGGCCTGCCTCAATGGCCACAAGCTCCTCAGGCCGTTAGCCAACTTCCGGAATCCGGCGGGCCCGTCCGCCGGGGAATGATCGTCGGATCCGACTCCAATACACTCTATCTGCCCGACGATCTGGAAGCAACGGTTTGGGCCGAAGCGCCGATGTTCTACAACCCGACGAACATCGACGTCGACGCCCGGGGCCGGATCTGGGTAACCGAAGCCGTCAACTACCGGAACTTTAACAACAAACCCGAAACCCGGCTCGACCACCCGAACGGTGAGCGCGTCATGATTCTGGAAGATACGGACGGCGACGGAAAAGCGGATCGGTCCAAGGTGTATGTCGAAGACAAGGACCTGGTGTCGCCCCTCGGTATTGCGGTTATTGGTAACAAAACCATCGTCTCCGCTGCGCCGAATCTCATCATTTATACCGACGAAAACGGCGATGATAAACCCGACAAAAAAGAGATTTTTCTGACCGGTTTCGGCGGCCTCGATCACGACCATTCGCTGCATGCCCTAGTGGCCGGACCGGATGGCAAATGGTATTTCAATACCGGAAATGCCGGGCCGCATACCGTCACCGACAAAGCGGGCTGGACGCTCCGGTCGGGAAGCCTCTATACCGGCGGAACTCCCTACAACAAACTCAACAAAGGCAACCAGGTCAGCGACGACGGCCGGGTCTGGGTAGGCGGTTTAGCCCTGCGCATCAACCCCGACGGAACCGGGCTGAAAGTGATGGGCCATAATTTCCGAAACAACTACGAAACCGCCCTCGATTCCTACGGTAACCTGTGGCAGAACGACAACGACGATCAGGTGGTCGCTTGTCGGACGAGCTGGCTCATGGAAGGCGGCAACATGGGGTATTTCAGCCAGGACGGCACCCGGTATTGGCAGGGCGATCAGCGGCCGGGTCAGGACATCCCGACCGCTCACTGGCACCAGGAAGATCCCGGCGTCATTCCGGCGGGCGACATCAGCGGGGCCGGTTCGCCAACGGGCGTGGTTTTTTACGAAGGCGACCAACTCGGCGCCAACTACCGGGGCATGTTGCTGAGTGCCGAAGCGGGTCGGAACGTGATTTTTAGCTACAAACCCGAACCGCAGGGTGCGGGCTACCGGATGCCCCGGACCGACTTCATCAGCACCTTTCCGAAAGTGGACGAAAATTACAAATGGAACGACATCACCGACGACATTCGCAAGTGGTTTCGCCCGAGCGACGTGACGGTTGGAACCGACGGGGCCTTGTACATCGCCGATTGGTTCGATCCGGTGGTGGGGGGACACCAGATGAAAGACAAGAAAGGCTACGGACGGATTTACCGCATTACGCCCAAAGGCAAAAACCTGAAAGTGCCGGTGATCAATACCGACAAAACGAAAGGTCAGATTCTGGCATTGACCAACCCCGCCACCAACATCCGCTTGCTGGGTTTCGAGAAATTGAAGGCACAGGGAGACAAAGCCGTAAAACCGGTTTCCAAACTGTTGACCGATCCAAACCCGTATCACCGCGCCCGCGCCATCTGGCTGCTTTCGCAACTGGGTCTAAAGGGACAACAGAAAGTGGAAGCGTTGTTGAAATCGGATCAGGTGGATTTGCGGATAACGGCTTTCCGGGCGTTGAAGCAAACGCAACCCGATGTCGTGGCGCTGGCCCGGAAGATGGTCGATGATCCATCGCCGGCGGTGCGCCGGGAAGTGGCCATTGCCTTGCGCGATGTACCATTTGAGCAGTGCAAAGACTTGCTGGTCAAACTGGCGAATGGCTACGATGGAACCGACCGGTTTTATCTGGAAGCCGTTGGCATGGCCGCCGACAAAAAAGAAGAAGCCTTGTATGCCGCGTTGAAACCAGCCATTCCGGCGAATCCCGTTCAGTGGGATCAGAAAACCGCCAACCTGATGTGGCGGCTTCATCCGGCCAGCACGGCGGAGTTGATGAAGCAACGGGCCATGGCGCCAACCTTGACGGCTGATGCGCGTAAACAGGCTATTGTGGCCTTGGGATTCATGAAGGATCCGGTAGCCGCCCGGGCCATGATCGATTTGTCGAAACAGGCGGACAAAACCGTTGCGCAGCAGGGCGAGTACTGGGCCAATTTCCGCCGGTCGAACGACTGGGCGACGTTGCTGAACTGGGATGAGGTGATGCCACCGAAATTGTCGGAACCGGAACAGAAAGCCTTGGCCATGCGGCAAAAACTGATGGAAGAGTACACCAGTGCCGAAGATAAAGTGAAACTGGCCAAAGAAATGGCGGCTAGTCCGGAAGGCGGGAAACTGCTGGTGGGCCTGGCCGCCGAGAAGAAATTACCCGAAAAGCTGAAACCGGCAATCAGCGAAGTGATTTTTACCAATACCGATCAAAGTGTGCGGACGATGGCGGGCGACTACTTTACGCGCCCCGGCGGTTCGGCAACATTTTCGCAGAAAAAGATCGAATCGTTGTCCGGTAATGAAACCGCCGGACTAACGGTTTTCAAAGCGAACTGCGCGACCTGTCACCGGCATGGTCAGCAGGGGAAAGACATTGGCCCGGAGCTAACGAAGATTCACCAGAAGTTTGATCGGAACGGTTTGCTGGATGCGATCCTGAATCCCAGTGCGGGCCTGGCATTCGGTTATGAACCGTGGCTGATTACCACCAAAAGTGGCCAGACTTACTACGGTTTTCTGATTAGCGATGGACAAGAGGCTCTGGTGATAAAAGATGCCGCCGGGCAGAAGCATACGCTGCCAACGGCCCAGGTTGCTTCCCGCAAACAGTACAGCACAAGCCTGATGCCGGACCCGGCTTCACTGGGGCTTTCGGAACAGCAACTCGCGGATTTGGTGGCGTATTTGTTGAAAGGAAATTAACCGTCTTGAACCAGGATAAATTAACGATTAAAGGAGTAACGACGATGGCTGGCGCATTCAACGAATCATCGTTACTCCTTTAATCAGTTTAATCCCGGTTCAAAACAGTGTCTTCAGGTCCAAACCGCCAAACGTTCCGGAACTCATGAACAGATAAACCGTAGGCTGGTCATTCGACAGACTTTTCAGATACGTCTCCAAATCTGCAGAATCCGTAAAGACCTGCAAATCGGGGCGGTCGAAAGCAGTTGCAATCTCGGCTGCGTCGATCGGGTCGAGGTGTTTGATTTCCAGCGTGTGCGGGCTGTAAAAAATAACGGCTACATCGGCTTTATCCAGTTTATCACGGTATTGCTTCAGGAAGGTTTTGTTCAAACTGCTGAAAGTATGCAGCTCGACACAGGCCACCAGCCGCCGGTCGGGGAACTGGGCTTTCACAGCCGCCGTAGTGGCTTCCACTTTGGAGGGCGCATGGGCGAAATCCCGGAAGATGAGGGTTGAGCCATCGTCTTTCACTTTCTCCAGCCGCTTGCTGGCCCCTTTGAACGTCTGAATAGCCGCATAGAACATTTCCTCCGTAATGGCGAGGTGATCACAAATCGCCAGCGCACCACTGATGTTCTTCATATTATGCTCACCAAAAACCAGAACCGGGACGTCGCCGTGTTGTTTGGAGACCAATACGGTTTTGCCGTTTTCGATCCGGTATGGATGCACATCATACGGCTGACGGGTCACATCTTCCCGTTCTTTCAGCGCGATGACATCCAGCATATCGTCCGTATCATCAAAGACGATGGTGCCGGATTTGGACATCGCATCGGCCAGGAGTTCAAACTGGTGAACATACTGGTCATACGTTGGATAGAGGTTGACATGGTCCCAGGCAATCCCGCTGATGAGGACCATATGCGGGTGGTAATGCAAAAACTTCGGACGCGGGTCGATCGGGGAGGTGCCGTATTCATCCCCTTCGATGATTATGATGGGCGCGTCGGTGGTCAGCTTGACCATCGTCTCGAATCCTTCGATCTGGGCTCCCACCAGATAGTCAAAATTTCGCTTATGGTAGTGCAGCACGTGCAGAATCATGGCCGTAATCGTGGTTTTGCCGTGGCTGCCCGCAATAACGACACGCTGTTTGTTCTGGCTTTGCTGGTACACAAATTCAGGATACGAATAAACCGGCAGGGTCAGTTCCTGCGCTTTTTGCAATTCCGGGTTATCGGCCCGGGCGTGCATGCCCAGAATGACGGCATCCAGTCCGCTGTGAATGGCGTCGGGATTCCAGCCGATGTGCGCGGGCAGCAAACCATGTTGGTTTAGCCGGGCGTGGGAGGGTTCGTGAATTTCATCGTCGGAGCCGGTGATGTGGTGTCCCTGTTGCTGCAGCGCAATCGCGAGATTGTGCATGACGCTGCCGCCGATAGAAATAAAATGAATGGTCAATGGCTTCATTCTGTCGAATATGTGGCGCTAAAAATACAAGTTCTTTTCATTTGAAACCGAAAAGTTGACAAGATGGCTGGAAAACCGGTCGTTCTTTTACTGAACCCTGACACCCGACCGTAAAATTTAACACGAACTCCCGAATCAAAACCCCCGTTTTTTCGTTTTTAGTACTGCGAGTAGACATCCACGCAGCAGCTTGACAATCAGGCGCGCAGTCTGTGTTACATTTTGTTTTTGTAAACCGGTTCCTGCCCCATTGCAAAGCTGCTCTTTTTATGCCATTTTCGCAGTCTTTTTTCGAAACCAACAAAACTCTTTTATGCTTCTGCCGAAAGGATGAAAAGCTACAACGACCTGATCGAACAGACCTTTGAATTCCCGACTCTCGAATTCAAAGTTGAGAACAATCATCTGCTGTTCAACAACGTTCCTTTGATGGAAATTATCAAGCAGTATGGAACACCGCTTAAACTGACCTACCTGCCCAAAATTACCGAGCACATTGAACACGCCCGCATGTTGTTCAAGAATGCAATGAAGCGGTATAATTACAAGGGAACCTACACATACTGTTACTGCACGAAGTCGTCGCATTTTCGTTTTGTGCTCGAAGAAGCATTAAAAAACAAGATCCACTTAGAAACCTCATCGGCTTTCGATATTCCGATTATCCGGGAATTGCACAAAGATGGGAAGGTGGACAAGAACACGTTTATTATTTGCAACGGCTACAAACGGCCACTGTATACCCAATACATCAGCGAACTGCTGAACGACGGGTACAACGTTGTTCCGGTGTTGGATAATCTGAAAGAAATTGAAGCCTACGAAGATGCCGTAACGGCTGAGACGGTGAATCTGGGCATCCGGATTGCCACCGACGAAGAACCGAACTTCGCCTTCTATACTTCGCGGCTTGGCATTCGCTACAGCGACATCAATGAACTCTACCGCTCGAAGATTCAAAACAGCGGAAAGTTCAAGCTGAAGATGCTGCACTTTTTCATCAATACCGGGATTAAAGACAGCGCTTATTACTGGAGCGAACTCAGCCGGTTTATGTACAAATACTGCGAACTGAGCAAAATCTGTCCTGATCTCGACTCCATCGACATTGGTGGTGGCATGCCGATTCAGACCTCGTTTCAGTTTACGTACGACTACCAGGCGATGGTCGATCAGATCGTGGAAAGCATCCAGTGGATCTGCAATAAGAGCAACGTTCCCGTGCCGCACATCTTCACGGAGTTCGGCAGTTATACGGTAGGAGAGAGTGGCGCCGTTATATACAAAGTGATCGACCAGAAATTGCAGAACGATAAGGAGTTGTGGTACATGATCGACGGTTCGTTCATTACGCAACTGCCCGATTCGTGGGGGTTGGGTCAGAAATACATCATGCTGTCGGTCAATAACTGGGATAACCCGTATCAGAAAGTCAATCTGGGCGGTTTGACCTGCGATTCACATGATTTTTACAATACAGAAGCCCACAGCGCCGATTTGTATTTGCCGATTTTTGAACGGGATACCGAAGATCAGTACATCGGGTTTTTCCACACGGGCGCCTACCAGGAGTCGCTGGGTGGTTATGGTGGCATTCAGCATTGCCTGATTCCGGCTCCACAGCATGTGATCGTTGACCGCGATAGTGAGGGTAATCTGACCACACGGCTTTTTGCGCCCGAACAGGACAGCGAAGGCATGCTCAAAATTCTGGGCTACCGCCAAACCGCAACGCCGGTGACGCTTGAAATTGAAGCCGCTAAAGCTGCGGAAGAAGAGGAACAGGCGGTTGAAGAATTAGAAAAACAGGAAAATTAAAATAGCACAGTTTTTGCCCTGTCCACAAAAGCCACCCGGTTTTTGTGGACAGAAAAATTTAACCAGCAATGAAAAAGATCAGCATCATTCTGGGTCTGATGGCCCTTGTATCGCTCGGTTCCTGTGCGCGCAGAGCGTGTCCGGCTTATGACAGCCACCTGCAGCAGAAACAACCGGTTTCGACCGAACAACTCGCTTAATCAGCAGGCAGCGTTTACCACCATTTTTGACGCTTCCAGCAGATTGGGAGCCTGTTGGTCGCCAACAGGAAGCTCCGGTATTTTATGTGTAATATGCACGGTTCGGACGCCCACCCGCTTGCCGGCCTGTATATCACGGGGTGCGTCGCCAATCATCCAGGATTGGCTGACGTCGATATTGTATTTGGCAATGGCTTTTTCCAGCATCAACGAATCGGGTTTCCGCAGCAGCGACTGTGAATCGAAATCGGGGTGGTGCGGGCAATAATAAATGTCGTCGATCAGGTTGCCGCACTGATCCTGGAGGTACTGGTGACACCGCATGACATCGGTTCGCGAGTAAAGCCCGCGGGCAATTCCGGCCTGGTTGGTGACGACAATCAGCAAATAACCGGCGTTTTTCAGCATTCGCAGGCCTTCAACGACTCCCGTCGGAATAATAAAATCTTCAACCCGGTAAACATAGTCAGTCCGGTCTTCATTCAAAACGCCATCACGATCTAAAAAAATGCACTTGCTCATGTGTGTGGAATTGTGGGTTCCGATCGTAGTCCTATCAATATCGCCAATAATACATCATAAATAGTATTTTAAGCGAAACAACTAGAAATAAAAGAATAATTTTTCACATTTTGTTAACAAAAAGCGAAAAAGACCGCGTTTAGTAAGAGCGGTTCTATACGTTACAACGGGCGAGAGGTGATGAACGACATGATAAAACGGAGCTTTTTGATTTTGTGGTTGCTCAGCCTGGGTTGGCTCTTGCCTGCTCAGGCTCAGAAAATCATTCAGCGTGATCTTAATCCTCCTCAACGAATGGTGGATGGCGGTGGGCAGGTTACAAAAGTGGAGTACACCAACCATAAAATGATTGTCTATTTTGTGTCTGACAAGCAGACAAGGGCACCCCGCCCCCGGTTGCAGTATGCACACAGTTCTCAAACGGTATATGGCCCGGGCCATCCCAATTCCTGGCGGCTATACGATAAAAAGGGAAACCGTGAATATGCCCTGCTCTACGTTAAAAACATAAAGGCGGTTTTGGAAAATGGACAAATTGAAGAAGTCGCTATTTTAGACCAACCGGAGGCTGCCCAGTTTGATTTTGCAGTCAAAATCTCCTGTGAAGCGCATTTTGAACGACCGGGCAAAGGGGTGCAGTTGGTTGATCTGGTTGAAGAAGATGTCCGGTATTATCGGAATGGAACACATTCGCAACAACCCTACAATGTATATGACCTCCGGATACTGGCATACAAGGATGATATGCGAAATGCCAAACCGCCCGTCCGAAAACCGCCCGTAAAACCGACACCCAGGCCAACAACGCCACCCGTTCAAAAACCGGCCCCAAAATCGGTTCCGAAGGATTCGGTCGTGGCGCAGACTCTACCCAAAAAAGAAACGCCCAAACCGGCACCCGCCGAAAAAGTGGAGAACTTTGGCTCGAAGGTCGAAGCGGGCCGGACGTATCGGTTGAATAATCTGCTGTTCAAGCAGTCGGCGTATGAAATTGAACCAGAATCGTATCCTGAACTGGATTCCCTGCTGTCCATCATGACACAAAACCCAACAATGGAAATCGAACTGGCGGGTCATACCGACAATGTGGGCGATCCGAAGCTAAACGTGGCCTTGTCGCAGAAACGCGTTGATGCCGTCAAAAGTTATCTCACCAACAAGGGCATTGCGCCATCGCGGATTCAAACCCAGGCCTATGGAGGCAGCAAACCCATTGCAGATAATTCGCGCGAGGAAACCAAGCGATTGAACCGGCGGGTGGAGGTGAAAATTTTGAAGGAATAAGAGAGAATGATAAATTTAAAATGATGAACGCTAAATGTAAAAGTGCGAGGTGTCAGAAACACTTTTACATTTAGCGTTCATCATTTTAAATTTATCATTCTCTTACAGTGCCGCCAGATTTTCCTCCAGCGTTTTGATTTTCGCTTCGGCATCGGCGAGTTTCTGCCGCTCGCGGTCGATGACGTCCGGTTTGGCATTGGCGACAAATTTCTCGTTCGAGAGCTTTTTCAAAACCGACTCCAGAAATCCTTTGGTATAGGCTAACTCCTTTTCAATGTTCGCCCGTTCCTGCTCCACGTCGATTTCACCCGCGATGTTGACAAAAAACTCGACGCTTCGGATCATGAACGAAAGGCCATCCGCTTTTTCAGTCACGTAACTGATATCGGAAACCACCGCCAGCTTTCGAATCAAACCTTCCAAGGGCATAAACCGGTTTTTATCGTCGGTTTTGATGGCTACGGGTAACTCGGTTTTGGGATTGATCTGCTTGCTGTTGCGAACATTCCGAACGGTGGAAATGATCTCAAACAGCATGTCAAAGTCGGCCAGCAGCGATTTGTCGACGTTACCGGCGGTTGGATATTTCGATACGCAGATGCTTTCTCCCGGTTTTCGTTCACTGATTTCCTGCCAGATTTCTTCCGTAATGAATGGCATGAACGGATGCGCCAGCTTCATCAGCCGTTCGAAAAAGTCGATGGTCGCGTTATACGTCACCTTATCGATGGGCCGAACCTGATCTTGCTGTTCATACCCCGGTTTGATCATTTCGAGGTACTGCGAACAGAAATCATCCCAGATCAATTTGTAAACCGTATGCAGCGCATCCGACATGCGGTATTTGCTGAAATGATCTTCCAGGTCGATCAGCGTCTGGTTCAGTTTCGATTCAAACCACAAAACTGCCAACGGCGGCTCAACAACGGACGAATCCTGACTGACTGTCCAGCCTTTGACCAACCGAAACGCGTTCCAGATTTTGTTGCAGAAATTCCGGCCCTGCTCTACCAGTTTCTCGTCATACAGCAAATCGTTGCCCGCTGGTGAGCTGAACAACATGCCCGTCCGAACGCCGTCGGCCCCAAATTGATCGATCAAATCCAGCGGATCGGGCGAGTTGCCGAGCGATTTCGACATTTTTCGGCCCTGCTTATCCCGCACAATGCCCGTCAGATAGACATTTTTGAACGGTTCACGGCCCTGGTATTCGTACCCGGCGATAATCATGCGGGCCACCCAGAAAAACAGAATTTCGGGGGCTGTTACCAGATCGTTGGTCGGGTAATAATAATCGAGGTCGCCCGGTGCGGCTTTCGGGTCGTTGGGGTCGTAAGAAGGCTTGAAAACCGCCATGGGCCAGAGCCACGACGAAAACCAGGTGTCCAGCACATCCTCATCCTGCGTCAGATCCGCTTCACTCAACGCAAACAACTGGTATTTTTCGCGGGCAATCCGCAGGGCTTCCTTTTTGGTTTTCGCCACGATAATCCGCCCGTCTTTCATGTAAAAAGCCGGGATCTGGTGGCCCCACCACAACTGGCGGCTGATGCACCAGTCGTGAACGTTCTCCATCCAGGAACGGTACATGTTCTTGAACTTGGCCGGATGCAGTTGAATCGTGTCATTCAGGACATTTTCCAGTGCTGGTTTCGATAAATCGCCCATTTTTAGAAACCACTGCAACGACAGTTTCGGCTCGATGACCGCGTTGGTGCGCTCCGAGAATCCGACGTTCGATTTGTAATCCTCCGCAATGACCAGGTGGCCGGTTTCTTCCAATTGCTTGATGATGGCTTTCCGGGCAGCAAAGCGATCCACACCGACGAAAATCTGCGCCTTTTCGTTCAACGTACCGTCGTCGTTCAGAATGTCGATAACGGGCAGGTTGTGTTTTACGCCCAGGGCGTAGTCATTCGGATCGTGGGCGGGCGTTACTTTCAAACAGCCCGTACCAAAATCCATTGTCACATACTCATCTGTAATGATGGGAATGGCGCGGTTAATCAACGGAATCAGGACCTTTTTGCCGTGCAGGTGAGCATAGCGCTCGTCGTCCGGATGAACGGCAATCGCGACATCGGCCATGATGGTTTCCGGGCGAACCGTCGCAATGGTCACATAGTCTTTTTCGAGCGTCGGCCCGGCACCGTCTGAATGGCTACCCTGAATTTCATACCGGATGTAGCACAGTTTCTGCTGCACTTCTTTGGTAATCACTTCCTCATCCGAAACCGCCGTCCGGCCCTGCGGGTCCCAGTTCACCATCCGGATGCCGCGGTAAATCTGGCCTTTGTTGTATAAATCGACGAACGTTTCGATCACGGCGTCGTAGAGCGCCGGTTCCATCGTAAACCGCGTCCGGTCCCAGTCGCAGGACGCACCGAGCTTGCGGAGCTGCGTCAGGATGATGCCGCCATATTTATAAGTCCACTCCCAGGCATATTCCAGAAATTTCTCCCGGCCAATCGACAACTTGTCGATCCCGCGTTCCTTCAACATGGCCACGACTTTCGCTTCAGTTGCAATCGACGCGTGGTCCGTACCGGCAACCCAGCAGGCATTTTTGCCTTCCATCCGGGCTTTCCGCACCAGCACATCCTGAATCGTATTGTTCAGCATGTGTCCCATGTGCAGCACACCCGTTACGTTCGGGGGGGGAATGACGATGGTATACGGTTCGCGGTCGTCGGGCGTGGAATGAAAAAAGCGGTTTTCCAGCCAATATTGGTACCACTTGGCCTCGATGTCTGTGGGATTATACGTCTTCGAAATCATGTCAATGAGATGTGAGAGGCTAGACAAGAGAGTAAAGACTTAACGCTTTGGATAACTCTTTACTCTCTTGTCTCAGCTCTCTTGTCTTTTTCTCCACAAAATTAGTCAATTCAGAACGGGCGCGAAAACGAAATACCGAGTTTGCTAGTTTTACGTTCAAACGACCATCTCTTTACGCGTATGGACTTTGGAAAACTGCCCTCCGTCGACCGGGTCGACTTCACGTTGCCGCCCGATTCGCCGTTCAACCAGACGATTTGGGACAAGGTCGAGCCGACGGCGGTTCCGGAAGTGTACATCGGTGGACCGATCTGGGCCAATAAAAACTACGTCGGCCGGATTTACCCCTCGCAAACCAAAGAACGGGATTTCCTATATCACTATACCCGGCAGTTTAACACCATCGAACTGAACAGTACCCATTACCACAGTCCGACGCCGGGCATGATCGAGAAGTGGAAAACAGAAGCCGCCGGCTCGCCGATTCGCCCCCGGTTTGTGTATTGCCCGAAATTTCCGCAGGCCATCAGCCACGATCGCGCCCTGGTGGCGGCTGAATCGCTGACCGAAGAGTTTGTCAATGCGGTTTTGAGTCTGGAAGAGTTTCTGGGAACGACATTCCTGCAATTGCCGCCCACGTTCGGGCCGGACAAATGGCCGGTTCTGGAAACCTACCTGAAAAACCTGCCCGACGATCTGGAAGTGGCCGTCGAGTTCCGGCATCCCGACTGGTTTGCCAAGCCCGAAATCTGGCAGCGGACCCTCGAACGGCTGCACGTGCTTCACCGCGATCTGGTGATCACGGACGTAGCCGGACGGCGCGATGTCATGCACATGAGCCTGACCAGCCCGCGGCTGGTGCTGCGGTTTGTCGCCAACGAAGGTCATCCCACTGATTATGAACGCGCCGATGCCTGGGTCGAGCGATTGAAAACCTGGTTTCAAAACGGCCTGCAAACCGCCTACCTTTTCATCCACGGCGGGGGCGACAACGACACCGCGCCCGAACTGATTCGCTACTGGGTTCGGAAACTCAACGCGGTTTGCGGCTTGAATTTGCAGGAGCCAACCATCCGGCCGGAGGTTGTGCAGGGAAGTCTGTTCTAGCCAATGAATTGATAGTGAATGGTCCCAGTCGGCAAAAAGTATAAAAGAACAGCGCGGTTAATTAGACCTAAATTGACATATTTACAATTCGGATCATTGTATCAACTCCTAAACCCATCCGAATACGGTTAAGCGTGAAAAAAGCATTCCTTGTTATTATTTTGACCGGTTTTATCGGTGGATTCCGTAGTTATGCCCAAGATTGTATTCTGGGGTATCAGACTAAAATGGATCAGTTATTACCAATAGCGGCCATCCAAAAACATTACAAGGGCGATCTGTCGAAAGCGGAATTAAAATACCGCAAATCAGAGCCTAAATATGCCAAACGAGATACCTACGAGTATGTCTGGAAAAGTGGCCGAACCCGTAAAATGACCGTTGCAGGGCGCGAAATGGACGTTCCGGATCATAACCGAATCGGCCTGTGCTGGATCAACGAAGTGGATAGCAAGCGTTATCCGGATCCGGTCAAGTATTTCAAAAACTTTTATCGCACCGCCACGGAAGCCGAAAAACAACAAGCCGCAGCGTTGATTGATAAAAAACTCAAGGAGAAGGGAGTTTCCACCGCCGAACAGGCCACAGGCAATGCGGTTGGGAATACCGTACTGAATACGCAAGGCTACGAAACCATAACCGGTGTGGGTGATGCCGCAGCCTGGGATTTAACAGGTAGCCAACTGGTCGTTCTGAAGGATCGTACAACATTCAAGGTGATTTCTTCCGTTGGTACGGATGTAAAAGCCAACCAGGAATTGGCGAAGAAACTGGCTGGCGAGATTTTGGCAACCTGCAAGTAATTTTGAATTTAGCATCAGCCGGTTTACATTTGTCCCATGAATCCCACAAAAACCGTTCGCAACCATCATCATTCTGTCTGTTAGCACGGCAGAACGGATGCGTTTTTGGGGTTGAACAAGAAACAACGAATTCCCGATACCAAACCCGGTTCTGCCACGAGCCGGGTTTTTTGTTATGAAAACCGTCATTATCAAATACAACGCCGGCAACGTGCAGTCAGTCATGTATGCCCTGGAGCGCATCGGCGCCAGTTACCTGCTGACCGACGACGAAGCCGAAATTCGCTCGGCCGACAAGGTGATCTTTCCCGGCGTGGGCGAAGCCAGTACGGCCATGGCGTATCTGCGGCAGCGTGGGCTGGACAAAGTGATTCCGTCGCTGAAGCAGCCGGTTTTGGGGACCTGCGTGGGCATGCAATTGCTCTGCCGGTACTCCGAAGAGGGAAATACAACCTGTATGGGCGTTTTCGATGTCGATGTCCGGCGGTTTCCGGCTACACCCGGTTTCAAAGTGCCGCACACGGGCTGGAACAACCTGACCACGATGCAGGGGCCGCTAACCGAAGGATTGACGGAAAACCCGTATGTTTATTTCGTCCACAGCTATTGCGCCGACGTTTGCCCGCAAACCATCGCCGTCTGCGACTATGTTCGTCCGTTCAGCGCGATGTTGCACCGGGATAATTTTTATGCCGCCCAGTTTCACGCCGAAATCAGCGGAAACGTCGGTCAGCGAATTTTGGAGAATTTTTTGGATGTAGACAAGAGAACTTAGACAAGAGAATAGAGACTTTATTCTCATCATTTTTGTCTATTCTCTCTTGTCTCAACTCTCTTGTCTATTATGTACATTATACCCGCCATCGACCTCATTGAAGGCAAAGCCGTCCGGCTGACGCAGGGCGATTACAACCAGAAAAAAGAATACAATGCCCGACCACTCGAAGTGGCACAACAGTTTGAAGACGCCGGTTTGACCCGTTTGCATCTGGTCGATCTGGACGGCGCGAAGGAAAAACGCGTCGTCAACTGGAAAGTGCTGGAGCTGATTGCCGCCAAAACCCGGCTGCACATCGACTTTGGTGGTGGCGTACAGTCCGACGAGGATTTGCGGATGGTTTTTGAATGTGGTGCCAAACAGGTAACGGGTGGAAGCATTGCCGTTAAAAAACCGGACGTTTTTGAAAAGTGGCTGTCGCAGTTTGGCCCGGAAACGATCATTCTGGGGGCGGATGCGAAGAACGAGAAAATTGCTGTCAGCGGTTGGGAAGAGGATACGCAGGTCTGGGTGTATGACTTTGTGGAAAAGTATGTGGAAAAAGGCGTCAAATACATCATTAGCACCGACGTGGCTAAAGACGGTTTGCTGGAAGGGCCTTCGTTCGACCTGTACCGGAATTTGCAGGACCGTTTTCCCGATTTGAACATCATTGCCAGCGGGGGCGTCAGTGGCATGCAGGATCTGGAAGTACTGGCCGACATGAATCTGTTCGGCGTCATCGTCGGCAAAGCGATTTACGAAGGCCGGGTGACGTTGAAGGAATTATCGATGTTTTTAAAATGATTTATTACACAGGGTTTATCAGAGGAAATCAGAGTCTATCAGAGAAAACATTTAAAATAAATCTCTGATAGACTCTGATTTCCTCTGATAAACTCTGTGTAATAACCCTCAATTATGCTCACAAAACGCATCATTCCCTGCCTCGACATCAAAGACGGGCGGACGGTGAAAGGCACCAATTTCGTCAACCTGCGCGACGCAGGAGACCCCGTAGAATTGGGCGCGATTTACGCCCGCGAAGGTGCCGACGAACTGGTTTTTTTGGATATTACGGCCACGGTCGATGAACGGAAAACGCTGATCGAGCTGGTTCGGAAAGTGGCCCATACTGTCAATATTCCGTTTACGGTCGGGGGCGGTATTTCATCCATTGCCGACGTTTCGGCCCTGCTCAACGCCGGAGCCGACAAAATTTCGATCAACTCGTCGGCGGTTCGGAATCCGGATCTGGTCGATGAACTGGCGCAGGAGTTTGGGAGTCAGTGTATTGTGGTGGCCATCGACACCCGGTTTGTCAACGGCGAACACATCGTTCACACGCACGGTGGTCGTCGGCCGACCGAACTGCGTACCCTGGCCTGGGCGAAAGAAATCGAAAACCGGGGCGCGGGCGAAATCCTGCTGACCTCAATGGATACCGACGGAACCAAAGCCGGTTTTGCCATTGAGCTGACGGCGCAAATTTCGGGCGTGGCAAACATTCCCGTCATTGCGTCGGGTGGAGCCGGATCGATGGAACATTTTGTAGAGGTATTCACAACCGGCAAAGCCGATGCGGGCTTGGCAGCCAGTATTTTTCACTTCAAAGAAATCGAAATACCGGCTCTGAAACGGTTTTTGAGCCAGCAGGGAATTCCGATGCGAACGACAGCTTAAGGTTAGAATTACGAAAATTATGAACATTGACTTTTCAAAAAATACCGACGGCCTGATTCCCGCCGTCATTCAGGACGCCGAAACCGGGAAAGTGCTGATGCTGGGCTACATGAACGCGGAAGCCTACGAAAAAACCGTACAGGAAAACATTGTGACGTTTTTTAGCCGCAGCAAGCAACGCCTGTGGACTAAGGGCGAAACGTCCAATAACTTTCTGCACGTTAAAGAGATGCTAGTCGATTGCGACGGTGATACGCTGCTCATCAAAGTGCATCCCGCTGGGCCCACCTGCCACACCGGTGCCGACACGTGTTTTGACGAAGTGAATCAGGGGAAAGGATTGTTTCTCAATTATTTACAGGGGATTATCCGGGATCGGAAGCAAAATCCGACGGAAAAATCATATACCTCGTCGCTCTTCAAGAAAGGCGTCAACAAAATTGCCCAAAAAGTGGGTGAAGAGGCCGTTGAACTGGTGATCGAAGCCAAAGATGACAATGCCGACCTGTTTAAGGGCGAAGCTGCCGACCTGCTCTATCACTATTTAATTCTGCTCGAACAGAAAAATATTGATCTGGACGAGGTGATTGCGGTATTGCAGCAGCGACATACCAAATAATTTGGCAAACAATGGTTTAAAGTTTCCGGTTTGAAGATTGGAGTTGCTTATTTTTTCATACAACTTTAGACGTCAAACTTTAATCTTTAAACGCACTATGGGTCTTATCATACGTATTCTAATCAGCGCCGTCGCTGTTATTGTGGCCAGTTATGTCATTCCGGGGGTCGGTGTCGACGGTTTCGGCACGGCTTTGATTGTCGCCATTGTACTGGGTTTGCTCAATGCCTTTTTGAAGCCCATTCTGGTTTTTCTGACCATTCCCATCACGATCATCACGCTGGGGCTGTTTTATCTGGTCATCAACGTGCTGATGGTATACCTGACGGATTATCTGGTAGGCGGTTTTCAGGTCAGTGGATTCATCGCTGCGTTGTTGTTCAGTATTCTGGTATCCGTCGTAACCTGGCTGATCGACTCCATTGTCAGCTAATAACGCGTTGCTGTATTGAAAAAGTCAGGCTTTCCGGTCTGACTTTTTTGTTGGATACTGACAACTCATAACTTTTCTGAACCAGACCAGTTGTTAGGATGAATCATTAGATTTGCAGCCCCATGAAAAAACTACTCTCAATACTCCTTGTCATACAGGTTATTAGTATCCATCAAACCCGGGCACAGTGCGATCCGGCCACGCCCCAGCAAAATGCTGCCTACGAAAAGGTGGTGAAAGAATTGCAGAACCAGTTCCGGAAGAATCCACCGGCGGGCAACTGGCAGGTGTTCGACGAACGGCATTCGCTCGGCAAACTGGAGTTGAGTGATGAATACGGCAAGATTTTCCGCATCTGCGGAGATCGCTACGATCTGTCGTTCCAGCAGGCATCGGCTGCCAGCCAGCAAAAAGCCCGTGCGGATAGTGCCAAAGCCATCGGCGATACCATCACGCAACAGCAGCGGTCTTTTGTGATGAGCACGGATTCCGTTTACAAGGAAGCTGATCCGAACCGGACGACCGATCTGGCGCAATCGACGGTGGATATCAACGTTGAAATGAATGCCGGAAATTACCGGGTCGAAGAACCCATCAGCAACCGGTTTGCGGCTTCTTACAAAACCATTCCGGTCGACGGTGCCCCGTTGGCCCTCCAGATCATCCTGAAGCCCAATGATGCTGGCATTGCTGCCCGGCCCGAAACCGTGGTTTTGCTCGGCAACTGGAAAAATAACCTTCAGAAAAACCCGCGCGGAGACAAGCTCTACCATTACTCCTATAAAAAAGGCGGTACGTTGATCGAAAACATGATCGTAACGATCAAGGCGCCCCTCGATGTGGCCAGCGAAATTGTGAAGAAAATCGACTGGCGGGCGCTCAGCAACACCCTGACGAAATAGTTGCCCGAAAAAGTACCGCGAAATCCCGTTTCACAATCGTATTTTTGTGGAATGAAAAGCATCGTCGTTTACTGCGGGTCAAACCCCGGATCGAATCCTGTCTATAAAGAAGTCGCCCGGGAATTGGGCGAGAAATTTGCGGAACGCGAAATCCGGCTCATCTACGGTGGCGGCAACATGGGCCTGATGGGCGCGGTTGCCGATGCCGTGATGACGAACGGTGGGCAGGTGACGGGCGTTATTCCCAACTTTCTGGCCGCCCTGGAAGTCGCTCACGAGACCTTGACCGAATTACACTTCGTTGAAACGATGCACGAGCGGAAGTTTAAGATGGTGCAATTTGCCAAAGGGGTGATTGCACTGCCTGGTGGCTATGGCACGTTCGACGAACTCTTCGAAATTCTGGCCTGGCGCCAGCTCCGACTCTACGAAGGCCCCGTTGGCGTTCTGAATGTCAACGGTTTTTACGATTTGCTCCTGCAGCAAATGGACCGCATGGTGAGTGATGGTTTCCTAAAAGCCGAAAACCGGGAATTACTTATCGTATCAGATTCGATCGACGAGTTGCTCATGAAGATTGAAGAATTCTGGGAACAGGCGATTTAAATGTCGTAATCGGTCGGCCCGGAGAATTGAACCAGCAGGAAAAAGGTGAAAGCTGCGATGAGTAACCAGCCTATTACCAGCCCCTTAATCAGGTAAATAAAGCCAAATACCAGGCCCGTTACGCACAACACCACGTTGATCAGTAACCGCACTAGTTCACGCGGGGATGACACCGTAGGGAATGGCGTATGTTTCTTTTTTCTTCTTTTAAAGGGATCCATCTCGGTAAATATAACTAAGAATATAAAGGTGAAAAAAATAGTTAATATAAACTGGATTTAGAAGGCTATTTTTATAAATAATCCTAGCAAAAAGCAGGCCGATAAATGAATGTGGCATTCGATTTGACTTAAACATGCGGTAAACTAATCCAGATTGCTTCTTCGTTCTACTTATATTAACTTCTACACCGTAGTCAATGAAATTTTGGGAACTTACGCTGACGGGGCTTCTAGGTATCACCATACCGATGGCTGTTGCGCAGCAGAATCCAGCCGCAAAGGCGGAAAGCCTGGGGAATCAGGTCAATTCGGAATATAATGAGGTTAATCCGGTCATTTCTCCCGACGGTCGGACTTTGTTTTTTGCCCGAATCAGCCACCCGCAGAATACGCACGGCAACAAAGGCAGTCAGGATATCTGGTATTCCGAGCTGGGGCCGGGTAATACCTGGGGACCTGCCAAACGGATGGCTCCGCCACTCAACAAGGATGAGTATAATTGCGCATATAGCATCACGCCCGACGGAAACACGATGCTGATCAAAGGGGCATATACGAACGGCACGTATGAAACGCGCGGTTTTTCGACCAGCAAACGAACCGCCACGGGCTGGTCGGCTCCGCAAAAGCTGAACATCCCCGGCTACGAAAAAATCAGCAAAGGTCAATACGATTGCGGCTATCTTTCGGCCGATGGCAAAGTGCTGGTGATGGCGTTTAGTGAAAAGAAAAACAGCAAGGAAGATGATGTTTACGTCAGTTTGCGGCAGAAAGACGGTTCGTGGAGTAAACCAATGAACCTCGGTTCCGAAATCAATACGGACGGCACCGAAACCACGCCGTTTCTGGCGGCCGACGGGGCTACCCTGTATTTCTCCAGCGACCGGCCCGGCGGTTCGGGCAGTAACGATATCTATGTTGCCAAGCGCGTCGACAAAACCTGGAAACATTGGTCGAAACCGGTCAATCTGGGTCCGGCTATCAATACCGATGGGTATGATGCTTATTATTCGGTGGCGGCTTCGGGCGAATATGCCTACATGACGAGTTTCAAAAACACGCTGGGCAAAGGCGATATTGTTCGGATCAAACTCATCGATACTGCCAATCCGAACGACAAAACCGCCCCACCTGCGACCAGCCCCGATCCGGTGGCATTGGTGAGCGGAAAAATAATTGACCAGAAAACCGGTAAACCCATTGAAGCCCGCGTGATTTACCAGACGCTGCCCGATGGACTCGAAGCGGGGGAAGCGACATCTGACCCGGTTACGGGCGAGTATAAAATCGTGCTGCCCTACGGCAAACAGTACAGTATGAGGGCTGTTGCACCCAATTTTATTTCCGAAGGCGGCAACATTGACCTGAGAGAAACGAAAGGTTTTCAGGAAATAAAAGGCAAAGAACTGACCCTGATTCCGATTGAAGTGGGTCGCGCCGTGCGGCTCAACAACATTTTCTTCGACGTCGGCAAAGCCGTGCTGCGTGACGAATCGTTCCCGGAACTGGATCGGATGGTAGCCACCTTCAACGAAAACCCGAAGATGATCATCGAAGTCGGTGGGCATACCGACAACACGGGTTCCAACGAAATCAACCTGAAACTCTCCCAGGATCGCGCCGATGCCGTTCGTGAATATTTCATCGGCAAAGGCATTGAACCCGACCGCGTCGCCAGCAAAGGCTACGGCGAAGCCAAACCCGTGGCCAGCAACGACACCGACGAGGGACGGCAAACCAACCGGCGCGTGGAGTTTGTGATCAAGAAGAAATAAGAGGCTGTTTCGCAGAGTTGAGCAGAGGAAATCAGAGTTAAGCAGAGAAATTTTTAATAAAACTCTGCTTAACTCTGATTTCCTCTGCTCAACTCTGCGAAATAACTTTTCGTTACAACTTACCCGGATACCCCGGATGCGCTTTCACCTTCCGGATTTGCCGCAGATGGCGGTCGACGTGGCCCCACTGGTAGATGTAAACCTGGTGCATATTGCGGGGTGAATTACCGGCTGCCGTGAATTCGAAATGAGCCCGCATGTCGGTTTTGGTCGTATCGGCATACGCAATAGCCTGATCGCGAAGCCGTTTGAAAAAGGTCAGGTTGTCTTTTCCCCGAATAAAACCTGTTGGTTTGGCGATGTCCGGCGCTTTGTGCGGGGTGTCCTCCATAATGAAATTAGTGTAATAGCTGTCGGGTCGGCTGGTCTGGTTCAGTTCGGGCTGCGGTTTGCTGCGGGCTCCGATGCTGATTTCCCGCGCCCAGATAATTTCCCAGAGTGCCAGGTGTTCCACCACCTCGGCAATCGACCAGCGTTCGGGCGTTTCGTGAAAATGCCATTGGGCGTCGGTTAGGTTTTCCGTTTCCCGAATCAGCTCATCGCGGGTGCGTTTCAAGTTTTCGACCGTATACTTCTGGTCGGCTGCGGTCCAGAGTCGGGATTGCGCCTGCGCAGAAACCGTTGCCAGGAAAAAGAGGAATGAGATCATTTGTTTCATGGTGTGAATGTATGTTTTGGTTGACGGAGCAAAACTACGGTGCGTTGAAACGGCGATATTGTAAAATTGCGACATTGTTCGGCAGAAAAAAGACTGGCATTGGAAAGCATTCTCCGGCCTAACCGTTCAGTCAAAACCTCCTGATTGATTGGTGGATACGATTTTAAAAGCCGTATACTTACCAGCCTTTACCAATCAAATCCTTAACCAAAAAGAGACATGGGACTTGCAGCACAATTCGAATCCATTGTTGAGCGGCAGCTTAATGTACATGCCGCCTGGGTGCCGGTTACAACACCGTATAAGCTCGGTGATTATGGCCTGATTTCCGACGGGGTATTTCAGAAATTAGGCAATATTCAGGATGATTTCGATGTCACTTTCACGGAGGGAACCGGGCCGGAAGCCACCCTGAGTTTTGTGTCGGATAACACCACCGTGGTCGATGCCAGCACGGGAGCCGCCATCAACCTGAATCCGCAGGGCGAGCTTCAAGCGAATGTTACCTACAAATTTCACCAGGACAAATCCTTTCTGGTCAAAGCGCCCATCATCACGGTCTCGGTGATCGAAAACGTGAATCAGGTCGCAAAGCAGCTCAAAAAAGCCGACGACTGGCGGAACAAGTTCAAAGTCGTGTTCCAGGTGTTCGTTGCGCAAAATCCCCTCATTCTGTCGACCGTCGAAGGCGGAACCGAAGTGACGATTGGCGCGGAAGGGAGTGCGTTAAAAACGTTCAATGTCGGAAGCGCATCGGCCGGTTTTAGTATGAAAACAACGAAAGAACTGGGCCTGAACATCAGCGGTAAAACCGGCGTTATTGCACTCGGCTTATTCAAGCTGAACTTCTTTAGCGGCAATACCGAATTCATGGGTGTCGGCGACGAAGGAAAGGTGGAGAACCTGAATGGGACCATTTTAACCGACGATCTCTGACCGGTGGGCAAACCGGACGTATAATCTGGCGGTGGGCAGTGGATAAAAAATCGAAATGCCGATTTATTTATCCACTGCCCACCGCCAGATTTGGATGCACCCGTCTTGACGCCCTATCTTCACGTTCCCATTTAGGGGGAAACGGAAACACGCGAACGGCCTTTTTGTAGCCTGAAAACCTGCATGGTGTATGATTTTGATTGTTGATGACAGGCCGGAAAATATTTTACCCTTAAAGAAAATTCTTGAGCTGCACAGCTTTTCGGTCGATTCGGCCGAATCGGGTGAGGAAGCCCTGAAAAAAGTGCTGAAAACCAACTATGCCGTTATCATTCTGGACGTTCAAATGCCCGGAATGGATGGGTTTGAAGTGGCCAACGCCATTGCCGGTTTCAGCAAAGCGAGAGATACCTCCATTATCTTTCTTTCGGCGGTCAATACCGAGAAAAAATTCATTACCAAAGGCTATACCTCCGGCGGTGTCGATTATTTAACCAAACCGGTTGATCCGGATATTCTGGTTTTAAAGGTAAAAACCCTGCATCGACTGTATAGACAACAGCAGGAGTTAAAAGAAACTCACACGTCTTTACAGAAGGAAATCGAAGTCCGAAAGCAGGCGCAGGAAGAAATTGCCGGGCGTATGCAGGAACTGCAATCCGTTCTGGCTTCGCTGCCGCAAATGGCGTTCACGATCGCACCGGATGGCCGGATTGAATACGTCAACGAGCACTGGTTTCAGTATTCCGTCGATTCAACGACGTTTCCGCAAACTCATGCCGACGATGACGTTTGTGAGGAGTGGGAAAATTATCTTAAAAACGGGATTGAATTTACGCGTGAAATCCGCCTGAAAGAATTGACAACGGGCGAGTATCGTTACCATCTGCTGCGCATCTTACCCATCAAAAAGCAGGGAGTACCGGTGCGCTGGGTTGGCACGTTTACGGATATTCACCCGCAGAAACTGGCCGCAGACCTGCTCGAACAAAAAGTAGAAGCGCGAACGAAAGAACTGCTGATTAAAAACCTGGAACTGGAAAGAAGCAACCACGAATTGCAGCAATTTACGTGGGTTGTTTCGCACGATTTAAAAGAACCGCTCCGGAAAATACAGATTCTGAACGATCTGATTAAAGAAAAATATTTAACCGGGAATGTTGAAGCAACTTCCTACCTCGACCGCTCCATTAATTCGTCGGCGCGGATGTCTACATTGATCAATGATTTGCTGGCCTATTCCCAATTATCAACGCCCGCCCTGTTTCAACCGACGGATCTGAACAGTTTACTGCAAGAAATCCTGGCCGATTTTGAGGACGTTATCAGCCGGAGCAAGGCCGTAATTACGGTCGATCCGCTGCCGGTACTGGATACCATTCCGGGGCGGATCCGTCAGGTTTTTCAAAATCTGATCAGCAATGCGCTGAAGTTTTCCAAAAAAGAAACCGCTCCGGTCATTCACATTCGGGCGGAATTGATCGAAGAAAAAGAAATTGATAGTAAACCCTCGCCCGATGGCAATTTTTGCCGCATTGTGGTGATTGACAATGGAATAGGGTTTGATGAAAAATTTATGGATCGCATTTTTGTGATTTTTCAGCGATTAACCGACCGGGCCAGCTACGAGGGAACCGGTATTGGCCTGGCCATTGCCAAGAAAAATATGGATAAACACAATGGACTGATTACTGCCCGAAGCCGGGTTAATGAAGGAAGTCAGTTTATTCTGATTCTTCCCGTCCATCAGGTCAACGAATAAAAGTATTCCTCAACGATAAGCGATTTTCAAGAGCATACCTATGCCGCAAACCCTATCCAACTCCGTCATCCGACAATTAAAAATTGTCTTTTCCATCTCCATATTCTTGCTGTTGATCAGTCTGGTGGCTTCATTTTACAGCACCCAGAAGTTGATCAGTAACTCCAAATTAGTCAACCATACCAACCAGATCCTGATTGAGTCCGAGAACATTATCTCGTATATGAAGGACGCAGAAACGGGTCAGCGGGGCTACCTGCTAACCCGTGACCCTTCGTTTTTGACGCCCTATAACGGCGCCTACGGAAAAGTCGAAGCAAGCCATAAAACCGTAACGGATTTAACCTTTGACAACCCGGCGCAACAAAAAAATCTGGTGCAGGTGAAAGCCTTGTACGATGCAAAATTTGACCAGATGCGTCGGATTATCGAGATGACCCGCCGGGTTAGAGGATTCGCCAGTGACACCGTTGCGCGTCATACGGAAATGATTCGGGGGAAAAAAATAATGGATGATCTTCGCGCCCTCGTCAATCGGATAAAAACGGATGAAAACAGCCAGCTCAACGAACGCCTGGAGCAGCAGCAAATTTACATTACCTATACGCCCTACTTACTCGTCGTGGCGGCTTTGGTCTCCATCCTGATTACGGCCAGTGCGTATATCCGCATAAAAAAGGATCTGGATACCCGCATTGCCCAACAGATAAAGGCTGAAGAAAAATACCGGGAAACCGCCGAACGGATTTCCGTTATGGAAGACATCACCTCCGACATTGCCGAAGGGAATTATGGGGCCCGGAGCCAGGATAACCGAGACGATGAGCTGGGCCAAATTGCCAAAGCACTCAATACAATGGCCGAGTCGCTGGAAACAACGTTTACGGATTTAAAAAACAGAAACTGGCTACAAGCCGGAACGGTCCAGTTAAACGAAGCCATTCGGGGCGAGCGAGATCTGGAAAAACTGGCGAACAACCTGATTGCTACGCTGACCAGCTACATCAACGCGCCCATCGGCACGGTTTACATTATTGATGATGATTCCAGCTTTAAACTGGCCGGAACCTATGCGGCAACCCAGGCACCGACTACCGTCAAGATCGGGGAAGGATTGATCGGTGAAGTCATCAAGAGTCAGAAACCCGTGATTATTCGCGACCTTCCACCGCAGTATATCAGCGTCAATTCGTCGCTGGGAAATACGCCCCCCGTCGCCCTGGTTATCGTTCCGCTGGTGTATGCTTACCGCTGTATTGGCGTGATCGAGATCGGGCTGTTGAAAAAACCGGATCCGTTGGAAGTCGAGTTTCTGGAAGCCAATCTGGAAACCATCGCCATTGGGGTCAATGCCGCGCTGGATTACGCGAAATTGCAGAACTTCCTGGAAGAAACGCAGGCCCAGTCGGAGGAATTGCAGGCCCAGCACAATGAGCTGGAAAACGTCAACGCGGAGCTGGAAGCGCAATCACTGAAGCTCCAGGCTTCGGAAGAGGAGTTGCGGGTGCAGCAGGAAGAACTGCAGCAAACCAACGCCGAACTCGAAGAACGGAGTTTTCTGCTGGAAGAAAAGAATGAAGAAATCCAGCGGAAAGCCGAAGAACTGGAGCTGACGACGCGGTATAAGTCGGAGTTTCTGGCCAATATGTCGCACGAACTCCGGACGCCCCTCAACTCGATCCTGCTCCTGAGCCGGTTACTGGCCGAAAATAACGAGGAAAATCTGTCGGACGACCAGATCGATTACGCCAAAGTGATTCAGTCGTCCGGCAACGGTTTACTGGGCCTGATCGACGAAATTCTGGATCTTTCCAAGATCGAAGCCGGTCAGATGAAGCTCGAATATCTGGATGTTTCGATTCCCGAAATAACCGATGAGCTTCAGGCCCTGTTTGCTCCGCTGGCGAAAGAGAAGGGTCTTGATTTTACCATAACCGTCGAGAAAACGGTGCCTTCGGTCATTGAAACCGATAAAATGCGACTGGGGCAGATTCTGAAAAACCTGATTTCCAATGCGCTCAAGTTTACCTCAAAAGGCGGTATCACACTGACGGTAAAAAGGTTGACTCCGACGGATTCGACGCTCAGTTTTGTGGTGAAAGATACCGGGATTGGGATTCCACCCGAAAAACAGCAGCTTATTTTTGAAGCCTTTCAGCAAGCCGACGGGTCCACCAAACGAAAGTACGGCGGAACCGGTTTGGGCCTGTCCATTAGCCGCGAACTGGCGAAACTGCTGGGTGGCGAAATTGTACTTGCCAGCAAAGTGAATGAGGGAAGCGAATTCACTGTAAACATTCCGGTATCAGCTAAACCGTCGGATGCGATTTCGGGAAGTCCGGCCCCGTATGTAACCCGCAGCCCGGAGCCGACACCCGTCAAAGAGGTGGAACCGGCGAACAAATACCTCAGCACCACCATTCCGGAAAGCATCCCCGACGACCGCAACGCCATTACGGAGCGGGATAAAACCATTCTGATTGTGGAAGACGACACGAACTTTGCCAAATCGCTGCTTGATTACGCCCGCCGGAAAGGCTATAAAGGCATCGTGGCTGTTCGGGGGGACGAAGGGCTGAAACTGGCGGGCATCTACAAACCGCTCGGTATTTTGCTGGATATTCAGTTGCCCATCATGAGCGGCTGGCAGGTGATGGATGCGCTGAAAGCCGATCCGCAAACCCGGCACATTCCGGTGCACATCATGTCGTCGCACAAATTAAAAAATGAAAGTTTGCTGAAAGGAGCCGTCGATTTTGTGGATAAACCGGTGGCCTATGAGCAAATGCACGAAGTATTCAAAAAGATTGAATACGTATTGAACCGGACGAGCAAAAAGGTGCTGATTATTGAAGATAACCCCCGGCACGCCAAAGCATTATCGTATTTTCTCGAAACGTTTAATATTCATTCCGAATTGAGAAGCAACGTGTCGGAAGGCGTCACTGCCCTGCAACAGGATGAAATTGACTGCGTGATTCTGGATATGGGCATTCCGGATGTAAAAGCGTACGAAACGCTGGAAGAAGCCAAAAAAAATCCGGGTCTGGAAAATCTGCCGATCATCATCTTTACCGGCAAAAGCCTGTCATTGGCCGAGGAATTGAAAATCAAAAAATATGCTGACTCCATTATTATAAAAACCGCCCATTCCTACCAGCGCATGTTGGATGAAGTATCGCTTTTTCTGCATCTGGTGGAAGACACGAAAAAAAACGATTCAGTACACAGCGACTATAAAAAACTGGGCGCCTTGAGTCAGATACTGGCGAATAAAACCGTACTGATTGCCGACGATGACGTGCGGAATATCTTCTCGCTTTCGAAGGCGCTGGAGAACTATAAAATGAACGTCATCACGGCGCTGGACGGGAAAGAAGCGTATCAGAAATTGCAGGAAAATCCGGCGATCGATGTCGTTTTGCTGGATATGATGATGCCGCAGATGGACGGTTATGAAACCGCGAAAAAAATCCGGGAGAACTACCAGTGGAAGAACCTGCCGGTTATTGCCGTAACGGCCAAGGCCATGACCGGCGACCGGGAAAAGTGCATTCAGGCGGGGGCGTCCGATTACATCACCAAGCCGGTGGACATCGATCAACTGATGTCTTTGTTACGGGTCTGGCTCTATGAACGTTCCTGAAACGGGCTTTTCGCGGGATGAATAGAATTCAATAAAAAGGAGATCATGGGTAGAAAAAGGGTATTGATTATTGACGACGATTCACGGAATATTTTTGCCCTGAGCGCCACCTTACGGGCGAAAGCCTTCGATTGCATTTCGTGTACGAATGCACCAGATGCCCTCGACCTTCTGAAAACCGATGAAGAGGTAGACGTGATTCTGATCGATATGATGATGCCGGAAATGGACGGTTACGAAGCCATTCCGCGCATCAAAAACATCGAAAAGAGAGCCAAAACCCCCATTTTTGCGGTGACGGCGCAGGCCATGGTCGGCGACCGGGAAAAATGCCTGCGGGCCGGTGCGACGGAGTATATTTCGAAACCGGTGGATGTCGATCGGTTGTTGCAACTGCTGTCACGTGTTTAATCACTGGAGAATGATCGAAGAGGCTGACATTGATCTGGTGTTGAATGATCTGTTTGAAGTATACGGCTATGACTTCACCAACTACGCGCGGGCATCGTTGAAACGCCGGATAAGCCGGTTATTTCTGCTGGATAAGTTTCCCAGCTTTGCCGAGTTTCGATACCGCCTGAAGTCCGATCCGGGTTACCTGAAACGGGTGATCGAAGGGTTGACGGTAACGGTTACCGAAATGTTCCGGGATCCGCTGTTTTATAAAGCATTGCGAACGGAAATCGTACCGACCCTGGCGGCCAAACCGTTTATTCGGATCTGGCATGCGGGCTGTTCGACCGGGGAGGAAGTGTTTTCGATGGCGATTGTGTTGAAAGAAGCCAATTTGCTCCACAAATCCCTGCTATACGCCACCGATTTAAATCCGCAGGTTCTTGAAAAAGCACGTCGAGGGGTTTTTCCATTGGTTCAAATGAAACAGTACTCAGAAAATTACATCGAATCGGGGGGGCAAAATGACTTTTCGGCGTATTATACGGCGCAATACGGGCAGGTTAAATTTGAGGAATCATTAGCCGAAAAAATGATCTTTTCGACTCATAATTTAGTCTCTGACCGGTCTTTCAATGAGTTCGATCTTATTCTCTGCCGTAATGTGTTGATCTATTTCGACAAACAGTTGCAGGAACGAACGTTAAACTTGTTCGACGAAAGCATCGGAACGCTGGGTTATCTGGCGTTAGGCTCGAAAGAAACGTTGAATTTCTCATCCATTAAAGCAAAATACCGGCAGTTGAATAAAGAAAAAATATGGCGGAAAATAGGCTGACCACCTCTTTTAAAGCCGTCGTTATCGGCGGTTCGGCCGGGAGTATCGAAGTCTTGTTAAAATTACTTCCGGCCTTAGCTTCACCCTTGCCAGTGGCCCTTATGATCGTCCTGCATCGCAAAAATTCGACGGATTCGTCGCTGGCCGATCTGTTGTCTTCCAAAACGATGATTCCGCTTCACGAAGTCGAAGACAAAGATCCGGTACTTCCCGGGGCTATCTACCTGGCTCCGGCAGATTATCATCTTTTGATTGAAAAAGACGAAGTGTTTTCGCTGGATGATTCCGAGAAGGTAAACTACAGCCGTCCCTCGCTGGATGTGACGTTTGAATCGGCCGCCGATGTTTACGGTTCTTCGCTGGTCGGGATTCTTCTGTCGGGCGCCAATGCGGATGGCACCGCCGGATTGAATCTCATTAAAGCAAGGGGAGGGGTTCTCATTGCCCAGAAACCAGAAACGGCGCAAACCAGTTTTATGCCCCAGCACGCCATCCTGCATGCCCCCATCGACCGGGTGTTGGATATTGATGAAATGGCGGTTTTTATCAATTCACTCAACCGGCCCAACTAAGCGCAAACAAGTTTTATTGTTCCTCCACGTTGCCCGCACCCAATTCCTGAAACAACGTCTGCCAATACTGCGTCACGGCAGGATTATTTTCTTTCACCGACGCATTCGGTGCAAACGGCAGAATCATCGACACCTCCGGACTGCCAATCGTGTAGCGTTTCAATTGTTCGGCATCGGCTTTGGCCCAGCTATCGGCCTGCGCATTGTCTTTGGGGGGCGTTTTGTGAAAATTCCGGCGACCGGCACTGTACACGCTCTCGACCATGTCGCTGAGGTAATACACTTTGACGGTGGCACCGCTCTCGTTGGCTTTGGCAATTACGGGCAAGCTGGCCCAGATATCGGTTTCCTTGTTCGACGACGACGCGTTCGGTGCGGCCAGTTGCTGCAAAACGCGCTGACGGATGGCGGCTTTTTCACGGCCCAGCGACAAATCGAAGCTGGTTTGGGCGGCTTCGCGGTCGGTGGCGTTGGCACTGCTGATGTCTTCCATTTCGGAGCGGGCGGTCACCGACAAGGCGCGGGCTTTCGACGTGTTTTCGTGGATGAAATAGACGTCGAGTTTATCGCCCTTGTTGCGGATGTTTTGCTCGATGATCTCGTTAACCGCGCCCTGGTATTTCTGGGAAACAAAGGCTTTGTTGGCATTGACGCTGACGGATTTGTCGAGGAAAATCAGCGTGTAAAGCGGTTCGGCTTTCGCCGTGGTGGGGTCAGCTTCCTTGCTGTTGTCGGACGAGCAGGCTGCGAGTGTGAGGAGCAACACGCAGCTAAAAAGAAAATTTTTCATAAGAGCTTAACAGTCATCCGATTTCCGGGGCCAAATCGTCGGGCCGGTGAAGGATCGGAAAATGGTTTTTTGTAAAACGTCGCCTACGGTGAGTTGTTTGCCTTTGGGGTACCTAATCCGGAATAATTTGTACTTTATCTTTCAATATTTATCTGAAACACAGCTTTTTCCGGTTGACGGCGAAAACCGTGTTTCCGAAAATCAAATGTACCAACAAACTCTGTATCTTGCTTACTCTGCTGATTCATCAACCCCATCCTTACGGTATGAACCGCCTTTTTACCCGACTGTTCACGTTCGTCGTCGTCCTGGTTTCCCTTTCCCGCCTACAGGCCCAGGTCACCAATGCACCCGCCCGCAACGAAGGCGATGGCCCCCACAAACGACTCATCATCCGGGGCGTTACGCTCATCAACAGCACCGGTGCGCCCCCAATGGGCCCGGTCGACATTGTGGTGGAGAAAAACCGCATCACCCAGATCCGGCAGGTCGGCTATCCCGGTGTTCCGATCGACGCGGCCCGACGTCCGCAGGCTGGTGTGGGCGACAAAGAACTGAATTGCGAAGGCATGTATTTGATGCCCGGTTTTGTCGATATGCACGGCCACATTGGCGGCAAGGCGCAGGGAACACCCTCTGAATACGTTTTCAAGCTGTGGCTCGGCCACGGCATCACCACCATTCGCGACCCGTCGGCGGGCAACGGCCTCGACTGGGTGCTCGACCACCGGGGAAAAAGCGAACGCAATGAAATTACGGCCCCGCGCATCAAAGCCTATACGTCGTTTGGAATGGGGGCCAAAGAAACCATTTCGACACCGGAACAGGCCCGCGCCTGGGTGCGCGAAAACGCTAAAAAAGGAGCCGATGGCATCAAATTTTTTGGGGCCGAACCGGAAGTGTTCAAGGCGGCTTTGGAAGAAAACAAAAAACTGGGCCTGCGCTCGGCCTGCCACCACGCCCAACTGGAAGTAGCCCGGATGAACGCCCTGGCGACGGCCAAAGCCGGTCTGACGTCGATGGAACACTGGTATGGATTGCCCGAAGCGCTATTTGAAGACAAAACCATTCAGAGCTATCCCGCTGATTACAATTATAACAATGAGCAAAACCGCTTTGAGGAAGCCGGAAAACTCTGGCAACAAGCCGCCAAACCGGGAACCGAAAAGTGGAACAAGGTGATGGACGAACTGATTGCGCTCGATTTCACCATTGACCCGACGTTCAATATCTACGAAGCCAACCGCGAACTGATGCTGGCCCGCCGGGCCGAGTGGCACGACGAGTATACGCTCCCGGCCCTCTGGCGGTTTTACGGCCCCAGCCGGATTTCGCACGGTTCCTACTGGCACAACTGGGGGACCGAGCAGGAGGTTACCTGGAAACGCAACTACCAACTCTGGATGGCGTTTATTAACGAATATAAAAACCGTGGTGGCCGCGTCACGGCGGGTTCCGATTCCGGGTTCATTTACCAGCTCTACGGTTTTGCCTACATCCGCGAACTGGAACTGCTGCGCGAAGCCGGATTTCATCCGCTCGAAGTCATCCGGGCGGCCACGCTGAAAGGTGCCGAAGCCCTCGGGATGGCCGATCAGATCGGTTCCGTGGAAGTCGGGAAGCTGGCCGATTTCGTGATTACCGAAGAAAATCCGCTGGCGAACCTGAAGGTTCTGTACGGCACCGGTGCCATTCACCTGAACGACAAAAATGAAGTGACGCGGGTCGGCGGGGTAAAATACACCGTGAAAGACGGAATTGTCTACGACGCCAAGCAATTGCTGGCCGACGTGAAGAAGATCGTTGCCGACGCCAAACTGAAAGAAAACTTCGAAATCACGCAGCCCGGTGTGGCTCCGAAAGCCGGGAAACTGTCGGGTGGAAAACCGCAGGAGTAAGCCGGGAATTGGGGGCGCGTCTCCGTTTGAATTTTATTTCCAGCCAGAACCAGAGCGTTCGCTTGGTATCTGGCTGGTTTTTAATTTGTTAATGGCCTGAAGATAGTTTCATCAGAACGAGTCCGGCCACAATCAACCCGGCGGCTACGACGCGCGTAACGCTCACCTGTTCACCCAGAAAGGCTATTCCAAGAATGAATGCGCCAACGGCCCCAATGCCTGTCCAGATGGTATAGGCCGTTCCCAATGGTAACGTTCGCATCGCCAAGGCCAGCAATCCAAAACTGGCAATCATGGCAACGAGGGTAAGGATGGATGGCGTCAGGCGGGTAAAACCCTCCGACTGTTTCATGGAGTAGGCCCAAACGACCTCCAACAGCCCAGCGAAAACTAAATAAATCCAGGACATAGTTTAGAACTTTGTTTATAAACCGGGCCGTCCCGAATCCGTTTCCCACGATGGTGAGGTCGTCCTCTCTATCTTAAAAGCACTCCTTAAAAGACACGGCAAAGGTAATGCTTTTTAACCAGAGTGGGGTGGGGATACTTCCCCGCAATTATCATAAAGGCGTTTGGGCGCACCCGGCATTGGTTTATTTCGCCCTGGCGAATACTTCCCGCAGTGTTCCTGTCCAGCCTTCCTGCTGGTACGTATCGCCTTGTTTCGTAATCTTAAATTCGTTCTTCACGCCTTTCTGACTCACATCCCAGGAGAAAAATTCATTGGTTTCGGTCAACACCTTCCCATCGTACTGATACGTTCCGGCGCCCGCCCCATTGAACTGGCCGGTTTTGGGATTATAATACGCATACACGACCAGCGGATAACTGAAAATCTTCACGACGCTGATGCCTTTGTAGGGACCTTCGCCCAGGCGGGTTTTGCCCCAGGTTCCTTCCTGCATGAGCCAAACGCCTTCCAGTCCGTTGTTTTTCAGGGGTTCTTTGGGGGTTATTCGCTCGTCAATTTCACTGACTTCGTAGTTTTTATATTTCTCAGAGTTTAGAAAACCGGTTTGTTTAAATGCCTTTGAATCAACCTGATAATCCATGGCCAGTACGCTGCCCACGGCCGTCGAATCCCAAGAGTAGTAGGCGATTTTCTCCAGATATTTGCTGTCTTTCAACTCATACGTACCTCCGCCGACGCCATCGAAGGCCTTTCGTCCGCGCCGGTTGTCGTCATACCAGCCCGCAAACCAGTAACCATCTTTAAAAACCTTGATCACCGTGACCGAATCACGGGTGCGCCACTCGGTCATCGTACCGAATTTGTAGCGCGTCTGGCGGTAAGCGCCATTGAGTTTGCTAACCGGCTCGTCGGCTATTAAAGCACTCAGAACACCCAGGAAAAACAGAAATACCAGCTTTTTCATCGTCATACAGAAGTTGATGGAACGATTCAAAAGTAGGAGTCTGCCCGGTGCCGGTATTGTACAAGTGCGACATTCGGCGGGTTGTGAAGCAGGAATGAGCAACCGGTTAATCCAGCCCCGGTCGCCGGAAATGCCGGGCTTCCGGGAAGGCGGTTTCCATTTGCTGCCGGATGCGATCCAGCAGAATCAGCATGTCCAGCACATCATCGGTTTTTTCGGGATAATTTTCCAGCAGTGTATGCCAGGCCTTCAGCGAATAGTCGATGCTGACCAGCACCAGTTTCGCTTTTCCGTTGAAATAGGCCCTCAGAACCGCATCCGGCGTCATCCCGTTGTTGATTTGCAAAGCCGAGACCACTTTAACCGGAATCAGCGTCCGGTACCATTTGAGGGTCTCCCAGGCGTCTTTCAGCGTTTTCAGCAACGCCGTTGCTTCGACCTCCGTCCGCAACCCCAGATTCGTTTCAAAGGCCTGTTGGTGACCGGCCTGTTCGAGCAGATCTTTTTCCTGTTTCAGCCATTTGGCCGTCTGGCGCAGGTACTCGTCACACAAGACCGTCAGCGGATTCCGAACCGATCCTTCCGTTTGGAATGTAACGGCTTTGGTTTCCTGTTCAACGGCCCGGTGTTCGGGCAAAAGCCGCTGCTGACGGGCCTTGTCAACGTAGGATTTAGTTAGTTCCAGCGTTTCCATGAGCCGTTTCACCAGCGTTTCCGCGTCCATGTTCGGCTGCTTCAGTCCGTCGGGATATTGTAACGCAAAGTTTTGACACCGTTTCGTGAACGGGCAACGTTCACACCACGAATCGCAATAGTTGTAAATGCCCGGTATTAGCGCCACTTCCTCTTCCATAAATAATAAATCGTTACGGTGGGTTTATAAACTTATAAAGATTAGTATAATAGGCTACTAAGATAAATTTGTTTGTGAATATAGTTTTCATGCCATAAAAAGCCAATAGTTTTCTTAAAATAAAGATGATTATTCCGCTTATTTGCTTTTGCATAACTAATTGTTTTGACTGAAAATGTGTCCTGAATGTTGTTAAAATAGTATTTTGACTACTATTGGCTTTTATTCAACGAATTCATTCCCAGCCCTATTCCAGCGTTATCGCCCGGATGCGCTATTTTTGGCAATTCCACGTCCTCTTTCTATGAAATACAGTATCCTTCTTCTCCTTTTGGTTACCTGGTCGGCGGTGGCCCAAACGCCCGAAACCGCCCCCCTCGACTCGCTGACGGAGCGTTCCAAGCGGTATTTGAATGCCCAGCAACCCGACTCGCTGTATGCCCTGATGGGGGAAGCGTTTCACGTCCAGATTTCGGCTGCCCAGTTTACCCAGATTTCGCAGGGGTTGAAAGCGCAACTGGGCCGGTGGCAATCTGCGGAGCGAAGAAGCGTTAAAGATGGCGTTGCGCGGTACAAAGCGGTTTTCGACAACGGTTTAATCGACTTCTACATCAGCCGGGATAAAGCCGGTAAAATTTATACCTTCCTTTTCAAGCCCTACGAAGCCGATGTGGCCGATAAAACCGCGCCGGTTTTAACCAGCAATCCGTTGCGGACGGCTTTTGATAAGCAGGTCGATGCGGTGGCCCAGGCGTATATCAAAAAACAAAATACCGTCGGCCTGAGCCTTGGCATTCTGCGAAACGACAGCCTGTTTACCTACGGCTATGGCGAAACCGCCAAAGGCAACGGTCGTATTCCGGATGCTAACACGCTTTTTGAAATTGGGTCGATCAGCAAGACCTTCACCGCGACGCTTCTGGCTGATGCCGTTCAGCGTGGACTGGTCAAACTCGACGATCCTGTGAATAAATATTTGCCCGACTCGATTCCGGCTTTGAAGAAAGATGGGGTTCCGGTGACGCTCAAAACCCTGTCTAACCACACCTCCGGTTTGCCCCGGCTGCCGACCAACCTCTTTTCGACGGCTACGGATGTGACCAACCCCTACAAACATTACGACCGGAAATTACTGTATACGTATCTCAAAACCGCTGCCTTATTGCGTCAGCCGGGCAAAGAATACGACTATTCCAATCTGGCCGTCGGGCTGCTGGGCACGATTCTGGAAACGGTGAACAAGAAATCGTACGAAGCGTTGATTCAGGAGCGGATTGCCAAACCGTTGGGCATGGCGCATACCGTGATTACGTTGAGCGAGGACGATAAAAAAGTATTCGCGCAGGGTTATGATGGGAAAGGAAACCCGGCTTCATCCTGGGAGTTTCAGGCACTGGTGGGCGCAGGCGGCATTCGCTCGTCGGTTAACGACTTGTTTCAATTCGTAAAAGCGGAGTTGGGAGAAGGCCCCAAAAAGATCGCGGAAGCGATGAAAAAAACGCAGGAAACGACCTTTGTAAACGGAACCACGACCCTCGGTTTGGGCTGGCACCGGCGAACCGAAACGCCCCGCCCCTGGTTCTGGCACCAGGGCGGAACGGGCGGTTTTGTCACGTACGTCGCCTTCAATCCGTCGCGCCAAACCGCCGTTATTCTGTTGACCAACAGCCAGACACCCATCGAAGAACTAACCGCCGGATTTCTCAACCTTGCTGAACAAAACACCAAATGAGCGTCGAAACCATTAGTATCTTAGGCTGTGGCTGGCTGGGCTTTCCACTGGCCGAGTCGTTTCTGAATGAGGGCTACATCGTGAAAGGCAGTACGACGTCCAAAGACAAACTGCCGGGTTTCTGGAAAGTGGGGATCAAACCCTACGAATTACATTTCAATCCAGAACCGGCGGGCGACGATCTGGCTGATTTTCTGGATACAGACGTTTTGATTATCAACATTCCACCCAAAGCTGGCAAACTGGGCGATGGGTTTCATCCGCAGCAGATTCAGGCGGTGGTCAATGCCTTGCGCCAGTCGGGAGCGAAACTACCGTATGCAATCTATGTAAGTTCGACCTCCGTTTACCCGGATCTGAACCGTGACGTGGTTGAGGACGATGTTGTAACGCCCGATCAGGCCGCGGCTCCGGCTTTCGTCGAAGCCGAGCAACTCATTCTAGGATTGGGCAACTCAACGGTTTTGCGATTTGGCGGGTTGTTGGGTTACAACCGCATTCCGGGGCGTTATGTGGCCGGGAAAAAAGACCTGACAACGGGTTCGGTTCCCGTCAATTACATTCACCGAGACGATGGCATTGGCGTGATCCGGGCGTTGATTAACCATCCGCAGCCGGGCCAAACCTTCAGCGTCGTATCGCCCGAACACCCGACGCGCGAAGCGGTATACCGGAAAAACTGCGACGATTTTGGCTACGAGACCCCGACCTTTGCAGAACCGTCGGAACCGGAACCGTTTAAAATCATCAGCCCGGAAAAGTTGATCAAGACGATGGGATATTCTTTTCAATATCCTGATCCGCTGGCGTTTTATTACGCCCTTTAAATAAACATAAGTTTGCTTTCTGCCCCTAAATCCCCTAAAGGGGACTTTTAGCATCTTGGTTAAGCGGTGTCCAAGTCCCCTTTAGGGGATTTAGGGGCAGAATCTTAAAATTTCCATTTTAACCGCACCGACGCATTCCGGCCCGGATCATCGGCGTAATACCGAAACCGGTTCAGGTAATCGCGGTACACGGTATTGAACAGATTCGTCACGGTGAAGCCCACATCAATCTGATGATGGGCCGACACCGGGAGCGCAAAACCGGCGGTCAAATTCCAGAGCGAATAGGCGGGGGGCGGAGGCAGAAAATCACTGTTGATAGGAACGCGGTTTTGCCGCGCGACCCACAGATTCCCGACGCCCACAAACACCTCCTGCAATTTGTTCCACTTGCCTACTTCGTAACGCAGACCGTTTTCCCAACGGTTAGGCGGTGTCATCACAATCGGTTGATCGAGCACCAAATCCTGCACATACAGCAACGACAATTTAGAGGTTCCGCTCAGTTTAGGCAACAAAATCGCCTGAACGCTGGCGTCCAGCCCGGCATAAAGCGCGTCGGTTTGGGTATATTTAAAGGATGGAAATGCGCCCCGAATGGTCAGAATCGGTTCTGCCTGCGGTTTCAGATAAATATAATTCCGAATGGTATTGTAGAAAAAACCGACCTCGGCCTGTACTTTTTTGCCGGTGTATTCCGTACTGAGATTCAGGTTGTAGGCTACCTCGGGCTGGAGTGTACGGTCGCCCAGTTCGTAAGCGGCTGCGCCGTGGTGGACCCCGTCGCTGAACAATTCGCTGACATTGGGCGCGCGCCAGGAGCTTCCGGCGTTGAAACGGGTGGTCCACTGGTCGGACAGGGAATACGTCGCCCCCAGCGTTCCCGAAAAATTCTGAAACACAAATAGCGGTTTTTCCAGCACCTGTCTTTCATACCGGAATACCTGCATGTGCCGGTAATCGTAACGCAGCCCGGCTTCGTACTCCCAGCGGTTGACTTTCAGTTTCTCAATCCAGAAAAGCCCGGCGTTGTAAGTCCGGAAGTTCGGAATCAGCGGCCGCCCGTTCATGATGTTGTACTGGTAAAAACCGCTGACACCCAGGCTCCCCGTCAGTTTATTGGCAACGGGTTTGTGTTCAAAAACGAGATCGCCGGTGTAGGTCGTGAGCCGGAACCGAAGTTCGGGGCGGTTCAAAGCCGCCAGAGAATCGTTTCTGGGGCGGTGGAGGTCATATTCCATCCGGTCGTCGAACTGCCGGGCCAGCGTCAGGCTCAGTTCACCACCAGAAGCCGGTTTCCAGGCGTTTCGCCATTTCAGTAAATCATGCGCAATCTGCTGATTCGGTCGGCGAATGGCGTAGCTGAAGCCGGATTTGATCAGCGGTTCACCATTGTCCAAAACCGTTTGCAAGTCGGTCAGGCTGCCGATGTGTGAACCGGAAAAGATACCCAGTTTGGTGGAAAACCGGCTGTAATACAGTTCGGACCGAAACCGGGTGGAGCGGTATCCCAGCGAAGCGGAGAAGTTTTGCTCCGAAATGCCGGTATTATCCAGAAAGTAATTCGGGGTACGAACGTTGCCACCCCGTTTCAGCGTCCCCTGCACCCGCCAGCCGAACCCTTTTCCAAAACCGCCCTCGGTTTGCAACGATGCGACGCCTTGCCGCCCGTTGGTAAAACCCACCAGATTCAGTTCGCCGTGAACGGTTCTGACGGTGGGCAAAGGCGCCGGTTCGACCAGAATGACACCCCCGATGGCATCGGAGCCAAACCGTACGCCCGCAGCTCCCTTGATCACGGTCAGGCGATTGGCCACAAACGGATCGATTTCCGGCGCGTGTTCCGAGCCCCATTGCTGTCCTTCCTGCCGGATGCCGTTGTTCAGGATCAAAACGCGGTTGCTGTGCATGCCGTGAATAACCGGTTTCGTGATCGACGAACCGGTTTGGAGGGTGGTCACGCCCGTCATGGTGCGGAGGGCGTCGCCCAGCGATTGCCCGCGGGTCTGGTCGAGCGCCTTGCCTTCCAGTTGCGAGATGGTCTGGCTGGTGAGGGCGTTGGCGCGTTGTGCGGTTACGTTGACATCCTGCAAGTGAATATCGTCTTCCTTCAGCAGCACATTTTGCTCCGAGGTGTGGACCAGTACAACCGATTGGGTGACTTCCTGATAACCCAGAATGCGGCTGACCAGCGTATAGGTTCCCTGGCACAAAGGTTCGATCCGGTAATGTCCGCTGGCATCGGTAACGGTTCCCTTCTGCAATTCTTTAATAAAAACGGCCGCACCGGGAATAGGCTGGCGGCTTTCGCGGTCAAGCACAACGCCTTTGATAAAACAATCGCAGGGATCCTGTGCGAAAGTGGGGCGTAAAATGCACACCCACAGAAACGTAAGTGTCAGGCGAAAGTATCTATACTGGTTTTGATTCACTTTCAGATAGTTACAAATTATTGCAAGTTACAAAATTACATTTTTTGCAACGCAGTTGCAATATGCAGCCAGGTTAATTCCACGGTTGCTGCTTCAAATGAAATGCTGAGAAAGTGGGCAAAAACCTTGTTTGTAAGTTTTGTTTAACTATTTTTGGGAAAGATTAAACAAAGTGTGGTGTGCGATTCCACACACTGTGGTATTTTTTCTACAGTTTGTTCTTTGACATCGTTTGGCATGGTTACCCGCTTGCTCGTTTCAGTATATGTAAAATACTGATAATCATCCAGTTAAACTGGAAGAGTGCTAGTCAGTCAAAAAAAAGTAAGATTTGGTTACATTGTTGTCTACTGAATATACAGAATTGATTCAACAAAAAACGACTTATAGATCATGACAGCACTTGAATTTACCTACAACATCGGCAAAGTTTCAAAGTCGCTGAAGCCATTTGCTCTGCGTTTGACGAAGGATGTTGAAGATGCAAACGACTTATTGCAGGACACTTTATTGAAGGCTTTTACGAACCGCGATAAATATACGGATGGTACAAACCTGAAAGCGTGGTTGTATACCATCATGAAAAATACTTTTATCACCAACTACCAGAGAATGGTGCGGAAAAATACGTTCATCGATACGACGGACAATCTGCACTACATCAATTCGATGGAAAGTAGTACCGACAATACCGCGTATTCGTCTTTTGCACAGGACGACATCAACCGGGCCGTCAATGCACTGGATGATACCTACCGGACACCGTTTATGATGCATTTCCGGGGTTTTAAATACCACGAAATTGCAGCCCGTCTGGATATTCCCATCGGAACCGTTAAAAACCGCATCCACATCGCTCGTAAAGAGCTGAAAGATAAATTGAAAGTTTACGCGTATCAGGCGTAAAAGAGAGGAAAGAGGATAGACAAGAGAGTAGAGACGAAAAGGATCAAGTAAACAGAACAGGTCTATACTCTCTTGTCTATCTTCTAACATCTCAAAAGAAATTTGATTGAGTAGTTTTTGGTTAAAAAAGAGGAAGGTTCCGAAAAGTTAGATGGTTTCCGTCTAACTTTTTTGGTTAGAGCGAGAGACGGATTTTTCAATCCGTCTTTTTTGCGTTTATTACCCCCGCCCGGTCTTTAGTAGATAGGTTGGGAGCTAAACTTTTAGACATGTCAAAACGCGTCATTGTGATAGGAGCCGGTTTTGCCGGTTTGTCGGCGGCTACGAGTCTGGCCGATAAGGGGTTTGAAGTTACGATTCTGGAAAAAAACAGCCAGGCGGGTGGTCGCGCCCGCATGTTTGAGCAAGACGGTTTTGTGTTCGACATGGGGCCGAGCTGGTATTGGATGCCCGACGTGTTTGAAACGTATTTTGGTCGTTTCGGTAAAAAACCGTCGGATTATTACAAGCTCGTGCGACTCGATCCGTCGTATACCGTCGTTTTCGGTACCAATGATGCCGTCGATCTGCCCGCAGGTGTCGAAAACATTCAGGCGGTTTTTGAACAGATGGAACCGGGTGCGAGTCGGCGGTTGCTCGAATTTCTGGAGCAGGCGGCTTATAAGTACGATGTCGGAATCAATCAGTTTGTCTGGAAACCGAGTCGGCGGGTGTCGGAATTCATGAGTCTGAAGTTGCTGCAGGATGTGATGCGGCTGGACGTGTTTCAATCGTTTTCGAGCCATATTCGTAAATATTTCACGAACGAGCGGCTTTTGCAGTTGATGGAATTCCCGATTTTGTTTTTGGGCGCAACGCCGGCCAACACGCCCGCGATGTATAGCCTGATGAACTATGCCGAAATTTCGATGGGAACCTGGTATCCGATGGGTGGTATGCACGAAATCGTGAAGGCGATGGTGAAACTGGCCGAGGAGAAGGGCGTAAAGATTTTATTGAACCATCCGGTTAAACAAATTGGTGTAACAAATGGTATTGCCAACAAAGTCGAAACGTATCAGGGAACTTTTGAGGCCGATGTGGTGGTGGCCGGGGCAGATTATGAGCATGTGGATAGCAAATTGCTGACGCCCGACTACCGAAATTACGATGACCGGTACTGGAAAAGCCGGGTGATGGCCCCATCGTCGTTGCTGTTTTACCTGGGCGTTGACCGGCGGGTGCCGCGTTTGCAGCACCACAACCTGTTTTTCGATGAAGATTTCGGGTTACACGCCCACGAAATTTACGAAAAACCGCAGTGGCCCACGAAACCGCTGTTTTATGTTTCGGCCCCGTCGAAAACCGACCCGGGTGTGGCACCGGCGGGCATGGAAAATCTGTTCATCCTGATTCCGGTGGCTCCGGACCTGAACGACCCCGAAGAAACGCGGGAATATTATTACAACCTGGTGATGGATCGGCTGGAAGCGTACGTGGGTGAAACCATTCGGGATCACGTCGTTTTCAAACGCAGCTACGCCCACAGCAATTTCATCGCCGACTACAATGCCTTCCGGGGCAATGCCTACGGACTGGCGAACACGCTGAGGCAAACGGCTATTTTGAAGCCGGGATTGAAGAGTAAACGCGTTAACAACCTGTTTTACACGGGCCAATTGACCGTTCCGGGGCCGGGCGTCCCGCCTTCGCTGATTTCCGGATTGGTGGTGGCGGACGAGGTCACCAAAGAATTTGGGCAGCGAGCTTGACTTAAAAAAATACGAACGACTAGCTGTTCCTGCGTCTGTCAGAAAAGGTACAGCCCACCAACGAACCCTTATGATCGAGTTATTCAACCGAACCGCGTTAGAGTGCAGCAAGCTGATCACCGAACATTACAGCACCTCATTCACGTTGGGAATTAAAACCCTGGACCGCAAATTCCATTTTCCGATTTATGCCGTCTACGGTTTTGTCCGGTATGCTGACGAAATTGTGGACACGTTTTACAACTACGACCAAAAGTATTTACTGGAAAAATTCAAGAAAGATACCTACGAAGCCATTGCCGACGGCATCAGCCTGAATCCCATTCTACATTCGTTTCAGTGGGTTGTCAGGGAATATAGCATTGACCGGGAGTTGATCGATGCGTTTCTGAAAAGCATGGAAATGGATCTGTATGTTAACAAGTACACCGACAACAGCTACCAGGAATACATTTATGGCTCGGCCGAAGTGGTGGGGTTGATGTGTTTGCGGGTGTTTTGCGAAGGTGACCTGGCGATGTTCGACCGATTGAAAGAACCCGCCCGCAAGCTGGGGGCGGCTTTTCAGAAGGTCAATTTCCTGCGCGACCTGAAAGACGATTACATCGACCGGGGACGGGTCTATTTCCCGGGCGTCAATTTCAGCGAGTTTACGAAAGATGCCAAACGGCTCATCGAAAAGGACATTCAGCAGGATTTTGACGAAGCCTATGCTGGTATTCTGAACCTCCCGCGCGGGGCCCGGATGGGCGTCCACCTGGCGTATACGTATTACCAGACCCTGTTCAACAAAATCAAGCAAATACCCGCTTCCCGGATTCAGGAGGAGCGCATCCGGGTGCCGGACATGAAGAAAATCGCGCTCCTGGCCCAGACCTACGTGCGGTTTCGGTGGAGCGGGCAGTGAAAAACGGCCCGATGCAGGGCATCGAGCCGTTTTTGTACCCTAGACACTAGTTATTCCGGGCCAAAACCACCCGTTTTGATTTGGTTTTGATATCAAACAGTTGCGTCACCCGTTTGCTGCCCGAGCGCACTTCAAAGCCATACGTCCCATCCTGTAAGGTAGAAAGATCAAATAACGTTACCCGGAGCGCGTGATGCGAATACGTATTGGCAAATAAAATTTGCCGGTCGTTGCTGAGAATAAACACGCTGACGGCGTCGTGAAGAAGCTGGAACGGCTGAGTCACTTCAATCCGGAACTTCAGATTACTCACTTCCCGAAACGCCAACTGCAAGACCGGATCCTCCTTCGCCGTCCGGGGCAGATCTTCCAGCGTTTGGGCCTGCACCGAATACAGGGAAAAACCGCCCGCCAATGCCAGCATCAATAAGGCCTTTTTCAGATTCATGCGCTTGTAAATTTTCCTTTTCATGGTTGTATTATGTTTTGATAAATGGACAAAGTACAATTCAATAATTTGGAAATTGCTTCTGTTGCATTCATAATATTTCGATAATAAATTTATAACTTATTTGTATACAATGTGTTGCCGTCAAATAGGGATTGAAAAAGTTGTTTTTATAATGATCGTTTGTATCGGAATTGTTCAACAAAAACCGGTTTTTTACAAGTAGTCCCCTGAATAGTGAAATGAGATTTTAACCGTATCTTTGCAGAGTAACGGTTTACGGTATTCGGTTTACGGTTTACGGTGGCTGATACACGATTAGGACGCGTCAGCCACCGCAAACCGTAAACTGTAAACTGAAAACCATAAATCTTACCACAACATAGCTTCATGGTTTCTGAAACGGCTGAAAAGACGGTATCCGCTGCGGTGCTGGCCAACTACGAGCTGGTAATTGGTCTGGAAGTTCACTGCCAGCTCCTGACGGCGACGAAAATCTTTGCCGCCGATTCCAATCAGTTTGGCAGCGACCCCAATACCAACATCAGCGTCATTACGCTGGGGCATCCGGGTACCCTGCCCAAACTCAACCGCAAAGCCGTCGAATTGGCGGTTCGGATGGGATTGGCCTGTCAGTCGGCGATTACGTCCTACAATCTTTTTGCCCGGAAAAACTACTTCTACCCCGACCTGCCGAAAGGCTACCAGCTATCGCAGGACAAAACGCCGATTTGCGTAGGGGGCGGAGTGCCGGTTAAATTCAAGGATGCCGACGGACAGGTGGTTGAAAAGACGGTTTTTCTGCATCATATTCATTTAGAGGAAGATGCCGGTAAATCGATTCACGACGGCGACTGGCATACCGTCCTGGATTATAACCGCGCCGGAACGCCCCTGATCGAGATGGTGACCGACCCCGTGATTCGCAGTGCGGAAGAAGCGGCTGCCTACCTGACGGAAGTCCGACGGCTCGTGCGGTATTTGGACATTTGCGACGGCAACATGGAAGAAGGCTCGCTGCGCTGCGACGTCAACGTTTCGGTGAGGTTGTGGGGCGAGGAGGAGTTCGGTACGAAAGTCGAGATCAAAAACATGAACTCCATCCGCAACGTCCAGCGGGCCATTGAGTCCGAGTTACGGCGGCAGGTGGAAACGATCGAAACCGGCGGCACCATCGTTCAGGAAACCCGCATGTTCGACGCCACAACCGGCCTGACCCACGGCATGCGGATGAAAGAAACCATGAACGATTACCGGTATTTTCCGGACCCGGATTTGAGTCCGGTGCTGGTATCGGACGAATGGCTGGCCGAAATCCGCGCCAACATGCCTGCTTTGCCGAAAGAACGTCATGATAAGTTGCTGAATCACTACGGTTTACCGGAATACGATGCGGCCCTGTTGGCCGACGTAAAAGAACTGGCGGATTATTTTGAAGCCGTAAGTCAGTTAACGACGAATTATAAGGCGGTTTCCAACTGGATTATGGGGCCGGTGAAAGCCCAGTTGTCCGAAAAATCGCTGCGGGATGGCCAGTTTCCGCTTTCGGCCGAAAAACTGGCGGAATTGATTACGTTAGTGGATTCAGGAAAAGTCAGTTTCTCGACCGCCAGTCAGCGGATTTTCCCGGTGTTGATCGAACACCCGGAGAAATCGCCGGAACAAGTGGCGCAGGAGCAGAATTTAGTGCAAAACAGCAATACCGATACGTTGCAAGCGTTGGTAGATGAGGTGCTGACAGCCTGGCCCGATAAAGTCAAAGAATACAAAAAGGGTAAGAAAGGGTTGCTGGGCTTGTTTGTGGGTGAGGTGATGAAAAAGTCGAAAGGCAGCGCGGACCCCAAACTGACCAATGAGTTGCTTCAAAAATCGTTGTCTTCTCCGTTATAACGTACAGGTAAAATGAAAAAAAATCGGATCGGATTCGTCATTTTAGTCGGTTTAGCCCTGCCACTAGCGGCTTTTGCCCAGACTGCCGGGAAAGAATTTACGGTAACGGGCACCGTTCAGAATGCCAAACCGGGCAGCAAAGCCTATTTGGAAACGAACGAAAAAGTATCGAAGCGGATTGACTCCACCCTGATCGACCCCAGCGGGAGTTTTTCGCTGAAAGGCAACGAAACGAATGGCGGGAGTTTTTACAAGCTGAACCTGGCCAATGAGCAATTCACGAGTCTGCTGGTGGAAGGAGGAGAAAACCTGACCGTAACGGCCGATCTGAAAAACAAAGACAAGCTTCTGGTGAAAGGCTCGGTCAACATGGATTTTTATCCCAAAATCGTGGCCATCGATGCCATGATGCTGAAAAAATCCAAAGAGTGGCAGAAGCAGGCTGCTGCGGCTGCTGAAAAAAACGACCTTAAAAAAGGCGAAGCGATTGATAGGGAAGTGATGGCGACCAACAAACAGGTCATCGATACCATCAAGGCGCTGATTCCGCAAATGGGAACGTCCAGTGTGGCCATGATTGCACTCAAATACCTGGACCCGAAAGAGCATTTCCCCCTGTATGAAGCGCTGGCGGACCAGATGCAAAAAGCCAATCTGACCGGCAAACAGGCCAAGGCCTTTATCAACTTCGTAACGATGGCCAAGAGCGAAATGGCCACCCAGGCCACGCAGGTTGCCGTGGTTGAGGGAGCACTGGCCCCGGACATCACTCTGGAAGATACAAAAGGTCAGGTGGTGAGCCTATCCTCGTTGCGCGGGAAGTATGTGTTGATCGATTTCTGGGCGTCGTGGTGCGGACCCTGTCGTCAGGAAAACCCGAACGTAGTCCGGATGTACAATAAATACAAGGAGAAGGGCTTCGAAATTTACAGCATTTCGCTCGACGACAACAAGAACGCCTGGTTGAAAGCCATCGAAGCCGACGGCATGGTCTGGACCAATGTTCTGGGCAAGAAAAATGGCAGTTCGGCGGTTGCTCAGCAGTATTCGATTCAGGTCATCCCGACTACTTTCTTACTGGATAAAGAAGGAAAAATCATCGCCAAAAACCTGCGGGGCGAAGCACTGGTGCAAAAGCTGGGAAGTATCCTGGATAAATAACGGACGGTTTACGGTTTACAGTTTTCGGTGGCTGACGAACGCACAGGTAAGAATGCGTCAGCCACCGAAAACTGTAAACCGTAAACCGTAAACTCATTAATTATGAAGATTGCGATCGTCGGTTGCGGCAACATGGGCATGGCTTTTGCCAAGTCGTTTTTGCAGTATGATCTGGTAAAAAAAGAAGATTTGCTGCTCGTCGAGAAAAGCGCAGAACGTTCCGAAGCCTTAAAAGCGGAGAAAGCCGGCGTGGTGGTCGATACCATCAGTTCGCGGGTTTCTGAGGTCGATCTGATTATTTTGTCCGTCAAGCCCCAGGATTTCAACAGTTTACAGGAAGCCCTCCGGGAAACCATCCGGCCCCAACAGGTCGTGCTGTCGATCATGGCGGGCATTCCCATTGCCACCATTCAGGAGAAACTGAACCACCGGCTGGTGATCCGCGCTATGCCCAACACGCCCGCGATGCTGGGCATGGGCATTACCGGTTTTACGGCGGCCAAAGAAGTAGATCTGAGCAATCTGCGGAAAGTCGAAAACCTGATCAATGCTACTGGACGGTCCATTTTTCTGGAAGATGAAGCCTTGCTGGACGCCGTTACGGCCCTGAGTGGCAGCGGCCCGGCGTATTTTTACTACCTCGTAAAAGCCATGATTGAAGCTGGCAAGCAAATGGGCTTCGATGATTCAGTGGCTTCGCTGCTGGTGAAACAAACCATGCTGGGAGCTTTCCATTTGATCAATACCGCTGACAAATCCCTGGACGAGTTGATCAAAGCCGTTGCCTCCAAAGGCGGCACGACGGAAGCGGCTCTGAAACGGTTTGAAGAAGGCGGTTTATCGGATACGCTGATTGCGGGCATCAAAGCCGCCCAGTTCCGGGCCACGGAATTGAGCAAACCCTGACAGCGGCCAGCGGCCCTGTCAGCGGTTTGTAATTGACGGGGATTTAAACCGCTGACAGGGCCGCTGGCCGCTGTCAGGGTTAAATCCCGGTATAACTATACGGCGTAATCGCCCGTAATTCTGTTTTCACATTTTCCGCCACATTCAGTCCGTCGATAAACCGGCCGATGGTATCCGCCGTGATTTTCTCATTCGTGCGGGTTAAGTCCTTCAGGGCTTCATACGGTTTGGGATAGCCCTCGCGCCGGAGAATGGTTTGGATGCCTTCGGCCACCACAGCCCAGTTCTCTTCCAGATCGGCGTGAATGGCAGCTTCGTTCAGTTGCAGTTTTCCCAGGCCTTTCAACAACGATTTCAAGGCAATCAGCGAATGCGCGAACGGAACGCCGAGATTCCGCAAAACCGTCGAGTCGGTCAGGTCGCGTTGCAGGCGGGAAATCGGCAACTTGGCCGAGAGGTGTTCAAAAACCGCATTGGCAATCCCCAGATTTCCTTCCGAATTTTCAAAATCGATTGGATTGACTTTGTGCGGCATCGCCGACGAGCCCACTTCCCCCGCTTTGATCTGCTGTTTGAAGTAGTTCATCGAAATGTACGCCCACATGTCGCGGTTCAGATCGATCAGAATCGTATTCAGTCGCTTGAAGGCGTCGAGCGTAGCCGCCAGCATGTCGTAATGCTCGATTTGGGTCGTGTGCTGACTGCGTTCCAGTCCCAGTTTTTCCACAAAATCATCGCCGAAACTTTTCCAGTCGATGTCCGGATAAGCGACACAATGCGCATTGAAATTGCCGGTAGCGCCCCCAAATTTAGCCGATACCGGAATGGTCGACAGCATGAAAAGCTGCTTCTCGATCCGTTCACAAAAAACCAGCAGTTCTTTTCCCAGCCGGGTCGGCGAGGCTGGCTGACCGTGGGTGCGAGCCAGCATCGGAATGCCTTTCCACATCTCCGCCAGCTCCTGCAATTTCATGAACACTTCCCGGTATTGCGGCTCGATTTCATTGGCCAATGCGTCGCTCAGCAGGAGGGGCGTGGCGGTATTGTTGATGTCCTGCGACGTCAGACCAAAGTGGATAAATTCCAGGTGGTCAGAAATATTCAGATCAGCGAGCTTTTCCTTGATGAAATACTCGACGGCTTTAACGTCGTGATTGGTTTCGCGTTCAATTTCTTTCACCCGCAGCGCATCCGCTTCCGAAAAATTCTCGTATAACGCCCGTAATTTTGGAAAAACCGCATGATCGATGCCTTTCAACTGGGGTAGCGGTAATTCGCAGAGTTCGATAAAGTACTCAATCTCAATCCGAATGCGGTAGCGGATCAGCCCCCATTCGGAAAAATACGGAGCCAGCGGTTCAATTTGACGGCGGTAACGGCCATCGAGGGGGGATACTGCGGTAAGCGCGGAAAGTTGCATAGGGAAAAAAGAAAACGCAAAGTTAACGGAACCACCCGAAACCACTCTCTACAATTATTAAAATTCCTGTATATTGGCGGCTTTATGACAGAACGAATATTTTATTGACTTAATAAGGCTTTTCGCCGTACCCCTAAACCCATCCTTTTTTGTATGCAGCTTTCTCCCTTCCTTGGTGAATTGGTTGGAACCATGATTTTGATTTTATTGGGCGACGGTGTGGTTGCCAACGTTGTCCTGAAAAAAACCAAGGGCGAATCATCCGGCTGGATTGTCATTACTACCGGTTGGGCTTTTGCCGTCACGATGGGCGTGTTCGTTGCCAAGGCATTCGGCAGCATCGACGGGCACCTGAATCCGGCCGTTACCGTGGCTTTCGCCGTGGCCACCGGTGATTTCAGCAAGATGGCGACCTATATCCCGGCGCAACTCATCGGCGCATTTTTAGGTGCGGTGCTGGTTTGGCTTCAGTATTTACCCCACTGGGCGGCCACGCCCGATCCGGGGGCCAAGCTGGCGGTTTTTTCCACCGATCCGGCCATCCGCCATCCTCTGGGGAATGTCATCAGTGAAACCATCGGCACGCTGGCGCTCATCATCGGCATTGCCGGGATTTCCGCCAAAGCCCTCGGCACCATCGCCATCGGTTTAGGCCCGTATTTGGTGGGCGTGCTGGTTTGGAGCATTGGCCTTTCGCTGGGCGGCACCACCGGCTACGCCATCAATCCCGCCCGCGACCTGGGACCCCGTATTGCGCACACCCTGTTACCCATTCCCGGCAAAGGGTCATCAGATTGGGGTTATGCCTGGGTGCCCATTGTGGGGCCGATTGTGGGAGCCATTCTGGGCGGTTTGCTGATTCGGTGGTACGCGTTGTAATCTGATCTCGACTTAAAGGCTAGCCCTTTTACCCTGCCGTTTGCCACTCTTTCCGTAGGGATAATTCATTTTGTAGGAAAAGTGCCCGCTCAGAGAGGAAAGTTCCATAGTGACAGTTTATTATGTATCTACAAAATGAATCATCCCTCCGGGATTGTTGGTATTCTGCGGACGCGGTTGCTACAAAATGAATATCCCTACGGGATTGTTTGATTTTCACATAGAGCCCCGGTTTTACCATCCTTCCCGTAGGGAGGGACCATTTTGTAGGAAACGTGTTTGCTAATTGGGGGATGAGTCCCGTAGGGATGGTTCATTTTGGGTGATATACTGAAGCAATTTATCGATGGCCGAATAAACCGCCGTCAACTCGTCATCGGTAATGCAATAGGGTGGCAGAATATACAGCACATTCCCCAGTGGCCGCATCAAAACGCCCTGTTCGAGCAGAAACTGATAAGCCACATCGCGGATATTGCTGAAATACGAGCTGGTTTGCCCTTCGTTATCCAGATCGAACGCCAGGATCGTTCCCCGCTGCCGGACGTTTTTGACGCCCGGTCTTTGGTTGAGTTGTTCCGCAAAAACCGCATGTCGTTGGCTGATTCGCTGAATGGATGCCTGGGTTTCGTCCGAAAGCAGGAGATCAAGACTGGCCAGAGCCGCCGTGCAGGCCAGCGGATTGGCCGTAAACGAGTGGCCGTGGAAAAGTGTTTTGTATTTATCTTCGGATTTGAAGGCTTCGTAAATTTCGTTCGTACAGGCCGTTACACCCAGTGCCATCGTTCCGCCGGTCAGCCCTTTTGATAAACTCATGAGGTCGGGTTGGTGGCTGAGGTGATGCGAAGCAAACAGTTTCCCCGTACGGCCAAAACCGGTCATCACTTCATCGGCAATAATCAGCACGCCGTGGCTGCGGGCCATTTCGATGAGCTGACTCAGAATTTCCGGTTTGTACATCACCATACCGCCCGCTCCCTGAATCAGCGGTTCAAAGATAAAAGCCGCCACATCGTCGTTCAGCAACGCTTGCAACTGATCCAAAGCCGCCTGCTCCTGTCCCGGAACGGGCGTAGGAATGTATTCAACATCGAATAAAAACGGCACGTATGGGGCCGTGAAGGCACTTCGTCCGCTAACGGCCATGGCTCCGAAGGTGTCGCCGTGGTAGGCGTCCTCCAGCGCAATGACCTTCCGACGCGGTTTTCCCACGTTGTGCCAGTATTGAAACGCCATTTTGAGCGCCACTTCCACCGCCGTCGAACCGTTATCCGAATAAAAAACCTTTTTCTGGTTCTTTGGTAAAATGGGTAACAACCGCTCGGCCAGTTCAACGGCGGGCTGGTGCGTAAAACCGGCAAAGATGACGTGTTCAAGCGTGTGAAGCTGGTTCGCTACTTTCTCCGCAATATACGGATGACTGTGTCCGTGCGTATTGACCCACCAGGACGAAACCGCATCGATGTATGTCGTTCCGTCTTCTGCGAACAACAGCGTGCCTTGGCCGCGAACAATGGGAATCGGCAACGGAGCGGTTTGCATCTGCGTAAACGGATGCCAGATAACGGCTTGGTCGCGTTCGGCTAAATTCTTTAACCCTGTCAGGTCTTCAGGACCTGACAGGGTTCTATCTTCATTCGTATAGACCTCCATCGTATTCTTTCAATTTTTGCTGCAAGTCAATCGCATACCGACTGACAAACCCATTCGTAACTTCCGTTTCCCACTCAATCCGCCCAAAACTTGTCAAGCCCGTGTAGTTCAAAATAAAATCTTCGGTTGCCGGAGTTTCGGGGCCGTTAAAGACGATTCCCAAAATGGGAATAGAGCGGTTTTGCAACGCTTCTACCGACAGGAGGGTGTGATTGATGCTGCCCAGATAATGTTTGGAAACCAGCAAAACCGGCAGATTCAATTGTTTCACCAAGTCGATTATTAAATCCTGGTCATTCAGTGGCACCATCAAACCGCCCGCCAGTTCAACCACCAGATGATTGGGTGTCTGAGGTAATTCAAAGGCTGCCAGCGAAATGTCAATTCCGTCAATAGCCGCAGCCGCGTGGGGTGATAACGGTTCCTGCAACCGGTAGGTTTCCGGATGAAACTGGCTAACGGGATTGGAAATCAGCCGCCGGACGGTTTCGCGATCCGAATCTTCGAGCGCGCCGGATTGTACCGGTTTCCAGTAATCAGCCTGCAACGCTTCCACGACAATGGCCGACACCACGGTTTTGCCAATTTCAGTGCCAATACCGGCCACGATCAGTTGTAACGGATTACGCATTCAAAGCTTTTTGTTAACAGGTTTGAGATAGGAAAACGGATTGAAAGGATGAAACCGGTAAAAAACGGATAAAATCCGCGCCAATCTGTCCCATCCGTTCAAGCCGTGTTCCTATCCACCAAAATATTTTAACGTCTGCACCAACGAATCGATTTCTGATTCCGAATTAAACGCATGGAGGCAGATCCGCAATCGTTCACGCCCCGCCGGAACCGTCGGACTCACGATGGGCCGGATGTCAAAACCGGCTTGCTGGAGTTGCGTGGCCACCGCCCGGCACGCGTCATTGCCCGGCACAATCAACCCTAAAATGGGACTTTCGACCGAAGTCCATTCCGTATGGGGCAGCCGTTCCTGAATTTGCTGCTGAAAATAAGTCCGCAAGACCTGCAATCGGTCAATCAGCGGCTGGTTTTGCGGCAAAAACCGGTAAACACTCTGAATTGCCAGCAAACTGTGCGGAGGCAAAGCCGTCGAATACACAAACGAGCGGGCAAAATTAATCAGAAAATCGCGCAATGCCGCCGATCCAACCACAGCCGCTCCATGAACGCCCAGCGCTTTGCCAAAGGTGTGAACCCGGGCAAAGACCCGGTTTTGCAAACCGAGTGCCTGCACCAACCCTGTCCCTCTTGCACCAAAAACACCCGTTGCGTGGGCTTCATCCACAATCAGTGCGGCTTCGTAGCGTTCGCACAAGTCAACGATTTCAAGTAAAGGAGCCAGATCGCCGTCCATGGAATACACCGATTCAATGGCGACGTAAACCGTGCCGGTGGCCCGTTTTAGCCGGTTTTCAAGATCCTCTAGGTCGTTGTGGCGAAATTTAAAACGATTGGCAACACTCAGTCGGGCGCCGTCGATCATGCTGGCGTGAATCAACTCGTCCGTCAGCAGGGTGTCGCCCCGTTGGGGCAAGCTGGCCAGCAGGCCAATGTTGGCATCATAACCGGAATTGAAAATCAGGGCGGCTTCGGCGTCGTGAAAGGCGGCAATTTCGGTTTCCAGCTCTTCGGCCAGGGCCGAATTTCCCGCCAGTAAGCGCGAACCGGTGGCCCCGTTCAACCCGGTCGGGTGGCTGGCAACGGCGCAGGCAATGGTGTCGCGCAAGACCACCGACCGCGCCAGCCCCAGGTAATCGTTGGAGCAAAAATCAAGTAAATTTTCGGGCTTTTTCAAACGACGGAGCAGCCCGGCCTCCCGACGTTTTTCCAGCAATTCCAGCACCGCAGTATCCGCTCTTATCACCTTATTCTCAGATTATTCACAAAGGTAATCAGGAAGCTGGTGATGAAAAACGATGTGGACAAATGGGATGAAATCAAGACTTATCCACACGGGAATGTGGATAAGTCGCTCTGTTTTAGCTTTTTTGTAGAAAAGGGGTATTGGATGGGGTCAGACTACTTGATTGTCAGAGACTTATGTTTGGGTGTACAAATGGCGGTTTTGTCTCGAAACAAGCACTCTGGAGAGCCTTGCGCTGGTGTCGATCAGCCTTCTTTTTGACCGTTTTCTACCGCCAGCAAGCTGGCCGAAGACGCATCCAGATAGAGCGAACAAGCGGGGTGGGAGCGTAGAATACTGGCCGGAAAAAGCGGACTGATGGGTTGTTCCAGCGTGTCTTTGGTCGCCTGGGCTTTTCGCGCATCCGGAACCGAGCAGATAATGTGCCGCGATTTCATGATTTGCCGAACTGACATGCTAATAGCCTGAGCAGGAACGTCTTCCAGCGACGGAAACCAGCCCTCGTTGAACTGCTGACGTCGGCAGGCCGTGTCGAGATCGACGATCAGATACGGTTCTTCCGTCTCAAAATCGGCCGGGGGATCGTTGAAGGCCAGGTGCCCGTTTTCGCCAATGCCGACCAGGGCGACGTCGATGGGATGCAAACGGATGAAGTCACCCAAATGCCGGATTTCTTCCTGCGGGTCAATTTCACCGTTGATCAGATAGCTGGCTTTTATGGGCGAAACCTTGTCCAGAAACCGTTCCTGCAAGTATTTGCGAAAACTGGCTGGGTGGGAAATCGGCAGACCGATGTACTCATCCAGGTGGAACATCACCACGCGGCTCCAGTCAATGTCTTCCCGAATCAATTGGGCGAGCGTTGCGAACTGGCTGGTTCCGGTTCCCAGAATGATATTTGCCTGCCCCCGGTCGGCAATGGCCTGGCGGATGATATCAGCTGTCTTTTTTCCCGCAAGGGTGCCAAGCTCTTCGCTGGTTTTTGAAATCAGAATGTTCATGAATACGATGGAATACGGTTTTTGGGTTTAAGAAAAGTCAGTTTGAAGGGCGTCATTACCTCCGGTCTACAGACCTTTGATGCCGGTGGTGCCGCCCGTGGTCAGGCTGATGTCGACCGGTTTATTGGTTTTCCAGGAACCGCCGGTGAAATCCGGCACGTCGATGGAGTTGGACCGATGGGCGACCGACCATTCGCTGAGCGGCCCGATGCTGCTCCACAACGCGGCATCGTAGACATCCTGATCGAGCGGCAAGCCGTTGCGCAGGCAATCGATGAGTCGCCAGTCCATCAGAAAATCCATGCCGCCGTGGCCGCCGACCTGTTTGGCCAGTTCGCCCACGCGCTTGACGATTTCCGGCTGGTATTTCTTTTCCAGCTCCTGATAGGCGGTTTCCGACAACCATTCATGGCCCGTCGAAATCCGGCCCGGCAGGGGATATTTCTGGGCAGTGGCTTTCGTTCCGCTGACGAGGTGAAGCCGGGAATACGGCCGGGGTGAACTGACGTCGTGCTGCAGCATGATGGTTCGGCCTTTTTTGGTCCGAATGGTGGTCGTGTTCATGTTACCCCGAAATGATTTGCCTTGAAATTGCTTAAAATCAGCATCCTGTGCCGCCAGTTCGTTGATCTTTTTACTGATCATAAAATCCTGACTGGACATCGCCACCAGGTAATCCATCTGATCACCCCGGTTGATGTCGAGCACCTGCGCAATGGGGCCTAAACCGTGCGTCGGATACAGATTGCCGTTGCGCTGGTTTTCTTTCAGCCGCCAGAGGTCATAGCGTTTGCTTTTGTCGAAAAAGGAGTCGAAAATGTCGTGAATATATGCGCCTTCCACGTGAACCAGTTCCCCGAAAAAGCCCTGCCGCGCCATGTTCAGCGTAAGGAGTTCGAAGAAATCGTAGCAGCAGTTTTCCAGCATCATGCAGTGCCGCTTGGTTCGTTCGGAGGTTTCCACCAGTTTCCAGCAGTCGTCGACCGTCGTGGCAATGGGAATTTCACAGGCTACGTGTTTGCCCTGTTCCATCGCGTACAACGCCATCGGCGTGTGCAGATTCCAGGGTGTGCAGATGTAAATCAGGTCAATGTCTTTCCGGTCGCAGAGGGTTTTCCAGCTATCGGCTTTCCCGCTGTAATAGGTAGGGCGGTGGGCGGTTTTTTCCAGCGACTTCCGGGCCTGCTCGACGCGTTCCGGACGAATGTCACACACCGCCTGAACGACTACGTTTTCCAGGTGAACGATGCGCTGCAACGCCCCGGCGCCCCGGTTGCCAACGCCAATGTAACCGATCCGAACCGTATCGATTTTGGGAGCGCTATAGCCACACATGTTAAACGTCTGCTTGGGTGGGCGCGGGGCCTGGGTCACGGTCGGCAAACCGTAGCTGAACGGCGCGGTGGTGAGTCCGGCGCCGGCCAATCCGGTCAGTTTTAAAAAATCCCGGCGTTTCTTGTTCATGGGTATCAGGGTCTAGCGGAATCAGTCAGGAATCGAAGTAAGTAGAATTCGTTGGCGGAATCAATTAATTTGCCGGATAAAGTAGCGAGAACGTTACCGAAAACCACTGATGCGACGCCATTACATTACCATCAAGGACATTGCCCGGGAATTAGCCATTTCGGTGTCGACGGTTTCGCGCGCTTTGCGGGATGCGTACGATGTCAATCCGAAAACGCGGGAGAAGGTTCTGGCGAAGGCGATGGAACTAAATTATAAGCCCAACTTCAACGCGATTGGGCTGGTGCAGAGCCAGTCGCACCACATTGGCGTGTTAATGCCCGCCATCACCAATTATTATTTTTCGACGGTGTTTACCGGGATCGAGCAGGTGGCCAACGCCAACGGCTACAACCTGATTGTCTTTATTACCAACGATTCGGCAGAACGCGAGCAGGCGATTCTCCAGGATCTTTCCCTGAGCAGCCTGGACGGTTTGTTGGTGTCGGTATCGTCTCAGGCCGATTCGTATGCGCATTTTGAAGAATTGATCCGAAACGGAATTCCGGTGGTGTTTTTTGACCGGGTTGCCGATGCGGTTTTGACTTCCAAAGTGATGCAGGACGATTACCACGGGGCCTACGCAGCCACACAGCATTTGATCGATCAGGGCTATCGGCGAATTGCGCACCTTGCCGGTCCCGCTGGATTGACGTTTACCCAAAAACGCCAGAAAGGCTATGAAGATGCGTTGACAAACAGCGGGTTACAGGTTCGGTCCGACTGGGTTATTCACTCCGGTTTTTCGCAGGAATGCGGTTTTGAAGATGTGGCCCGATTATGGACTTTAGCTGAAAAACCGGATGCCTTATTTGCGGTCAACGACCGGAAAGCGATTGGTGCCATGCTGGCGTTGAAAGAACGCAACGTTCAGATTGGAAAAGAGGTGGGGGTTATTGGTTTTACCAACGATCCGATGTCGCAGATTATATCCCCAACTTTGACCACCGTGGCCGAACCGGCTTTCGAGATCGGCAAACTCAGTTGTGAATTGTTGTTGAAACACATGACCCGGAAAAACGTCGAAGCTCAGGAGGTGATTTTACCGGCCCGGCTGATCGTCCGGGAATCGACCCGGCGTTGAATCTTTGCTCAGGAAACCTGTAAAACTAGCTTCCCGAACTGCTTACCCGCTTCCATTTTCCGGAGCGCCTGTTCGGCATCCGCCAAGAGAAACACCTCATCCAGCACGGGAACCAACTGATTTTCTTCGACAAACCGGGTCATGTCGGCAAATTCGGAGTCAGTACCCATTGTCGTACCGTAGATGTTCAGTTGTTTGAAGAAAACTTTGGAGGGAGCCACATCGGTGATGTTGCCGGTTGTACCGCCGTAGAAAACAATCCGTCCGCCCGGCGCTGCCACATCCACCAGCTTGGCGAACCCTGGCCCGGCGGCACTGTCGACGATGACGTCGAAATAACCGCCTTTGCCGCCCCCGGTTTTGGCCATCAGCGTTTTCGCCCAGTCCGCATCGCGGTAAAGCACTCCGCCGGTGGCACCCAAATCCAGTGCCCGTTGCAGCTTTTCTTCCGAACCGGACGTCACCCAGACTTCCGCACCAAGGGCGACCGCGAATTGCAAAGCTGTCAGGGCGACTCCTCCGCCGATGCCCGTTATGAGAACCCGCTCCGGGCGACGGGGTTGCAGGGTAGCGCGGGTCATCAAAGCGCGCCAGGCGGTCAAACCCGCCAGGGGGAGGGCGGCTGCCTGTTCGAAGGTGAGATGGGCCGGTTTCCGATGCAGGTAGTGGGCTTCAATTTTCAGATACTCGGCGTAAGTACCGTTGTCGGGCATGCCCAGAATTCTAAAATCCGGGCCGTAAAAATGAGGATTCGGCCCCCAGTTCAGGGCGGGGTTGATGATGACCTCCTGCGATTGCCAGGCCGGATCGACACCCTCGCCGGTTTCAATGACGATGCCGGCCCCATCGGAGCCCAGAATGACCGGCAATTGCATTTTGGGATACAAACCGTGTTGAATAAACACATCCCGGTGATTGATGGCCGCAGCTTTGATCTGGACGATCACCTCACCCGGTCCGGCAACGGGCGTCTCAACATCAACGTATTGCGCCGGTTGGTGAAGCGTAGTTTGAATGATGGCTTTCATAGAGATGAATTCAAAATCGCATTCCGAACACTTCCATAGTTTGCCAGCAATTCCTCGGCGCGTTCCCGCGTCACGCCCGTTTCGCTCATCACCATGTTGGCGGCCCGGATTTTCAGTTTGTGATTCGTCAGTTGCATGTCGACCATTTTGTTGCCTTTCACCCGGCCCAGTTGAATCATCACCGAGGTCGAAATCATGTTGAGCACCAGTTTCTGCGCTGTTCCCGATTTCATGCGCGTGCTGCCCGTCACAAATTCCGGCCCGACTACTACTTCGACCGGGAATTCGGCGGCCTGGGCCACCGCCGATCCGGGGTTGCAAACGACACAACCCGTCAAAATACCGGCTGCGCGGGCCTGCTGCAAACCGCCGATCACGTAAGGCGTCCGGCCTGATGCGGCAATGCCAATGAGGGTGTCGAGCGAGTCGATGTGGTAAGGTGCCAGATCTTTCCAGGCCTGTTCGGAATCGTCTTCGGCGTTTTCGACGGCACTGCGAATGGCGCGGTCGCCACCGGCAATCAGACCGACGACCAGATCGGGCGAAACCCCGTAGGTGGGTGGACACTCCGACGCGTCGACAATGCCCAGTCGGCCGCTCGTTCCGGCCCCAATATAGAACAACCGCCCGCCTTCTTTCATCCGTTTGACGATCTGTGTCACGAGGGCTTCAATTTGCGGAATGGCTTTCTCAACCGCCAACGGAACGGTTTTATCTTCGGCGTTGATGTTGGTCAGCAGTTCCTGCACTGACATTTGCTCCAGGTGATCGTAGTGGGATGCGTTTTCGGTAATCATCGTATAGTTCTATTTTATGTCTATCAAAAGTACAATCAATTCTATAGTATCTACGCATAGTGAAAAAAAATGCTAAAAAATCCGTCAAAAAGTCTTGCGTATTTCATTTCATTTTTTTTCCTTTGACTCAAATTACGCTTTCAGCGAATTTTCGCTAATTGAAATTATGACTACTATAGCCCCCGACAAAACCCAGCTAAACCGGTACAGTGCCACCCTGACGCAGGAAGTCAGTAACCCGGCTGCGCAGGCCATGCTTTACGGCATCGGTCTGACGGAAGATGACATGAAAAAACCCCAGATCGGCATTGCCAGCGCCGGTTACGACGGCAATCCGTGCAACATTCATTTGAATGGTCTGGCGGCTTATGTGAAAAAAGGCGTCAATGAAAGTGGGTTAGTCGGGTTGGTATTCAATACGATTGGTGTTTCCGACGGCATGACCAACGGCAATGACGGCATGTCTTATTCACTGCCTTCCCGCGACCTGATCGCTGATTCAATTGAAACGGTGGTTCATGCGCAATGGTATGACGGGGTGATTGCGGTGGTCGGTTGCGACAAAAATATGCCCGGTGCGCTGATGGCCGTCGGTCGGATCAACCGCCCCGCCATTCTGGTCTATGGCGGCACGATTCGGTCGGGCAGCTACAAAGGTCAAAAGCTGGACATTGTGTCGGCGTTTGAAGCCTACGGAAAAAAAGTTGCCAACAACATCAGCGAAGAAGATTACAAAGGCGTTATCCAGAATTCCATTCCCGGCGCGGGAGCCTGCGGGGGCATGTATACGGCCAATACGATGGCGTCGTCGATGGAAGCCCTGGGTTTGAGTCTGCCCAACAGTTCATCCTATCCGGCCACGCACGAAGGCAAGCAGGAAGAGTGCCGCAAAATCGGAGCGGCCATGATGAACCTGCTGGAAAAGAACATCACGCCCCGCGAAATCATGACCAAAAAGGCGTTTGAAAACGCGATGACGGTGGTGATGGCCCTTGGCGGTTCGACCAATGCGGTTTTGCATTATATCGCGATTGCCAAATCCGTCGGGGTTTCGCTGACGCTGAAAGATATTCAGGACATCAGCGACCGGACGCCGTATCTGGGTGATCTGAAACCGAGTGGTAAATACTACATGGAAGATGTGCTGGCGATCGGCGGGGTTCCGGCGGTGATGAAGTACCTCTACAACGCGGGGTATCTCCACGGTGACTGCATGACGGTGACGGGTAAAACCATCGCCGAAAACCTGGTAGACGCCCCGGATCTGAACTTCGAAACCCAGCAAATCATTCGTCCGTTCTCCAATCCAATCAAGAAAACCGGTCACATCCAGATTCTGTACGGAAACCTGGCCACGCAGGGCGCCGTTGCTAAAATTACCGGTAAAGAAGGCGAACGGTTTGAAGGCATCGCCAAAGTGTGCGACCGGGAAGAGCAGTTGCTGGAGTTTATCCAGAAACGGGAAATTGAAGAAGGTCACGTGGTGGTCATTCGCTACGAAGGCCCGAAAGGTGGGCCCGGTATGCCCGAAATGTTGAAACCAACGTCGGCCATTATGGGTCTGGGCTTGGGCGATAAAGTGGCTTTAATTACCGACGGACGGTTTTCGGGCGGAACCCACGGGTTTGTGGTGGGTCACATTACGCCCGAAGCGCAGGACGGCGGCAACATTGCCCTGGTGCAGGATGGTGACAAAATCACGATCGACGCCGTCAATAATGTCATTCACATGCACGTTTCGGACGAAGAACTGGCCGAGCGCCGGGCCAACTGGACCGTTCCGCCGATGGAAGCAGCCGCTTCACACGGTGTGCTGCGGAAATACGTGAAGTTGGTCAGTTCGGCGAGTGAAGGGTGTGTGACGGATGAATAACAACGAATAGAAATCAACAAATAGTCGTGCTAACCGACTGAATATAAACAGACAATACGATGAATACGACGGTCATTGAATTAACGGCAGAAAAACCGCAACCGGCTGTTCCGTCTGCTAAATTGCTAAAACCCCTGACGGGTGCCGAAGCACTCATGCAGGCGTTGGTGGAAGAGGGTGTAGAAACCATCTTCGGCTATCCGGGTGGTGCCATTATGCCGGTGTACGATGCGCTGTACGATTATCAGGACCGGTTGAACCACATTCTGGTGCGGCACGAACAGGGGGCTGCCCATGCCGCCGAAGGCTATGCCCGGGTGACGGGCCGGGCCGGCGTTTGTCTGGTCACTTCGGGGCCGGGTGCGACCAACCTGGTAACCGGCATCGCCGATGCGCTGATCGATTCGACGCCGATGGTTTGTCTGGTAGGGCAGGTGGCGATGAAACTGTTGGGAACGGACGCTTTTCAGGAAACCGATGTCATTGGCGTTACCATGCCGATTACGAAGTGGAATTACCAGATCACCAGTGCCGACGAAATTCCGGAAATTATTGCCAAAGCCTTTTACCTCGCCCAGTCGGGCCGTCCGGGGCCGGTGGTGATCGATATTACGAAGAATGCGCAGGTGGAACTGATGACCAAGTCTTTCCACTACAAAAAGTGTGAGCGAGTAAGCACCTACCGCCCACGGTTGATACCGAAACAGGACCAGGTCGAAAAAGCCGCCGAACTGATCAACAAGGCCAAAAAACCGTATATGCTCGTTGGGCATGGGGTGCTGATTTCCAAAGCCGAAAAAGAACTGCTCGCATTTGTTGAAAAAACCGGTATTCCGGTGGCCACCACCTTGCTGGGTCAGTCGGCGCTTTCGGACGATCATCCCTTGTATACCGGCTGGCTGGGCATGCACGGCAACTACGGTTCCAACGTGATGACCAACCAGTGCGATCTGCTGATTGGCATTGGCATGCGGTTCGATGATCGCGTAACGGGCAACGCCGAACTGTTTGCCCGGCAGGCCAAAGTGGTTCATATTGAGATTGATCCAGCCGAAATCGACAAAGTCATCAAGGCCGATGCACCGGTGATTGGCGATGTGAAGGAGGTGCTGAACCGCCTGATGCCGCTGGTGAACGAAAACGACCATACGGCCTGGCGCAACGAGTTTCGGAAGTATGATGACATTGAAGAAGAGAAGGTTACGCAGCCCGCACTGGCTCCGACGACCGAAAAAATAAAGATGGCGGAAGCCATTAACCTGCTGTCGAAAAAGACGAATGGCGAAGCCGTGATGGTGGCCGACGTGGGTCAGCACCAGATGATGACGTCTGCGTACTATGAATTCAAAAAACCGCACAGTCTGGTTACCTCCGGCGGTTTGGGAACGATGGGATTTGCACTTCCGGCGGCTTTTGGCGCTAAGGTGGGCGATCCGAGCCGCGAGGTGATTGCCATTATTGGCGACGGCTGTTTCCAGATGACGCTTCAGGAGCTGGGTACGATTGCGCAGAATAAACTTCCGGTGAAAATTATCATCCTGAATAACAATTATTTAGGAATGGTACGTCAGTGGCAGCAATTGTTTTTCGAACGCCGGTATTCATTCGTGGAATTGCAGAATCCGGATTTCATCACGATTGCGAAAGGCTTCGGCATTGTGGGGCATACGTGCGCCAAACGGGAAGATTTGTCGGCATCGCTCGATACGCTGCTGGCCTCCGAAACGCCGTATTTGCTGGAAATCATTGTCGAGCAGGAGGAAAACGTATTCCCGATGGTTCCCGCCGGGACGAGTGTCGCCGACATTCGGCTGGAATGAAGTATCGTTTGAGGTTTAAAGTTTAAGGTTTAACGTCACGCGCTTAAACCTGACGTTAAACCTTAAACCTTAAACTTTAAACGAAATATGAATACATACACCATTTGCATATTCACCGAAAACACGATTGGTCTCCTCAACCGGATCACCATCATCTTTACCCGTCGGCGGATTAACATTGAAAGTCTGACGGTTTCGGAAACGGAACGGATGGGCGTTTCGCGCTTTACCATCGTGATCAAGCACGATTCGCGGGAAGCGGTTGAAAAACTGGTCCGCCAGATTCGGAAAATCATCGAAGTGATGGCGGTTTTCGGATACCTGAACGACGAAATCGTGTCGAACGAAATCGCTCTATTCAAGATTGCCACGCCACTAGGGTCCAAACCACTGGACATCGAATACATCAACAAGAATTTCAATGCCTGGGTGGTGTATTGGCAACTGGATTACGTCGTGATTGAAAAAACCGGTTCGGAAAAGCAGATTTTTGAATTTTTCAGTTACATCAAGCCCCACGGTATTCTGGAGTTCGTGCGGTCGGGCCGGGTGGCGGTTGGTAAAACCGAAAAGGGACTGGTCGAGTATTTGCCTGAATATGAGTGGGAATATTATTTGTAGAAATGCGATATTTGCGGCCGAATTAATGCACGTTCATGCAGCAGCAACCACCCTCTTTAGCGGCACCAATTTATCAGCTTGAGCAACGGCTTTCTGTTTTTTTCGATAACCGGTTTTGGAAACTACGACTGGTAAGCCTGGCTCTTTTGATTTCGATGGGTAGTCTGTTACTGCTGAACAGCATCTTTATCGACCGCGGTTTTCGGTATTTATACGAAGAAATACGACGTCCGGGGCTATTGGATGGGTTTTTCTGGGACGACATCATCCGGCAAAGCGGGCATCTGTTCGAACCCAATACGTATGAACCGGGAACACACGAAGCGAATCAGACCTTTCGGCTGACGATTCCACTGCTGGTGCATTTTTTCCGGCTGGGCGTTGCCAAGCTGTATCTGTTGCAAGTTGTGCTGGGGTTGGTTTTTCTGTGGGCGGTAACCGGAATCGTTTATAAAATTTTGCAGGATAAAGTCCTGACGTTTTATTTCCTGACGGGCTTTACGGCGATTTATGCCGGGATCGCGTTTTTTATCAATTATTTTGGCCACGGCGACGGGTATGTGTTCTGTTTCATGGCTTTGGCCGTGTATTTCCGGAATCCGTTGCTGGTCATTTTGTTCACGCAGCTAGCGTTCTGGTGCGACGAACGGGCGTTGATCAACTCGTCGTACATCGGTTTGTGGTATGCCTTGCCAGTATTGAAAACCGTGGTTCAAACCCGGAAGTTTGACATTCGGCAGATTCCAGCGCCATTGGTGGCGCTGGTGGTTAGTGTGGTCATTTACGGTAGTATTCGCAAATGGCTGGAACTGACCTACGGCATGAAAATCGGCCACGATGCGTCCTGGTCGGCCCGCACGCTGGCCTGGAGCATGAGTTACGTGGGCGACAAGATGGCGCGGGGGCTGGAAGGCATGTGGCTCATTTTGCTGGTGGCGTTCTGGGCGTTGGCCGTTCGGCGGCAGTGGCTGGAACTGGTGTTGCTCGGAGGAGCCTGGCTGCTGACGATGGTCGTAGCGGTTTTGGTGGCCGACGGAACGCGGTCGCTGTCGTTTGGCTTCATGGCGTTCTTTTTCGCGCTGGCCATTCTGAACCGGTATCTGACCCGCAGTCAGTTGCGGGTGGTGTTGCTGAGCAGTGCCGCGATTTCGCTGATGTATTCAATTAGTTTTCCATAAAGCAGTAATCAATTTTAATTTAAAATAAACCAGTCAAGCAATGGCAAAAATTAACTTCGGCGGAGTTGAAGAAGAAGTCGTAACCCGCGAAGAATTTCCTCTTGAAAAAGCCAGAGAATTCCTCAAAGACGAAGTCATCGCCGTCATCGGTTACGGTGTTCAGGGTCCGGGTCAGTCGCTGAACATGCGCGACAATGGTTTCAATGTAATCGTTGGCCAACGGAAAGGTAAAACCTACGACAAAGCCGTGCGTGATGGCTGGGTGCCGGGCGAAACCTTGTTTGAAATCGAAGAAGCCCTCGAAAAAGGGACTATTATCTGCTTTTTGCTATCGGATGCCGCTCAGATCGAGCTTTGGCCGACTGTTAAAAAATACCTGACTGCCGGCAAAGCCCTGTATTTCTCGCACGGTTTCGGCGTTACCTACAAAGACCAGACCGGTATTGTTCCTCCCGATGATGTCGATGTATTCCTGGTGGCACCGAAAGGCTCCGGAACGTCGCTGCGCCGGATGTTCGTTGAAGGCAAGGGCTTGAACTCCAGCTTCGCCATTTATCAGGATGCCAGCGGCAAAGCCCGCCAACGGGCCATCGCCATGGGCATCGGCGTGGGTTCCGGTTACCTGTTCGAAACGAATTTCTATAAAGAAGTAACGTCTGATTTGACCGGCGAACGCGGGACACTAATGGGCGCCATTCAGGGGATTTTTGCCGCTCAGTACGACGTATTGCGCGCCAACGGTCACTCTCCATCCGAAGCGTTCAACGAAACGGTGGAAGAACTGACGCAGTCGCTGATGCCGCTTGTGGCCGAAAACGGTATGGACTGGATGTATGCCAACTGCTCGACCACGGCCCAACGCGGTGCGCTCGACTGGTGGAAACCGTTCCGGGATGCCACCAAGCCGGTTTTTGAACAACTGTACAATTCCGTGAAAGCGGGTGAGCAGGCGAACATCTCGATCACCCGCAACTCGCAGTCTGATTACCGCGAAAAGCTGGAAGAAGAACTGAAAGAATTGCGCGAGTCGGAAATGTGGCGTGCTGGTACGGCCGTTCGCAGTCTGCGTCCGGAGAGAAACTAAATTTAAGGATTTTGGGGCCGGTCTACTTTTTTGCGGTTGAAATGCAGGGGAAGTATTCTCCCTTTGTTGCGTACCTTTACGACCTGGTTTCAAACCGCAAAAAAGCGGCCCGACCCAAACTCTTAAATTACCGGAAAACCGGTCTTAACTTATGGTAACGTGGTAGAAGCGGAGAAAACAATCACCTTTCCGGACGTAGACAACATCTATCTGGCGGCTGAGCGGTTGCGGGGTGTCATCGCACACACGCCTTTGCAGGAAAATCTGAATCTGTCTGATAAATACGGGGCTACCATTTTCCTGAAACGGGAAGATTTGCAGGTCGTACGGTCTTATAAGATTCGGGGAGCGTACAACAAAATGGCCAGTTTGCCCGCCGAATCGCTGGCAAAAGGCGTGGTTTGTGCCAGTGCCGGTAATCACGCGCAGGGGCTGGCGTACGCCTGTCGTAAGATGGCCGTCAAGGGGATTATTTTCATGCCCACCACCACGCCCAATCAGAAAGTCAAACAGGTCAAGCTGTTCGGAAAAGAGTTTGTCGAGGTGGTGTTGATTGGTGACACCTACGACGATGCCTACCATGCCGCGATGGAATACGTCGATACGCACGAGAGCATTTTCGTGCATCCATTCGACGATCTGCAGGTCATGGAAGGGCAGGGAACCGTTGGTCTGGAAATTTTCAAGGATTCCAATTTCAAAATCGACTACCTGCTGATGGCCATTGGCGGGGGCGGACTGGCGTCCGGCGTATCGACGGTTTTTCGGCAGTTGAGTCCGAGAACCAAACTGATTGGCGTCGAGCCGCTGGGGGCGCCCTCCATGAAAGTATCAATCGACGCCGGGCATATTGTCGCCCTGGACGAAATTGACAAATTTGTCGATGGGGCTGCCGTCAAACGTCCGGGCAACACGACCTTTGAAATATGCCGTCAAAACCTCGACCAGGTTATTCTGATACCGGAAGGCAAGGTTTGCACCACGATTCTGCAACTTTACAACGAAGATGCCATTGTGGCCGAACCCGCCGGTGCGTTGACGATTGCGGCTCTGGATTTCCTGAAAGATGAAATCAAGGGTAAAAACGTCGTTTGCCTGGTCAGTGGTGGTAATAATGACATTACGCGTACTGAAGAAATCAAGGAGCGGTCGTTGCTGTACGAAGGCCTGAAGCATTACTTCATCATCCGGTTTCCACAGCGGGCCGGGGCAATGCGCGAGTTTCTGGATGGTGTTCTGGGCGAAACCGACGACATTACGTTGTTTGAATATTCCAAGAAAACCAACCGCGAGCGTGGTCCGGCTTTGGTCGGTATCGAGTTAAAAAGCAAAGCAGATTTTGAACCCTTGCGAAAACGCATGCAGGATGCCAAAATCCAGTTTGAGTATTTGAACGACAAACCGGATTTGTTTGAGTTTTTGATTTGAGTAGTATGGATGCAGTACAGAATAAAGAACAGGTTTTTGCTTTGATTCAGTCTCATAAGGCTGCAATCAGGCAATTTGGAGCTGCTAGACTCGGCTTGTTCGGATCGTTTGTACGTAATCAACAGCGGGAAGATAGTGACATTGATTTCGTAGTTGAATTTCTGGAAGGACGAAAGAAATACAAAAACTATGTTCATCTGGCCTACTACCTAGAAAAATTGCTGAACCGCGACGTACAGTTAGTTACTTGGGAAGCAATGGCTCCTTTTGTTAAAAAAGAAGTTGAAAATGAGATTGAATATGCCCTCAACGATTGAATTTATCCGGCATATTCAGCAGGAATTACAATATATAATTGACGAAACTTCAGGTATAAAGTTTGAAGATTTCGTTACCGATGTTCGTTTAAACAAAGCCATTGTAAGAAGTCTTGAAATTATTGGCGAAGCCAGCAAACGAGTTCCTGACGAAATACGATACCGCTATAATGAACTTGATTGGAAAGGTTTTGCAGGATTACGTGACGTGTTAATACATCAATATTGGGGAATCGACTACCAATTGGTTTGGGATGCTGCTACAGATGATGTCCCGGTTGCCAAAGTATGGATTGATCTAATTATTGAGCTTGAAAAGGACTTACTATAGCTATGAATCAGCCCACAACACTGTTTGATAAAATCTGGGACGCCCACGTCGTCAAGGCAATGAACGACGGACCGGATGCGGTTTTTATCGATCGACATTTTATTCACGAAGTCACCAGCCCGCAGGCTTTCGATGGGTTGCGGAAGCGCGGCATCGGGGTTTTCAACATTGCGCGGACGACGGCTACGGCAGACCACAACGTGCCGACGAAAGACCAGCATCTACCCATCAAAGAAGCCCTTTCGCGCCATCAGGTGGAAACGTTGCGGAAAAATTGTACCGATTTTGGCATAGAATTATACGATCTGGGACACCCGTTTCAGGGCATCGTTCATATCATCGGTCCCGAATTGGGCTTGACCCTGCCGGGTATGACCATCGTGTGTGGTGACAGTCATACCAGCACGCACGGTGCGTTGGGCAATGTCGCGTTTGGAATCGGAACCAGCGAAGTCGAGCAGGTTCTGGCCACGCAGTGCATTCTGCAATACAAGCCAAAACGGATGCGGATCAACATCAACGGAAAATTGGGCAAAGGCGTAACGTCGAAAGACATCATCCTGTACGTCATTGCGCAAATATCGGCCAGCGGTGCTACCGGTTATTTCGTTGAATACGCGGGGGATACGATTCGCGGGTTGTCGATGGAAGCCCGGATGACGATCTGCAACATGAGCATCGAAATGGGCGCGCGCGGTGGACTGATTGCCCCCGACGAAACCACCTTCGAATACATTCGCGGCCGGCGGTTTGCACCCCAGGGCGAAGCGTTCGACCAGGCCGTTGAACGCTGGCGGGAATTGAAAACCGACGACGGTGCTGAATTTGATATGGAGTTGAACTACAGAGCCGAAGACATCGGCCCGATGATTACCTACGGAACCAACCCCGGAATGGGCATTGCCGTAGACAGTCACGTTCCGAATCTGAGCGAAATACCGCAGAGCGAGCTGGCATCCTACACGAAGTCACTGGCGTATATGGGCCTGGAACCGGGCATGGAATTGATTGGAAAACCGGTCGATTACGTCTTCATCGGTTCGTGTACCAACGCCCGGATCGAGGATCTACGAACGGTGGCCGAATTTGTGAAAGGCAAGACAAAAGCCGAAGGCGTAGAAGTCTGGATTGTGCCGGGCTCCGTTCAGGTGTCGAATCAGGCCAAAGCCGAAGGATTGGATCAGGTGTTTATCGACGCCGGTTTTGAACTCCGCGAACCGGGTTGTTCGGCCTGTCTGGGGATGAATGAAGACAAGGTTCCGGCGGGTAAATACTGCATTTCGACCTCCAATCGTAACTTTGAAGGTCGTCAGGGGCAAGGCGCGCGAACGTTTTTGGCCAGCCCGATTATGGCGGCTGCCGCGGCTGTGACCGGGAAAGTGACGGATGTTAGGGAACTGGTGTAACACGATGCAAAGTCAAACGCTTTTTCGAACGATTCAGACCTATCTGTTGGGCAAGAATGTCCGCAAGGCTTCCGTCTTTGGTTCCTATGCCCGTGGAGAAGAGACGAATGAAAGTGATGTCGATCTTCTGATTGAAGCAGAAGGAATAACGTTGTTTGATATTTTGCGATTTGAAGAAGAGCTATCGAATTTAACACATAAATCAATTGACATTGTTGAGTATAAGGCTATTAAGCCTTCTATTCGCGATCGGGTATTGGCAAGGAAAGTCGATTTGATATGAATCGGGATGATACGGTTTACTTGCAGGACATAATTGAAAGTATAAACATCATTTTTGATTATATGAGGGAAGTAACGGAACTCGATTTTAATCAAAGTACATTGATACAGGATGCTGTTTACCGGCGTTTTGAAATAATTGGAGAAGCAACCATTCGTTTATCAGACTAATTAAAGGCTAAGTATCCAGAGGTCGAATAGAAATTGATGCGAGCCATGCGGAACAAGTTGGCCCACGAATACTTTGGAATATCAGCTTCAACCGTTTACAATACTGTTAAAGCATATTTGCCAGCCTTGTTGGAAAAGTTAACAGAAATTCAGAATGAGCAAAGAAACCATGCATAAACTCGTCTCGACGGCGGCTCCCCTGCCGATTGAGAACATCGATACGGATCAGATCATCCCGGCGCGGTTCCTGAAAGCCACCACGCGCGAAGGCTTTGGTGATAACCTGTTCCGCGACTGGCGGTACAACGCCGATAATACGCCTAAAGCCGATTTTGTCCTGAATAATCCAACCTACGCCGGGGCTAAAATCCTCGTTGCGGGCAAAAACTTCGGCATGGGTTCCAGCCGCGAACACGCGGCCTGGGCCATTCACGACTACGGTTTTAACGTGGTGATTTCCAGTTTTTTCGCCGATATTTTCCGGAACAATGCGCTGAATAATTTCGTGTTGCCCGCCCAGGTTTCGGACGAATTTCTGGCGGAAATCTTCAAAGCCATCGAAGCCGATTCGCAAACGCAGATTACCGTCGATCTGGTGAACCAGGAGATTATTCTGGCAAACGGTTTGAAAGAAGCATTTGCCATCAACGCCTATAAAAAACAGTGTTTGATGAACGGCTACGACGACATCGATTACCTGTTGAGTCTGAGTTCAGAAGTTAAAAAATTTGATCTAGCCCATGCTAATTTCTAATGAGTGAATGAGTGAATGAGTGAATAGCTTCGCGGGAAGCAGGTATTGGCGGAGCTATTCACTCATTCGCTCATTCACTCATTCGCTCATTGAAAGAGGAATGAAAAAACACATTGTAGTCATCGCCGGCGACGGCATTGGTCAGGAAGTAACCACCGTTGGGAAACAGGTTTTGGATCGCATTGCGGAAAAGTTCGGCCACGAATTCACGTACGATGAAGCGCTGATTGGTCACGCGGCCATTGAAGCCACGGGCAATCCGCTTCCCGAAGAAACCATCACCAAGTCGAAGCAGTCGGACGCCATTTTGTTTGGCGCGGTTGGTCACCCCAAATACGACAACGATCCATCGGCGAAAGTCCGGCCCGAACAGGGTTTGCTGGGCATCCGGAAAGCGCTCGGTCTGTACGCCAACCTGCGGCCCATCAAGCTGTTTGACGAACTGTTGCAGGCATCGAGTATCAAACCGGAGTTTCTGCAAGGAGCTGATATTCTGTTTTTTCGGGAGCTGACGGGTGATGTCTATTTCGGCGAAAAAGGACGGAAAGACGACGGTAATACTGCGTATGACCTGATGATCTACAGCCGTTACGAAGTGGAACGCATTGCGGTTAAAGCGTTCGATGCCGCCATGACGCGCCGGAAAAAACTCTGTTCGGTCGATAAAGCCAACGTGCTGGAATCGTCGCGACTGTGGCGCGAAGTGGTGCAGGAAGTGGCCAAACGGTATCCGGAAGTCGAAGTAGAACACCAGTTTATCGATGCGGCTGCGATGTTGCTCATCAAAGACCCGCGCCGGTTCGATGTGGTCGTAACGGGCAACCTCTTCGGGGATATTCTGACGGACGAAGCGTCGCAGATTGCCGGTTCGATGGGGATGCTGGCGTCGGCGTCCATCGGCGACACCACAGGTTTGTATGAACCCATTCACGGTTCAGCCCACGACATTACGGGCAAAGGCGTTGCCAATCCGCTGGCGTCGGTGTTGTCAGCGGCTCTGATGCTGGAAATTTCGTTTGGTATGAAAGCCGAAGCCGAAGCCGTTGTCGATGCCGTCGATCAGGTATTGAAAGCCGGTTTCCGAACCCGCGACATTGCGGATTCCAACACGCCAGCCGACCTGATTTTAGGTACGGAGGCCATGGGAAAGCAACTACTTTCCAAACTTTGATTCAGCGAGAACACTCTATCCCAATTTACTCTTATTAACCATGAGCCAACGGATTTATATTTTCGACACCACCCTGCGCGACGGCGAGCAAGTGCCGGGTAGCCAATTATCTACCGAAGAAAAAATCGTGGTGGCGAAAGAACTGGAGCGTCTCGGCGTCGATATTATTGAAGCGGGATTTCCGGTTTCGAGCCCGGGCGATTTTCGGTCCATTGTTGAAATCTCGAAAGCGGTGACCGAACCGGTGATCTGCGCGCTTTCGCGGGCCAAAAAAGAAGACATCGATGCCGCCGGTGAAGCGCTGAAATACGCCAAACGCAAGCGGATTCACACCGGAATCGGTTCGTCAGATATTCACATCCGGAATAAATTCAACAGCACACGCGATCAGATTGTGGAGCAGGCCATTGCGGCTGTCAAACACGCCCGGACGTATGTGGAAGATGTGGAGTTCTACGCCGAAGATGCCGGTCGCGCCGACCTTGCGTTCCTGGCCCGACTGACCGAAGCCGTCATTAACGCCGGAGCGACGGTGGTAAACATCCCGGATACGACCGGTTATTGTCTGCCGGATGAATACGGAAATAAGATCAAGTATATTTACGAACACGTTTCGAACGTCCACAAGGCCATCATTTCCATCCACTGCCACAACGACCTCGGTCTGGCCACGGCTAATACACTGGCCGGGATTCAGCAGGGTGCGCGCCAGGTGGAAGTAACGATCAACGGCATTGGCGAGCGCGCCGGAAACACCTCGCTGGAGGAAGTGGTGATGGCGTTGCAGGTGCACAAAGAACTGGGTTTTGAGACCAATATCAACGCCAAGCGGTTGTTCCCGGTGAGCCAGTTGGTATCGGAAATGATGAATATGCCCGTGCAGGCCAACAAAGCCATCGTAGGCCGGAACGCCTTCGCCCACTCGTCGGGCATTCACCAGGACGGTTTTCTGAAACACTCCGAAAACTACGAAATCATGAATCCGCACGACGTTGGCGTTCCCGAATCGTCGATCGTGCTGACGGCCCGCAGTGGTCGCCACGCCCTGAAACACCGGCTTGAACTGCTGGGTTTCCGGTATGACAAACCGACTTTAGACACCATCTATACGCGTTTTCTCGACATGGCCGATGTCCGCAAAGAGGTAAATGACAAGGATTTGATGGAACTGGTCCGCTGATAACAGAAACCTGTTAGGTCTTGAAGACCTAACAGGTTTTACAAAGGACAGGTTTTACAAAGGACAGGCCGAAAGCTTGTCCTTTTTTATTTTCTTTACCGGATGAACTACACGGAACTACAACTGACGCTTGCTGCCGACTATACCGACATTTTCATGGCCGAACTCGGAGCCCTGGGCTTCGAATCCTTCGTTGAAACCGATGAAGGTCTGAATGCCTACATTTCTGAATCCGATTTTGATGAAACTGCGGTCCAATCGGTTATCGATAAATACGCCAATCAAACCGCAATAGCCTATCAGATCAATTCGTTAGAAAAGAAGAACTGGAACGAAGAGTGGGAACGGAATTACCAGCCCATCGACGTGCAGGATCGGATTCGCGTTCGGGCGTCGTTTCATGAACCCGATGCCGGTTTTCAGTACGACATCGTCATCAATCCGAAAATGTCGTTTGGAACCGGCCACCACGAGACGACGGCCATGATGCTCGAACACCAGTTGAGCGCCGATGCGGCCGGACAAACCGTGCTGGACGTCGGTTCCGGCACTGGCATTTTGGCCATTCTGTCGGCTTTGCAGGGTGCCGAACGGGTGATCGCGTTTGACATTGAAGAGTGGGCCATTGAAAACGCCCGAGAAAATGCTGAACTGAACGGTTGCTCGCAAATCGATGTTTTTCAGGGCACGATTCATGACGTTAATCCGGCGGAACGGTTCGACCTCGTGCTGGCTAACATCAACCGGAATGTGTTGTTGGAGGATATACCGGTTTACGTCCGGCTGATGAAACCGGAGAGTACGTTGCTGGTGAGCGGTTTTTACGAACAGGACGCACTCGATATCGAGGAAAAAGGGTTGGCCGAAGGGCTGACGAAAACCGGGCAATTGTCCCAAAATAAGTGGGTTTCACTACGATTTATCAAAAGTACCCACGGACCGGCGGTCGATCCCGTTTAGGTTCCGGGTGCCGTACGGGAATGATGAGACAGGTATACAGCATTTTAGCGATATTTCTCCTGCTGGCAACGGCGGCAACGGCGCAAACGTTTAAACTGTCGGACAACCCCGAGCAGTTTCTGCCGGATTTACAGAAACTGATGAACGCGGGGGGAGCCTATTCCCAAAAGGCCGAAAAAAATCTCGAAACGCTATTCACCGAAAACCGGCTGTCGGCTCCGCAGAAAGAGCGCGTGATCGCGTTGAGCCGGAAAATGAACACCAAACGCTACCAGGCGGCCCAGCAGTTTGCACCGTTTTACGAAGCGCTGTACCAACTGATCGTTACCCAGCAGGTAAGCCCGGCCGAAGTGGATAATTACCTGACGATTGCCGAAAAGTCGTTTGAAAAATACGACGCCAAAAGCCTGACGAAAGTGCTGGAAACCGTCCGGTTATTTGCCGAGAAGCGGTTTTTATACACCAATAACTACAACAAACTTTACGCCAACGGCGGCACGTTCACGCTTCGTTTAGCCGATCCAAACGGCAGCGTACCCACATCGGCCGCCGACACCATTGCTTCAGCCAAAAAGCCGCAACCCGCCAAACCGAACGATTCTGACGGTTGGGATCTGCCGCTGGATTCAACCGGAAAGGCCAGCCCGCTCCTGTCCTGGACCGAGAGAAAGCCGATTCCGGTACTGAACGGGCCGGTACTGGAAATCAAGGGCGCGGATTTGATCGTGACGACGGCAAACGACTCTGTCGTTTTGAAGAAAACCGATGGTGCCTTGCTGTTGAAAGACGGGATTTGGGTTGGCAAAGGTGGTTCGTTTTCGTGGGAATCGGCGGGGCAGCCGGAAACGTTTGTGACGCTGGCCGATTACAGTTTTGTAGTTAACAACCCCAAAATCACGGCGGACGACGTGACGCTAACCTACAAGCCCCTCGCCAAACCGATCAAAGGGACTTTTGAGTTTGACAGCAAAAAGCGGGTAGCCCGACAGGGACCAACCTACCCCCGGTTTATGTCGTGGTCCAACGACGTCGTGCTGAATAATTTGGGGAATGGCATCACGTACAAAGGCGGTATTGCGCTGGCGGGAACGAAACTGTATGGTTCGGCGGCCAATGGGCAATCATCACTTTTGCAGGTCAGTTACAAGGGAAAACCGGCGTTCAAGGCCAGCAGCCGCCGGTTTGAGTTCGCCGACTCGTTAATTTCCAGTCCGCTGGTCTCGTTTACCGGTTACATCGACGCCGTCGATACGCTGTATCACCCCGGCGTCGCCTTCCGGTATGACCGCGAAACCGGTATTGCCCGTTTGAGCAAAGCCGAAAAATCGGGGTATTCCGACACGTATTTTAGTGATAGTTATCATAAATTCTACATCCAGCCCGAAGTGGTTCGCTGGGATTTGCCGCGTCAAAAGGTTGATTTCTACCAGCTTGGCGCCAAAAAAGAAGTGCCGGTGCGGTTTGAATCCTTCGATTTCTTCTATCCCGAGCGGTATGCCGGGATGTCGGCCGATTTCGGCTTTCATCCGCTCCAACTGGCGGCTAACTACGTGACGGTCAAGAAAACCCAGACGTTTTTTGCCGATGATCTGGCCACCTATTCCAAGATTAGCCCGCCAGTGATGCGCAACGTGCTGAATCGTATGGTGGCGCTGGGGTATATCGACATGGACCCCAAATCCGAAGAAATGCGCCTGAGCCGGAAAGGCGTTCTGTACGTTCTGGCGAATGCGCGCCGGAAAGATTACGACAATTTCCTGATTCGCTCGACCTATCCCTCCAACGACAGCACGACCAACGCCACGATCAATCTGAATGACAAGTTTTTGACAATCAGAGGAGTTGAACGGTTTAGCATCAGTGATTCATTGAAAATTACCGCAGTTCCGACGGACAAAACGCTACGGATTGGGAAAAACCGGGCGTTTACGTTAACCGGACAACTGAAATCCGGCAACATGCGGTATACGGGCAAGGAACTGGGTTTCAACTACGACCAGTTTTCGATGAACATGACCAAAATCGACTCGATTACCTTCACGCCACAAGGGAAGAATCAGGAGATTGGCGGTGATATTCAGTATGAAAAACCGGGTACGGTTTTCCTGGCCGACAAAGGCAATAAATCGGGGCGGCAGAAAGATAAAAAGACGACGCAACGGCTGTTGATGCCGGAAGGGATGACGGTTTATTTTAACCAGCCCAACCGGGGAAACCTGATTTACAACAAAAACGTCTACTTCAAAGTCCCGGCGGTTGACAACGACAGCCTGGGAAAAGGCGACATTGCGTTCGATGGGACGTTCTTTTCCGACGGGATTTTCCCGCCCATTAAAACCACGCTGAAATCGATGCCCGACAATTCGCTGGGTTTCGAACACGCGGCTCCGGCGGCCGGTTATCCGCTTTATGGTGGAAAAGGCAACCTGAAGTTTACCGGTAAACTGGTGATGGACCGGAAGGGATTACGGGCCGAAGGCGTTATTTCCCACCTGAACGCATCCTTGCCAGCCAAAGACATCCTGATGACCCCGGATTCGGTTCTGGCGTCGGGCGAGTCGGGGCAGATCAAAGAAGGACTGGTGGGGAAAGCCTATTTCCCGGCGGTTAACCTGAAAAACTACGTCATGAAGTGGTTTCCCAAAGCCGACAGCATGAAAATTTCCACCAAAGCCGACCATTTCAGCTTTTACAACGGAACGACGAATTTGCAGGGCGATTTGCTGGTTCGGTCAGCCGGTTTGTTTGGAAAAGGCACGGTGAAACGGGCGGATTCGGAAGCACAGTCTGAAAACATTAAGTTTAACAAAGAAGGCTTTACGGCGGGCAATGCCCAGTTCCGCGTCGTGGCCGATAAGCAAGGAACTACGACGAAACCCATGTTGCTGGGTACGAAGGTCGATCTGGATTTCAATCAGGTGAAAGGTGTCGTGACCATCGCCACCAATAATGCGACGACCTCGTTCAGCGATACCTTGCTGTCGAGTCTGGAGTTCCCGAACGCGGCCTATAAAACGTCGATCAGCAAGGCACATTGGAACATTGCGGCCAAAACCATTACGATGAAAGCGGCCAAAACCTCCACCTTTACCGCTACTGCGGAGGAACAGGAAGGGCTGACGTTCAATGGTGCGTCGGCGGTGTATGATGTGGAGAAAGCGACGCTGAACATCAGCGGAGTGCCGTACGTAACCTCCGCCGACGCCCGGATTTACCCGGAAAAAGGCCTGATTACCATCAAACGGAACGGGGAGATGCTGCCGCTCAAAAATGCCCGGCTGGAGTTGGACACGACCAGCCTGTTTCACAAATTGAAAGGCGGTAACATTCAGGTGCAGTCGCGGACCCGGTTTTCCGGGGAAGCCGTGTATCAGTTCGCTGCGGCCAAAGGCGACACGGCCAGCATCAAGATGGGGAGTTTTGAACTGAAAGAAGCCGCTCCCGTGGCGCTGGCATCGAATACCCGGAGCGTTGGCCGGAAAGGAAAAAACAGCAATGAACTGGCTAAAACGTATTATACCGTGGCCCGGGCCGATGTGGACGAACGGGACAACGTGACGCTGGCACCCAAAGTGGCCTTCAAAGGCAGCATTACGATGATGGCCCCCGAACAGGATCTGAAACTGGAAGGGGCGATTAAAATTGCGCTGAAAAAGCGGGCCAATCTGGTCAGTGATTGGATTCCAATGAAGGAGAAAATTGGCGAAACCTTCAGCATCAAAGTCGATCAAACGCTCAAAAATGACGGCAATCAGCCACTGACCGCCGGTTTGCATTTCCGGGGCGGAGGCACCGCCGGGCTGTATCCGACATTTTTATCGATGAAAGAAAGCGATAAGGATGATGATTTATACCGGGCAACCGGTGTCATGACCTACGATGCGAAAGACAAGGTCTTCCGGATTGTGAAGAAGGATGCCGCCGGGCTGGAAGATGTCGAAGGCGCGTTTACGTTCAACGATGCCACCGGCGTCATGAATTTTCAGGGACCGGTCAACGTCATGAATACCGGCATGACGGGCTCGGTGCCGAACAACTTTGTTTTTGCCGCCGGAACAGGCCGGGCGCAGGTCGATAGTTCGACGTTGCGTCTGAATGCGCTGGTCGGTTTTGCACTGCCCATTCCACCGCCGGTGAACGCGGCCATTGCCGAAAAGATGGTGAAAGCCAATCTGGACGAAAAGAACGACGAACCCGCTGACGACGACCTCGACCGGTTAACTGCTAAACTGGCCGCCATCATCGGTCAGAAAGCGACGGATGTGTACCGCACCAAAGCGCAAAACCAGCACGTTTCGATTACGCAGGCTGCCCCCAAATTTGTGGCTTCGCTGGTGCTTTCGAACGTCAATCTGCGCTGGTCCGACAAATACAATGCGCTCTACAGCACCGGGCCGATTGGGGTTTCCAATATTGATAACGTCGATATCAACGCGGAAATGGAGGGTTTTGTCGAAATCCGGAAGAGCGACGGGGGCGACGAAGCGACCATTTACCTGGAAGCTTCGCCGGATGTCTGGTACTACTGGGATTATAAATCGTCGGGGGGCGCAACGGCCCAACTGGCGCTGTTGACGTCGGATCAGGAACTGAACGACCGCATCATGGCGGGGGGCAAAGCGGGAAGCAAGGCCATTTCCATCATTGCTGCGGACGTGTTCGAAAAAACGCAGTTTACGGACCGCTACATGGATCAGTACAAAACCAAGGAAAAACCCAAGCCACAACCAAAAGCAGCGGCTGGCGCAAAAGAAGCGCCTAAAAAAGTGGTTGAAAAGAAAAAGGAAAAAGCTGATGAGAAAAAAGAAGGGTTCTGATCAGATTTTCTCGCCAAAGGCCAGGTCACCGGCATCGCCCAAACCGGGAATGATGTAATAATGCGCATCCAGCCGCTGATCAATGGCTCCCAACCAGAGGTGACACTGCGGCATTTTGTCCTGCACATACCGGATGCCTTCGGGGCTGGCCAACACGGCGGCAATATGCGTTTTGGCGGGTGTTCCAAACCGTAGCAGCGCGTGATACACCTTCTCCAGCGACCGACCGGTTGCCAGCATCGGGTCCATTAGAATAACGGTTTTGCCGCTCAGATCGGGGCTGGAAATGTAATCCATCGCCACTTCAAAATCCTCACTCGTTGGCAGATAACCGCGATACGCACCAATGAAGGCGTTTTCGGCCCGGTCGAAATAATTCAGAAAACCCTGGTGAAACGGCAGGCTCGCCCGCAGAATGGTGGCCAGAACCGGCGGTTTTTTGATCAGTGGTGTAGACGACACGCCCAGTGGCGTTTGTACGTTCACGACCTGAAACGACATCGACTTGGATATTTCGTAGGCCATCAGTTCTCCCAGCCGTTCCAGATTGCGCCGAAAACGCATCGGATCTTTCTGAATGGTTACATCGCGGAGTTCGGCAATAAATTGGTCGGCAAGAGAAGGATGATCGGCGAAAACAAACATAGGGGCTTTTTCAGTGTAATTTAAAGGGAATGTGTCGGATAATCCAAACCCTTTCCCTAATTTGTGCATTGAAATAAGAAGATGTTATTTAGGGTACACCGTCCACACGGTTGCCAGTGTGAAGCTTCCAATGAGGACTATTTTTACAATCGGGATAGCTTTTGTTTTACTGGCGTCGGTGTCGGCGCAAGGTCAAAGTCAAAAGATACCTTTAAACAGTGATTATTACCACCTGATCGACCGGCTTGAAATCAAACAGGGCCGGTGGACGAGCGGTTTCCATAGTTCGGTAAAACCGTATAGTCGCCAGGCAGTCGTTCAATTAACCGACAGTATTCTGGCCGATCCCTTTGTTCGGTTATCCCCGGTAGACCGGTCCACCGTCCGCTACCTGCGCGACGATAGCTGGGAATGGGTTCCCAAAGTGTATCCGGATTCTCTCCCTCTGCTACAGGAACGAACGGCTGAATTACACGCGGGTCAGAAACGAGCGGGCGACAGCAAACGGGCTTTCAGTGCGTTTTATAAGAAAAAAAATGACCTCTACAGCTACGAAAACGAGGATTATGATATTCACGTCAGTCCGGTGGTCAACTTTGGCTACGGCGTTGAAACCAATTCCGGAGCGGTAGGTTCGTCAGTCAACCCCTACGTTAATTCAAGAGGAGTTGAAATTCGCGGGAGCATTCGCAAACGCTTAAGTTTTTACACATTTCTGTCTGATAATCAAGTGCTGTTTCCCCGGTATATCTGGGAATATGGAAATCAGTATACCACCAATTTCAATGAAGGCTTTGCCCCCAATGAAGGCTTTGCCAAACTAATTGCTACCCGCCATGCGCCCTATGGCGGAGCGGATTTTTTGTCGGCCCGGGGATACATTACCTTCAATGCCTTAAAAATTATCAACATTCAGTTTGGTCACGACCGGAATATCTTTGGCAATGGGTATCGTTCCCTGTTTTTATCGGATAACAGTTCTCCATACCTTTTTCTGAAGATCAGTACACGGTTTGGGCGGTTCCAGTATACCAACCTGCTGACGGAATTTCAGAATAGTCAGAAACCGGCCGGTGCGTATGAAGAACTGAATCCGCAGAAATACACGGCGATTCACCACCTGAGTGTCAACATTGGCGAGCATCTCAACATTGGCCTCTTTGAAGCGGAGGTGTTCAGCCGGAGCCAACTGGAATTGAATTATTTTAATCCCGTTATTTTCTACCGTTTCATCGAATCGTATCGGGGCAGTGCCGACAATGCCCTGGTCGGCCTGGACTTCAAAGCCAATTTTGCCGGTCATTTCCTGGCTTATGGTCAGTTGATGTTCGATGAGTTCAAGATTAGCGAACTGCGGGCGAGAAACGGATCGTGGGTCAATAAATTCGCGTTTCAAACGGGCCTGAAGTACATCGACGCCTTCGATGTTCCGAATCTTGATTTGCAGGCCGAAATGAATCTGGCGCGGCCTTATACCTATTCCCACCGCTCCGGCCAAACCAATTATGTGCATTACAATCAACCGCTGGCGCATCCGCTCGGAGCCAATTTCATCGAAGGCCTGGCCATTGTGCGCTACCAGCCCCGCGACCGCTGGAATCTGACCGGGACGTTTGGCGTCATGAAATACGGGGCCGATCCGCCCAACTACAATTATGGCGGCAACCTACTGAAACCGTATGAAAGCCGGGTGGAGTGGCCGGGCCAGGCCGTGGGGTCAGGTCACCACATCGCTCAGGGGCGTAAAACCCTGGTCACCTACGCCGACGTACGGCTGTCGTTTATGTTGAAACACAACCTGTTTATCGATTTCCAGCAGCTCGTTCGAAAAAGCGACAGCCAGGCCGACCGCTTGAAATACAACACGTCGTCGACGTCCCTGGCCCTGCGCTGGAATCTGCCCTACCGAACCCTGGTTCTTTAAAATGAATTGGTTCATACGGTTTCCGGTCGTTATTTTACCGGAAACTGTACCAACGGATTAACCCCTATTCGGGAATGATTGACCACATCATCCGCCAGGAACTGACCGAAGCCCGCTCGGTTCTCGATGCGTTTCTTAGCGACGCCAACCAGATTACGGCCATCGGACAAGCCGCCCAATTGATGGCCGATACCCTGCAAAACGGCCATAAAATTATTTCCTGCGGCAACGGCGGCTCCCACTGCGACGCCATGCACTTTGCCGAAGAACTGTCGGGGCGGTACCGCGACGAACGCCGGGCGCTGGCGGCTATCGCCATTTCCGACTCCAGCCACCTTACCTGTGTGGGCAATGACTATGGCTACGATTCCGTATTCTCGCGTTTTATCGAAGGGCTGGGCAACGAAGGAGACGTGTTGCTGGGCATTAGCACGAGCGGTAATTCGGCTAACATCATTCGGGCCGTGGAAGCTGCCCGGCAGCGGGGCATGAAGGTGGTTTTGCTGACCGGCAAAGACGGGGGTAAACTGGCCGGAACCGCCGATGTTGAAATTCGTGTCCCCCACTTTGGCTATGCCGACCGCATCCAGGAGATTCATATCAAAGTCATTCACTTGTTCATTCTGCTCATCGAGAAACAGTTGATTGCCTAGGTCCGTCGCGGAAATTATTCAAACTTTTTCGGCTTTTGTTTGTCCTATATAAATAGAAAACAAGCAATTAGCATGAAAAAAACCGGAATCATCCTTGCATCACTGCTGGGCGTACTGCTCCTGGTCGCCTGGATTGTGCCGATGTTTTTTCGGGATAAAATCGTAACCCGCCTTCAGCAGGAACTGACCAATCGGGTGAACGCCCGGATCACGTTTCGGCCTGAAAAAGTGAGCCTGTCGCTGCTTCGCCACTTTCCCAATCTGACCTTGCAAACCGACTCCCTCAGCATTGTCGGACGAACGCCGTTTTCGGGTGATACCTTGCTTAGCACCCGCGCCTTCGAAGTAAAAGTCAACCTGCTGAGCGTACTTTCGGGCGATAAATTGAAATTGAACGGGGTGTATCTCAACCAGCCTCGCGTGCTGGTGAAAATTCTGCGCGATGGGCGGGCCAACTACGACATCTACAAAGCCACTGAAAGTGACGAACCGGAAAAGGCCGACACGAGCCAGACGGCTTTTACGCTCGACATTGACGAATGGGAAATAAAAAACGGTTTGATCCGGTATGACGACCGGAGTTTGCCGATGACGGTTCGGCTGGAAGCGGTCAACCATACCGGCAGCGGCAGTTTGTCGGCGGAAATGGCGGATTTGGTGCTGAAGACGAAAGCAGAACGCATCACGCTCACCTACGACGGAATGGAATACCTGAGCGATAAAAAGCTGGATGCCGACATGAAACTGCGGGCCGATCTTGAACAATCCGTCTATACCTTTGCCGACAACCGCATCCGCGTGAATGAGTTGCCACTGGAACTCAACGGCTCGATTGCCACCGGCACGTCGGCACCGGCGGATACGTCCATGCGGTTCGATTTGACGTATCGGTCGCCCGACAGTGATTTCAAAAACCTGCTGTCGCTGGTGCCCGGGATGTATTCCGACCGGTTTCAGGACATTGATGCCGACGGAACGGTGCGTTTCGACGGAACTGTGAAGGGCCTTTACAATGCGAAGCAAATCCCGGCGTTTCTGCTGAATCTGGTCGTCAACGACGGGCGGTTCAAATACCCGGATTTAGCGTCGGCGGTTGAGCACATTGCCCTGGATCTGACCGTCAGCAACGCAACCGATCGCCTTGCTAATACGGTGATTAACCTGAAAAAACTGGTCGCAGATCTGGGGCGAAACCCGATTCGCGGGCGGGCGCTGGTATGGGGGCTCACCCGTTCCGACGTCGATGCCGATCTGACCGCCAAACTGAACCTGGAGGAGTTGACGCAGCTGTTTCCGATTGATAGCATGACGCTGCGGGGGCTGGCAGATCTGAACCTGAAAGCGAAAGGCATCTACGACAAAACCGCCAAACTCTTTCCGATGGTCGATGGGCTAATCCGGTTGCAGAACGGATCGGTGAAGTCGATGAAGTTTCCGGAACCGGTGGAAGCGATCAATGTGCAGGCGAGCCTCACCAACCGGACGGGCAAACGGGCCGACACCCGCGTGGACATAGCCAATTTGCAACTGAAACTGGCCGGTGATCCTTTTCAGGCCAAAGGCTGGGTGCAGAATTTCGATGATTATACCTTCGATGTGATCGCCAAAGGCCGACTGAATCTGACGAGTTTAACCCGGATTTTTCCGATGGAAGGCACCCGGTTAGCCGGGCTGATCGACGCCAGCATTGAAACCAAAGGCCGGCTTTCGGACGCCAAAGCCAAACGGTATGACCAGCTTCCGACCAGCGGCACGATGGCGATTACAAACCTGAACTACCGGGGCGGAAGTCTGCCGCAGGGGTTGATACTGAATTCCGCCCGGCTGACGCTGTTGCCCGGAAAGCTGAACGTTGACCAGGCGCAGGGCTTGCTGGGAACGAGCACCTTCACGGCCGACGGTTTTTTGAGCAACTACATTCCATTTCTGCTGGACGAAAACCAGCCGCTGGAAGGAACGCTCAACGTGAGGGCCAATCGGTTGAGTATCAACGAATGGATGAGTGACGATCCGCAGCCGCAGGCAAAAACCGCCCAACCGTCGGTGGTTGAAATTCCTGATAACATCCGTTTTGTCGTCAATGCAGCCGTCGATCAGGCGGTTTACGACAAAATGCCGCTGAACAACGTCAAAGGACAACTTGAAATGGCCGACGGAACCCTGCGGATGAAGCAGGTAACGTTCAATTCGCTGGGCGGGCAGTTTGTTACCAACGGGACCTACGACCCGAAGGACCTGGCAAAACCGCGGTTTGCCTTTGATGTCAACATTGCCAACGCCGACATTTCGCAGGCTCACCGACATCTGACGCTGGCCAAAGTGGTTTTTCCGCTGGCGCAGTACATGATCGGGCGGTTTTCGAGCACGTTTGCGGTCAACGGGCGGCTGGAGCCGGATATGATGCCGGATTTGAACAGTTTGACGGGAAATGCGCTGGTGAAGATTGTACAGGCGACATTGCAAAATAACCCGATTGTGGAACGTCTCGTCGAAAAAACGAAACTGTCCGATCTCCGAAATGCGCAGTTTAAAGATCTGCTGATGAAAGTAGACGTCAAAAACGGGTTTGTAACCATCAAACCGTTCGATGTCAGGATCAAAGACAATATCGTGACGGTTTCGGGCTCCAATTCACTGGAAGGAGACCTGAAATACGTTCTGAAACTGGATGTACCAACGGGCAAGGCGGGAGTCCAGTTTGCCAAAGCGTTTTCGTCGCTGACGGGCCAGCCGCTCGAAAACGTCGATCGTGCTAAAATCGACTTTGCGTTGAACGGGAGTTATAAAAAACCGCAACTTCAGTTTCTGGCGGGTCGGACGGCCACCCAGGTGAAGGATGTCGTGGTGAAACAGGCGAAAGAAGACCTGAAAGAGCAGGGGTTAAAACTGCTGCAAAAGCTGGCCAAATCGCCGAGGGACTCGACGTAACGATTGAGTGATAAAATCAACCGTTACTTTTTGGCAACGACCATGGCCCGGCCCGGAATCGAGAGGTAGGTGATGACTTTCGACGGTTTCAGTCCGGCTGATTGTTGCCAGTCCTGAATTTCCCGAACGGAATAATTCCCGGCGGTGCTGGTCAGGCCGTAGAACAAATCCATGCTGGTGCCGACGAGATTGGTGCCGACGCCGGCCGAGTTTCCGTTGTCTTCGGGCCGGATAAATTCATTGACAATGTATACGCCCCCCGGTTTCAGGGATTTGGCTACTTTCCGGGCCACGTCGCGGTTTTGCTCTTCCGAAAAATGATGGGCCAGACTGGACATCAGCACGATGTCGTATTGGGCTTCCCCAAACTCATCCGTCAGCGCGTCGCCTGCCTGGTGCCGAACGCGGTCGCCCATGCCCAGGCGCGCCAGCAGCGGAGCCGCCTGCTCGATGGCCGGTGGTAAATCCAGAATAACCGCCTGAAGATTTGGTAGTTTTCGGCAGAGAGCCACCGAATGCTGGCCGTGCGAACCGCCAATGTCGAGCATGAGCGTGGCGTTTTTGGGCACCGGAGCTTTCCGGCCAAACTCTTTGGCTTCGGTGCCGGTGGCCGCCACCATTGCCTGTTGGTAATACGCCCATTGTTCGGTGGTCAGGTGGTCGTGATACTGAATGCCTTCGCCGTTTTTCAGGTAATCTCCCAACTGCTCCAGCCACGGCCAGACGACCCGGTTGTTGAACCGCATCATGCCAAAAACCGATTCCTGCTGGTCTTTCAGCAACCAGCGACGGCTGATGCGGGTTAACGTATACCGGTTATCGCGTTGTTTGAAATAGCCCAAAACCAGCAGCAAGCCCATCAATTCCCGCAACGCTTTTGGATTCAACTGACACTCGGCAGCAATCTCATCCACCGTCTGTTTGCCGTTGTGAACCGCTTCGAAAACGCCTTTATCGGCCGCTTCAAGCACGGCTTTGCCCACAATCGGGAAAATCTGGGCGTGTAGAAGCGGTAGCGGTACCAGATTGATTTTGAGAGCAATCCATTCGAGGAGGTTTTCGGGCGTAACGGTGAGTCGCATGGGGTTCAGGATAATTTATTCTTATTTTTTCGACGTATATTCGTTCTTAGTTAAAACCGGATTTAACCGGTAGAAAGCTGAAATCGTCAGGATTTATTTTCACGGCATGAGTAAGGTACAGGAATTTATTGACTCGGGAATAGTGGAAGAATATTGTCGTGGCCTTCTTCTGCCCGGAGAGATTCAGGAAGTAGAGCGAATGGCGGGCCTGTATCCTGCTGTTCAACAGGCCATTGATCGCATCGCCCGGACGTTAACACCCCCCGCAGCACCGGATGAACGATTAAAAACCCGCATCCTGAACGCGCTCAATCAACTCGGTGAGCCCCCGGTTTTCGATTTAAGAGATCTACCGCTCATCAACGCCTATTCCGATGCTGAGCAGTGGCAGCGAACCGTGGCTTCGATTCAGCCTACCCGCGAATTTCGGAACCTGTATGTTCACCCGCTGCGGTCCGGCAACGGTATCGAGCAGTTTATTCTGTGGGTAAAAGAAGAAGTGAAGCCCGAAGACCATCACGACGAACGCGAGAGTTTTCTGATTCTGGAAGGGGAATGTGAATGCCAGATTGGGACTGAAAAAATCCGGCTGTCGGCAGGGGATTACGTCGACATTCCGCTGGATACTGAACACACGGTTCGGGTGTTGTCACCGGAACCGGTGAAAGCGATCATTCAGCGGGTGAAGTGAGCGGATTGTCCGGTTTAGCTTCCAGGCGATACGCTTCAATTTCGTTCAAAAGTATCATGGATTTGATTAAAGGATTCCATTCCTTTCCTGCAAATAGCCGTTTGAACCAATTTTTATCTCTATTTTTCTGATTGATATTCCGGAAAAACCAGATTGCGAGGAAGGTAAAAACGAGGGTAAGTGTGATTTGAATCAGGTAGAAGATAATCCCTCCATTTTTAAACATACTTTCTGTCCAGTAAAAGGTATTCCAAACCGGGAACTGTAGAAAAAGGAGCCGGGTAATCCAAAGAGTGGATGATTGTAAATGGGCTATTTTGTGCTGCGTTGCCACAATCGGTTCATCGACATCTACCCGTTGGATCAGAATTAACTGATAGATATAGACGCCAACAGCTACTTTCGTAAGCAATACCTGGATACCTGCCGAAATCAGAAAGAATGGACTGGCAATCTCAAATAAACGGATAATCAGAAAGTCAACAAAGCCGACCCAGGCCAACCCCAGCAAAATGGTGAAGATTTTCAGGGGTTTCATGGAGGACATAAGTGATTGAACCTTCATGTGGGTAATATCCTTGGCATTTTTTCGGTTCAGGACCAGATTTTCGTCCAGCTTTTTGTCGTAGGCTTTCCAGAGGCTGATGAGTTCAGGGTCTTCCATGATCAGGCGTTTTTGAGAAGTGAGAATTTCTGTTTCAGTACGGTTTTAATCCTGCCGATTTTGGTAGCTACGTTGGTTTCGGAAAGTCCCATGATTTCCGCAATTTCTTTGTGGCTTTTTTCGTCGAGATACAGCAGCATAAGCGCTTTGTCCAGCTCTTTTAATTCGGCAATGAATTGCTGTAAAAATCCGATTCTTTCCTCCTGTTCGTCACCTGCAGGGGTATCGACAAAATGGATGATTCCGTCCGATAAAGGTTGAGCGATCTGTTGCCTGCGGCTTTCTTTCCGGTAGAATGAAATCGCGACGTTCAGCGCAATGCGGTATGTCCAGGTGGAATACTGGAACTGGTTGGTGTAGCGGTCGAATGATTTCCAGAGTTGGACGATGATTTCCTGTACCAGATCTTTCCGGTCTTCCGCATCGGCGCAATACGAATTCGCCACCTTGTAAATAATGCCTTTATTCGCCTGGAGAACAGCAAGAAAGCGGTCTGACGGGTCTGCGGAAGTCATGCGCGGGGGTTCAACGGGTTGGTTGAACTATTATTCGCAGCAAGGTCAAAAAAAGCACACGCTTTCGGGCTATTTTTTTGGAAGAACAGACGAGAGACATGCAGATGACTCGCTTTGAGCAGTCGGCGTTTTCGAATGTATAAAGAGATGGATCGTTCTCTGCGCCCCATCTTTATCAACCGTGGAAAAGGAGGAAATAAGCAAACTCCAAAACCAGTCTGATGCGGATACCGAATGAAAATGGGTTTTAAAAAGTGGCCGGTGAAGACACCGGCCACCGAGAAGGCTTATACGTTTTAGGATTGAATAAACGCCAACAAATCGGCATTGATGGTAGCGGCTTCGGTTGTCGGCATGCCGTGCGGAAAACCGGGGTATGAGATCAGCTTTCCGTTCCTTAAAAGCTTCACCGCCTTCACGGCAGTCAACTGAAAGGGAACGATCTGGTCATCTTCACCATGCAGAACCAGGACCGGTATGTCGACACTTTTCAGGTCTTCGGTAAAATCGGTTTCGGAGAAAACTTTAACGCAATCGTAATGGGCTTTAATGGCTCCCATCATGCCCTGTCGCCACCAGTTATCCCGAATTCCCTGCGAGACTTTAGCACCTTCCCGGTTAAAGCCGTAAAAAGGCATCGTAAAATCCTGAAAGTATTGAGGGCGCTGAGTGGCCGTGCCTTCCCGGATGCCGTCAAAGACCGACATTGGAATCCCGTCCGGATTTGATTCGGTTTGTGCCATGAGGGGCGTAACGGCACTGATCAAAACCGCTTTCGCAACCCGGCCCTGGCCGTGTTTGGCCACGTAGCGGATCACTTCACCACCACCGGTGGAGTGGCCGATGTGTACCGCATCTTTTAAATCCAGAAACGCCGTCAATTCTGCCACATCGGCGGCATAGGTATCCATGTCATGGCCGTTTTCGGTTTGCGACGATCGGCCGTGTCCCCGGCGGTCATGCGCAATCACGCGAAAGCCCTGGTTCAGGAAAAACATCATTTGGGCGTCCCAGTCATCGCCGGACAACGGCCAGCCGTGGTGAAATACGAGCGGTTGACCGGTGCCCCAGTCCTTGTAATAGATTTCGGTTCCGTCCTTTACGGTGATCTTTGCCATTTTTTACGTTTTGGTTGGTTATTGATAAAGTTTCGGAAAGATACTTTTTTTGACGTTTTAGGCCGTCACGGGACCGCTCTTTTTCTTTTATTACACCGCCTGGGCGCGGTTTTGCGGGTTCCATCCGGGCGAGCTGTACCGCAAATTGTCGTCCTTTTTTCAGCGAAACCAATTCCTTTGGTTTAAACCGCAAGACAACGCATTCAAATACTATCAGACGCGGTTGGCATAAAACCCATTCAGATCGGCAGGCACGGCAGGTAAGTTTGTCTGTAAATCTAAAGTTGGCTATGTCATTCGTAACCGTATTATCCCGTTTATGCCTGTTGGCAGTTTTTCTTTTCCTGCTGGATTGCAAGCCGGCATCCCGAGAAGATGACAGCCCCAAACCGCGGCTTGAGCCAGGGTTTGGCAAATCGAAAGAACGGCCCGTCGGTACGCCTTTTGTATGGCCCAAAGGCATTACATTGATCGGCAAACCCGGAACCGATTATGACTGTCAGGAAGAGGCCGGGCGAGAACGGGAATATGGAAACGGCGGAGCCGTTATGCTGTGTCTGAATTTTTATAACACTACCAACCAGCCTATTACCATTCAGCTACCACCCGGATTACTTTTTATCAGCAAATCGGGCAATGTTCAGAACGGTATTTTGCCTTCCAGAGTGTCTATCGAGGTGCCTGCGAAAGAACGCTATTTGGCGTTACTTTTTCTTTACTGTGTCAATATTGATCGTGAGACATCAACTCCTGGCGACGAATTTGAAGAGCAGCCCATCCTTACCCGCCATCCTGGCATGGAGCAACTCTACCAGTTGCTGGCGAATAAAAAGGCCAATTTTGAAGACTACCCCAAACGCCGGGCTGATCCGAACACGTTGAATGCGGCCATTTGTGTTACCAGCGCGGTTCACAGTATTGCAGAGGGTAAACCCATCCGTGAAAAAACGCTCCAGCAAATCCAGGATTTGCCCAATAAATACTGACGTCGATCAGTGCGGCTTTTCCGAAATGCGTCCGTTTGCTTTGCTCTTTTTGGCCAGCGGGTTGTAATCCAGACAACGCTGGAGCCAGCGTTCCAACTCTTTCGGGCTTCTGAATCCGTTTTCAGTTACATACACATAACCCTTCATCGTTTTTCCCGAGAAGTCCATCGGGATGCAGTCGTTTTCTTCCAGGGCGGTTTCGTAGGCATCCGTCCCGACGCGGCAAAGCAGCAGGTCTTCGTCCCGTTTTTTGTCGAAGTGCGTAGCGCAGAACAGCTTGTCGTCCACCAGAAAACACAAGCCGCTGAACATCTTCTTTTCGGTGAAGTCAACCCCTTTGTCGACTAAAATCTGGCGGATTCGGTGAGCAGTTTCTTCGGTATAGGGCATGATCGTGATTCGTTTCTTTACTGTGTGATGTAGGAGTCAGCCTTGCTCTATCAAAACTGTACTACTTATTTGCTATTTGATTTTCAGCTACTTCCGTTGGTGTTTTGCCAAATTGCTTCTTGAAGGCAAACGAAAAATGCGACAAATCTTCGAATCCTACTTCGAGATACACCTGGGTCGGTTTGAGGTGTTGGTTCGAAAGTTGAAAATGAGCTTCATCCAGCCGTTTTTTTTTGAGCCAGTGGTAGGGCGTTGTCCCGAATCGTTTCTGAAAATCCCGCTTGAACGACGACAGACTTCGGCCCGTGAGATACGCAAACCGTTCCAGGCTGATGTTGAAGCGAAAATTACGATTCATGAATGCTTCCAGATTTATTTTTTCGGGAACGCTGAAATTGAAGAAAACACCAGCCAACTGCGGATTGGCTTTCAACAAGATCAACAGCAATTCTTCCCTTTTTAAATCGGCAAAAGTGCCGTCAATCTGTAAATCGCCGGTGTAATAGGGTTCCAGAGAATGGACAAAACTGTGGATGAATTTCGTTTTTTCGGCCAACAAAAACGAGTCATCGTTGGCAAAAACCGGCACATCGACCGGATGGCGTTCCTGAAATCTTCTCAAAAAAGGCTCGTCCAGCGTAATGATTATTTTCTCGAACCGATCGTTTTCCTTGTATTTCGTATACCGCACCAAATGATTTTTCCGGGCGATTACAGCATCGCCCGGATTCATCGTATACGTGTTCCGCCCGTCAAATGCCTTCATCGACCCTTTCAATAAATATAGAAAAAAATGGTCTGATATGAATTGCTCCGGGGAAATTTCAGGGCCTAAATGGCAGGATTGAATGTTATGAACTTTCAAGCTTGGAGTCTTTTGTCTGATAATTGTATTGCACTGAAAAATGCCCCTAAATCCCCTAAAGGGGACTTGGACGCTGTTCAATCCGGATGCCTAAAGTCCCCTTTAGGGGATTTAGGGGCAAAAAGCGAAATTTCTAAATCTAAGAATTAATTCTTTTGCAAGCTATCAACACTGGCCAGTAAGGCCGCTTCTTTGCTGCGGGGTTGCCAGCCCAACACGGTTTTGGCTTTCCGGTTCGTCATGTCAATGTAAAATTCCGGGGCTGTCGGCCGCATCTCGGCGATGTGTTTTGCTAATTCAGGCCGTTCTTTTTTATAGAGTTCGGCGACATCGTAAAAGCTCATCACGCCATCCGACGTAGCAATAAACCGTTCTCCACCCGCTTCCGGATGCGTCATGGCCGTTATATGCAGAGCGGCCACATCCCGGACATCGACAACGCCCATCGTAAAATTCGGACTTTCCCTGATAACGCCATTCAGGATTCCGGAAACCGCAATATCCAGCGACGCCGAGGTGATTCCACCCAGAACCGGTCCAAAAATTCCCACCGGATTGATCACCGTCAGTTCCAGATTCCCGCCTTCGGCTTCGATGTACGCCCAGGCCGCCTTTTCGGCCACGGTTTTCGACTTGATATACGGCGGAATTGGTGCCGTGGCATCCGTCCAGTCTTCTTCGGTAAAAAGATGGTCTTTGGGACTGCGGCTGTAGCCGATGGCCGCAAACGAGGAAGTCAGCACAACCCGTTTGACACCGGCTTTTTGAGCGGCTTTCAGCACCCGCAAAGCGCCGTCCCGCGCCGGAACGATCAGGTCGTTTTCATCGGTAGGGTCCTGGGCCGGAAACGGCGACGCGACGTGCAGCACATAATCCACACCGGCCACGGCTTCCTCCCAACCGGTGTCGCTGGTCAGATCGGCTTCAAAAAACGCCAATCGTGTAAAATCGTCAATGCCGGCATCTTTCAAGGCGTTGATGATGCGGTCTTTTTTCGACAGGGAGCGAAGGGTGGTGTTTACGTTGTACCCTTTTTGCAAAAGTTGCAGAATGGTGTGGATCCCCACAAATCCGGTGCCACCGGTTATTAATACGGTTTGGTTTGCCATTTTTGGTTGGTCGTTTATGAACGGCACAAAATTCCGGATTAGAGCGACCGTCAACTTTGCTGTAACGTCCAATTTTAGTTTGTTGTGAAGGTCACTTCCCGTAATAAAAAAGGATTGCCTTGTCGTGGCAATCCTTTTTTATTACGGGTGTGCAAGGGTGGTTTAGCGCTGGTTTTCCGCTTTCGAAATCCATTCGTCATAGGTTTCACTTCCCACATACCCGGCATCATCGGGTACCAGCGTCGTAGCGGTGATGGCGGCACCTGAATAAACCGCGTTGGCGTCGGTTACCACTTCCTGCGGGTTGTTGATGCTCGCAAAATAGCGTCGGATCCAGGCATCTAGCTCAAACCGCTCGGGGCCCGCAATGTCCACAATGCGATTCGTTGGCGTTCCGGTGGCGGTTTGGGCCAGAAACGACACCACATCGGCACTGGCGATGGGCTGCACAAGCCCGCGGGGCAGCACGATTTTCCCGTCGGCCGCGCTCATGTGGGCGATGCCTGCCGCAAATTCGAAAAACTGGGTCGCCCGTACAATCGAGAACGGAATGCCGGATGCCTTGACCAGGTCTTCCTGCACCTGTTTGGCCCGGAAATAACCGCTTTCCTGGAGTTTGTGGGTTCCGACCACCGAGAGGATAACATGGTGTTGAACGCCGGCTTTTTTTTCGGCCGCCAGCAGATTTTCGGTGGAGGTTTTAAAGAAGGCCATCACGTCGTCCGTAGCGAAGGAGGGCGAGTTGGAAACGTCGATTACCACCGTGGCGTTTTGCAGAGCTTCTGCCAAACCAACCTGGGTAATCGTGTTGACGCCGGTGTTGGGCGATGCGGCCAGAACGTCGTACTGATCTTGTAGTATACGGGTTAATTGGTTGCCAATGAGGCCAGTACCGCCGATAATAACTATTTTCATCTTGCTTCGTTTTTAACGGATTAAATGTGACGCAAAGGTGAAAACCGCATCGTTTAGAAATCTTAAACTGGTTTAAGAAATGCTTTTCCGGCGAATTTCGCTCAGGTATTCGGGCGTAAAACCCAGGTAGGAAGCCAGCAAATATTGCGGAATGCGTTGCAAAAACTCGGGATGTTTTTTGCAGAAATGATGGTATAACTCTTCCCGCGAAAAACCATACATAAACTTGATCCGCATCTGAGCGGCTGCATACGCTTTTTGATAGACACACCGAAAGTATTTTTCCATCACCGGATGTTGCGCCAGCAGTTTTTCCCGGGCATCCCGATGCAGGGCGAGTACTTCCGTATGTTCAACCGCCTGAATGGTAGACTCGGTGACCGATTGGCTTTCATAGGCAAAATGGTCGGTTATCCACCAGTTTTCGATGGCCAGTTCGGTGGTTTGTTCCATGCCTTTTTCATTGACATAAAACTTCCGCAGGATTCCCCGTTCGACAAAATAATTCCATTGGCAGACCTGTCCTGCCGTGAGCAGGTTTTCTTTTTTAGTGGCCGTTCTGGTCTGAAAATACGAAAGAATCCGGACCGCTTCGTCATCCGAAACGGCTACAAATTTAGTCAGATGGGCTTTGAAGCGTTCGGGCATGGTGCCGGGTTCGTTGTGATGACTGTTTTTCAACCGGGGACTCGTTGCTACTCTGTTTTTTGCTCATTTCAATAGAGAAGTAACCTATCCTGGTTAGATCAGGTGTCGTTTATAAATATCTTCTATTTTATCTTTGAGTAATTCAATCAGTTCGTTTTGCATATACGCATAGTCATCGGGAATATACAAACACACAATTTTTTTGTTCTGGTAGATTTGAGGAAAGCGTTGCCGGATGTAGTTCCGATGCTGTTTTTCCATAACAATGATGCTGTCGGCCCAATTTAAAATTTCGTCAGAAATAACCGTGTTTGCGGTTCGGTCTGTTCCTGCTGATCGAACTGAAAATCGGCTGTCATTTTCATAAATTTTATGAGCCGTAGCACTTCTCATTCTATTGACGGTGCAAACAAAAAGGAGCTTTTGTTTTCTATTTTCTTCCCAAAGTTTTCGCATCAATGGGCTGATTTTCCAGCAGGGGTTCGAGTTTCCGTTGTCAAAGCAAGACCAATAATAAACGGTATATTCGTGAAGGATAAAGTCCTTTTCTAAAAGGGGTTTAATTTTATTCCAGCAGGTTGTGAACAGTTCATCTGTTCGCTGTTCTTCTGTCGCCTGAATGATAAATTCCATTAACACAAATTTCTTGTCAGCATCATTTATCGCTTTATAATGAGTGATAAATGTTTCAATTGAATCCGGATTTCCGGATGTGTAGGACCAGTCCTGCTCGCTTAAATTGTGAGGCAGATTTAGTTCTTCTGCTAATGCATCAATCGCTTTTTGGGTCCCACATCTGAACGTCGGTTTCAGGTATTCTTTTCTTGAGAACGCCCTAAGCTCCTTGTTTCCATTTTCCATCAAAGACACGGTTATATGGCCTTTTTTACTTGTATTTTTTTACATCAAAATCGACGTAAAGCAGGTCTTCTTTCATTCTGTCACCTTGCTTCTCCTGTCTGGAAAAGTAGAGTCTTTTTTCTTTGGTATGGACAAACGGGCAAAATTCAGCCAGGCTGGAATTGATGGGTGATCCCAGATTTTTCGGGGTGGTCCATTTGCCTTTTTTCTGAAAGGAGATGTATAAATCGACATCGCCGAAACCGGCCGGATCGGACGAAAAATAGAGCAGGTAATCTTCGTCGGGAGAAATAAAGGGGTTTGATTCCCGCTCCGTCGTATTGATCGGCAAACCTAGGTTTCGAGGAGTTTGATAGTTGCCATTTTTAAATTCTGAAACATACAGATCGGACTTGCCTTTGCCATCTTCATTTTCCTTCATGAAATAGATGTTGCCGTTTCTGGCTACAGAAGCATAGGATTCGGAGCTTTCGGTATTGATTACACTGCCCAAATGATACGGTTTACTCCATTGATTATTCGCTAACGTAACCGCCCAGATGTCAAAATCTTTCCGGTCGGCGCTTCTTCCCGTGGTTCTGTTGGATTGAAATAATACCGTTTTTCCGTCGGGACTAAACAGGGGGTCGATGTCTTTCCACTCGCCGGTTGGTGAAGAAAAGGAAGCCACAACCGGCGTCGACCAGGTACCGTTGTTTTTCCTTGACTCCATTATTTTTAACGTATCTCTCTTTCCATTTGAACGTACCCAAAGTGCAATTTTGGAATCAGGCGAAACGGTTAACCCAAAAGCGCCACCAGTCGATATGAGCGAGGGTTCAAACAGTTGTGGTGCTACTTGTGCTTTACAAAACATGGTGATGCCCAATAATGCGGCTACGAATAAATATTTCATGTTGATTGACTTGTTGATAAAGTACTATAACCGTTCCACCTACGGTTTGAATCGCAGCATTGTAACAGAAATTGGATAACGTCGATCTATAAACGTTACTTTTTGCAAGTAAAGTTTAAATCGTCATGGAGCAACTTTATGCCGCGTCAACCGTCACCACTTTCCCCAATCATTCGACCGCATTTTTAGTTTGTAAAACTTATCTGACCGGATTATTTGAACGTGAGTCGGGGCTTAAATTGCCAGATTGGTCGCGTTGTTTGTTTTAAATAACCCGCAAAATTTTCTCCATTTTCCGACCTTTCGCCAATTCATCCACTAACTTATCTAAATACCGAACCTGCTGCGTTAACGGATTCTCGATTTCTTCTACCCGATAGCCACAGATTGCACCAGTAATGTGTTCAGCGGCCGGGTTTAGTCTGGCCTTTTGAAAGAAAGCTTCAAACGTCACCTTTTCTTCGATGAGTTCTTGCTGTCTTTTTTCGTCGAAGCCGGTTAACCAGGTAATTACCTGATGCAATTCATCTTTTGTTCGGCCTTTTTTCTCCACTTTGGTGATATAGTGCGGATATACCGAAGCGAAAGTCAGTTTTGCGATCCGTTCATCGTGTTCGGGCGTTGCTTTCATTCCTTGTATTGTAGGTTTAGCTTGGTTGAGCTAAAATACCGCCAATCCGCTCGACAAAAAATCCATATTGAAATAAATTTCAGTGTTCCCTGGTCAATTGGTAGTGCAGCACGGTTACGCCACATTCGTAGGGTGTCGCACTGCGTACCGAAAGTTTCTGCCGTTTGTCGAGCAGGTCACATATCCGCATTCCTTTGTTGATCAGTAGGGGAATGACAAATTGGGATGACCTATCGGGACACCGTTTCTTTTCGTTACATATTCGGACAAATTCATTTCTTATTCAATTGTATTCATTTGATTTTTATTACTCCCGTTCTGTATAAATCCAGCCCTTTTTGTAAAATGCTTTCAATGGTTTCGATAGGCAAATCCTGGTACGGATTAACTCTGAACATTTTCATTCTTTTTCGGTCGCCTTCTTCCAATTCGGGAGCGTCAAGGTATTTGCCGTCTACTAAAAGAATGTATGGCTCATCTGTTTTCTTATCAGTCCACAAATAGCAAAATATCTTCTTTTTATAGAGAAAACAAGGCATTCCCCATTTCTGTGATTCCGTAATATCCTTGTCCTGATCAACAATTATACTTCTCAGTGCCAGCAGGCAACTCTTGTTCGGTTCTGATTGGTTCAGATAGAAGGTATGAAACGGGTCAACCATCTTGAAAACGAAAGTTATTTTTGCGAAAAAGTTTCCAATACGGTTTCCAGGTTGTTCAGGGCCATGCTGAATCCTTCTTTGAAGCCCATTTCAATCATTTTCTCCATGCGTTCGAGGGATTCATTGTAAATGGTAATACTGACTTTTGTCGTTCCGTTGTGTTCACTGAAATGTATATCCCAATCAGAACCGGGCAATTCGGGGTTTTCATCCTGGTCGGCAAAGGCATTGAGCAGTTTGAAATTGGTTTTGGGACTAATGGACGTGTATTTCTGAATGGCCCAGTGCTCTTGTCCTTCCGGGCTTACCATCGCGTAAAACCGTCGCCCGCCTACTTCAAAATTCATGACCTTGGTTTTTGAAGTCCAGGGTTTGGGGGCCCACCATTGGTCCAGAATTTCCGGTTTGGTGTACGCATCCCACACCAGTGAAAGGTCGGCCGCAAATTCTCGGGTTATAAACACCGTTTTGGCGGCTTTGTCGACGGTAAAATCGAATGGCAATTCATTTTTCATTTTGCTGTTTTTTAAGGGTTACTAATACATCGTCTAATTGGTTAAATCGATCTGTCCAGAGTTGCCGAAATGGCTCGAGCCAGGTATCGATTTCTTTCATTTTGCCGATTTCAAGCTGGTAGTAAATTTCCCGGCCCGAAAGCTCCGGTTTTACCAATTCGCATTCGGTCAATACTTTCAAATGCTTTGATACCGCCTGTCGGCTGGTGTGAAAATGCTCGGCCAGTGCATTCGGGGTCATTGCCTGCAGGGCAATAAGCACAAGAATGGCCCGTCGTGTCGGGTCGGCAATCGCCTGAAAAATGTCTCGTCTTGTTTCCATCTTTACCAATCTGCTACCATATGATTGCAAATATAAGTGCAATTATCTGGTTGCGCAACTATTTTTCAAACTCAAAATTTGGGAGTGCTGGAAGTCGCAGGGTGTTGCTTGTCTTTTGAAATGAAACAAATTTCTTTTACTTTGTGCCTCAAAGTACTTCGAGTTTAAAGTTGAGTCTGTATCGCATCAATCTGGAAGAATACTAAAAGGAACTTGAACTATGAGATTATTGACCCTGGAGTGCTCAGAATACGCATTTGCTATTAACATCACGTGCTGCTGGCACTCAAACTACGGCTAGGCAAGGGCATCATCTCATAGTTCGCGTTAAAAGGAATAAGACACAAAACGATTCATAACCATCAACTCAACTTTTATGAGTCTATCAGGCAGGCTTACCCGGGTGTATGATGAAGCAAAAGGAAACAAATGGTTTCATTATTTTGCCGTTTTCTGTCGCATCATGCTGGCATTGGGATTCATTCCATCGGGGTTTGTAAAAGTGAATGGAGAACGGTTTGCCAGTGGTTTGTCCAACAATCATCCGCTGGGACACTATCTGGAAGCACTACACCAAACCGAATACTACTACACCTTTATCGGCATTTCGCAGTTGGTCATTGCGCTCTTGTTACTCATTCCAAGAACAGCACTTCTGGGTGCACTGATGTATTTTCCCATTATCCTGAATATTTGCATTCTGGCGTATGCTACCCGCTTTGAAGGTACTCGGATTACAACACTCATGTTGTTGGCCGATATATATTTATTGTGTTGGGACTATAACCGGATCAAGTCCATTTTACCGGTTAAACAAGGCAATGAAGCTGGTTACTCAGCAAGCAAAAAACCGTTGAGCACCCATTTTCCGTTCCTGTTTTTCGGGGGTGTTCTTGCGATGATCGCTGCCGTAATCGTTATCAACCGGTTTCTGTACGACATTCGACCGGGTAGTTCCCCGATAGAATGCACCAATGGATGTCCTGGCAATAGCAATCCTAAAGCCTGTGAAGAATTTTGTGACTGCATTCATAACCGGGGCAAACCGCTTCACGAGTGTCTGGCCGTGTATAACAAAGCAAAGGGGATGAATCAATAGGCTTGCGAAACCGCCGTATTGGGGTTTTCACCGGTCGGTGATGATTCCGACCGGAAATTTGATGGTGGAATCCAGCCGCGAAAAACCGTATCCTTATCCCGTTTTTTTCTTTCTACATTTTATTAAATAAAAAGGATAATTTTCGTTTACTTCGGTCACTTCAAACAATCCATATGTTCCAAATTCTTCTTCTATGGTTTGCTTATCGAAAAAGAAAATTTTAACGCCCCCAAACATTTCAAATCGGTCCTTACCAATTAAAATCCCTTGTCCATACGTTTGAGCATCCTTGGTTATGGCTGTGAAAACCATATTTCCGTTATCGGTGAGTTGGTCGTAGCAATCTTTGATCAGCTTCCCTCTTTCAGATCGATCCAATAAATAAATTAATCCATGGCAAAATATTCCATCATATTGGTTGTTATCGAAAGGCATCTCGGTTACAGAGCCATGATGGATATTTATTGCGGTTCCGAAATGTTTTATTGCTAAATCTATTGCGGTTTTCGAAATTTCAATCCCTGTAACGGTCATTCTAGTGTCTTGAAAAACTTTCGCATTGCGTCCGTAACCAATGCCCGGAATGAGGATATTTTTAACTGCTTTTTCGACAAAAAAATCTTTAGTCAATAAGGCGGAATTTGCAGGATGGAAACCCCACATTTCCTGTTTGTCTTTAAATGCTTCTTCCCAAAATTCTGCCATTCTGTTTTCTGGTTTAATTACACACTTTATCTTCTAAAATAGCACACGTAAACCCTGAATGGATTAGTATTGATTTAATTTTATCCGAAAGTTTTTGGGTTCCTTCAATTCGTAGAACCGTATGGCCGCAAGGGTAAGGCAATTCGGTTTCACTTAAATCAAAATTGATTTTAAGTGTAGGAAATCTATTCTTAAGCTTCTTTGCCAGGTGTTCTACCTGAACGTTGTTTTTGATGTCAGTGATTAAAACTTCAATTTCTTGAGGTTTTAAGCTTTCTTCTGTTCCCATATAGCACTAAATTTCTGGCAAAGATAGGCATAAATTTCATTAATGCGACAATGTTGCAATAAAACAATGCAAAGTTGGTGCATGAATGTTTATTTGTTAAGTTTGCAATGCATTGAAAAGAAGAAACACCCTATCGAAAGAAGCAGTACTGTCTGTTTTGACAAGTGCCAAAAAGGCAATGAGTCAGGATGCTATTGTCAAGAAATTGGAACTGGATGTTGACAGAGCCACTGTTTACCGAATATTAAACCGCTTTTGTGAAGATGAGATCCTTCATAAGATTGTTGCAGATGATGGAAAACAGTACTTTGCCGTTTGTGTAAAGTGTGATGAAAATACCATTCCCGACAACCATTTTCATTTTCGTTGTACAAAATGCGAAACCATTCAATGTCTTCCAGCACTGGTGGAATTTTCAGTTCCCCCAAAATACAAGGTGCAACGAATGAATTGTGTGCTTATTGGCGTTTGTGAGGATTGTGTTTAAAGGTCTATTTTTTGTCAGTGGATAAAATGCAAAAAAGCCAATGCTTTTTTGCATTGGCGAAAAAGAATTGCGGAATTTGTTACCAGGGAATTTCGCTTGTTGTTGGATTCGTTTCTTCGCTAATAAATTTGCCTGTTACACCGTCTTTGTCTAGCAAGGCGTACTTCACAATACGTTTTCCTGCTGCTTCAACTTCGCCACCGTTATGGTAAGTAAAATCAGTTTTTGTGTAACCGGGACAGACTGCATTTACTTTGAATGCGGTGTCCCGAAGTTCGTAAGCCAAATGAACGGTAAACATATTCAATGCCGCTTTTGAAGAACCATAAACCGCATATTTTGCAAAGTCGTAACCCAACCAATTCGGGTCGCTTTGTAAGGTAAGTGAGCCAACACTTGTGCTCACATTCACAATTCTTGGCTCAGGTGATTGACGTAATAAATCAATGAATGCCTGTGTAACTCGTGCTACGCCAAATACATTGGTATCAAAGGTAGATAAAAATTGCGCTGTACTTGATTCAAGGGCGGTATAGGGTGCTCCACCATTTATACCGGCATTGTTAATCAAAACGTCCAGGACAGATGATTTCTGGCCGATTTCAATTCGGGCATTTTTCACTGAATTATCATCCGTTACATCAATCTGAACGGCTTCAACGTTCGTTAAGTTTTCGGCTTTCAGTTTTTCAACGGCCTCTACTCCCCGTTGTTTGTCACGGCTTCCAAGGTAAACGTAAAATCCTTTTTTTAATAGTTGCTTTGCTGTTTCCAGGCCAATGCCTTTGTTGGCTCCCGTAATGAATGCTCTTTTCATTTTGCTTCTGTATTAAAATTATGAAGCAAAGGTTGCGCGATTAAAAATGAGCTGTTTTACCAAATGGTAAAAAGTAATTCTAGTGAAGATTTTTTCTTATTCGGCTCAATGATTGTTGCGTAACACCTAAATAAGAGGCTATATGAGAGAGGGCAACCCGGTTAGTCAGTGTGGGATAGTTTTTTAAAAATTCCAAATAACGTGTCGTAGCATCTTGTGAAATGACAGGGTTTTTTCTGGATTTCTGGTACATACACAGTTGCACCATTTTGTTTTTGATATTGTCCCAACCAACAATGGTATGAGAAAGCTCTTCCCAGTCTTGTTTTGAAAACACAATGAGTGTGCAATCGGTGCAGGCTTGTAAGTATTCGGCAGAAGCTGTATTGGCTTCAAAATTGACGTAGTCAACCACTAAATTATTTTCGGCAATGAAGCAACGTGTAATTTCTTCGCCTTTGTTGTTGTAATAACAGCCGCGAACAACACCGTTCACAACGAAACCGACTTGCCGGGGTATTTTTCCTGCTTCTGAAAAGTACGCATCTTTGCGAAGTCTTATTTCGGTTACTTTGCTTGTAATCAGGTCAATCTGTTGCTTGTTCAAATTGCCGAATTTCAAGATATATTCTATTAATTCTTTCATTGGCGCAATCTAAGCAAAAGCTTTTGGCTGTGATTTACCATTTGTTAAATAGTGCCGGTCAGATGGTGTGTGACAACTATTGGATTTTACTTCGGATGAAGCTAAAGGAGGCTACCCGGTTTAGCATGATTACTTACCGGACAAGTACGTTGCGATTGTCATGATAGCGGTATTTTCAAACTTTTGAAGGTCAAGCAAATCCTTGTCGCCGGTGATCAAATGAGAAGCCTTCGCGTCAGTAGCTAATGCTAACAGAAAATTGTCTTTCGGGTCGCGACAAATAGTTATCTCGCTGGTGACGGTTACAAATTCTGCCCGAAGACTAATTTGTTCTACTAAAGCTTGCAGATCCGCGAGGGAAAAATACCGTTTGAACTTTGGTCGCCTTGCTACTTCGATGAATTCGTCCAGAAGCTCCTGGCTGAAAAGTAAGGTAAGCGTCTGGTCAGCAAACACGTTGTCCAGTTTGGAGAAGTTTTTGGTCAGCAAAAAGCTAATCCAAAGGTTTGTGTCAATAATAACTCTATGCTTTCTTTTTGGCATAGCGCTTGGACCTTACCGATTCGACTTCTTTGGTGATGTCTTCCAAAGACGGTGGATTATCAGCCGCTTTTGCCCGCAGACGATTGACGACTTTCTGAAAACCATCTTCTGTCGTTTGCCGAATCGCAATCAAGTCCAGGTCCGCAAGGTCCTGCAGTAGCTTGGTCGCTTTGGGGTTCAGAATGTCAATCTGATAGGTTGTCATAGTTCAAATATAGTAATTTCTGGCCGGATTGGTTTGTCGTTGCGCTTTACTTCTTCTCGGTCAGTCAGGACACCGGCCGGAAATTTGGTTTCAGAACGTGGCCCGTGAAAAACCGCATCCGGAAGCAACTTAGGATAGTTGACTTCCGCTCCGATTCCACCGCCGGGCGGTTTTTGTCTTTTCAAGATAGACAATGAAAAGAACGCCGAGGGTATACGCCAGCAAATCAATCCATTCAAACGAGGTGCCAATCACGATTCGGGCCAATTTATACTGTTGAAGACCGAGCAATTCAACCAGGTTGAAATATTGCAGCACTTCAAGCGTATAGGAAAAGACTAAAACAAAGAGGGCCGTTGGTAAAACCGCTGTGTTTAGGAAGGAGCGCAGAAAACAATAGAGTAGAATAACCACCAGAAAATCACCCACATACGGCCGAATAAATTCATCATTGAGAAAGAGGGCAATTAAAACTTCAGTGATGAAGAGGAGAATTGTAGCGATAAAATAGTGAAGTCGAAATTTTAGCAAGGGGTTGACTAAAGTGTTTTAGAAGGTGGTAGTTTCTTTTAGAGCGGTTTTCTCCGTTCTCGCTCGCGTGTCGCGAGTGAGGAATATTCGTAAGGGCTTCCAGCCCGAAGCCGGTTTTTGAATAAATTTTAGACCATTACGAGGACGGGCCGGAGGCCCTGTCAATAAAAATCACTCGCGGCACGCGAGCGAGAACGGAGGCCGATAAAGATACCTGTTTTCGTTAAAACTAATTTTGAAATTTATTTCATTTCAGTTCAATATTTTTAAAAAGTTGGCCATGTTGTTTTTTAAATATTCGTTGCATAATGAACTTAACTGGCAAAGGCGATTTAAAGTAAATTTCTTCCTCAATACATGCATAATCGTTATCTGTTTTTAAAATAAATTTCATTTCAATCTTTGTTAATTTGAAAACTGTTGCCCGAATAATAATAACTTTATCTAAAAAACTTTTTTCAAGTGTCACAGGATAAGTAAATGAAAACGGGATAAATCCAAATTTTAAGGTCTCGTGAACCAAATAGCTTTCGTTCCCTAAATTGTCAATTCGCGAAATAACAGGATGCACCGAAACAAATTTTTGCATATCGGTCAGATAGTCAAAAACAGAGTCAACGTTTTTTTTACTTTTAAAGGATAGTTTCATTGTTACGTTTTACTGTGGTGTTAGAGTTGCCGCTAATGGTTTAGGCTTGACGTTGTAGTGGGAAATCCGAGCACAAAAGCCAAAATTGTTACTAAACCATTTTCCCCTTTCAAGATACACAATGAAAATAACGCCGAGGGTATACGCCAGTAAATCAATCCATTCAAACGAGGTGCCAATCACGATTCGGGCCAGTTTATACTGTTGAAGACCCAACAGCTCAACCAGGTTGAAATATTGCAGCACTTCAAGGGCATAGGAAAATACGAAAACAAAGAGGGCCGTTGGCAAAACCGGTATGTTTAGGAAGGAGCGTAGAAAGCAATAGATCAAAATAACCACCAGGAAATCACCCACGTACGGTCGAATGATTTCATCATGAAGAAATAGGGCAATTAGGACTTCGGTGATGAAGAGGAGTAAGGTGATGATAAAGTAGGGGGGGCGGAATTTTAGCAAGGTGGTTGCAGGTTTATACCATATTTCGGCAACTAGTGTAACTTTTGTTAGCCAGTTTTCTCCTTAACAGATGATTTGATTTTGGATATTGTGCCCGGTGAAGACAACCACCGTAGTAGTAAAAATGGTGCCGGTTTTCTGTTTCCTGAAAAAAAGTTTGCGGGTCTTCAAGTCTTTCTGCCAACGTTTTGGGTATTTCCGAAGGCGGGGAATTTTAGAACTACCGCTAAATAGAATTATGATAGATCAATTGCTTCCCGCCAGTTCAATAGATATTGTTCCGTCCCGATTTTGGCATACCACGTTATAAGCCGGTTTATTTAAACAATTGCTCTAGTTCTGTTATCCTTTCTGCTTTAATTACTAACCCAAGATTATTAGGTATTCTTGAAAGTGCTATTGGTCTCTGACCTGTAGGGACGTTTACAATTTGAATATCTCCTTGAGCTGTATGTTGTGGTCCGGCATATAATGCACCCAAGAGAATAACTCTACTTGCCCCCATATACATATTACCTCTTTTATCACGATAGCCACCTTCATTATAAATAAAAACAGGAGAACCGCTAGAGCCTGGAAAACAAGCTGCATCAATCATTATCTCCTTCTTTCCACAGTAGTCAAAATTCGGATGTGTTGCAGTTATTCCTTTTCTTAGAATTGGCTTGTTATTTACATGATCCCAAATTCCATTTGGATACCCTATCATAAGAATTTCTTCCAAGGCTGATAAATCAGCCAGTTGCTCATTAGATGGTATAAGCGACTTGTCAAGAGGAATATAGAAAAGACGCTCACCTCTATCATTGGCTTCATTTATGAAAGGTGCAATAGGCATTGCACATAAGTCGACGTCACCGTCCGGATGTTTTCTCCAAAAGTTTTCAAAATTATTGAATGAAACTTGAAAATGTTGTGTATCAAGAGGCTCATTGTTAGCATTTGCCTTAGTTATAATAAGCCTCCCTTTTGTCGATCCACTAACAATATGCTTGTTAGTTATTACAACTGGCACATGTGTACCAGTTGTATCATCAAGAAGAAATTGAAAGAAGAACCCTGTACCGGTTCCACTTGTACCATCGTTATATTCACACTCGATCCTTACTGTGCTGTAAGTTAACTGTTCGGATGTAGATAAATTGTTCATAGTCGACCTTAAAATTCCCACCAACTTGTAAATAGATGAAGGTTTTGTTATTTCTAACAAAAGTATTTGAAGCGGTAATAAATACAGGTTACTATCTTAATTATTTTATATTCAAGAAATTAAGGTGGCAAATAGCTCTTCGCAATACAAAATACGAATTTCGCATTTTGTATTGCTGAAGGTAATCAACAATGCAAAATGTAATACAATTTTAAAGACGATCCAGCGGACTCTTTATACTTTTTAGCGCTTTTCACTTACCTACTTGTAGCGAGGGGTAGCTTCCATATCCTTATGGCCAGGCAGTTCCTGAATAAACTTTATATCAGTGCCACTTTCTAATATATTGTGTGGCAAAGCTATATCGTGAACCATGAATACTCACATCTTTGAATATCTACATCTTTATTGATCTTTGCTTTTTTCAATGCCAGTTTAAAAACTAGTTGTACGCTGCGTATGTAGTATTGTTCAACAAATTGCCCTTACGAATCTACCAAAATCACAACCCTCCCATAACCTTCCCGTAACATTGGGGTAATATAGCCACCCTACCTTTGGGTCGTCAAAAAACGACACCAAACCATGAAATTTCTTCTATCCGGAATCTGTTTACTTTTCCTCCAGTTCAGCGTCCTCGCCCAGAGCGGCTCCCTCAAAGGGACGATTAAAGACGCCAAAAACAACGAAGCCATCATCGGCGCCACCATTCAACTCGTCGGGGCCAACCCCGTCATCGGCTCGGTCACCGACGTGGAAGGCAATTTCGAAATCAGCAAAGTGCCCGCGGGCGTTCACCAACTGCAAATTAGCTACGTTTCCTACGCCACCAAAACCATCGACAACGTGCGGGTGGAAGCGGGAAAAACCACATTGATCAACTCGGCCCTCGCCGAAGACAACAAAACCCTCGCGGAAGTCATCGTAAAAGGCCAGCGCGGCACCAACACGGAAGTCGCCGTCATCACCGAAATCAAGCAGATCGAGCAGGTGGCCGTCGGAATTTCGGCGCAGCAGATTTCCCGCAGCCAGGACCGCGATGCGTCGCAGGTCATCCGCCGGGTGCCGGGCGTTTCCATTCAGGACGACCGCTTCATCATTGTTCGCGGGCTGAACGAACGCTACAATACCGTCATGCTGAACGACGTCATCACGCCGTCTACGGAGGTGGATACCAAGTCGTTCTCGTTCGACCTCATTCCAAGTTCGGCCATCGACCGGATGCTGATCTTCAAATCGGGAGCCGCCGAATTGCCGGGCGATTTCGGGGGCGGAATCATCAAAATCTACACCAAAACCATCCCGGACGCCAACAGCTTCTACGCCGGTATTTCGACTTCCTACCGGGGCAACACGACTTTCCAGAACCACAGTTCGTATCAGGGTGGCAAAACCGACTTCCTCGGTTTCGACGACGGCACGCGCCGGTTGCCGTCCAACTTCCCGTCGCAACGCCGGATCAATGCTTTCGGCGCTTCGTCGGAGCCGGTGATCAACAAGTTTAAATCGTTGTCGCCCTATTTTGCGCTGAACAACAAAATGGTTTCGCCGGATTTGCGGGCGCAACTGGGCTTCAGTCGCCGGTTTTACCTGGGCAGCAAGGAACTGACCACGTTTACCAACCTCAATTATACCAATACGCACACGTTTGCCAACGTTGAGCAATACCGGTATTTTTCCGCCAATCAATCCACTGGTCTGAGCGATATTCAATACGCCTACAACGATCAGTTGCTGACCGAAAACACCCGCCTGGGCGTGCTGTCCAACTGGGCGCTGATTCTGAGCCCCCGGACAAAAATCGAATTCCGGAACCTGTTCAACCAGTTGGGAACAAAAGAAACGACCCTGCGGAGTGGCTATAATGACAACAACCTGGAGCTGAACAACTACGCGTTTCGCTACGAACAGAAAAGCATTTACACCGGCCAGTTGAACGGCACGCACGAACTGAACGGCCAGAGCCGGTTGCGCTGGACGGGCGGTTTTGGGTTTACCAACCGTCAGGAGCCTGATTTTCGGCGGTTTACCTCCAGCCGTCCGCAGGGCAGCAGTGAGCCATTCCGCATCGACGTTCCGCAGCAACCCAGTCCGACGTTCCAGAATGCCGCCCGGTTTTATTCCGATCTGACGGAATACGTCACCACGGGCCGCGTCGATTACGAGTACAAAAAAGCCGCATCCGCCGATACGGACGACAAACAGGTGTTGAAACTGCGCGCCGGGGTCTATACCGAATACAAAGACCGGATGTTCAAGGCACGGTATTTCGGTATCGTGAACCCGAACAACGTGAGTGCCGAAGTGCTGTCGCAGTCGCCCTCGCAGTTCTTCCAGGCGTCCAATCTGTCGTCCAGAGGATTGTATTACAACGAAGGCACGAACACGCAGGATCATTACGACGCCCAGAACCTGATGATGTCGGGTTATGTGGGAGCCTACCTTCCGCTGTCGGCCCGGTTTAATGCCACGGTCGGTTTCCGGGGCGAATACAACCGTCAGCAATTGCAAAGCGTCGTGAACGGTGTGCAGCCGATCCGGGTCGACAACCCGATTTTCAGCCCGCTGCCGTCGGTCAATGCCTCGTATAACCTGTCTGACAAGTCGTTGTTCCGGGTCGCGTATAGCATGTCCGTCAACCGGCCGGAATTCCGCGAGCTGGCGCAGTTTGCCTATTATGACTTCAACTACGACGTGTCGCGCGTCGGGAATCCGAATCTGAAAATTGCCAAAATTCACAACGCCGACGTTCGCTACGAGTTTTATCCGGGCGAGGGCGAACTGATTTCGGTCGCCGGTTTCTACAAGTACTTCATCAACCCGATCGAAGCCAAAATCAACTATTCGGGCAGCGGGGTTTCCTACACGGTCGATAACGCCAACAATGCCTACAGCATGGGTGTCGAACTCGAAGCGCGGAAATCGCTGCGGGGCGTGAGCGGGTCCGGTTTTCTGGACAACATGACGGTTTTGCTGAATGCGGCTTTGATCAAAAGTTCGGTCATCAACTCCTTTGTCGGTCAGGAAAACAACCGGTCGTTGCAGGGGCAGTCGCCGTATCTGGTCAATACCGGGGTGTATTACACCGATCCGAAGCAGGGCTGGCAGGTCAATGTGCTCTACAACGTCATCGGCCGCCGGATTTTTGCGGTGGGCGATCGGTCGGTGCAGCCGACGATTTACGAAATGCCGCGTAACGTGATCGATTTGACGGTCACCAAAAAAGTGGGCGAACACCTTGAAATCCGGGCCGGTATTCAGGATCTGCTGAACCAGCCGTTCCGCCTGATTCAGGATTCTAATCTGGACAAGAAAATTACGGACAGCGATGATGTGTACCAGCGTTTCAAACGCGGCTCGTACTCGACGGTGGGGGTAACCTATAAGTTTTAATGCTTTGCCCCTGACCCCTAGAGGGGAACGGACGCAGCTTAATCCGGATGACGCGATGTCCGTTCCCTTTAGGGGTCAGGGGCAAAGCAAATTTTAAGACCATAACCAATCAATACACACAACCAATTTAAACTCGTATGAAAAAGTTAACAACCTGGATGCTGGCGTTGCTACTTAGCGTCGTATCGCTGGGTCTGATGGTTTCCTGTACCAATGACGACGACGATGATGATGATCTGGGTGTAGTGCCTGTGCCGGGTACACTGACCGAGGTAAGCGGCAATATCACGGCCAATACGACCTGGTCGGCCAAAAACCAGTATCTGTTGAAAAGTTTTGTCTATGTGCAGCCGGGCGTGACGCTGACCATCGAACCGGGTACGGTCATCAAAGGCGATCAGCCATCGCGAGGAACGCTGTTTATCCTGCCGGGTGCTAAAATCATTGCCGACGGAACGAAGGAGAAACCCATCGTTTTTACATCCAATCAAGCCATCGGTTCACGCCGGGCGGGCGACTGGGGTGGTGTCGTAATCATGGGAAAAGCCCCCGCCAACAAGAAGGATTTTAAAATTGAAGGGGAAGAAGTATCGGTGGTGCCGGGTGGTACGACGGGCGATGCTGCCGACAACTCCGGGATTCTGCGGTATGTTCGCATCGAGTTTGGTGGCATTGCGTTCCAAACCGACAAAGAGATCAACGGTTTGACGCTGGCCGGTATCGGTAGCGGCACGGTGATCGACTACGTACAGGTATCCTACAGTGGTGACGACGCCATCGAGTGGTTTGGCGGAACGGTCAATGCCAAACACTTAGTAGCTTACCGGACGCTGGACGATGATTTCGATACGGATTATGGCTTCAGCGGTAATGTGCAATACGGTTTGATTCTGCGCGATCCGGCGGTTGCCGATCAGTGTAATTGTTCGGACTCCAACGGTTTTGAATCGGACAATGACGGAACCGGTTCGGCCGATCTGCCACAAACGTCGGCCAAATTTGCCAACATCAGTGTCTTTATGGGTAGCGGTACGGTAAACAGCAAATACCGGTCAGCTTTCCGGATTCGCCGGAATTCGGCCATCAGCATCTACAACTCGACCGTGGTGGGTGCATTCCCGAAAGGCGGTCTGGAACTGGAAGCAGATGCTACGCAGAATAACTTCAAAACCGGCAAAAGTGATTACCGTGGTTTGGCCATTGTGAACAGCAAAGCGGTGGTTTCGGGCGATACGGTTATGCTGAAAGCCACCGATCGCAAAAACATGCTGGGTGCGAAAGAAGCCGATCTGAAATTGCCCGCCAACTTCAACGTGCTGACCGGCAAGCCGGGCATTCTGCCCCAAACCGGCTCTCCCTTGCTGACGGGCGGTGTAACGCTGCCAACGGGCTTCGAAACCAACACGGTTATGGGGGCTTTCGGAACGACAGACTGGACCGAAACCTGGACTAATTTCGATCCGCAGAATACGGACTATACCTTGAAGTAACTCTCTCAATTCTTTATATTTGGTGTCGCACGAAAAGGCCGGGGCTTTGCTCCGGCTTTTTTCTTATTTTTACCCCATACCGTACGGAGACCATTCACTACCAAATCTATTGAGGAACTTGTCTATAGACTAATAAGTTAATATCTTGTCTGATTGTACGCCAAAACCGACACCTGAAACCGTTTCATACCCGTAACGCAATGATTTCAAAGAAAGCCAAGTATGCCATCAAAGCCCTGAAAGTTCTTACCGAAGAATTTGGCAAGGGGCCGATCCTGATTTCGTATATTTCGGCGAAAGAGAACATCCCTAAAAAATTCCTGGAAGCGATTTTACTCGAGTTGCGGAACCACGGCATTTTGCAAAGCCAGAAAGGCAAAGGGGGCGGTTATCTGCTGCGCGTCGATCCCGAACGGGTCAATCTGGCCCAGGTTCTGCGTGTCATCGACGGCCCGATTGCGCCAACGCCCTGCGTTTCCCTCAATTTTTACGTTCGCTGCGACGATTGCAACGACGAAGTAACCTGCGCCATTCGCCCGATTATGCAGCGCGTCCGGGATGCGAACCTGGCGGTCTACGAACAAACCACCCTGTCGGCGTTTGCCCGCCGGGAAGCCGAACACCAGGAAGTGGTCGTTAATCTGGTCGATACGGAGAATAAATAGTTTACGGTTTTCAGTATTCAGTTTACGGTGGCTACCGCATGCTTGCCGAAGCGTGGATATAAATGCGTCAGTCCCGGCGGGGAACCGCACCGTAAACCGTATACCGAAAACCGTAAACCTATGCCGGCTGATGCTCTTTCCGCAGCAGATCATTCACGGTTTTCACCGGATTGAACGTAATCAGCGGCACTTCGACAAAAACCGTATTCCAGTCGGCCATTGCGCCATTCCACAATCCCGGTAATTCCTGCGCTTTCAGTTCCTTGCCATCCTTCGATTTCGCGGTATTGAAACCGGTTTGCGGATCGCGGTAGGCGGGCAGGTTGTACTTTTCGCCATCCCGGTTTTTCAGCGCACACACCAGATCGACCGGATTGAAGTGCGTCGCCTGATCGAAAATCTGCTTTTGTTCAGCATTTTTGAGGTCAATCTGCGCCGATTCCACGATTTGCAGCGAAACCGAACCGTCAGCGTTTTTCGCCCAGAATGGTCCTCCGCCGGGTTCGCCCACGTTCTGCACCATGCCACAGGCCCGCAGTGGTCGGTCGAGTTTCTTCCGGAAATACTCCACTTTCTCGTCCTGTAGCCAGGTGTCAAAACCGTCGGGCGGGAGAATGCAGAGCGTCGTCCGCAGGAATTCATCGAGTTCGGCCAAGTAGCCTTCGCTGATCATATCGTCGCCGAGGATTTCCTGAAACCGGAAAATCTGCTGCTGAATGTCGAGCAAAATGGCACCCAGCACTTTTTTGTAAGTAATCGTCGGCTCTTTCAGGGCATCCGGCACCACGTTGTCGATGTTTTTGATAAACACCACATCGGCGTCGATGTCGTTCAGGTTTTCGATCAGCGCACCGTGACCCGCCGGGCGGAACAACAGCGAACCATCGGCGTTGCGGAACGGCGTATTGTCGGGGTTGACCGAGATTGTGTCCGTCGATTTTTTCTGTTCCGAGAACGTAATCTCAAACGTAACGCCCAGTTTGGCTTCGTAGTCTGACTGCACGCGTTCGATCAGGTCTTCAAACCGACTGCGGTGTTCGGGCGAAACCGTGAAGTGAATCCGGACGCGGCCGTTGGAATTGGCGTATGCCGCCCCTTCGATCAGGTGCTCTTCGACGGGTGTGCGCGGCCCTTCGGGATACCGGTGAAACAACAGCAGTCCTTTGGGTAAGCTGCCGTAATCCAGGCCTTCTTCGGTGAGCAGGGCCGACAGAACGTGGTGGTTGGGCTCGCCCGAAACCCCTTTCAAGGCGTCGTAAAACGCAAAATCGGACAGACGGGCAAAGAATTCCTCTACCGATTTGTCGGTTTTTCCCTCCAGCGCGGCAAACAGCGACTTGAACATCCGCGTGGCTGCTCCCGATGCCGGCACAAATTTCAGCAGCGACAGGGCCGGGGCTTTCTGGTCGAAACCCGCCACGATGCCGGCCAGTGCCTGCTCATCGACGCGGATCAGACCGTCGCCTACCGTAGCCGCTTTAATCACGGGCAGATACGGGAAGTTATCGACAAAATGCTGGATCTGTTCTTCAACCTGCTCGAGCGTAGCGCCCTGCGCCAGAATCTGATGCTGATCTATTTCAGTAAATTGCATAGAATAATTTCGGTAAGAGATGCAGTTGTTGTACGAATGGCAAATACGGGAATTTGCTGTACTGAATCAAGCCATTAAGTACGAACTTCATAAACAACTTCATGGGCTTCCCAGCAGGCCGGAATTTCAAATCGGGAAAGCATTCGGGCCATAACGGCATTGGGTACAACATGAATGCGGTTTTGATTTTGTTGCTTTAGCTGGGTATACGGCACTTCAAGGTAGACCAGCCGAACGCGCGCTTTATAGGTTACGAACAACTCAATCAGTTGCTGCCTCACCTGTCGGGTCAAATTTGTGGCATTCCAAACAAACGATTGTTGTTGTCGTAACAGGGTTTTCGCTTTCTCTTTGGCCATTTGAACGACGTAACCCGTCCCTTCGCGGTCGGCCGGATCGATGCGGAATTGTCGCCGGAAATCATCCAGACAAACCACCGGCCAGTCGGCGAGCTGTTTGCTAATGTACGTATCTTTTCCTGCTCCGGGCAATCCGGCCAACAGCACCACTTCGAAAACCGTGGTGTCGAAGGGCTCGTAGGTTGGTGACGCGTCTTCCTTGTAAAAATACGTGAACCGGTTTAGCCCGGAGGAAAACGGATAAGGCGTTCCCCAGCACCCGTTTTCTTCGCAATAGGCCCGAAAAAAGGCTATTTTTTCCAACAATTCAGCCTGATCGGTACAGATACGGCCCCGGACATCCGCTTCGGCCAGCAGAGCCAGCCATTGCGTGTTGACTTCCAGACTGGTTTGCAATAACGATTTCAACGGGTCCGGTTTTTCAAAGATCCACAAAGGCAGGCCGTGATACCGCACCAGTTTTGCAATCTGCTCCCGAAGTTTGAAGGGGGCCGGAAAGCTGCGGTACAGCAATTCCCGCGTGGTTTGCTCACCCCGTCGGGCGTGGCCCCGTGACGTGATGCTGCCATCGGTTTCCAGCACCGTTGTCGACCGTTTTTCAACGTCATGCAGCAGGGCTGCCGTCCACAAAACCGCCTGGTCCTGCGGATTAAGTTGCTGGTAGCCGGGAAGCTGTTGCAGTTGTTCGACCACCAGGCGGGTATGAACCGCTACATCACCTTCGGCATGGTGACGCGGGTCCTGTGGCACGTCGCGCATATCCCGGACAAACCCAAACTGACGCTCAAGTTCGTCCCAATTCTTTTGTGTCGTTAACTGCCACATCATCGGATCATCGGTTGAGGTGGAACATTAGCGGGACGTTCTCGGAGCAATGAAGCCTGTTTCCAATTGCGCGTCCAGTGTTCATCCGTTTTTACATGCCCGGCCCGGACATATTTGAACACATTCTGGCCGAATGCATCGGCGGTATAGGCATCGGTGTTGCGGGTGACAATGCCTTCCATTGTGCAGGGCTGGCCCGTCAGAGCATCGTGCGAACCAAGCCGACTGTTCTGGTTGGCCCAGCCTTTCACTTGTTTTTCAATGACTCCGGGGCGAAAGGGCGCCTGAACAACCTCTAACTCGGGTACTATTGGAAAATCGAGCAACTGGGCATAAAACCGGGTTTCTTCCCACGAAAGCCAGCGGTCGCGGTCGCGAATGGCAAAGACGTAGAAATGGTATTCTAACTGGTGGTATTCGATGGAATGAATGGCGTAGAGGTTCTCGCCAAACACTTCCAGATCGCCGAGATCATGGTGAATCAACTCCCAGCGGTCACGCAGATACCGTGTCCAGGGCGATTGTGTGGGTGCTGCGTGTGAGCGGGCAAAAACGCCGTAGCGATTCAGGCAATTGTTTTCACCGTCGAGTTTTTCGGTATGAACCAGTGCCGGAATAGGAGCAATATGTTCTTCGTAGTGCTGATTGATGCGGTCGTCGCTGGTCGTGCCTGGCGAAAACGGGTAGTGATACGTGCGACCGTATTTTTGTGAAAATACCATGTTCGTTTTGATAAAAGGTAACACAGGCACCTTGCCGGGTGGCAAGGGCAAATCCATTAAAAGGAGACCTGTGAACGATTACATGGCTTCAATTGCGTATAGTGCCTAAAATTAAGCCCTCAAAAATACGGTTTTCTGCTTAAAGGTCCGATTGGCCGGAGGCAGGATTGAGCGAACGGTTATTCCAGTCTATCAAACTTTCTTCTTCCTTCTCCCGCATTCGTTTCACTTCCTCGTCGGTTTTATCGCCGTAGCCGCAGAGGTGCAGCAAACCGTGCGCCAGCACCCGCCGAAGTTCCTGCTCTTCCGGAATCGTCAGTTGCCGGGCGTTGTCGCGGACGCGGTCGATGCTGACAAAAATATCGCCTTCCAGCCGGTTTTCTTCTTCTGAATTGTCAAAGGTGATGATGTCGGTATAGTAATCGTGTTCCAGATACTCGCGGTTCACCTGGAGCAGATACTCGTCGGAGCAGAAAATGTAGTTCAACTCACCAACGCTGAACCCTTCTTTCAACGCCAGCTTGGTGAGCCATTGCCGGGTGGGTATTTTCCGGGAAAGCGTAAAGGAAATGTCTTCCGTAAAAAATCGAATCATACCGCAAAGATAACCAACCTTGTGGATGGGAACGCGGATGGAACGGATTAAACCGATTTACGCAGATAATCCGTTAAAATCCGCCTAATCCGTTCCATCCGCGTTCCTATCGCTATATTTTGACGAAAATTTTGTGTCGGTAGAGGATATACAGAAACGTCCAGACCAACGCTAGGGCGCCCAGCGCGTTCAGCGATTCGTGAAACGGTTCGGGCGTATGCCGGTAAAACCCTTCAAATAAGAGTTTAGAGGTGTGGTTAAAATCGATAAACCGGTAAGCCAGGTAAACGACCAGCGAATTCATCCCAATCACCTTGAAGAAAAAGGACCATTTCCGAAAGCCCAGCACGTCGATGAGGCCGTAAAAAAGCGCCAGAAACAGCGCGCCCATGCCCGCCGTAACCAGAATGAAAGAGCTGGTCCACAAGTGCTTGTTGATCGGGAAATGAATGCCCCAGAGCAGGCCGGCTCCAATGCTGTACAGGCCGGGCGCCACCAGATAGGTGAGTTTCGTCCGGTCTGATCGATCCGATTGCAGCAGTTCTCCGGCCACCGTTCCCAAAACCGCCAGACAAAGCGCCGGAAACTGCGTCAGCAGGGCCAGTTCGTCGTAGGTTTTCTGGAGCAACCGACCGGGCATAAACGTCCGGTCGAACCAGCCGACCAGATTGCCCTCAAACGAAAGATCCCCGCTGCCGAAGCCGGGAACCGGGATCAAAAATAAGGCGGCATAGTAAGCCAGCAGGATACCGGCCACGGCATAGAGCCGCTGTTTCCAGGAAAAGTTCAGGAACAAAACCGTGGCAACTAGCGTAGCCAGGCCGATGCGACCCAAAACCGTCCCGTACCGGATGTTCGCCGGGTCGAATACATCCAGTGGAATATTTTTGTCGAGAATGCCCAGCAGGTAAAGAATGACAAACCGGCGAAATGCTTTTCGGTATAAAACAGGCTTGTCGATGCCTTTGGCTACGGCCGTTTGTAAAGAAAAAGAAAGCGAAACACCAGAGAGAAACAGGAACAACGGGAAGATAAAGTCGTAAAACGTAAACCCGTTCCAGGCCGGATGCGTCAACTGATCGCCCATCCAGTCGACCCAACCCAGGCCGGTTTTTCCATTCAGTCGTTCGATGAACGCGCCCCCACCCGCAATCAGCAGCATATCGAACCCGCGGAGGGCATCGATGGAGAGCAATCGTTTGGCTTTAACAGCCACCACTTCCTGGGTCTGAAGGGGCACAGAACCGGCATTGACATCGGAGACCATACGGGCAGGGAATCGTTTGAGTCAAAAGGAGATAAGGAGGCTGGTATACTGATTCGCAGAAAGAGAATCAGAAGCTATTTCGCCTATTCGATCAAACAAACCACAAAGAACCCTGCAAGGTCTTTGAGACGGGGTCGCCCAGACCTTGCAGGTTTTCTATCTCATACAATCTTCAATTTGGCAAAACTCAGCAGCAAAGTCTTTTCGCCGGCGGTTTCGAATTTGATGATCGCTTTCCGGTCGTTGCCGTTCTGGTCGATTTTCTGAACCAGCCCGAAGCCGAATTTGAGGTGTTCGACGCGCATGCCTTCCGCCAGTTTCGACGTATCGCTGGGCGCAAAATCGTTGGAGGGAACGTGGGCTACTGCCGGTTGCGGAGCTTGTTGCTTAGCGGTTTTCTGGGCCAGGCTCCGCACAAAACTCATTGAACCGCCAGCCGGTGTTTCCCGCTTGGCTTCCTGGCTTTCTTCCCGTTCCGCCTTGCGGGTTTTGGCCACTTTCAGGAAAGCGGGGTCGATTTCCATCAAAAACCGGCTGGGTTCGCAGACTTTCAGCCGACCATAATGATACCGCGATTCGGCGTAAGAAACCGTTAGTTTCTTCTCGGCGCGCGTGATGGCGACGTAAAATAGCCGCCGTTCCTCTTCCAGGTCCGCCCGGCTTTCGAGCATCATTTGCGACGGAAACAGGTCTTCCTCCAAACCGACGATATACACATTCCGGAACTCCAGCCCTTTGGCTCCGTGGATGGTCATCAGGGTCACTTTGTCGTTATCGCCGTCGTCATCTTTTTCGTCGGCGCTGGTCAGGAGCGAAACCACCTGCAAAAAGGCGCTCAGGCTCTTGTCGTCGTTGTCCGGATTGTCGACAAATTCCTTGATCGAGTTCAACAACGCCTGTACGTTTTCGTAGCGTGACAGCCCTTCGACGGTTTTGTCGTCGTATAGCTCTTTCAGAATTCCGGACGTTTTGGCCACGTGAGCGGCCACGTCATAAGCGTCTTTCTTGTCGAGCAGCAGTTGGTAGCTCTTGATCAGATCGGCAAACGCTTCAATGGCAATCCCGGCCCGTCCGGCAACGTATTTATTGACGTTGCTCACCACTTCCCAAATCGGCACCTGGTTTTCGGACGCGACCACCGCAATTTTTGCCACGGTAGTGTCGCCAATCCCGCGTTTGGGCAGGTTAATGATCCGCTTGAAGGCTTCTTCGTCACTCTGGTTGACCGTAAAACGCAGGTACGCTAGCAAGTCCTTGATTTCTTTGCGCTGGTAAAACGACAGACCGCCGATGATCCGGTATTTGATGTTCAAGCGCCGGAGGGCTTCCTCAAACGCCCGCGATTGCGCGTTGGTGCGGTAGAGAATGGCAAAATCCGTGTTGTGCAGCCCGTCCTGCATCTTGGCTTCGAACAGCGACGTGGCAATCAATCGGCCTTCTTCGTTGTCGGAAGCGGCTTTAATGACGTCGATCAGTGTGCCGTCTTCGTTGTCCGTAAAAACACTTTTGCGCAACTGCGCCCGGTTTCGGGCAATGATCGAATTGGCCGCGTTGACGATGGTTTTGGTCGAGCGGTAATTCTGCTCCAGTTTGATCGTGCGAACGTCCGGGAAGTCTTTCTCGAAATTCAGAATGTTCTCAATGTTGGCACCCCGGAAGGCGTAAATGCTCTGCGCATCGTCGCCAACGACGCAGATATTCTGGTTAACCGCCGATAATTTCCGGGTAATGAGGTACTGCGACACGTTCGTATCCTGAAACTCATCGACCAGCACGTGTTTGAATTTGTGCTGGTATTTGTTCAGAATGTCGAGGTGGTCGCGGAACAGAACGTTCGTGTTGAACAGCAGATCGTCGAAATCCATGGCGTTGGCCTGAAAGCAACGCATGGTGTAAGCTTTGTAGATCCGGCCGATTTCGGGCATCCGTGCGGCTGCATCATCCGTCTGAATCAATGGATTGGCCAGGTAATCCGCCGGGCCGACGAGCCGGTTTTTGGCTCCTGAAATTCGCGAAAAGACGACATTGGCGCGATAAATTTTATCGTCCAGCCCGAATTCCTTGATGATGCTTCGCAGCAGCGATTTGGAATCGTCGGTATCGTAAATGGAAAAGTTACTGGTGAAACCCAGGGCCTTCGCTTCGATCCGCAGAATTTTGGCAAAAACGGAGTGAAAAGTCCCCATCCAGATGTTGCGGGCTTCCGTACCCACCACACTCTCGATCCGGTGACGCATTTCACCGGCGGCTTTGTTGGTAAAGGTCAGCGATAAAATCCGGAACGGATCGACGCCTTTTTCAATCAGATGCGAAATCCGGTAGGTCAGCACGCGGGTTTTTCCCGATCCCGCACCGGCTATAATAATCAGCGGGCCGTCGCCATGCAGCACGGCCTGTCGCTGAGGTTCATTTAAGGTTGAAATATAATCCGTCATCAACTACGCTCCGCTTCAGGTTTAATCGTCTTGAAAGAACAATCAAAACTACTAAAAAAGTTGCGGATGACCGGATGTACGCCCGGACTAAAGTCCGGAGGCATGTCCGTGGTACATTAAGCGGCCAGGCTCAATAACGCCGTTTGCTGCCCGTTGATGTGGTGCAGCAATTCACCGGCAGGGAAAGTTTCCGTAAAATTCCGATCGACGTAGCTGAATTGAATCTGCCGGTTGGGCGCTACCACAAACAAAGCCGGGTAGGGAACGTCCTCCGTAATCCCGGCAATCAGGTTCCAGACCGGATCTTCGGTTGAATAAACGCCAAATTTGGCCGCAATCTGGTTATCGACATCCTGCGCAATCGTGAAGGGTAAATCGTGTTGCTCAACCAGCGTTTGCAGGGATTCGAGGGAATCCGGTGACAACACCAACAAGGTCCCGCCGTTCTCCTGAATATGAGCGTAAAGCCGGGTCAGTTTTTGCAGATACCGGTTGCCATACTCACTCCAGCCGGCGCTGTAAAAAGCAATGATTAGCGGGCCGGTTTGCAGCCAGTCGTGCAAATGAACGGTTTTGGAGTAATCCGTTTGCCAGGTGATGTACTGCCCGATGGCCCGCTGGCGGTGAACGCCAAACAACGGGGCTTTTTCACCCGTTTTCAAGGGCGAAATGGGCGTTAATTTCCGGAATACTTGCGGAATGGAATACAAGTCAGAGTCTTCGGGGATAGAATCAAAAAAAGCTGCCATTTTGTAAGTAAGTTTATAGACTTTATAGATTTTGAGTCAACGAAAAGAATCGACGCGGGCAGATGGGTTGAACCGATGTGTCACCGGTTTTCAAATTGACTGATTCGTCGGGTAGAAATTGGATAACAGGGAGGGAAGAGATGTGCTAACAGCACATTCGAAATCGCTGACAACAACAGCCATTCACCCAAACGTTGTGCATTGGGAGAACCCGTTCAAACGGGCGAGTGGTGGTATTTTGTGCAGAAATAGACATTACTATACTTTGTCAATAGAATATGTGCAAATATAAACAACAGAATTCATTCCCGCCAAATTTTCCGGTTAAATTTTTAGGAAACGGTTACAGCGCTTCAACGGGTCGGTTCACATCCGGGTGCTTGGGCGCAGGATGTACAGGCTCAGGAGGCTGCGGGTTCGATGGTGCTGGTTTTTCGTCTACCGGCCGGAGTTTCCGGGCAATAAACACACTCGCGAAAATAGCTGCCATCGCCAGATAACCCACCCATGAATAGTGAATCAACTGACCGCCCGCCGTTTTGGTAACGATCAAACCGGCCCCGTAGGTAGCCAGCGCCTGCGCCAGCAGTTGCACCGACGAGTTCATGCTCATAAAACCGCCCCGCTGCTGCGGCAACACGACCGACGAAACCATCGCCTGGGTCGGGATAAACCGTCCGTTGGAAAATATGAAAAACAGCGCATTGACGGACAGAATGTAGGTCAGGCTGGACGGCTGCATGGACGTCAGCAGAAACATCGGGATCATCGACAAGAGCGCAAAGGTGACGAAAACCGGATATTTGCCGCGTCGGTCGGCCAGACGTCCGACGATGGGAGCCGTAAAAATAGTGACCAGACCGCCCACGAAATAAATCAGGTATAATTGGTCTTCGCCCAGGCCGACGTTGGCGACCAGGAACGGCGAGAGCAGCGGAATGATGCTAAAGTGGCCCAGCATGATAGTGGTCGTCAGCCACAGGGCGCGCATCTGGTTCGGATTGCGCACGATGGTGGTAAGGACTTCCAGCGGATTAAACCGGGTGCCATTCCGTTGCAAATGGCCGTCCAGCCGGGGAATAAACTTGATAATCAAGCCGATCACGATGACGCCCAAACCGCCAATGGCCAGGAACGGTGCGTGCCAGCTAATTTTCGTTGCCAGATACAACCCGATGGGCACCCCCGCCACCGAAGCCACGGAGAACGCCGTCATGATGACCGACATCGCCTGCGCCCGTCGCTCGTAGGGAACCACATCGGCGACAATCGAAAACACCTGTGCGCCCAGTACGCCCCCGAATAAACCGGCGGTGGTGCGGGCTACGATCAATAAACCGAATGTGGGGGCGAGTCCGCAGGCAATCGTGCCGATTACAAAACCGACGTAGGCCGTTAACACCACTTTTTTCCGGTCGAAGCGGTCGACGAAGAACGCGGCCAGAAAACCGGAAATACCGGCGCTGAGGCTATAGGCCGAGACAATGAAGCTGAATTCCTGCGGATTCAGGCCGAAATGCCGCATCAAATGCGGACCCATCGGCATCATGATGATGAAGTCGACAATGTGCGTGAAGTTGATGCACGCAAGAACAAAAAGCAGTAATTTTTCCTGACGGGACATGAATGTTCAAGATGTGAGACGAAAGATCAGAGAGAAAAGACATCGAAAACCGTACGGTCTCTTGTCTTTTCTCTCTGATCTTTCGTCTCTGGTGTGGATTTGTTGTTTACTAGTTATTTTGCTTTACTCAGTTACTAACTTATCAATCAATCGGTTAAAGTCTTCGACAAATTCGTCGTAGTATTTGCCGGTTCCCGGTCCGGTAAAACCGGTGTGGATCTGACGGACGGTTCCTTTTTTATCAATGACGATCATGGTCGGGAAGCCTACCACCTGATTCAGCATCGGCAGGGTTTTCGACGCTTCGGATTTGACGCTCGTTCCGGCCAAAACCACCGGATACTCAATCTTGAAGCGGTTGGTCATGCGTTTCAGCATCGGAGCCGATTCCGTCAGATCCGCCGATTTTTCGTAGGCCAGTCCCACAATCTCGACGCCCCGGTTTTTGTTCTTTTTGTACCACGGACTCAGAAAATTGGTTTCGTCCATGCAATTCGGACACCAGGAACCCAGAATCTGAACCACCACGACCTTGTTTTTAAACCGGGCGTCCGTCAGAGAAACCGGCTTGCCATTGACATCCGGAAACGTGAAGGCAATGGTTTTATAACCCGGTTTCAGGTACGTCAGGGTGGTAGCATCCGGTAGTTTGGCCTTCGGATCCAATCGCGCCGTCCAGCTTTCGTACCCGCTCTCGCCCGACCAGAAACCGCCTTCCAGCGTATTATCGGGCTTGCGCCGGGCCTTGAACAGATACAAATGCGTTCCGTCGAAGGTGGAAAGCAGCAGACTATCGCCCACCACATTGCCTTCCAGGAAGCGGTAATCGCCCGTCGTCGTCAAAAAGGTACCGGTCAGCTTGCTGCCTTTCTGGTCGAAAATACCAACCGAAACCGTCGAATCCGTCCCGGACCGGAAGGTTGTTGCCCAGGTGCCGGTCACGTTGATCTTTGGTGTCTGCGTGCTCGGGGTAAACCGGTAGGTCAAGCCATGCCGGGCGCTGAACGGCAGCGAGGTGTAATTTTGTCCCGTCCGCCGGCGACGCCAGATGCCCCGCAGCGTGTTCCCATCCACTTTCGCCCGGATTTCCGCTTCAAAAATAGCAATGGTCAACCGCACCGAATCTCCCTTCACCGTCACGTTATCGAAGGCCAGCCGTTCCGCTCCATTGAGTGCGAAGGCCGTATAGGTTGCCCCGGTTTGATTGAGTTCCAGTCCGAACGGGAGTTCTCCGCCCTTGCTCTGTAAAACCGCCCGCCAGATACCAGTTTTTAGTTTTGAATCCGATTGAGATACGCCGGAGAAAGGAATCCAGAAGAGAGTTGCCAGCAGCAACACAACGTTTTTTTTCATATAATAAAAAATAGCAGATCCAGTTCTCTTCGGGGTAGAAATAGGGGCGGTTTTGTTAAGTTTGTAACGGATGAAGATTTTGTTTTAGTTCCGAAAAGGTTTTTTGAAACGACCGGTAAGTCGGAATTCCTACAAAATGGGCCAGAAATCTTCTGCGGATTGCACGTTCATGCTGGTTTATAGGAAGTTTTACAAGGACAATGACAGCGACTAATTACCACGAACCGGTATTACTTCAGGCTTGCGTAGAGGGGTTAAATCTGAAACCCGGCGGCACGTACGTTGACGTGACGTTTGGGGGCGGGGGCCATTCCCGCGAAATTTTACGACAATTACCGTCCGGGCCGGATTCACTGGGCCGCCTGATCGTTTTTGATCAGGACCCCGACGCGCGCGCCAATGCGGACGCCATCGACGACCCGCGGCTGACCTTTGTGGCGGCCAATTTCCGGCATTTGAAGCGGTATTTACGACTCTATAAAATCGACCAGGTCGACGGTATTCTGGCCGATTTAGGGATTTCGTCGCACCAGATCGATACGCCCGAACGCGGTTTTTCCACCCGTTTCGATGCCGATCTGGACATGCGCATGAGCCAGTCGGGCGAGTTGACGGCCCGCAAAGTGATCAATGAGTACCCGGAAGATCAGTTGCATAAAATTTTTGGCATGTACGGCGAAGTGACCAACGCCAAAACCCTGGCCGGCGTTATTGCCGCCAACCGGGTGAACCGGCCACTGGAAACGATCAACGACCTGAAAGCCGTCTTGCAGCGGTATGCGCCACGCGGGCGGGAATACAAATATTTTGCCCAGGTTTTTCAGGCGCTGCGCATCGAAGTCAACCAGGAACTGGTGACGCTGGAAGAGTTTCTGATGCAGGTGCCGGAGGTGCTGGCTACCGACGGACGGCTGGTGGTGATGGCGTATCATTCGCTGGAAGACCGGCTGGTGAAAAATTTCATCAAATCGGGCAATTTCCGGGGCGACATTGAGAAGGATTTATACGGGAACGAGATCAAACCGCTCCAGTCCGTCACGCGCAAACCGATTGAAGCGTCGGCGGAGGAAGTGGCCCGGAATCCGCGGGCGAGGAGTGCAAAGTTGCGAATTGCGGAGAAACGCCCCTAAATCCCCTAAAGGCGACTTTTAGCATTCAGTTATTGATGGTCCAAGTCCCCTTTAGAGGATTTAGGGTAGTAAAGAGAAACCGGTATGATAGACACTTTGATCAACGATAATGGCACAGAATACCTACAAACATCCGCCAAAAGCACCGATCGTGAAGAAAAAACGAGAAAACCGGCTTTTAAATTACCTGAACAATACCATTGGATTTGAGCGGCTTTTCGGGGAAGACAACGCCTGGCCGATCAAGCATTTCGATCGCATCATGTGGATCTCGTTTCTGCTGATTTTGTATATTGGCTTCAACCACAACGCGGAGCGGCTGGTGCGGAATATTCAGCGGGTGAAAGCCGTGGTCGATGAAAAGCGGGCGAAATACATGACGCTGCAGGCCGACTTTAAGAAAAGCAGCAAACAATCCGAAATCAGCAAACAGGTGATTGCCACCGGTTTAACGGAACCCGTCACCCCGCCTTTAAAAATCGTTGTTAAACCGGAAGAGCCGCAGCCATGAACGTAAAGAAAGCCATTCTCCGCCGGGCTACCCTGGCTTCCGTGGCCATTTGCCTGTTTGCTATGGCAATCATTGGGCAACTGGTTTATGTTCAGTTTTTTCAAAAACTGGACGGTCGAATGTGGAAAGATCGCATTACGCAATTCCACATCAAAAAAGACACCCTGCGGGCCACGCGGGGCAATATTTATTCGCGCAACGAAGACCCGCTGGCGATCTCACTACCGTATTATTACGTTGGAATCGACCCCCGCGTTGCCAAAGCCGACTCGTTTGACAAGAAAGTCGACTCCCTCGCCATGCTGTTGTCGCAGAAATTCGGGGAGCGCTCGCGGAATGAATACGCGTACATGATCCGGAAAGCCCGCGAAAACGAACGGCAGTACCTATTGCTCAGTCGAAAAAAAATCACCTATCAGGAGCGGTTGGCCATGCAGAAATGGCCCTTTTTCCGTCGTGATCGCTCGAAAAGTGGTTTGGGTGGCGGCAAATTCGACCCGGTTTACCAGCGGTATCACCCCTACGGACGAATGGCCCTGCGAACGGTCGGTTACCTGAATCCTGAAACCGCCAGAGGATTGGTTGGGCTGGAAACCAGTTTTCAGAAAGAACTGGCGGGCAAAGACGGCGTTGGCCTGGTCGAATCTCTGTCGGGCGGGGTGCGTATGCCGATTGAAGACGGGTCGGACATCAAACCGGAACCGGGTATGGATGTGTATACGACCCTCGATGTCAATTTTCAGGACATGGCCGAAACCGCGTTGTTGCACGGACTGGAAAAATACGAGGCCGAACGGGGCTGTTTGATCGTCATGGAAGTGGAAACCGGCGAAATCCGGGCCATGGCGAACCTGACGCTGAAAGACGGCAAGTATGTCGAAAACTTTAATCATGCGCTGGCGGGTGGGGGCGATCCCGGTTCTACCTTTAAGCTCCCAACCTTCGTGGCACTGCTGGAAGAAAAACTGATCCGGCCCGAACAGATGGTTCATACGGGCGGTGGCATCGTCATGTACCGGGGCCGGCGGATTTCGGATGCCAAACGGAGCGGTCACGGGAGCATTACGGCCGCGCAGGTTTTCGAAAAGTCATCGAACGTTGGCGTTCACCTGCTGATGAGCAGCAGTAATATGTATAATCACCCGGACACCTATTGCCGGTATATGCGTCGTTTCAAACTGGACAAACCCAGTGGACTTCGGCTGATTGGCGAAACCATGCCCGTGATTCCCAACCCGCAGTCGCCGGGCTGGAGCAAACTGTCGCTGAACTCGATGGCCATTGGCTACGAACTGAAACTGACGCCGTTGCAGATGCTGACGTTTTACAACGCCATTGCCAACGACGGCAAGTGGGTACAGCCGATGCTGGTCAAGCAGGTTCGCCGGGCCAACGAAGTTGTGAAAGATTATGAACCGTATGTGGCTCAGGAACCGATTTGCTCTCAAACGACCATTCGGCAGGTGAAAAAAATGCTCGAAGGCGTTGTGGAACGCGGGACGGCCAAGAAAAGCCAGAGTCCGTATTACCGCTTTGCCGGAAAAACCGGTACGGCCCAGAAGCTCATCAACGGACGGTATCAGGTTGGGAAATACCTGACCTCATTCATCGGTTATTTCCCGGCCGAAAAACCGAAATATAGCATTGCCGTCATCATCGATACACCCCACGGAGCCAACATCGATCTGCTGTACGGAGGCAGTGTGTCGGCACCGGTTTTTCGTGAGATTGCCGACCGGATTTATGCGTATGATGTCCAGATGCACCGGCCTGTTGCCATTGCCTCCAAAACCGTTCGTCAGTCCGGAAAAGGGGTCAAAGCCGGTTTTGCCGACGACATCCGAACCATCAGTACGGAGTTGAATATGGACGCCAAACCCGATGCCGACGGCTGGGTGACCACTGAAACGCAGGGTTCAAGAACGCAGTGGGTGAGCCAGACCACCCAAAACAAAGTTCCTGATTTGCGTGGCATGACGCTGCGGGACGCCTTGCATCTGCTCGAAAACCGGGGCTTTCGGGTGCGTTTTGAAGGCTACGGCAAAGTGATCGACCAATCGGTGCCACCGGGCGATCCGCTGCCGAATCCGCGAAAAATCTCGCTAACCTTGCGGCAGAGTGCGCGACCGGACACGCTGGTGGTGGCCGTAAACAAAAAAAATCAATCCGGAAGATAACCGCCTGACGGACTGTCTCCGCCACGTTCTTATGCAGTTAACCACCCTATTATATAAAGTACCCTTGCAGTCGACGTCCGGGAATATGAACGTCGAGGTCAGTAAATTGACGATGGATTCGCGGCAGGCGGCCCCCGGCGGGTTATTTGCCGCCATTCGCGGGACGCAGACCGACGGCCACCGGTTTATCGAAAAAGCCGCTGAACAGGGCGTTTCGGTCATTCTGTGCGAAGAGATGCCCGAAAACCGGTCTGAGCAGGTAACCTACGTACAGGTTCTGGACAGCAGTTATGCGCTGGGGCTGATTGCGGCCAATTTCTACGATCATCCTTCCAAAAAGTTGAAACTCGTTGGGGTGACGGGCACCAACGGCAAAACCTCGACGGCGACGCTGTTGTTCCGGCTTTTCCAGCGACGCGGCTACCGGTCGGGCCTGCTTTCGACGGTTCAGAACCAGATCGACGAGACGGTTATTCCGGCGACGCACACCACGCCCGATACCATTGCTTTGAACGAACTGCTGGTGCAAATGACGCAACGCGGTTGTACGCATTGTTTTATGGAAGTGAGTTCGCACGCGATGGTGCAGCAGCGGGTGGCGGGTTTGCACTTTGCCGGGGGCATTTTCACGAACATTACCCACGACCACCTTGATTTCCACGAGACGTTCGATAATTACATCAAGGCCAAAAAAAGCTTTTTCGATCAATTGCCTGCGTCGGCATTTGCACTCACCAATCTGGATGATAAACGGGGGCTGGTAATGCTTCAGAATACCCGCGCCCGGAAGGAAAGTTATTCCCTGCAAACGCTGGGGTCGTTCAAAGGCCGGATTCTGTCGGAAGGTTTGTTTGGGATGCAAATGGAGGTAGACGGTCGGGAGGTATGGTTTAAACTGACGGGTCGTTTCAACGCTTATAATCTGCTGGCGGTATACGGAGCGGCTGTTTTGCTGGGCGAAGACCCTGAAGAATCGCTGACGCAGCTTTCGGATTTGCCCAGTCCGCCGGGCCGGTTTGAGATGGTTATTTCCGATACGAAAATCGTGGGTATTGTCGATTATGCCCATACACCCGATGCGTTGCAGAATGTGCTGGAAACCATTGCGGGGTTGCGGCAGGGCAACGAGCAGGTGATTACGGTGGTGGGCTGTGGGGGAAACCGCGATGCCGCCAAGCGTCCGATTATGGCCGAAATTGCCTGTAAATTCAGCGATCGGGTGATTTTGACATCCGACAATCCGCGCAACGAAGATCCGATGGACATTCTGGAACAGATGCAGGCTGGCGTACCACCGCTTCATTTTAAGAAAACCCAGACCCTGGTGGATCGGCGCGAAGCCATTTACCGGGCTGTTGAACTGGCGCAGCCCAACGATGTCATTTTAATTGCCGGCAAAGGCCACGAAACGTATCAGGAAATCAAGGGCGTGAAGCACGACTTCGACGACCGCAAGATCCTTCGTGAAGCCTTTCAACAATCATGATTGAATGGGTTTGATGGATGAATGGCTTTAATGGTTGGATGGTTAAATGGTTAACCATTAGAGCCATCCAGCCATTAAAAACCGTCTAATCATCAATCCCATTCCGCTATTCAACCATTCAGACTGTATGCTCTATTATCTCTTTACGTACCTCGATCAGCAGTTCAATTTCCCCGGTGCCGGGGTTTTTCAATATCTATCGTTTCGGGCGGGGGCGGCCATTACGCTGTCGTTGCTGATTGCCGCCGTGTATGGACGGCAAATCATCGATCGGCTCCGAAAACTGCAAATCGGCGAGGAAATCCGGGACTTGGGGCTGGAGGGACAAATGCAGAAACGCGGCACACCAACGATGGGCGGTTTTATCATTCTGGCATCGCTGGTTTTTCCGACCTTGCTGTTTGCCAAACTGACCAATGTCTACATCGTTCTGCTGCTGGTTTCTACCGTCTGGACTGGTCTGATCGGGTTTATTGACGATTACATTAAAGTATTCAAAAAAAATAAAGAAGGTTTACAGGGCAAGTTCAAAGTCGTCGGGCAGGTTGGTCTGGGCTTGATCGTTGGGTTGACGCTGTACTTTAACGAACACGTCAAAATCCGGGTCTACAAACCGGGGCTGATCAACACGTCGATTGGTCAGGTAGAATACGGGGCCTATCAGGACATCAAATCCATGTCGACTACGGTTCCCTTTTTGAAGAACAATGACTTCAATTACACCTCTTTACTGCCCGATTTTATCCCGGACGAATACACCTGGATTCTGTACGTCGCCATCGTTATTTTTATTGTGACGGCGGTTTCCAACGGGGCCAACATCACCGACGGCATCGACGGGCTGGCGGCCGGTACCTCCGTGATCATCGGCCTGACGCTGGGGGTGTTTGCGTACCTGTCGAACAACAAACCGTTTTCGCAATACCTGAGCATCATGTATATCCCGAATTCGGGGGAGATGGTTATTTTCTGCGCGGCTTTTGTGGGCGCCTGCATCGGTTTTTTGTGGTACAATTCTTATCCGGCCCAAGTGTTCATGGGCGATACGGGGAGTTTGATGCTGGGCAGTATCATCGCCGTGCTGGCGCTGGCGACCCGGAAAGAGCTGCTGATTCCGATTGTTTGCGGTATTTTTCTGGTCGAACTCGTGTCGGTGATCATGCAGGTCAGTTATTTTCGGTACACCAAGCGGAGGTATGGCGAGGGGCGACGGATCTTCCTGATGTCGCCGTTGCACCACCATTTTCAGAAAAAAGGGTATCACGAAGCCAAAATTGTCACCCGGTTCTGGATCGTTGCCATCATTTTAGCGGTTATCAGTTTGGTGACTTTGAAGCTCCGCTAACGTCAGAGTAGTAGTAACTCCTCAATCCTTTGACGAAATTGAACCATGACCGAGAAAGAACGCCTTGGTCAACTGGAACCTTTGGTCGCCGACATCGCCCTTAAGCAGGACCGTATGCTGGGCCAGATCGGCATGATCGTAAACCAGGTCTCCCTGCATACCGTGCGGCTGGACGATCTGACCCGAAGGGTCACCAGTACCGAAAAGAAAATAGACTCCCTGGCCAACGGGTTGGCTACTGTAACGATCGGTTTAAACGAAACGCGGCATGAAGTGCGTCAGCGCTTCGACAAGGTCGAGCAACGTTTTGACAAAGTCGAAACGCGGCTGGAGAAGATGGAACAAACGCAGCAGCTCATTTTAATGTTGTTGAAAGAACATCTGAAATAGCTGAAAATTTCATTCGACCTTGTATTTCAGAAATATAGACTCTATATTTGCACTCCCGTTTTTGGACGGGAGTTTTTGTGTATAGCGCAAGTATTTGTCTATCAATATATAATCTCCCATAAACAAGTGGATACGTTAAGCTACAAGACCATTTCGGCCAACAAAGCGACGGTGCAGAAAGACTGGGTGGTCATTGACGCGGAAAACCAGGTTCTCGGTCGGCTGGCTAGCCAGGCGGCAAAAATCATCCGTGGCAAGAACAAGGCCAATTTTACGCCCAACGTTGATTGCGGTGACAATGTCATCATCATCAATGCCGAAAAAATCAAACTTACCGGTAAGAAAATGACCGATAAGGTATACGTTCGTCACACGGGGTATCCCGGTGGTCAGCGTTTCCGGACACCCCGCGAAATGATGTCGAAAAATCCGGCTTTTATTCTGGAGCACGCCATCAAAGGGATGTTGCCGAAAAGCCGCCTGGGCAGCCGGTTGTTCACCAACCTGTATGTCTATGCCGGTGAAAAACACCCCCACGCGTCGCAGCAACCGAAAGAAGTTAAACTGGAATATTAATAACAGAGAATAGACCATAGACAAGAGATAAAAGAATACACGCGTTAATCTCTTCTCTCTCGTCTTCCGTCTCACATCTTAAACAATGGAACGAATCAACGCATTAGGTCGCCGGAAAACAGCCGTGTCGCGCGTATACCTGTCGATAGGTACGGGCAGCATCGTTATCAATGGCAGAGATTACAAAAACTATTTCCCTACGGAAGTTCTGCAAATCGTTCTGAAGCAGCCGCTGGCAACCATCAATGCTCCGGAAGGCTACGACGTGAAAGTAAACGTTCGCGGTGGTGGTATCTCCGGTCAGGCAGAAGCAACCCGGATGGGGATTGCCCGTGCGTTGTGTGAGATCAACCCCGAGTTTCGGCCGGCTTTGAAAAAAGAAGGCTTTCTGACTCGTGACTCGCGCATGGTAGAACGGAAAAAATACGGTCGCGCCAAGGCTCGCCGGCGGTTCCAGTTCTCGAAACGTTAATAGTTTTCGTCCAGACCACACTTGCCTGATGCCGATGGGTGGTGCTGCGTATTCACAATTTTTATTTCTCATTCTTATTTTAAAATGGCACAAGTAGAGTACAAAGATCTTCTGGATGCAGGTGTGCATTTTGGCCACCTTACCCGGAAATGGGACCCCCGTATGGCACCGTATATCTTCATGGAGAAAAACGGTATCCATATCATTGACCTGAACAAGACGCTGGCGTCGATCGACGAAGCTGCGGCTGCGATGAAAGGCATCGTTCGTTCAGGCCGCAAGGTGATGTTTGTTGCCACCAAGAAACAGGCGCAGGAAATTGTCACGGAAGAGGCTCGCCGGCTAAAAATGCCGTTCGTAACCGACCGTTGGCTGGGTGGTATGCTGACCAACTTTGCCACGATCCGGAAGTCATTGAAGAAGATGCAGGGCATCGAGAAAATGATGAAGGATGAGGCAACGTACAAAAGTCTCGCGAAACGCGAGCGGTTGACAGTATACCGTGAGAAAGAGAAACTGGAGCGTGTGTTAGGCGGTATTGCCGACCTGACGCGTTTGCCAGCCGCTTTGTTTATTGTGGATGTAAAGCGCGAGCACATTGCCGTCGCTGAAGCAAAACGCCTGGGTATCCCGGTTTTCGCCATGTGCGATACCAATTCAAACCCGAGCGATGTTGATTATCCAATCCCGGCAAACGACGATGCGTACAAATCGATTCGTTTGATTACCCTGGCGATTGGAAAGGCCATCGAAGAGGGCCTTCTGGAGCGTAAACAGGATAAAGACGATCAGCGTTTGCAGGAAGAAGAAGAAGCAAAACGTGCTGAAGACGTAAAAACAGCGAAGGCCGAAGGCGAAACGGCTGTTGATGCGGAAGATGAAATCAGCCCGGTTGTCGCTGAAGAAGCAGAAGAGCAGGAGGATTAAGACTATCTGGGAGCAACCATGTTGCCATACTAATATATTCGGATAGCCCGTAGCCTCGCTATGGGCTATTCCGTTTCAGGAGATTAGGTACAGGATGCCGCAGCCTGAAACAGTGCCTTCCAAATGACAGTAACGAACTTGATAACAGACAATTAATAAAAAAACAATGGCTATTACCGCACAAGACGTTAACAGACTCCGGCAGGAAACTGGCGCCGGTATGATGGACTGTAAAAAAGCGCTCACCGAAGCCGATGGCGATTTTGAAAAAGCAAAAGACATTCTGCGCAAGCAGGGTCAGAAAATTGCCAACAAGCGGGCCGACAATACTACTTCCGAAGGAGTCGTTCTGACGCACGTGAGCCCGGATGGCAAAACCGGTCGTGTCGTTGGCTTTGCCTGCGAAACCGAACCCGTCTCGAAAGTGGCTGACTTCCAGAACCTGGCCATGGCCCTGATGGATAACGCCGTAGCGGCTAAACCGGCTACAAAAGAAGAACTGTTGGCATTGCCCCAAGGCGACGGGCGTTCTTTGCAGGAACACATTACCGATCTGATCGGTAAACTTGGCGAAAAATTGGATGTGACAGCCTATGAGGTCGTAACGGCCGAACAGGTGGTGGCTTACAACCACTCCAATGGTAAATTGGGCGTGCTGGTGGGTCTGAATAACGCCGGTACGACGGATGTATCCGAAGTCGGAAAAGACATCGCCATGCAGATTGCAGCCATGAAACCCGTTGCCATCGACAAAGACGGTGTTGATTCGAGCATCGTTGAGCGCGAAATCGAAATCGGTAAGGATCAGGCACGGGCGGAAGGAAAACCGGAAGCCATGCTGGAAAAAATTGCGATGGGTAAACTGCAAAAATTCTACAAAGACAACACGCTGCTGAACCAGGAGTTTGTCAAAGATTCATCCGTAACGATTGCTCAGTTGCTCGAAAAAACCAGCAAGGGATTAACCATTGCGGCTTTCAAGCGCATCGCGATCGGCTAAGATTGGTGGGTCGTATCCAATTTTTTTTTAGTACAGAAAGTCCGGTCTATTCGATCGGACTTTTTTTTATGATATATACTGTTTTTTGATTTTATTTGTACATTCAAGTCATTTATGGGCTGATTCAGTAACAAGTAGGGTGCCTTTTGCCACAGAGATAACCGGGAAGCATTACTTTATCACTTTTAAGCGTCTTATAGAATGATTGCGTCGTTGGAAGTAAAGCGGATGACAGACGAAGAACTGGTTCGTTTGTATGTCGATAATCAAAGTAACCGCTACTTTGAACACCTCTACAGTCGGTACAGTGACAAGGTCTACCGAAAGTGTCTGATGTTTACGAAAGATCCCGTGAAGGCGGAAGATTTCACGCACGACATTTTTCTACGGTTAATCATGCGACTAAGCAGTTTTAAAGAGCAGTCCCGCTTCTCAACCTGGTTATTTTCGATCACCTACAATTATTGCACCGATCAGATGCGCAACAATCGGAAAAAAGCCGAAGTACCGGTGGATGACGAAATGGACTGGCTGGACGACGATGCCGATGAAGATTTGATTGAAATGGAAGCCAGCCGGCTAAAGTCGTCGCTGGCCTATCTGACGATGGAGGAACAAAGCCTGCTGTTGATGAAATACCAGGATGAAGTGAGCATCAAAGAGATTGCCGACATTCATAACCTGAGCGAGAGTGCCGTGAAAATGCGACTGAAACGGGCGAAGGAAAAACTGAAAAAGCGGTATCTGGAAACGCTGATCTTCCTGACGCTGTTGGTCGCCAAATTCGTGGCGTGGACGAAATTTGATAAGTAGGACGATAAAGGAACCCGATGGAATCGATTTACAACGTTTTCAAAGAAATAGAACTCCCGGATACCTGTCCACCCAATGTAAAAGAAGAACTCATTTCGGAGATTGATCTGATTCGTAATTCACTCTCCATTGTGGAAGTTTACGTCGATGATTTATTTAACGTAGCATCAGCCCTGGTATCCGTTATTAAGCTTCCCAGTAGAACTCCACAACCGTAACAAAGCAGACCGTGCCATGGATCGGATTCCAGCGTTCATTGATATTTTAATCAATACCTTTACCACCCTCATTACCCAGTTTATCGATTTTGTTCCCCGCATTATCGGCGCAGCTTTTATCATTGCGGTAGGATTTGGGGTGGCAAAAGCCTTGTCAATCCTGGTGTCGAAACTCCTGGCGCGCGTCGGCTTTAACCGCATTGGGGATCGGCTCACGGAAATCGATTTCATTAAACGGCTTAAAACGGAAATCAAGCTGAGCGAAATCGTTGCCAAGATTCTGTACTATTTCGTATTGCTGATTTTCCTGATGGCTGCCACCGAAACGCTCGGGGTTTCGGCCATTACGGAAATGGTCAAATCACTGGTCGACTTCATTCCCCGCCTGATTGCCGCAGCCATCATGTTACAGGTGGGTGTACTGGTGGCTGATGCACTGAAAGGGGCCGTAGTCACGCTTTGCCAATCGTTCAATATTGCGTCCGGAAAGCTGCTGGGCATGATTGTATTCTTTTTCTTCCTCATCATAACCCTCATCAGTGCCTTAGGTCAGGCCGGTATCAACACCGAACTGCTGGAATCAAGCTTCAATTTGCTCATTGGGGGCGTTATTTTTGCTTTCGCCATCGGCTACGGCATGGCCTCGCGCGACGTCATGGCCAACATCCTGTCGTCTTTCTACAGTAAGAACCGCTTCTACGAAGGGCAAATTATCCGGGTTGGCGATACGAAAGGGCAAATTATCCGCATGGATAATACGTCATTGACACTCCAAACCGGCGCCACCGTTACGGTTATTCCCCTGCAAAGCCTTCAATCACAAAACGTTGAGGTATTTGATTAATTTTAGCCGCTTGTTATCCACCAACCTGTTTGCGTAATGAAAACCGCTTTTTTTCTCCTCTTTTTACTGGGCTGGAGTGTCGGCGCTATGGCCCAAAAACCGACCCGGCTGGATTCCATCAAGGTCGTTCCGATCGATACGGTGTACTGGAAACGGTCGGCGCAAGCCGGGATCAATTTAAACCAAGGATCCTTCAGTAGCAACTGGAAGGGAGGGGGCGTCAATTCGATCGCATTAGGAGCCTTTTTCAATGCCAAATCCGACTACATGCAGCGCCGATTCAACTGGACGAGCGAAGTGCAGTTGCAGTATGGTATCGTTAAAAACCAGAACCAGGATTCCCGCAAAAATGTCGATCGCATTTTTCTGGATACCAAAGTGGGACATCGATTAAGCCCGGTTTGGCTGGCATTTGGTAACCTCAACTTCCTGTCGCAGTTTGCCACGGGATACCGCTATGAGCAACTGCCCGGTGGTGGTGAGCGGAACGTGCTGATCTCCAATTTTTTCGCTCCGGCTTACCTGACCGAATCCGTGGGGCTGGAATATAAACCCACGACCTATTTCAATCTGCAATTCGGGTTGGGAACCATCCGGCAGACCTTCGTAACCGATGATGCCATTACGATTGGAGAACCATCACGCTATGGTGTTGCTCCCGGCAAAAATGTTCGAAATGAATTTGCCTTCCAGCTCATTGCCAATTTTGACCGTAATCTGATGGAAAATCTGAACCTGAAAGCCCGGTATCAGCTTTTTGCCAATTACGCAACCCTGAACGCCATCGATCACCGGCTTGATATTTCCCTGACCGCCAAAGTCAACAAGTACGTCAATGTGAATCTGACCGGCATTGTCCTGTACGACAAAGACCAGGACAATGCCATTCAGTATAGCCAGGGGCTGGCCATCGGGTTTTTGTACTCGTTTTAGGCAGCCTCCGATCCGGTTCTGTACAAAGGCGGAATCACCAACCGGTAATATGTCCCGTTCCGGTTGCTGACCTCCAGTTGGCCACCGGCCTGTTCGCTCAGCGACGTAATCAATCGTTTGCCGAATGAGCTATTGGGGCGTTCCCACCGCCGGAGGTCCAGACCCCGGCCGTTGTCCTGCACTTCCAGCGTGAGCCGGGGTCGCACCACGTTCGGTTCGTTGGAATAGTGGGCGGCCAGCCGGATGCGGAGAAAGGGCCGTGAAACGTGCTCGTAGGCATATTTGAAGGCATTGGTCAGGATTTCGTTCAGAATGAGGCCGAGCAACACCGACAGGTCGACATCCAGTTCTTCCTGCTCGATGAGCAACTCCCGATCAAAGTTCGCTTTATCAAACCCATAGGCCAGTAACAGACCATCGAAGAGATCGGTAATGTATTCTTTGATGTTGATGGCCGACACATTGTCGGTCATGTAGAGCCGCTGGTGAATCAGTGCCATCGCTTCCACCCGCTGTTGTCCGGCCCGAACCGCCTGAACCGCTCCCTCATCTTCCAGTCGTTTCGATTGCAGCCGGAGCAGGCTGGAGACAATGGCCAGGTTATTCTTGACCCGGTGGTTCAACTCCCGCAGCAACGTTTTCAATTGCTTCGACTGTTCCGAAATTTTCTGGTGGCTTTCCGAAATTACCCGGTTACTCTCCGTGAGTCGGGCGTTGGTACGCCGGATGGTACGGTATTGCCAGAACAAGAGTGCCGTTAACCCTACCAGAATCACCAAACCGGCACTTAGCCAGCCCAATTGCTGGGCTTTCTGGGTATTTTCCTCATCGAGTTTTTGGATTTGGCTTTCTTTTTCCCGTGCCTGGTAGCGACTTTCAGCCATAATCAGTTGACGTGCTTTGTCGGCATTCAGGACGCTGTCGCGGTACATGGTTTTTTGGCGGTAATAGGCCAGTGCCTGCCGGTCCTGCCCCCGTTTTTCGTAGATGCGGGTGAGAATATCAAAAATCTCTTCCCGCAATTTTAGCCGTTCCGGGCCGTTTTCGCTCCATTTCAGGGCCAACTGAGCGTATTTTTCGGCCTCATCCGGCCGGTTGAGCAGCAAAAGGGTGTTGGGAAGGTTGACGTACACATAACCTTTCAGATATTCATCTTTCTGTTCTTCGGCGTGTTTCAGGCATTGGCGGTAAATACGCTCCGACTCGGCGTAGAGCCCGGCATTCTTGTATTCGATGGCGCGGTTAAAGAGAGCCGCCGTGTAGTCCTCACCATTGGCCTGGTAAATGGCAATGGCCTGGGCATTATAGGCGAGTGCTTTCCGGGAATTTTTCCGGGTGTCTTCCAGGTTAGCCAGTTCAGAATAGGCATCGGCCATCAAAACCGCCCGATTGTTCTGGCGGGCTAACTGCCAAGCCTGGCGGTAATAGTTTTCGGCTTGTTTCAGGTCATTGGCCAAAAAATAGGTCTGGCCGATGCGCAGCAAGATCAAAATTCGCTGGTTGAGAGCCGGAGAGTCTTTGAGATAATCCAGTGCCTTCTGAAAATGATTCAGGGCCTGAGCAAAGTTTCCCTGGTCAATTTCCAGACGGCCGAATGATTCATACACTTTGCTGATCTGGCGCTCATCCTGTTTTTTTTCGGCGATGGACAGTGCTTCTGACAGAGCGGTTTGGGAGTCGCCCACCCGACCTTTCCGGAGCATCTCTTCGGCAAAATTCTGGTAGTTGGCAATCTGAACCGTATCCGGTTTAGATGCTAGTTGGGCTTTCAGGCTGTCGTAAGCGGTAGGTAAAGTGGGCTGAGCGTAAGTCTGTTGTAGAAAAAGGAAAACCGCACAGAGAAATAGAAACCCTTTCATGGATACAGGAAATAACATCGAGCAACAAATTCAACTTCGTTACCAAATCTGGAATTGCTGGATAAATGCCTGTTTATATTGCCGACCCAGCGGGATAATGTGTTTGCCAATCGTTATTTCACGATCCGAAAATCCTTCAACTTTTTTGATATGAACCGCAAAAGACCGGTGAACGCGAGCCAATTGCATTTCGCTTAGCCGTTCCAGCAGGGTGGTAAGCGTCAATCGGATGGCATATTTCCGGTCGTTGGTAACAATGGTAGTATAGGGGCCGTCGGCTTCCAGAATCAAAATATCTTCCAGCAGGATTTTAACAAACTGGTAGTTATGTTTAATAAAGATCAGGTTGTCGATGCGAAGAATGGTTTCACGGGATGGCGAATCTTTTTCCAGAATATTGTTTAGCTCAACGGCCTCATCCGGAACCGCCAGTTCCTGTTTATGGCTAAAATTATGAAGGGCTAACTCCATCGCAATGCGAAGGCTGCTGATGATAACGGGCTTCGTCAGGTAGGCGGCCGGGAGGGTTTGTTTAGCCCGTTCCAGGGTGCTTTTATCAGACAATGCCGTTGTGTAGATGACCGGTACCGGTCGCACGGTTTGGATTTGCCCGATGGTTTCGATGCCGTCCCAGTCCCCCTTCAGTTGAATGTCGCACACCACGAGGTCGACCCGCTGCGTTTTAAACAATTCCAGTGCTTTTCGGCCATTGTTAGCAATGCCTACTACATAATAACCTTCTTCTTCCAGTGTATCGGATAAATCCATGGCCAGAACGGCCTCGTCTTCAATTACTAATATGTGGATCTGCTCCTTCTCCATGCCTCAACCGGGTAAAGGGGTAAATTACTGATTATTACTGATAGTATCAGCCAAACGGATTCTTTTTATTCCCTTACCAAAATCGACCGTTCAGGTACCAATACCAGTCGTTAGTAACCATTTACCTACATCTTATTTTTGGGGAAGTATATTTGCACAATTATTCAATAACTTCCTGTATTTGCACCCTTTACCCAGAAATTTAAAGTATGTTAATTCCCGCTTCTACTTCTTCAGCGTCAGTTGCTTCTGATTCTGTTTTACAATTGTATTTTCGGGGTTCCCGGCAACATGTTTTTCAGGCATCCGATTTGGTTTGTTTGCAGGGAGACGGTAATTATACCTGGTTGCATTGGAGAAATCGCCCGTCCATCATTATGCCCAAGACCCTGAAGCAATTGGCGGGAATGTTGCCGGCCGATGGTTTTGTTCGGGTACATCGCAATAGCATTGTCAATTGTGAGTACATTGAACGGGTAGAACGATTGAAAACCGGTTTAGGCGCCATTCATTTGCTTAATGGAACCGTGGTGCCGGTGTCACGGCGTCGGTGGGAAGTGATTTCTGAATTATTATGCAACGCATGAAGCGCATATAAATACGTATTTGATCCTGAAAAGGTCAAAGATTAGAAGTAAAATCTATTTCTCTGTCAGAATCGTAAATAGAGTACTATGCTGTCAATCAATGACCCCAACTTCAAGCGCCAGATCGACTTGTTAAACATTTTTTACCTTCACAGCGAAGGGCAACAGACCTGGATTATTTATTTTGACAATGCAGGTCAGAAGTGCGTGTCTATTGCCGATTCACTCAATGACTGGGAAAAACAATTACCCGATTTCTGGCGGATCAATGAAAGCTATCTAATCAATCCGGGCATTATATACCGGTTTTATCCGGCCGAAATGCCCCACTTTCCACTGCCGCTGGTTGAGCTAATTTCCGGGCGCGTTCTGGCAGTTAGTCGTCAGAAAACCAAGACGATTTTGCAAAAATGGAACCGGATCCAGCGATCGATAATTTCCTGATTAAAGTCCGACACACCATAGAAAAGGCGCGATACCCAACGGTATCGCGCCTTTTCTATGGTGTGTCGGACTGCTTACTTGATGGCAAATGAACCCTCGCCAATCCGGAAACCTTCCGAGTAAAACTCGATGGTGTATTTCCCGGCTTTGTAAGGCACCGTACCGCGGTTGTAGGTCAGTTCCACATTCTGGTTGTTGTTGGTGAACGGAACCGTCTGTTTTACGGTATATATCTGTTCCTGCCCATTGACCTGGAATGTTCCGGAGCCATTGGCCATATCCGAAACCACAGCACCGCTCGGATCCAGTACCCGAACAAATACCTCTTTCTCTTCCTGCTTGGTCAGTGGGTTTTCAGGCAGCATATAGACCACTTTCAGCTTGTCAACACGCTTTGATTTTACCTGGTCTTCCGTTGCGTCGCGTTGTTTGCCGCGTGAATTCAGCGCAAATACCCGAACATTCTGGGCTTTCAGTGCGGAAGCGCGGGTTACTTTCTCCGCCAGATCCTTGTTGACTGTCGCAATGTTGGTCACTGAGTCCTGTAGCGATTGCTTTTCAGTTTGCAGCGTCGTATTAGCGTCGGCCAGGGTCTGGTTGTTGGTAACCAATAACTGGTTCTCGGTTTTCAGTTGAGCAATCAGGGTATCTTTCTCGACCAGATACGCTTCGTATTGCTTGATTTTTGCTTCATACTTAGCGATCGAAATTCGCTGCCCTTTCCGAAGGCTCGCTTTGTCGCGTTCCAGATCCGCTTTTACACGCTCCAGATCCGTAATATCACCACCCAGTTTTTTTACTTCCGCAATTTTAGCGTCCAGGGCCGTCGAGATTGAATCCAGTCTCGTTCGGGTAGTCGCTAATTCCTCTACGCGGGTGGCAATCGTTGCTTCCTGATTTTTACCCACTTCTTTCTGTTCATACAACAGATAACTGGACACACCGGCCAGAATGGTCATAATAACTAAGGCTGCTACGAGCGCTCCGTTTGCTTTTGGCTTATTGTTTTCCATAACTACTTTGTGCGGTTTGAATTGAATTAGACAGAATTAAACAAAAAATTGAGTAAATTATTGTCATTCAATCATGTTAGGGTTAAAAAGAAGATCACATTGTAACCATAACGGGAGCCTCTGTAAAGTTAGTGTATTACGGAATTAAATTTTAGTAAAACACTACATCCTGACTCAGAGCACGTTCGTTATCAACCGGACTATTAGTTATAACACTCTCGAAGTGGAAAATGTTATAAGAATCAGTAAAACATTGCTAAAAGGTCAATTAGTTCCCGACTATGCCTGAGTTACCCGAGGTCGAAATATACCGGCGTTATCTTGAAACCTCTTCACTTCATCAATCCATCGAATCCATCGAGGTTGAAGACCCCAAACTGCTGACGACCGATTTCGCCACCCTGCAGGAGGCTCTGGTGGGTCGTTGGTTCTCAGGCACCCATCGGGTGGGTAAAAATCTTTTCGTGACAACCGACGGTCCCGGCCAAGCTAGCGAACCGGTGATCGTGCACATGCATTTCGGCATGACGGGCGATCTGGACTATTACCATTCTTCACTCGACCGACCGAAGTATGCCCGGATTGTATTTCACTTCCGGAACGGCTTCAATTTAGGCTTCATTTGCCCGCGAAAATTTGAGCGGATTGGCCTAATCAGCGACATAGATAGTTATTTAAAACGGAAAAAGATTGGTAAAGATGGGTTAGAAATCACTTTTTCTGAGCTAACGGGACAGGTTCGGCGTAAAAAAGCCCTGATTAAACCGCTGTTGATGGATCAAACTACCGTGGCCGGATTGGGAAACTGGATCGTGGATGAAGTACTGTTTCAGGCAAAAGTCCATCCCGAAACGCGAACTGAACGCCTGACTGATGACGAGATCCGGCAGCTTTACGACGCCATCCGGCTGGTATTGATCACCGCCATTCGCCACGAAGCCCAATACCGTGATTTTCCGGCTGGCTTTCTGATACACGTCCGGGAGTGGGACAACTCACCTTACGACGACGTGGAAGCTCACAAATTCTGCCCCCGGTGCGGCACCAAGATCGAGAAGATTGAAGTCGGCGGGCGAACGACATATTTTTGCCCGGCCGATCAGCATATTTCCTGAAATCGGCCTTTCGGAGTAATAGGGAAGTGTCAGACCGAAAAAACACAGACTGGAGTCGGTGGACGCATCAAAAAAATCCCGTTCTTGCGATTTCCTAATCCTGAACCACCTTGGCTACTGTACTTCCTGAATTTCGTGCCGGTCGACTGATGTCGATGGACGCCTATCGCGGCTTTGTGATGTTTCTGATGGCTGCCGAAATCCTCCACTACGGCCGAATCTCGGAAGCCTTGCCCGACAGCTCGTTCTGGCGTTTCATGGCGCACCACCAGGATCACGTCGACTGGTTTGGCTGTACTTTGCACGATTTGATCCAACCCTCGTTTTCGTTTCTGGTGGGTGTGGCCCTGCCGTATTCCATCGCCAGCCGACAGGCCAAAAACGAACCTTTTGGAGTGATGTTTGCCCAAACGCTGCGACGCTCTCTAATCCTGATTCTGCTCGGTATTTTTTTGCGCTCGGTTGGCCGTGAACAAACTAATTTCACGTTTGAAGACACCCTGACGCAAATCGGCTTGGGCTATCCATTCCTTTTTTTATTGGGTTTCCGGCCCACGCGCACCGTTTGGATCGCCTTGGCCGCCATTCTGGTTGGGTATTGGCTGGCGTTCGTGATGTATCCTTTGCCCGGCCCCGGTTTTTCATACGAAGCCGTGGGCGTTCCCGCCGACTGGCCGAACCATAAAGCGGGCATAGCCGCTCATTTCAACAAAAACAGCAACCTGGCCTGGGCCTTCGATACCTGGTTTCTGAACCTGTTTCCCCGCGCCAAAACCTTTCTGTTCAATGGGGGAGGCTATGCAACCCTGAGCTTTATCCCGACTCTGGGAACGATGGTGCTGGGCTTGCAGGCCGGTCGATGGCTACGCGCCGGTTTGCCCTATTCTGAAATTCTGAAGCGGTTTTTGATCGCCGGCATCATTGGTCTGGCAACGGGCTGGCTACTGACCATCACGGGCATTAGTCCATCCATCAAGCGCATCTGGACGCCTGGTTGGGTGCTGTTCAGCGGTGGTTGGTGTTTTTTGCTCCTTTCTGCTTTCTACTATATAATAGATGTCCGGCAATGGCGCGGCTGGGCGTTTCCGCTGGTCGTGATTGGCATGAACTCCATCGCCATTTACTGCCTGGTTCACCTCATCGATCATTTTATCATCGACACCTTCAAGACGCATTTGGGACAAACCGTGTTCGAGCAGTTTGGCGCTTACGAACCGCTCGCCAGTGGCGGAGCAGCCCTACTGGTTTTCTGGCTGATCTTGTACTGGATGTATAAGAAAAAACTGTTTATCCGGGTGTAGAACAGGAATGCGTATCGAAGCAATGCGACAACGGTCATCAGAAACGAGTGAATGGCAGTATTCTGGAATTCCTATGAAAAAAGTACGACTACTCGGTCTTGTATTGTTCAGCCAAATCGCAGCACTGGCGCAGCAACCGAACGCTTTAAAACTTTGGTACGACAAACCCGCAGGCAAAACCTGGACGGATGCCCTTCCTGTTGGCAACGGACGACTGGGCGCGATGGTTTATGGAAATCCGCAACAGGAAATCATCAAACTGAACGAGTCTTCCGTCTGGTCGGGTGGTCCAAACCACAACGATAATCCCGATGCGCTGGCGGCCTTGCCTACCATCCGAAAGCTGATTTTTGAAGGAAAACACGCCGAAGCGCAGAAACTGGCAGCCGAGAAAGTCGAGTCCAAAAAGGCGCAGGGCATGATGTTCCAGCCTGTCGGAAACCTGAATCTGGCGTTTGCCGGTCATGATTCGTTTGCCGATTATTACCGGGAACTGGATCTGGAACGCGCCGTCTCGACCACAATGTATACCGTCGATGGTGTGCGCTACACCCGGCAGGTAATCGCTTCCGTTCCCGGTCAGGTGATTGCCATTCGACTGACGGCCAGCCAGCCGGGCAAACTGACTTTCACGGCTTTTCTGAACAGTCCTCAAAAAACGGAACGCAAAACCGAGGGCAAAGACAAGCTGGTTTTGACCGGCATCACCAGCGACCACGAAGGCGTCAAAGGGCAGGTGCGGTTCAATGCGCACGTCAAAGTGCTGCCAGAAGGTGGACAATTGAGTCCGACGGATACATCGGTCGTCGTAACCGGTGCCAATGCGGTTACCCTGTATGTTTCGATCGGGACAAATTTCGTGGATTATAAAACCCTGACGGCCAACCCGCAAGCGAAAGCTGATCAGCCCCTGAACCGTGCGATTACCCGGCCTTTCTGTGCGGTTTTGAAAGATCATGTGGCGGCTTACCAAATGTATTTCAATCGGGTAAAACTGGATCTGGGCACCACCGATGCGGCTAAGTTGCCAACCGATGAACGCATCCGGCAGTTTGCGTCGGGCAACGATCCGCAACTCGTTTCGCTGTATTTTCAGTTCGGGCGGTATTTGCTGGTTTCCAGCTCGCAGCCTGGGCCCAACGGCGTTCCGGGCCAACCGGCTAACCTGCAAGGCATCTGGAACCAGCAAATGAGCCCGCCCTGGGACAGTAAATACACAATCAACATCAACACTGAAATGAATTACTGGCCTGCGGAGGTCACTAATCTGACCGAACTGCACGAACCGCTTATTCAGATGGTGAAGGACCTTTCGCAAACCGGTCAGCAAACCGCCCGGGAGATGTATGGCGTGGGCGGCTGGGTGGCCCACCACAACACCGATCTGTGGCGCATCACCGGGCCGGTCGATCCGATTTTCTACGCCATGTGGCCGATGAGCGGTGCCTGGCTTAGTCAGCATGCCTGGGAAAAATACCGGTATTCCGGCGACAAAACGTACCTGAAAACGGTCTATCCGGCGATTAAGGGAGCGGCTCAATTCTTCGTCGATTTTCTGATCGAAGAGCCTACGCATCACTGGCTGGTGGTTAGCCCGAGCATGTCGCCCGAAAACGCGCCGACGAGCCGCCCGAATGTGACGATTGGCGCGGGGCATACAATGGATAATCAACTGGTTTTCGATATTCTGACGGCGGCCATGCGGTCGGCGGAAGCGTTGAATACCGATGCGGAATTTGTCAAAATTTTGAAAGAAAAACGCGCGCGGCTGGCTCCGATGCAGGTCGGGCAGCACGGACAGTTGCAGGAATGGCTGGAAGATCTGGACAATCCGAAAGACAACCACCGGCACATTTCGCACCTATATGGACTGTATCCATCGGCACAATTATCAGCCTACCGCACGCCCGAACTGTTCAGTGCAGCCCGGACATCGCTCGAACACCGGGGCGATGTTTCAACGGGCTGGTCGATGGGCTGGAAAGTGAACTGGTGGGCGCGGCTGCTGGACGGAAACCGGGCCTATAAACTCATTACCGATCAGTTGTCACCAGTCAATGCACCCGGCAAAAAAGGTGGTGGCGGCACGTATACCAACCTTTTTGACGCACATCCACCGTTCCAGATCGACGGCAACTTTGGCTGTACGGCGGGTGTGGCCGAAATGCTGCTGCAAAGCCACGACGGCACCATTCATTTGTTACCGGCCTTGCCCGATGTGTGGAAATCAGGAAAAATCAGCGGTTTACGGGCGCGGGGCGGTTTTGAACTGGTGGCCATGGAATGGAAAGAAGGTAAAGTGGCGAAGGTGACGATCAGGTCGAATCTGGGTGGGAACTGCCGGATTCGTGTACCGAATGCATTGAAGTCTACCGGATTGGCCTTGAAAACCGCTCAGGGCGTAAATCCCAATTCGTTTTACCAACCGGAAGAAACTGCCAAAGCACTGATTTCGACCCGTGCCACGCTGAGTCCATTGACGTTGAAGGAAACGCTCGTTTACGATTTGCCGACGCAAAAAGGGAAAACCTACACCCTAACGTTTTAGGTACTTCGAAATTCGTATTCTAAATCCATGGAAAAATCAATTTGGACCAGCGGTATGCTGGCCGCAACGTGTCAGGTGTCCTGGAAAACTCATGGGGTACGGCGCAAATCCCGGCTGGTCAAACCATGGAAATGGTTCCGGGCAAATGGGCTATACGGCCCAAAACCGGTCAGGAAAAAGTAGGACAACCCATTATGAAAATTCGTAGAAACTGCGGCTGGCCGATTCATGGAGCGACGCATACGACGCGTCGTGGAGCTTCCGCATCATGAAACCGTGTTCCCGCAGAAAATGCAGGTTGAATTTCCGCATCAGGCGGTGGTGGGACGCTTCCGGACTTTCGACGTGCTTAATGACGTAATTCGGAAAATACCCGTAGACCTCTTCCGGGGCAATGCTGAAAGGTGCCGTGTTTAGGGCCGGTGCATATTCCAGCGTGTTCAGAAAATACTCCGTTCCCGGAGCGGTCAGTGTTTCCATTTTTTGCAGGTACTCCACCCGCAGGGGAAGCGGTAACGCCACCAACGAAGCCCGGTCGTAAACGAGGTCAATCTCACCGACTTCTTCGGGCGTTAAGGCGAACAGATCTTTGCAAAAGATGGTCAGATTGTTCGAGATATACCGCTCCCCGACTTTTTCATACGCAAGCTGGTTTTCCGCAAAAAACTGCAGGATCACCTTCTCGACCTTTTCCACACCCACGACGCGTTCCGCAAATTGACTGAAATACACCAGGTCGAGCGACCGGCCGCAGAGCGGCACAAAAATCGACTTTTCCATCAACGCAAACGGCGTCAGGTGTTTCAGTACGTACGGGTGAACGTCCGGACGGTGGAAGCGGGTGTTTGAATCTTCCCACGATTCTGCCCAGGCTTGCTTTTCCATTAGTACGTGTTGTTGTTCTTGTTGTTCAGTAGTTGTTGTTGCTGTGTCTTTCGACGCTACAAAGGTGGCGGGTGATGCGGCTTTTTTTTAGAGGGAATGTACGGATTCTTCAAAACAGGTACTTCTACGTAACGAAAGCGATGTAAAACGAAACCGCCGTCACAACAATCCTGAAAGGCTTGCCTATGAATAACCCTGGGTGTAACCCAGGGCAGACGCACGGATGAGGAGGGGATCGGTAAGCTAGGGGGCGACTTCCAGCTTCAAAATCCGGTTATTGACCGTTCCGTTCGTAATAACAGGTTCGTCGTAGTAGTGCACCCGCATGTACATCCCGTCGCGAATGGGAATCCGAATCGAATCATTGTTTTGAAAACCGGCCGCACTGCCTCCCCCCCGGATGTAATAGCCAAATTTTACGTTATTGACCATAAAGCTTTCATAATGATAATTCTGCCACTTGTTGCTGGCATCTTTATCGCGCCAGATTTTCTCCCAGTAGCCGGTTACAATGCCCTCGACTTTCAGGCAGTCTGGTGCTTCCAATTTGCTCTTCAGGTGGTTGTAATCCCAGAAAGGTATTCCGAAAGTTACCACAGAGAGGCCGCAGGTGACAAAAAGGAGTATCTTCCGGTGTTTCCAAGAACGGAAAAAAATAAAAACGATCAGCGTGGCGGCAACGAATCCGGCGGAAATATACGCCCAGAGCCACTCTTCGTAGCCTTGGGCAGCGATGTCGTAAATCGTACGGTATTGCATAGGTATTAAAGGCTGGAAGATGCTTCTTCCGATTTGGGTACCAGTACTGGATCAGCTCCCAAGGCCTTCGCCACTAAAAAGACGCTAATGAGCGTCAACACCGCACCCATGAGAAAGGGCGCTCCCGGAAAATACACCGGCGCTTCGGGCTTGGTAAAATACGCAAACAAATGCGTCATTAACAAGGGGCCAACGATGGAGGTCATGCTCGCCAGACTCGTCAGGGCACCCTGCAGTTCGCCCTGTTCGTTGGGCGGCACCTGCGACGAAATGAGCCCCTGAACAGCCGGGCCTGCCAAACCGCCCAGCGCATACGGAATCATGAACGCAAACATCATCCAGCCCTGCGTGGCAAACGCAAACAGCGTAAACCCAAGGATGGAGAAGCTCATTCCCGTAAAAACCGCCTTTCGTTGACCTAGTTTCGGAATGGCTACCCGAATCAAACCGCCCTGAACGATGGCCACCGTCAGCCCGATGAAGCCGAGGGAATAGCCCACCCACGTTTCGTTCCAGCGAAATTTTTCGATGACGTAATACGTCCAGGTCGATTGGGGTGCCTGACCGGCAATGTACAGCAACACCATCGTGCTGACCAGGCCCAGGATGGCAGGATACTGCTTCAACCGGGCCAGCGAACCAATCGGATTGGCCCGTTTCCACTCAAAAGCCCGGCGGTGTTCCTGGGGCAACGATTCCGGAAGAATGAAATACCCGTAGATAAAATTCAGAAGCGACAGCCCCGCCGAAATCATGAAGGGAACCCGGCTGCCGTATTGACTGAAAACCCCGCCGATGATGGGCCCCACAATGAACCCTAACCCAAAAGCCGCGCCGACCAAACCGAAGTTCTGCGCCCGTTTTTCCGGTGGACTGACGTCGGCAATGTAGGCCGATGCCGTCGTGAAACTGGCTCCGCAAATACCGGCAATAAACCGGGCCACAAACAGCCAGGCAATGGTGGGCGCGAAGGCACAAAAGACATAATCGAGGCCCAGGCCGAAGAGTGAAATCAGCAAAACCGGTCGTCGGCCAAAGCGGTCGCTCAAACCGCCCAGAATTGGGGAAAACACAAATTGCATGATGGCGTAAGAGAACGTAAGCCAGCCGCCGTATTGCGATGCTTCACTGAGATCTCCGCCGGTCAGTTCTTCAATCAATCGGGGAACAATCGGAGCGATCACCCCAATGCCGGTGCAGTCAATCAGAATGGTAATGAAGATGAACGTCAGCGCCCGGTTGCGTTGTGGAGCCATGCGGTAAAATTTTGCCCAAAGTTACGGCTTTCTGCCCATTTTTGTCACGAACTTGCCGAAACCATTCATTCCGACGATGACAACACTCGAAAACGACTTTATCAAAGTGAGCATCCGTTCCCAGGGTGCCGAACTGACGTCTATTTATAACAAACAAACCGGTATTGAACACCTCTGGCAGGCCGATCCGGCGGTTTGGGGTTGGCACGCGCCGAATCTGTTTCCGGTGGTGGGCGGCTGCCTTAACAACCAGATTATCGTCGATGGAAAACCGTATCCGATGGAGCGGCACGGGTTTACGCGGCAGTCCGAATTTACGGTGGTTGAAGCCACACCGACGAAGGTGTGTTTTTCACTCAAATCCAACGAAAATACGCGGGCGGTTTACCCCTATGAATTTGATTTCCAGATCGAATACCAGATCGACAACCAGGTGCTGACCCTCATTTACCGCGTGATCAATCTGGAAGACAAGCGGATGTATTTCTCCGTAGGCTCGCACCCGGCATTTGCGGTGCCGTTTTTCCCGAACGAAAAATACGAAGATTATTACCTGGAATTTCAGAACGAAGAACCGCTGGAACGCCATATGCTGTCGACCAAAGGTTATTTTACGGGTGAAACCGAGCCGGTTTTGACCGTCGACAAACAGTTGCCGCTGACGGCCGACTTATTCAATGACGACGCACTGGTATTCAAAAATCTGGCTTCCCGGAGCGTGACGATTCGGAGCCGCAACCACGATCATGCCGTAACGGTTAGCTTTCCGGCATTTCCGTATCTGGGCATCTGGGCCAAACCGGGCGGGAAGTTTGTCTGCATCGAACCCTGGCTGGGCTGTGCCGACCGCGAGGGAACGCCCGTGCCGTTCGAGGAGAAAGAAGCTATCCAGCACGTTGAACCGAATGGTTTGTTTGAAACCGGGTATACGATTGGGGTATAAAAAAAGGTGGCCGGAGATCCGTTGATCTCTGGCCACCTCACTCAAAAGAGTTTAATTTATTTCTGCTCCGTCAGCAGGTTGAAGAATTCATCCAGTTTCGGCAACAGAACGATTTCGGTCCGGCGATTGGCCTGACGACCTGCTTCCGTGGTGTTGTCTTCTTTCGGGATAAATTCCGAACGACCGCCAGCCGTTAAGCGGGACGGTGCTACGCCAAACTGGGTTTGCAGTGTCCGAACCACCGAAGTTGCCCGCATCACGCTCAAATCCCAGTTGTCTTTCAGGAATTGCGTCGAGATCGGGTAAACGTCCGTGTGGCCTTCCACCAGCACATCCAGGTTGCGGTGGTCGTTGATCACCTGCGCTACTTTACCCAATACCGATTCTGCTTGTTTGTTCAGCACATAACTGGCCGAAGGGAACAACATTTTGTCCGAGATAGAAACGTATACAACGCCTTTTTTCACTTCCACCTGAACATCGCTGTCGTTGATGTCGGACAGAGACCGTTTCAGGTTTTTCACCAACAACAGGTTGATGGAATCTCTTCTCTGGGCAGAGGAAGACACATTAGAGAGTGTTTCGAGTGACCGACGGATGCTTTCGGCACCCGCTTTGCTAACAATCGACAGATCCGCCATCCGGTCCAACAGATTCGTGTTGGTTTTTTTCAGGTAGTCCAACTGGCTCTGTAAATCGGTAATCTGACCGTTTTTGGTGAGTAGTTCCGCGTCTTTGGTTCCGATGGTGCTTTGCAGACTGGCCGTTTTTTTGGCGCAATCTTCCAATTCCATTTTTACTTTGTCATGAACGGTTTGCAATTCAGCTAATCGCTTTTTGCTTTTGCAGGAGGTTATTACGGTTAAGAGGGCAATGGCAAGCAGGAAATTTTTCATATTTTTTGTTAGGGATAATAAAATTATTTAGGGTTAACGCTAAAGCTCTGCAAGTTACGAAGCAATTGGGGAAGGTAACAAATGGATTTTTGCATTATTTCTCTTTTTAAGCTTTTTCTAATTATCCGGTCTTTTAAAACCGCGTCAGCGCTTTTTCCGAGACCGTCAGCCCGATGGATAAGGAAGAGGTTGCCGCCGGAGAAGGCGCATTGCAGACGTGGATCGCCCGGTCGGTTTCCAGAATTGCAAAGTCGTCGAGCAAGCCGCCGGTTCGGTCGCAGGCCTGAGCGCGGACGCCCGAACCGCCCTCTATGAGGTCGTTTTCCTGAATTTCCGGAATCAATTCCTGCAAGGCTTTCGTAAACGCCGACTTCGAGAAAGACCGGTACATTTCACCCAGCCCCGTTTCCCAGTATTTGGCCGCCACTTTCTGAAAACCGGGCCAGCTCAGGGTTTCGTACATTTCCTTCAAATTGATATCCGACTTCCGGTAGCCCTCCCGCTGAAACGCCAGAACCGCATTCGGTCCGGCTTCGACACCGCCGTGTACCATGCGCGTAAAATGAACGCCGAGAAAAGGGAAGTTTGGGTCCGGAACCGGGTAAATCAGGTTTCGAACGAGGTATTCTTTTTCGGGCCGGATCTTGAAATATTCGCCCCGGAAGGGAATAATCCGAACGTCAATCTCCTGTCGTTGGGTGAGTTGCGCAATTTTGTCGGAATACAGCCCGGCGCAGTTGATGACCAGCTTCGTTTCGTAGGTGGCTCGGTCGGTCACCACCACCGAGAGCGTATTGCCCGGGGTGATCTGGGTGACTTTCTCGCCCAGCCGAATTTCTCCCCCCAGTTCGCGCAGTTTTTCGGCGTATTTCTCGCACACCTGCACGTAGTCGATGATACCGGTTTGCGGCACCCACATGCCCGCGACGCCCCGAACGTGCGGTTCGATTTCGTGCATTTCGGACAGCGTCAGCTTTTTGAGTCCTTCCAGACCATTTTGCTGCCCGCGCTGGTATAAATTATCCAGAAGCGGTACTTCCTCTGGCTTCGTCGCCACCACGATTTTGCCGCAGAGTTCATACGGAACATTTTCCTGTTCGCAGAATTCGAGCAGCATCCAGTAGCCCCGAATGCAGTTGGTCGCTTTCAGACTTCCTGGTTTGTAATACAGCCCCGAATGAATAACGCCACTGTTGTGACCGGTCTGGTGGGCCGCCAGCCGGTTTTCTTTTTCGATGACGGTGACCGAAAGGCCGGGCCGCTGCCGCTTGATTTGCAGGGCCGTAGCCAGCCCGACAATACCGCCCCCAATGATGATAATGTCATTCATGTCGCTTTACTTTAGGAGGATGAAACATCATAAAAACAGAATGATGAATGTAAAATGATGAATATCAAATGTAAAAGGGCCTGATCTTCATGAAACACTTTTATATTTAATATTCATCATTTTACATTTGTTATTTTTGTAGTAAAAACAAACTGCTTACTATTTAATTCGGAAATGAAACTTTGCCCATCGACACCGTCGGAACGCCCTGCCGATTGCCGAATGACGTAAAGCCACCTGCGACGGCTTCGTTCGCCAAAACCGCAAACAAAATGGCCTCTTTGGCGTCGCCGGAAATGCCCAGTTCGTCGGTATTGGCGAAGCGGCAGCCGGGCAATAATTCCTGAATGGCACCGGTCAGAACCGGGTTGTGCATGCCGCCCCCGCTGCGGTAAACGACATACGATTCTCCGGGTTTGATCACGGTTTGAATCGCTTCGGCAATGGTTTCCGCGCTAAACCGGGTCAGGGTCGCAATCAGATCTTCGGACGTCAGGGAACCGCCGGTCTGGCTGCGTTGCAGCGCCTGTTCGACGTAATCGGGGTTAAATACTTCCGGTCCTGTAGTTTTTGGGAAGGAAGCCTTGAAAAACGAATCTTTTTTCAACATTTGTACTAAATCCTGATTCACGGTTCCGCTGGCGGCAATCCGGCCATCGGCATCATACGGTTTGTTGAAAAGCTGCCGGGTAAACGCGTCGATGAGCGTGTTGCCGGGCCCGGTATCGGTCGTAAAGACTTCGTTCGCGTCCAGGTTGCCCGGCAGATAGGTAAAATTGGCAATCCCGCCCATGTTGAGCATCAGGCGGTTTTCGTCTTTCTTTGAAAAAATAAAATAATCGCCATACACGGCCAGCGGAGCGCCTTCGCCCCCTTTGGCAATGTGTTTCTGACGAAAATCACTGAGGGTTATGATGCCCGTGGTGACGGCAACGTGGTCACCGTCACCAATTTGAAGTGTTGCGTTCGGGAATTGATCGAGTTTATGCTGGCTTTTGGGCGCGTGAAAAACCGTCTGGCCATGGCTGGCCACCAGATCGACATCGCTGGCCGTCAGATTCCAGTGGCGAAGGCAGTCGGCCACCATTTGGCCGTGCAATTGCCCAATCCAGGCGTTGAGCAGACACAGATGTTGAAAATCAATTTCTTTTTTGGCAAAAACTTTACGTATTTCCGCCTTCAGGTCGTCGGTATACGGAACGGTCTCGAAATGGGTGAGCGACACGTCGGTTTGGGGGCCAAAGCCTTTAATACGGCAAAGGGCCACGTCCAGACCGTCCATCGAAGTGCCCGACATCAGCCCGACGATCCGGCGTTCCGGGCGTTGGGCCAATTCATAAAGGTGTTGTATCTGGATATTCATAGCGCGGGGACAAGTTGGCAAAAGTACCAACTTGAAACTGTAAATCGAAACAGTGAACCACGACAACCGAAACAGTAATTAGTGATGTGGCTGGGAGAAGAACAGTTTGATTTTTTTGAGGGGGTATTTTTCCAAACTCTGGGCCGATCGGTCGAGGTGTTGGAAGCCCGGTTTTTGGTGGGTGGTAATGTCAACACGGCTGCGCAGGTTTTTTCGTCGGAAGGGCTGTTTTTCGTAAAATGGAACCCTGAAGAGAATGTCGACATGTTTGAGTGGGAAGCGCGCGGGCTGGACCTGCTCCGGTCGACGGAAGCCATCTACATTCCCGAAGTCATTGGCTACGGAAAATATCGCGACAAGACGTATCTGGTGCTCGAATACATTGATCCCGTCGTGCCTAAATCCAATTACTGGGAATCATTCGGGCAGTCGCTGGCGTTGTTACATTCACACACGCAGTCCAAATTCGGATTACACTTTGATAATTACATCGGTTCGCTGCCGCAAAGCAATACATTAACAGACAACGGAATCACGTTTTACATCGAACAGCGTCTTCAGCCGCAGGCCGGTATGGCTCTTTACAAAGGACTTATTTCGAAAGAGTTGTACACCAAATTTCAGAAATTATACCAACGGCTTCCTGATTTATTACCGGTCGAACGCCCGGCCTTGTTACACGGTGATTTGTGGTCGGGCAATGTGATGGTGAACGAACAGGGCGACGCAGCCCTCATCGACCCGGCGGTTTATTACGGTTTGCGCGAAGCCGAACTGGCGTTTACGACCTTATTCGGCGGTTTCGATGAGCGGTTTTACGATGCCTACGATGAAGCGTTTCCGATGGAAGACGGTTTTCAGGAGCGAATCCCGATTTACAATTTGTATCCGTTGCTGGTGCACCTCAACCTGTTTGGAACGGGTTACCTCAGTGGGATTGAGCGGGTGTTGAATCGGTTTTGAATCAGTCCGGTTCAAATTACGTAGTTATATGGAAATCACCTCATTCGAAGATTTTAAGCTCAATAAACAGTTGCTGACGGCGGTCGCGGAAGCGGGGTATGAGCAACCTACCCCCATCCAGCAACAGGCCATTCCGCTGGCGATGGCGGGGCACGATGTGCTGGGCATTGCGCAGACTGGCACCGGCAAAACGGCGGCTTACCTGTTGCCGCTGCTGATGAAAATCAAATATGCGCAGGGGCAGCATCCCCGAGCATTGATTCTGGCGCCCACGCGCGAGTTGGCAATGCAAATCGACGCGGCCATTACGGAACTGGCCAAATACACCGACATTCGGCACATGGCGCTTTACGGCGGCATTGGACCGAAAGCGCAGATTGAAGCCGTTCAGAAAGGCGTCGATATTCTGGTGGCCACACCGGGGCGGTTTTCGGATCTCTATTCGCGGGGCGAAATCGTGGTGAAGCAACTGGCGACGATGGTGATGGACGAAGCCGACAAAATCATGGACATGGGGTTCATGCCGCAGATTCGGAAAATTCTGGAAGTCATCCCGGTAAAACGACAGAACATGCTGTTTTCGGCCACCTTCCCACCCAAAGTAGAGGAACTGTCCTACGAATTTCTGGAATTTCCGATGCGGGTTGAGGTGACGCCCCAGGCATCGACCGCCGATATGGTGACGCAGAAAATCTACGCCGTTCCTAATTTCAGAACCAAGATTGATCTGCTGGCGTATCTGATGAGTTTCGAAGCCGCCAGCCGGGTAATTGTGTTTGCGCGCTCCAAAGAAACCGCCAATAACATCTATAAATTTCTGGCCCGAAAAGTCATTGCCGACGACCGGATTCGCGTTCTGCACGCCAACAAAGGCCAGAATACGCGGATCAATTCGATGGAAGCCTTCAAGGAAGGCAACATCCGGGTGCTGGTGACCACCGACGTGACGGCGCGGGGCATCGACGTCAATCTGGTGAGTCACGTCATCAATTTCGATGTGCCGCTGATTTACGAAGATTACGTCCACCGGATCGGGCGGACGGGCCGCGCCAACCATACCGGCGAAGCCATTACGTTTGTGACGATGGCGGAAGAGTACCACATCCGGCAGATTGAGAAAATTATCCGGATGCAGATTCCGCGCGAACCCATCCCGGAAGCCGTGCCGATCACCGAAACGCCGTTTGAAGAACAGCAGGACTTTTTGCGGGAGATCGACGACCAGCGGAAAAAGGAAGATCCGACGTTCAAAGGCGCTTTTCACGAGAAAAAAGGGATCCCCGTCAAAGGGCGCACAAGTTCAAACAAAACAGCGCCCACCCGCAGCACGTCGACGCGCGGAAAAGCCTCCAAAAGTCCGACGGCCCGCAGTGGCAAACCCAAAACCGGCCCACCCCGTCGCCGGAAGACGTAACCGTTTTTCAATATTTTGTACTAAATTGAATCCCCCTACGTTTTATAGGGGTTAGTACGTTGAACGTCACATGAATAATCGGACAAAAGGAATACGGTTTTTCGGTCTTTTGCTTTGCCTGCCTCTGGGCGTTTTTGCACAGACCGGATCACTGGTAAGTTCTGCCCGGAAGGTCGAAGCCGGTAAGAGTGATACCGTTGTTGAGGTTTCCAAAGAGCCCAGCCGCACAGTAGCTAACCCCATGGTGACGCCTTTGTTTGGAGAACAGGCAAAATCGGCCAAGCACATTGACTGGGAAGTGCGGTTTTTGAACGAATGCGACCAGAGTTTTGCCAACCGGAAGGAAGCGAGCCAGTTTTTCTCGACCCGCGCCTGGGAATACCTGACGGAAGGGCAACTGGATACCGCTACCTACCGCTTTAATCTCGCCTGGCTTCTGGACGACAAAAATTCCGATACGTATTGGGGTCTGGGCGTTATCAGCTACCAGCAAAACAAGATGCCCGAGTCGATTCGGCTCCTGAAAAAAGGGCTGGCCGTGGCCGACAGCAACGCTGTTCTGATGACCGACCTCGCCACGGTAGAACTCAAGCAGTACAAAGAAAACAAAGATGCCGAACTGCTCGAAGATGCCATTTCGGTACTCAACAAAGCGCTTCAATACGACGTAACGAACGCCAATACCTTCATGCGGTTGTCGTGGGCCAATTTTTCCAAGGGAGATTATTCCGCAGCCTGGGAGAACCTGCACAAAGGCCGCGCACTGGATCTGGGCGCTGTTGACTTCGTTTACCTCCAGGAACTCCGCGAGAAAATGCCCGATCCCAAAGGCTTTTTCAAATAAATATGCACCGACTTTAGGGCCTTTTTGGTTTCAAAAATTAACGATTTTTGGGCTTTCTATTGGTCATCCCTACGGGATTTTAGACCCATCGGATTCCTCATCCTCGGTTTTACCGGGGCTACAAGAGAATCATCCCTACGGGATTTGTCGGATTTGATAATTTTCCTTTTTTGGCGGGTTAAACCCCATTGCTACAAGATGAACCATCCCTACGGGATTCAGTTTTCTATAATGCGGACGTGGTTTCTACAAAATGGACCATCCCTACGGGATTTGTCGGATTTGATTTCCCCTTTTCGGCGGGTTAAAACCTATTGCTACATGCGGGATTATCAGATTCAATAAATCCCATAGGGATGATTCGTGTTGTAGCCCCCGGTTTTACCGGGGGGCGAGAAACCAGGTGGGTCTAAAATCCCGTAGGGATGACCGATGAAAGGCCAAAAAACGCTTCGTTATTGAAAATTAATTAGTTCGGGCGGGGGTAAGTACATTAAACTTCTGTAAGTAATACCGGATCGTCCGACCAATCAGAATGCCCCCAATAACCCCTGGCAATACCCAGGCTGCGATGTCGATCATGAAATGATGGTCGGGCAAATACCGGGTGTTGACCACTGCGAAAGCCGTCAGTGTGGCAATGTAAGAACCGCACATGCGGCTGATATGCCCGAAAAACCATTCCATTTTGCCGTACCGGGCTTTTTCCGGATTGTGGAATAGCCTGACATCGTAGAGGGCATTGGTAAACAGAAGACCGGCAAAGAAGAAATAGAGGATTCCGAAAGTGGAGAGACTTCCCGTCGAAAACCAGCCCACAACCGCCTGAACACCCAGCCCGAACATGACCAGTGACGCGCCCAAAGCCCCATACGCGGCAAGCTGATCGGTTAAAGTCAACCGGTTTTGTGATTTTTTTAGCCGGAGAATGCGTCGGCCGGAAAAGCAGAAGTAGAAACTCAGGATCGCAATAAACAGCAGAAACAGGGTGCTGGGTTTGAAGAAAACCAGATAAACGGCCGTCAGGCAGACTGCAGCCATGCACCAGTAAAACACCTGCCCGGTCAGTTTGTGCAGGCGACCCCCTTTTTTCGATACCATAGGAACAACGCCCACCAGCAAGGCCAGAAAACCCGCCATGATGTGGATAATCAACATGAGTTTTAACAAGAGATTCATGACTCCGAAAGCGTTTAGTTGTGTTCGATTCGTTGAAACAAACCTACGCGGAGCCGTCAAACCGGGCAAATCAGCGGGGTGTATAGCGGTTTTTTGGGGCGTTTGGTAACCTTCGGGGAATTTGGCAAAGCGGCTGGGACGTTTGGCAAGGGCTCAGGCCATCGATTTCAGTTGGGCCACCAGCGTATCATTGTATTTCCGGGCTACCGGTATTTGGAAATCTCCGTCGTGCAGATGGATTTTGTAACCCTGCGCATTGCCCGTCACCTTTTCCACTTTTTCCAGATTGACGATGAACGACCGGTGGCACCGCACCAGGACGGCGTTCCCGGCAAGCTGTGTTTCCAACCGGCTGAGGCTGCTGCGAAGCAAGGTTTTGACGGGCTGGTTATTTTTCAAATACACCACCGTCGAATAATTGTCACTGGATTCGATGTAGAGCAGGTCGGCGGGCGGGAAGCTGACCGTATCTTTTTCGTTTTCGGCCGTAAGCGTCATCAAAACCGGTTGGGCCGACTCCTTGCCGGGGTTGTCTGCGTGGTGTTCCCGAACCGGTATTTCCCGGGCGGCCTGCTGGTATTTTTTGAGTTTGAGAATGTAGTTGACCAGAACGGACCCCGCCGAAGGAAAAATGCCAATCAGAAACGTGACGACGATCATCCCGAACAGCTCAATCGCGTAGATGGGATTGGCAATCAGTGCATTGATGTAGAAGTAGTTGACCAGCCCGATCAGCGTGATGTGGGCGGTTATCCAGAGAATTTCGCGCCCCACCGTCCAGCGTTCGTTGGTGAAAAGCTTTGGGAGAAAAACCGGCAGCAGCAGGCTGAGACCGGCCGTCACCAGAAACGAAATCAGGCCAAACCCCAGGATTTTGACGGTCTTGTAAGGCGTTACCCAGCTATTCAGCCCAAAAGGTTGGAAAATCAGCAGAAACAATCCCACAAAAACCCCAATCCAAAACGCCTTGGCCCACCGCCGGCGAACCGGGTCTTCACACGGATACGGTTGATTCAGTAGCTGCCACATACCAGACAAGAGAAGCTAGACAAGAGAGCAAAGACAAAAAGCCGAAGTCTGTATTCTCTTGTCTATTTTCTATCAAAACACCTTCCAGTTCGAAATCTGCTGCATAAAATAGGGAACAACGGGTGGATAGAGCAGGATAACGACGAATATGCCGAAAATAGCACCGTATAAGTGGGCATCGTGGTTGATGGTGCCGCGTCCGCGCCGGGATTCGTAGAACGAATAACCCATGTAGAGCGCACCAAAAATAAAACCGGGAATGCCGATGATGCCCATGAGGTAAATCTTTTCGGTGGGCTGAAACATGATCGCGCCAAACAGCAGTGCCGAGACACCCCCCGACGCCCCCAGTGAATTGTAATTGGATTTATTGCGCTGCCGGATCAGCGTTGGAATGTCGGACACCACAATGGCGACCAGATAGAAAATTAGCAGATAAAGCGGGCCGGACGGGCCAAATAAGGAACCGAAAACCTGCTCGATCAGTGTTCCGAAAAAAAACAGCGTGAACATGTTGAACAGCAAATGGCTGAGGTCGGCATGAATGAATCCCGAAGTCAGAAGCCGGTACCATTGGCCCCGTTTGAGCACTTTTTGCGGGTTTAGAATCATACTGTCCAGAAAAGACTCGTTTCGCCAGGCGTAAAAGCTAACGAGTCCGGTAATGACGATAATGGCAAGCGTAACGGTCATAACGTGTAGTGGAGTAAGGAGTGGGTGGGTACGGGCGGTTGTGAGACTAGCTTTCTCGTTCGATAAGCTGTTTGGTAAAATCCAGCAACAGGGCCTTCCGGGCCGGATCGACCGAAAGTTGTTCGAAATTAGCAAAGCCCCGCGTGAAAAAATCATTGATTCGGGCCTCCGTCAGTTGCCGAATGCCGAGCTGATCATAGATGGCGGTGACGGCCTGAACCTTTTCCTGCTTGTCGAACTCGGTCGCACTGAGCCAGCCGATGAGTTCATTTTTCAACGCGCCACTCGACTGTTGCAGGGCTTCGATGAGTAAAAACGTTTTTTTGTTGGCAATAATATCACCCCCGACCTGCTTTCCGAATTTCGCCGGATCACCGTAAACATCCAGCAAATCGTCTTTCAACTGGAAACCCAGGCCGATATTAATACCGCCTTCACGCAGCCGCTGGCTCTCCACGTCGTTGGCTCCGGCAATGATGCTGCCCAGTTCGAGCGCAAAGCCGAGCAAAACCGACGTTTTGAGCTTGATCATCTCGATATATTCGTCTTCCGAGACATCCCAGCGGGTTTCAAAATTCATGTCGAGTTGTTGCCCTTCACAAACTTCGGCGGCTGTCCGGTTGAAGCGGGCCAGCACTTTTTTCAAGTACGGCGTTTCGACATCCAGCAGCAATTCGTAGGCATTGACCAGCATGACGTCGCCCGACAGAATGGCAATGTTGTGGTTCCATTTTTCATGCACCGTTGGCTGGCCCCGGCGCAGGGGAGCCTGATCCATGATGTCGTCGTGCATGAGCGTGAAATTGTGGAAAACTTCAACGGCCACGGCGGGTTTGAGGGCTTTCCGCCAGTCGTCGCCGAACAGGTAAGCGGCCATGAGCGTCAGCAGCGGTCGCATCCGCTTGCCGCCCAGGTTCATGATGTAACTAATCGGGTCGTATAATTCCGCGGGTTGCCGGCCGTATTTCGTTTGTTGAATCTCCTGATGAAGCGCTTCTAAAAAAACAAGCGGGTTGGTGGTTTGGGTCATGGCTCAAAAATACGGAAAACTGCCGGAATGGGAGTTAATAGTTAGGAGTTATGAGTGAAGAGTTTAGGAAATGGCCTGTGATTCAGATAGTATACGATCAACTAAGTACTCCGTTGGTTGCAGGCCTTCGAGCCAGTGAATGTGCAAACCGTCGCATTCCATTTTGCGGAAAAACGTCATCTGGCGCTTGGCAAACTGGTGGATGGCGGTTTCCAGCCGGGCGGTCATGGTCGCATACTCCAGTTCGCCGTGCAGATACTGCGTGATGAATTTATACTCCAATCCGTAAAAAATCAGTTTTTCGGCCGGAATCCCGCTTTCCAGTAAGCGTTGAACTTCGTCGATCAGGCCGTTTTGCAGCCGTTGGTGCAAGCGGTCGGTGATTCGCTGCCGCCGAACATCAACGGGTAAATCGATTCCAAAAACCACCGCGTTGGGTTGCGAAACCGGGGCCGACAGATCCGTCAACGGATTTTCGGTTAAATACGTGGCAATTTCAATCGCCCGAATCAGCCGCTTGCGGGTGGACGTATCGGCCAGATTGCTATACTCGGAAGGAACGTTCCGAAACCGTTCGAGTAAATCGTCGTCGCTTTTCGTTTCCAGCTCCGTGCGCAAGGTCTGATTGACGGGAATAGCCGTATACCGGTGCCCTTTCAAAACCGCTTCCAGGTATAAACCGGTGCCGCCACAGAGAATCGGAACGTGGCCACGCTCCAGGATTTCAGGCAGAACGCGGTTGAAATCCTGTTGATACTGAAACAGATTGTAATCACTGCCCGCAGCGACAATGTTGATGAGATGATACGGAATAGATTGATTATCAATTCGGTATTCGTCCAGATCCTTGCCGGTGCCAATGTCCATGTCCCGGTAGACCTGCCGGGAGTCCACACTGATGATTTCGCCATTCAGCCGTCGGGCAAGCTGCACGGCCAACCGGGTTTTTCCGCTCGCGGTCGGACCGAGGATGACGATGGTTTTCAAGTAGCGGATTCGTTTACGGTTTTGGGTTTACGGTATTCGGTGGACTGACGCATCCATAGCCGCTTGCGTCAGCCCACCGAATACCGTAACCCAAAACCGTAAACCGTTAAAGAATTTTCACAAACTTAACACTCCCCGCATTATAAACCGGAATATACCCGCTATCAGCCATCTCGATTTCCGTTAACCCGCCGGGCAACTGACTGGGATAATGCCGAATCCACTCACCCGGACGAACCCAGAAGTGGTTGGGTTCAGTTAACTCTAATCGGCTGAAACCCAGTTTTTCGTAACTCCGGCCGTTCGACCAGTCGCGGTCAGCGTAGGTCATAATGTCGTCGGGCCGAACGTCGGTTACGAAGGCTTTCAGGAGTTTGTCCAGTCCGCCAACAACTGTGCAGTTCAGGTGATTGGCAAACCGCACGAGTTCGACCGACCGATGCGTTATGCCGTTGCGGGTTATCGAACGCGGATGGCTAAAAGTCGCAACGGCCACCAGCAGTTCCGTCGGGTTGGCGGGTTGTAGGAGAAAATCTGGCGACAGAACTCGAAAATACCGCGCGGGCAGAAACAAACCGTATTTGTATTTGGCATTTGTTACGACCTGTAAATGATTTTCCTGCAAAAACCGCCCGGCAGTGGGCTTGTCGATGCGCCGAACCTGCGTCAGCCGGGCCGGAATCCGCTCGGAAATGCCTACCATCGCCCGAATCCGGGAAAAAACCTTTGCCGGACTTTGTCGCCAGACATCTTCCCAAAGATGAATCAACCGCCAGTTTTCGGCCGAAAACCGGGCGGAAAGCTGCTGGAAAAAATACCGTACCTCCGTTTGCTGCCGAAGTCGGGAATAGGTCTCCAAGTCGATACAGTGCAGAAGAAGAGAGGTGTCTGCAACGCGGAACAGGGAAAACGGCGTATGGGCTGTTGTTTCGAACGGCGTTAGCGTCAGTTGGGCCGAAAGAAGCTCCTGAAAAGCAGCAGGAAATTTAATTGAGGTGTTTTCCAACGGATTGACGCAAAAAGTTGTCTATACGGCTACTATAACGCAGGAAGTAACCGAAAGAACCGGAAATTACAGTATAATTGCTAAGTTAATCTAGTTTAATTACACCTAAGCTCCCTGACCGACTCCCCTTACCAATGAATCATCGTGTTATCTGGGTTATTTTAATCGCCCTTCTTCTGCCCTGCACGGTTTTCGGACAGCGTGCTTCGGTAGACAGTTCATTCCGGGAACAGGCCATTCGGTACGCACACGCCCGTTATGTTCGTACAACCGCCGACCAGGCGCGGTTGTACAACGGCGCCGAATACGTCGGCCACCTTCCGACCATCAAAGGCTATCCATACCTTGACTCGCTCTGGCGCACCGGTTCCGTCACCTACGATGGCATCACTTACCAGAATATTCGCCTGCTCTACGATCTGGTGGATGACGTTGTGGTGGTGCCCCACATCGACAGCGTATACCGGATGCAGTTACAAAACATCAAAGTAAGCCGGTTTTCGATTGCCGACCACCACTTCATTCGGATTGTGCGGGATACGGCCCACAACATCGGCCTGCGAACGGGCTTTTACGACCAATTGTACGATGGGCGGTCGAAAGTGCTGGCAAGACGGGTCAAAACCATCCGAACCGAACTGGTGCAGAACGCCGTCAAGGAAGAATACATATCAGAAAATAATTTTTACATTGGCAAAAACGGCCTCTTTTATCCCGTCAAAACCAAACGATCGGTCTTGAATCTGTTTGCTGATCAAAAGAAAACCCTCCGCAAATACCTCCGCGAAAACCGCATCAAATTTGCGAAGAACCGCGAAGCCGCCATTGTAAAACTCACGCAGCAGTACGACGCAGCAACCCGATCGTTATGACGAAATTTTACCGAACCTTATTCCTGTTGTGCTGTTTTGTGGGTTCGCTCACCGCCGGTTTTGGGCAACAGGTGGCTGAGAAAAACATCCGCGGGCCGTTCACCAACCTATCCTTCGAGCAGTTTGTTCGGGAGGTGGAAACCCAGACCGATTACCGGTTTTTCTACAACCTCCGTGATGTCGACAGCATCCGGGTCAACTACGACAAAAGCGGCCAGAAACTGCCGACGGTTTTGCAGGAGGTGCTGCAAGGGACCAGCCTGTATTACGCCATCGACGCCAAAAAACAGGTTTTTATCACGCCGGAACGCGCCATTCGGACGGAGTTGCCCATCGGTTTTTTTGACCGGGGCAACAGCACAGGCGATGGCGACACGAATGTGGTCGATTACCTGGCGGAAAAAGAGAAACGCCGGATCACGCTCGAAACCCGCTTGTTCAACATCGGCCGGGCCACCAATCCCGTTCGACCCGGCAACGCCAACCTCGCGGGCCACATCCGGAATGCCGCTTCGGGCGAACCGGTGATTGGCGTTGCGGTGTACATCGAAAAACCGCGCATCGGCGTCGTCACCGATCAGTTTGGCTATTACTCGATTACGCTGCCGCGCGGTCGGCACGAACTCCGGGTACGCAGCATTGGCATGAAGGATACGAAGCGGCAAATTATGCTCTATTCGGACGGGAAGCTGGAAATTGAGATGGAGGACGACGTGATTGCGTTGAAAGAAGTGGTGATCGAAGCCGAAAAAGACGTGAACGTGTCGGGGCTGCAAATGGGCCTCGAACGCCTGGACATCCGCACGCTCCGGCAGGTGCCGACGGCCTTTGGCGAGGCCGATCTGCTGAAAGTGGTGCTGACCTTGCCGGGCGTCAAGTCGGTGGGGGAGAGCAGCGTGGGGCTGAACGTGCGGGGCGGCTCGACCGACCAGAACCTGATTTTGTACAACGATGCCACAATTTACAATCCGTCGCACCTGTTCGGATTTTTCTCGGCCTTCAATCCGGATATGATCAAAAGCGTCGAACTATACAAAAGCGGTATTCCGTCGCGGTATGGCGGGCGGCTGTCGTCGGTGCTGGAAGTGACCACGCGCGACGGCAACAAGAAAAAACTGTCGGGTTCCGGCGGAATTGGCGTTTTGACGGGCCGACTGACGCTGGAAGGGCCGATTGTCAAGGAAAAATCGTCGTTTCTGATCGGAGCGCGGTCGACGTATTCCGACTGGTTGCTCAGCAGCCTGAAAAATCCGGCATTCAAAAACAGCCGGGCGAACTTCTACGATCTGAACGCCCACATTACCCACGAATTCAACGAGAAAAATACGATTTACCTCACCGGCTACTACAGCCAGGATGAGTTCCGGCTCAACAGCGATACGGTTTACAACTACAACAACATGAACGCGACGCTGAAATGGAAACACATTTTCAACACCAAACTCTACAGCGTTTTTACGGGAACCACCAGCCGGTATAAGTATTCCGTTTCCAGCGATCAGAACCTGGTTAATGCCTACAAGCTTACGTTTCAGATCGATCAGACGACGTTTAAAACCGATTTTAACTATTATCCAACTGCCAAACACACCATTGATTTTGGCGTCAGTTCGAATCTGTACAAACTGCACCCGGGGCAATTCCAGCCGTTGGGGAACGAATCGTTGGTTCGGCCGGATGTGGTGCCGACGGAGCAGGCGCTGGAAAGTGCGCTTTATGTGGGTGACCGGTTTGATATTTCGCCCCGGTTTTCGATCAGCTTTGGGTTGCGCTATTCGCTGTTCAATTACCTCGGCCCAAAAGACATCAATGTGTATCCGAATGGCGCGCCCAAAACGGAAGCCAATATTCTGGACACGCTCTCGTACGGAGCCGGAAAAAATATCAAGACTTATCACGGCCCCGAATATCGGGTTTCGGCGCGGTATGCGTTCACGCCCGATGCGTCGATCAAGGTCAGTTTCAACCGGATGCGGCAATACCTGCACATGCTGTCGAACACCACGGCAATGGCACCCACCGACATCTGGAAGCTGAGCGATCCGAATATTCTGCCGCAGGTGGGCGATCAGTTTTCGGTCGGTCTGTACAAGAACTTCAAAAATAACACCATCGAAACCTCGGTCGAAGGGTATTACAAAACGATGGACAACGTGCTGGATTTCCGCAGTGGCGCCACGCTGATCATGAATCATCACCCCGAAACGGAGGTGGTTCGGGCGGAAGGAATGGCGTACGGAGTTGAATTTCTGGTTAAAAAAATCACCGGGCGGTTCAACGGCTGGCTGAGTTATACGTATTCCCGCACGTTTTTGCGTGTGGATCAGAGCGTGCCGCAGGAGAACATCAACCAGGGCGAGTACTACCCCAGCAATTTCGACAAACCGCACGACGTGACCTGGGTGGGCAATTACCGCATCAACCGCCGGTTTAGCGTTTCACTCAATTTTACGTACAGTACGGGTCGGCCCATTACGCTGCCGCTGGCGAAGTATGAGCTGGCGGGTTCGCCCCGGGTCTATTATTCGGAGCGGAACCAGTACCGGATTCCGGATTATTACCGCGCCGACTTATCGCTCAACATCGAGGGCAACCACAAGGTTAAAAAGCTGGCCCACAGCTCCTGGACGGTGGCCGTTTACAACCTGACGGGCCGACGAAATGCCTATTCGGTGTATTTCACTTCGCTGGGAGGAGTAGTAAGAGGGTATAAGCTCTCCATTTTTGGGCAGGCGATTCCGACGATTACGTATAATTTCAAATTCTGAGCATGAGAAAATACCTGACGATTGGGATTGCACTACTGATCGGGAGTTGCGTCGATCCGTACCGGCCGCCGGAAGTTTCGGCTCCCAACACCTACCTGGTGGTCGACGGTTTTCTGAATGCTACGGGGGTGAGCACCATCCGCCTGTCGCGGACGCAGAACCTGTCGGAGAGCAAAAAACCGGTCATCGAGACCAGGGCGACGGTGAAGGTAGAAGGCGAAAAAGGCGGTAGCCAGGCCTTTGTCGATAAAGGTGATGGGACGTATACGCTGGCTGCTGGCGGGTTGCAGTTTAATCAGAAATACCGCCTGAGCATCAAAACAGCCGCCGGGCGCAGCTATCAGTCCGACTATGTAACCGTGAAGCAGACGCCGAAAATTGACAATGTAAGCTGGCAGGCGCAGAATCAGGGCGTGCAGTTTTATGTAACCACCCACGATCCAACGAACAATACCAAATATTACCGCTGGGAATACGAAGAAACCTGGGAGTTTTACTCGGCCTATTATTCGAGCGTCGACTACCTGAACAAGCAGTTTGTGAGTCGGGCAGAAAATATCAACCATTGCTGGCGGACCGAAAAATCGACTGGCATTTTTGTGGCTTCGTCGGTAAAACTAACGGAGGATGTGATCAATCAATTTCCACTGGTCTTTGTCTCCAACTCGTCTTCCAATCGCCTGAAGACCCGTTACAGTCTGCTGGTCAGGCAGTCGGTTTTGACGGCGGAAGCGTTCGAATACTGGCAGAATCTGCGGAAAAATACCGAGAGCCTGGGGTCGATTTTCGATCCACAACCGTTTCAGGTCGTCGGTAATCTCTACAGCGTGACCGATCCGAACGAACCCGTGGTGGGCTATCTGAGCGGTTATTCGGTGGAGGAACAACGCATTTTTGTTAGCCCGACGCAACTGCCGTCTACCTGGCGAATTCCGAGTGGCTACGAGTCCTGTGTGCCAGATACGGTTTTGCTTGCGCCCCCTGCCCCCGACCTATCGGCCGCAGAGATGGCGGGAGCGGGCTGGATTCCGATCGAGGGCTACCTGTCCCCGCAGGGTATTTTAATTGCGTACCTGATGGGATCGCCCACCTGCATCGATTGCCGAACTGCGGGGGTGAACGTTAAACCCGGTTTCTGGTAAAAGGCGCAGACTGATGTATAGTGTTATCGATTGATATTCAATTAGCTCATGAATCGAATCAACTTTAGTTGGCTTAGTTTTCTCCTGATCGCAACCATCCTCATCGATAGTTGCGTCGATCCGTATCGGCCACCGGCGGTTTCGGCTCCCAATACCTACCTGGTAGTCGACGGATTTCTGAATGGATCGGGTGTCAGCAGCATCCGGCTGACGCGTACGCAGAACCTGACGGACGGCAGCAAACCCACGGTGGAAACCAAAGCGACGGTGACGGTGGAGGGCGAAAAAGGCGGGAGCCAGACCTTTGTCGACAAGGGCGATGGGACGTATACGCTGGCCGGTGGCGGGTTGCAGTTTAATCAGAAATACCGCCTGAACATCAAAACAGCCGCGGGGCGCAGCTATCAGTCCGACTACGTAACCATTAAACAGACACCAAAAATCGATAACGTAAGCTGGAAGGCGCAGGATCAGGGCGTGCAGTTTTATGTAACCACCCACGATCCAACGAACAATACCAAATATTACCGCTGGGAATACGAAGAAACCTGGGAGTTTTATTCCGCATTTTACTCCCGGGTCGAATACCTGAACAAGCAGTTCGTTTCCCGGATGGACGATGTCAATCATTGCTGGAGCAACGGCAAATCGACCGGTATTTTCATCGGCTCGTCGGAAAAACTGACGCAGGACGTAATCGATCAATTTCCGCTGGTGTTCGTTTCCAATACTTCTTCCAATCGTCTGAAGATTCGGTACAGCCTGCTGGTCAAGCAGTATGCCCAAACCGCAGAATCGTTTGAATACTGGCAAAACCTGCGGAAAAATACCGAGAGCCTGGGGTCGATTTTCGATCCGCAGCCGTTTCAGGTCATCGGCAATATCCACGGCGTAACCGACCCGAACGAACCCGTGGTAGGTTATCTGAGCGGCTATTCGGTGGAAGAAAAGCGCATTTTCGTCAATGCCTCCGAACTGCCGCCCTGGCGGATTCCGAGCATGTACGAAGCCTGTCTGCCGGATACCGCTCCCCTCTTCCGAACACCGGAAAAACCGTCGGCGGCCGATCAGGCGGAGTCGGGGGCCATTCCCATCGATGAAATTCTGTCCCCCATGGGGCAAATAATCGCTTATCGGATGAGCTCGGCCTATTGCGTCGATTGCCGGACATCGGGTACCAACGTTAAACCGACTTTCTGGTGATGATCTTAAAAACCATGAATTCACTTGAAAAAACCGCTCAGGCCGTTTTCCTCCTCCTCACGCTCGTCGGGACCGTACCGGTTTGGGGACAAACGGATAATCCGATCCGGAAGCAGCTCGATGCCTATCGAAACCAGACGTTGCAGGAAAAACTGTTTGTCCACCTCGACCGCTCGTTTTACGTAGCCGGGGAGTTGATGTGGTTCAAGATCAATTACGTCGATGGGACGTTTCACCAGCCCTTGTCGTTGAGTAAAGTGGCTTATCTGGAGGTGTTCGACAAAGAAAACCGCCCGGTTTTGCAAACCAAAGTAGCCCTGGCCGATGGTTCGGGCACTGGTTCCCTGTTTCTGCCCACCACGCTGGGTTCGGGGAATTACCTCGTCCGGGCGTATACCAACTGGATGAAAAACACCGACCCCGACTATTTCTTCGAAAAACCGGTTACGGTTGTCAACACCTTCCGGAAACTGGAATTGCCGGTTTTGAAAGATTCGCTGGCCTATGATGTTCAGTTTTTCCCGGAAGGCGGTAATCTGGTTCGGAACCTGCCCGGCAAGGTGGCCTTCAAAATGGTTGGAACAACCGGAAAAGGCGTTGATTTACAGGGTGTTGTTCTGGACCAAAGCAACGACACCATCGTCCGGTTCAAACCGCTGAAGTTCGGCATGGGGCGTTTTGCGTTGACCCCCGCCGAAGGCAAGCAATACCGGGCGGTGCTGACCGATGCCGCCGGGAAGACGTTCACGCGTCCGCTGCCCCCCGTTCAGGAGCAGGGCTACACGATGCAGGTCGAAGAGGAGGGCAAAGACCAGCTTCGGGTGACGGTGAAAACCACGGCCCCGGCGGCTTCGCTGGTGTATTTGCTGACGCACACGCGACTGGCGGCCATCCGCGCCGATGAGCAAGGCCTGCGCGACCATACGGCTTCGTTTCTGATCGATAAAAAAACGCTGGGCGAAGGCATTTCACACCTGACGGTTTTCGATGCCAGCCGGAAACCGGTGTGCGAACGGCTGTATTTCAAACGCCCGGAACGGCGGCTGACGATCGACGCCAAACTGACGAGCGGAGCGCTATCGACCCGCGAAAAAGCGGTTTTTGACCTGACAGCGCAGGATGAAACCGGCAAACCCGCGCTCACGGATCTTTCCGTGGCAGTCTATCGGCTCGATTCGCTCCAACCGGCGGAATCCGGGGATATTCTGAGTTATTTGCTCCTGACATCCGATCTGCGGGGCGGGGTCGAATCGCCGGACTATTATTTTCAGGCTACAGGAGCCGAGGTAAATGACGTGACGGATAATCTAATGTTGACCCAGGGCTGGCGCCGGTTTCGGTGGGAGACGGTTTTGCAAACCGACCGACCAGCCGAAGCGCATTTGCCGGAGGTAAACGGGCATTTCATCCGTGGAAAAGTGATTCATCCGGGAACGGGGCAACCAGGATACAACATCAGTTCGTATCTGTCGGTGCCGGGCAAACACATTCTGTTATACGGTTCCCGGTCAGACAAAGCGGGGCGGATTCACTTTGAAATGAAGGAGTTTTTTGGACCCAAAGACCTCGTCTTGCAACTTAATCCGAAAGACAGCCTGTTCCGAATCGAGTTGCAGAGCCCTTTTCACGACCGGTTTTCGGCTCCCCGCCTGCCGGTTTTCGATTTTCCGACGACCTTGAAAGAGCCGCTGCTGGCCCGCAGCATTCCGATGCAGGTGCAGAACGCCTATTACCGCGAAAACCTGAGTCGATACCGCTTGCCCCGGGTCGATAGCGTGGCGTTTTATGGTGTTCCGGACGAAAAATACCGGCTCGACGATTTCACCCGGTTTCCGGTGATGGAAGAAGTTTTTCGGGAATATGTGCCGGGTGTGATGGCGCGAAAACGCCGGGACGGTTACGTGATCAGTCTGCTCGATACGCCCCACAAGCAGTTCTTTGAAGGAAGTCCCCTGGCCTTGCTGGATGGCGTTCCGATTTTCAACATGGACAAAGTGATGGAAATCGATCCGCGAAAAGTGCAGCGGCTGGACGTCATGACCCGGCGCTACATTGTTGGGCCACTGGTTTTCGACGGTATCATCAGTTTTACGACCTATAAAGGCGATCTGGCGGGCTATCGGCCGGATGCCAAAGCCTTGCTGGCCGACTACGAAGGCTTGCAGATTCCGCGCGATTTCTACACGCCCAGCTACGATACGCCACAGCGGTCGGGGAGCCGGATGCCGGATTTGCGCAACCTGCTGCACTGGGCTCCCATGCTGAAAACCGATGGACGGGGCAAAGGAAAACTGGAGTTTTATACGTCGGATGAAGAAGGAACGTACCGGTTTATGATCAACGGTATTACGGCCGACGGCCGGGCTGGGAGTCGGCAGGGAACGTTTGAGGTTACGAAAGTGATCAAATAATCAGATCATGTCCTGGAGTTTTTCGCGCTCCGACCAGTCGATTTTTTCGGAGCCGGTATTTTCCAGCAGGTGATTGATGAACGTCGCAATCCGGGTGGGCACGTAGCCGGATGCCGTGGTGTCGATGAGCGAAATCTTGCGTTTGACAAACCGGCCCACGGTGGATTTCTCCGCCAGTTCGAACAGGAAATTGGTTTTGGTGATGCTGTTGTTGAAAAAATACGGATTGCTGCCGGTGATGTAGTTGATCAAAACCAGTCGCGACGACGACTGTTTGACGACGGCGTGCAGCCGGATTTGCTTCTTTTCGTCCAGGTAAACGCCCAGATCGATTTTCTCTTTGGGAATGACGGTTTGCAGGTATTCGTTGGCCGACCGCCGGAATTGCTCCTTGGTTTCCCGCTCCTCGCGTTCCACAAATTCGATTTCGGACGTGCTGACCATGGCCGCAATAAAATTGGCCATATCGAAAACCAGCGATGGAACCGCAATGGGCGTGATGGTTTTTTTGTAGAAATAGGTCTTCTGGCTGGGACCTTTGATCTCCTTGATGCTGAACGCGTTGAAATAGTGGTGTGCAATTTTTCGGAAGGTGTCGTCTTCCAGATTGAACGAGTTTTCGTAGAACCCGTTGTCGAGCCAGCCGCCATCGGAAACGATGTATTCCTCGTCTTTGAACGACAGGAAAACGGAAATGAATTTCTGCGTCGTCGTGGTATACGGCGTAATAATTTCCAGTGATTTCCCCCGCTCTTTGAACGTCCAGAGCTGGCCGAAGGCGGTTTTGATGTCGTTGTAAATCTCCTCGAATACCATTACAGAAATAAAACCGTTGAGTTGGGGTCTTTTTGGGTCACGTGCAGCGGCAGCGCGTTGGGCAACACCCGGATCATGGGAAATTCGTCGTCGCGCAGATTCAGCTTCGCTTCCTGACAAAAATACGCCATACGGCGAGAAATATCGTTCTCTTCCGTGGTTTGCTGTAGCGGGTAGGTCACATTGGCCCCCTGCTGGTTATACTGGCTGAAATGGGGCGTGGTGACGCGTTGCTGGGCGAGCGGAATCGACTCGTCGGCGTTCCGGTGGGTGCAACCGTCGCTGTGAAACTCAAAAAACGGTTCTTCGCTCAGTTCAAGGCACCGCAGTTCAAACCGGAAAAAGTCGTGATCATTGCATTTGACCCGAACCGTCAGCGTGATTTCCGCGTCAAGATCGCTGTGCGACACGGCGGTTTTTCCCTCCAGAAAGGTTGAATTGCCGGGTATTTTGACGACATCGACCGTATCCCGCAGCACATACTTATGCTCCCGCAGCAATTTTCGATAGAACCCGTATTTGCTTCGAATCGCCGGTACGATGGACATTCTGGATAACGATTACGCCTGTAAATTGAAAAAAAGCGGAGTGGTAAGTACGCAAAAGAAATTGAGAAAGAAGCGGGTTGGACGAAAATTAATGCGTTGGTGGGTTGTAAATGTATTTTGATTTTAAATGAATTGATGGGTAGAAATAAAGTATTTATACTTATTTTAACAAATACTTTTGATACCTACTTGCTTTTGTCTGACAACCGCTTACGTTTGCATATTCTAAAACCTTTTTACCTAATGGATTTTAAAGACCAGATTAAACAATTGGGCGATCGCATCGTTCGATTGAAAGACTCTATTCAAACCGAGGAAGCGACTAAGACAGCCCTTATTCTCCCGTTTCTCAATACGTTAGGTTATGACGTATTTGACCCGCATGAAGTATCACCTGAGTTTATCAGTGACATTGGCACAAAGAAGGGAGAAAAGGTTGACTACGCTATTTTGAAAGATGGACAGCCTATTATTCTCATGGAATGCAAGCACCATAATCAAACTTTAACCCTCCATGATAATCAATTACTTCGGTATTTTCACGTAACAAAAGCGCGGTTTGGCGTATTGACTAATGGCGTTATCTATCGGTTTTACACTGATTTGATAGAGCCAAACAAAATGGATCAAAAGCCATTTCTGGAAATTAATCTAACAGATATGAAGGAGGTTCACTTCGAGGAGTTGAAGAAATTCCACAAGTCTTACTTTGACGTGGATTCCATCCTTTCGACGGCTAGTGAACTCAAATATATGGGAGAACTCAAACCACTGATCGTTCAGGAAATGTCGGAACCATCCGATACGCTGGTTCGCTATTTAGCCAAACAGGTGTATCAGGGACAGATTAACGCGAAGTGGTTTGACTACTTTAAAGCGTTGATAAAAAAAGGGTTTCAACAGATTGTGACTGATCAGATTACCGACCGCCTGAAGTCTGCCCTCACGAAAGAAGAGCATCAGGAAATACCTAGTTCGGTAGTCTCAGCAGTAGCAGATCCTGTCATCGAAGCGAAGAAGGATCCAACTATTGTGACTACAGCTGAAGAGTTAGAAGCATTTTATATCGTACGAGCCATCCTACGGTCAACTATTAACGGCGAGCGTATCTATCACCGGGATGCACAGACGTACTTTGCAATTCTGTTGGATGATAACAATCGAAAACCGCTTTGCCGTCTGTACATGAATAGTCAGAAGAAGTACATCGCCTTTTTAGATGAATCCAGGAAAGAGATAAAACATGAGATTCAATCGCTGAATGACATCTATAATTTCACCGAACACCTGCAGAAATCCTTGGTGATGATGGACACAAAGTAACTTGTTGTTCTACCAAGTTACGCCCTGCCGGGGCAAATTATCCGTAATGAAAAAAGGCCGGGTCAGAAGTGATCCCGGCCTTTTTTCGTGTCCTATTTCTTCGTTTCGTCGTAGCTCAATCCGTACTGCTTCAGCACGTCGTCCGGAACGCCATCCCATTTGTTGGGTGTATTGCCGACGTAGCCCAAGTCTTCGATGCCCATTTTGCTGGTGTAAAAACCGCCCAGCACGAAATTGCGCATCATCGTAAAAAACGCGACACCCTGCGTCATGTCAGCCGGGACTTTTTTGGCCGGATAGGCAATCTGCTCGACCATATCGATTTGCTGTTCTTTGGTGCATTTCGCAAACGGATTCCCGTAGCGGCTAACGCATTTGGCGTTCAGCCAGCGCAGCCCACCGCGCATCGGCGTCTGGTTGCGGGGCTGATCGCGCATCATGAACTCGATGAAAGCCGGTACACCGGCCTGCGACGCGCTGCCCGATTTGGCATCGGCCGGAATGATGATGTCGCTCAGGATGGTGACGGTTTGCAACTCCGCCGGGGTGAAGAACTTCTCAGCCGCGAGGAGTTTCAGATCGCGCTCGGCCTCGAATTTCTGCCGACCCGGCAGCAGCTTGACGGCGGGTTTGGGTTCGGGCACTGCGGCTTCCACCGGGTTAACTGCCAAACCGAGTGACGTCAATGATATCGCTTTTAATGTATCTCTGCGTTTCATAGTTTTAAGGTTTACGGTACACGGTTTTCTGTTTTCGGTAGTAAATCGGCATCCTCTTCAATTTCATAGGCTATTTCATCCTCAGCAACTTTGTATTTCAAACCCCGCACGGGTGATTTTTTCAGGGATTGAATTAATCCAAAAAGCATTTTTCCGATACGGTCTGTAGTTGAATAGAACAACTCGAATTGTTCTTGCTGAATATGCTTGCGATCCAAAGCTCGATACAATTGTGATTTGACCTCTGTACCAGATCCTGTTGAGTAGCTAAGGAATACAATAAATTCCGCGCGATTCGCCCGGCCAAAGCCTTCGGCTATGTTATCCATAATCGAACCGCTTGCCCGGTTTATCTGATTCTTCAACTCAAAGTCTTTCGAAAAGCTACCTTCTTGCGTTAGCCAAAAAATGTCATTTGATAACTTCCGGGCCAATTGCCAGACTTCTAAATCCTCAAATCGATTGATCTTAGCCATTGTCGAATAATTGTAGTACGCCAAAAAACCGTATACCGAAAACTGAAAACCGTATACCGATTTAAATATTCTTCCGCTTAACCTCATCGATCAAATACTCACTCGTGCGCATGGACGCGGCCAGGATGGTCCAGGTGACGTTTTTGTCGCCCTGCGTAACAAACGGAGCGGCATCGACGACGAACAGGTTCTTGACGTCGTGGGCCTGCTGAAACTTGTTCAGGGCCGACTTGGCGGGGTCGTTCCCCATCCGCACCGTCCCAACTTCGTGGATAATCCGGCCCGGAGCCGCCAGTCCGTAGTTCTGCTCTTTGCCGGGTTTGCTGCCCATCGGCATGCCGCCCATGGCTTCGATGATCTGCTCGAACGTGTCCTGCATGTGTTTCGCCTGCTTGACCTCGTTATCCGACCATTTGTAGTGAAACCGCAGCGTCGGAATCCCGTATTTGTCAACGGTATTCGGATCAATTTCGCAGTAATTGCTCTCCAACGGAATCGGTTCGCCCCGGCCCGACATGCTGACGTAGGCACCATAAAACCGGCGAACGTCGTCTTTCAATCCGGCACCGTAGCCGCCTGCGGGTTTCATCTTGCCGTCGCGTCCGGGAATTTTGCCGTTCAGGTTTTCAATGCCGCCCCCAAAACCGTAGCCGGGCATGCCCATGCCGCCACCGTATTCAATGTGGTAGCCGCGCGGGAAATCCAGTTTTTTGTTATCGAGCCACCAAGGCGTGAAGACGTGCATACCGCCCACACCGTCTTCGTTGTAACGTTTGCGATCCATCAAAGCCGGGACAAACCCGGACCGGGAGGCTCCGGTGGAATCATTCAGGTATTTGCCGACCACACCACTCGAATTGGCGAGTCCGTTCGGGAAACGGGACGATTTGGAATTGAGCAGCAGCCGCGCCGATTCGCAGGTGCTGGCCCCGAGAATCACGGTTTTTCCGTAAACCGACACTTCCTGCATGCTGATCGTATCGACGTAGGAAACGCCCGTGGCCAGGCCGGTTTTGGCGTCGGTCAGCACTTCCCGCACCATCGCATTGTTTTGCAGCGTCAGGTTACCGGTTTTCATGGCCGGAATGCACAGCACCGACGACGACGAGAAATCGGCATAGGCCGAGCAGCCCCGGTTGCATTGGCGGCAGTAGAAACACTGCCCGCGCTCTTTATTAATCGGCTGGGTCAGAATGGATAAACGCGACGGAATGACGGGAATGCCAATGCCGGTAGCGGCCTTTTTGAGCATCAGCTCGTGCAAACGCGGTTTGGGCGGTGGCAGAAAATGGCCATCCGGTTCGTTGTGCATGTTTTCGACCGACCCAAAAACGCCGATGAGCTTGTCCACCCGGTCGTAGAACGGTTTCATGTCGTCGTAGGTGATGGGCCAGTCGTCGCCGATTCCGGTGAGGGAACCACGCCGGAAATCGTCGGGACCGAAGCGCATCGAAATCCGGCCCCAGTGGTTGGTGCGACCACCCAGCATCCGGGAGCGGAACCAGTGAAAATCGGCACCGGGTTTTGAGGAATACGGTTCGCCTTCGATTTCCCAGCCACCCCAGGCCGCATCGAAATCACCGCCCGCCCGCGTGGTGCTGGCTCCGCGCCGGGGCGATTCATACGGCCATTTGAGCTGGGTCATGTATTTCGGATCAGCCGGGTCGAAATACCCGCCGGCTTCGAGGAGCAGCACTTTGGCCCCGGCTTTGGTCAGCATGTAGGCTGCCATGCCGCCCCCGGCACCCGATCCGACGACGATGGCGTCGTAAACCGTCGGGGCTTTTTTGAGTTGAAAAAGATCCATTGAACGAGGCTATAGGATAAGGAGTTATCCCAAAAAGCAGTAAAACCGCATCACCTACTGATGCGGTTTTACTGCTTCTGCTTTTCGCGGGTAGGCCGGACTTAGAAACCTATAATTTATCGGCATGGTCCCGGTTGGCAGCGGGTTCCGTGGGGTTGATGGTTCGGGAAGGAAGGGAGCTAACTGGTTTCGTCTCCAGCATTTTCTGGTCCCAGAGCGCAATGGAATCGTGGGAAACGTTTAGTTTGGACAACTCATTGACCAACTCGTTATAAGCCCGTTGGTTGAGGCTTTTCAGGCTTTGCAAATCCGCCGGTTTCAACACCGCCAGGGTTTCGATGAGCGTCAGTCGCCCCACTTCTGCCAGATTGCAGACTTTCCGGCGCCGGACGATGGAGTAAAACGTCATTCGGGTTTGCACCCGCAACGGGATTTGTTCAAGGGTGATGGCGGGAATTTCGCTGAGGATCTGTTTTCGCCGTCGGATTTCACTTTCCAGAAACGACTGCAACCGGATCAGCTCAAGCCCGGAGATGGTCGCGATTTTCTGGCGCAACTGGTCGAGGTTATATTCCTCCTGCATGGTGTGTATGGTCTGATTCGGTGGGGCATTGTGCAGGACCAAAATTAGCGGTAGAAACCGTGGCTTTCAACGGAAACCGCCCGTTTTTTTAGAGAAATTTACGGTATTCACTCAATAGTTCTGGTGGATTTCCGTCAGAAAAGCCGCCGTCCGGTTCCGCATATCAGCCACCGATCCGGCAAAATTGTTGTGCATCATGCTGAACAACAATAACTTCCCTTTCTTCGTAATCAGATAACCGCTCAGGTTATAAACGCCCGTCATTGACCCGGATTTGGCAAACACGAACGGGCGATCCGTTTTGTAGACCCGCTGAATGGTTCCCGTCGAGCCGCCAATAGCCAGTAGTTTGAAGAGCCGTTCCTGCGGTACGGTTTTGTAAATTTTCTGCAACAACGCGATAATCGAACGCGGGGTGAACAGGTTATACCGCGACAGGCCCGACCCATCGACCCAGTTGGGTTTATCGGGCAAATCCGCCAGATGCTTTTTCAGAACGGTTTGAATACCCACCGACAGGTTGACGGTATCCTGCACCGACGAACACAGCAGCATCAGGTGTTCGGCCAGGGTGTTGTCGCTGACCTGCAACATCCGTTTGTAAAGGGAATCGGCGGGTTGGCTATACAGCGTTTTGGCCGAGCGGTCGAAAGGGATGGAAGCCGTGGCAACGTCGCGGTGCAGGGTATCTGCAAGCAATTGCGCGGCCAGTTGCGGAGACCAGCGAAAGGGAACGTCCTGATGGAACGGCCGCACGGCCGCCGGGCGGTCGAAACGGTTGCGATGCTCATCGCGCTGAACACTTCTCGAAAATTTCCGCTCCGAAACCGCCGACACGCTGTCCCGGAAAAACCGGGGTTCGACGTCCAGCCGCGCGATACGATCCGGCGAACCGAAGCGGACGAAATTACCGTATAAGGGTAGTGGGGCCAATTCCGCCGAATAGTCATCATTGAAATCATCCCAGGCCCAGCCGGGTCCGAAACGCTGGCCGCTGTAATTCGTTGTTGAAAAAACCAGCCGTTCGGGGCGGTTTCGCAAAAACCGCAACACCGTGGTGTCGGGCAGATTCTGGTTCAGCAGGGAAGGGTCGCCGGTTCCCCAGAAAATCAGGGAGTCGGAGCGCGTGACGTAGCGCAAAGCCGGAATGGAATCGCCGAGGGTGACTAAACCGGCGTAAAAACTGAACAGCTTGGTGTTGGATGCCGGGGTAAAATACAGATTGGCCTGGTGCTGCACGACCATTTTCTGCTTTTCCCAGTCATACAAGGCAAAGCCGGTAGGATGATCGGTGAGTTGGGGATTCTGGCGGAGCTGACGCTGAACCGGGCGGTAGGTCGAGCAGCCGGTCAGCACCAGCCAAAGGCAGAGGAGGTATACTGGGAATCGCATACCCCAAAATACGGTTTTTTGGATTTAGTATAGCGAACCAGGCCGAATTATAGCCCCAGAGGGGCTGAATGGTAATAGGCCATGATTTTTCAGGTCGCCAAAAGCTCCGGAGGAGCGCCCTAAGTAAAACAAGGGCGCTCCTCCGGAGCTTTTGAATTTTTAGCGACTTTTCTCTGGTAACAGTCCACCCCTCCGGGGTTAAAAACCTCCTGGACTGCTAAAAACCGGCGGTTTTCCTGAAAATTACGCGGGTTTCAGCTTCAGCGATACGGAATTCAGGCAATACCGCAGGCCTGCTGGCGGAGGACCATCATTGAAAACGTGGCCGAGGTGGGCGTCGCAAACCGCACACAGCACTTCGACCCGCGACATCCCGTAGGTATAATCGTTTTCGAGGTGAATCAATTCCGGATCCATGGGTTCGGTGAAACTGGGCCAGCCCGTGCCGGAATCAAATTTTTGTTTGGATTCGAACAGATCGGTGCCGCAGCAAACGCATTGGTAAACGCCGGGGTCGTGGCTTTCGCAGTATTCGCCCGTAAAAGCCCGTTCGGTCCCCTTCTGGCGTGCAACCCGGTATTGTTCAGGCGTCAGTTGCTGGCGCCATTCTTCATCGGTTTTAATGACTTTTGTGATCATGATTTTTATTTGGTTGTACGCCACTTTTTCAGCCGATAACTTTTAAAGTCGTTCAGCGAAAGTTCAGTTACGAACATAAACTAATTTTAGATTGATTTATCTTTACGGTCGGTTATGACCATCCACCAAATTCTTAAACAATTCTGGGGGTACGAGTCGTTCCGGCCTTTGCAGGAGGACATCATTCGCTCCGTGCTCGACCGGCGTGACACGCTCGTGCTGCTGCCCACCGGCGGGGGTAAATCCGTTTGTTTCCAGGTTCCGGCCCTGGCGCTGGGCGGTGTTTGCCTCGTCGTAACCCCACTGATTGCCTTGATGAAAGACCAGGTCGAGCAATTGCGGAAACGCGGTATTTCGGCGGTGGCGATTTATTCGGGCATGCACTGGCGGGAAATCGACCGGGCGCTCGACAACTGCATCTACGGCAACGTCCGGTTTCTCTACGTTTCGCCCGAACGACTCCAGACCGAAATTCTGATTGAACGGGTCAAGCAGATGAAAATTAGTTTGCTGGCCGTCGACGAAGCGCACTGTATTTCGGCCTGGGGCTACGATTTTCGGCCTCCTTATCTCCAGATTGCAGCTTTTCGCGACCTGCTGCCGGGCGTTCCGGTGGTGGCCCTGACGGCTTCTGCCACGCCTGATGTGCAGTCGGATATTGTTGAAAGGCTCGAAATGCGGCAGCCGCAGGTGTTCCGTCAAACGTTCGCCCGCAAGAATTTGTCATATTCTGCGTTTTACGAAGAGAACAAAGAAGCCCGCCTGCTGAAAGTGTTACAGGGCGTTCCGGGTTCGGCCATTGTTTACGTGCGCAGTCGGCGGCAAACGCAGGACGTGGCCGAGTGGCTGCACCACCAGGGCATCCGCGCCGATTATTACCATGCGGGGTTGACGGCAAAGCAACGGTCTGATAAACAGGATGCCTGGGTTCATAACCGTATACGGGTGATCGTGGCTACGAACGCCTTTGGCATGGGAATCGATAAACCGGATGTCCGGACGGTGGTTCACCTGGATGTGCCGGATAGCCTGGAAGCCTATTACCAGGAAGCCGGGCGGGCGGGTCGCGATGAGAAAAAGGCGTATGCGGTTTTACTGTACAGCCACAAGGACTTAAGTGACATCGAACAGCGGGTGATTCAGCAATACCAGCCGGTTGAAATGCTCCGGCGGGTGTATCAGGCGCTGGCCAACTACGCGAATCTGGCCATTGGCGGGGGTGAATTCTCCGACATCGATTTCGACCTGACGGCATTCTGTCAGGCGTTTCAATTGCCGGTAACGGATACGCATTATGCGCTGAAACAATTGCAGTTGGAAGGTTTTATTGAGTTGAGTGAAGCCTATTTCAGTCCGTCGAAAGTGATGATTGCGGTGGATAACCGGGCGTTGTATGAGTTTCAGGTCATGAATCCGCATTACGATTCCTTTCTGAAGCTGTTGCTGCGGATTTACGGGGGTGAGTTGTTCACCAATTTCGTCAGCATTTCGGAAAGTTCGCTGGCCAAAACCACGCGAATGCCGGAAACCGAAGTTCTTTCGTATCTGGAACAACTGTCGCAACGGTCGATTCTGGTGTATGAAAAACAGAAAGACAAACCGCAATTGACGTTCCTGACCCCGCGTTTCGATGCCCGGAATTTGCCGGTCAACGTCATGCAACTGGAACAGCGAAAGCAGCGGGATCTGGCCAAAGTGCGGGCGATGGTCGATTACGTCCAAAATCCAATTCAGTGCCGAACGCGGCTGTTACAGGCTTATTTTGGCGAAACACCCGGCGATGCCTGCGGAGTTTGCGACCACTGTTTAAGTCAAAACCAGCACCCGCCGGATACTGATGAACTTCGGCAACGCATTTTGCAATACCTCGACGCTGCGGGCGGGCAGGGGCTCGCGCCACGCCTGCTGGCCGATCAGTTGAATCTGACCACCGACCGGCTTTCCGCCGTTCTCCGACAGATGCTGGCCGACGAACAGTTGCGGATCGATGCCGCCGGTAATTTGCACAGAATGAACACAATGAATCAACGATAAGTACATGAAGAACTCTGTTTTACGCTTGCTCCTGACCGTTCTGGTGGGTTCTACTTCCTTGATGGTCCGGGCACAATACCAGCCGGGTTTGGTAAGCAGCAACTACGGTGGTATTCACCGGATGCTTCAGAATCCGTCCTCCATTGCCGGTTCGCGGTACAAATTTCAAATCATTGCCTTCACCGGCACATCTTCCGTTAATTCGTTATACACGAAATATGTTTCAAAGGGTCTATTTCAGACGATCCAATTGCCCTATAGTCAGGGACTTAGCCTGCCACTCCGAACGATTGGTTCCATTACCAATGCGCCCCGAACCACTTCGTATTCCGAAATTCTGGGGCCGTCCATTTTACTCAATGTCGACGGCAACCAGACGATCGCCCTGCACACGCGGATGAAAAGTTACCTGTATGGTTCCTCTTTGCCCGAAAACTTAACCGAAGCGTATCGCAACCGACTTTTTTACAGGAATTTACAGCCGTCGGCGGGGAGCATGGATTTCAATCTGGCGCACAACAGCTACGGTGAAATTGGCCTGACCTACGGTTTGCAGGTTTTCGACGGGCATTGGCACCGGTTGAATGTGGGAGCCACGGTTCGCCGGATTGTGGGGGCTCAGCTCAGTTACCTGAACGCCCGGGGCAATTACGCAATTCTCCAGAACAACGGCGATGTGGAGAAAACGCTGGACATTACCAATCTGCAATATGAACTCGGCCAAACGACGCCCCGCAAGGATTTCGGTCTTTCGTCCGTTTTTTCCAGTGCCTATGGCAGCGGTTGGGGGTATGATCTCGGCGCTACGTATGAGATTGGCCGCCGAACCACCGGAAGGAGCTATGAATCGTATGCGTCGACAAAAGACCCGCGCCCGGCCTACTGGCTGCGGTTATCGGCGGCTCTGATGAACGGTGGAAGTATCAAATACCCGGCGGGTCAGTCGGTAACCGGAAGCGGTCGGTTGACGTTTCAGCAGGAAGAACTGGAGAAATTCGGCAACGCGCCGACGGATTATCTGACGACGAAATCCGACAACATTCCGCAGCCTTATGATCCCGGAAAAGTCGCATTGCCCCGCATGGTTCATTTTGAAGCGGATATGCGCCTGATGCCGTCCTTTTTCGTCAACGGCTTGTTGATGAAAAACCTATCGGCGGCTTCAGCGACTCAGATGCCAAACATGCTGATTATCACGCCCCGTTTTGAAGATGAGGACGTTGAATTTGGCCTGCCAATTTCCATCATCGGTGCCGACAGCCGGGTTGCGGTTGGGATGTCGTCCCGCTTAGGCCCCATCACCCTCGGTTTCAGCGATATGGGACGGCTTTTCAGCAAGAAAGGAGATAACCGAAGTTCCATCGCCTGGATCGGTTTCTCCGTCTGGAAATGGCGGCAAAAGAATTGAGAGTTAAGAGTTAAGAGTTAAAAGTTGGCTGACGCATTTTTTTACAGCTTGCGTCAGCCAACTCTTCACTCATAACTCTTCATTCATAACTTTTAATTCTTAACTCCCTTCACGACAAGGGTGAATTCCCGGGATTTCAGGGAAGCACCGCCAATCAGACCGCCGTCGACGTCCGGCTGGGCGAAGAGTTCGGCGGCATTTTTCTCGTTGGCACTACCCCCGTAGAGAATTGAGGTGTCATCGGCTACTTCCTGGCCATATTGGCTGGCGATGTGTTGCCGCAGCATGGCGTGCATTTCCTGCGCCTGGTCCGAGGTGGCGGTTAGGCCCGTGCCGATGGCCCAGATGGGTTCATAGGCAATGACGATGTTCGCAAACTGTTCCGGGGATAGATGAAACAGGCTTTCGGTCAGTTGGGCGCGTACGAAATCCAGGTGAACTTCGGTCTGGCGTTGTTCCAGTGATTCGCCACAGCAGAAGATGGGCGTCAGGCCGTTGGCCAGCGCACTGTTTACTTTTTCAGCCAGTTGCGCGTTGGTTTCACCAAAATACTGCCGCCGTTCGCTGTGGCCCAGAATCACGTACCGAACACCGAGTGACTTCAGCATGGGGGCCGAAATTTCACCCGTATACGCTCCGGAAGCCTTTTCGTGGCAATTCTGAGCACCCAGTGCCACCCGTGTCTGGCCTTCCAAATAGGGTTTGAGGGTGGTAAGGTAAAGAGCCGGAGGGCACAGCACGACATTGACCTCTCCCGTTACCTCATCTTTGATCATATTGACCACTTCCGACACCAACGCGACAGCCTCGTCGAGCGTCTTGTTCATTTTCCAGTTTCCGGCAACAATTTTTTTACGCATTGGTTATTGGATGGTTTAAGCCCTGATTACGAATCGAATACAAAAAGCAGGGTGTCTCTAAACTTAATTTTACGGTTTCTTGTTCAGCCACTCGCAGGACGAAATTAGCGGTTTTTCAACAGCATTTGCCATTCAAATAAAAAGTATAAAAATTGTTGCGCAACGATTTTGAAAAAATTGTGTTATTAGACAAAATAGTTGTAACTTTCTTACGTATTCACAAAAAAAGCCATGAAGCTGTTTGTTATTTTCTTCGGAATATTGCTTTGCTGGCAGGGGGTTTTAGCAGGTAATGACGAGCTGAGTGAGCGATATGGGTATTTCATTGCTAATAACCGGAAGCAAACCCGGATTCCATTCCAACTACATTCCAATCTGATCATCGTTCCGATTCAGATTAACAATTCTGATACACTCCACTTTATCCTTGATACCGGCGTTAGTTCGGTAATTATAACAGATCCCGCAGCCATCCGGCGGCAGCCCCTGCGTTTCACGCGGAAAGTGAAACTAACCGGTGCCGGCGAGGGTGGTCAACTGATGGCGTCGGTAGCCATCGATAATTTGCTGATGATGGGACACATGCGGGCAACGCATCAGAATATCGTTGTGCTGGATGATGACATTCTGCGGCTGTCGGAATACGTCGGCGTTCCCATTCATGGTATTTTTGGCTACGAAGTGTTCAACAATTTTGTGGTAACCATTGATTTTCAGCGCCGGGAACTGGTGTTAAATACGCCCAAAAACTACCGCTATCGCCGGTCGCACGGGTCACGTTATCCCATTGCCATTCAGGATACAAAACCGTATACGGATGTCATGGCATTGCTCGAAGGCGGCAAAACCCTGCCAATCCGGGTGGTGATCGATACGGGTGCGGGCCACGCGCTGCTCATCAATCGCAGCAATGGCGACGACATTCGGCTGCCCGACAAAGTGATCCGGGCGCAGTTGGGGCGTGGGTTAAGTGGGGTCATCAACGGCAATCTGGGGCGGATCGAGAAAATTCGTCTGGGGAATTTCGAGATGGACAATGTCGTGGCGTCTTTTCCCGACAGCACGTCATTTGGCCTGAAAATCGCCGAACATGCCGCCGAACGGAACGGCAATCTGGGGTGTGAAATCCTGCGACGGTTCCGGGTCACGTTCAATTACCAGGACAAATACATGGTTCTGAAACCCATCAAGCGCATTTTGAAACAATCGTTCGAACACGACATGAGCGGACTCGAACTGAAAGCGCGCGGGGATAATTTCCGGAATTATTACATCGAGAAAGTGATCGACGATTCGCCGGCCAGCCGATCCGGTTTGAGAGACGGCGATGAGGTTTTATTTATCAACAACCTGCCAGCGGGTGATTTAAACGTGAGCGAGATCTACAAGATGCTGCAAAAAGGCGAAGGCAAAGAAGTCAGCATCCTCGTTCGGCGCAATGGCAATATCGTTTTTGCGCAATTTGCGCTGAAGCGAATGATTTGAACGCTGTAAATCAATAAAACGCAAAATACAGGCGAATGAATGTGAAAGAATGACCTTTCCATTTATTCGCCTGTATTTTGCGTTTTACCTAAAAAGTGACCTGATCCCGCAGGAGCTAGCCACCCGGAAAACCGCCAACTACCGTGAATTATTTAAACAGACAGCGTTCCCTTGCTGTGTGCATCTTTCAACACGGCTTCAAGACCTTTCTTGTTGATGGTACGCATGGCTGAAGTAGCTACCTTCAACGTGATCCATGCTCCCTGAGACTCAAGGAAGAAGCGTTTCTTCTGCAAGTTGGGATAAAACTTCCGTTTTGTTCTATTGTTAGCGTGTGATACGTTGTTACCAACCCGCGTCCGCTTTCCTGTAATTTGACAAACTCGTGCCATGACAATACCTGTTTCTGAATGAGCCTGCAAAATTGGGGAATATTTTATTTAAATACAACCGTAACGAGTTAAAAGTTAAGAATTAAGAGTGAAGAGTGAAGAGTTGGCTGACGCAAGCTGTAAGTGAATGCGTCAGCCAACTCTTCACTCTTAATTCTTAACTTTTAACTCTCCCCCGCCAGGGACAGTGTTTGCAGCCATTTTTGCAGCAGTAGCCGCGTTTAAGGTGATAAACCGTTGTGAAAACAACGTACCCCTGTTCGTTGTAGTAGTAATCTTCACCATCCAGCCCTTCAATTCGGGGCTTTTTGGGGTTAGTAGACGGCATTGTTTGTCTGACTGAGTAAGGAAGTGTAATTTTGAAGCCATCGACTACCCACCGGCTTTGCCCTAAAATTACGCATCCGCCAACAATTTACCCACTCACCTCCCACAGAACACTATGGAAACTCTACCAACGATATCGGCGACCCAACAGGCCATTGACCTGGAATGGAAATACGGCGCGCACAATTATAAACCGGTTCCGGTTGTGCTAAATCGCGGAGAAGGCATTTTTCTCTGGGATGTGGAAGGGCGAAAATACTTCGATTTTCTGTCGGCCTACAGTGCGGTTAGTCAGGGGCATTGCCACCCCCGCATCATCAACGCCCTGGTTGAACAGGCGCAACGGCTGACGCTGACCTCCCGGGCTTTTCATACCGATCAACTGGGCGTATGCGAAAAATACCTATGTGACTATTTTGGCTATGATAAAGTCTTAATGATGAACTCGGGCGCGGAGGGTGGCGAAACCGCCCTGAAGCTGACGCGGAAGTGGGCATACAAAGTGAAGGGCATTCCGCAGAACCAGGCAAAAACAGTGTATGCAACCGGCAACTTCTGGGGCCGGACGCTGGCGGCCATTTCGTCGTCGACCGATCCCGAAAGCACCAATGATTACGGACCGCTGTTGCCGGGGTATCTGTTAATTCCGTACAATGATCTGAATGCGCTGGAGGCTATTTTCCGGAAAGAACCCCACATCGCCGGGTTTATGGTGGAGCCGATTCAGGGCGAAGCCGGCGTGGTGGTGCCGGACGAAGGCTATTTGAAAGGCGTTCGGGAATTGTGTACAAAATATAATGTGCTGTTCATTGCCGACGAGGTGCAAACCGGCATCGGACGAACCGGCAAACGGCTGGCCTGCGATCACGAAAACGTAAAACCGGATTTGCTGGTGCTCGGAAAAGCCCTGTCCGGCGGAACCATGCCGGTTTCGGCGGTTTTGGCCAGCGACGAAGTGATGTTGACCATCAAACCGGGGGAACACGGTTCTACTTACGGCGGAAATCCCTTGGCCTGCGCCGTGACGATGGAAGCCCTGCGTGTCGTTGACGATGAGAAGCTGGCCGAGAATGCCGCTGTGATGGGTGAGGTTTTTCGCAGCCGCATGAATGCGCTGGTTGACAAAACGGAAATGGTGAAACTGGTGCGCGGGAAAGGATTGCTGAATGCCATCGTCATTGGCGAACATCCGGCTTACGGCGAAAAAACGTCCTGGGAAATTTGCCTGCGGTTGAAAGACAAGGGCTTACTGTGCAAACCGACCCACGGCGACAAAATCCGGTTTGCTCCGCCTTTGGTCATTACCGACGAACAGATGCACGAAGCGTGCGATCTGATTGAACAGACGATTCTGGAGTTAGAACCATAAAATCAGGTGAGTTGCTCAACGTTGACGCCATACATAATTTCACCACGTTAAAAGTCAGCGCCATGAGCCAACTCTATGCCCGTTTATTCGTCATTTTTGCCGTATTCTGTTTCACAACCGGAGCGGTTGCCCAACTTCCCGACTGCGATGCCCAGCGGTATTCTACGGACATTTTTCCGACCGTAACCGTCTCCACCAGCGTTACCTATGGACAGAATGTCACCGTTGGCGGGGTTACAAAAACGCTGCTGGCGGATGTGTATCAACCTGCCGGCGATGTGTCGACCCGGCGTCCACTGATTATTCTGGCCTTTGGCGGCTCCTTTCTGGGTGGCCAACGCACGGATATGGACAGTTATGCCCGCAAATTTGCCCGGAAAGGCTACGTGGTTGCCACCATTGATTACCGTTTATACGATGGAAATCTGTTTGCGTATATAAATCAGTCGGTATTTATGGATGAAGTGGTGAAAGCCGTGTCGGATATGAAAGCGGCCGTGCGGTTTTTCCGGAAGGATGCTTCTACCGTCAATACCTACGGCATCGAACCCAATTACATCATCATTGGCGGTTATTCGGCCGGCGCCATAACAGCCCTACATGCCGGATACGTCGATGCCGCCGAAATACCAGCCTACTTGGCCCCGGTTTTTGCCGCCAATGGCGGCATTAATGGCAATACCGATCACCCCGTCAGTTCGGCGGCCGGTTATTCATCCGAAGTACAGGGCGTCTGGAGCTTGTCGGGAGCCATTGATGCCCAAAACTACATCGATGCCTGTGATCCACCTTTGTTTATGACCCACGGCGACCAGGATGCGGTGGTTCCCTACGGCGCCGGTTTTCTGACCTCACCGCCCCAGGTTCCCGTGGTGGTCAATATTACACCGGTATTTGGAAGTTCTGTTCTGGCCACCCAGGCTACGGCCGCCGGTGTACCCAATCAATTGTATACCGTTGCTGGTGGAGACCACAATGCCATTTATGCCAACGCGGCTGTTCTTGCTCAAATCGACCAGGAGGGAAGTCTTTTTTTTAAACAAAATATTGTGTGTTCAAGCAATACCTGCGTGAATGTTTCACCCGCTGGCAGCCAAACCATTTGTGAAGGCAGTACGGTAGTGTTGAGTGCGTCGGTCACCTGCGGAACCAGCCCGGCCTACACCTGGAGCGGGCCGAATGCTTTCACCAGCACAATCGCCAATCCGACGATTCCGAATGCGACAACGGCCGCCAGCGGCAGTTATACGGTCATTGTCAGTGATGCCGGGAAGTGTTCCGGTACCGCGGTCGTTGAAGTACTCGTTACCCCCAAACCGCAACTCACGCTCCTGCCCGGTTCCGTGTCGCTGACGGGCTGCAATTGCAACACCTCGACGGTTGTGGCCAGGGCTACCCCAACCGGCACCATCATCAACTGGACCCGAACGCCGGGCGGGGCACCGACACCGGATAGCGGCACCGGTACGAATGAAGTCAACATCACCCAGTCGCTGCCTTCGGGCAATTTTACCTACCAGTTTACTGCCACCCTAAACGGTTGTCAAACCGCCGGTTCGATCCCGGTTTTGGTACCCTGATAACGCTCTCTGATGGGGCGGTTGCGATTGGGCAGTACTTTTTTCTTCATATGAAATTTTTCAAAAACGGTCGGCAAACGGTTTTAGTACAGTCCGTTGAAAAAAAATAATACCTTGTGCAACGTTGACCCATCATGCCGTGTCATTGAGAAGAAATTCAGCCGCATCCGATTCCTCAGGCCGCTTGGAAACAAAGTTGTATATAGACCGACATGTCGAACTCGTAGAAAGGTGTAAACAAGGTGAAAGACGTGCTCAATACGAATTGTATAAGCATTATTCGAAAGCCATGTTCAACGTCTGTATGCGCATCCTGAACCACGTGGGGGAGGCCGAGGATGTGTTGCAGGAAGCCTTTCTGGATGCTTTCAATAATCTCCATTCGTTCCGGAATCAATCGACGTTTGGAGCGTGGTTGAAGCAAATTGTCGTCAATCGGGCTATTAACCACCTGCGGAGCCGAAAAAGCCGCGCCGGTCTCCAATGGGTCGATCTCGACTCGCAGCGTCTGGGGGAAGATGATGGCCTGGATGTGGCCGACACCGAACCGTTTGACGAAGACGGTATTCAACTGGAAGTCGATCGGGTGCGCCAAACCATGCAGGGGCTGCCGGAAGGCTATCGGGTGGTTTTATCGCTGTATTTGTTCGAAGGCTATGATCATGAGGAAATCGGAGCCGTACTGGGCATCAGCGAAACCACCTCCCGGACGCAGTACATGCGGGCAAAAAAGCGGCTTTTGGAATTGTTAAAATAAATTGTGAATGATACAATGAGTGAATGATAGAATAAAACCTCCGTGGAGCGCATTCACTCATTCTATCATTCTATCATTCGCTCATTCACTCATTGAACATGATGAAAGACAAATTAGAACGATTTGTCCGGGATAACCGGGAAGATTTCGATGTATTTGAGCCCAGAGCAGATTTATGGAAAGATCTGGAGAAAGGACTCGGGCACAAAGAACGTCCGTTGTGGCAACGTCCGTTGGGGTTGGGATGGTCAGGCTTGAACGCATCCCGCCGGATGGTCTGGCAGGTTGCGGCCACCGTTCTGCTGATTCTCGGGCTGGGCGGTTTTTGGTATGTTAACCAGAAGTATGGCGTGACGGAGCAGCCGGATATGATGGCTTTCAATCCGACCTATGCCCGGACAGTCCAGCAGTATACCCGTCTGATTGAAGACAAACGGGGCGAATTGAAAACGGTCCTGGAAAGTAACCCGGCTCTCTACCAACAGTTTGCGTCTGATCTGGACCGGCTGGAGAAAACCTACCAGAACTTAAAGCAGGAGCTTCCGAAAACACCCAATCAGGAAATGATGATTCAGGCGATGGTACAAAACCTGAAAACCCAAATCGACTTGCTAAACCAGCAGTTGATGATTATTCAGCGTATTAAGCAACAAAACAATGAAACGAATAAACTTCCTGTGTAATTTTCTGCTGGTCAGCACCCTGTCTGTCGGTCTGGTTATGGCCGAAAACACGGAACTGACCGAGCGGAAAAAGACGATCGTAAAAGTATACGACGTAACGTCCAAAGATCACTTAATGGTTGAAAATCAGTTCGGTAACGTTAATATCAACTTGTGGAACCGGGATGAAATCCGGGTAGACATTACCATCAAAGCGAGTTCCAGTTCCGAAGACCGCGTTCAGAAATACCTCGATGCGGTCGACATCAGCGAAAAACGCAACGGCGACCAGATTATCCTGAAAACCACCATCGATAAAAGCGGTTTTGGCGGAAACTGGATTATGAACCGCAACAAAGACGGCGAGAAGAATTTTGTTCAGATCGATTACCAGGTGTCTATGCCGAAAACCAACGCGTTGACAGTGAAAAACTCCTTCGGTAACACGACCATTCCGACGTTCAGCGCTCCCTTGACCATCAACCAGCAGTACGGTAATTTCTCGACTACGGAACTGAATGGCAATCAGGTCGATGTGGACGTACGCTTCGGGAAAGCCGATATTCAGGAAATGGGTAACGGAAAACTGAACATTCAATATTCAAAACTGCAGTTGGAAAAAGCGAACAACATCAACCTGAACAACCAGTTTGGCGGACTTTGGATTGGTGAAGTGAGCCGGCTCGATGGCAAAATCGGCTATTCGGGTGCCAAAATCGGAACGATCAAACAGTCATGCAACATCAAACTGGATTTCTCGGGCGGGTTCAAGATTGACCAACTGAACAAATCGGTTGATAACATCGACATCCAGGCCAATTATTCGTCGGTTGTGTTGCCGATGGCGCAGAGCAGCGATTACAATTTTGACGTGACGGTGAGCTACGGCGGATTCAAGTATCCTTCCGATGGCCGGATCATGATCAACGCCCAGCCCAACGACGACGATCGGGGGGTGAAACTGAAGAAACAATACAGCGGCAAAGTCGGAAAAGGAACCGCCACCAAAGTCCGCGTGGTGTCAACCTTCGGCGACGTGAAATTTCAATAGGGCGTGAGCAACTCGATCACTTCCCGGCACTGCGGATAGTCGTTTAACAGATCAGCCCGGTTGGCCAGCTCAAAATCCGCAAAATCAAATCCCGGCGCCACGGTGCAGCCCACCAGCGAGTAAGCGGTTTCCGGTGCCGGTTTCGAGCCAAACCAGCACCCGGCCGGCACAACGGCCTGAAAGACTTCACCCCGTTCCGGATTATTCCCCAACCGAATGATTTCCAGTTCGCCCGACGGATGAATGACGTACACCAGCAGCGGGCCACCGGCGTAGAAATGCCACATTTCGTCGGCCTGAATGCGGTGCAAAGCTGATAGGTTGTGGTTTTCCAGCAAAAAGAAAATGCCGGTGCTGAAACTCCGTTCTCCGGAAAACCGGGCAGGCAGAGCTTCATGCGGTATTTTTTCGGCGGAGCGGTACGTCTCAGCAAAATAACCGCCTTCGGGATGAGCTTGCATCCGGTAGGCGTCGATCCAGTATTGCGCGGGAAAATTCATGAAATTGTTTTGTTGGCTAGTACTTCCAGAGGATTATTCCACCACGCCGGTGCCTAGTTTATTGGCACCGTTGCTGACATCCAGCCAGAATCCGTTGACAAAGACGTACCGCAACTGATTGCCCCGGCGCAACACGAAGGTCGGAATCCGGCCGGTCTGAATGGGCCTGGCGGCCGAGGTGGTGGGCTGAAGCAGGTGAACCGGCGCAAGGTGCGTGGTGGCCCGCGACGGTGCGGCCAGCCGGAACGTCGTCACGCCCTTCTGTACCAGCGAATCCAGTTTGTATTTTTTCAAATCCGCCAGCGAACGCAACGTGTCCGGGTGAATCTGCCCCGGCGAAACCGTTAAACCGGTCGCGTCGATTTCCTCAATTCCGAAAAAGGTGGACAAATCGCCGAAATCGTCGATGGAACTGCGGTAGCCGAACGTGGCTGCATTGCCGACGTTCACTTCGTACCGGTTGATGCCGATATCGACCGTAACCGGTTTTCCACCCCGCATGATCTGCGCTTTCCGAATCAGCACATCGAACAAATACCGCTCGTTTTCGGGAATGGTATTGTATTCCGAACGGGATTCGGTTTTGTACGAATCCGTCGCAATGGATTGCAAAGCCGTCAGAATGGACACGTAATTCAGTTTACGAATGAATTGCTTCTCGGGATCGTTTGGATAACCGCCCGATTCGATCAGAATCAGCGTCGTGCCCCATTTCTGGATGTTATCGCCGAAGGCACGCGGCTCAAACTCGTCGGAATACCGCCCGACACCCCCCGGAATAAATTGCTGCAAGACCCGGTTCATGCCCACAATCAACTGCATCGACCGTTCGCGAACAGGATTGATGTTCCGGGCTTCGTCGTAGGCCGTTGCCAGAAACGAAATGGTGGCTTGTTTGGGCGTGTGGCCGACGCTGTAGCGGGTGCTCTGGTCGTGGAGGTTAAAACCCACTTCCGGTTTCAGCGATTGCTGTAAGCCTTTCAAAATCACCGATTCCGGCGATTGCAGCCGCAATGCATCCCGGTTTAGATCAATATCCAGGGCGTTCCGGCGTTGATACCGTTCGGCACCGTCGGGGTTCAGCATCGGCACAAAATAGAGCGTCGTTTCGGCCAGCAGCTTGGTTTTGAACTCCTCAAATTCTCCATCGGCCCGAAGCAGGTTGAAGATGTCGAAAATCGCCATCGTTGCCGACGGTTCGTCGCCGTGCATCTGCGACCACAGCAGCACTTTCCGCGGGCCATTGCCTACTTTAATCATCTGAATCGGCCGTTTCTCGACGGATTCGCCCACTTTCGTGATGTCAAACCGGCTGTCGGTTTTCAGCTTGTCGATGAGTGGTAAAATGTCGGCCTGCTTGAACCGGCGGTGGGTGAGGGCCGTATCGCGGTACGTATCGTACGTATCGAATAAGTGCCGGGAAAAGGTCAAATCCTGACTGTATGCGGTGGTCATTATGACTAAATTAAACGCAAAGATCGAAAAGGCGGTACTAGATTTCAACATCTTTGTCATTCGTTTATGCTGTGAATCCCGTAAGAAAAACCGGTTGAAACGGATTCCTGATCGTTTCTGCCAAATCTGACGCTAAAAATAGCCGGTTTTTGGCGAAAAAGCCTATTATTGTAGCATGACACCCCCCGAAACAAACCGTCCTTCCCAACTTCTCCGCCTGTTGGGCGTAGGCTTCGGCGTTGCCGTCACCATTGGTGGCACCATCGGCACCGGTATTCTCCGCCGACCCGGTACCATTGCGCAGGAGTTGGGGCAACCGTCGCTCGCGTTGCTGGTTTGGGCGCTGGTGGGTGTTTACGCGCTGATTGGCTCGCTGCAGGTGATTGAACTGGGCACCATGATTCCCAAGGCGGGGGCGTGGTATGTGTTCGCGCGCCGGGCGTTTGGTGATTACGTCGGATTTGTGATCGGGATCAGTAGCTGGCTCGGGAGCATTGCGGCCATGGCCTTTGGCGCGGCTGTGATGGGGGAGTACATTGCGCTGCTGGTGCCGCCCCTGACGGCGTATATCAAGGTAATCGCGATTGGGATTCTGCTGGCTTTCACAGCGTTTCACCTGATCGGCGTCCGACTCGCCAGCCGGGCGCAGGAGGTCATGAGTTTCATCAAGGCGGTGGGCTTACTGGCCTTTGTTGTCATTTGCTTCACATACACGCCCGACAAACCACTGCAATTTTCCGGCGACAACACCATTCCCATCGAAGGGTCGCTGCTGGTGGGTATTCTGGCGGCTTTGCAGTCGGTTTTTTATACCTACGATGGCTGGCATACGGCGGCTTATTTCACGGAAGAAGACATCAATCCCAACAAAAACCTGCCGCGTTCGATGATGATCGGCGTTTTGTTGATCATCGGAATTTATCTGCTGGTCAATCTGGCGTTGTTTCATGTGCTGCCCATCGAGCAACTGGCCAAATCCAAACTTCCGGCTGCCGACGCGGTTCAGGTTCTGTTTGGCCCCGCCAGCGCGAAAGTGGTGACATTGTTACTGATGATTTCGATTATGGGGATCATCAACGCGCAGATCATGTTCAACCCGCGGGTATTGTTTGCCATCAGCCGTGATGGGTTGTTTGCCAAAGCCTTTACCCGCGTCAATACCGGCGGAACACCCGCTCCGGCCATGTTTCTGACCGTCGCCATGTCGGTTCTGATGATTGTCACGGGAACGTACAGCAAGTTGTCGGATGTAGCCTCGTTCTTTTTTGTGCTCTGTTACGCAGCGGCTTTTGCTTCGCTGATCCGGTTGCGAAAAACCGCCCCGGAACTCCCGCGCCCGGTTCGGGCCTGGGGCTATCCACTCACGACCTGGCTGATGTTGCTGGCATCGCTGGCGTTTCTGGTGGGCGTTATTTACAGCGATCTCTACAGCAGTGCCTACGCGGTCGGGTTCATCATCCTGAGTTATCCGCTGTTTTTGCTGGTAAAGCGACTGAATCGCCCTTGATGTTGGATTCAAACTACTGCTAGAAAATGAGTCATCCCTACGGGATTTATTTCACTCAATCTGCCCTGTCTCAGCGGGTTAAAACCCACTGCTACAGTATGAATCATCCCTACGGGATTTTAGACATTCGATCTTCATGTGATTAGGCAGGTTAAAAACTTACGCTACAATATGCTTCATCCCTCCGGGATGACCTAAGGCCCAAAATCCCGGAGGGATGAAGCATATTGTAGCCTCCGGTTTGAACCGGGGTATAGAACGCGGTTGGTCTAAAATCCCGTAGGGATGATTCATAGAGTACCAACGAACGCTTACTATTGAAAGTAAATTAATCAGAGGAATGAAATAGATACCTTAGAGAATTCCCAAATGACCATGATTCAAACCCTAAAAACCCTCTTCACCAGAGATCTTCTCCGGCTGAAACGGGAAATCGAACTCTATCAGGACGAAGCGAACTTATGGATTGCCGACCGGGGCATTACCAACCCGGCCGGCAATCTGTGTCTGCATCTCGTGGGCAATTTGAATACCTACATCGGGGCGGTTTTTGGCCATACCGGTTACATCCGGCATCGTGAACTCGAGTTTTCGCTCCGTGACATTCCCCGAAGCGAACTGTTGCAGCAAGTGGATGAGACGATTCAGGTTGTTCTCGATGCCCTCGATCAGGTGCGGGAAGAGCAGCTTCAGGAGGAGTATCCTTTGCTGGTGTTTGACGAAAAAACCAGCACCGAATACCTCCTGGTTCATCTGACAACCCATTTAACGTACCACCTGGGGCAGATCAATTACCACCGTCGGCTGCTGGATGTGAAAGCGGGCTGATCACTCGTTTTTGCGAATGACCATCATGCCTTTCGTCCAGCGTACCAGTTCAGTAAGCATGGTCTGGGCCGCTTTGTGGCTTGATTCGTTGGGCTCAAATTCTTCCTGCTCGTTGATGAACTGATCGAAAAACGGAATGTTGACGGCTTCGAACAGGGGAACTACCTTTAGCGCGATCAGGTCTGATTTGAGGTGACTGGTGGCCCGGGTTCCGGCCGAAATACCGCCGTAACTGACAATACCAGCGGCTTTATAGGCCCACTCCTGCACCAGGTATTGCAGGGCATTTTTCAAGGGTGCCGGATAACTGTGATCATATTCTGCCGTCACGAAAACAAACGCATCGGCTTCGTCGATGCTGGCACTCCATTTTTTCGTGTGTTCGTGAACGTACTGCTTCAGACGCGGATGAGCGGGTTCGTCCATGAAGGGAAGCTTGATCTCGGCCAGATCCAGCACTTCGACCTTAAAACCGCCGTGTTGCCGGGCTACTTCCGAAATCCAGGCCGTAACCAATGGGCCTTTGCGGCTGGGCCGCACGGTCGAATTGATAATTTTCAGGTTGTACATGGTGATTGGTTCAATTGGATTCGCTTCGCGCGACTACAATTCCCCAATATCCTCATTCCAAACCTCCGGTTTCTGAGCGATAAACTGGTTCATCATGTCGACGCATTCCGGCAGATCGAGGTCGATGACCTCCACACCGTGTTCTTCCATGAACTCCCGCGCTCCGGGAAACGTTCGCGATTCTGCCACAATCACTTTCGGAATCTTGAACTGCACGATGGTTCCGGCGCACATGTAACACGGCATGAGCGTCGAGTAAATCACCGTATTGCGGAAGGAACCCACCCGACCGGCGTTGTTGAGGCAATCCATTTCACCATGCAGAATGGGGTTGTTTTCCTGCACCCGTTTGTTGTGACCCGATGCGACCAGCTTGCCGTCTTTCACCAGGGCCGAGCCGATAGGAATGCCGCCTTCCGAAAGGCTCTTGCGGGCCTGACGGATGGCTTCCTGCATGAATTCGTCGTTCATAAAATTCTCAGAGATTCTCCCTGGGTTAGTGATGAAACGCCTACAGCGTTTTGGGGCTTTACAGATTTAACGCCGTCGACGGTCTTTACCGGATTTCTCGGCTTTCGGACGGCTACCCGACGACGAACCGGAACGTCGTTGCGAACGAGATTCGCCCTCCGTGTTTTCCCGGCGGGTCAGGCGGCTTTTGAGCGGGGTTTTCAAGGAGCCTTTGTCATCGATCAAAAACAGATCCAGACTCCGGCGGGCCAGATTGGCTTCTTTCACCTTTACCGTTACGGCATCGCCAAACGCGAAGATTTTCTTGTTTCGTTTGCCAATCAGCCGGTAATTGTCCTTGTCGAAATCGTAGAAATCATCGCCCAGATCAGTCATGCGCACCAGCCCTTCCGCGCTGGTTTCGGTGATTTCGACAAACAGGCCAAAATCCGTTACGCCCGTAATGATCCCCTTGAACTCCTGGTCGCGGTCCATGCGGTTCATGAATTCGACCTGCTTGTATTTGATGGAAGCCCGTTCGGCTTCAACGGCCACGCGCTCACGGTCAGACGAATGCTTGCATTTGGCTTCATATTCTTCCTTGTCGACCGATTTGCCGCCGTCGAGGTAGTGCTGCAACAGCCGGTGGGCCATCATATCGGGGTAGCGACGGATGGGCGACGTAAAGTGCGAATACCGCCGGAACGAGAGACCAAAATGGCCAATGTCCTCGGTGCTGTACCGCGCTTTCGCCATCGTCCGAATGGCAAGTTGCTGCAACGCATTCTGCTCGGGTTGTCCTTCCAGGCTCTCCATCATCGTGTTGAACGACTTGGACAGCTCTTTTTCGCTATCGATCTGGAGCTTATACCCAAACCGCCCGGCAAACGTGGCAAACGTCTTCAGTTTCTCGAAATCCGGCGAATCGTGAACCCGGTAAATCATCACGTTCGGGTGTTCTCCGCGCGTTAAACCGTGTACGAATTCCGCGACCCGCTTGTTAGCCAGCAGCATAAACTCTTCGATCAGCTTGTGGGCGTCTTTCCGTACTTTCGGATAAACCGACAGCGGAACCCCATTTTCGTCCAGCTTAAACTTGACCTCAACGGTTTCGAAGTTGATGGCACCGTGCCGAAACCGGTCGTCGCGAAACTTGAAGGCGAGGTCGTTCAACAGCCGCAGTTCTTCCAGGTAATCCCCGTGACCGTGATCGACAATGTCCTGCGCTTCTTCGTAGGCAAACCGGCGGTCGGAGTGAATTACCGTTCGCCCAAACCATTCTTTTTTGATTTTGGCGTCGGGCGTCAGTTCAAATACCGCCGAAAACGTCAGTTTATCTTCATTCGGCCGCAGCGAACACAGGTTATTCGACAGCTTTTCGGGCAACATTGGCACTACGCGGTCCACCAGATACACCGACGTTCCGCGTTTGAAGGCTTCGTCTTCCAGAGCCGTACCCGGCTGAATGTAGTGGGTTACGTCGGCGATGTGAACCCCGATTTCGTAATTGCCATTGTCCAGCATCTGAATGGAGAGCGCATCATCGAAATCTTTGGCGTCGTCGGGGTCAATCGTAAACGTCGTAATGCCGCGCATGTCGCGCCGTTTGGTGATTTCTTTCTTCGGAATTTTCTCCGAAATTCCTTTCGACTCCTTTTCTACCGCATCCGGAAAATCCACGGGCAAACCGAATTCGGCCAGAATCGCGTGCATTTCGGTGTTGTTCTGCCCGGCGGGTCCCAACACGGAGATGACTTCGCCCTCGGGCCGGTGGCGGCTGTCGGGAAAACGCGTGAGACGAACAATGACTTTGTCGCCATCTTTCGCGTCGCTCAGTTTATCTTTCGGAATATAAACTTCTTCGTAAATCTTCTTGCTGTCGGGAATCACCTGCCCGTAGTTCGGCCAGGTCGAAATCCGGCCAACCAGTTCAGAACGACCGCGTTCCACAATGCTGACGACTTTCCCTTCAATCCGGCGGCTCCGGGTTTGCGAACCGCGCGAAAAACCGCCGGAATTGGACGATCCGCTCAGTCGCACCACTTTCACTTTGTCGCCGTCGATGGCCCCGTTCAGGTCGTCGGTGCTGACGTAAATGTCATTGTCGCGGTCGCCACTGCCGGTGCTGACGAAGGCAAACCGGGGGTTCACGTGGTCGACGGTACCTTCGGTGGTTCGGTCGGTTTCGTTAAACTGGTAGGTGCCGTCGGGATGGCGGGTCAACTGGCCTTCGTCGGCGAGTTCGCCCAGCAAGCCGTGGGCGATAAATTTCGTTTTCCGGTCAACGATGTCGAAGTTGTCGAGGACATCGTTCTGGGAAAAAGAATCTTTGCTATTTATTTCAAAAAAAGCCGCAATGTCGTTCTTCATTTCGTCCAGAAATGAGTCGGCCGACGGAACCGGGCGGTTCTGCGGGCTTCTGCGGCTGTGTTGTTCTCGTGGTTTACTTCGGTTATTTCTCATGTTTTTTATAGACAAAAGAGATAAGACATGAGATAAAAGACGATGACTGGAAGTCTTTTGTCTCTATTCTATTGTCCATCTTCTAATTTACTCTAAGCGCGTGATGTGTTGGTCTTTCACCAACGGGGCGCCTAGTAAGCGCAGATACACCTGCACCAGCGTCACAATGGACGAACGGGCGTATTCGCGCACTTTGGCCATTCCCTGCTTCTGGTAATAGACTAAACTGGTTTGGTCACCGGTCAGTTCGAGCGGTTTGATAGGCAGGTTCAGAACGGCCGCCAGCAGATCGAGCGGGACGAAGTGGCGACTATCGCCAAACCGCCACATTTCCAGCACATCCTGGTGCGGAATGTCCCACGGTTTCCGCCCCGACAGCCGGAGTGTGGCCGGCAGTTGGTGCTGATGAACCAGCATCCGGCGGCACAGGTAAGGATAGTCAAATTCCTTGCCATTATGAGCGCAGAGAACCAATTCGCTGGGCGGGTATTTTTCGATGATGTTGATAAACTCGCCGAGCAAGGCCTCTTCGTCATCGTTGGCCAGCGTTTTCACTTTCAGGAATATGTTCTCTTCTTCATCCCAGTATAAACCGCCGATGCCGATGCAGACGATTTTGCCGTATTCGGCGTAATACGAAGCCCGGTTGTCGTACCATTTCGCGACCGACCAGTGTTCTTCGTTCTGGAAATAGCTGATTTTCTGGCTCCACTGCTGCCGGATTCGCTCGTCCAGTTCATCGTAGGAAGGCGCTCCGGCAACGGTTTTGATGTCGATAAACAACAGGTTTTTAAGGCGTTTTTTCCAGGATACGGGCATGGCAATGGAATAGCAAAAAAACGGAATGACCAGGTTCAGGCGTGCAGAATTCCTTCCAGTCCCAATTCACTGATCATGATCAGGTTCTGTTCGGTAATGCTGTCGGGCACGAAGATAAACTTTTTGTCAAAAATCTGGTCGCCAATGTAATAGCTAACCCAATATTGGTTGTTCAGGTGAAACACATCCGGCATGATGGTTTCAACGGCAACGTACTCATTTGGCTGAAGTTCAGCAAAATAATGCCGCAACGTAGACGTCGTTTGCTGCTCTTTTTGGGTTTCATCCAGAAAACCGTATCCTTTCGACGTCACAAAAACGTTCCGGATCATCGCGTCATTCTGATTGATCAAATACACCTGCCAGTCATACTGATCCAGTTCCGTCGGTTTCCGTGCAATGACGACTTGTACTCCTTCAACGGGTAAAAACGAAATATCTCTCTTCATTCTAACGAATTAACTCCATTTCAAATAAATCCGCCAGATGTTGGCTGACGTGTTCCATCACGTCCGAAACCGGAACCTCCCGGCCCAGTTCAGCCTGCATCGACGTAACGGCCTTGTCGGCAATGCCGCAGGGCACAATATGATTAAAATAACCCAAATCCGTATTGACATTCAACGCAAATCCGTGCATCGTTACCCAACGGCTCGCTTTGACGCCCATCGCACAGATTTTCCGGACGGTTCCATTCCGGCGGTTTTCTTCCGATTCATACCCCAGCCAAACCCCCGTCAACCCGTCGATTCGGCCCGCATTCAGGCCGTAATCCGCCAGCGTTCGGATGATGGCTTCTTCCAGCAAGCGCATGTAGCGGTGAATGTCCGTAAAGAAATTATCCAGATCCAGAATCGGGTAGCCCACCAACTGGCCCGGCCCGTGGTAGGTGATGTCACCTCCCCGGTTTATTTTATGATAGGTGGCCCCGATGCTTTCCAGAAACGCAGCGTTCGCGAGCAGATGATCTTCCTTTCCGCTTTTCCCCAGCGTATACACATGGGGGTGCTGGCAGAATAATAGATAATTGGACGTCAAACGTTGGTGGTCGGCGGGCTGGCTGCGGTTGGCGATTTTGGCCGCGACGATCTCCGCCAATAACCGCTCCTGGTAATCCCAGCCAGCCTGGTAATCAAGAAGGCCCAGATCCTGAATTCGTACCTTTTTATTGCAATGACTATTCATTTTTATGTAATCAGTATAGAAAAAACACCAAAGTGGGCCGGTTTCGTTCGTATCCATTCAATCGGTTTTCCGTCTAAGTAGTAAAAACGATCGATGGCGCAGCACAATGACACCGGCAAACAGGGCGAAGACGAGGCCGTTCGCTACCTCCAACAGAAAGGCTACCAGATTCTGGAACGCAATTACCGCCACCAACACGCCGAAATCGACCTGATTGCTCAGAAAGGCAAGATGGTCATTTTTGTGGAGGTAAAAACGCGGACCAGCACCCGTTTCGGCCACCCGGAAGAGTTTGTGAACTCTGCCAAAGCGCGGCTGGTCATGAAAGCGGCTGAGCATTATATTTTCGCGAAAGATTGGCAACACGACGTCCGTTTCGACATTGTTGCCGTTACGGTGACGCCGGAAGAGGTAAACGTAAAACACATCGAAGATGCCTTTTACTAATTTTGTTTCCCACAAAAAAAAGGGTAGTTTCGGGAACCGAATTTACTAATTTAGTCAGAAAAATAGTATGCGGTTCCTTGCGTTGCTGCTGGCACTGACCATCAGCACAGCTTATTGTTTTCCGGGCCATCCGAAAAAAGCGACGTATCGCCCCCGGATGTATACGGTCGAGCAGTTGCGGAGCGACTTTGCGGTACTGCGGAAGACGCTGGAAGAGCGCCATCCGAGCTTATACCGGTATGCCCCGCGCGAGGAGATGAACCAAAAATTCGAGGCCGTGGCCCGGCAACTCTACCGCCCGATGTCTGAAGTGGAGTTTCGCGAGTTGCTACGCCCGCTGATTGTCCAGATTCGCTGTGGCCACACCGATGTGCAGGAATCGCTTTATTCCAGCCGGAAAGGACAAAAACCGCAACCCGAATGGCTCCCTTTCGATATTATTCTGCAAAATGACCGGATGTTTATTGGCCGGAATCGAAGTACGGATTCCTCGCTGGTTTGCGGTACGGAAGTGCTCAAAATGGGTGGTCATCCGGTCAAAGAAATTATTCAGGCCGCCCGGGATCGATGGCCGTCAGACGGCTATAATCAGACTTTCAAGAATTATTTTCTGGAATTGTACCACCTGGAAGAAACCTACTGGCGGCACTTCGACGGCCATTCGCCCTGGACGCTGACCGTGCGGGACACCACGAGTTCTGAGCGCATCACCACCGTTCGTCGCCGTCCGGCCAGTACGGGTACTATTCCAACGACGCCAAGCCCGGCGACCGTCAAGCGAAGCCGGAAAAACCGCTCTAAAACGGAAGCCTCTTTTTTCGATGAAGATGCAAAATTGCAACTCATGCGCTCGCTGCATTTTCTGAACGGCGATTCAACGGCGGCTATGCTCATCATCAACAGTTTTGGCTACGATCACTACGGGTCCTATCACCGGGAGGTGTTTGAAACGCTGGAAAAACTGAAAGTGCAGGATCTGGTGATCGACTTACGGCAGAATACCGGTGGGAATGCTGAAATCGGCTCGGATCTGATGTCGTACCTGATGAAGTCGGATTTCCGGCAGGTCGACCGGGCCGAAAGCCGCGTCCGTCGGCCTAATTCCTGTTCGTATTTCGACCGGAAAGAGAAGCGGCTGTTGCGGCAGAATTTCCGCTACATGAAATCGGACGGTGGCCGCTACCAGTTTGGCAAATCCAACGTCGGTTGGAACAAACCGGCTTCCGATCATCGGTTTAGCGGAAAAGTGTATATTCTCACCAGTGGCCGGACCTTCTCTGCAGCTTCCATTTTCACCGCCAGCCTGAAAGCGCAGCGGCCCGTTACCATCATCGGGCAGGAAACCGGTGGGGGCGAAGCGGGCTGCAACGGCGGCATTATTCAAACCCTGACCTTGCCCGAAAGTCGGCTCCGAGTGCGGTTTCCGGTTTTCTGGATTGCCACCGCCAGCCGGAATCCCGACCAGGGGCGCGGTGTAATGCCCGACTATCCCATTGACTACACCGTTACGGATCGGATCAAACAGCGCGACCGGGATTTGGAAAAAGCCCTGGAACTGATTCAGGATGGAAAGCGGAAAATGACGGTGCGGTAAGGTAGGTCCCAACAATCTTTTCAGGGTTGACTAACCCCGGATTATATACACGAAAAGCGGACCGATCTTTCCAGACCGGTCCGCTTTGTATGGATAGTCGATAACCGCTTAAGCCGCAATAACCGCTTCGGCCAGTACGAGTACCTTATTATTCAGCACTTCCACCACGCCACCATCGACGGTAAACGTCTGGGTGCCGGAGCTGGTAGCCACCGTAACCGGTCCCCGCGCCAGTGTGCTGACGATGGGAGCGTGGTCGTTCAAAACCTGAAACTGACCCTCCGTACCCGGAAAAGTAACGGCTGTAGCCTCACCGGTAAAGACCTTCTTATCGGGTGTAATGATTTCGAGTTGCATTTTTTTTACTTAAGATGAAAGATTGTAGACATGAGACAAAAGACAACCGTTACAACTGTGTCTCTTGTCTCACCTCTCTTGTCTTTTGATCTACTATTATTTGCCCGCTTCCTTCAACAGACGCTCACCTTTGGCGGCTGCGTCGTCGATGGTTCCAACGAGGTTGAAGGCTGCTTCGGGCAGGTGATCCCACTTGCCGTCGATGATTTCGTTGAAGCCCCGAATGGTTTCTTCGATCGGAACCAGAACGCCTTTCAAACCGGTGAACTGCTCGGCCACGAAGAACGGCTGCGACAGGAAGCGTTGCACCCGACGGGCGCGGTTTACCGTCTGCTTATCTTCTTCCGAAAGTTCTTCCATACCGAGGATGGCGATGATATCCTGCAATTCTTTGTAGCGTTGCAGAATCTCCTTCACGCGCTGAGCGGTATTGTAATGCTCATCACCCAGGATTTCGGCGGTCAGAATCCGGGAGGTTGAATCCAGCGGATCCACCGCCGGGTAAATACCTAACTCGGAAATTTTCCGACTCAATACCGTCGTGGCATCCAAGTGGGCAAAGGTCGTGGCCGGTGCCGGGTCAGTCAAGTCATCGGCAGGTACGTAAACCGCTTGTACCGAGGTGATTGAGCCGCGTTTGGTCGACGTAATCCGCTCTTGCATGGTTCCCATTTCGGTCGCCAGCGTGGGTTGGTACCCTACCGCCGAAGGCATCCGACCCAAGAGAGCCGATACTTCCGAACCGGCCTGCGTAAACCGGAAAATGTTATCGATAAAGAACAGAATGTCACGGCCTTGTCCGGTTCCGTCACCATCGCGGAAGTGTTCCGCAATGGTCAGACCTGACAGGGCAACACGGGCGCGGGCTCCGGGAGGTTCGTTCATCTGACCGAAAATGAAGGTAGCCTGGCTTTCCTTCAATTCTTCCGGATCAACTTTCGACAAATCCCAGCCGCCTTCTTCCATGGAGTGCTTGAAGTTGTCGCCGTATTTGATAATACCGGCTTCGATCATTTCGCGCAGCAGGTCATTCCCTTCACGGGTCCGTTCTCCCACACCGGCAAATACCGAAAGACCAGCGTATGCTTTGGCAATGTTGTTGATCAATTCCTGAATCAATACGGTTTTTCCTACCCCGGCACCACCGAACAGACCGATTTTACCACCTTTGGCGTAGGGTTCGAGCAGGTCGATAACCTTGATCCCGGTGAAAAGTACTTCGGTCGACGTGGCGAGGTCCTCAAACTTCGGAGCGTTCCGGTGAATGGGCAAACCGCCGGTGCTTTTCGGCTGGGGAATCCCATCAATGGCCGTACCCACGACGTTGAACAACCGTCCGCGAATTCCGTCGCCAGTCGGCATGGTAATCTGAGTGCCCAGGTGGACCACGGTCATCCCGCGCTCCAGTCCTTCGGTGGCATCCATCGAAATCGTCCGGACGCGGTCTTCACCGAGGTGCTGCTGGGTCTCCAATATAACTTTTTGGCCATTGGCTTTTGTGACTTCCAGAGCATCCAGAATCGACGGTAGCCGCGACCCTTCGCCCTCAAAACTCACGTCAACAACCGGGCCGATCACCTGCGTGATTTTACCCGTATTCGTTGCTGTTGCAGTTGTCATGCTATGAAGTTGAGAAATTTTAATAGGAAAAGCGTACTCAATGCGACCGCAAAATTAGATGATAATTTGCTTAAACCCAAGTTGCCTTTTAATCTATTTTTAAGATTTACAAGACGAAATCGTTTTTGTTCCAGTTAGTTCGCTGATAATAACCCGAATCCTGCGGTTTGCACAAAACAAAGATTTCAGCCGGAATCCGTCTTATTTGTATGTAAACAGGTTAAGCGGCTCGTCTTCGGACCGTTGAAGAGGAATTGATCCGCCTGGCTACGGCGTGCTAAAAATAAATGGATTTGTCGGATCAAACCCGGAAACACGCACTAACTCATCCGCCCCAGCGTTGCTATGGATAGTTTAACCGGCAAAGTTTTTGAAACTTGCCGGTTCGTTTTTGATCCTATGCTTTTTTTCTGGAAAAACTGGAATACCGCCCATCGAATCGCCTACTGGGCGGGTTTATTGCTATTCGTTACGGCCATCACGGGCATGATCTGGGCCTGGATGAAAGGTTTGCAAAACGTCGTTCGCTGGGATGTGCTGAGCGAGCTGACGGAATTGCCGACGTCCATCGGCACCTTTACCGATGGTTTGTTTGATTACTCCGTTGCGGGTAAAGCCTATGTCGTTACGGAACAGTTCGTTGCGTCGGCCATGCAGGTGAATGTGGTGGCCGCCAAGCTGGTTACGCTGGGCATTTGCCTGGGGCTGGCATTCATTCTGTCGGCGGTCACGCGGCTGCAACGCTGGCCGTATCTGATCGCCATGGGCGTGTTGATTGTGCTTGTGGCTACGTTCCGGCTCGAAGTGCTGCAACTGCCCGGTTTTTTAGGAACGGCTTTCGGAGGGCGGTTGCCGTTTGTGCTCGTGGTGCTGGCGCTCGGTCTGGTCAGCTATTATTTCCATGCGTTCAAATCTTACGTTTCGCTGCCCGTACGTCTCGCGGTTTTCGCGGGCATGTTCGTGCCGGGCTGGCTGGTGGTCGACCGGCTGGCCGGGCAACCCTTACCAGCATCGGCTTTTGTGGGCTATGCGCTGCCGGGTTTGCTGGTGATCTCGCTGGGATTCATTTTCTGGATTTCGACGGAGAGTATTGCGGCTCTGGTCTACCTGACCTCGGTGACCCGAAACAACCGCAACGACCGATCGGGACGTCCGCTGGGTATGAACAATTTCCTGTTGATCAGTTTGTTGTATCTCGTCAACCTGCTGTTGATCTGGCTGAGTAACACCAAAGTGATTGCCTGGAATCCGGTGGTCATCAGTCCGTTTGTTTTGTTTGTGGTTTCGCTGGTGCTGGGCATCTGGGGATTTCGGCAGCAATTGCGCCAGAATGAAGCCTTCCTGTCGTTTCGCGATGGCGGGGCGTTTTTGTACCTCGGTCTGGCCCTCATCACGGTTATGACCATCACCTACGCCTTTGCCTCGGCCAACGATCCGCTGGTGGAGGCTCTGGAAGACATGATTGTGTATACCCACCTGGCTGGCGGATTGTTATTTGTCGTTTACGTGTTTTTTAATTTTCTGCCGATCTACCGCCAAGGCCTGCCGGTTTACAAGGTGTTGTACAAACCGACTCAGCTTTCGTTGCAGCAAACCCGCTTGATTGCCGCTGTGCTGACGGTTCTGATTGGGGCCTACCAAAGTTTCTTCACCTTCAAGCAGGCCACCGCCGGGTATTTCAATACCGTGGGTGATTTTCATGCCGCTACGGGCGAACTGCGCGTGGCGGAGCAATATTATACCCTCGCGTTAGCCAGTGAATTCCAAAACCATAAATCCAATTACGCCCTGGCATCGCTGGCCCTGACGCAGGGCGACAAGGTCACGGCGGCTTATTATTTCAATCAGGCGTTGTTGAAACAGCCCTCACCCCAGGCCTATGTGGGGCTGACGTCGGTGTTGCTGGGTGATAATCTGTTGTTTGAAGCAATCAAAATGCTGCAACGGGGCATTCGTGCTTTCCCCAAAAACGGCGAATTGCAAAATAACCTCGGCTACCTCTACGCCCGGACCAGCGTGGCCGATTCGGCCTACTATTATCTGGCGGCTTCGACCGGCAACACCGCTCGCGAAGAGGTTCCGCAAACCAATCTGCTGGCGTTCTGGGCGCGTAATCCACGGCTGGTTTCGCTCGATTCGCTGGCGTATGCTGCCGAACCAAGCACGTATGAATCGTATGAAGCCAACCGGGCCGCGTTGTCTTTTTTCCGGAATACCGCCGACAGCGTGGGCGTTCCGCGTCCGGCCTGGCTCAACGAACCGCACACGGAAGAAGGACTGAATGTGTCCCGGTTTGCCCGTTTGTATAATTATGCCGTTCAAAACCGGCGTGCCGACACGACTTTGCTCACGGTTCTGAGACGGACGGGCGAGAATCCGACGAATCAGGATTTTACGGACGATTTGCTCTTCGCCCAATCGGCGGCCCAGTATTATACCGGCAACAAACGCATCGCTTTTGAAATTACCGAGCAACTGGCCCGCGATAACCAGCAAAACGGGGCATTTTATAACTTCATCTCGGGGCTTTGGATGATGGAACAGGGCCTGAACCGGAAGGCTGCCGATATCCTGGCGCAAAATGCCGACACGCTTTCGATGTATTATCAAGCCCTGGCGCTGACCAAATCCGGCGATCCGCTCATGGCCCGGCCGCTTTGGGAAATTGCCGGGCAGAACGATTCTGGTGTGCGGAGTCTGGCGGAGGTTTTATACGGCAAAAAACAACCGTCGTCCGATCTGGAAAAAGCCTTTGTGCTGTTGTATGACCCGCTGATTGATCAAATGGGGCCGCAACTGGCGTTGTACCGATCCATGCGGGATGATAACCTGAAAACGATTGTTGCGTCGACGCTGGTTACCCGGTATTTGGGCTTGAAACAGGTACCGGTTGCCCAAAGCTGGTACGAACAAATCCCGCAGGAAGCGAAACTGAATGCGTATACCGGCTCCGCGATGACCATCGCCTACCTGCGGCTGCGGAACGCGAAAGGGCAGTATGAGCAGACCATTACGGATGCCCGGCAATCCGTTGTAGCGGCTTTTCAGGCGGAGAAGGATTTAGTATTGGCACAGGCTTATCAGGCTAAAAAACAGCCTAAAGAAGCACGCCGGTTGTATGAAGACGCGCTTTGGCGGGCACCGTTTCATGCCGAACTGGTGGCGGCTGCAGCCGGTTTTGAGCGGGACAATGGCCAATCCGAAAAAGCCTATAATCGCGTACTCGAAGCCTTGCCCCTGAACGAGCGGAATCCGGCCCTGCTGAAACTTTATGCCCTGCTTTGCCTCGATCTGGGCCTGGCCGATTATGCCGAAGAGAGTCTGGCGCGGTTGCGGGCGGCCACGTCGCCTGCCGATTATCAGGCATTTCTGGTAAGCTATCAGGCGAAACGCGCGTTGATTGAAAAACAGCGGGAGGCATTTCAATAAATTGAGTAAGTTTAAGAGGTGGTTTCTACTCCCCTCTCTTATGGAAAAGCAACTTCACTGGGTTAAAGCAGCGTTCAGCCGGAGCGTGGTGATCATGAAAGGTGATGAAGTCGTTGGGGGCATGCACCGCGACCTGTTGGTGCGGGATGTCGATGCACACCTGAACGGCGTTCACATCTTTTTCGACGTTGCAGGGTTTCTGGTTCACTCGGTCAATATCCACGATAAAACTGCCGGTGATCAAATCATTGGCCGGATTGATTTTGAAGGCTTCAATGGCGCGGTTGTTCAGTTGGAAACTGGTGAAAAATACACTTGGCAGCGTGAAAATTTCATGATGCACGAATGGAGTCTCGTCGCCGATAAGCCGGAATCAAAAACCGCTCAGGAGATCATTCATTACGACCGCACCCGGATGTTTCTGGCCGATGAAGGCACCATCGAGTTGGTGACCGACTTGCCGAACGCCGAAATGCTGATCCTGACGGGCTTGTTTGTCCGAAATTTTTTTCTGCGTAAACGCAAAATTGCCGCCACCTAGTCACCGTAGTCATGCGGTTTTCGTATGGCGTTGACGCTTCTAACTGATCATGAGCAAAAATATTATTGAAACCAACGAGATCTCAAAACGGTACGTGATGGGCAGCGAAGTCATCGAAGCGTTGAAATCGGTGACCATTACGATCAAAAAAGGCGAATACGTGGCGTTTATGGGGCCGTCGGGTTCGGGAAAATCGACGCTGATGAACATCGTCGGTTGCCTGGATACGCCCACATCCGGTACCTATATCCTGAATGGCCTGGACGTCAGCAATATGAGTGAAAACGCGCTGGCCGAAGTCCGGAACAAGGAAATTGGGTTCGTGTTTCAAACCTTCAACCTGCTGCCACGCCAAACTTCGCTGGAAAACGTAGCCTTGCCCCTGATTTACGCAGGTTTTAACAAAGCCGACCGCACGGAAAAAGCCATGCAGGCCCTAAAGAACGTCGGGCTGGAACACCGGGCGGGGCACCGTCCCAACGAGCTTTCCGGTGGGCAGCGGCAACGCGTAGCCGTGGCACGGGCATTGGTGAACGATCCCAGTATTCTGCTGGCGGATGAGCCGACGGGTAACCTCGACAGCAAGACGTCGTACGAAATCATGGATCTGTTCGATCAGATTCACAGTAAGGGCAACACGGTTATTATGGTGACACACGAAGAAGACATTGCCGAATACGCCCACCGGATTGTCCGGCTCCGGGATGGCCTGATCGAAACTGACCTCATGAACGCTAACATCCGCAAAGCCAGAGCGTTCATTCAGACGGCCGAAGAAGAACATTGACCGGGCAGCTCATCTCTGATTCGGCGTTTCGTGGAAGCCTAAAAAATGTTAAAATCCATTCAATCTATCTTAAAAACGGTTAGTTTGCGTTCGGATGATAGCAAAGGTTTCCACAGGGTATGAAAAACTCACTACTTTTCTTTCTGTTTTCGGTATTAACAGCAGCGGTCGGCAGCGCTCAGGACATCCGAAGCGGTTCGGTAGTCGATAAGAATAGCCAGAAACCGATCGTGTCGGCCACCGTACAAAACACGTCGCTTCGTCGGGCCACCCTCAGCAACGAAGCCGGTCATTTTCGGATCACGGCTTCCCCCAACGACACCCTACTGATTTCCTGCATTGGTTATAAAACCGTCCAGCTCGCCGTTCCGCCCACGGAGCAGGAATTGGTGATTGAGATGGTTCAGGATGTGAAAATGCTGAACGAAGTCGTCATCAAAGGCTGGACCGAAAGCCGATTCAAGCAGGAATTCATGAAGCTGAACATTGCCGAAAAACCGCTCATCGAAATCAAAACACCGCCGGAACTCGTCGGCATCTCCATGGGGAATATCGGTCGAATGGGCTACGACTACGCGACTCTGGCCCCCAAAATGACGCTGAAAGGACCGGTTTCTGCGCTATACGGCAAGTTCAGCAAAGAAGCCAAAAACGAGCGAAAATTACAGCAGTTTACACAGGCCGAGCAAAACAAGAAACGCTACCAGTCGCGGCTGGACCCCATCTGGATTTCGCGCATCACGGAGCTGAAAGAGGAGCGGCTAACGGCTTTTATGCAATTCTGCAAACTTCCTGAAAAATTCGTTCTGGAATCGACCGAATATGACCTGATCGTCGCGATTCGCGGTTGCCTAAAGGATTTTCTGGTGCAGGAAAAAGGATAGGTGTCTCTACCGCCGACCGACTGCGGGTACTTCTTGTCAACAAATTGCTTTTTTACGGGTTGTAAGTTTTAGAGCTTTCGCCCCTAAATCCCCTAAAGGGGACTTGGACGCGAAACCCTCCAGATGCTAAAAGTCCCCTTTAGGGGATTTAGGGGCGAAAGCTCCAAGTTTATTTACCTGTGAATCAACAGCAAGACGATGAAAGCCCGGCTGGTTATTGAGGTAAACCGAAAACCGCATACGGTGGAGGTCGATCCAAATACGCCCCTGTTGTACGTATTGCGGAATAATCTCGAACTGAACGGCCCCAAATACGGCTGCGGTCTGGAACAGTGTGGTGCCTGTATGGTGCTGCTCGACGGAAAAGCGACGCCCAGTTGCCTGTTACCGGTCGGAACAATCAATAAACAATCCATCGTCACTTTAGAAGGACTAACCCAACCGAACGGATCCTTAAGTCCGGTACAACGGGCATTTGTGGAGCAGCAAGCCGCGCAGTGTGGCTATTGCCTCAATGGCATGGTGATCTCGGCCACGGCGTTGCTGGCTGAAAATAAACAGCCCGACGATACCGCCATTCGCCAGGGTATGGAGCGGGTTTTGTGCCGGTGTGGAACGCAGTCGCGGATTATCCGGGCCATTCGGCAAGCGGCCAAAGAAGCCAATCCGTAACGTTTAAATTCTCCCGGAATGAAAGAAACTGCGGACTCGATCACCCAATCCCGACGAAATTTCCTGAAAACCGCCGGATGCCTGACCATCGGGTTTTCCTTTTCCTGTCAGCCGTTGTCGGCTTCCGAAAAACCGCCCTGGCAGGATTCGCTGCCGGGGAGCCTGCGACAACAGCCCCAGATCAACGCCTGGCTGGAGGTGCTGGACGACGGCCGGATTCGGATTTTTACCGGCAAACTGGAACTGGGACAGGGCATTCGTACCGCCATTGCGCAGGTGGCCGCTGAGGAACTGGACATGGATTTGAACAAGGTTGAGGTTCATCTGGCCGAAACCGGGCGAACACCCCACGAAGGCTACACCGCCGGGAGTGGTTCGATTGAAAACAGTGCGATGGCCGTGCGGTACGCAGCCGCAGCCGCCCGGCAGAAACTGCTGGAACTGGCTGCCAAACGGTGGAACAAACCGGTCGATCAACTCCGCATCACCAACGGGAACGTGCAGCAAAAAAACGGCACGGAGCAACTCATGTTTGCCCAATTGCTGGACGGAAAGCAACTGGAAGACGACGTTCGGTTGCCGGTTGCGCTCAAACCCAAATCCGACTACCGCTGGGTGGGCAAACCCATTCCCCGAACCGATATTGAACGGATGGCGCGCGGAGAGTCGGTTTATGTCCAGGATCTGCGGTTTCCGGGCATGGTACACGCGCGGGTGGTCCGACCACTGGCGCAGGGTGCCAAACTTCGCTCTTTTGATGTAGCCGCTTTGAAGAAAACCGTACCGGGTGTCCTGAAAACCGTCATCAACGGCAACTTTGTGGGCATCCTGGCAGCCGAGGAATACGAAGCGATTCAGGCCCAGTTGTTTGCTCGCGAACAGGCCCGGTGGGAAACCGCCAAACCGTTGCCGGATGAAAAGACGCTGGCGCAATACATTAGAAAACTACCGGCTAAAACCCGAACCGTCAAGGAATCCGGTGATCTGAAAGCGCCGGAACAGACGGAAGGTATTTCGTTGAAAGCGCGTTATTTCAAACCGTATCACATGCACGGGTCGATTGGCCCGTCCTGCGCGGTGGCGCTCTATCAGAAAAACAAGCTGCACGTCTGGACGCACAGCCAGGGTGTTTATCCGCTTCGGGAAGCACTGGCAAAAATGCTGCGTTTGCCTGCTGACACCATCCATGTTGTGGGCGTTCCCGGTTCGGGCTGCTACGGGCACAACGGCGCGGACGATGTCGCGGCTGATGCGGCTTTGCTGGCGATGGCGTATCCGGGCAAACACGTTCGGCTGCAATGGTCGCGCGACGACGAACACGGCTGGGAACCCTACGGCAGTGCCATGCAGATGGAAGCTGAAGCCCGGCTGGATCGTTCCGGGAAAATAACCCACTGGCGGTATGACCTTTGGACCGACTCGCACAGCACCCGACCGGGCGGTGAGCCGGGCAACTTGCTGGCGGCCCGGTCGATTGAAAAACCGTTTCCCGCGCCGTCCGGCGGCTACAGCGGGGGCGGTTATCGCAATTCGGAGCCGTATTACACCATCCCAAATCTGAAAGTCGACGCCCATTTTTTTGAAGGACCGCTGCGGGTTTCGGCCTTGCGCAGTCTGGGAGCGTATGCCAACGTGTTCGCGATTGAGTCGTTTATGGACGAACTGGCCGAAAAAGCCGGGAAAGATCCGCTGGAATTCCGGCTGGCGCATCTGGACGACGAGCGGGCGGTGGCCGTTGTCAAAAAACTTCAGGAATTGACGCGCTCCGAAAAAGTGGCCGCCAACGAGGGAATCGGTTTTGCGTTTTCCCGGTATAAAAATGTGGCGACCTACTGTGCTGTTGCCGCCCGGGTTTTCGTTGATACAAAAACCGGTACCGTTCAGGTTCGGAAAATGTGGTCGGTGATCGACGCCGGTGAAGTGATCAACCCCGACGGCCTGAAAAACCAGACCGAAGGCGGTATGATTCAGTCGGCCAGTTGGACGCTGAAAGAGCAGGTTACCTTTGGTCGTGAGCACGTCAGCAGCCGCGACTGGCGGTCGTATCCGATCTTCCGGTTTAGTGACATTCCGGAAGTCGAAGTCGTGGTGATTGCCCGGCCAACCGAAAAACCGCTGGGTGCTGGCGAAGCCGCCCAGGGTCCGACGGCGGCCGCCCTGACCAACGCCATTTACCGGGCCTGCGGCAAGCGGATTCGGGATTTGCCGGTTAACTTAGAAGTAAGAGGTGAGACAAGAGAGTAAAGACGCAACAAACGCGCGTTTTGCCCTGTTGTCTCACTTCTCTTGTCTTTACTCTTTTATCTATATTCCAACATAACCCCAAACTCCCATGACCTTACTGAAAAATTGCTCGTTTGCGTTGCTACTGTTTCTGGGAACCGCCTTTGCGCCCCTCCACCACGGCTGGGGTGATTATGACCAGACCAAAGTGCTGGATTATACCGGCACCATCGAGGAATCGAAGTACGAAAATCCACATGCCACGGCCAAAGTGAAAGACAAGGACAAAACCTGGCTGGTCTATCTGGCCCCCACGAGCCGGATGAATGAACGGGGCGTAAGCGCGGCCATGCTGAAAAAAGGCGGGTCGTTGCGGGTGGTGGGTTATCCGCACAAAACCGTCAAAAACGAAATGCGGGCGGAGCGGATCTTCATCGACGGGAAGAAATACGAATTGCGTAAATGAGGCTGGGCATTCCCGTCGAGTGGCTGCAAGGCATTGAAAATAGTACGCTGGCCGTTGCTATTCGTCAGTCGCTGTGGCTGTATCCGGCGCTGGAAATTGTGCACATCGTCGGGATCATCCTGGTGGTCGGCGGAGCCTTTCTGTTTGATTTCCGGCTGTTGGGTTTTTCGAAAAAAATACCGGTTGCCGATCTGGCCACGCACGTACTGCCCTGGTCGCGGAGGGGGCTGATTCTGGTGATTCCGTCCGGTTTACTGCTGTTTAGCACCAATGCCGAAGCGCTGGGGAAAGACCCGACCTTCTGGTTGAAAATGGCGTTGTTGGTGGTCGCCGGCATCAACGTGGCGGTTTTTCACCGGATTACCTTTCGATCCCCAGCGGACTGGCAGACTGGTCAAACGCCGGTAGCGGCCAAAGCTGCGGCCGTTTGTTCCATTCTGCTCTGGCTGGGCACCATTGCCTGTGGCCGTTTACTGGCCTATTGAACGAAAAAGGAAGACTGAAAATGCGAATAGCCAACGATCAGCGTCGTTGGCTATTCGTTTGTGTGGAATGTGACTTACCGGATTGGACAAAGATGCCAGTCCTGATCGGGGTCACAACGTTGCTGCGTTGTTTGCGTTTTCATGATGGTTGTTAATTTATAGTTCCTAATTTATTTAGGCAGGTTAGCACTGATTCCTTGGATCGTTCGGAAAGTTGCTAAGGGTTCATTGAGCCTGTCTCTCCCCCTTTCTGTATAAATCTCGAACCGGCGCACCGGCAACTACTAGTTACCAGAAGTAGTCATTGAGATAACAGTGCAAAAGTAAAACACGGTTTTTTATATTCCAAACTAAATCTATATTTTTTGTAGGGTAATAGTGGTGAGACTTTCGCTTTCTGCCCCTAAATCCCCTAAAGGGGACTTGGACGCAGAGCCCTCCGGATGCTAAAAGTCCCCTTTAGGGGATTTAGGGGCAAAAGTGGAAGGCTTAAATTTATTTTAACTGGGGTGTGAAAAGATTTTTCGAAACCGGATTAACCGAAACCCCCTGATCGACCCGAATGATGTAGGCCTTACCGCCTGCCCGCTCGATGGCTTCGGCGACCGCTTCCGGTTTTTCGGGTGCGTAGGCAAACATGCAGCCCCCACCCCCGGAACCGTTGATTTTTCCGCCGTAGGCACCGGCTCTGAGGGCTTCGTCGATCATGTGATCGATTTTCGAAGTCGAAACGCGCTTGGCATCCCGGAGACTGGTCTGGTGGATGGTGAGCAATGCTCCCAGCCGCTGGTGATCGACGGTTCCGCTTTTGAACATGGCCAGAGCCTCCCGCAAGACGTCGCGGTCGGAGAGATTGCCTTTCAGCAATGCCATTTCATCGGGCGTCAGGATCGACCGGTATTCGTCGGCGGCATCCAGCGGGTAGGTCGTGAGCAAAAAGGCCGGGTCGTACTGTTTTATTTTTTCCATCGCCCGCAGCATCCCGAATTTGACGTGTTTCAGAACGCCGATGGTGTCTTTCGGCTGGCGCGAATCGCCCAGCACCAACGCACCGAGTTGCGGCTGAAACGATTCGAGGTGAATGTTCGGAACGGATTCTAGGTAAATCACGCCCCCAACCGCCGTGGCGTAGTGGTCCATCATGCCACCCGGTTCGCCAAATTCCAGCACTTCGGCGGCATAAGCGAGTTCCGCCAGCTTTTCGGGGGCCAGCGTTTTCGGGTTGTCGGCGAATTGAGCGAGAATGGCCAACCAGGTGATCAGCAGGGCTGACGAACTGGATGTACCCGCATTGATGGGAATCTCTCCCCGGATTTCTCCCTGAATTCCCGTCGAAAAACGGAAACCTTCCCGCAACAGGATGTTGACCGCGCTGCGGAAATAATCCCGGTCTTGCCGGTACGTCAGCGGCAGTATTGCCAACGAAAACCGCTCCTCGGCGTCGATGTCGGGCAGAAACAGCCGAATCTCCGGCTTCGTGGTGGGTTCGGCGGTAATCCGGATGCGTTGGGAAATGGCAGCGGCAATAACGGGCAAGCCCAGATAATCCTGGTGTTCTCCGAATAAACAGATGCGGCCCGGTGTGGATATAGACAGCGGAAAGGACATAATCAAACAATCACAAATTAGGGTAATCGGGAAAAATCAATTGCTGGTGCTTTTTTGAGCGGTTTCCGGGTGAAATCGGTATTGAGTGGGACATTGTCGTCAAAAAAACCGCAGTTTTTCAGGAAAAATTGCTTCTCACCGGCTTGTAAACCGCCCGCATAGTCCTGCCGAAAACCGGCCCGGGCGGTGGCGTCACCGGTAAATTTGGCCCGTACCAGTTCCTGCCAGACGCCGTCCTTGCTCCGAACCCACTGGTTTCCAAAAGCAACTTGCCGCGACGTATTACCCGTATTCGGCATGAAATTCTCCAGAAACGAGTGGGGTGATTTGAGGTACGTCGTCGTTTTCGGGCGTTTGAAACTGGCGATCAACTGCCAGTCTTTGTCTTTAGCATCGGAGAAATAGGCCGTGTAGGTGGTGTACCCGTTTTCCGTTGGTCGGCCCCGGAGCAAAAACCGGTAGGTTCGGCCCGCTTTCCAGTTGTAGCGCAGATAACTCTGGCCACCGGACCCTTCGTTGCCGAAATCATTGGTCGTTACGCCCTCACCTTTTTTCTCCAGCAGGATTTTCTGATCGTCGGGAATGTCTTTCGGATTGTCGGTTTTGAACGGACTCCAGACCGAGAACAAAATCCGCCGTTCGGTCGGCGAATTGACCTGCATCCCGAAATAGCCCTCCGCAAAACCGTTGGCCATGAAGTAGGAACCCAGCACATCACTGCCTTCAGGAACCGTCATTTCGTTGTAAAACCACTCCGAATCGGCATTTTCCGGAGCGGTATATTTCAGGTGCACCGACGGGCCGCGCCGACCCCAATGAAAATAATTGCCCTGGTTGTTGCGGACAAAAACCGTCCTGTCATCGACTAAATCGCCACTGATACCGAGTTCACGAAGCTGCCCGAACGCCGGGCCGGATTTGGTCAGGCCCTGTAGGTCAATCTTGACGTAGCCCGGTTTTTGAACGGCCCATTCGCCCAGATAATATTCCTTATCCGCGCTGCCGCTGGCCGAAAACTCGACGGATTTCTCCAATACACTCACCCGGATCTTGCTTTCGCCTTCCGGAACGCTCATCGTGGCCGATAGTTTCAGCGTTCCGGCGCGGTCGAACCGGATGTAGGTGGAAACGACACTTTCCGGATGGGTCCAGCCGGTCAGGCCGTCGTTGGTGATTTTTTCGGGAGAATGAGACGGTTTTGTTACCCAGGCGTTGCCGCCGATGGGAACCGACCGGCGATTCGCATCGTGCGAATCGCCGGTCAGCGTAAATAACCAGGTACTAACAAAAAAAAGGATTGGATTTAGGATAGTCATTCGAAAGTCACTACAAGGGGTTCTGTTTCAGGTTGGAATTTAGGATAATTTCCGCTTCCGGAATCAGGTGAACCACTTGTTTGTCGGTCGCCGGAACGGTTTGCTGGCCGGTTGTGGTGTTGTGATAACCGGGATAATTCCGAACCAAGCTCCGGCCATTGCGGTAGAGGTCATACGCCCGGTGGCCCTCAAACGCCAGTTCCAGCCGACGTTCCTGCAAGACCACGTCCAGAACCGTTGGCAATCCTTTAAGATCGGTCGCTGAATACAGTTCGGTGCCGGTCAGCCCCGCCCGTTGCCGAATCAGGTTCACATCCGCGATGGCTTTGTCCGTGGCCCCGGTTTTGGCGTAGGCTTCGGCCCGGTTCAGGTATACTTCCGAAAGCCGCAGCAAGATCGGTGAGCTGAGCGTCGCAATACCGCCCTGGTTGGAAAACTTCGTGACGTACACTTTGTCGATGCCGTTCCGCTTTTCCTGCGCTCCCTGCGCCGTCAGTTTCCGAACCAGAAACGTCCGCCGTTTGTCGTTCGCATTTTTATTCACCAGATCCTGATAGTCCTGCGACGCGTAAACCTCGCCCCAGCCGACGCCACCCGGTGAGGTGTAGAGCATCGAACCCAGTGAACTCCAGGCGCGGTCGTCTTTCAGCGTGTGTTTAATGGCCAGAATAACTTCCTTGTTCTGCTCATTTTCCACCGTGTAAAAATCGGGAACCTGCGTCGGTGTCGCCAGCGAAAACCGGTTTTCCGCAATCACCAGATCGGCGTGTTTAATGGCGTTGGCGTTGTCATTCATGTAGAGATACACCCGCGAAAGCAGCGCGTTGGCGGCCGCAGCCGTGGCATAACTGCTGGTGCGCGTTACCGTCATCAGTTTGGCGGCTTTCTGCAACTCGCTGACCACAAACGCATAGACCTCTTTCACCGTCGCCCGGGCGGCATTATCGTCGGCTTTTGTGTCGGTTTTGATGATCACGCCCAGATTCGTTTCCGGACTTTGGGCATACGGCCGTCCGAAAAGCCGGACCAGCTCGAAATGGACCATGGCGCGCAGAAAGATGTTCTCGCCCAGAATCTGATCCATTTCCTTCGATGTTCCTTCCTGAACGGCCGCAATCACTTTGTTCGCGCCGACAATAACCTGATAGGCTTTGCGGTAGATCTGGAGCGCGTTGGCCTGATCGGAGGTGTGCCGGTAGGTATACGTTAGAAAAAGCGCGTCGGTGGTGGTGCCGCTGAGGGTCAGGTTATCACCCGGATATTCGTTCATAATGAACAGGTTACGGGTGTAGTCGGACTCTTTCAGGAAGGTGTAATTTCCGTCGGTAGCCGCCCGCAGGCCCTGCGCCCCTTGCAGAATCGCCGACTCGGATAAACCGTTATACGGGGTTGTATCAATTTCACAGGAGGTGGTTACCACCACACAGCCCAGCAACAAAAAGCGCGAAAGAGAGAAGTTCATGGGTGCTGATGATTAAAAGTTAAACTGGAGACCAAAAACCAATTTCCGGCTGAACGGGTATTTCGTACCCACTTCGCCCGTCTCGGTTACGTCCGGGTCGATGCCCGAAAACTTCGTGATCGTGAACACGTTATCCGCCGAAACCGACAGCCGGACGCCGTCCAGTTTGGCTTTGGTGACCAACGCCGTTGGCAAATCGTAGGTCAGGCTGATGTTCCGCAGACGGAGGTAATTGCCATTTTCCAGAAACCGGGACGACGGGCGCTGGGCGTTGTTGTTCCCGCCGATGACGTACTTCGGATGCGTGGCAATGTCGCCGGGCTGCTCCCAGCGGCTCCAGCCCTCCTGCAAAGCCATGAGGTTGTAGCGGTCGTAGGCACCGTCGTTGTCGAACAGGTTCCGGTCGCCGTTGTAGAGAATGGAACCGGTGCTGTAGGTAAAAAAAGCGTTCAGTTCCAGCCCTTTCCAGCTCAGCACCTGCCGAAAACCGCCGAATAGTTTGGGGTTAGCGTTGTTGCCGATAAACTGGATCGTTGCGTCGTTGTAGTTGTTGGTCGTGGTGCTGGTGCCGTCGGTGCCCACTTTTTCCCAGAGCGGTCCACCGGTTTGCGGATCGACGCCCATCCACCGGCGCAGATACCAACTGTTGAGCGGCCGATCGAGCGCGTAAGGGCGTTGGCCGTTGGCAACCAGCACGCGGTCGCCGTAAAGCGCCGTTACGGCGTTTCGGTTCATACCGGCATTGATGTCCATGCGCCATTTCAGAGCGGTTTTCTGCAAAATGTCGGCCGATAGCACCACTTCAAGACCTTTGTTGCGAACGGCGCCCACGTTTTCCGTAATGAACGTGTAACCGCTGGTGGCCTGGAGCGGGCGGTTGAACAAGAGGTTATTGGTCAGGCGGTTGTAGAGATCAACGGTGAGCGAAAGCCGGTTCCACAAACTGGCGTCGATCCCGAAGTTGGTATTGTTCGACACTTCCCACGACAGGTTCGGGTTTTCGATGCGGGTTGGGTAGGCGGATGGAATACCGGCGTATTGGCCCGTCAGGTTGTATAAACCCTGCGACGCATAATCGTTGATGCCGTCGGCGTTGCCGGTGGTTCCGTAGCTCAACCGGAATTTGAGGTTGGTCAGCAGCGGATTGCTGCGTAGAAACGCTTCGTTGGAAGCATTCCAGGTTAGGCCGACCGCGTAGAAGTTGCCGTATTTCTTATCCCGACCGAATTTGGACGAACCGTCCCGGCGGAACGAGGTTGTAACGAGGTATTTATCCTGATAGCCGTAGTTGGCCTGAAACAGATACGACGAGAATGCATTGTCGGTTTTGGTTCCGCCGATGGTTTCGGGTTGCGAGGTTGCATCCAGAATGCTCAGGCCGGAGAAAATGCCTTTTCCGGTGGCCGCCAGCGATTCGTAGTAGTAGGTCTGGTATTCGTAACCCGCCAAACCGTCCAGTGTATGCCCACCGTTGAAGCTATGCCGGAAACGCAACAGGTTCGACGTCAGCAGCGTATAGTCGCGGGTGTTGGTTCTGGCCAGCCGTCCCTGCACATCCAGGGCGCTGGGTCCGCGCATGTCCTGACTGCTCTGGCTGCCGTAATAACTGGTTTGGGCGCGGTTGGTGGTCGTCAGCGTCAGCCAGGGCAATACGTCGTATTCGGCTTTGAACAACAAGTCGCCCGACAGCGTATTTTCCTTGAACGTGTTGAACTGGCGGTTGTAAATGAAGTTGGCGTTATCGCGGCCATACCATTTTTTGGCACCGGTTACGGGGTTGTAGGGCTGCCCGTTGTAGTACGGATCGTCATACGGCAAATAGGTATAAGCCGCGTAAAGACCGCCGTTGCTGTTGTCGTAGCCGCGCGTCGATAACCCGGCCCCGTTGACATTCACCCGGAATTTGTCGCTGATGTTGTGGCTGAAGTTCAGCCGTGCGCCAAACCGGTCGAGGCCGGTTCCCTGCAAAATGCCCTGTTCCTTGTAGTAGTTCCCGCTTAGGAAGAACTTGGTTTTGTCGCTACCACCCGACGCACTCAGTTCCGCGAGCGTGTTGCTGGCCGTCCGGAAAGCCTGGTCGAACCAGTTGGTATTGGCGTTGGCTTCCGGCGTGGGCAGATAATCGTTCAGAACACCCGTTGGCCGGTCGCGCTGAAACACCCTTTTCTGCAAGTCATACAATTGCGGACCATCCAGCAACCGGAAATTGCCCAGGCTCAGCGTACCGACGCCCTGGTTCAGTCGGGCGGTCAGCCGGGTTTTGCCGGAAGCACCCCGGCGGGTGGTGATGACGATAACGCCGTTGGACGCCCGCGCGCCGTATAAGGCCGTTGCGGAAGCATCTTTCAACACGGTGATCGATTCGATGTCGCTGGGGTTGGGAATACCGCCAATCACGCCGTCGACCACGTAGAGCGGATTGGAACTGGCCGTGAGCGTTCCAACGCCCCGAACGAGTACTTTGGGTGTACTGCGCGGATCGCCGGAACTGTTGCCGACGAAGACGCCGGCCGCTTTGCCTTGCAGCATCTGGCCGACGCTGTTGGCCGTCACGTCTTTCAATTCTTTGGCCGTCACCACCTGCGCCGAACCCGTCAGGTTGCGCTGGTTGGTAGTGGTATAGCCCATTACGACCACCTCATCGAGCATGGTGTCGGCTTTTTTGAGGGCAATCTCGACCGTCGTGCGGTTTCCGACCGTCACGGTGGTTCCCTGGTAGCCAATCGAGCTGATTTCCAGCACGTCCGTTGGCGTCGTTCGAACGGTGAAGGTGCCTTTGTCGTCGGTGGTGGTGCCCTGCGTGGTGCCGCGGACGATGATGGTCACGCCCGGCAGTGGTTGCCCGGCATCGTCGCGGATGGTGCCTCGCAGGCTTGACTGCGCATAACCGCAAACGGTTACCGATAGCCACAGGAGTAAACTTACGGAAAGCTGTTTCATGGGTTGGAAGATTGATAAAGTGGAGCGTAAAAAATCAGAAGGTCAAGGGCTTAGGGCATTCGGTAAAGGCAAGCGAAGGGTAGCCTGGTCAAAACCGGACGGTTTTGACCAGGTGGAATAGTTGAGCAAATCAGATCAGTAAATTTCGTTCAGGCCGAAAATGGGGCGGTTCGTCTTCCATTTTCCCCGGGTGAAATCCGGGATTTCGATGGGTTTGCTGCCCTGCGCAATGGATTGCTCCGATAACGGACTGATGGCACTCCAGACGGCGGCATCGTAGACGTCGATCGGTGGGGCGGTTTGGGCTTTGATGGATTCGATGAAGGCCCGCATCACGAAAAAGTCGATCCCGCCGTGGCCGCCACTCTGGGCCGTTTGGCCGTGTTGTTTCCAGAGCGGATGGTCGTATTTATCCTGATAGGCCGCGAACGGTTCCCACTGGTGCGGTTTCGGGCTGGTTCCTTCCAGGTAAATCGTTTTGCCGTCGTCCATCCAGATGCCCTGCGTTCCCTGCGCCCGGAAACCGAGTGAATAGGGGCGGGGTGAGTTCGTGTCGTGCATGATGACGATGTTCTCGCCATTCGCGCAATTGACCACGGTAGTAACCACATCGCCCAGCTTGAAATTGACTTTGGCGTTGGGATGATCGGGACCACCTTTATCGACCACATATTTGTGCAGGCTCCGGGCTTTGGTGGCGGTTGAGGTCAGGGACAAAAACCGGTTGCCCCGGTTGATATCGAGCCAGTGAGCGACCGGCCCCAGACCATGCGTTGGGTACAGATCACCGTTGCGATCGACGGAGTGCTGCGTTCGCCAGCGGGCTTCAGAATAGCCTTTGTCTCCAAATTCGACGCCTTCTTTACCCATGCCGCCATTGAACTTGACGTTTCGCAGGTCGTGCTGGTACCCGCAGTGGGCGTACAGCATTTCGCCGAACATCCCTTGGCGGATCATGTTCAAAACCGCCAGCACATCGCGCCGGTAGCAGACGTTTTCCAGAATCATGCAATGCGACCCGGTTTTTTCGAACGTATTGACCAGATCCCAGGATTCCTTGAGCGTGACTGTCGCCGATACTTCCACCCCGGCATATTTCCCGGCTTTCATGGTGGCAACGGCCATCGGAACGTGCCATTCCCAGGGGGTGGCAATCACCACGCCGTCGATGTCGTCGCGCTTGAGCATGTTCACAAAATCCTCACCGCCTTTCGTGAAAGCAACCGGCACTTTCTTGCCGCTTTTTTCGATCATGGCGTTGGTGCGGCTGATGGCTTCCGGATCGGGATCGCAGATGGCCGTAATCACCACATCATCGCGAAATAGGGCCTGGCGGACGTGGCTGCGACCCCGCGAACCGACGCCGATAAAAGCGAGACGAACCTGTGACAAAGCCGCCGGTTTCGATGCGGCTGCGGCCGGTTCGAACAGCGAAGGAATAAAGGGCGCAGCAGCGGTGCTGAGGGCGGCCGTACGCAGAAAATTTCGGCGGGAAGAAACAGGCATAGGAGGAGTTAGCTGAGTTGGAATACGCGTTAGATTGACGGTTTGGGGTTCAATTCCATGCTGAAATTGGAGAAAAACAGACAACCAATCAATCAAAACCGGGGCGTCAGGGTTCTGATTCTGACGGTTTTGGCCTGCGCAAACGTTTGTTCAGACCTGCGCAAACGTTTGTACAAAACCGAAGGAAATTTTGCGTTTTTTAGGAATAAGAGTAAATTGTAAGGCTGAACAGGACGCGCGATGAAGGATGTTATTACGATTAAGGAGATTGCCCGGCAATTGCACGTGTCGCCATCCACCGTGTCCAGGGCTTTGCAAAACCACCCCCGCATCAGCGCACACACCCGCGATGCCGTTCATGCGCTGGCCGATCAGTTGAAATACCTGCCCAGCACGACGGCCCGCAATCTCCAGCGGGGCCGAACGGGCGTGATCGGGATGGTGTTGCCGGAAATTCGGGAGAATTTTTTCTCGGAAGTGATCAATGGCGTGGAAGAACTGGCGTTTGAACACCAGGTGACGGTGGCGCTCTATCAATCGCACGACCGGTTCGACCGCGAGAAGCAGATTCTGACCGTGCTGGCTTCCAATCGGGTGGATGGCGTGTTGCTGTCGGTTGCCAAAGAAACCCAGCAGACCCACCACATTCAGGAATTACTGGATCGCCAGATTCCGCTGGTGTTGTTCGACCGCATTCCGCCCCACATTGCGGCTCACCGGGTCGAGTGTAATATGGAGAAAGGGGCCTATGAAGCCACCAAATGGCTGGCCCGGCGCGGTCATCGACGCATTGCGCTGCTGAACGGCCCCCACGCCCTGATCGCCAGCGAGGAGCGGTATCGGGGGTATATCACGGCCTTGGTGGAAGAAGGATTGCCCGTCGAAAACGCCCTGATCAAGCGCAGTGACCTCACAACGCCGGAAACCGTCCTGAAAATGAATCAGCTTTTGTCATCGCCCACCCGGCCGGATGCGGTCTTGACGTTCAACGATTACGTGGCGCTGGATGCCATGCAGGTGTGCCGCAGTTACGGGCTGGTCGTCAATCAGGATATTTCGTTTGTCAGTTTTGCCAATCTCCCGCTCAATACCTACCTCGAACACCCACCCCTGGCGTCGGTCGAACAACATCCTTACCAAATTGGGTTTATGGCGGCTGAAATTCTGCTCAACGTGATCAACGGGAAGATTGCCCCGACGGATTTGCAAAATGTAATCCTGGAGCCCGAGTTAGTGGTTCGGGAGCCGAATGAGGTTTTCTGATCGTAGCTTTTCTGACTAGGCTAATGTCAATAGTCGGCGACGTTTTTACATATAGGCATTTCACCTACCCCGGAGGGGTGTTCTGTTAATAGGAAAACGGTATCATCGATGGTTTTAAGCCCCGGCAGGGGCGACCTAAATCCTGGCGTTGTCAGGGCGCTCCTGCCGGAGCTTGAATGACTATTTATAGCGTTTTTCTATTAACAGAACACCCCTCCGGGGTAATTAAAAAAACACCGCGGACTATTGACATTGAACCCCTCCGGGGTAATTATAGACAGATCATTATCAGTCTGCGAGCACATTCCGCCATTTCTCGTAGGCATCGCGGTAGGCTTCCTGCGCCCGCATATCGGGTTCGATGGTGCGGATTATTTTCAAACCGGTAAAGGCTTCCTGGCGGTTTTTGTAAATACCGAGTCCCAATCCGGCCCCCCGGGCCGCACCTTGTGCGCCGTCGGTATTGAAAAGCTGGATTTCGGCCCCGGTCAGGTTGGCTAGCGTGTCGCGGAACAGCGGACTGAGGAACATGTTGGCTTCCCCGGCGCGAATGGTTTTCAGACCAACGCCCACTTGCTCCATGACCTGAATGCCGTAGTAAAACGAGAAGACAATGCCTTCCTGAGCAGCCCGAATCCAGTGGGGGAGGCTGTGGCGCGTCAGTTGCAAACCGTGGAATGAAGCGCCTAAATCGCGGTTTTCCAGCACGCGCTCGGCGCCGTTGCCAAAGGGCAAACACAGCAAACCGTCGGAACCGACGGGCGCGTGGGCCGCCAGATCGTTCATTTCGGCGTAACCAACCGAACCGCGAAGCAGGTGATTCCGTAGCCAGCTATTCAGAATGCCGGTGCCGTTGATGCAGAGCAGAACGCCGTAGCGCGGGGCTTCCGGCGTGTGGCTGACGTGCAGGAACGTGTTGACGCGGGATTGCGGGTCGTATTTGGCCTGATCACTGACGCCGTAGACGACGCCCGACGTACCCGCTGTGGCGGCAATTTCGTTGGGTTCCAGTACGTTGAGCGAAAACGCGTTGTTGGGCTGGTCGCCCGCGCGGTAGGTCACCGGCGTTCCAGTGGCCAGGCCCAGCTCGCTGGCGGCTTTCGACGTCAGTTCGCCCTGAACGGAAAATGTCGGTTTGATGTCGGCAACGAGCGAGGGGTCGAATCCAAAATAATCCAGCAGAAAATCCGCCGGTTTTTCGTTCTGAAAATCCCACAGAATGCCTTCCGACAACCCGGAGGGCGTCGTGACGATTTCGCCGGTCATACGGGCGGCTAAGTAGTCGCCCGGTAGCATGAATTTATGAATTTTGCTGTAAATCGCGGGCTCGTTTTCCTTCACCCACGCCAGTTTGGCGGCCGTAAAGTTGCCCGGCGAGTTAAGCAGGTGTTGCAGACTTTTGGTCCGACCTACGGTTTCGAAGGCTTTTTCACCGTAGGAAACCGCCCGGCTGTCGCACCAGATGATGGACGGACGCAGCACGTTTAACTCCTTATCCACGATCACCAGACCGTGCATCTGGTAGGAAATGCCGATGGCTTTCACGTCTTCCGATTTCACGCCGGTTTTCGACAACACGGTTTTGGACGCCAGACAGGCATTTTTCCACCACGCATCCGGGTTTTGCTCAGCATAGCCCGGGAGGGGCGCGTCGATGGGCATTTCCGATTCGGGGAAAAACGCGGATGCCACCACCGCACCGGTTTCAACTTCCAGCAAACAGGCTTTTACGGACGAACTGCCGACATCAAATCCAAGGAGATACATGGGGTACGCAAGGTTCAGATATAAAACGAAGTGCAAAGTACGCAGAGCGGAGAAGTTAGGCAAACGGTAAATACGGGGGTCGGGGCTACTGATCGATTGATTTTGTTGTCAAAAGCAGTGAAATTAGACCAATTAGCCAGTTGATTCGTTCTTTCCACGGTACCTGGAAGTGGTCTTACATGAAAAAAAATACCCCAATTGTTGTTCTGCTTATTCTTTTATCGACGGCCGGTTTTGGGCAATTGATCATCAAAGGCACGGTTTTAAACCGGGTGACCCGGCAGCCGGTTCCCTATGCCAACATCGGGATTGTCCAGTCGAATATCGGAACGCTGTCCAATCCGGATGGTAGTTTTTCGATCCTGGTTCCTCAGAAATTTCGGGCGGATTTGCTGCTTTTTTCCGCGCTCGGTTTTGGAAAAAAAGCAGTGCCGGTGCGGTTTTTTCAACCTGAAAAACCGGTCACCATTTTCCTTCCCGAGCGTGCTATCCCGTTAAATACAATTACGGTAACGGTGAAAAAAGAACGAAATCAGACGTTTGAGCTGGGAAACCGCACGTTTCGGGGTGGTGTGCTCGAAACCGATACGACGTATGCCGGGCGTTCCATAGCGCTGTTGATTGAACCCAAAGAATCGCATTTGAAGAAAGGATTTACTTTTCCGGTTTATCTCGAAAAGGCGAACCTTCGCATTTTTAGGAATAACCTGAAGACCTTCAAATTCCGAATTCGATTAAATGACGTTAATGCGTTAACCGGTCAACCCGGCGAGGATTTATGGCAGCAAAGTCTGGTTGTAGAATCGGCGATGAAGAACGGCTGGCTGGAGTTTGATCTGTCGGCGCTGAACTACCCGGTTTCCAAACCGTTCTACGTTACGTTCGAACAAATCGTGGATTTACAGGACCGCACCGACATTGCGGATGGGTACCGGAAATACATTCAGGAGCATCCTGAAAAACTAAAAATTGATACCGTCGAATTTGAAGGGAAAAAGGAAGTTCGACAGATGCTGCGGGGCGGTATTGATTTGCCCGGAACGTTTATCGGCATCGTCAATACACCGGCAGCCGCCGAACGGTATACCAGCTACGAGAGAGAAACCAGCTTTGGCGAATGGAAAAAGGTACGGGGCATTGTTGCCGCCACGGTCACTGTTAGCCAGTATGCGAACGGAACTACAACGCAAACGCCGGAAGCACCCTGTCAGGGAAACCGGCCTGAATGCCTCGCCGAGCAGCTTTGCCGGGATTTTATGGACAACACGGGGGTAAACGGCATGCAGATTTGTGTCAGTGTGAATAACCAACTTAAATGGTCCGCGGCTCTGGGATATGCTGATTGGGAAAATAAGAGTGCGGTAAGCGATTCCACGCTTTTTCGGATCAATAGCGTGTCGAAATCGATGACGTCCCTGGCGTTACTTAAACTTGTTTCAGAGGGGAAACTCGATCTTGATGCGCCCGTTCAAAACTATGTCCCGTCTTTTCCGGTCAAGAAACACCCGATCACGACCCGTCAGGTAGCCGGTCATCTGGCCGGATTTCGGGATTATAATGAGACGGATTGGAGCGATTTTATCCGAACGGAACATTTCGATTCGGCGACGCAGGCACTACGGATTTTTGAAAAAGATACGCTGTTGTTCAAACCCGGTTCAAAATTCGGGTATTCGACCTTCGGATGGAATCTTCTGGGAGCCGTCATCGAAGGCATCAGTGGCGAAAACTATCTCGATTATATGGCTAAAATTCTGTGGAAACCGCTGGGTTTATTCCATACCTGTGGTGATGATATTCATAAAACAAGGCCCAATCGTAGTAAATTTTATGATGGTACGGGAGAAGAAAATGAACTGGGAGACTGGAGTTATAAATACGCGGGAGGTGGACTTCTTTCAACGGCCAGCGATCTGGTAAAACTGGGAAATAAGTTGTTGTATGGAAAAGAACCGTATTTAAATCATAAAGCGGTTCTTTTTACGTCTCAGGTTACGGCAGACGGGAAAGAAACCGGATATGGTCTGGGTTGGTATGTTGGCAAAGACAAAAATGGTCACCGGGTCTGGCACCACGCCGGTGATTCGTTCAGCAGCAGTTCCCACCTCCTTATTTACCCCGACGACAACCTGGTCATTGCTTTTTTAGCGAATTCGCAGGATGGTGTGACGTTTGACTGGCAGCGCATCGGTGCGTTATTTTACGAGAAATGAGCGCCAGCGTGACTGTATTCTTTTGAAGCATAAAGCCCCCGATTGTCACAGCAACCGGGGGCTTTATTGATAAAATCGCTATAGCTATTGCCTGATTCCGACCAGATTCAGTATGAACGCGTATTCCAGCGCAATCTCTTTCAAGGCTTCAAACCGCCCCGACGCCCCACCGTGGCCAGCTTCCAGATTGGTGTGCAGCAGGAGCTGATTGGTGTCGGTTTTCATGGTGCGGAGTTTGGCAACCCATTTGGCCGGTTCCCAGTATTGTACCTGCGAATCGTGTAAACCGGTCATCACCAGCATGTTTGGATAGGCCTGCTCCTTCACATTGTCGTAGGGCGAATACGACAGCATGTAATCGTAGTATTTCTTGATCTTCGGATTGCCCCATTCTTCAAACTCGCCGGTCGTCAGCGGAATGCTTTCGTCGAGCATGGTCGTGACCACATCGACAAACGGCACCGACGCCACGACGCCCCGGTACAGTTGCGGTTTTTGGTTTACCACCGCACCCATGAGCAAACCGCCCGCACTGCCGCCCATCGCAAACAGCTTGTCGGCGCTCGTATAGTTGTGCTGAATCAGATAATCCGAAACGTCCACAAAGTCGTTGAAGGTGTTTTTCTTCTTGAGCATTTTGCCGTTGTCGTACCACTTCCGGCCCATTTCCTGACCACCCCGAATGTGGGCGATGGCGAACAGAAAACCGCGGTCGAGCAGACTCAGGCGGGTAGAGCTAAAACCGGGGTCGGTCGAATAACCATAGGAACCGTAGGAATATTGCAGCAGCGGAGCGGAACCGTCTGTGGGGGTGTCTTTTCGACGGACAATCGAAACCGGAATTCGGGCACCATCGCGGGATTTGACGAAAAACCGCTCCGACGTGTAGTTCGCCGGATCAAAACCGCCCAGCACTTCCTGCTGTTTCATGAGCGTTTTTTCCTTCGTTTCCATGTTGTAATCGAAGGTCGAACTGGGCGTCGTCAGCGACGAATAACCAAAACGCAGGGTGGTGGTGTTGAAATCCGGGTTGTAGCCAATCCCGGCCACGTAAGCCGGTTCGCCAAAATCGAGGTAATGTTCTTCCTTGTTCCGGCGATCGATCACCCGCAGATGAATCAATCCCTCTCTGCGTTCGCCCAGAACCAGGTGGTTTTTGAAGACATCCAGTTGCTGTAAATAAACGTGGTGGCGGTGCGGAATGACTTCTTTCCAGGCCGACCGGTCGTTGGTTTTGGTTTCCTTCGCTTCCATCAGCCGGAAGTTTTCGGCCTTCCAGTTTGTCCGGACGTAGAAGCTCGTTTCCAGGTGCTGAATGTCGTATTCGTGGCCTTTTTCGCGGGGCAGAAAAACGACAAACTCGCCCGTCGGATTGCTCGCTTCCAAAAGCCGGTATTCCGTCGCCACGCCGTTGTGGTCAGACACCACGGCGATGTATTTTTTCGACTTCATGCGGCCCAGGCCCATGTAAAACTGGTTGTCCGTTTCTTCATAAAGCAGCATGTCCTGCGCCGGATCGGTGCCCAGCACGTGACGGTATACCTGATAGCCCAGCAGCGTTTGCGGGTCTTTCCGGATGTAGAAAAGGGTTTGATTATCAGCCGCCCAGGCGTAGCTGCCGCCTTCGGTGTCGGGAATGGCATCCGGGTAAATCTCCCCGGTTTTCAGGTTTTTGATGCGCAGCGTATACATCCGTCGGCTAACGGTATCTTCGCCGTAGGCCACCAGTTCATCATTGTCCGACACTTCCAGACCGCCGATGTTGTAATACGAATACGGTTTTGCCATTTCGTTGACATCCAGCATCACTTCCTCTTCGGCGTCCAGCGAACCGGGTTTCCGGCAATACACGGGGTATTCGCCCCCTTCGACAAACTTGGTATAATAGTAATAATTGCCTTCCTTGTAGGGTACCGATTCGTCCTGCTGTTTGATGCGGCCTTTCATTTCCTCAAACAACTTCTCCCGAAAGTCTTTGACGGGCGCTAGTACGTCTTCCAGATGCGCATTTTCGGCTTTCAGGTAGTCGATCACCTCGGGATTTTCCCGTTCGTTGAGCCAGTAATAATTGTCGATCCGGGTGTGGCCGTGAGTGGTCAGTTCGGTCGGTTTGATGGCCGCCTGGGGCAAAACCGGTGTCGTCTGCGCGTTTGTCATAGAATTCGATGGGACTGAATACGAAACCCAATAACACCTTTTTTTCAGGATTCGTTGAGGTGTTTCGATTTGGGCAAGAAACTTAAAGTTTTTTCGCCACTTACGCGGCATTCCCTCGCTTTTTTGTTATTTTGAGGAGTTATACGGATATCCTCACTATGCGAAAAAAAGTCTACGTTTATCTGCTGCTTTCTGGCGGTATTTGTTTGCTGAGTGCCTACACACTGAAAAAAAAGGGTGACCGGATCGACGAAGGACAATCCCGCCCAACGCTGGAAAAAGTTTTTGCCAAAATCAATCAGGAAGTACTGCAAAACAGCCGGGTTTTTGAAACCCTCACCGATGCCACGCAAAAAATTGGCCACCGGCTGACGGGCAGTGCCAACGGAAGCCGCGCGGAGGAATATACCTATAACCTGCTGAAGCAATACGGCTATTCGGATACGAAATACGCCCCTTTCGAAGTGGAATCGTGGATGCGCGACACGGTAACGCTGGCGGTCGTACCCCGAAAAAGCGATAATTTCCGGGATGTCGAAGTGGTTGCGCTGGCGCATTCGCCCGTCGAAGCCCACGTTCAGGGGGAAATCATTGACATCGGCAACGGGCTGGAAGGTGATTTTGCGGCACTGAAAGACCGGATCAAAGGGAAAATTGCGCTGGTGAACATCGGTCTGGCGGCTCCCACGAAGGGCGCCCGGAACCTCCACCGCTCCGAAAAAACCGCTCTCGCCATTCAGCACGGGGCCATTGGTGTGATTATGGTGAATCTGGTGCCGGGCAATGTGCTGCTGACCGGAACGGCCTCCGTAACCGGCAAGCTCATTCCGGTTCCATCGGTGTGCATTTCGCTGGAAAGTGGCCAGGAAATCCGCCAGTGGATGCAGGATCAGAAAAACCTGATGGCGGTGATCGACATGACCAACGTGAGCCGAAAAATCCGGGCCCGGAATGTTGTCGCAACGCTGAAAGGGTCGCAGTTTCCCGACGAAAAAATCATCATCGGCGGCCACCTCGACTCCTGGGATCTGGCCACGGGCGCCATCGACAACGGCATTGGCTCGTTCTCCATTCTCGACATTGCCCGCACGTTCAAAGCCCTGAAAATAAAGCCGAAACGCACCATCGAGTTTGTGATGTTCATGGGCGAGGAGCAGGGCTTGCTGGGTTCGCGCAGTCTGGTGGACGATTTGAAAAAAAGCGGCCAGTTGGACAACGTCCGGTACATCCTGAATCTGGACATGACCAACGACCCGAGCGGTTTTAATGCTTTTGGCCGGAGCGAAATGGTGCCTTTCCTGACTGAAATTGGCGAAACGGTCAAGCTGGTCGAACCGGCTTTCCAAAATACGGTATCGAATCAGGCCGGGTTGCACAGTGATCACCAGCCGTTTATGATGGAGGGTGTGCCCGTGGTCGGCATGAGCGGCCATCTGGACCGGAACGTGCTGGATTGTTACCACGCCGATTGCGACAACATGAATCTGGTCAACAAAGACCAGTTGAAAAATACCGTCCGTTATTCGGCGATGTTGCTCTACGCGCTCGCCAATGCCGATGCGATTCCGACGCAACGCATGGACGACAACAAAACCCGCGATTTCCTGATTGCTCAGGGCCTCAGGACGCCACTGCAAATCGCGAACGAATGGCGTTGGAAGGAGTAAGTGTTCTTTCCAATAAACCGTATCAGATTGAGACACCCTCGTTAAACCGAAACCGGTTTAACGAGGGTGTTTTTTTGGTTATGCGATCAAAATTTTGACCACTATTTTGGGGTTGCACTAGCCCAATCGCGCCCTTTTGTCGTATTGATTTCAGCCTTAGCGCATTGCCATGCGTACAAGCCTGCATTTTCTCCTTTCTAAACCCTCTTTTTATGGAAGACAACCACGCTACTGCGGAAGATTCCGGTCGTCGGAATTTCCTGAAAACGTCGTCACTGGCGGCTACTTCTTTTCTGATCGTTCCCCGGCATGTCCTGGGAAAAGGCTTCATCGCCCCCAGCGATAAACTGAACATTGCCGGGATTGGCGTAGGCGGAAAAGGGAAAAGCGACCTGGCATCTTTTGCCAAAAGTCCTCATGTGAACATTGTCGCGCTCTGCGATGTGGATGACCGTCAGGCGGTTGACTCGCGCGCCAAATATCCCAAAGCGACGTATTACAAGGATTTTCGGGAAATGCTGTCGAAAGAACGCAAGAACATCGATGCCTGCTCCATTTCGACGCCCGACAACACCCACGCTGTGGCTACGCTGGCCGCGATGCAACTGGGCAAACACGTGTATACCCAAAAACCGCTGACGCACGATATCTACGAATCCCGGATTCTGGGGCAGGCGGCTAAAAAATACAAGGTAATCACCCAGATGGGCAACCAGGGCGGTTCGGGCAACGGCGTTCGACGGATGAAGGAAATCTACGATGCCGGCACGATTGGCGAGGTGCATAAAGTGCTGGCCTGGACCAACCGCCCGGTTTGGCCACAAGCCGTTCCAACCGATCAGTCGTACGAGATTCCGAAAGAACTGGACTTTGATCTGTGGCTGGGTCCTGCCAAAAAAGTGCCGTACAATCAGTCGTATCTGCCGTGGAACTGGCGGGGCTGGTGGCCGTATGGAACGGGTGCGCTGGGCGATATGGCCTGCCACATTCTGGACCCGGTTTTCCGGATTTTGCCGCTCGATTATCCCAATTCGGTGGAATGCAGCGTGGCCGGAACCTGGACCTTTACGCTCCGGGAACAGGATCACAATCCGGACTGGACGCCGTTCTCGTCGTCGATTCACCTGAATTATCCCCGGAAAGACAACAAGGGCGACATTAAACTAAGCTGGTATGATGGCGGCATTCTGCCCGAACTGCCGGAAGAACTCCAGCCGGGCGAAGCCTTCGGGAATTCTGATGGGGGCGTGTTGTTCATCGGGTCGAAAGGGAAATTGATGGCCGACTGTTACGGTGCCAATCCGCGACTGCTGCCGTTGAAAGCCAACGAAACGCTCAGCATTCCGGAATCCATTGCCCGCGTGCCGAATGAAGATCATTATCTGCAATGGGTCGATGCCTGCATCGCCGGGTATGGCAAAGGCGTAACGAGTTCGCCGTTCGAATATGCTGCGCCTTTTGCCGAAAGCATTCTGATCGGTAATCTGGCCCTGCGGAGCTGGATGCTGCGCGACAATCCGACGGCGAAACGCTCGGCGGATCGGTATAATGGCCGGAAAAAACTGCAATGGGATGCCGCCAACATGAAAATCACGAATTATGATCTGGCCAATCAGTACGTGAAGCGGGAGTATCGGGAGGGCTGGAGTTTGGTGGTGTAACGGTTTTACGAGTATTCTTTGCCGCTGACAGGGTCTTCGACCGCTGTCAGCGGTTATTGGCCAGCATACAACTCAAGCGCCGACGTCCCATCCGTAATCCGCACCGGATAGCATTTCAACGCAATGTTGAAGGCTTCCTGATAAACCGTACTCATGCGGCTAATAAACGCATCGACAGCTTCGCGTTCGACCATGTTGATGGTGCAGCCGCCAAAACCGCCCCCCATCATCCGCGCACCCAAAACCGCAGCGTCCTGCCGCGTCTGGTCAACCAGAAAATCCAGTTCCGGGCAACTGACTTCGTAGTCGTGCTGCAAACCGTCGTGGGTTTCGTACATCTTCCGGCCAAAAGCAGCCAGATCGTTTTGCAATAAAAATTCACAGGCTTCCCGGACGCGCTGAATTTCTTCGGTCACATACCGGCAGCGTTGGTAAACCTTGCCCGGCATTTCGTCGCGGTGGGCGTCCACCAGTTCCGTGGTGGCGTCGCGCAGCAGGCGAATGGCAGGTTGGTATTGTTGCAAAATAGCAACCCCAGTTTCGCATTCTTCCCGCCGGGTGTTGTATTCGCTGTCGCCGAGGGAATGTTTTACGCCCGTATCGCACAAAATCAGGGCGTAATCGGTGGTCTGAAACGGGAAATATTCGTGGTGCAGCGATTGGCAATCCAGTTGAATCACCGACTGTTCGCGCCCAAACATGGACGCAAACTGATCCATGATGCCGCAATTGACCCCAACAAACTGATTTTCGGCGCGTTGGCTGAATTTCACCATGTCGATGGTCGAAAGGCCCAGACTGAACAGTTCATTCAGGCCGAACGCCAGCCCGCATTCCAGCGCAGCCGACGACGATAAACCCGCCCCGGAGGGAATGTTTCCGCCAAAAACCAGGTCAAAACCGCCCGGCTGATACCCGGCTTTCTGCAACTGATCGACCACACCCATCAGGTAATTCGGCCAACCCAGCGGAGACTGCGTAAAATCATCGAGCGAGAAGGAAAACGATTGACTGACATTTTCGGCGAAAATGCGCCCGGTTCGGTCATCCCGCCGGGAAATGGCGAAAATAATTTCTTTGTCGATACTGGCCGGTAGCACCAGGCCCCCATTGTAATCCGTATGTTCGCCCAGCAGGTTGATCCGCCCCGGACCGCGCAGCAGTAACTCCGGTTGCCGATTAAATTCCTTCCGAAAAACAGCCTCGATCTGGTGAATGTAAGGATGCTGAGCAATCATAGTATGAGCGTTAAGGGATATTCTTACTGACTGAGCTGTCAATTTTGTTCCAAATTTTGCTGCCTTTTTACAGTTTACAAACAAGCCCGTGGGAAATCTGTCGATTCAGACAAAAAAAATGCTGCTCCTTTGAACGGTAATGGCAAAGAAAGTCCCGGTTTTCCTGTGTCCTTTCGATTGGTTGCGCGTCTAAGCAGAGTAACGATCACAATCCAAATCCTGCTTTTATGCTGGCAAAGACCTTTGGAAGCGCCGTTCACGGCGTTGGTGCCACCATCATTACCATTGAAATCACGGTGGCACAGGGATTACACTTTTTCATGGTCGGTTTGCCCGACAGTGCCGTCAAAGAAAGCGAACAACGTGTCGAATCGTCCCTGAAATATTTCGGCTACCGGATGCCCCGGCAAAAAGTCGTTGTCAATCTGGCTCCGGCCGACATCCGCAAGGAAGGCTCGTCCTACGATTTGCCGATCGGCCTCTGTGTGCTGCAGGCATCGGAACAAATTACGCTGGTGCGCAACCTGGAAGACTACGTCATCATGGGCGAACTGTCGCTCGACGGCAAGTTGCGGCCCATCAAAGGCGTGTTGCCCATTGCGATCGAAGCCCGGAAACGCGGTTTTAAAGGGTTTGTGTTGCCCGCCGAGAATGCACAGGAAGCCGCTATCGTCAATAACCTCGATGTGATCGGGGTCGAAACCATGATGGATGCGGTGGAATACTTTGAGGGTAAAAAAGAAATCACACCGTTGGTGACCGACACACGGGAACTGTTTACGAATACCCAAAACGCCTACGATGCCGATTTTGCCCACGTTCAGGGGCAGGAAAACATCAAACGGGCGATGGAAATTGCGGCCGCCGGTGGTCATAATGTGATCATGATTGGTCCGCCGGGGGCCGGGAAAACCATGCTGGCGAAGCGGTTGCCCAGTATTTTGCCGCCCCTGACGCTGCATGAAGCCCTCGAAACCACCAAGATTCATTCCGTGGCGGGCAAGTTGGGCAGCCGGGCCACGCTGATTGCCACGCGTCCGTTTCGGTCACCGCACCACACCATCAGCGATGCGGCTCTGGTGGGTGGCGGCAGTTTTCCGCAGCCCGGCGAGATCTCGTTATCGCACAACGGCGTTTTGTTTCTGGACGAATTACCGGAGTTCAAGCGGACGGCGCTGGAAGTGATGCGCCAGCCGCTCGAAGAACGAAAAGTGAGCATTTCTCGCGCCAAATGGGCGGTGGAATTTCCGGCCAATTTTATGCTGATCGCCAGCATGAATCCGTGTCCGTGTGGGTATTACAACCACCCCGAAAAAGAATGCGTTTGCGGCCCGGGCGTCGTACAGCGGTATTTAAACAAAATCAGCGGGCCCTTGCTCGACCGCATTGACCTGCACGTGGAAGTGACGCCGGTTTCGTTCGACCAGATGACTGCCAACCGCCTGTCGGAAGGCAGCGAAACCATCCGGGAGCGAGTGATCCAGGCGCGGGAAATCCAGACGAAGCGGTTTGGCGAGCAATCCGGTATTTATTCTAATGCCATGATGCCGTCGCAGATGGTGAAAGAGGTTTGCGTCATCAGCCCGGCGGGTTTGGCGTTGCTAAAAACCGCCATGGAACGGCTGGGCTTGTCGGCCCGCGCCTACGACCGGATTCTGAAAGTGTCGCGTACGATTGCGGATTTGGCGGGCACTGAACACATCGAGATCGAGCATCTGGCGGAGGCCATTCAATACCGGAGTCTGGATCGGGAGAACTGGGCGGGGTGATTGTCTACGCAGGCGAGTTCAATAAGAATTCCTCAACATTCTCGGGAGAAATAACCGATGTTCCTGACCCCGCATAGTTTTCGGTAAAGGTCTGAGGAAACCGCACTTTATCCCGTTTATTCCATTTGAATTCATAAGCTTCCAACTTATCACCATAATCCTCGATCAGATCGATCTCTTGCTGCTGGGTTGTACGCCAAAAATACTGATTTACACTTAAATCGTGATAGTGAAGGTATTTCATGCGTTCAGAGATCACGTAGTTTTCCCACAAGGCACCTACATCCGTTCGGGACTGAAGCGGTTTAAAGTTATTCAAAATGGCATTTCGTATACCGCAATCATAGAAATAGACCTTCTTACCCTTTTTAATTTCATTCCGTACATTCCGGTTGAGCGCCGGTAATCGAAAAACTACATAAGTTTTTTCTAATAAATCAATGTATTTTTCAATGGTTTTTTGATCACTACCAACAGTCTGCCCAATCTCGTGATAACTGATCTCGCTTCCTACCTGCAAGGCAAGTGCTTTGAGTAGTTTTTCAAGAAGCAACGGTTTTTTAACCTGTTCCAGCATTAACAGATCTTTATAGAGATAGCTGCTCGCCAGGAGCTTCAGCAATTCCGCTTCTTCTCCAACTTTGGTAACGATTTCCGGATAGCAGCCATAGATCAATCGGTGTTCCAAAAGCCTTTTTTCGTGGAGCAACCCATTCTGCTGAACCATCTCGGCGAAACTCAGCGGGTAAAGCATAAACTCATATTTGCGCCCCGTCAGCGGCTCGTTGACCTGACTAGATAATTCGAAGGCCGAAGAACCGGTCGCAATGACCTGAACGGTTTTTATCTGATCAGTAAATAATTTAAGCGTAAGACCGATGTTGGGAATCCGTTGGGCTTCGTCAATAAACAGGATGGGTTTGTTACCAACTACGGTTTTTAGCTTTGTAGCGGTCGTATTCGTTAGGATTTCCCGAACATCATAATCATCGCCATTGAGGTACAAATGATCTTTTTCGGCCAGCATCAATTCAACCAGTGTAGACTTGCCTGATTGACGAGGTCCAAAAAGTAGAATGGCTTTACCTTTAAAAAGTCGCTGCTCTATCTTTTTCTGTAGTATTCGCTCAATCATACTGTTTCTGGATTTAAATCCTGAAAATACATAATATTTCTGGATTCAAATCCAGAAATATTATGATAAAAATGGATTTGGAGGTATTTTACCCTTCCGTCCGAAAATACGCGACATCGGCTTTCACCGAGGTCAGCAGTTCGCGCGTGCGGTCGGGGCGGGCGTCGGTGATGAAAATCTGGCCGAAGGTATGGTGTTCCATCAAGGTGATGAGCTTGTCGATTCGGCGGTCGTCGAGTTTATCGAAGATATCGTCCAGTAGTAACATCGGTTTTACGCCTTTCTCGGCTTGTAATTGCTCGAACTGCGCGAGTTTTAAAGCAATGACAAAGGTTTTCTGCTGGCCCTGCGAACCGAATTTTTTCAAGGCCACGCCGTTGGCTTCAAACACGTAATCGTCTTTGTGAACGCCCTTGTTGGTACGCTGCAACTGAATATCCCGCTGGCGGTTTCGGCGGAAATCTTTCGGGAATTCCTCGTTGCCCACTTCCGATTCGTAAATGATATCGACCGCTTCGCGGGCGTCGCTCAGGTAGGCATAATGCTTTTGAACAATGGGCAGAAAGTCGCCGATGAACTGCTTCCGGCGTTGGTAAATGCGCCCGGCCAGTTGCAAAAGCGGTTCGTTGTAGGTTTCCAGCAGTTCTTCGTCCAGGTAATTCCGCTCGGCAAAAAGCTTCAGCGTACCGTTTCGCTGTTTCAGAATCTGTTGATAGAACAGGTAATCGCGGAGGTAGTCGGCATCCAGTTGTGACAGAACGCCGTCGAAAAAATGCCGCCGTTCCTCGCTGTGTTCGCGCACCAGATCGGTGTCGTTGGGCGCCAGCATCACCACCGGAAACCGTCCGATGTGTTCGCTGATGCGCTCATACGGTTTTTTGTCCGACAACAACACCTTTCGCTGTCCGCGTTGCAGGCTACAGGTGATCTGCGTCGGTTTATCGTCGTGGCGGAAAATGCCGTCGATGATGAAAAAATCGCTCTGGTGGTGAATGCTCAACGCATCCTGGTTATGAAACGCACTCTTGCTCAGCGACAAAAAATAAACGGCGTCGAGCAGGTTGGTTTTCCCGCTTCCATTCGGTCCAACGATGCAATTAATCTGTTCGCTCAATGTAAAACTCCCTTCCTCGTAGTTTTTGAAGTTGGTCAGGTTGAGTTTTTCCAAATACATCGGTATGGTTGTTAGCAGGAATTGCGTATTTTCGCGGCATCGTGGTGGTAACAGCCGCGTGTTTAAGCAACAAAGATACAGGTCGTTTGTTACGTTAGGACCGGTTCCCTGTATCGCACAACGATTTCCGTTTTATTCGGTTATCCTTTTTTTACGCCCAACGAACTCTATGGCAAGTGTAAAGGAAAAATCTAAGCCGGGCGACGCTTCGCCAGGCGACGCATCGCCAGCCGCTGCTAAAACCAAGCATCCGAAAGAACGCTACCTGTACTGGTATGAGTCGATGATGCTGCAACGTAAATTTGAAGAAAAAGCCGGTCAGCTCTACGGACAGCAGAAAATCCGGGGTTTCTGTCACCTTTACATTGGGCAGGAAGCCTGCTCTTCGGGGTCGTATTCAGCCCTGACCAAAGATGATAAATGGATTACGGCCTACCGCGACCATGGCATTCCGCTGGCGTTGGGTTCTGACCCGAAAGCCATTATGGCCGAGTTATTTGGCAAACAAACCGGCTCGTCGAAAGGCAAAGGCGGTTCGATGCACATTTTCGATAAGTCGGTGAATTTCATGGGCGGCCACGGCATTGTGGGTGGCCAGATTCCGATGGGAGCCGGGATCGCTTTTGCCGAGAAATACAACAAAACCACCAACCTGTGCATGTGTTTCATGGGCGACGGTGCCGTTCGGCAAGGTTCGTTCCACGAAACGCTGAACATGGCCATGACCTGGAAACTGCCGGTTATTTTTGTGGTAGAAAATAACGGTTACGCGATGGGAACGTCCGTGGCCCGGACATCGAACGTAACGGATCTGTATACGCTGGGTGAAGCCTACGACATGCCGTCGGAACCCGTCGATGCGATGGATGTGGAAGCCGTTCACGAAGCCGTGAGCCGGGCCGCCGAGCGTGCCCGCAAAGGCGACGGGCCGACGTTCCTGGAATTCCGAACCTACCGGTACCGGGGTCATTCAATGTCCGATCCGCAGAAATACCGCACGAAAGACGAGCTGGAGCAATACAAACAACGCGACCCGATCGAGAACGTCCGGGCGACGATTCTGAAAGAGAAACTGGCGACCGAAGAGGATCTGGCGGCCATCGATCAGAAAATCAAAGGCATCGTGGACGAATCGGTGAAGTTTGCCGAAGAGTCGCCCTATCCGGGACCGGAAGAGGCTTTCCGCGACGTCTACATGCAGAAAGATTATCCGTTTATCATGGAATAATCAGGAGCCTCATAAATGTGAAAGGGGAGGAGGAAGGAAAGAAACGGCTGTCAGCTTATTTCTTTCTACGCTTTCTTCCCTTTTTCATGTCGATTGTTCGGGCTTTGGTCGCAAAACTTTGTCTTTGTTCTTTCTATTATCCAGAGATTTACTAAATTTGCAGTCCGAAATTTTGGATAATTATAAATGAGTAAGACACAAACAAACTCCAAACTGGAGTTTCTGGAAGATCCCGCTGCTCTGGCGGGTTCGTTAGGGAAGGCGGAGTTGTTTTTTGAAAAAAATCAGAAGCTGATTCTGGGTCTGCTGGGCGGTATTGTCCTGGTAGTGGCCGGTTTTATCGGCTATCGCTACTGGGTGAGCAGCCAGGACCAGGAAGCACAAACGGCCGTATTCCCGTCGGTTTACGAATGGGAGGCCGATTCACTGAAAAAATCATTGAATGGTAACGGCGCTAACGAAGGTCTGGTCGCCGTTTCTGAAGAATATAGCGCCACCCCTACCGGTAACGTCGCCAGTTTCCGCGCTGGAGTCGCTTTCCTGAAATTAGGCCAGTACGACCAGGCCATTGAAAAACTGAAAAGTTTCAAATCGTCGGATTTGCTGGTGCAAGCCCGTGCCTACGCCCTGATTGGTGATGCCAACATGGAAAAGAAAGCCTACGGCGACGCCATCGACTACTACAAAAAAGCGGCTGATTATAAGCCCAATCCCTATTTTACTCCCGCGTATCTGATGAAGCTGGCCCTTGCCTACGAGCAAAACAAGCAAAATTCAGATGCCATTGATACCTATAACTCGATTATCGACAAATACCCCACCTCTTCGGAAGCCGCTAACGCCAAGAAGTATAAATCGGTGTTGGAAAGCACGGTCGGTGAGTCGTAAGCAGCGTTAATTCAACCATTGCGAAAGGACAAAGCCGACCAGGTTTTGTCCTTTTTTTTGACCAGGATTTAACAGATTAGAATGATGAACTATGATTTCTTTCTGTCAATCTTTTTACTAATCCCGGCAACCGTATTCACTTATTGTAATCATAGTTAATCCTTTTAATCAGTTAAATCCTGGTTCAGAATGGCATCCGAATTAAAGAACTTAAGTGTTTTTTCAACCGATCACCTGCCCGACATCAGTCATCGCCAGTTTGCCATCGTGGTGGCCGAGTGGAACGCTGAAGTAACCGAAGCCCTGTTTTCGGGCGCCTACCAGACATTGATCAACTACGGCGCCAAAGCCGAAAACATCGTCCGGGGTAACGTTCCGGGGAGTTTCGAGCTGAGTTTGGGCGCCCAATGGTTTGCCCAACGGGCAGAAATCGATGCGGTTATTGCATTAGGCTGTGTGATTCAGGGCGAAACCAAGCACAACGATTACATCAACCACGCCGTGGCGCAGGGATTGACGAACGTCGGGCTGCAAACCGGAAAACCGGTTATTTTCGGGGTTCTGACGCCGAACAACCAGCAGCAGGCCCTTGACCGCGCGGGCGGTGTTCACGGCAACAAAGGCGACGAAGCCGCCATGACCGCCATCAAAATGTTAGGATTACAGCAACAAGTGTACAGTTTATAATCATCTAATTTTGAATGAGTGAATGAGCGAATGAGTGAATAGCTTCGCAGGAAGCAGCTAATTGGCGAAGCTATTCACTTCATTCACTCATTCGCTCATTCACTCATTGTAATATGCAAGTCTGGAAATTTGGCGGAACGTCCGTTGGCAAGCCCGAACGGATGCACTCGATTCGCAACCTGATTACCTCCGATGATCAGCAAAAAATCATCGTCCTGTCGGCTTTGTCCGGCACTACCAACGCCCTGTTGTCCATCGGCGAATCCCTGAAATCGGATCAGCCGGGCGAAGCGGCCGAGAAAATCGAACACCTGAAGGCGCATTATGATTCGTTCGTTCGCGACTTGTACAAGACCAGCGAGGGATTGACGAAGGGACAGAAGATCATCGAAAACGAGTTCTCGTTCATTCGGTCGCTGACGCGCATCAAGCCGTTTACGCTGAAACAGGAGAAAGAACTGGTGGCCGAAGGCGAATTGCTGAGTACGCAAATCTTTCAGGCGTATCTGGAAGAACTGGAGCACGATTCCATTCTGTTGCCCGCGCTGGAGTTTATGCGGATTGACGCCGATGGCGAACCGGAACTGGATTATACGGAACGCAAACTGCGGGAATTACTGCGGGCGCACGGTGATAAAAAACTCATTGTGACGCAGGGGTTCATCTGCCGGAATCCGCGCGGTGAAGTCGACAACCTGAAACGGGGCGGTTCGGACTACACGGCTTCGCTGATTGGCGGGGCCATTCGCGCCGACGAAATCCAGATCTGGACCGACATCGACGGCATGCACAACAACGATCCGCGCATTGTCAAGAAAACCTTCCCGATCCGGGCATTGACGTTTGAAGAAGCCGCTGAATTGGCCTATTTTGGCGCAAAAATCCTGCACCCCTCCACCATCACGCCGGCCAAAATGTTCGGCGTTCCGGTTCGGTTGAAAAACACGATGGATCCGACGGCGGAAGGAACGCTGATTGCCAACAAAACGTCCGATCAGGTGTTCAAAGCTATCGCGGCCAAAGACAGCATCACGGCTTTGTACATTCATTCGCTGCGGATGCTGAATGCCTACGGTTTTCTGCGCCGGATTTTTGAGGTATTTGAAAAATACAAAACGCCGGTCGATCTGATTGCCACTTCGGAAGTATCGGTTTCGGTCACGATTGACAAAACCGACAACCTGACGGAGCTGATGGCGGAATTACGGACGTTCTGCGAACTGGAAGAACCGGATTACGACCAGGCCATTATCTGTATTGTCGGTAATTTCAGTGCCGATCAGGCGGGTATTGCCCTGCAGGTTCTGAAAGCGATGGAAGGCATCCCGATCCGGATGATTTCGTACGGCGGTACCGAACACAACATTTCATTGTTGGTTCACGGGCGTTACAAAGCCGAAGCCCTGAATGCGCTGAACGAAGGACTTTTTGAACTGAAAGAAGCCTGAAAAGAGCAAAAGACCTGTCAGGTTTTTAAAACCTGACAGGTCTGGCTAATTTTGTCCCCAAACCATTACGGCCATGAACCGCCTTACCAACAAAGCATTTCTGCAAAAGGTCAAAGAATCGGTGCATTCGATTGATCCACAGGCTGATGTCTATCTGTTCGGTTCACGGGCGCGGGGGGATCACCGCAAGGATTCGGATTGGGATTTTCTGGTGTTGACATCTGGAAAAGTGACAAGAGACTTGAAAAGTACGATCCGGGATCAGCTTTTTGAGCTAGAATTGGACGCTGAAAAAGTCATTAGCACAATTATTCGTTCCAAAGAGGAGTGGGATGACTATGAGGTGACGGATTTGTACCAGAATATAAAGGACGACGGCAGACAGTTATGAAGCAGACCAAGGAGGACATCGTTAAATACAGAGCCACAAAGTCTGCTGCAACATTAAAAGAGGCAGAAATTTTAATTACTGCTGAAAGTTGGAATGGAGCTGCGAACCGTCTGTATTATGCGGCATTTCAGATTGTAACCGCCTTAATGACTCAAGAAGGGATTCGAATAAAATCACATTCAGGAGCTAAGCATATGCTTGATCTTCATTTTGTTAAAACGGGCAGGTTGTCCGTGGAGTTGGGTAAATTCTATGGCGATTTATTTAATGCTCGTCAAGACAGCGATTATGAAGACTTTATTTACTTCACATCGGAAGATATTCTGCCTCTTCTCGACAAAACAAACCAATTCATACTAGCTATCAGAGCTTTATTGATCTAATTCATGCTTTTACTTCCATTCATCCGCGATAATAAAGAAGCCACCCTGGCGGGGCTGAAAAAGAAACGGTTTGCCAATGCGGAAACCGCCGTCGAGCAGGTGCTGGCGTTCGATCAGCAACGGCGCGATGCCCAAAAAGAACTGGAAGACGTCCTCGCCCGCTCCAACGCCAAAGCCAAGGAAATCGGGGCGTTGATGAAAGCCGGACAAAAAGCCGAAGCAGAGGCTGCCAAGGCCGAAACCGCCGAGCTCAAAACGCGCTCGAAAGAACTGGAAGAAAGCCTGAAAACCGCCGAGCAGCAGTTGCAGGAGGTGCTGGTAACGTTGCCGAACCTGCCACACAGCAGTGTTCCGGAAGGCCGTACGCCCGAGGACAATGAGGTGGTTTTACAGCACGGCGACATCCCGGTTTTGCCCGAAGGCGCGTTGCCGCACTGGGAACTGATCAAAAAGTACGAGATCATTGACTTTGAACTGGGCAACAAAATCACCGGCGCCGGTTTTCCGGTGTACCGGGGAAAAGGCGCGCGGATTCAGCGGGCGATGATCAATTTCTTTCTGGACGAAGCCCTGAAAGCCGGGTATTTCGAGATCCAACCGCCGATTCTGATCAACGAAGACTCCGGTTTTGGCACGGGGCAGTTGCCCGACAAAGAAGGCCAGATGTATTTTGCGACAGAAGACAAACTGTATCTGATTCCAACGGCGGAAGTGCCTATCACTAATTTATATCGTGACGTCATTTTAGCGGACGATCAATTGCCGGTTAAAAACGTTGGGCACACCCCCTGCTTCCGGCGCGAAGCCGGTTCCTGGGGTGCACACGTCCGGGGTCTGAACCGATTGCACCAGTTTGATAAAGTGGAGATTGTGCAAATCCGCAAACCGGAAGAATCCTATCAGGCACTGGAAGAAATGAGTCAGCACGTCCAGCTATTGTTGCAGAAACTGGAACTGCCCTACCGCGTTCTGCGGCTTTGCGGGGGCGATATGGGCTTTACGTCCGCGCTGACCTACGACATGGAAGTGTGGTCGGCGGCTCAGCAACGCTGGCTGGAAGTGAGTTCGGTATCCAACTTTGAAACCTATCAGTCCAACCGCCTGAAACTCCGCTCACGGGTTGAGGGGAAAACCCAACTGCTGCATACCCTGAACGGTTCGGCCCTGGCGTTGCCCCGGATTCTGGCGGCCATTCTGGAAAATAACCAGACGCCGGAAGGCGTTCGGATTCCGAAGGTGCTGGTGCCGTATTGCGGGTTTGAGATCATCAACTAAGTGCTTAGCTTCCGGCCAGCCGGAAGCTGCACTTGCTTTTTCTAGACAATAGCGGGTTGCTCCAGTGCTTTCCGGAGCACTTTTTCGTCGGTTAAATCAAGCCGCAAAGGCGTGATGGACACGTAGCCCTGATCGATAGCCCAGCGGTCGGTTCCTTCTTCGGCTGGTTCCAACGGGGTCACCGTAAACCAGTAATGTTTGCGCCCCAACGGGTCGATACCGGGTACAATCGTACCATCGTATAGCCGAACCGACTGCCGGGTCCACCGGATTTCGGTCGGTTGCTGGGGAAAATTGACGTTGTAGAGCGACAACTCCGTATCTTTTAGTAACAATTCCAGCGTTTTGGCCACAAACGGTTCCAGAGCCTTGAAATCCGGTTCGGTCTTGCCGACCGGCGTACTGAAAGCAATTCCCTTGATGCCGAGCAAAACCGCCTGCTTGGCAGCCGCCAGTGTTCCCGAATGCCACATGGAGTTGCCCAAGTTCGGCCCCATGTTGATCCCCGACAACACTACATCAGTATGTCCCCACAAGTGCGTTCCCAGTGCCACACAATCGGCGGGGGTACCGTTGACGCGGTAGGCGTCGATGCCTTCAAACTTGATGGGGGATGTTTTGTAGGAAAGCGGTCGGGAATGGGTGACCGCATGGCCCATCGACGATTGCTCTACGTCGGGAGCGACAACACGAACTTCCCCGAACCGGGAGGCTATTTGGGCCAGAGCGGCAATGCCCGGGCTGTATATGCCGTCATCGTTGGTGATTAAAATTCTCATGGCAGTACCATTTTTGTCTTCTTATTCCAACAGAAAAACCGTTCGGGATGTTTAATAGATCATTCGAACGGACTTTATGAAAATCGCTCAGCTCTTACATAATCCCGGTGCCGGTGATGAGGAACATTCCCGGAAAGAACTCATGGCACTCATTGAATCGGAAGGTTTTGTTTGCCGATATGCTTCTACGAAGAAAAACGACTGGAAAGAATTGAAATCCGACGTCGATTTTCTGGTCGTTGCGGGGGGAGACGGCACCGTGCGAAAGGTCGCCAAACATCTTTTGAACCGGAAGCTAATCGAAAAACCACTGCCCATTGCCCTGTTGCCCAGCGGAACGGCCAATAACATTGCGGGGACATTGAACATTCCGGCTGACGATCCACAACCAGTTGTCCAAAGCTGGCGCACGGATCAGCGGAAGAGGTTCGATGTCGGGCTGGTGCAAGGCTTACCCAAAAAGCAGTTTTTCCTGGAGGGAATCGGGTACGGCGTTTTTCCCCAGTTAATGAAAGAGATGAAGGACCATCCGGTCAATTCGTCCGATTCGCCGGAAGACAAACTTCGTATAGCGCTGGAAATCCTTTCGGAAATCGTTCAGACGTACCAGGTTCAGTCGTGCCGGATTGAAGTGGATGGCGTCGATTATTCGGGCGAATACCTGCTGGTGGAGGTGATGAACATTCGCTCCGTCGGCCCCAATCTGGTGCTGGCTCCGGCCGCCGATCCCGGCGACGGGCTGTTCGAGGTGGTGCTGGTTTCGGAAAGCCAGCGCGACGGGCTGATGACCTACGTGCAGAACCGGCTCCAGGGCGTTGAAGGCGACTATTGGGGAACGGTTTTGAAAGGAAAATCCATCCAGATGCAGTGGGAAGGCGTCGAAATGCACCTGGACGACCAGTTGATCAAATCCAAAAAGCCCCGGTCGCTGCAACTGACGCTGAGCGAAGGACTTCTTTCTTTTTTAGGGGCTGGCTGAGGGCGGCACAACCATTGGCCAAGCCCCTAGCAGAATACTGAAGTTATTGATAAGCAAAATTGATCGGCATGGTGTATTTAACTTTTACTTTTCGGCCGCGTTGAATACCCGGTGTCCATTTTCCACTGGTAGCTTTCACGACTCGAACAGCTTCTTCATCCGCACCATAACCAATCCCTTTCATAACTTTTACATCCTCAACATTCCCTTCCGTGTCGATAACAAAGCCGATAACAACTCTTCCCTGAACTCTCGCTCGGGAAGCTTCAACCGGATAACGAATAGTGCTGCCTAAAAACCTTCCCAATGCCGACATCCCACCTTTAAATTCCGGCTGTTTTTCAGGTTCATCGTACGTCATAACATCGCCTTTTTCGTTATACAGCTTGCCGGTGAGAAACTTACCATTTTCGTACGTTTCCCGGTAAGCTAACAGATCATTTCTGAATCGCCCGATCCATTCACCATCTTTTAAACTGTTTTTCAGTGCTCCGCTTTCCAGAAGCAGTTTCCCGTTGCTTCGTGAAGCATAGGTTGCTTGTCCGGTTCCTTTTATAATTGTAGGATGACCCGTCGAGTCAAACTGGCTGATCAATTGAAAATGAATGGAAGTTTCTGCACTGAGGTCGCGCAAGGCAATTTGACGAAGTTGACCATTTGGATACCAGAGCCATTCCTGGGTCTTCTTCTCATCGATCGACTCTTCCTGACGCTTTACCACTCCATTTCGGTAATAATAAAGTGATGATCGGGAGCCTAGGCCATCACTATGGGGTTCTACCGATAGCAGTGCGCCATCTGCAAAAAAAGAATACTGCGTTTCCTGAGCTATGCCTTTTTTATCGAAAGTTTGAAGACGGTAAGCCTCTACTGAATCGGGTAGAGCCGGATCATGATCGTTGTGGTAGGTAAAGGGCGCTTTCTTAAACTGATATCGGTCAAATTCTTTCCAGTTCTTTCCAGATTTCCGGTAAATAATGGGATCTCCGTTTGGATAACCGAGTGTATCGACCGGTGTCTCAAGCAAGTACGAGGCTTTGCTTTCATCCGTAATCAAGAGTGCTTTGTCATCAAAATATCGGCTGACCCTATCCGGTTTGTAGTCCAGACCCGTTGGCGCAAACCGAACCGGATACGTAAACTGCTGGCGAACCGGCTGGCCACCTTTCAACGCCGGTTTCCAGGCGTTGAACAGACTCAAAACCCGCATGGCCTCGCGGTCGCAATCGGGGCGGAGGCTGCGGAGCGTTTTTACTTCCGAAACCGTGCCGTTGGGTTCAACCACCCCCGACAGAATGACGATACCTTTGATCCGGCTCACTTCGGCCGGATACGGCATTCGCCGGTTAACGTCGATAAACTTTTCCAGCAGTGCGATACCGCCAATGGGCCGGGCCGCCGAATCGACTTCGAAATCTTTGTAAGCGGTCTGGGCGCGAACCGCCAAGGACATTGAAAGCAAAAACAGGATGTAAAAACAACGTTTCATGGGTGGATATGAAAATTTTGGCATCTAAGGTATAAAAAATACTACTAATTCCCTTTCATCAGCTATTTGCCCGTCATGGGTGGTTTTCTGGTGCCAAAATCATCGGGCAGTCGCTGGAGCCACAGATTGCGAACCCGCCCGTTCGACATCCGGATGCCCACAATCTGCTCCGCCGGGTTGCGAACCACATCGATGGTTTGCACATACCACCAGGGAACCTGCAAACGATCCCTGGACACTACGTTGATGGATACTTCCCCGTGGTGGACATGCCTTAGTTTCAGCGTATCGTCTTTCTGAATGATGGTATAGATGGTTTCCAGTTCCGGGCTGTAATACTGGCCGACGAGTTGTTTCTTCTGCTCCGCCGAAATCTCAAACGGTTTGACCCTTTTTCCCGGATGATTGCCATTCTGAATAAGCGTGATTTGGCTCACTTTTCCGGTTTGCGGGCGATGAAAAACTACTTTGGCGTCCACGACTTTTAAAAAGAACGTGGTGTCGGACGATGGAAACAGCTCGGCCTGAGGCTGCCCCGTGGCCTGCGTGAAATACCGGTTGCCGTCCCGCTTGAACGACAGGATAAAACCGGGTGCTTCGGAAAGCTCATACTCACCGGCATAGGTATCGAAGAGCGCGGGGTCGATGGCATGCACATTGTCGGGAGTCGAAGCCGTCGGGGCTTTCACGACCTTGTCCGCTTTCAACTGTGAAGCCAGGTAAATATCGGCCAGCTCGAAGGCTTTTTTGGCCGGATCAAACTCGGCCTGGTTGCTCAACACGATAAAACCGTAGTCTTCTTTCGGAAAATAGCACAGAAAGGACCGGAAACCGGCGTCGCTGCCCCCGTGATTGATGTGCGACAATCCTTTATGCTTGCCATGCAGGAGCGCAAAAGCATAGGGCAGGGTGTCGCCTTTGGTAAGCCGCCCCCGTTCCAGCATCTGTGTCATGGTGGCCTGATTGCCGACGACGGGCGACCGGAAATTGCCAATCCAGCGCGCCAGATCGTTCACCGTCGTGAATAAACTGGTGGCACCCGCGTTGGCGTAACTTAGCACGCTTTTTTTGTAGGCATTCGGGCCGTCGCCTTTCGAAAACGAATACGCCCGGCCTTTGACAATCCGTTCGTGATCGTCGTAAAACAAGGTGTTTTTCATGCCCAGCGGCTTGAAAACCCGTGCTTGCATCCACTCCCGAAACGGTTGTTTCGTTACGCGGGCGATAATTTCACCCAGTAAGGTATATCCCGTATTGCAATAGGTGTAGGCCGAACCTGGCTCAAAATTCAGTTCCTGTTGCCGTTTAACAAGGTTGAAAACTTGCTCTTTGGTAATGACATCGTCCAGTTGCCAACCTGCCATCGCCAGCAGATTCCACTGGTCGCGCAAGCCGCTGGTGTGGTGAATGAGGTGCCGGATGGTTATTTTTTTGCCAAAATCGGGCACTTCCGGCAGGTAATTGTGAATGTCATCGTCCAGCGATAGTTTGCCTTCCTGTGCCAGCAGTACAATCCCGAAGGCCGTAAACTGTTTCGACAAAGAAGCCACATGGAAAATGGTTTCCGGGCCAATCGGCGCCCCAGTTTCCACGTCGGCTTCACCAAATCCTTTGGCATAAATCAGCTTGCCCTGATGCACCACCCCGACGGCGGCTCCGGGGCTACCGGTTTTTTTCCATTCCCGGAAAAGTGAATCGGCCCGGGCCATCAATTTGGGCGATTGTGCCAGGGTGAATGAACTAGAAAGAACGAGTAGGATTAAAGAGGAGAGGAGTTGGAGGTGCGGCTTCATAGGCTGGCTATTTTTGGCAAATTAAGCATTTGGTTTGGCAAAAAACAGAAGGAACGCACTGTTTTAAACGCCGTTCGCCAGGCCTTTTTTAGTCGCTGTTAAAGTTTGTTAAGGCATTTCGCCAGGTCGTAGAATTCCGGTATTTTGCCCAAAATCAGCTTCGCATGCGCCTTCTGAAATTACAAGCCGTTTTTCTCTTTTACCGAACGTTCTGGGTATTCAGCAACCTTGTAAGCATGGGGTTGATCGGCGTTAGTCTGCTAAAAATTGTCGAATACTTCCCGCTTTTTCTGGTTTATTTTCTTTGGTTCAAGCTGCTTTCCGAGGTTGCGGTCTGGTATCTGGTGCGGAAAAATTACCAACCGCGGTTCTGGTTTTACCACAATCTGGGTTTATCAGAAACCGTCTTGTTCGCTGGGGCTTTTGTAATCGATCTGCTGATCGCCTTTCTGCTGATCGGTCTGGCGTATCAACTCATGCGCATCCTATGAACCGCCAGCCGACTGTGTTGGAAGCCGACGGAATCTGGCTGCAATTCGGCGGTCGGAAAATTCTCCAGAGTGTTTACATCAAACTGCAAACCGGGCACCTGACGGGTTTGCTGGGTCGCAACGGGAGCGGCAAATCCTGTCTCCTGAAAAGCATGATGGGCCTGATGCCGACCGAAACCCGGTCCGTAAGAGTCGATGGTCACTATCTTGACAAACCGTATCAGCGGCCTGATGTGATCCGCTATCTGCCCCAGCATTCGTTCGTTCCGCCCTCGTTGACCATCCGGGCCGCTTTCGAGTGGTACGGCGTGAATCTGGACGACATCGCCGGAGACTATCCAACCATAGCGGCCCTGAAAAACCAGCGGATGGGCCGTTTGTCGGGGGGCGAAAAGCGGCTGGCGGAGATTTTGCTGATTCTGAAATCCGATACGACTTTTGTCTTGCTGGATGAACCTTTCTCACACCTGATGCCGGTTCAGATTGAGCAGTTGCACGCGACGATCCGGCAGGAATCCCACCGCAAAGGCATTCTTCTGTCCGATCATCTCTATCGCTCCGTGCTGGATCTCAGCGATTCCGTCTACTTTCTCAATACCGGCGGGCGGACCATCCGGCTGGAGTCGCCGGAACAGGATTTGAAAGACCGGGGCTATCTGGGTTCGTGATGAAAAGTTTTTGCCGGAAAAATGTGCCTTTAGCGATTCCGCGCGTCTAAAGGGAAAGCTTTCCGCAAACTGACCGATGAGAAAAAAAAACCTGGCCGTCTTCCTGACCAGCCTGACCCTGCTAACCGCTGCCGGAATAACCGTTTCCTGCCGGAATGATCCCGATCCTGAGTCTGAAATTATTTTGACGGACGTGCCGGAGGTGTATCAAAAAATCTACGGCGCCACCAGCATCACGCGTTCCGGCGATTACGTAACGATTAAAACAACGGGCGTTCCCGACCATAAAAGCCCGTATTTTCAGAATACCCGCTGGGCTACGGCGCAGTATGAAACCTATAACGGGACCAATACCGCCTGGAAGCAGAACCCGAACAAAATTGAATCATTTAGCTACACTTTCCGGTTGCCGGTTTCGCCGAAAGAAGCGACCACCAAATCGGCGACAGCGGGTGGCCCCATTGGCGTTTCGCTCAACGGTGTTCCGTTCTTCAACCAATATGCTGCCATGCAGGCTCCGCTTACGGATGAAATCAACGGCTTCGATCAATACAACGGACACCCAGCCCAGGCCGGGGATTACCACTACCACGCCGAACCGACTTACCTGACTGCCAACAAAGGCAAAGAAGCCCTGCTGGGTTTTTTGCTCGACGGTTTTCCGGTCTACGGTCCCGTTGAAAATGGCAAAACCGTCACGAACAGCGACCTGGACAAATACCACGGCCATTCTCACGCGACAGCGGATTATCCCAAAGGCATTTACCATTACCACATCACGGCCACCGATCCCTACATCAACGGCAACGACTATTATGGAACGCCGGGGACGTATACCAAATAACCGGTTTGCACTGCTGGCTATTGCCCTCCTGGGACTGGCTTCGTGCGCGGATTTGACCACCCAAAACCGGTTGGTTATGAACCGCGATACGGCCACTGTGTCCGTGAAAAACGGACGGTATTACCTGAATGAAAAACCGTTTACCGGCCAGTTTTACCAACTGAACGAGTGGGCGGATACGGTTTTTCTTGGCACCTACCGGAACGGACTGGAACACGGTGTTCAGAAAAGCTGGTATGCAAAAGGGCGGTTGCGGGAGGTTCGGCTTTTTGACCAGGGAGAAAAAGAAGGCCGGCATATCGGCTATTGGGAAAATGGGAACAAGCGGTTTGACTACCTGTTTGAGCAGGATTTATGGAGCGGTATTCAACACGAATGGCACGCCAACGGACGGCTGTTCAAACAATCACACTATCAGGCGGGCTACGAACGGGGGCTGCAACGGGTTTGGGATACCGACGGTACCCTTCTCGCGAATTATGACGCCCGGAACGGTCGGAATTACGGGAATATTGGCCGCAAAAACTGCCAGTCGATTTGGCAGAACGATTCGGCTCGGGTGGCTGCTGAGTAGCCTGTGGCTGGCGGGTTGTTCAAAACCGGAGGGCGTTCCCTATTACCACACGGCCGATTTTACGCCCATCTGGACAACGGATCAAAACCAGATCGATACGCTGCATTCGGTTTTTCCTTTTCGACTGACCGACCAGTTTGGCGATACGATCACGGAACAAACCGTTGCGAACACGGTGTACGTCAGCAACTTTTTCTTTACGGCCTGCCCGTCCATTTGTCCGAAAATGATGGAAACCGTGCGCGTCGTCTATGATCATTACCAGGGCAATCCGGCGGTGCAATTCCTGTCGCACAGCGTGACGCCCGAGCGGGATAGCGTCTCCGTTTTGAAGCAATACGCCGACCGGAAAGGCATCGGGGGGCATCAGTGGCATTTATTAACCGGTAAACGAAAATCGATCAATACCGTAGCGCGTCTGAGTTATTTTGTAGAGAAGGAGCAGGGGTTTCTCGCCGATTCCGCCCGTTTTTTACACTCCGAGAATCTGATTCTGGTCGATCAACGGGGTCACATTCGTGGACTCTACAACGGCACGCTGTCGGTGGAAGCCGACCGCATCATTCAGGACATCGACTGGTTGCTGAAAGAAAACCGGAACCGTTAGAATTTCAGCCCCAGATCCAGCGAAACGACATGGTTTTTCGACACCAGATCGCGCGCCCGGGCCACATCCGTCAATCCGCGCTGGTAGCTGATGCCCAGCAACAACGCCTGACTCTGGTTTAGCCGGTACTGAATGCCTGTTCCGAGCAACAGGCTAAGACTGCCCCGGCTATACTGACGGCTGTAGTTACCACCATCTTCGGCATTCTGAAACAGGGCGTTATGCACTGAGTCAAGCGGTTTTTCGGCCAGTTTGATGTTGATCAAACCACCGGTCTGAATGTAGAAACGGGCGTTGGGAAACAGGTTGTTGGCGTACATTTTAACCGCCAGGGGCAATTGGATATACTGCAAATTATAGGAAGACTGCTGAAGTTTGGCCCCGGGGTCCCACACGGTCTGCCCGAATTGCCCCGGAATCCGATACCCCGACCGCTGAATCGTATACCAGATGCCGGAACTGAGTGAATACCGGTCTTTAAAAAAGAAATAATCGATGCTGGGACCGATGCTCATGCGCAGGGCGGCCCCATTGTCACGGAACCCTGCATACGAATTGAAGCCTTCGGCGGTATTGAGCGTCACGGAGGGCGCTACACGAAAACTCATTTCAATCAGCTTTTGCGGGGGCGCGTAGTCGATATCATCCTCCTGAATCCGGCGAAATACCTTTTCGGTTTCGCGACTGGGGCGGTTTTGCTCGTTTGCCCGGCGGTTATTTTTCCGGGGTGCCGGTTGCCCCCAGCCATCGTCATCCGTCGTTTTGTTCGATTTATTGGGTTCCTGCACCGTCACCCGTCCCTGACTGCGGGCGTTCCCCACCAAGCCCAAAAGCAGGACGGCCACTGCAATCATCTGCCCGGAACACCGGTATGAACCCAACTTTTTCATAAATTTGTATGTTTCCAAGAGAACGCCCATTAGGAAGGATGAAGATTTCACCCGTTGTTTTTTGCTTAGTAAGTATACTCATTTTCAATGCGTGTTCCAAAACCGAGGAGCTGGTAACGATTGAACGGCCGGAACAGACGCTTTTTGGCTCCCGAAAGCCGGAAGCCATCCGCGCGTGGCTGGACGATCACAAAGATATTGCTCAAGTCTATTTCGGAACCACCACCTTCGGCAAGGACACGGCTCTGGTGAACGAATTGCTCAAACGAGTTAACGATAAGGAGCTTGACGTATTGTATAAGCAGGTTAATGCGGAGTTTGGAACGCTCGGCGACGTGCAGGATCAACTGTCGGAAGCCTTCAACCGGATGCACGAAAACTTCCCGGATTTCAGGCCGCCGAGAGTCGTCACGATGGTCTCCGGTTTCATGGGGCCGGATCTGATCATCAGCGACTCGCTGGTGGTGATTGGATTGGATTATTTTGCGGGCCCCGAGGCCAAATACCGCCCCAAAGGATTACCGGCCTATATTCTACGTCGGTATCAGAAAGCATTCATCGTGCCAACCGTCCTCTTTGCGCTGTCTGAGCGGTTTAACAAGACCAATCAGCAGGACCAGACGTTACTGGCTGACATGATTTATTACGGGAAAAGCTACGTGTTCACGAAAACCATGTTGCCCTCCACGCCCGACAGCCTCATCATCGGCTACACCGACCAGCAACTGACGCAGACTAACAACGTTCAGGAAGATATCTGGGCCTATTTCATCGACGCCCAATTGCTGTATGAAGTGAGTCCGGCCATCAAAAACCGGTACCTCAGCGAGCGACCTTTTACGGCCGAAATCAGCTCGAAAAGTCCCGGAGCGATTGGCCGCTGGCTGGGCTGGCGGATTGTCAGGAAATATTATGACGAAAAAGAACCCGGTATTAAAGCGCTGATGGACAACGCGAACGCCCGGCAGATTTTTGAGCAATCCGGTTATAAAGGATTCAAAGACGACAAGGAGTAAAATAAAATGATCGGTTCGCCGACTTTACAGGAAAACACTTTCGCTTGTTGCCCCTAAATCCCCTAAAGGGGACTTGGACGCAGCTTAATCCGGATGCTAAAAGTCCCCTTTAGGGGATTTAGGGGCAACAAGCGAAAGTGTAACAGAATTATCAGACGTAAGTCCTAAGGAAAAAAAGAATGGCAAAGAGAGGAAGGGGTTCTGAAGAGAACGAAGAAGATAAAAAAGTGAAGGTGAACCGGGATGCGCTGAAAAAATCGTTGCGGCTGTTCCGGTTCATCAAACCATATAAGGGGTATTTCATCACGGGACTGGTATTCCTGTTGCTGTCGTCGGCTACCACGCTGGTGTTTCCGAAACTGCTGGGCGATATTCTGAAAGTAGTTGAAAACAAGCTGTCGGCGGGTTCATTGAATGAGTTGACGCTGCTTTTGTTCGGGTTGCTGGTGATTCAATCGGCGTTTTCGTTTGCGCGGGTCTACCTGTTCGCGCAGGTCAGCGAGCGGTCGATGGCCGATGTCCGGCGGGCGGTTTACAAGAAAATTGTGACTCTGCCGATTTTCTTCTTTGAACAACGGCGCGTCGGTGAACTGACCAGCCGCATTTCGTCGGACGTCACCCAGTTGCAGGACGTGCTATCGACCACGCTGGCCGAATTTCTTCGCCAGATTATTACGCTGCTGGCTGGGGTAGCCCTCATTTCCTTCACGTCGCTGAAATTGACCGGATTCATGCTGGCGACGGTGCCGGTGGTGATCGTGGCGGCTATATTCTTCGGGAAATTCATTCGCAAACTGTCGCGGAAAGCGCAGGACGAACTGGCCCAGGCCAACGTCGTGGTGGAAGAAACGCTGCAATCGGTCAGCGTGGTGAAAGCCTTCACGAACGAACCGTATGAAATCCGGCGGTATTCGACGGCGCTCGACAAAGTGGTGCAGAACTCGCTTCGGGTGGCCAACTACCGGGGCGGTTTTGTGTCTTTCATCGTTTTTGCGCTCTTTGGCGGCATTGTCGGCGTGGTCTGGTACGGTGCCCAACTGATGCTGGCGGGTGAGCTGACGTTTGCGCAACTGGTGACGTTTGTCATTTATACGATGTACATCGGCGGGGCCGTTGGCGGTTTGGGCGATCTGTACGCCCAGATTCAGCGGACGATTGGGGCTTCGGAACGGATTCTGGACATTCTGGAAGAAAAATCGGAAGTGGAACTGCCCGAAACGGAACCGATTCAACTGGCCATGCCGTTGCAGGGCGACATCCGGTTTCGCAACATTCATTTCTCGTATCCGTCGCGCCCCGACGTCGAAGTGCTGAAAGGCGTTTCACTGGAGGTTCCGGCGGGTCATAAAATTGCGTTGGTGGGCCAGAGTGGGGCCGGTAAATCGACGATCGTGCAGTTGCTGTTGCGGTATTATGCCTCGACGGGCGGTTCGATCACCATCGACGGACGACCGATCCAGGACATCGACATCCGGTATTTGCGCCAGAATATTGCCGTGGTTCCGCAGGAAGTGATTCTGTTTGGCGGGACGATTCTCGAAAATATCTCGTACGGAAAACCGGGTGCGACCGATGCCGAGGTGATGGAAGCCGCCCGGAAAGCCAACGCGTTGGACTTTATTGAATCGTTTCCTGAGAAATTTCAGACGATTGTGGGTGAGCGGGGCGTTAAATTGTCAGGTGGTCAGCGGCAGCGGATTGCCATTGCCCGGGCCATTCTGAAAGACCCGGCGATTCTGATTCTGGACGAAGCCACCAGTTCGCTCGATGCCGAGTCGGAACGGCTGGTGCAGGAAGCGCTGGACGTGCTAATGCAAAACCGCACGACCGTCATCATCGCGCACCGGCTGGCAACGATCCGGAAGGTGGACACCATCTACGTGCTCCGCGAAGGGCAGATCACCGAAACCGGTACGCACGACGAACTGAGCACGCTGGAAGACGGTTTGTACGCGAATTTGGTTAAATTACAGTTTGAAACGACGGATAGTTAATGAGCCACACCGGCTTTTTAAGCGTATGAACACTGCCATTAAACAGACTTTGAATGACTTTCACCTGCGACATACCAGTTGTCGGGAGGAAGTGCTGGATACGTTTTTTACCGCCAATTATGCCCTGGCGCATCACGATATTGAAGAAAGCCTGAAAGACGACTTCGACCGGGTGACGATTTACCGGACGCTCAAAACGTTTGTCGACAAGGGCATTCTGCACAAAGTGCTGGACGACGAAGGCGGGTTGAAATATGCTCTCTGCCGCGAAGCCTGCGCCCACGATCACCACCACCACGACCACGTTCATTTCAAGTGTGAACAGTGTGGACAAACGACCTGTCTGGAAAATACCCTGATTCCGGCGGTCAGCTTACCCTCCGGATATAGTCGCAAAGAAACCAATCTACTGATTCAGGGCGTGTGTTCGCTTTGTAATAAAAACATCGCGTTGTAATGCCCCATTCGATTTTTGCGGAACGTGAAACCCGGTTTTTACAGGAAGAACTGAAAGCCCGTGCGGGCTACAACCGCCTTTCCATCATCCGGGTAATCTGGTTTGTTGGCGTGGCTTTTCTGGTGTATTTTCTGGCCGACCGCGGACAAGATGGCTTCGCCATCGGTGTCGGTTTGCTGGGTATTATCGGTTTTCTGGTGCTGCTGAAACGCCACCAGGCCGTTCAGCGCCGACGCGATCGCGCCCGCTGGCTGGCCTTCATCAACCGCGACGAAACCGCCCGGCTGGAACGCAAATTTCTGCGCCCCGAAACCGGCCTTGAGTTTGCCGATGCCAACCATCCCTACGCCGGTGATCTCGATATTTTCGGCAATCATTCTCTTTTCAGGCTGCTCAATCGAACGTATACCTACGAAGGAAGCCGCAAACTGGCGTCTTATCTGCGGTCGCCCGTTCCCGTTGATGAGGTATTGCTTCGTCAGGATGCCGTGGCTGAGTTGCGACCTCTGCTCGACTGGCGGCAGGAACTGGCGGCTCTGTCGTACCTCAATCCGTCCGTTGGCGAATCCCCGCAGGCCCTGAAAAACTGGGCAACCAAACCGTCCGAACCTTTGCCGGTATATTTAACCATCGCCCGCTGGCTGTTTCCCGCCATCACGCTAACCTTGCTGGCGCTCTGGATGACCGGTTATTTGCCGGGTTGGGCCGTTACGGCTTCGCTGCTGGTGCATGGCGTGTTGCTGGGGCAGGCGGCTGAACGGACGAAAAACGTGAGTGAACAGACGTTTGCCATGTCGCAGGCCCTGAAAACGTACCGCGATCTGTTGAAGCACCTCGAAAGTCCGCGCTTTGAATCGGCCATTCTGCACCGGTTGCAGGCCGTAACGAATCTTGAAAACCGGTCGGCAGCGGCTGCCATTGGCAAGCTGAGCCAATTGGTGGAGAACCTCAATTTTCGCCGGAATCCGTATTTCTTTCTGCTCGTCGGTATTGTTACCCTTTGGGATATTCACTATTTGCAGGCCCTCGATCGCTGGCAGCGCACCTACGGCCCACACCTGAACGACTGGCTCGATGCGCTGGCCGAAGCCGAAGCCTTGAACAGCCTGGCGGGTCTGGCCTACGCCCATCCTGAATACGCCGTTCCGGAGTTTAGAGAGGAACCGCTGCAACTCGATGCGCAACAGGCCCGGCATCCGATGCTGATGGCCAACAAAGGTGTCGCCAACTCCCTGAAAATCGACGGAAACGGGCAAACGATGCTGATTACCGGTTCGAATATGTCGGGGAAAAGTACGTTTCTCCGGACGATTGGCACCAACGTCGTGCTGGCCCTGGCGGGTTCGGTCGTGGCGGCAGAGAAGCTGGTTTGTTCGCCGGTGCAGGTGTTTACGAGCATGCGGACGCAGGATTCGCTGGAAGAAAACACCTCTTCGTTTTACGCCGAACTGAAACGCCTGAAAACGCTCATCGATCGCACGCGGCAAACGTCCAACTGGCCGGTTTTGTATTTTCTGGACGAAATTCTGAAAGGTACCAACTCCGCCGACCGTCACCGGGGTGCGCGGGCCTTGATTCTCCAATTGCATGAAACCTCAGCCTCCGGTTTTGTGTCCACCCACGATGTCGAACTGGGCGATTTAGCCGCTATGCATCCATTTGTCCACAACTACAGTTTTCGGTCGGATGTGGTCGATGGAAAACTGCACTTCGATTACCAGTTGCAAACCGGCGTTTGCCGGAGCTTCAACGCCAGCCAGTTGATGGAATCCATTGGCATTGAAATGCACAAGTTTCAGGAGGACACCCCCAACCCCCTAAAGGGGGCTTAACCGTCTGAATTTTAAGCCCCTTTAGGGGGGTGGGGGTAATACTAATTCGTCGGTTTGTCGGGAACGGGCGCCGACGCGTGGTATTCCTGATAAATCCTTTCCATGTAGTTGTCGAGAAGTTGCAAAACCCGCTCGCGGTCAGGTGATTGGACGATGAAACCGACGTGGTGTTCCTTGTTCATACGCCACTGGATTTCGTCGTCCGTAAAACCGTCGGTGTTGGGCCACGGCTGGCGGGCGAGCGAAATAATCAGCCCGGCATAGTGGTGTTGAACGGCCGGTAATTGATACGGTTCATTGTGGGCCATTGCGCTTTCGAGTTTGGCCCATTCGGCCCAGAGGTTGATTCCCGACGAGATTTCGACCAGTTCGGCAATGTTGGCCCCACCCACGCGCGACGAGGTTTCCAGAAAATAATATTCACCATCATGATCACCCCGGATGTATTCAGAGTGCGAGGCACTGGACTGCATCCGAAATGCTTTTAAAACCGCATCATTCAGTTTGTACAGGCTTTGGGCTTCGTCGGAATCGAATGGCAGAACGGCGGTTCGGAAAACACCCCCGCCGTGGGCCACGTCCATTGGTGTGGCCAGATACTGGCTGGCGCGGGTAAAGATCGTTTTGCCATTTTGCGACAGCGAATCGACGTGAAACACGCGACCCGGTTTGAACTGCTCGATCAAAAACGTGTGGCGCAGGTCGCCCAGCGAATGAATCACCTGCCAGGCTTCGTCCAGGGAATGCACTTTTTTGATCCCGGTCGCCGACGCTTCGGCCCGCGGTTTGATGAGCCAGGGCGCTTCCGTATTTCGTAGAAAGTCGGTGATGGTTTCGTCGTGAAACAGACTGCTGAACGCCGGAACCCGGATGCCATCGGCAGCCGCCCGCATCCGCATGGCCAGTTTATCCCGAAAAAACCGGGCCGTCGTTTGGCCCATGCCGGGAATCCGGAACGTTTCGCGCACCAGAGCGGCTTTCTCAACGTCAAAATCATCCATGGCCACCACCCGATCAATTTGATGCGATCGCATGATGTGCGCCAGTCCATTAATCATCACATCCAGATTCTGCGACGAATTGTCCTGCGATGGCAAATAAAAGAATTCGTCGACGGCTTCCCTCGGCCACGGATGATCGGCCAGTTTCTCGTAGGTCAGCAGATACACGGTGTTGCCCGCTTCCTTGCAGGCTTTCAGAAAAGCTTCGCCTTTGAAATACGTTGAGATGCAGAGAAAGGACAGTTTCTGGCTCATGAAGATGGGATGGTTGTTGATGATTGAATGATTATAATGATTGTTTGGTGGTTGAATGGTTGATAATTAGCCCACGGTTTTAACCGTGGGGCTCGTGATGGAAGTGCCCGGTTTATCAACCGTTTTAACGGTTTTGGAGCGCTTAAACCGTTGAAACGGTTCATCGTCAATTTCGCGATTTCTTTTCCCCGGATTAAAATCCGGGGCTATTTTTTTTCACGATGCCCCTTACCAATCTAACCATTTTTAACAATGTAGCCATCAAAACCATTTTAACCATCAAACCATCTACATCAACCATTCCGCAAAAAATCAATCAACAACCGAATCCCAAAACCGGTTGCGTTCTTCTGCGTTCCAAATTCTGTGTCGGTGAACGCCATGCCGGCGATGTCCAGGTGCGCCCATGCGGGATGGGCTTCCGTGAAGACTTCCAGAAATTTGGCGGCACTGATGGCACCGGCCAGCGGTTTTCCACTGAAGTTTTTCAGGTCGGCCACATCCGACTGAATGTCCTCCTTGTACACATCCCAGAGTGGCAGCGGCCACAACCGTTCGCCGGTTTGGATTGCGGATTTCAGGAGCTGGCTGGTCAGATCGTCGTTATTGCTGAACAAACCGGCGGCATGATACCCCAGCGTGCCGATGACGCTGCCGGTGAGGGTGGCAAGGTCGATCAGGACGTCGGGTTGGAAATTGCGCACCATATACCCCAAACCGTCGGCCAGAATGATGCGGCCTTCCGCGTCGGTATCGATCACCTCGATGGTTTTGCCGAGGTAGGAGCCAATGACATCGCCGGGTTTGGTCGCGTGGCCGTCGACCATGTTTTCCGTTGCCGGAATAATGCCAATCAGGTGAACCGGTAACCGGAGTTTAGCGGCCACTTCCATCGTTCCCAAAACCGCTGCCGCTCCGCCCATGTCGCTCTTCATCAGGTGCATCCCGGTCGACGGTTTGATGGAAATACCGCCCGTATCGAACGTAACACCTTTGCCCACCAAGCCCACTTTTTTAGCGTCCGGTAGATTGTCGGGTTTGTATTCCGCGATGATAAAAACCGGCGGATGTTCGCTGCCTTTGTTGACGCTCAATAGAGCCAGCAATCCCTGCCGTTCGATTTCGGCCTTGTCAAAAACCGTCACGGAATAGCCGTGTTGCTGTCCCGAAGCAATGGCCCAGTCGGCCAGGACTTGCGGAATTTTGTAGTTGGACGGCGAATTCATCAGATCCAGCATCTGCCGGTGCGTGGCCGCGATGGCTTCCGCGCGATGGAGAACTTCTTCGGCGATACCTTGCTGTTGATCAGCGATATAGATTTCCAGAACTCCTTCTTCCGAATAAAACTCAGTGGTTTTGGGTTTATCCGTACTGTGCAGTTTCAGGTCATAACCACCCCAGCGAATGCCCAGCACCACGCTTTCGATGACGTCGGCATCAAAACCGCTCAGATCGACGCCGACGGTTGGGGTCAGCCGGTCTTTCTGGCGGAAAAACAGATCTCGAAACGCCCGCAGCCAGACTATGGCGGTAAGTTCTTTTCCCAAACCCAGCAGATACGTTTTTCGTCCTTCGGGCTGATAGATTGGAAGGGTTTCCCGGAAATCGGCTTTGAAATCGTGCTGCAAAGCAGCCGGTGTCAGGTTAAACCGGTCGGCCAGAGCATTCAGCACTTCCGGCAAATCATCGGTTTGCTGAATCGGTAGAATGAGCGTGTCGGCAGACAGCGGCTGGGTGGTCGTGAGTTGGATTTGCATCGGAAAGTAAGGTTACAGCAAAGGTAACGATCAAAAAAACAACCATTCTACGGCCTGCGGAAATTCCCGGCCCCAGCGGCTTTCAGTGTGTTTTCCTTTCGGATCGACGGATCGATGGATTTTCAGGTTTGAACTGCTTTTTTGCCGCAACAAGGATTCTTGCAAACGCTCCAGGGCCGGAACCATGTAGGCCGACTCCTGTTTCCCGCCGTACAGATACACTTTCGTCAGTTCGGGATGGTAAAACCGCATCGCATCGGCGTACACGTTGGGAGCCGCCCAGAGCGAAGGCGAGAAAACCAGCAGCTTTCCGAAGGTCGACGGATGCAGCAAACCGGCGTAAACGGTAATTAAACCGCCCATCGAACTGCCGCCCATACCGGTGTGAGTTCGGTCGGGCAAGGTACGATACTGGGCGTCGATGTGCGGTTTTAGCGTATGAACGATGAAGTCGAGGTAATGATGTCCTTTTCCATTGGCGAGCCGGGTGTTGTAGGGCAGAAATTCCGCAACACGTTCGCTGTCACCGTGGTCGATGGCGACGATGATGATTTGGTGGTGATGCCGGTGTGCCAGAATCGCCAGTTTCTGGTCGATAGTCCAGTTGCCAAACGATGAACCTTCGCCAAACAGATTTTGCCCGTCGTTCAAATACAAAACCGGGTAATGGGTGTTGGAAGTGTCATAATCGTGGGGCAGCAACACCCGAATCCGGCGCGTCGTATTGAGTTGTGGCGCGTCAAAGGCATCGCTGACCAGGCTAATTTTGGGCAGAAAAGCCGGATTGAACGGCAGGCCAAACCACCGCCAGTGGGGAACCACATCCCGGCGGGTGCCAATCTGGCGACGGGAAACCCGGTTCGGAACGCCTTCGCCAGCCGCGCTCAGCTCGACCGAATCCCAGCTTCCGCGTGTGTATTTGTATTCCAGCGGAGCAAAACCGGCTGGCAGTTCAATACCATACTTCCCCGGCCCGGTTTTCTGTAGCTGAAACCGCTCTACATCCGGATACCACTGGCAAAACGGCCCGGAAATAAATACGGGTCGGTCGTCGTCGGGGGTGGTGAGTTCGAAGCGGATGGAAGCCATACAGGGTCGATCGGATCAAGGTCTTTACGTCCTGCCGTTGTAAAGGTTGGGGTAAATCTCTATTATTGTTCACAAAATGAGACAATAAAAGATTCGCTTATTCCTAAGTCGTGTGCTTTTGATGGATGCTTTGCAAGTTCTCATTTTATACGAAACAAAAGACTATGAAAACCTTTTTAATCCTGACGGTATTGACGATTCAGGTAGCCGAGATGGCAAATGCGCAATTGAACAAGACGCCCCCGCAAGCCAAAACCGCCAATGGCGTGGTCGAGGGCGTTACCGAGCCTACGGGAATCCGGGCTTTTAAAGGCATTCCGTTTGCCCAGCCGCCCGTTGGTGAGCTACGCTGGAAAGAACCGCAGCCCGTTAAAAATTGGCAGGGTGTGCGGAAAACCAACCAGTTTGGACCCCGGGCCATGCAACGCGCGGTTTTTGGCGACATGGGATTCCGGTCGAATGGCATGAGTGAGGATTGCCTGTACCTGAACGTGTGGACACCCGCCAAATCGGACAAGGAGAAACTGCCGGTTCTGGTGTATTTCTACGGGGGCGGTTTTATCGCCGGTGACGGCTCGGAAGGGCGCTATGACGGCGAGAGCATGGCGACCAAGGGCATGGTGGCCCTCACGGTCAACTACCGGCTCGATGTGTTCGGTTTTATGGCGCATCCCGAGTTGACGAAGGAGTCGGCCCATCAATCGTCCGGGAATTATGCGTACCTGGACATGGCTGCGGCTTTGCGCTGGGTGCAGCAAAACATTGCGGCTTTTGGCGGTGATCCCAAACGGGTGACCATTGCCGGAGAGTCGGCGGGGTCAATTGCGGTGAGCGGCCTGATGGCATCGCCCCTGTCGAAAGGCCTGATTGCCGGAGCCATTGGCGAAAGTGGTTCGTTGCTGGGTGGGTTGCCGCCCGTTCCGCTGGCGAAAGGTGAAGAAGCCGGAGCGGCTTTTGCGAAGGGCGTAGGTGCCAGTTCCTTAGCGGATTTAAGGGCCATGCCGGCAGAAAAACTGCTTGAAGCCACGGGCAAACCCGGCACCCCCCGGTTTAGCGCGACGGTGGATGGGTATTTCTTCCCGAAACCGCCGATGGAAATTTTTGCCGCTGGCGAGCAGGCGCAGGTGCCGCTGCTGGCGGGCTGGAATTCGGAAGAAATGAACGCTCGGGCGGTGTTGGGACAGGAAAAACCGACGCCCGAGGGCTATGCCAATGCCGTAAAAAAACTCTATAACGACCGCGCCGAGGAAGTGTTGAAACTCTATCCGGGTTCGACGGAAGAGGAAGTACTGGAATCGGCGACGGCGCTGGCGGGCGACCGTTTTCTGGCGTACAGCACCTGGAAATGGGCGGATTTACAGAGCAAAACGGGCGGTGGCAAACCAGTGTACCGGTATTATTATTCGCGTCCGCGCCCGGCGATGGTGCCCGAAATGGGTAATGCCGCTCCCGGTCTGGCGGGTGGTGTGGTAAAATCAACGGATGCTAATGCTGTAAAAGTACCGCCCGCGCGCGGGGCCGTCCACTCGGCCGAGATCGAGTATGCGATGGGGAACCTGCCGAAAAACAAGGTTTACGCCTGGACACCCGATGATTATAAAGTGTCCGAAGTGATGCAGAAGTATTTCGCCAACTTCGTCAAAACCGGGAATCCGAACGGTTCCGGGTTGCCCAACTGGCCCGCCATCAACAGCGGCAACAGCGTTCAGTTTATGCAAATCGACGTGAACACCCGCCTGGAGACGGAGAAAAACCGGGCGCGGTATCTGTTTCTCGATCCGTATTACACGAAGCAGTAGGTTTCGGAATTGGTATTGGGTGAAAGCGGGGGCGGTTCTTTGGGAACTGGCCCCTGTTTTTTTGGAAATGGTTAGGGAGTTTAAAAGCCCAAAAACCTGTAGACTACAAACAGATCAATGTTGAATCACTTATTCTAAGAAGACATTCGTGCTGGCTAGGCGCAGACAGGCAGTTTAGGGTAGTCGTTAATCAAATAATCCTAGCTGTCCGTCTTTTTTTGAGACGTATTTAAAAGCATCCTCCCGGGCATAATGTAAACCTCCAAATTTGTCAATTTTTCGTTTGATAGTTTGAATAGTGTAGGGCATGTCTTCCATAAGGTGTTTCGTCGTGAATCGCAGAACGGCCCAGTTTGCAACGGCGGTAATTTCGTTGTTACGGGTTTTATCATAGATTACCTGTTCTGGTTTCATGTGATAGGCATCACCATCGCATTCAACATTGATGGTGCCGGTTTTGCAAAAGAAGGCAAAATCACAAATCCAGTTAGCCTCATTCGTTTGCAGGAAAAACTGCCGTTCGGCAGGAAGATTATTCTTTTTGAGTTCGGCCCACAGGCGGTTTTCCAAAGGGCTGTCTGCGAATATGTCGTTGATTTCGTCTGCTTCCAGCAATTTGTGGAGTGTGGTCGGAATGAAGAGCAGTTGACGTCCCCGATGACTTACAATGGGACGGGGTAAATCCTGCAAGGGGCCAAAGCTAATTTTGTAGTATTTGTTTCCGGCTTTTGGGTGGTAAGATTGATGCGGCATCAACTCGCGCCGGGTTACTTCTGTGATTGTTGTTACGGGTGTATACTGGCGAATGGAATATTTCCAGTCACCGAATATTTTCTTGAAGTAAAAGGCTATGTATTTGATCGTGCCCTTCCTTACCATATCAGGGACGCGGGTGCTGACTGGAATGCGATACCAGCCTTGCTCTTGGGCAATCGTAAAATCCGTTTTATCTTTCAATAAAGCTACAAGTGTGTCATTGGCTGGCTGAGTAGTCATGATCAACAGGTTGCAATATAGTTTATTGTTTGGCGAACGTACTAAATTCCACAGTGATAAACCAGCTAGCAGGCGAGGTAACTATGAATCAGTATTTTTCATATCAGGGGTCAATCCGTGTCGTGGCGTTGTTGTCGAGGTAAATCATAGCAAGACAATTCTATCGAAAAGCCGGAACTGTTGTGCCGCTTTTTGCGCCGTCAGGCGCTGAACAGCGCAGCGTCGGTAGCAAGCAATGTCAATTCTCGCACTCCCCGTGTGCCGTCAGGTACACAACCGGAATTGTTGCGTGCTTCACGGTACGCGGGAGTGTTGGGAGAATCGACATTGCTACCGATGCTGCGCTGTTACGTCCCTTCGGGACAAATGGTTTGGCTCGTTCCTGGTTATTACTTTGGGGTGAATTCTCATTCTAACGGCTTGAACAAATACCGTTCGTCATAGTCGACGTCGAACGCATCCAAAACCGGCGGTATTCGTCTAGAAACGTTCGGGTTCGGTGGTGTTCTTCCTGGTTTTCAATGTAGTGAATGACGGCGGGTAGCTGGCTCTTGCCGTATGAAAATGCGCCGTAGCCTTCCTGCCAGGCAAAGCGGTTGGCCGTCAGGCGGTTTTCATTGATCCATTTTGACGAGTCCTGTTTGAGTTGCTGCATCAAATTGGATAATGATTGAGTCGGACGCATTCCCATTAACAGGTGAACGTGATCGGGCATGCCGTTGATGGCGAGGAGTTTGTGCGTATGGTTGTGGATGATGCCCGTCATGTATTGGTACAGTTTGTATTTCCACGATGGCGAAATGACGGCGGTTCGGTGTTTCACCGCAAAGACCAAATGCAGGTGAATTTGGGTGTAGGTGTTTGGCATGGTGGTGTGGGTTGTTCGTTTTGAAGGACGGTTTTGTCCCTACGGGACACCGTGAGGGGTAGGGCGGTTGTTTCTACCGACGCCTTCGGCTGTTGCATCTCTACGAGATGATCAAATGATTGCGGTTGTTTCTACCGACGCCTTCGGCTGTTGCATCCCTACGGGATGGTCAAATGATTGAGCTGTTTTTTCTATAGACACTTTGGGTCTCTATGGTATACTTAATATGTTTGGGCAAACATTTAATCTATAAAAAAAAGATGGTAAGCTAACGGTTAGCTTACCATCTTTTTTCCTACAAATTCCCCTTCTTCAACTCACTCACCGCATGATTGGCTGCCCGCGCCGTGATGGCCATGAAGGTCAACGACGGGTTTTGGGTGGAGGTGGAGGTCATGCAGGCGCCGTCGGTGACGAAGACGTTCTTGCAGGTGTGAAACTGGTTCCACTTGTTGAGCAGCGACGTTTTTGGGTCTTTGCCCATCCGCACACCGCCCATTTCGTGAATGTCAAGACCCGGGGCTTTGTCGGGTTTGTCGTGGGTCTGGATGTTGGTGAAACCGGCCAGCGTCAGCATTTCGGACATTTGCTCGTGGAAATCCCGGATCATCTTTTCGTCGTTGTCGTCGTAGCCCACCGACACCCGCAGTTGCGGAATGCCCCAGGCGTCTTTCAACTCCGAATCCAGGGCCACAAAACTCTCTTCTTTGGGAATGGTCTCGCCCATCATGTGCGAGCCGACGCGCCAGTTGCCGTATTTCCGGTTAAACAAACCTGCCTTCAGTTCTTCACCGATGCCAGCGGTGTCGTTGCTGGTAATCCGGCTGCCGCTGAAACCGGCGGCATAGCCCCGCAGAAAGTCAGTTTCCTGCTTGAAGACGTTGCGGAAACGCGGAATGTAGCTGCCGTTGGGCCGGATACCGTCGGTGGTTTTGTCGAGCAAGCCTTCGTATTCGGCCGAAATGGTTGTCCGGAAATTGTGGAAAGCCATGTATTTGCCCAATAAACCGTTGTCATTTCCCAAACCGTTCGGAAACCGGCTGGATTTGGAATTCAGCAGAATCAGGTTGGAGTTCAGACAAGCCGCGTTGACGAAGATGATTTTGGCAAAATATTCCGTCTCCTGTTTGGTGTTGGCGTCAATCACGCGCACGCCCGTCGCCTTGTTTTTTTTGCCGTCAACCAGAATCGAATGCACCACGGAATCGGGACGGAGCGTCATTTTGCCGGTTTGGGCCGCCCAGGGCAGCGTCGACGAGTTGCTGCTGAAATACCCGCCGAAAGGACATCCCCGCTGGCAAAGGTTCCGGTTCTGACACTGTCCGCGTCCCTGCTTCAGGTGAATTTCCTTGGGTTGGGTCAGGTGCGCACAGCGGCCGATGATGATGGGTCGCGCGCCTTTGTAATGCGTCGCCATCTGGTCGGTGAAGTGTTTTTCCACACACGACTGCTCGTGGGGAGGCAGGAATTCACCGTCCGGCAATTGCGCCAGACCGTCTTTGTTGCCGGCCACCCCGATAAACCGCTCCACGTGGCTGTACCAGGGCGCGATGTCGGCATAGCTGATGGGCCATTCCACCGCAAAACCGTCGCGGGCGGGACCTTCGAAATCATACTGCGACCAGCGTTGGGTGCCGCGCGCCCACATCAGCGACTTCCCGCCGACCTGGTAGCCCCGAATCCAGTCGAACGGTTTTTCCTGAACGTACGGATGTTCGGCGTCTTTGACGAAAAAATGGGCCGCGTCCTCGTTGAAGGCGTAGCAGCGGCTGGCAATCGGATTGGCATCTTTCAGCGCCTTTGGAATTTGTCCCGCGTGTTCAAATTCCCACGGATTCATCATCGTGGTGGGGTAGTCGGTCACGTGTTTGACGTCGCGGCCGCGTTCCAGTACCAGCGTGCGCAGGCCTTTGTCGCACAGTTCTTTGGCCGCCCAGCCGCCACTGATGCCGGAGCCGATGACAATGGCATCGTAGGTGCGGTCTTTTACCGAATCAATATTGAAGTATGACATAGGAGAGGAAGGGTCAATTGTTGATAAGGTCTACACAACCGTGGTAAAAACCGGGTGCCATGACGTATTTCCGGACGTTGACGAGGTAATATTCCGAGTTGGTATACCCCCGGATGGTCAGGCCTTTGATCAGATTGGTGAATTGCTGCGTTTCCGGTTCGACTGCCGCGCTGAGTTGACGCAGGAGGTCGGTGCGTTGGGTGGCGTCGCAGTCTGTAAACGGTTTATTGTACGTCTGCTGGGCAAACTGGTCGGTTTTGGCCAGTCCGGTTTTCAAGAGTTCTTGCGCCAGTTGATCGTAACAATCGGTAATCATGCGCATGACGAACTGATGCACTTTCAGGGATTTGGCACCGGGCGTGGTGGTTTCGGGAATGAACGTCTCGACCAGTTCGGCCAGCATCGTTTCTTCGGCGCGGGATGCAAAGGTGGTTTGACCAACGGTTTCGGGCGTCCAGCCGGTAGCCCAGGCGGGTAGCGTCACCAGACTCCCCGTTGCCATCATCAGGCTTTTTAAGGCGGTACGTCGTTTCATGAAGTAGGGGTTTATGGAACAAAAGTATTAAACCTTTTCGGGAATCAGAACTGCGCCGGATTTTCCGGCAGGAGGTTTGTGGTTCAGGCCGAATACCGGGTGCTCTATTTAATGCCAACTATGAGATGATGCCCATGCCTAACAGTTGTTTAAGTGCCAGCGGCACGTAATGTTAATAGCAAATCGGTATTTCAAGAACTCCAGGCGTGCCGGAGGTACGCGATATAGGCTTAGTTGCGTACCCCCGGTACGCCTGGAGCTCTTGAAATACCGATTTGCTATTAACATCGGACCCCTCCGGGGTCAATAATCTCACAGTTTGCGCTTTATTTAATAGAAAGAACGTTTAACCCGGCATAGCGCGTGTCTTGTACAAATATTACCCTGTATTTTTTTTTACCAAAACAATGTTTTGGTTTGTAAGTGGCTGATTATGTGAAGATTGAAATGATTGGCTTAGCCTGATTTGTTGGTTAAAGGGTAGGTAGAAAAACATTGTTGATGCGAACACGGTTTAATTAGGCGCAATGAATATTGCACCTATTATTAATCAACGTTATCCAAACCGTTATGAAAGCACAATTCACATTAATGGCAAGCTGCCTTTTAGGGGCGCAACTGGCGATCGGTCAGAACACTACCAACACGACGTCTACAACGAGCACATCGACCTATAGCGCACCGGCAACCGACACGACCCGTACAACCGGTACGACCTATTCGACGACGCCAAGCACCATGTCGACGGACAATAATGCAACGCAGACAACCGGTACGACCTACTCAACGACTCCCGCCCCCGCTGCGAACAGCGCCAATACGGTGACCACGACCACGACGACCACTTCATCGACGGACGACCAGATGAGCCGTGATAACCGTAGTAAGGCGGATCGGCCTGCCGGGAAAGATGGTAAATTCGGGATCTATGCGGGGGTGAACTTCTCCCGTTTTATGAACGAACCCATTCCCTCCGACGCCTACCGCGTTGGTTGGCAGGCCGGCTTGTACGGTCGTACGGGCGGAACGGTTTTTGGACAAATTGGCCTTGAATACCGGAATTCAACCACCGATTTGATCCGGACGGGTCAGGGCACCACGCCGGGATCGGTTTCCGGTGAAGTTCGTGGCAAAATTGACCAGCATTTTCTGGCGATTCCGGCCTACGTCGGTCTGCGAATTGGCAGCGCACTGGGCTTGCGGGTTCAGGCAGGGGCTGAACTGTCTTCGCTGGTGGCCATTGGCGACAACAATTTTCAATTGGAGAAAGACGATCTGAATCGCACGATTCTGAACGGTTTGCTGGGAGCGGGTATCAATCTGGGCCCTTTGACGCTGGATGCGGTGTATAACCACGGTTTTCAGAATGTGTTCGATGATGCCGATGCCAAGCGCCGGACGTTTGCTGTTAACCTCGGTTTCCGCTTTTAAGTAAACGAGCAACTTTTTTCTGTAACCTAAAGTGTGCCGAAAGGGACGCTTTAGGTTATTTTTTTGCAGGAGAGAATCGTGGATTTTCTTTTATTCACTCCTCAGCACTTTCGCCGGATTACGCCTTGCCGCCTTCATCGTCTGTGATCCGATCATGATGAAGGCAATCAGCAAAACCGCCAGCAAGCCGACGAATAGCTCGATGATTTGCACGGGGGTGTGATACGGGAAATTGGTGAGTACGACGTTTTCGAAGAAAAAGTATGTTACGGGCAGCGCAATGAGAGCCGATATGGACAGCAAGAGGAGAAAACCACGGCTTAATAAGTAGATCAGGTTACCGGAAGTGGCGCCCATCACTTTGCGGATGCTGATCTCCTTCAGCCTGGTTTCGGTTGTATAGGCCACCATCCCGAACAAACCCATCGATGCGATCGAAATGGCAAGGAATGAAAGGAAACCGATGATTTTGATCAGGATGGAAAATTCGCTGTAGGCATCTTCTATGGCTTCGTCATAAAATTCAGCCTGAAAAGGATGAACACGATCAAACTTCTTCCAGGCGGCCTCGATTCTGGCCCTGGTCGCCAGCAGGTCCGTGCTTTGTATTTTAACATTAATGACTGCTTGGTCTTCAGGTGTCCAGGGCATGAAGGCTACCGGTCCGACGAGGTTGTCGACCTTGCCGTAGTGAAAATCTTTCATCACGCCAACAATGGTCATCCTGCGTCCACGTAATTTGAAACTGTTAAATGTGATCTCCTTCCCGATTGCTTTTTCGGGGTCGTTGTTACCAATGTTAAATCTTTTTAGCAGTTGCTGGTTTACGATCACCTCCGTGACGGCTTCGGCTGTTGTGGGTCGGGCTTTAAAATTCCCCCCGGCAATGAGCTTGTATTCATGCAGCGACAAGTAGTTTTCGTCGACGTGGTTGGTCATGATCAAGGCAGAGTCACGCGAATCGTTGTATTTCATAAAACCGCCCCAGGCATTCCCAACGCTGGTAATGATTAAAGACCGGGACACTGCGGTTACTTCCGGCATCTCGCTCAGTTCCTTCAGAAACCCATCGGGTTTGTTCCCCTGCATCGTAATGTTCAGGATGTTTTCCGTGTTGAATCCCAGGTCGAATGCCAGTATGTTTTTATACTGCACATAGCCAACGGCGGTTGTTGTGATAAAGATCAGGGTGAGCGTGTATTGAATCACCACCAAAGCGCGTCGACCGAGCGCGGCCCGGACTGTTGCGTGTTTCAACACTTTCACCGAGGCCACATTCCTGAGCGCATTGATTGCGCTGACTTTCGAAAAGAATAGGGCGGGCATGAAACCGGCAATCACACCAACGGTAACCGAAAAAACAATAAAAGCTACGATCATCGAAGGAGTGAGCTCGAGCTTCACCGTGGCCTGCATCTCCGGAGCCAGGTTGATCAGCAGCGGCCGCAATACGAGAAAAATAAAGAAGGAGAGAAGAAGGGCTGCCAGGGAAATCAGGATCGCTTCCACCAGAAACTGTTGCCATACCTGGCTCTTTCCGGCACCGATCGCTTTGCGAATCCCTACTTCCTTAAAGCGTCGCATGGCTCGTGCCATCGACAGGTTGGTGTAGTTGAAACACGCTGACAGGATCACTACGAGAGCCAGGCCGCCGAGTATCCAAAGCACAACCGGAGGCATGTGAGGGCCCAGGGAGCCAGGCCCTCCTTCGGAGCGACTGAGCGACTCTCCGACTACAATCTGGTATAAAGGAAGCAACTCAAGTTGAATCGTTGTCTTTTTTTCGGCGCGGTTTTCCTCCTTTGCAAGGGCGTCGAGTTGCGACTGGATGGAAGCCGGGTCGGCCGTTGGAGCCAGCCGGAGGTATACGTAGTTCGACGACATATTTGCCCAGTTATAGAAGCTGTCGTTGTTCCTGTTGAGTTGCTCGGCCGTCGACAGCGATACCAACGCTTCGAAGTTGATGTGCGAAAAAAAGGGAACGTCCTTCATGACACCGGTCACCTGGTAATCGAGTGTATCGAATCGGATGGCTTTGCCAAGCGCCGATTGGTTGCCGAATAACTTTTTGGCTGCCGTCTCCGTCAGAACGATCGAGTAAGGATTTTTCAGCGCCGTTTCGGGATTGCCTTCCAGCATCGGAAATGTAAAGACTTTGAACAGTGACGGATCTGCCCAGAAGCCCTTGATGGGAACAATCGCGGAGCCAATCTTCGCGTCCTGCGAAAAGTCGTTGCGCACAATCGCCACTTCGTCGATGCCGGTCACTTTCTGCCGGATCAGCTTTCCGGTTTTTATGGATGCGGTTGCAAACTTGTCTCCGGACCACGATTGGCCGGGCCGCGGACGGCTTTGTCCACGGTTTTCAGTCACTATGCTGGTAATGCGATAGATTCTTTCCCCGTTCTTATGGAACCGGTCGTACGAATGCAGGTCGAGCACGAACGCGATCAGCAACAATCCGACGGACATACTGATGGCCAGGCCAACCATATTGATGAACGAGAAGAGCTTGTTGCGCATTAGGCCGCGCCCCGATGTTTTGAGGTAGCTTCCGATCATGATCCAGTTAATAAAAGGTTAACAAATTTGGGCCTTCATGCTGTTTAAGCACTGAATTCAACGCCCGGTTTTCATTTATTCAGGAGTTATTCCACAATGCAATCGTTCCATGCGGCAAGTATATGAAAGTAGTTGAAGCTGAATGAAAAAATGATGTAAACCCGGCAAAAAATGGGGCGAATGATTGTGGAGAATCCTGCCTTTACTGACAGGGAAAAGCCTTGAAAAGAGGGAAAGCATTGCTGAAAACGAAACCGCCAAAAGATAATCCTGGTAGGTTTTTTCGATCATATTTCAGCAGGAAATCTTTCAGTGATAGCATCTTCCGTCCAACCTGGCTGGCTATGTATCGGCAAGTGGGCCTGATCATTGAATGTTTTGATAGTCGCTATTCTCTGGATGATGACCGGCTGATCTGTCTGGAGGATTTTTGCTCCCGCAATCGAGGATATTAACTGACGGTTAGATAAGTTATGGCAACTGCTTTTAGAGGAGGTACAGCTTCGTTTAATCGATAAAAAATTATAACCTGAATAAATGAAATCAATTCTGATTTATTCAATCCTTTTATTCTCGGCATTGCACGCATCAGCACAGGCAAAGCGAGAGATTTTTTTTGCTGATGTAACCATGTATGTTGAGGGAGACAAATATTACCTGACCGGGTCTAAAGGTGGGAGCGGTGGGCCGCAGGGATTTGCCTTTTTAGAGTCAAAGGATCTCAAAACATGGACCGTACCTGCTCGGTCAAACGATTCGCTGGGTATGATCCTGACCAAAGGCGACCACACCTTCGGCACCAGGGGCTTCTGGGCACCACAAATCCTCAAAGAGAAGGGCACGTATTATCTTACCTATACGGCCGATGAGCAAACCGTATTGGCGGAGTCAAAATCGTTATTGGGACTCTACAGACAAAAAGAGGTTGGGCCTATCGATGGGTCTGAGAAAAACATCGATTCCTATATTTTCAAGGATACCGACGGTAAGTATTACTTCTACTGCGTCCGTTTCAATAAAGGCAATTACCTATATGTAGCCGAATTTGACCTGAAAACCGGCAAGATAACCCCCCAAACCCTGAAACGATGTTTTGACCAAACAGAACCCTGGGAGGCAACGCCGAATTATAAATCAGCACCCATTATGGAGGGCCCAACCGTTATCAAATTAAAAAATAAATATTACCTGTTTTATTCGGCCAACCATTTCCAGAACATCGATTATGCCATTGGCTATGCCGTGGCCGATTCGCCCTACGGGCCCTGGGTAAAATATAAGAACAACCCCATCGTGCATCGCTCCATCGTTGGCGAGAACGGATCTGGCCATGGTGACCTGTTTGAAGGATTGGACAAGCAATTGTATTACGTATACCACATTCACAACTCATCCGACAAAGTAAGTCCGCGCAGGACCCGCATCGTACCGGTCGTAAAACAGTGGGATGAAAAAGCCGGCGTTTATACGTTTAGTGTAAAAGGGAACGCGGTAATTGTACCTGTACTGGCCGAAAAGTAAGGAGCCTTTCTGTCGCTTCGACCAGCCAGGCAAGTGCCATTTTCTACTGAAAGATGAACTTTATGTCCGAAAAAAGGAATCTTGAACAAGATTTAAATCTCCGACCGCCCTCACATTCCTTATGGTGTTCCCTATTTTGTTCCACTAAATCCTACACTCTTTCGGCCTTACACCCAATTTGAGGTTGAAAAGCCGCCTGGCCCCTTCATCAGCTATCCACTTATCTTTTTCTCCGCCGTTTTTTTCCTTGAGCCTGGCAACAACCTGCTCAACCAAAGTGTAAAATGCAGCATCTTCAAGGCAAATAACTTCCATCGGTCTTTTTATCGCAAAATAATACTATAAACTTACCCTGAAAACGTTTAACCCACAGATTATCATCACTATGACGGAATCTACGCAACTGGCAGAAATAGTGTCCGAAAGAAAAGGTCTTGTAAGGTCATTTTCTTTTATAACTTTTTTTCAAATTGCCGTCATCTAACTTCAAATAGAAAAAGCTGCAATGGACACGTCACAATATTGTTTACGAATTGTTTACGAAAAGAAAAAGGCAGTTACAACATTTCGTCGTAACTGCCTGATTTTGAGGTGGTGATGGACGGAATCGAACCGCCGACACAAGGATTTTCAGTCCTTTGCTCTACCGACTGAGCTACATCACCAGGTACTGCCGGTAGCAATTTTTGTGGGTGCAAATGTATAGCTTTTTTCTTTTATACCAAATAGTATGGCAATTCTTCAGCAGATTTTATTTGTAGCGTCCCTGGCAACGGCGGCCTGGTTTCTCATCCGACGCGCTGGACTGATCCGGCGCGCCATTCAGCTTGGGCAACCGGAAAACCGCACCGACCGGCCCAATGAGCGGTTTTCCATCATGTTGCGAGTGGCTTTTGGACAGAAAAAAATGATGACCAACCTCACCGTTGGGCTCCTGCACTTCGTCATTTATGTCGGCTTTATCATTGTCAACATCGAGGTACTGGAAATTGTGCTCGATGGAATTCTGGGCACTCACCGGCTCTTTGCGCCCTACACCGGAGCGCTGTATCCGTTCCTGATCAATACCTTCGAAATTCTGGCGCTGGGTGTCTGGATCGTCTGCGTGGTTTTTCTGATCCGGCGGTTTGTGACGAAAGTGCCGCGTTTCCAACCGGAACGGCACCGTGAAATGGCCCGCTGGCCCCGTACCGATGCGGCTTTGATCCTGATTCTTGAAATTCTGCTCATGACGGCTTTCCTGACCTGGAATGCGTCGGACAGCGTTCTGCGCGAACGCGAAGTGGGGCATTATAGCGAGTTGAGTAACGTCGGCACGTTTGTCGTCAGCCAGTTTCTGATGCCGGTATTTGCCAACTGGAGCGATGCGGCTCTGGTGGCTTGCGAGCGGTTTACATGGTGGTTCCACATTCTGGGCATTCTTTTCTTTGCGGTGTATCTGACCTACTCCAAACACCTGCACATTGTGCTGGCTTTCCCGAACACCTACTTCTCCGACCTGAAACCCAAAGGCGAAATGAAGAACATGGCCGACATCACGAAGGAGGTGCAACTGGCGCTCGGCATCGCTCAGGCCGATCCGAACGAGGCCCCGGCCGAACCGGGGCGGTTTGGGGCCAGAGACGTACGGGATCTGACGTGGAAAAACCTGATGGACGCCTACAGTTGTACGGAATGCGGACGCTGCACAGCCGCCTGTCCGGCCAACATCACCGGCAAAAAACTGTCTCCGCGCAAAATCATGATGGACACCCGTGACCGGCTGGAAGACATTCAGCGCGGTTGGCAGCAAAACGGCCCTGAGCATGACGACGGCAAAACATTACTGGGCGACTACATTACCACCGAAGAAATCAATGCCTGTACGACCTGCCAGGCCTGTGTGCAGGAATGCCCCGTCAACATCAATCCCCTGGACATTATTCTGCAACTCCGCCGGTATAAAATCATGGAAGAAGCGCAAGCACCGGCTTCGTGGAACGCCATGTTCAGCAACGTTGAAAACAACATGGCCCCGTGGAAATTTTCGCCCGGCGACCGGTTCAACTGGGCCGATCAGGTCAATCAGTAGACGAGGGACACTGGCCGTCGGCTGGATTTTTAGGGTGCCTCTGCGCCATCCTGAAAAAACTGGCTACTTTTACTCCCTAACTAAAATGAGGGAGGAGATAACAACTCCCGGGGTCGTTGCCACTTTTGTATGTCCGTACTTTTTTTGAAGATCGCTATTGCGTTGGCTGGTTCGTTGGTGACGATCGGGGTCGTGCGTTTCCGGAAAATGATTGATCAGGTGAGCCTGCGGCAACAGGGGCCGATTCTGCTGACGGTTTTTGTGCTGATGCGAATCATCCCGTTTATCGTCGTCTACATTCTGATGGGCCAGAAATCGGGTTCCGACATCCCGGTTTTCTACGATGCCGCCCTCCAGGCCATGGAGGGGAAAGTGGTCTACCGTGATTTCTGGACGCCTTACAGCCCGCTATTTCCGTATGTTACCACACTTTTGCTGCCTTTCTGGAATAGTCCGAACGCGATTGTTCTCCTGATGATCCTCATGGAAGGCGTGGCGCTCTGGCTGACATGGCGCGCATACCGAACCGAAATTCGGGGCCTTTTTCTGCGAATGCTGACGTATCTTACGCTCGTCGGCCCGATGGTGCTGTGTGTGTTAGGGGGGCAGGAAGACATCTGGATGTGGCTCTTTGGGGCGCTGTCCGTGTTGGTATGGCAGCGCACGGGTGACAGTTTATGGATTGGCGTGGTGCTGGCTCTGGCCCTGATATTCACCAAAGCCCTGCCGGTTTTACTGATCATTCCGGTTCTGTTTCTGGTTGAAAAACCGTTGCGCTATATTCTCGGATTAGCCATCACCGGTTTGCCCGCGCTGGGAATTCTGGTGGCGCTCGTGGGAACAAAATTCACGACACCCATGTCGATTGCCGAGCTGCCTTTTGCGCCCAATCTCTGGACGGTGTTGAGTCCGATCACCGGCGATTTCCGGAGCTATTCCAGTCTGTTGCTGTGGGGTGGCGTTGGCTTGACCGTGGTCGTTACCACCCTGGGCGCTATGATACTGAAGCAGCGAATGTCCTATGCCAAAGCCTTACCGGTTTTATGGACCCTGTGTTTTTGCTTTATGATGTTTATCCATAAAAACTCGTTCAGTAATTACGCGTTTATCTTTCTGATGCCGATGTTGCTCAATACCATCGATCTCAGAAGCCGCCGGCAGGTGGCGGTGCTGATCCTGTTCAATGCGCTGGTGGTGATCCAGCCTTCGTACTGGTGGCGCATGGGCAATCCGATTTTTACCCAATGGAGCGATCTGACGTCGATGGCGAACCTGATCGAATACGCCATGGAGTTGACCATTATGGGTTGTCTGGTGTATTTTCTGCACCACCTTTACCAAATGATCAGTCACAATCAATTTCAACACGTCAATGCACCGGCCGAGTTTCCAATAACCCGATAACCAACGATGAACACCGAAACCAACTACCAGGTGCCGACGATGGCCGACCTGGCCGCCAAAGGCGAAACCCCGGAAGTGCTTTTCTGGGTGGGCTGTGCCGGTTCGTTCGACGACCGGTATAAAAAAGTGACCATCGCTTTCGTCAAAATCCTGAACCACGTCGGCATCAAATTCGCCGTTTTGGGAACGGAAGAAACCTGTACGGGCGACCCGGCGCGTCGGGCGGGCAACGAATTCCTGTTTCAGATGCAGGCCGTGGCCAACATTCAGGTGCTGGATGGCTATGGGATCAAAAAAATTGTGACGGCTTGTCCGCATTGTTTCAACACGCTCAAAAATGAATACCCGGAATTGGGCGGTACCTACGAAGTGATCCACCATTCGCAGTTTTTGCAACAACTCATCAACGACGGGAAAGTGACGCTGAAAGGAGGAGGGGAGTTTAAAGGCCGCCGGATTACCTACCACGATTCGTGTTACCTGGGTCGCGCCAATAAAGTCTACGAAGCGCCCCGCGAGGTGTTGCAGGCGCTGGATGCGGATCTGGTGGAAATGAAACGCTCCCGTACCAAAGGGCTGTGTTGCGGAGCCGGAGGAGCGCAGTATTTTAAAGAACCGGAACCCGGCCGGAAAGACATTAACGTGGAACGCACCGAAGAAGCCCTTTCGACCGGTGCCGACACCATTGCCGTGGCCTGCCCGTTCTGTATGACGATGATGACCGACGGCATCAAGAACAAAGACCGGGAGGATTCGGTCAAAGTCTACGACCTCGCGGAACTCGTTGCGCAGGCGCAGAGTTTGTAAAGTAAGATTTGAAACGCTATGTGGATTTCCTTCAACCAACTTCCTGATACGGCCCGCGTCTGGGTTTACCAGTCGGCCCGCCCGCTGACCGACGCCGAAGTGGCGGCCATTGAAACCGATCTGCAACCCGCCGTCGATGGCTGGGCTGCTCACGGGACGCCCTTGCTGGGTTCGGCCCAATTGCTGAACAACCGGTTTTTGATCGTGGCCGTCGATGAAGGGCATCATCTGCCGAGCGGTTGCTCCATCGATTCGTCCGTTCGCTGGGTGCGGGAAATCGGGCAGACGCTCAATACCGATTTTTTTGATCGTTCGGCGGCTTTTGTAACGGCTGATGGGTCGATTGAAACCGTTGCCCTGCCACAGATCAAAACCGCCGTCGCTGAAGGACGCCTGACGCCCGACACCACGGTTTTCAATAACCTCGTTGCCACCAAAGCGGAATTGCGCAATAACTGGCAGATCAAAGCCGCTGATTCGTGGCTGAAACGGTATTTCAAAAACGTAGCCGTCTGATTGCATCATGGCCGAATCGCTGGTACTTCCGAAAACCGCCCACCGTCAGGAAATCTACGAAAGTTTGCTGCCGCAACTCCGGGCTCTGACCGACGGTGAACCGGATCTGATTGCTAATCTGGCGAATATTTCGGCGGCCTTAAAGGAAGCCTTCGGTTTTTTCTGGGTCGGTTTTTACCTCAAAAAAGGCAATCAATTGGTTTTGGGGCCATTTCAGGGACCGATTGCCTGCACCCGGATTCAGTTTGATAAAGGCGTTTGCGGGGCTAGTTATTCGCGAAAAGAAACCGTTCTGGTGCCGGATGTCGAGTTGTTTCCGGGTCATATTGCGTGCAGTTCCGCTTCAAAATCGGAAGTGGTCGTGCCGGTTTTTGACAAAACCGGTGCTGTCGCGATGGTTTTGGACGTTGACAGCGACCAACTGAACGATTTCAGCGAGGTGGACGTACGGGAGCTTGAGAAAATAGCCGCACTCATCACCTCGTTGTTGTAAAAAAACAGCCGCGTTTAAAACCGTCCGTTCAGGCGAGTTTAACCGCCCGCAATACATCCCGCTTGTGGGCGGGCCCCCGGTGTTTCTCAACCAGAAAACCGGCGGCTCTCAGATTCCGCTTCACCAAACTCTTTGAACAGTAGGTCGTCAGTAATCCGCCCGGATGCATCATGGCGGCCAGTTGTTCAAAAACCGCCTGCGTCCAGAGTTCCGGTTGTGCTTCCGGGGCAAAAGCATCAAAATAGACCAGATTGAACCGGTTTTCGGTTCGAAAATCCTCCAAACGGCCTTCGTGTTTCAGGATTTGAAAAAAAGGCGTAATCGCGACCGGTCGGTTCCACGGTGCTTCGTGCAACGAATTCAGGTGGTGACTTCCCAATAAGGCATCAAAATTAAGCTGGCTGGCTTCCTCCAGCGACAGTGGTTGGGTTTCCACGGCCGTATATGTAACGATTCGCTGTGACTTTTCGGCTTCCAACAGCGTCAAAAGAGCATTCAAACCCGTCCCCAAACCCATTTCAAAGACGCTAATCTGTTCAAACAATTTGAAAGCTTCATATAAACCCAGTTCGATATAAACCCGCTGCGATTCCTGCAAGGCACCAAAAACGGAATGATAATGCTGTTTAAATTCCGAATTGTAGGCCGAACTAGAACCGTCGTGGGTTAGAACGATGCGAGTTTCTGTTTTCTTTTCAGGATTCCTCATGTATCTTCGCAAGCTCAAAAATTCAATACTATGCTTCAACGCATCCAAACCATATTTCTGTTCCTTATTGTCGTTTCAATGGCGTTGCTACTAGGCTTCCCGATTTGGGAAAAAACCGGTGCTAGCCCCACCGAAACCGCCAGCCTGACGGCCTGGCAACTGGTGTACACCCAAGGCATTAGCTCACAAATTACGCCGGTTTATTACCTCGCCCTCATGGCGCTGGTGGTGGCCGGGGTTTCGTTATTCACCATTTTCAAATACCGAAACCGGTTGCTGCAAATGGGTCTTTGCGCCATCAATGCCATCGTGCTGACCGCCCTGATGGGGTTTGTTCTGTACCTGACGCTCTACAAAGGCAAGGATTTTTTCAACCCGGATGATCAGGGCCATTTCCGTTACGGTTTTTTCGCCATCGTAGCCGCCCTGATTTTCAACATGTTGGCCAACCGGTTTATCCGCCGGGACGAAAAGCTGGTCCAGGAGTCGAACCGCTTACGCTAGAAAGTTAAGAGTTATGAGTTAAGAATGAAGAGTTAAAAATGAATGCGTCAGCCAACCGCACGGGCGGCCCCGTCTTAACTCTTCATTCTTAACTCATAACTCTTAACTAAATCAGGCCTTCTTTCAGCAGATCGTGGAGGTGGATGAAGCCTTTGATTTGGTTATCGACGGCGACAATCAACTGCGTAATGCTCCGATCCTGCATCATTTTGAGGGCGTGCGTCGCGTATTCGTCGGGGTCGATGGACAGGGGCGAAGGGGTCATGATGTCAGAGGCCCGCAAATGCCCGAGATCCAGCGTGTTGAAACGGTTCAGCATCCGTCGCAAATCACCGTCGGTGACAATACCCGCCAGTTGACCGTTTTCGTCGGCGACGGCGGTGGCTCCCAGCCGTTTCGAGGTCATCTCGATAATCACTTCGTGAACCGTCGCGTTGAGAGGAACGGTCGGAATTTCGTGATGTGGATAAATATCACTAACTTTTAGGTACAGCTTTTTGCCCAATGACCCGCCGGGGTGGAAACGGGCAAAGTCCTGACTGGTAAATCCCCGGGCGTTGAGGAGGCTAACGGCCAGCGCATCGCCGAGTGCGAGGGCCACGGTGGTGCTGGTGGTCGGAACCAGATTGAGCGGGTCGGCTTCCTGTTCGACGTAGGCTTTTAGAACAAAATCGGCCTGTACACAGAGATACGAGCTGGTTTGGGAAGCCAGTGCGATCAGTTTGGCACCGGTTCGCTTCAAAAGCGGCACCAGAACTTTAATTTCGGGGGTGTTCCCGCTTTTGGAGATGCAAATCACCACATCGTTGGCCTGAATCATTCCCAGGTCGCCGTGAATCGCGTCGGCTGCGTGCATAAAAAGCGAGGGCGTGCCGGTGGAATTGAGAGTGGCAACAATTTTTTGTCCGATTATTGCACTCTTTCCAATCCCGGTGACCACGACTCGACCGGAAGTTTGCAGAATCGTTTCAACGATTTGCTCAAATTGGTCGTCGATGCAGTCCATCGCCTGCCGAATGGCTTCCGACTCAGCCAGCAGCACATTTCGGGCGGTAGACTGAATATTTTTTTTAACTAATTTCAATGTTGCTTTTGTCAATCGGTTTTTGACTAATTTTATAAAGGCAAAGATACAACCAAATAAAGTGTAGTAACCTTCCGCAATTTTGAGATGACGACGACGCAGTTAGATCCATCGGTGCAGGTATCTCTAAAAGAGAAGCTAAAAGATATATTCGGATTCAGCCAATTCCGGGGCGACCAGGAAGCCATTATCCACAATATTCTGGCAGGGATCAATTCATTTGTAATTATGCCTACTGGAGCTGGCAAATCCCTGTGCTACCAGCTTCCGGCCATTTCCTCAGAGGGAACGGCCATTGTCATTTCTCCCCTGATTGCCCTGATGAAAAACCAGGTCGATCAAATGAATGCCTTTGGTATCAACGCCCAGTTTCTGAATTCGACGCTGAGCAAGGCGGAGATGAATAAAGTCAAGAAAGATACCCTGAACGGTACGCTGAAACTGCTTTACATCGCCCCCGAATCGCTGACGAAAGAAGAAAACCTTGACTTTCTGAAGAAAGCCAACATCTCGTTCGTGGCCATCGACGAAGCGCACTGTATTTCGGAATGGGGCCACGATTTCCGGCCTGAATACCGCAAAATCCGGGGCATCATCGACAACATTGGGAATCTGCCGGTGATTGCTTTGACAGCCACAGCAACGCCGAAAGTGCAGTTGGACATCCAGAAAAACCTGCAAATGGAGGATGCCCACATCTACAAAACGTCCTTCAATCGCAAGAATCTTTACTACGAAATTCGCCCGAAAGCCGACGCGAAAAAGCAGCTCATCCGCTACATCAAGAACAACAAAGGCAAGTCAGGCATTGTCTATTGCCTGAGCCGGAAGATGGTGGAAGAGATTGCAGAGTTGCTGAATGTCAACGACATCAAGGCGCTGCCGTATCATGCCGGGCTGGATTCGCAGACGCGGATGCACAACCAGGATGCCTTCCTGAACGAAGATGTGGATGTGGTGGTGGCTACGATTGCGTTTGGTATGGGCATCGACAAACCAGACGTCCGGTTTGTGATTCACTACGACGCGCCCAAGTCGCTGGAAGGCTACTACCAGGAAACCGGTCGGGCGGGTCGCGACGGGCTGGAAGGCAACTGTCTGATGTTCTACAGCATCGATGACATTGTTAAACTGGAGAAATTCAACAAAGACAAGTCGGTTACGGAACGCGACAACGCCAAACACCTGCTCATGGAAATGGTGTCGTATGCGAATCTGGGCGTCTGCCGTCGTCGGCAACTGTTGAGTTATTTCGGGGAATACCAGGACAAGGACTGCGGATTCTGCGATAATTGCATGAAACCGACTGAGAAGTTTAAAGCCCAGGACGAGATTGTGCTGGCGCTTCAGGCGGTTTTGCAAACCGATCATCGCTTCGATGCCGCCCACCTCGCCGATGTGCTGACCGGTACTGAAAACCAATATATTACGAGCTATGAACACCACAAGCTCGACGTTTACGGTAAGGGCAAAGAGTTCAACGAAAGCGTTGAATTCTGGTGTTCGCTCATCCGGCAAATTACGATTTACGGGTATCTGGATAAGGATGTCGATAACTACGGTGTCCTGAAACTGTCGGCCAAAGGGCAACACTACATCGAGGATCCGTATTCCATCACCTTGTCGAAAGATCACAACTACGAAATCGACGAGGAAAAGGCCGAGGACGAAGACAAAGACAGCGGCATGTCGTCGGGCAGTGCCTACGACGAAGCCCTGTTGGGTCTGCTCAAAGCCCTGCGGAAGAAAATAGCCAAAGAAAAGAACCTGCCCCCGTATGTCATTTTCCAGGATCCGTCGATGGAGGAAATGGCAACAACCTACCCGACCACGCGGGAAGAAATGGCCCAGATCAATGGGGTCGGCATGGGGAAAGTGGTGAAATTTGGCAAACCGTTCATCGACCTGATTGCCAAATACGTTGAAGAAAACGACATCGAAACGGCGAAGGATGTCGTGGTGAAGTCGATGGTCAACAAGTCGAAGGTCAAGATTTTCATTATTCAGCAGATCGACCGGAAGGTGGATCTGGAGGAAATCTCGGAGTCGAAAGGCCTGACGATGGAAGATTTGATTGAAGAAATCGAACACATCTGTTATTCGGGAACGCGTCTGAATCTGGATTATTACATCAACCAGATCATGGACAGCGACCGGCAGGACGATATTTACGACTACTTCATGCGGGCCGAAACCGACAACATCGGGGTGGCCATGCGGGAGTTTGCCAACGACGATTATTCAGAAGAAGAATTGCGGTTAATGCGTATCAAGTTTTTATCGGAAGTAGCTAATTAAGTTAAGAGTGAAGAGTGAAGAGTGAAGACGGGGCCGCCCGTGCGGTTGGCTGACGGATTAAACCGCAGTGTAACGTTCTAACTCTTAACTCTTAACTCTTAACTCTTAACTCAGAGAATGAATATACTCATACTTGGATCGGGCGGAAGGGAACACGCATTTGCCTGGAAAATAGCGCAAAGTCCACTGTGTAGCACGTTGTTTGTCGCACCCGGTAATGCCGGAACCGCCCTGGTCGCCACCAATTTGCCGATTGCCTTCAACGATGCCGATGCCATCGCGGAGGCCATTCAACAACACCAAATCGATTTGCTGATTATTGGCCCGGAAGAACCGCTCGTGAAAGGGCTGGTCGATACGCTGCGGACTCGAAAAAATCTGGAAAAACTGCGAATTGTCGGACCGGATCAGCGCGGTGCCCAACTCGAAGGCAGCAAGGATTTTTCAAAGCAATTTATGCAGCGGCACGGTATTCCGACGGCTGCATCGCGGACGTTTACCGCTGAAACGCTGGAAGAAGGGCTGGCTTATCTGGACACGCATCAACTGCCGGTGGTGTTGAAAGCCGACGGCTTGGCGGCCGGAAAAGGCGTTATCATTGCCGAATCCATTGCCGAAGCCCGGGCGGTATTGACCGATATGCTGACCGGCGGACGATTTGGCGAAGCCGGAAATAAAGTCGTTGTCGAGCAGTTCCTGAAAGGCATTGAGTTGTCGGTCTTTGTGTTGACCGATGGCGTTAACTACAAAATTCTGCCCGAAGCGAAAGATTACAAGCGCATCGGCGAGGGCGACACCGGCCCGAATACCGGTGGTATGGGGGCCGTTTCGCCCGTAAAATTTGCCACGGCCAAGTTTCTAAACAAGGTTGAAGAGAAGATTGTCAAGCCGACATTGGCGGGTTTGCAAAAGGAAGAGATTCGCTATCAGGGCTTTATCTTTGTCGGTTTGATCAATGTTAAAGAAGAACCCTACGTCATTGAATACAATGCCCGGATGGGCGACCCGGAAACGGAAGTCGTGCTGCCGCGGATTCAGAATGATTTTGTTGAATTGATGGTGGCAACGGCCGACGGCGAACTGGATAAAATTCAGCTTCAGATCTCCCCGCAAACGGCCGTCACCACCGTCGTTGTGTCGGGGGGCTACCCGGATGCATACGAGAAAGGCAAGTCGATCACCGAACTCACGATGCTGGACGACGTAACGGCTTTTCATGCCGGAACCAAACCGGGTTTCAACGGCCACGTGCTGACCGACGGGGGGCGCGTGCTGGCATTGACGGCCGTCGCCAATTCACTCGAAAATGCCGTGATGAAGTCGCAGAAAGCGGCCCGGGCGGTGCAGTTCGAAGGAAAATACTACCGGAAAGATATTGGGTTGGATTTGATTCGCTACCAGGATTAGAAAACCAGTTTAAAACACAGTTTCATTTACGTTTTACTTAACCGCTCCACTCCAGGGCGGTTTTTTTTATGCCTTGCAATCTTTTTACCTCTGACTGCCACCTACTTATTTTTAGGTACACCAATGAGTACACTCCACCCTATTTAGGTACACACCCTTGTCTGTTAAGTTTGCATGTTGCACATACAACAATGTAACCTAAAACAGCAAAATGATTACAAAAAAAGAATGTCGATCTCTGTTCGTTTCAAATTCCGTACTCCCAAAAAAGACAAAAATGGAGTGCATCAAAATCCCAAAGGTAACCGTATGCTCCAAATTCAGCTTCGAGTGAATGGAATTGCCTGTCGATCGATGTATTCGTCTGGCTTGCAGGTCGATCCAACTGAATGGGATCAAAAACAACAATGTCAAAGAGGCCGCTCAAAATTAGCACAGGCCAACAATACCCGCTTGTCTGATATTATCGGCGAACACAAGGAAATCATGAACCGAATGATTAGCCTGGGCAAAACACCAACCGCAGAAAGTATCAAAAACGAATGGCTAAAGGGAATCGTACCACGACCCAATTTGGTCCAGCTTTATGATCGCTTTCTTCAACATTTGGCCGATTTGAAAGGGACTGATCAGGCAAAGGCCAAAGTAACCATGAAGTCCTGGAAACGGGGCCGGGTTTTCTTACAATTGTACATCCAGATTTCGAAGCGAACAGAAGATATGGAAATCTCCGAAGTCAATATCTCCTGGGCGCGTGAGTATTTGAAGTGGCTGATGAAACACGAAGAGCCAAAAGTCAGAAAAGAAGTACAAAATTCAGAAACAGCAGGTAGATACATCTCCTATATCCGGGCGATTCTGGACTATGCCGTTGAGGACGGCTACTGCGAATACAATTTGCTCGACAAACTGGTCATTAAAGGCAAAAAACCTAAGCCTGTCTATTTTCTTGAAGACCACCACTTGAAAATATTGAAAGAGTTATCGTTCGACGAGGAGAACGATTTGATTCGGGATTGGGCTCAGCTCGCATGTTACACCGGGCTGGATTACCCGGACCTGCTCAAGTTTGTCAATGACCCTAAAGCCTTTATCGTGACAACACCCTCTGGAAAGCAAAAAATCGTAACCGATCGGGATAAAACAGACCTGGAATCCCAGATACCGTTACTAAATCCAGTGTTGGAAATTCTTAACAAATACGACTACCAGATGCCGATTATAGCAGCGGATCGGATCAATCGGTGGCTTCGCTTCTTCCGTGGACTGATCAAATTTAAGGACGGGACTATAAGCCTGAAGATATGCCGAAAGACTGCTGGTTCGCTTTTCCTGAATGAAGGATACAGTCTCGAAGTTGTGCAGAAGATACTGGGACATGCCCGGATCGATACTACCCAGCGGCATTATGTGAAAATTCTAGACAAACGCGTCGATCGTGAAATGGATCGAGTAGGCGTTAAGTTTACATAATAAGCAGCAAGCCGATCCGGAATTCCGGATCGGCTTTTTAATTTTACGAATAACCTACTCATGATATCCCGTCCAGCACTTTCTGCTTCTTCACCGCTTCCAGATCCACCGTCAGTTTCGACACGCCAGCCACAGCCCCGGCCACATACCCCACAATCTCAATCACTTTCGCCAGCAGCGCCGGGATCAAAACACCGTGCTCGGCCAGCGATCCCTGGGCGGCCAGCAACCCGGCCGACACGGCCGCCAGAATCACCCCGCCTTTCACCAGCGGCTTAAAAAATCCCGAGGTCGGTCCCGTGAGCCGATCCGTCAGGGTCAATTCGTTTTGCAGACTCGTTTTCATGCGTCGTTTTCAGTTTATGTAAAAAGTAAAGGAGGATACTTAGCAGCGCGATGGCCACCTCCAGAAACACCAGAATCGGGTCGGTCAGCACGACCCACAGATCATACAGCCAGCCCAACCCGGTCATAATCCCCGGGGTTTGTTCTTCTCCAGATAGGGCGTCAGGTGATTGGCGATCAGCTTCACCTGGCTGAGTTTCCGGCGCACCCGGTACACCCCGCCTTTGCTACCCGGCCCCGCCGTCGTATTGAAACCGATCACCGTAATTTCGTCTTCGTCTTCATCCCAGCGTTCCTGCGCCAGCAGTTCAACGTGACTCTCGAAAATCGACACCGGATCCGCCAGCCGGGGCCTTCGACCGGTTCGGGTGTTGCCGCACTGGCTCCGGCGGTAAACGATCTTCGATCCATCCGAAAACCAACTGCGCACCAGACCCGGCGAACGGATCGGCAGGCGGATTCCGTTGGCCGCGTAGCAGTAATAAATCCCCGATGCGCAGTAGGGCGAATTCGCAGGCAGGCCCAGGGCTTTGTTCCACTCCGTAATTTTGGGATGATCGTTGCGGTTCCGCTTTTCCACCACCCCGATCTGCTCCTGGGCCACTGCCAGAATCTGCGCCCGAATCATGCTTTCGGTCGTCACAACAACCGTCGGCTGAGCCGGCGTTACGGTTTGACTACGTGAGCCAGGGACTGCGAAAAGAAGCAGAGCGCTAAGAAGATAACCGTGAGCACGCATCGCTGATAGGGCGTTAATTCTTCGAAAAATTCCGTGATAAAATCCCGCTTGCCCGACTTGATAAAAGGCAACAGGTAATACAGCACAAAGGGAGCAATCAGCAGCAGCTTCAAAAACGAGAAGGGCACATCCAGAAACGAGATGAACAACTCGTAGAAATACTTCTGCAGCGACGTTAAGTTGTAGGGCTGGGCCTGCTGCTCGATGGGCAACGCCTTGTTGGTCTCCTGGATTTTCATGCCAAACTCGTTGAACATCCCCAGCGACCAACTCACCATCAACGCCAGCCCCAGCAGTTGCCCGGCTCCCGCCAGCCGGTGGGTGGCAAGCCTGCGCCAAACCGGCACTTTTTTCACCGCCGGCGCTTCGTTCGCTTCGTCGCCGTCGACCACAATCGCCCGGGCTTTTTCTTCGTTTTCTTCCGCCCAGGCCAGAAACTTGTCGGCCTGCTCTTTTTCGGTGGCTTCGGCCGCCAGGCTGCGGTAATGAATCGCGGCTTCCCGCAGTTCCTGCCGTTCTTCCCGGAGCCGGGCCTGGTGAGCCTGCTGGGCTTCGCGTTGCTTTTGCAACAGCAGTTGACGCTGTGTATACAGCGCCTGCCCCTTTTCTTCCAGTTCCCGGGTCTGCTGCTCCAGTTGGGCCAGTTCGTCCAGGCTGGTGTCGGCCACCGGCGGCTCGTTCACAATCACATTCAGGGCGTGGATCGTCGGATCCGGTTTAGTCGCGGTTTTTCGATTCGTGTTCATCAAATTCAATTTTTCGGAGTTCTAAATACGCCAGCACATCGTGAATGCTGCGTTCCATCACGGCGTCATACGAACCGAAGTTGCCTTCGCGGGCCAGCCCGTGCACAGTTTTTTCCCAATCCTGCACAAAACTTCCCAGGGCAATCGACTTTTCGCTTTTTTCGGGAGCGGGCATGTTATACAGCCGCTCGGCCCGCCCCACAGCCGCCAGAAACCACTGCATGATAGCCACTTGGAGGGAGAGGTCCACAGACCGAAAACGATCCGCCCGGCCGTCGATCCGGTAGCTGTTGAAGGCTTCCCGCGCATCGCCATTCCAGGTTGTTTTGTCCCGTTTCAGGCGTCTGGCCAGGCTCTGTTTCGGGCGGCAAATGGTGGCCAGAAAGTGCGCCAGATAGTCGGCCTTCTGACCGCCATCGCCGGACGGGCTCGAGAAGGCCAGCAGGTAGGTCACGGCGGTAATAAACTCGCCGGTCGTCACCAGCCGCAACTCTTCATCCGGCAGGCAATACGTCGTGCCTTTCAATAGAAAGGCATCCAGCGGCCTTTTCTCGACGCCAGTTTTCCACGCCCACCCGATCTGCTCCAGCAGCCGCAGCAATTCGTTGCGGTGCAGGGGCAGCAGCAACATTTTCTTGATTTCGGGCGGTGCCTCAAAAACCAGCGACCAGATTCGCAGTTCGGTTTCCGGCGTTCTCGGCGAGCAGTAGGCCAGCTTCAGCACCGCCAGCATGCCCTTGCGGGACAGGTCGGCGTAAGACGTGGCCAACGCACACTCGACCCGCACGCCCTCCTGAATCAGTTCGATTTTCTTCATAAACGGAAGTGCTTTTTACCTTCGTTGTCGGGCAGTTTCCAGGTCGACGCGCCGGGGGCTACGTATAGGCCCGAATTGAAATAGAGGGGAAAAACCGTGGCCGAAGCCGTCTGATTCAAAAACCGTTGCAGGGCTCCTTTGGCATCTTCCGCGCGGGCCAGCAATTCGCTACGCAATTGCGTAATCTGCTGCTGGTCCACGGCCTTTTCATCTTTCAGTCCTTTGAAGCTTTGCAGGATCCGCACCCCATCCGGAAAAAACCGGACCTGAATAAAAGGTAGGGCTTTCCACAGCGTCAGTGGAGCCAGCAAGTCGCGGCTGAGCCGCCAGAGTTCCGTTTCCGGATCAGACAGTTCGGCTGCGGTGGCCAGCTTCTGTTTCAACTGCGCGAGCAGCGCCGGACCCGTGATCCCAGCCACGTGTTTTTGCTCGATACCGGGCATATACCCCTTCAAAACCGCAAACAACCGGTACGACATCGAGGCTTCCGGAAGGGCCTGGGCCAGCAAACCGGCCGACGGGATCAGATTCCGGTTAATGGCCTGGTAGGCACTCGCGTTTCGCCAGGCGGGCAGTTGGGTCTGGTGCGTTTCCAGATAGCCCATCAGTTGCTCCAGTGCCTGGTCGGCCCGGCTGGCCGCGTCGGAAAGAATCACGTCGACTTCCCACATCGAGAGCTTTTCGGCATCCTTCGGAATAAACCGGCTCAACCCCGAATTGCCATACTGGTACATGGCCGTCACCATCGATTCGTGCAGGGCGGTCAGGGCAATGGCCCGCTGCGCCTGTCGCAGAACCTGCGCCATGGGCGCATCCAGACTACTCCCGGCCAGTGCCGTCAGAAAGTCGGCCCCCAGCAAAGCGCCGACGACCGTCGACTCGGCATTTTCCACAAACGGCCGGATCACATCGAACGTCAAATTCGATTGAATGCCCCCGGCAAATTCTTTAATCTGGGCAGTAGTCGTGATTAACATGCTTGATCGATTTCGCGTTTGGTGCGCTCAGCCCGGATACCGGCCTGCGCTTCCTTGTATAGTTCCAGGTACATGGCATATTTCGCGGCTGCATCGGGATGCTTCGGATTCGCCAGGCGGCTTTTCCAAACCGAAACGTTCTTGGCCAGGTTGCGGACCGCCAGCCCCAGTTCCAGCCCCGTTTTCGGAATTTCGTAGTGTTGCCGGTACCGCTGCACCGGTTCTTCCACCGGCAGGCTCCGGTTTTCCTGCAGATACTGGCGCACTTTCAGTTCCTTGCGGTAGAGATCATCCCAGTAGATAATCTCGTCGACTAGCACTTTCTGGACGCCAGCGGCCGACAACTGGCTCAGCCGATCGGCCCGGCTGGCGGCTTCGCGGTTGTAACGGTGCACCCGCTCACAGACTTCCGCAAACGCCTGGTCAAACTGGACCGGCGTCAATGGAAGCCCGGCGGGTGCTAGTCGTTTCCCGAATTGTCCGGATCCGCATCATCCGGACCACCCGCCCCCGGTTCCGGGTTTGCGGCAGGACGATCCGGCGTTGCCGCCGGCCTGTTTCGGCGCGGGCGGCTGGGGCCAGGTTTCGGCGCAACCGGTTCTACCGGCTCCGATGTAGCCTGGGGAGCAACAGACCGGGGCTCGACAGCCCACTGCTCACACTCGGCCTTGATTTGCTCGAATTGCTCAAGGGTAATCAAGCCCCGATTCAGGCTTTCCTGCGCCTGCTGTAGTTTGATTCTGGCTTTTAAAAGCGACATAAAACGATGATTTAAAAAGAGGTGAAACAAAAACAGCCCTTCTCTCGGAAGGGCTGTCAAGGAATTGCCAGGGTGCTCAGCCCTCCTGAGCTTCCGGCGGAGTTTTGACGCTCACGCGCTGGATCCAGCCCGGAAACTGCGTCCGGATGGTCTCATAATCGGCGTCATCGACCGGCGATGGCTGCTGGGTGATCGTGACCGACCGTTCACCGATCCGAAATTGCACCCCGGGTTTTTCGATGGCTTTCGCCAGTTTTACCTGCACCATGGAGCTGAAAATTAAACCGGCAGCGGTAAGGCCAGCGTCGTTTTATAAATCGGCGGAGCAAACATGAACGAGTCGTTATCACCCGAGAAACTCATGCCTTTTTTGTCGCCCCCTTTTTTACCCAACTGCCCTTTCTGCTTCAGCGTAATCGGGTTGAGCTTGGTGCCGTAAATCTTGACCGTTTCGTCGTGCTCTTCCACCAGGAAAATACACCCGGCGTTCATGAACTTGGCGGCCTCCGTCAACTGGGTCTGGCTCAGGCCCGCAATGTCGAACATGATGGCGTGTTTGTAGGCCATGTAGTTCCGGTCGCCCTGGTTTTCGAAGGTAGCATCCAGCGAGTTCTCGGCCGGCGTAATCACCGCCAGTGTTTTACCGGCTTTCACCGGAATCGCCACGGTACATTCCGAAGCCGTGATATCGGCAATCCGGGGCCAGTCGATCACCGCATCGTCCAGATCAGCGGCCAGAATGGCAAAGATCCGGCGACCGCCCGGGGGGTTGGGCAATTGGTCGGCCAGGTTCTTCAACCCCACCAGCGAGGTGGCGGCTCCCACCACGAGCGTAGAATGGTCCACCAGACCCAGCACCTGGTGAATGTGCGGCTGCACTTCGGCAAAGGCCATCCCGGCCATCACCGCCAGGGCCAGCCCGAATAGGCTCTTGAAAAATTTCATGGAATGAATGAATTGATTGAGTTGAATAAAAGAAATTGAATGAACATCAGCGATTTACCTACTCCTGATTAAAGCCCCGGGAGAAGAACAAACGGCTTATTCGTCGTCGTCGGCTCCGGCCGGCCGCGCGCGCAGGTCATTGACCACAAAAAGATCCCCGCGCACAAAGTTGACCGAGGCTTTTCCATCTGCCACAATCGCAATCGAACGGTCGCGCACGTTGTAGTCGGTTTGCAGATCGATCTTCTCGTTGTCCTGCGGTGAGCAGTACACCAGGTTATCCAGCAGGGTGATGGCCATAAAATCGGTCCCCTCCAGTCCGTCGACTTCTTCGATCGGCACTTCCGGCGCGAAATACAGCACTTCCTGTTTGAAAGCGTTGTAGGTCCGTTTGGTGCCGTTGGCTTCTTCGACGGCGAAGTTGTAGGCCAGCTTGGCCATCGGGCTCATGATGCACACCAGCCCTTTGGTGCCCGTATAGGCGGGCAGGTTTTTCTTGGCCCGTTTGTAGAGCTTCTTCACATCCTCCAGGATGTTGTCTTCCGACAAAAAGAACCCGGCGGTGGAGTGCTCCAGCACGTTTTCTTCCGGAACTTCCCCCGAAACGATCGCGTCGTCGACCAGCTTCGGAATCCCGTTGAAACAGTCTTGGGGGGCCGTTCCGGCCGAGTTGAGCACGCCTTTCCAGACCGCCGTAACGCTCAGATCGAAACCCAGCTGGTTACTCAGCGAATCGAAGATGTAATCGGAGAACGGAAATTTCTCCGGGTCCCGTCCGTCCGTGCCATCCACTTCGCCCAGGTAGGAAGCCTCCATTTCAGCGCGTTTTAGCTCGTCGATGAGCAAATCCACCTTGAAAGGCCGCACTTTGGCGATGCGGGCCTCAAAGTTGATCGCGTCGTCCTTCGGGTTGAAGGTGCCTTTGATCCCCGGCTGCATGAGGGGTTTGGTGTAGAGCGACAACAACGGAATCTCGTCGTTGACGCGCAGTTTCCGGAACATCTTCAGGGCTCCCCAGCCGGAGACGATGGCTTTGATCAGCAGCTCGCGGTTGCGCTCCCGGCGCTTTTTCAGCGAAGCATCCAGCTGACTTAATTTGATTGCGGACATGGTTTATTGAATTGATTAAAAAGCGAAATAAAATCCCGATTGAAGGCCCGGGCCTGCCGTTAGGATTGTGATTGTTTGAAACGGGTGGCATTGGCCCGGGCCTGCCGATCCGTATCGGTCAGGCCATCGTCGGCACCGGCTCCGTTGCTGGCATCCGATTCGGCGAGCGGGTTGACCGAGGCCTTCAGTTTGGTGATGTACTCATCCTTTTGCTGCACCTGCGCCTGCAGATCGGTAATCCGGCTCTGGGCGGCTGTTTTGTCGGCCGTCAACTGGGTCACCTGGTTCTCCAAAATCTGGATCCGGGCCTGGTAGTCCGTCGACGTCATCTCGCCGGCTTCCGGACTCGCCGACTCCCCGGTCACTTCTTCGTCAGGGGCGGCTTCCGCCGGTGTGCTGGTGGCCTCCTGATCCGTTTCGTCAGCAGTGACGGTCTCAACGGTGGCGGCTATCACCTCGCCTTCTGGATCACCTTTCAGCACCCCGGCTTCAGCCGCAAAGGCATTGTACTCCTCGGTACTTAATTTTTCAGATATCGCTTTATGCGACTTGGGGAACAGCGTCGACAGAAGCTTTCCCACGGAAAATGTTGGCTTTTTCATTGGATGTTTATGCAGCTAGTTGTAGTGCCTGGTAAATACACGCCTGCAGGCTCCCGATCCGGTCGACCAGGCCATGCGCCAGTGCTTTTTCGCGTCCGAACATTTCCCCCGTAAAGGCTTCGTCGGACGTCAGTTTGCCCGCCCGGCCCCGGCGCACGTAGCCCAGAAACTCCGTCCGGCAGTCGTTCAATGACTGCCGGATTTCGGCTTCCTGATCCGGTGTGATGGGTTCGATGCCGTTGATCTGCGCCTTTTTCTCACTGCCGTCCGCGCGGTAAATCGTGATTTTGGTGCCTTCTCTGGCCAGGGCCTCGCTTTGGTCCACGTACACCATCAATACCCCGATGGAGCCGACCTGACTGACGGTCTGGTCTTCCAGCCAGATCTCGGCAGCTTGCGAGGCAACGTAGTAGCCCGCGGATGCACAGAAGGGAGTCCACACCAGAATGGGTTTAGAAAAGGTGGCGACCACATCGGCCAGCATCCGGGTCGAGTCCACGGTGCCGCCGGGCGTATTCATTTTCAGCACGACGCCCTTGATTTTGGGATGTGCTGCGGCTAGTTGCAGGATTCGGGCCGTTTCTTCGTTGCCGCCGGAACCGCAAAAACCCACGCGGGCCATCGACCCTTCGATCGGAACAACGGCCACCGACCCACCCCCGGCTTTGCGGTATTCATACAGCCGCCCGCGCAGGGGATCGTAAAAACCGTCTTCATCGTACAGTTCGTCGATGACTTCCGATTGGTTTTTCCACCGCTGGTTCCAACGCTCCTGCCGCTCATCGGACTTACCCGCTGCGGCTTTGATCGTGGCCGGAATCGGATCACGACCCTGCGCCAGCCGGTGCTGGATGATCCCCTTCCACTGGTGGGCAAAGGGTTCATGGAGATACCAGAGTCCGGATAAAAAAGAAAGTCCTGTCATCGTCGTACGTTAGCGAGTACGAAAATGACAGGACGTTTTCAGGCCTAAAAGGACACTAATTCACCCACCAGTTGCGGCCAAACCACCGGCAGGCCCAATACATCAGCCGGTTGCGAAGCCAGCGGTGGGGTTCGATCTGGTGGATGCGCGTGTAGTACTCCAGATCGGCCAGCTTCCGGGCCAGCTCGGCCCCCAGTTTCTCTTCACCCAGCCGGTGGTCATACCAGTAATCGTGCAGCAGACTCGCCCGGTTATACCGGCCAATGGGTGGAAAAACGCTCCACAAGGGCGCGGGCACGCTGGCAAAATCCGTCACGTAGCCCGCCGGAATGATCACTTCCCCGATCAGCGTCTGAAATGTCAGCGGCTCGACCAGCACCCACCGGTCCGATTTGTCGGGGTCTTCTTCCCGGTAGCGTACGATGATTCCGTTTTTCATTAGAATTCCCCCAGCGCGTCTTTTTCCCGGATGATGTTAGCCAACATCAGATATACCACCACCAGGTACGGTTCCGATCCGGTCAGCGGCAAACCTTGTGCCTGTAGGTGGCCCAGCGCCATATTTTGGAAGAAATGGAGTTCAGAAGTGCTATTCAGCACCTCCGATGTTACGAGTTGACCCGTAACCGGGTCACGGAAGGAATCCCGGGTCGAACGGGGAATCTCAATGGGCTGCACCCGCGCCAGGCGTTCGCGGGCCACGAACGGCGGCAGCGTGGCATCCTGGCTATACAGTTCGAACAAATCCCGCCCTTCGTCGTCCACCACCCGCATTTCAAACAGGGCGGTAATTTCCAGATCGGCATCGAAGGTCAGCCGTTTGAGCCGAACCCGGCGCTGCATGCCTGCGGCCAGCAGGGGGGTGGGAGAAATCGGCAAGTCGATGCCGGTAATGGCCCCGGTCTCCGACACCACCAGGCCCAATTGTTTTAAAATCGTGCTTTCCATTTACGCAATGATGATATAGTCCAGAATATAAGTAGTGCTGGCTGACAGCGCTACGTCCGTCGAGCTGATGGTCCAGGCCGATGCGGTTTTGGTGGCGATAAAAAACCGGGCCAGGCTCATGCCCGCCTGGTTGTTGCGGGCGCTGATGACGATGGCCCGGGGAGCCGCAGCCATCGCGCTGGCAAAGGTGATGGTGGCCACCGTCTGCACCGTGGGCGGGCTGGTGCCGATGTTGAGCGTAATCGTACCGGCCATGTCAGTGGAACCGGTCATAATCGAAACCGTACCACCACCACCGGCTCCGGAACCAGGGGCGGCACTGGGGGTGGAGCCACTGGCGGTGATGCGTTTCACCGTGGTTTCGCCCGAAAAGGTGTTGGCCCCGCTAAACGTATTGTTGCCCGCCAGCAGCGTGGCCTGGTCGAAGCCCGCTTCCCGCACGTCCAGCATCGTCAAATAAAACGTCGTGGTAGCCGCCGGGTTGTTGTAATTGATCAGCAGGATCGGGCGGATAAACGCCGTTCCCGGCCGGAACATCAGGTTGGCGGGGTCTTCGCTGTTGCCCGGATTGACGCCCTGAATAAAGCATTCGTAGAGCGTCCAGGTGTTGGGCACCAGCCCGTTATTCAAGACACTCGAATACATATACGTACCGCCCTCCGACACGTTGGCCACTTTGGTGCCCGCCGGCAGCGCCGGACCGGGCCAGGGTACACGCAGGGTCACCACGTTGCCGGCAATGCCGCCCGCCAGCCAGGTGCCACCGTTGCTCTGCCAGTAGACGTTGAAGCCGCTGGAAACCTGACGGGAATAGCCATAGTCGGAAAACACCTGGCCCTGAGCATTCGTGTAGGGATACCAGGCAAAGCCCCGCTGACTGGCCGATGCGCCGTTGTTCCAGCCCGTGGCACTGGTGAGTGTCATGGTCGTGTCGCCCGGATTGAGCGGAGCGGCCAGTGTTGTCAAAGCCGCCCCCGTGACCTTCGCGAAGTTGGGGGGTGTGATTTCCAGCCCATCGGCATCGTAACACACCAGACCGAAATAACACCGGGCGTTGGCGTCATAATTGGCCCCGCTGGTATCGCCGTGGCGGGCCACCACCGACAGCCGGTGACGGCGCAGCAGGTTCACCGGGATTAGATCGATCGTTCGCAGAAAGCCGTTGGCCCCCGCGTACCGGAACGCCCCTTTCCCCCCGGCGGGCGGGCTTTGGGTCGAATCGAAGGAGAGTTTGGTGGCGTCGCCGGGTTGCAGGTTGCTCAGATCGCCGAACTCGGTATTGCCATTAGCCACCAAGTTGCCCGTCACCAGGGGAGCTCCACCCGCCAGTTGATACAGGGTAACTTTCTCCAGCACCCCGTCCCCGCGCTGCACGACGAGTTTATCGGTGGCTCGGTTGACGGGGGTGGTGCGGACCGGCAGCGCACTGGCCGTGAGTGTTCCCGGATTGCCCTGATCACCTTTGTCGCCTTTGGCTCCTTTCAAATCCGTATACGCCCCGTTGACGCCATTGGCTTTTTTAAACCGCAGTTGCGTACCGCTCCACTCGTGGTCGGGTGTATAGTCGTTACCGGTCACCCAGTCGACCACTTGCTTTAGAATACCCCGAACCGACTGCGCTGTATTTGAGCGGGGAGCCGCCGGCGGAGCATCCTGGATGTTTTCGTCGATGAGATTCTTGATGTAATTGGGATCAACCGCCATAGCTTGAAAGTGGGATTATGAAAAACTGAGATCGAAGGATAAGTCGAATTCGGCATCCGGTGACTGTAACTCCAGATAACTGTCCCGAAACCAGACCGGGTGCGTGGCCAGCCCCTGTAGCGTCAGGCTCAGCGAATCCTGCTCGGTCAGTCCCCGGCTCGTGGCCATCCACAGCCCGTTGCCGGGTTCACCCGCCTGAAACACCTTTCCATTATGCCCCAGCCAGATGGCCAGAAAGCGTCGCTCCAGGTGCTCATCCAGCCAGGTTAGCAGCGTTTCGTCCGGAGCTACCAGCGACGTACTCAGGGCGATTGTGTAAAGCAACTGACCCGCTTGCCGACTCGTACTTTCCGTGAACGTGCAAGTCCGGGGCGGAAAAACCAATTCCGTCATCACCGCGCCGTCGACCACGCTGAGCCCCAGTGACGCCACCGTCAGCGGCCGACCCGCCACCGGTAGCTCATCGGGCGTGGCCACGCGCAGCACGTCGTCGATGGGTACGAGTTTCAACCGGGCCACGTGGCCCACGCTGGGTTGTTGCTGCCAGCCGCCCAACTGCTGCTCAAGGATGCTCATGCCCAAAGGTCGCGGGATTCTCCCCGAAAAAACAGGACCGTTTTTGAGGCTTATTTTTAGTCGGCAAAAATCAAAAAAGCCGCTTTCTCTCACAGAAAGCGGCTTTTTTGGGAAAGAAGTTTACCTACGACATGGCGAAAACAACCGACAGGTTTTCGATTTCACCGACAGGTTTGCCGCTGGCACCGACAACTTGCCGAAAACTTTTTTTCCTTTTCCGCTCCATTTTGACCTCAAAATCGCGCCAAACCTTCCAGGCCGTGTCGGCCGAGAGCATCTCTTCGTCGATGTCGTGTACATCCAGGAATTTTTTCACCGCCTGCATCTGGTCCCCGGTCGCAAAATGATAGCCCATCACAAACGAGATCAAGCAGTCGCGGAAGTGCCGGTCGAGTGCCACCTGCAGCATCCTGAGTTTCTTTTCCGGCACCTCCATGAACTTGGTTTCGGAGGGAATGTGAAAGACCAGGCATGGACCGCTGGGCACTTCAAACCGCGTGGTCATGAACGTATTTTTGACCAGTGCCAGTGCCAGTATATCGCCCAGAAACGTCATCTTTCGAACCGGGATCGAGTGATTTTTCCCGTCGCCGTAACGGTTGATAATGAACTTTTGAATGTGAGATTTAACGGGTACCATTACAGGGATTTGCATAGTTTATTCGTGGGTGGGTTGCTTGCTAAGTTATACAAATTTCCAGACATCAGGGAACACGTAGTGATTTCCATCCCTACCATTTATCGTCCCATTAACCAAGGGAAGAAATCGCACTGATCAGTGTATCGAGCCGTCCGGCCTGGTTAGTACCCCAAACCGCACCCTGCACCCCGTCGACGGCCCCCTTCACTTCCCGGGTTGCGCCTTCCACGGCGTTGATGCTTCCCTTCAGTTCGCGCACATCGCCCGCCATGCTGTTGATCGACGATTGCAGGGAAGTGCTCAGCCCGGCCAGGGCGGTCTGGTTCGACGCGGCCAGGTTGTCCATCGACGCCGTCAGACTGGTAGAAAGCCCCAGTAGAGCCTGTTGCAAATCGTCGGACATGGATTCGATGGCTTTGCCAATATCTTCCAGCAGATCCAGTTGTTCCTGCGCCATCTCGGCCGCTTCGGCGGCTGCCGCTTCGGCATCACCACTATAGCCCGAAGCCTGAGCCGAACCATTGGCATCCCCTTCATCACCACTGGTTGGGCCATCGTAGGCACTCTGGGATGCCATGTCTTTGGCCGCTTTCTCGGCTTCTTCTTCCGCTTTACGGGCCTCGATTTCAGCCTGAATCCGGGCGTTTTCGGCTTCCTTCTTTTTCTTGGAGCCGAACAGCATCATCCGACGCTCGAAGTAGGGCGTTTCCGTAATCGTACCGATCGCCCAGTTTCCGGAAGCAGAGCCGACCCCGCCATCGCGGTACGCAATTTTCTGGCCACCCCGGTACATCGACGAATACAGCAGCCGGTCGATGATCGGTTTATTGTTGGAATAGGTGTTGCGCGATAGAATCATAAACGGTTCGCCCCCTTCGGCTTCGCCCACTTCCCGACCCGACTCCCGGTCGATCATCGCAATACCCTTCTCACCGTAACGGCTCCCGTGCCGAGCACCTTGTAAAACACCGGCGTTCTTCACGTAGCTCTTGCCACCCCGCCGAAACATCCGTCCGAAGTGTTCTGGAACGCTACTCCAGTCGATGCCGCCCTCCCCATACATGGGTTTGACCTGACCTTCATCGACGCTGAAATGACCACCCCGGGCAAACGACGGCGCGGGCTGGTTTTTGATCTTGGCGATCTGCAGCGCCGTTAAACCGGCAATGATCCCGGCAAATACCAGGTTCACCGGAAAAATCCCCGACGCCAGCGCCTTCAGCGCAGCCTGGGCTCCGCTGATCAGGGCCGTGGCCACCTGGGCTTTCTTGTCGGCTTCCCACTTCTGTTTTGCCAGGGCTTTTTCTTTGCTGGCACCGTCTTTCCGGATCGAGTCGGCTTCCGATTCAAAATCCTCCCGGATGCTGGTTTTGCTTTCGGCCAGTTTGGTCTCGATCCGCTCAATTTCTTCCGCCGAATCGCCCGCTGCGAGTTTCTCGGCTTCGGCCTGCTCTTCGGCGGCTTTGATGGCCGCTTCCATCCGGGTTTTGTTATCCGCCAGTTTGGTTTCGGTCTCTTTTTTCGAGGCCGCAATCTCCTTGTCGAGCCGCTCCTGGGTCAGTTTATTCAGAAAGGCCACCCCTTGTTTGGCAATATCGCCCACCTGGTCAGCCACTTCCGACGTACGCTGCAGTTTCTTGTTGCGGTGTTCTTCGTCGACCTGAAACATCTGGGTCGCAGCCGCCGTGAAACTCGCTACATCCCCATCCAGAATCGACTTGAAGGCGTTGGAATAATTCTGCCAGCGTTCGCGTTTGCGGGCCACGTGCTCTTCATCGAGCCGGGTCATCTCGCTCTCCAGTTGTTTACCGGCCAGGGCTACGTCGGCCGTATATTTGGCGTTGATGGCGGTTTGCTGCGCGGCTTTCTGCTCCTGGCTCAGGTTGCTTTCCGCAATGCGGGCCAGCTCGGCGTCGCGTTCAGCCGCCAGGTTGGCTTTCTGGTGGTCGAGTTCCACCCGAAGCCGTTCCCGTTTGATCTCGATCAGTTTCTGGGCATTGTTGCCCGCATTGAGTTCCTTCCAGTCGAACTGGGCCATTTCGGCGGCTTGCTCCTGGGTCCGGATGAAATTGTTCGACTCCCGTTCCCGGTTGCGGAATTCCGTGTTGATGGCGGCAACATCCTGGGTGTATTTCGCCTTCAGGAGCGTCAGCAGCTGAGCCTGTTGCACTTCATCCGTAATCTCTTTTTCGATGCGGGCCTTTTCGGTTTCGTACTTGTACTGGGCATCGGCCAGTTTGCGAGCTTTCTCATCGGTTTCCAGGGCCAGTTTCAGTTCCCGCTCCATCGCCAGGGCCTTCTGCTGGTCCGCCGTAATCTTCTCCAGGTGCTTTTTATTCTCGGCCTCGATGTCGACCTTCAGCTGGGCATCCAGGGCTTTGATGGCCGCCGTTTTTTCGGTTTCCCGGGCCTTCGAATTTTGAATGGCCGCGACCTCCTGCTCGTGTTTCCATTGCAGTTTGGCAATTTCCCGCTGGTTTTCGTCGGCAATGGCCGCAATCTGCGCTTCCCGCTTTTTGGCGATAATGGCCTGGGTATCTTTCTGAATTTCGGCGTTTTCTTTTTCCCGGGCAGCACGGGCCTGCCCGGCCTTCGTCTCGTGGGTCTTCTGATCTTCCAGGGTTTCCAATTGACCGGTTTCCTTCGCACCCTGCACACTGACTGTTTTCTTTTGCTCGACCAGCGTTTTATGATTGGCCAGGTGTTTGGGCTGTTCAGTTTTGATCTGGTCTTCGTAGCCCTTATTAAAACCTGCGGCTATTTTCTTACCGCCTTCCCACATGATGGTGGCCGCTTCGGCAAAATTCAGACTCGTGATCGCATTCCAGAAGTTGAGCAGTTCGCCGGCCGCGACCTTCATGGCTTCGAACAAACCGTTAATACCCGCGCGCACCGTGACCGAGTTGTTGTACAAGGTCACAAACCCGGCTGCGAGCAGCATCACCACCGCAATCACGGCACCGATTGGATTCGCCGTCAACGCGGTGTTAAGCAGCCATTGCGCGGCTGTGGCCGATTCCGTCCAGATGATGCGGGCTTTTTCGGCTGCGGCATGGGCCAGACTGCTGGCCGTACTGGCAATTAGATGCCCGTTGAAAGCCAGCAAGGCTCCACCCAGCAGGGCCAATTCCGTTTTGTTCTCGCTCAGAAATTCCGGTACCGCCCGGATGATGTTCACAAAAGCGATGACCCCCTGGGTCGATTTCGTCAGATAGGGTAAAAGGGATTGTCCGAGTTCTGTGGCCAGCAGCGCAATCGCTTTTTGGGACTTCTCGTATTCCGCTGCGGCTGTTTTGTTTTTGATGTTGAATTCACCCGTGAGACTGGAGCCTTCCTTCATGGCTTTATTGGCCAGATCCTGATACTTCGTTACGAGCTGGGTCTGGTCTTTCATCAGCGACATCACTTTGGTCGCTTCCTGGGATTTGATCCCTAGTTCGGCCAGGCGTTTGGCCACCTGATCGGCGGGTATTCCCCGGAAACTTTCGGCCAGTTTGACCAGAAATTCGTTGGGCCTGGTATTGATCAGGTTCTTCATCTGGGTTTCGGTCAGGCCCAGTTGTTGCGCAAATGAATGGGTGTCTTTGGCGGCAGTCAGCAGAATGTTGGAGAGCCCACCGGCAGCAATCTCTGCCGTCAGGCCCAGTTCCTGGAAGGCTGCGCCAAGCCCCATGGTTTCACTGATCTGGGGACTTAAGTCTCCGAGCTGCCCCATTCGTTTGGTAAAGTCGGCTACCACCGGTGCCGTTGCCGATCCGGCTGCTCCTAGTTCATTCAGCGCCGAACCGATGTCGTTGATCGCATCACCCGCCTTCATTTCTCGGGTTTCCTTAAACAGTTTTTGAAGAGCCCCGATTTCTTTGGCTGCTTCTTCCGCTCCGCCCGTAAACTCGTCACCCAGGGCCACGACCGCTTTGTCGACCGACTCCACAAATCCGAGCAGCTCATCGTTGGCAATGCCCAACTGACCACCCACTTTGGCGATTTCCATAAGCCCTTCTTTGGCCGTTCGGGTATCGATTTGGTCGAGTTGTTCCGAGAGATTCCTAACCTGCTCCGCGGTCATGTTAGTCGACTTCGAGACATCGGCCATGGCGTCCGACAAACTGAGCGCCTGAGAAATCCCGGATTTGATGAAGCTGAATAACTCCTGGACGACACTCAGTAAGGTAAAAGAGCCTACAAACGCCACCACGGCATTCTGAACCTGCTTCCAGCGGGAAGGCTGTTCGGCCAGCGTCGTACCGAGTTGTTTCTGCACCTCGTTTTGTTTGGCCACCGCATCGGCGTGGGCCTTCGTGCCGGGCACCAGATCCTGAATCTCTTTCCCCAACTGATCCGCAACCTCCCGAAGTTGCTTGACGGTCAGCGTGGCCCGCTTGTTTTTATCATCCCAGTCCGCGACGGCGGTACTGGTTTCTCCCAGCGCCTGGCTCACCCCTTTGGCCTGCGTCCGCACTTCCCCCAGCCGGGTATTGACTTCCGAAAGCCGGGCTGATTTGGCAACGAATTCCTCCGTACCAGGCGTGAGGTTCCTTAACTCTTTGGTCAGCGATCGCGATTCGTTTTCGAGCTGCTTCATGGTCAGCCCCGTTAACCCGACACTTTCCCGCAGCACTTTCTGGGCGTCCTGATTTTTCCCGAGTTCTTTATACAATTCAGCCCATTCCTGACTGCCCTTGGGTGCTTCCTTCAGGGCCCGTTCCAGCTTGCGGGCTTCGCCTTCTAGTAAAGCCAGTTGGTTACGCGCAGCATCCCCTTCAATTTTGAGGGTAATGCTGGCGGTTTCATTCAAATCCATTGCCATCGTCCACGCGCAGTTATAGCTTGACAATGGCAAGAAAAACAAGCTTTCGGGGACCTAGTAGGACACAAAAAAGCCCTGGAGACTAAATCTCCAGGGCAAAAATGAAGGCTGCTCCGGAATTAATAATTCCAGGTCAGGCACTCGATCTTCTTTTTGTTTTCCTTCCGCCGACCGTCGACCGCCAGTGACTTTTCGTGGTCTTCCGACTGCCAGCCATATTTCTCCCGGAACTCCATCAGGAGCGGCTCCGGGTAGCTTGAAAGCAGAAACTTTCCTTTCAACTGCGCACAGGCCTCCAGCAGGTTCCGAAAATCATCCAGGCTATAACCGGAATAGTGTCCCTGGTTGGCCGACACATACGGCGGATCCAGGTAAAAAAAGGCATCTGGAGCGTCATACGCCCGCATGACTTTCAGCACGTCATACGACTCGATAGTGACCCGTTTGAGCCGCAGCTGGTAGGCATCGGTGAGCAGCTGTTTCTTGTTGAAGATTTTCAACGCGCATTTGCCGTGCCGATCGTAGCCAAAACCCCCACCAATCATACAACTAAACGACATGTTGGTCTGCACCCAGATGGCCCAGGCCATTTGAAGCATGTCCTTGATCTCATCTTCCCCCGACTCATACACCTGGTCGGTTTCTGAATGCTGCGCGCGGCTGTGAAACGTCTCATCGATCAACTTCTGAAGCTCGTCGATGTCATATTTCAGTACCTTGTAGAAACTGATCAGGCGGTTGTTTAAGTCGTTGACCACTTCCGCCTGGCTGGGCTCTTTCCCCCAGAAAACCGCCCCACCTCCAAAAAAAGGTTCGACGTAGGTGTGATGGGCAGGTATCTTGGGGAGAATGTGGCGAAGCATCATTTGTTTGCCGCCATAGTAACTGATAGGGGTTTTAAGCAGTGGTTTGACAGTAGTCATAACGTTGAGTCGTTGAGTGAACTTCAAAGTTGACCTGAGGCAATTTGTCCATAAAGGACATTTTTTTGTACCCCTTTCCGGAGTATCTTTGATCCTTCTCCCGCAGTCGCCAGCGGTTTAAAAACGGCTTTACATACTGATGACAACATCAAATCAACTCGAAGAAGGAATCGTCTTCGCCAGAGCAGTCTTTGCTCAACTGGATTGCCGAGGCACTAAATGGAAAACCAGAAACGTGCCGGTCCATATCCGGAAGCATCTTTGGGTATCTCATTATCTCACTGAAAAATCAGATGAGCAACTTTTGTACGTCATCCGGCCTCCGGACAAACTGAACCCCAAAGTGCATTTCGCCCGCTGGCCACCACTGGAGCCAGCATGAAAAATAGATTTTCGTTGGAAAACGATGAAGCCGCTTCGAAACCCGAAGCGGCTTTTATATTAAATACAGGAGAACCCCCAATGCGGGTACGTATTATTCATTTTCGTACACTAAAGCAATTGGATGAATACGCCCCCATTAGGCCATCCATTCAGATTAGAACTTTACCAATTCTTCTGGAAGTGGTCGATATTCCTAGCGACTTACCTAATAATAAAGTAAACTATTGGCTGCAGCGGATGGCTATTTGGTATTATCGCGTTGTCATTAAGCTCGGGCCAGCATACACTGCGCTATCCGACTAACAAGTTTCAAAACCTGCACATTCATCTAAACAAACGATAGATTGTAGCTTAGTGACTATTTACTCCTTTTAGAGTAAAGGTGTACCTAAACTTAATCAAAGTAACTATTTTAAGTTTGGAAAATGGTTTACTAGGTCATTTTTATCTTTTATATTTATCCCCTAGAAAGGCAGATAGTCGTTAAGAAGAATTCAAACGAATACTTTTATATCGTTAATACAATTAAAACTAAGTAAATATGAAAAATCTCTTCTTTAGAAGCCGTTTTACTGTTTTCTGTCAATTTGTATCTTTAGTTTTTGTTTTGACAGGTTGCCCATCATCAAATAAAGAGCCAGATCCGAAACCATTGGAAGATGCATATGGCAGTTTAATATTTAATACAAAAAATGTGGATCAGCTTACAACATTGAAGGTTAATGGAGATGACCATACAGGAATAGTAAATGCATCTGAGAAAGGCTTAGATCCATGTAAAAATAAGGACTTGCACATTAAAGTTAAAATTGGCCAGAAAAATACACTTTTTGCCGATAATGGCCTGATACAGTGGAATTTAAATGATGTAATCGTTTCTGAAAAAGACCAGTGTAAAGCAATTATTTTAGATGTCTCAAATTCAACAAGTACTCCCAAGTCTGCGGTAAAATTCTCTAATAATGGTGAGACAGGCACAAGAGGTATTCAGTTATATTTAGACGATGTGAACACAGCATTATTAAATGAATCAAAATTAACATATTCAAACACATCTCCTACTGCATCAACATTTACGACAACTATTTCAGCTGGAGAGCACATTTACAGAGCAGTTAGTCAAAATGGTCATGTGTGGGAAGGGAAGTTTACTGCTGAAAATGGCACAACAGCAGGAATCCTTTTGCAAAAAAACACGGCTAAGCCAGTACCTTCCGACAAGAATAACATAATTTTTTACAGCCCTACGTATAATAATATCATTGTTAATTTAAATAATGTGCAGATTGGGGCCGCTGCTGTAAGCTATGCTCCTACCACTGCGGACCTTTGCACAAGGAGGTGGTTAGTATCAATAATTAATCCCTTAGGTACATATACGTATACGGCTTCAGATAATTTAGGGCATAGCTGGAGTGGTACCGTAAAAGCCACGGTAGGGGGAGGATGCACGATGGTGCAATTAAATTAATTAGTAAACAAAGAGTATAATTCCTGAATCAACTCCAGCCATAGTTAGAATAGAGTGTAATAAAGTGATTTAGAATTTAAGTTTTAAGAAATCGAATAAAGTAGTTCTATAATCATGCCCTTCCTCAATCGGTGAGTGAGAGAGTTTGATAATTTCAAACTCTTACTAAAAAACACTTCGCCGGCATTCGGACCGGTAGACTGACCATCACCTGCACCACAAGATAATTCACGCCATTGATGTGGATTTTCTCTTTGAAGTTCAGTGTGGCCAGGTCCGTTTCATTCAGCAGCAGTTCCCGCTCCACGTAAAACATCCTGGTCCGGAACGCTTCCAGTTCATTCCAGAAGGTTGCGGCCAGTCCACCCATCCCGAGCCAGTACAGGCTCAGTCCATCCAGCGTCGGCAACGCCAGTGGCAGATCATCTTCCAGTCCGTTCCAGAACAACAGCCGGGGCATCCAGCCCTGCGTCGACTGATTAAACGCAGCCGTGACTCCAGGCTGTCGGGCCGATGCCAGGCCCGTGGCCGGGTCATACAGCAAGGTGCCCAGTTTGGCCGAAAGTTTCGCAATTCCGGTCGGATCGACACCCGCGGGCGTCAGGTAATCGGCCAGTTCCCCAGGCTTATCTTTCAACAGCGCATCGGAGGAATCCAGTTCGAAGCTCAGTTGCAGCCGCCGGTTGACTTCCGCCCGTCGTTTGTACTGTTTCACCGCCTTCCCCGACCAGTCCTTGACCACCGGCGCTTTAAAGATGTCGTCGGTCAGTGACGTCGTTAACCGGCCCTGCACCGCCTGAAAATCGAACGCCAGGTTAAACACCTTCCGAAGTTCGATCAAAAGCTGCGGAATCGTCCAGGTAGGCAGGTGATTCCGGATCGTCACGTCGGCCGCGCCGTCAAGGGCCCGGGTGTTGTAGAGCACCAGTTTCGAGAGCTGCGGATGATCCAGGATCGTGCCCGATATCGTCGTTCCGGTTTTGGCGGCAATCTGCAGCAGCAGCCACCTGACAAACACCATCGGCACGTTCGGGCCAGCCGTATATACGCCGGCCACATACGGATTGACCCGCCCCCCGTAGCCGATCCCCGCGCCATTGGTGCCGTAATAATCCGGATTCTGAATCGTCGGAAAACACACCGCATCCTGACCGGCCGCCGTCAGCACCGGTGTGAGTGTGGCAGGCAGGGCAATCGTGCCGAAATCGATCTCGCTCAAAGGCACGGTCTGGTAATCGCCGAAGAATTCGCCCAGCGGTTGCACGACGGAAAGTTGGAAACCGCTCGAATCGACCGTGGCCAGCCCAATGCCTTCCTGCACCAGGTGACCGTTGTAGTACTGCTGCACCACCATCCGTTCCGGTCCGGTGGCCACCTGCAGCTCATCCTGAAACCCGAACAGCCGCCGGTTGCGGGCCGACAGGGGCAGCGCGGGCAATTTGGCACTGCTGGTAAACAACGTTTCGTAGGTCAGATACGGATTGACCAGTTCCAGATCCACGCTGCCCTTGGGCGCCAGATCGGCAATTTCACCATTCACGCGGGTTTGCAGCATCCTTAAGCAGTCGTTAGATCCAGGTAAAGTTTATCCTCCGAATTGAGCGTTTCACTCATCGGATGAAGCAGGTGCAGTTCAAAACCGTCCTGGTTCATCGTAAATGTGGTGTCCTTGATCGGTAGTCCGTTCCGGAACACCCGGATCCGGTAAAGCTGCCCGGGGGTACCCATCGTGTAGAGAAACCAGAAGTTATCGTTGATCACCGGAAAGTCCAGATCGTTGCTGCCCGGTGCATACACGTTCGGGCCGGTCGCCAGGCCGTAGGCGTTCCCCATATCCGGAACCAGTGACGTGGTGTGGTGCACCGACATTTTCGACGGCTGGCCCGCGCGGTAATGCCATTTTCCGGCCGGAACCGACCAGGCATAAATTTCGGGCGAAACTGTGCAGGTGCCGTACTGGTTGGCATACGCCTGGGTATTCAGGGAGGCATATTCGGCTTCGGCCAGTTGATCGGCATCGCCATCCGCTTCCCCGCCGTACTTCCCCGCCGTGATGACGATCGTGGCCGGTCCACCCACCTGACCCGCCGGGCAATTGGCGCGGCTGTAGGTGGTGGTCCGGGCAATTTCCGCACTCGGGAACGGCGTAGTGCCGGGTTCGATCCCCGCCAGCGGAAGCCCCCCACTATAATCCGGATCGCCGGGTGCGTTGGGTTTCTGGGTCAGCGGTTTGTAAATTGAGCCGTCGTCCAGGTAGTATTTCTGCAACCGGATCGGCCGGCCCAGGCCCGTGCGCTTGCCCATCGCATCCAGCAGATGCATCATCCCCACACCCCGCCAGCCGGCCGGCCGCGCGGCCTGGGCAGGTGCCGCCGGCAGATCGCTGTAGCTGAGTTGGACATCCACTTGCCGAAAACTGAACTGCCGGGCCACCAGGTCGCCGTCGTCTTCGTGGTCGACGACGTCGGTTGTCAAAAGCTCCAGCGGAATATGCCCTTTATCCGTTATCAGGTACCATTCCCGGGCCAGCAGCAGTTCATCCAGGTAGCGCAGGGTTTTGACCGCATGGCGCTCAAAATAACCCGTGGAAACCGTCAGCGTCCGCTCGCCCACCACGTCGGTGATGTATAGTTCCGAAAAACCAACCGCCCCCAGGGGGCGTTCGCGTTCAGCCGAAGACCGCTGCACCTTCAGCGTTTCGGATCCGCTCCCCACCAGGCGCAGCGTATCGAAACCACCCAGGCTGTTGGAAAACAAAATCTGGCGCTCATTCCGCCGGTACCGCCGGTCGACCGTGAAGCTGCGCACCTGGGAGAGCCGCTCGTTGGCCTGGTTCGACAGCCAGATCCGGTACCGCGCCAGCGCAGTACCCGCCGGCACTTGAGCCGCCAGCATCGACGGCCCCACCGGCGCGCAGATCACCTGGTACTGCACGACATTTTTCAGCGTCAGCAGCGTCATCTCGTCGATGGTACCATTCTGAAGCGTGTATTCCACCCGCAGCCGCACTTCGGTGGGCAGCGGACTGCAGTTCAACAAGAAATACAGGTATTCTTCCTGCTCACGGCCGACGATCTTGCCGTCGGGCTGCCAGGTCAGAAATTGCCGCGCGTCGGCCTGGTAGTCGCTGGCAAACCGGTCGGCCCAGCCAACTGCATCGGCCTCGGTGATGCCGCCTTTCAGCAGCCATTTGATCCCCCGCTCCACTTCAGCACCACCGGGCAGCACCTGTTCGGTCAGTTTGTAGGGCATCGTCAGCGTGGCGATCGACGAAAGCTCCGATTGTCGGTAAGAGGGCTTCTGGAGTGCCATAAAACCGTCGAGAATCGAATCAAACTGAAAAAAGGTCCCTTCGTAGGTCGTCGCGCCATCCTGCGTAACGGGCGGCTTTTCGCGGCCTTCCAGCGTGGGCAGGGCCATAAACGTCGATGCCTGGGCATATTCGGGCACTTTCAACGTCAGCAAATACCGCAGCGGGCTGCGATCGGGAAACGTGACCGGATCCAGCGCGTCGATGGTGTGGGTAATCCGGTTGCGGCTGAGCTGCACCGGTAAAAACGTAAGGGAAGCTTTCGGGTCAATCATGGTTGATCACTACCGGTTATCGTTTGTTTTAAATGACGGATCGCGGCCAGCGCAGCCGCCTGCCGCACCCGTTCGCCCACCATGCCAAACTTCCGGCCGGAGGTGACGCTGTACCAGCCCCGCCCGGTGCGGATGTGTTCGATCTTGCGCTGGCGGGCGATCCGGACGCCCCAGGCAATATCGCGGATCAGCCTGGAGTCGGATTTGATCGAGCCGTACCGGCGGGCCCAGACATCCTTCAAAAATTCGGACGCTCCTTTTTTCTCCACCCAGTACAGCAGGGCTTCCAGCGGAGCCATGTTGCTGCCCACGTTCAGCCGCTTCATATCCCGGTAGCGGCCATACTCCAGAAACCGGATTTCGCATTCGTACACGAAACGCTGGGCTTCGGCCCGGATCGTCGACCGGAACGAGTCTTCCAACTCACCGGTCATCACCAGCCCCTCGCGCTCGACGGCGATCCGGTATTCACTCATCGCCTGCCGCTGGAACTCGGCAATAATATCGGCCAGCTCTTTTTCGAGTTCTTCCAGCGCATCCATCAGTCCGAACTGCCCACCAGGGCATTGGCGTTGGTGATAATTTTAAAGTCGACCATCATCCCGCAGGCCCGATCGGGACCGACCTGGGTCATCGGCCGGATTTTCCAATGGCGGGGTTCTTCCCAGTTGAAGCGGCCCGCGCGCGCATCCTTGCGCATCTGGCGGATGATCCGAAAAACGGCACGCTGCGCCTGGCTAATCGACTCGCTCAGCGCATCAGCCGTGGAGTCAGCGGGCAAACACAGCACCGCAAACGAATTGTCCTGGGTGGCCTGAATCAACCCGTGCGCGGTGTCGCCCAGCAGGATGTTCGGCATAAACAGGACCAGGGCCGGGTAAGAAAAACCGGTGGTGCGGGAAGCTTCCACCAGCACGTCGGTGCCTTCACCAGCTTCGAAGAGAAACGTGGCCAGTTGGTCGTCAGCCTCCTGAATGCTTTGAAAATACGCCTGCTGGGCGACGATATCGGTTCCGAGGTAGGTCATCATGAGGCTTGTCCGACCACGTTTTGTTTGCCGGTCGGGTTTTTATCCAGGGTGGTAAATTCGACGTCGACAAACTTGTATTCGATATCGCGCGGCACGTTCATTAGCCGTAAAGCCGTATTCAGGGGCTTGAGCAGGTGTCGGCGGTACGACGGCGTACGGTAGGCGACCTGGTACATGGCCGCGTGCTCGAGTTCCGATCCCGAACCACCCACCTTGCCACCCTGATCGATACCGGCCAGGACCGGCAGAATGCCGTGGCCCTGGGCCTGGGCAATGTTGGCCGCTTCGTAAATTTTGGTGTAGGCATCATCCGACATTTTGTTGTCGATGGCTTTGATCCGGATCATGTCCCGGGGCTTGCCATTGCTGTCGGTCAGATCGCCGATCATCACCACGGCTTTGTCGGTGTTCTGAATACCGGCCAGAAAATCGTCGAGCTTGGACATGAACTCGTCTTTCCGCTTCTCGATGAGTTTGGCTGTTTCTTCATCGTCGGCATTTTCGCCTTCATCGACGAAGTACGATTCGTCGATTTCGATCAAATACTTGATGTTATAGCCGTTGGTCAGTCCGTTTTCGTGAAACTGCGGAATCATATTGGCCACTCTGGTCCACACTTTCGTACCCCAAAACAGCCCCAGGTTGTAAAAATCCTGACCGATCTGGGCTTTCTTCAGCAGCATGATCGACTCCGGGTTTGCCGTGGGGTTGTCGCGATCCCAGAGCGGAATCCGCCCCATGTCGGCCGGTGTTTTTCCACTGCCGAAATGCGGACTGGTGAGCACGTGGGTGATTTTGCCGGCTGTGGGTTTCTCAAACCGGCACTTCACCGGTTGAATGGTCTGCAAACCGATTTCGTTGCCTTCCCCGATCGATAGGTTGACAAACGCCATCTCGCAGAATACCAGGCTCAACGCGCCCAATTCCAGGTATTTCTCAAAAATCTCCTGCTCATCGAACCAGTCGTCAAGTTCCGGAAAATCCTCCCGGTCGTAAATCTTTTTTCCGTTCTCGTAGCGAAACCGAAACGGTGCGACGCCCGCCCCCAGCACAAACTCTTTCGCCTGGTCCATCAGCGAAGGTTTGGAGGGTGATTCCCAGTTCAGCGCAATGACCCGGTTGGGTTCATCGTCGTCTTTCCCCCACTTGACCCACTCGTACTTTCTTCCGGATCCGGTCGCTTTCCGGGCCGACAGTGCTCTTTCATCCCCGTGCACCACGTCCACGGATGGCGAAATTACCACCGCAGCCGCCGGGCCGCTCAGGTAATACATTTTATTATCAAATCGTCTGACGGACATTTTACCACGAGTGTTTAATGCGATACCATTCACGTTGATCCCGGAACCGGTAAGCCATCAGCAACCGGTTCCGGAGGGAAAAGAAATTCCCTTTTTCATCTTCCAGCAATACGATGCCCTTTTCGAGCAAATCATAGCGCAGGCCAGCCTTCGGAGCCGTTCCGTTCCGGGCTTTTACCCCCGTGTTCTTCCGGCTTTTCTTGCAGCCGTGCCGCTCACCCGTCGCACCGTCTTCCTTACGCCGGTAGCGGATCGAAAAGCCGTCGTTGATGGGGTCGTGGAGAAGTTTGAAAAATTGCTCCACGGTCAATGTATGATCCATAGTCAAAGGTGAAATGCTGTTACCGGGCGAAAAAGGACGATTTTTGCCCGAAAAAGTCTTCCAATGCCATTTTCGGGCAAACGGGTTGCGCTCAGGGAGTTGGCGAGCCTTATTTTCTAAACCGGCCCCTTATTTTCCAATAATCTCTAAGGGCTATCAAACACCCTGTCTGGTTTCGGTAATTACCGGTCCGCGTTTTCCGAATATATGAAAGGGGGGTGCGCGCTTCAGAGGAAGCGGATCTGCTTCGTGCCTTTGGGCTTCTTCGCTGTGGAATATTTGTAATACAAAATGTAATCGAAGCAGTCGCTCAAGTGGGTTGCGTACTCCTGATTGATCGTTGTTCGCTCACTTCGCTTGTCTTTGGCAAAGGTTGGCAGGATGGGTGAGTTCTGCATCGAGATGATCAGTGCTTTGCAGGTGTGTTGGTTGATCCGTAAGCGAGGGAAGCGATCATCGGTCTCCAGCAGCAGCTTATCGATCAGGTTGAACTTGTCAACGTGTTCAGGGTTGGTCTTCAGGATCCGGTCGAACACCTTCCAGCCAGCGAGCCTGAACACGGCTCGCACCAGGTCGAAGAAGGTATCGTTCGAACCTGCTGATTTGGATTCACCATAGGCATCACCATACAGGAAGATTTCTTTCTTGCTCTGCTGGTGGTAGGTAGCCACCACCCGCCAGGCCAGCGTCTCTACCAGGGTGCGGTTGGGATCGGCCACCTTTGCATAGAGGCTATTGATAAACCGCAGTTCTTTGGCCCCCTCCTGGCAAACCGCCACCGAACAAATGGCCGCGTTAAAGTCGAAGGATAGTTCCAGGGCTTTGGTGGGATTGTAGTCACTGAACGTTGGCACCCATACGCCAGAGTCGTTCTGGTCGTACTTATAGGTGTCCGTAGAGCAATGCTTCTCGAACTCAAAGGAAGGGTAATAACAGTTGGGCAGTTTGGCAATGCGCTCGTTTAAGACCTCGATCCGGAATTGCAGGGGAGACAATAGCTCCTCCTGGTTCTTCTTATAGTCAGGGTGCAAAAGTGGGTTATCATCACAATTACCCTCAATAAAAAAATACTTGGTAGGGTCTTTTTTCATGAGTTCCTCGGTCAGGAAGACCCATTTGCCCGACTCATGCCAGGGATTGGAGGTAAAATCGTAGAGAGAATTGTGCATCCAGTTGCCCGCAAACCGGTGCGTATTGGCCCGAAACAGCATGGGCATCAGGATGGTTTTGACCCACTCATCCTTGAACAGCGCCGATTCGTCGATCAGGCCGCCGTCGTAATTACCCCCCCGGTTTGAATCGGGCCTTTCAAAACTGAGCATCTGCAGGCAGAATCCGGTGATAAAAGAAACGCACCGATCCCAGGTCTTGGGGGCTTTGTAGGGTCGGGGCCAGTGGGCGGGGGGCTCCTTGCAAACTACGTAATGACCCATTCCCGTTTTTTCGTCGTACGGTTGCCAACCCAGCCCCCGAAACGCATCGGCCATATCGACCAGCACGATGTTCAACAACTGGGCGAAAGTCAGGCCGGCCAGAAAGAATTTGGCACGGTGCATATACCGCGCAAAGTAGGCCATACAAACCAGCAGCAGAAACGTCTTGCCGAAGGCCCGGCCGGCCAGCAGGGTTTTGCGCTGCGCGGTGCTTCCCAGAAACAGCTTCTGTTTGGGAAAGACGTATACCAGATTGGCCTTTTCAGTCGACAACTTCGGCTTCTCCATCTTCCACGTCATTTTTAAGGATTTCCAGTGCCGTCAAATCGTCAGTGAAAATCAAATTCGGTTTGGGTAAAAACAGGCGGGGGTCGAGATGCAGGCCTTCTTTTTCGGTCATACCCTGGAGTTTTCCGGCTTTTAGCAACACGTTAGCGGCTGCTTCATACTCGCCTTCTTCGTCGAGCTTGTCGGCCAATTCCTCCAGGCGGATGACATACACGGCCTTTTTACCTTCTTTGATGGCTTTGGTGGGATTGCCTCCGAAAATCGAAAGCGCGTCGTTGACGATGTTGTAGGCCTGGCTCTGAGAGAGTCCATAGGCCTTCATAAGAAGGGTGACAACTTCCCGGCTGGATTCACCCTCGCAGAGTTGGGTGTAGGCGAAATTATAACGCTGCATCAACAGCTGGTCTTTTTCAGCCAGCGGTGCGTCCCGGTGCAGGTGATCCCGAAACCGCTCCAGCCGATCGGCTTTCTGGGGGCTCAATTCCATTGGAAAATCAAGTTTTTGGCAAGTTTCCAGAAAGCCCCGGGGTTAAAAAAGGACACAAAAATGGTCTAGTAGCGAATGAGTTACTTGTCCCAAAAATTGCTGACTGATCTAAAGACTGCCTTTAGATCAGTCAGCAGAGTAAGAGAAAGTTTCCTATACTATAGGCGTAATTTTTACACTAATAATCGTTCATCTCAACGAAATAATCTTCATAAAACACCTCGTACCAATGTTAACTACTCCACCTTTTCCATTGTCATGGGCTGGATTAATTCGTAGAAACGCATAACTTAAAGTCTAGTCTAACATTCTCCGCCCAGGTAGAAACTCTGACAAAGTAAGTTGAGCCAACCTTCAGCCCCGTCAAAGCCTTTTGTTCCATGGTCATTTCCGCGCAAAGAACATTCCCGCCGGGAGCGTCATTTAAGGCTTCGAATACCTGAACATTTCGGTAAACGCTGCTGCCATGAACGGCTTGAATATTTGATATCTTCAGTAAGTGAGAAGCTGCTGTCGCAGTGAACTTGAACCACACGTCATCTTCTTTGCGAATACTCGAACAGCTTGCTTGAGGACTAGCAGTCGCACCGTTGGTGGTTCCGGAAGTTGAACTTTTGCAGTCTGGGCTGGTATCCATAGTAAGCCCGATAGCACCCGTATATTCATCATTGGCAGGAGGCACAGGGGGGGTAGAAACACACAACTTGAAGTTCAGTCTGACATTCTCTGCCCAGGTAGAAACTCTGACAAAGTAAGTTGAGCCAACCTTCAGCCCCGTCAGGAATTTTTCTTCCATGGTCATTTCCGCACAAAGAATGTTGCCTCCAGGAGCGTTATTCACGGCTTCAAACACCTGAACATTGCGGTAAACGCTGCTGCCATGAGCAGCTTGAACACCTGATATCGTAAGTAGATGTGCAGCTGCTGTTGCAGTGAACTTGAACCACACGTCATCTTCTTTACGAATGCTTGAACAGCTTGCCTGTGCACTGGCAGTCGCACCGCTGGTGGTTCCAGAGACAGTATTTGCACAATTATATCCACTATTGATGGGGAGCCCGATAGCACCCGTATATTCATCATTGGCAGGAGGCACAGGGGGGGTAGAAACACACAACTTGAAGTTCAGTCTGACATTCTCTGCCCAGGTAGAAACTCTGACAAAGTAAGTTGAGCCAACCTTCAGCCCCGTCAGGAATTTTTCTTCCATGGTCATTTCCGCACAAAGAATGTTGCCTCCAGGAGCGTTATTCACGGCTTCAAACACCTGAACATTGCGGTAAACGCTGCTGCCATGGGCAGCTTGAACACCTGATATCGTAAGTAGATGTGCAGCTGCTGTTGCAGTGAACTTGAACCACACGTCATCTTCTTTACGAATGCTTGAACAGCTTGCCTGTGCACTGGCAGTCGCACCGCTGGTGGTTCCAGAGACAGTATTTGCACAATTATATCCACTATTGATGGGGAGCCCGATAGCACCCGTATATTCATCATTGGCAGGAGGCACAGGGGGTGTAGAAACACACAACTTGAAGTTCAGTCTGACATTCTCTGCCCAGGTAGAAACTCTGACAAAGTAAGTTGAGCCAACCTTCAGCCCCGTCAGGAATTTTTCTTCCATGGTCATTTCCGCACAAAGAATGTTGCCTCCAGGAGCGTTATTCACGGCTTCAAACACCTGAACATTGCGGTAAGTACTGTTACCACGAGCAGCTTGAACACCTGATATCGTAAGTAGATGTGCAGCTGCTGTCGCAGTGAACTTGAACCACACGTCATCTTCTTTGCGAATGCTTGAACAGCTTGCCTGTGCACTGGCAGTCGCACCGTTGGTGGTCCCGGAGACAGTATTTGCACAGTCATATCCATTATTATTAATGGGAATCGATATTGCTCCTGCGTATTCATCGTTTGAGGGAGCGGAAGGGTCAATCGGCCTATTTGCAACGAGATCTACATACCCTTTTATAAGGTCTTGATTGTCCGTTACTAATAAATCATAAGTGCAATTGCCTAAATAAGGTTCTCCAGTCACCCCCGCATCCATACAAGCCTTTCTTGCCGCATCTCTTTTACTGTTGTTAAAAGTAGGTAGAGGCTTGGGCAAATCTCTTCTTGTATAACCTTCAGTATTTTTACCAGACTCATAGTGTAAAAGGAAGTTTTTGTTAACCCGCCATGAATCAGCATATTTTGGATAAAGGCTTGCAAATTCGTTTTTGACGACTTCACCCTCTTTTGTTCTTAGGTCGTTTTCTTTGTTCCCGTCAAAGTTACCCAACAAGCCTTCTACTTTTCCTTTCCGATCAGGACTTAAAAAAAGTGAGTAATTCATAGACCCCGCATAAACATCTATTTCAACCCGGTCCTTGCTTGAAGCTATGACCTTTATCTTTCCACCCTGAATTGAGATCGAAGCCCCCCTTTTCAGTGAGATAGTTCCCGAGGTGATATTTTGTTTTTCATTGTTAATAAATACAGCTGCGGGCTTGGCATGTACACTAACAATGTCGTCTCCAGTTTGAATTCCCAAGGCAGTGGTCACAGTTGCATACTCTGAATTCCCAGGGCCTTCATGCCTTGCTTGAATTTCGAAGTTATCAGTAGTTGATTTAACTAAAATAAATTCTCCGAAACCCTGAAAATCGTAATAAACCCCATCTGTTGTTGTGAGGTGAGGATCACCCCATCCACCCCCAGTGTTTTCTTCATTTTCTTTTTCTTCCTGTTGTTTTTCACATTCTTCGTATTTCTTTTTAGCTTCCTCATAAGAGGGAAAGTCGTCCCAGCCGGTGAGAAAACATCTCAATTTATCCAGTTCTTTTTCACCATTTTCTTTACAAGGTTCGTATTTTTTTTCAAAGTCATTTATTGCGCTTTTACAAGTAATATAAGTAACAACAGCATCTCCACCAAGACGGTTAATACACATAAGAACTGTTCCTATTGCAAACAAAGGTGCGCCTACAATCGCCACATAGCAACTGACCACTATGCCGACTCCTACACCTATTGATGTTATACACGCTGCGACTCCGAGTGCAAGGTTGGCGGCTTCTAAAAGTGTACATGTCTCCGCTTTTAATCTTGCATTTTTAGAATCACGTTCATAAAGTTGTTTTAATTTTAAAAGATTAGTAACGATTTCAGGTCCAAGAACAATCTGTTGGTTCGGTGCTATAATAGCGTTTGTTTGCTTGTCCTTTATCTGAATTTGGACCGTTCCAGCACCCAAATTGTAGTTACTAAATGAAGCAACTCGTCTACCACCCTCTGAAATTGCCTCTATTTCTTCTATAAGATAGTCTTTCCCCAATTTTAACTTTATGGAACCACCAATCTTTGTATTTATTGCTAGAATGCTGGTAATTTGGTAAATGGCATTGTTTTTATTTCTATTCCCAGAAACAATTATCGATTCTGTTTTCGAATCATTTTGGATTAGTAAAGCTACCGGAAGTTGAGGATCATTAACCTGGTAGTTTGTGAAATGCTCTCTGACTAACTCCTCAGTTTTAGGGTCAGTATTGTTGTTGGGGTCGATATTGTTCTTTGGATCTTTGTCTTTACAAGACTCAGCAAAAACAAAAAGAAACAACAAGAATAGAAGGAGAGTTTTTTTCATTTTGTAGTCGTTAGAATGGTTAGTTCGATTTAAGATTATTTAATTAATAAAGAATTTATTATACATCTCTCTACTTTCTTTTAATGCTTTCTAAAATAATTAATTTATGTACGGATCATTCTCTAATTACCAGACGATTCTATTTATAATTAGAGTTTACAGGAATCCATAACTAGCTATCTACGTATATTAGCAAGGGTGTAAGCAACCCATAAAACGAATCTATATTAGCTTCTTCTACTCTTATCAAATTCGCTTAAATTTATACAAAAATTTTTCAAATCGCGATCTCACAAATAAATATATCATTTTGGTAACACTAACTGAGTATATATACTATAATCATAGTACCGACCGCACCTGAAAATACAGCGCTACAGCCCCCCCAATGCGCAGCAGCCACCGCTCCAACTGAGCCTGGCGGTTTTTCTGTTTCTGTCGGCCCAACTCGTCTTTCGTATCGAAGAGTTCATTGGCCAGCTTGCCGTTATCCTGAATGCAGTTTTTCAGTTCGACGGCAAGCTGATCCCGGTTGCGTTCAGCCAGAATGACTTTCACCTGCAGCGCGGCCACGTCCTTCCGGATGTAGTGGAGTTTGGTGAGACTATCCAGGAGCGGTTTGGCCAGATCCACAAAATCCCGCACCACCGCCAGACTGTCACTTTGCTTTTTTTCCTCCTTTGATTGCGCCAACGATGGTCTGCATAGCCCCCAGAGGAGAAAGTTTACGATTAGACAGAAGCGAGTCGCGTTCTTCATATTGCCTGATTGTATACTGGAGAGAATCGATAATGTCCTGTTTTTCCTTCACGCGGATCCACGCCTGGAGCGAATCGGCCCGTTGCTGGTTGTGCAGGGTAGTTCGCAGCACGTCGCGCAAACCGCCCACCACATCGGGTTCGGGCGGCATCGTTACGTGCAGAACCAGGTAGATACAAAGGGCCGTCATCACGCCCACCACCACCTCCCGGACCAGGTTCTTGGTTGTGCCCAGGTGCGAAGCCGTGCCTTTCAGGTACTGGACGGCCAATACGATGAATTTCATCATTTCCTGACGAGTTTTTCCCAATCCGTCAACTCGAAGTGTGGGCGGTCGATGATCGATTTGAAGTTCCCGCCCCAGGTTATGCCGGGCGTTTTCAAAACCAGCCTGGCGAAGTCGACAAACCACTTCAGATTGTAGTCGGTCGCTCCCTTGCTGTTGCGAAAAGCAATATCGAACGCGTAAGATGGCAGGTAGTTGTGAGGACTTTGGCCGGCCCGAGCATTACTGACAAACTCGTCTTTTTCGTCGACCTGTCCGTCGCCATCATTATCCTTTTTGTCGCGGGGTTGGTCGTAGAGTGCCTGTTGTTCCTGGTTAGACCGGTGCGTGGCCACCAGAAACGGTTTGGGAGCCGCAGGATACAGCAAGAGCCACTCCGCTTCGGCCTTGCCAAAGGCGTAAGCGAGTAGGGGGTTTAAGTCGAATAGGGATCGGGATGCCATCGCTTAGAATCGTTATCGAAGCGAAGATCGACGGATCCGTCGGGAGGTAAAAGGACAAAAAAGCCCGTCATTGTTGGGACGGGCTTTTCAGGATCAACCACGGAATAGTCGTCCCCGATCGGCGCCAGGCTAAACCGGAGTACTCCACTGCTACAACAAAATTTTAATCGGGAGTTTCCTTGAGCCAGCCCTGGCTAACCAGGTCTTCGATAAAACGTTCCGGATCATCCGTACGCGGAGCCGTACCGCCATAATATTCCACAAAGCGAACGGCAAATTCACGCATATACTCTTCCCTGCTTTGTTCTGCCGTGAACCGGCCATTGTTTTTCAGCTGGTCGATCAATTCAGCCGGGGTAGCCGCTTCGACCACCCCGGTTCCATCTTCTAATAAATATTTCATGCGGCTAACTCGCTGATTCGGTTATGAATGTACGTTACAATTTCGGGCTGTTGAAATGCCTGCAGGCTGGCTTCATTTGCGGTTTGTTGGTCAATCCGCTGCGTCTTGCTCATTTCAACCAGATTGTGTAAAAATAAAATCCAGTTCGAGATTTTCGAAAATTCAATGGTTCCGCTGTGCTGGCGAAATTCAACCGTCCGGTGGCGGCTATACGATTGCAGGTTAACTTTCTCATACCGATCACCTTGCAGGCTTACCAATCCGTTGATGGTTCTGGCGATTTCAACCCGGCTGGCCAGCGTTCTAACGCTTTTGCAGTAGTAGTTATCGCGTCTGCTTTGCGGCATAAATCGATCAATTACCCGCTCATAATTGGCGTAATTAACAATCATATTTTTTAGTTGTTCGAGGCCCATCCCGCTGGCGTCGAAGTGAACATGCAGGCCGCAGCTTCGGTTAATGTAGGCGTTTTTCTGTTTCAAAACCCGGCAAACCGTTTTTACTTCATCCAGCCCGGCCTGACCTTCTAAAATCGGGCTTACCAATTCAAATGCCTGTTGGCCGTTCAGGCTGGCGTCGGTTACAATTTTCCAATGTCTGCGGGTAGTGTGGTTGTAGCCTTCAACTTCCACCGAAATCCCCGCTGCTGAAAGGGCGTTGGCCAGTACGTGGCGGTCTACATTATAGGCTTCAATTTCAACCCCGAAGCGCCGGTCAAAGGCAGGAAAGGTAAAGGCGGTAGCCCGCTCGGCTGCGCGCTGGATGCGGCTTTGAACACGTTCTGGCCAGTAGCGAGCAAATACGTTCTGAACAAATCCGTAGTTCCCGCCCGTCAGGTCTGCTACCTCCCGGCGAGTCAATCCTAAAGCCAGAAGCTGGCGTATTTTTTCGGTTTTGGTTAGGCTGTTATTATTTAGTATTTCCTGCGTATTCATCTGGCTATTTGCGTGTTATCATTCCGTTTTGATGATGTAAAGCACGCACTTTGTTGCCGCGAAGTCAAGTTTCTGATCGAAAAAAAGTAGCCTTTTTGCTACTTTTTTTGTCTAGGTAAATACAAAAAGCCCGTCTCAATCGAGACGGGCTAAAGTCTTATTACTGAATGGGTTATTTAAATGAAGTACGCTGAATGTATGCTCCCATCTCCTCAACGACCCGAATAACCGTTATAAATTCATCGATCCCATTTTCCAATAAGGGGCTAATCAAATCAAAGCCGCAGGCCGTGGTGTTTAATTTCCAGCGGCTTTTCGTCAAAAAGCTAAATCCGTTTACTTCGACCGCGATTCCTGCCAGCGTCAGCTTCCAGGCCACCTCGTGGGGATCGACGTTCATACCTTCAATTTTGGTCTCAAAGAAGCGGCCTAGTTCGAGTGCCAGAATTTGGTTTTTCATTTCATTTTTAGTCATTCTTCTGTTTAACATTTTCTGGATATTCATCTGGTTATCTGCGTGTTATATTGTTTGTTTGATAGAACAAAGGACGCACTTTATTGCCGCGAAGTCAAGTGTTTTCAAGAAAAAAAGTAGCCTTTTTGCTACCTAATTATTTTCACAAAAGTAGCAAAAAAGCTATTCCAAAATTTGGATATAAGTAGCAAAAAGGCTACCTTTGATACGTACTAAATAAGCAACCCCGATGAAGGCATCTGACCTAATCAAACTAATCGAGGAAAAAGGCTGGTACGAAGATCGCCGGAAAGGAAGCCACCGGATTTTCAAACATCCCGACATTAAAGGTCACATTTCGATTCCAGACCACGGGAAAAAAGATTTGAAACCCGGCATCCTGAACGACCTTCTGAAACAAGCCAAATTAAAGTAAGGGAAGCCCGCTCCAGCGGGCACCCTTCCTCTTTAGGTTGAGTAGGTTAAATGCTGAAAAGGATAATTTCACACTTGTAATACACTTTGAAAAGCTGAGCAATGAAACAAACAATCATCTTAGAAAAGGGCGACGGCGAACTCTGGGGCCGTCTCTCGTATGATCCCGGCGAGGACAAAGAAGGTTTTCTGCACACCACGGTTGGGGCCAACGTGGCAGAAATCACACAAAACATTCGTGACTTGGTCACGGATTCGTTGGAGCACGAATTAAAAGACGATCCGTACTGGGCTGGCGTCAATCCCAATGACATTGAGTTCAATTACGTCTACGATCTGACGGCGTTTTTTGAAGTATTCAACGCCGTTAAAATCAACGTGATCGCCGAAAAAGCGGGGATAAATAAGGCTTTGGCAAGACAGTATGCGTCAGGGGTCAAACATCCGTCAGCACAACAAGCTAAAAAGATCGAGAAAGCGGTGCATGAATTGGCTAACGAACTCTTGCAGGTGCAGATTGCCTAATTTTATATTGTGGTAAAAAAGAAAAGCCCTCGATCGAGGGCTTTTCTTTTTTACCACAATATAAAATTATTCATTTGTCAAGTTTTTAATGAATATTTCATTCCGTTTTTCAGCTCTATCTAAAAGTGTTGAATATTGAATTGCTTCCGTGTACAAAGCACCATCTGTCCTACCAAACTTCCCAATTATTCTATAATATGGTTTAAATACATAGTTGAAGTGAACAGCTTCTACAAAAGCAGAATCCTTATTTTGAACATCACCAGGGTCTAACTTTTCGCCAACTAGATAACCATAAAAAACCTTAAAATTATATGCATCTTTAGAAAGATTTCTGATTATACTAGCATAGTTAGAAATCTGATTTAAATGATCAGAAACATTTACATCTGGATTTTTAAATTCAATGATTATACATTTACCTTCACTTGGAAATAATAGCACGTCAGGTCTTGTGTCATATCGCCTTTCTTCTAAAGAGTCTCTATATTTTATTTCTTCTTCTGTTGGATCTTCCTTCATTATTTTAACTCCATCAACTGACAAATTACCTAGTTTCACCTCAGAAGTACCTTTAAAATAAATAAAATCTTCATTCACAAGCCATAAGTCACTTATTCCAGGATCGCTTGATCCTTGCTTAAAAATTAAATTATGCAATAATTTTTCATCTATATTTCTCAGGCCTTCACGTTGAACCTTAAGTTTTTTATTTAAAATAATCTTAAATAAATCTAGAACGAGCTTCCTCCTAGCTACATAGTGAGTGAGTGAAGTCCTGTTTTGTAATGGTATTTGTTTCACTAAATCCGCTACTGTATTATTAAATTCTGACTCAAAAGATTTGTCACTTGGATCTAAATCTTCAAGATTATCTATTTTTTCTTTTATTTTAGCGTCTTTCTGTGCAGTAACTTTTGCCTCAGCAACATAAACTTTTTCTAATATCTGTTCTTCTGAATCATTTAAACTTAGAGATAAGGACTTGATAGTATCATCACTAATTAGAAACATTGATTTTAACTTTTCGATACCTTTACTATGCTCTTTAACCTTTGCTGAGATTTCAGGATATAGCTCCAAAATCGATTTATTTGTTATTTCTTTTAAATCTTCAAGCAGTATTGTCCCATTGTCAAAAATGTTACTTTCTCTCTTAAATTCTTCTTTTGTAAGAATTTTAATATCACCACGAACATTCCCATCTAAATCATCTATATAAGCACTGGATACTAAGAATAAATACCGTTTATTATCAATTACATCAGCACTTGATAAGCAATCTAAAGAGATATGATGTGTATTAATTACTTCTCCTTTACTCGTCAATTTAACACTATTTTCTGAGAGCTTTTCTTTGTTAATTTTAAAGGATTGCACAGTAAAACTCTCATTTTTATCCAGCTTTTCGACACCTTTACCATCCCTAGACAAAGCAGAGTATTGAACTTTAATAATTTTAGTTTGATCAATCTCTGGGACATCTTCAGTTGAAATAGTCTGCTTATCTTTAAGTTCTTCATTCACGTATTGCTCGATTAAAATAAAGGGAAGTCTTTCGCGTCGAGAACATAAATACTGTATATAATGAAGAATAATGGAATCTTTTAGGTTTTTTGCATTTAGATTATTAAAAAATTTATTCGTTGGCTTGAGTGCACCAATAAGCCTTAAAGATGTACCTGTTTCACTCTTATTTGTTTGCTTATCTGACAACAATAGTGTTATTGAATTATGAGCCAAGAATTTCTCATTCTTTGACAAAACGAATTCTCTTTCTTTAAAACCATCATCAGTTTTATATACACTTACATAATGACATTCTTCAAAATAATGAATAAGCTGTATTCTCCCTGAACCTCTATTATTGAATCCTTTTTGATTGTCTTTATATGTTGTAAATCTATGAAACTCCTTTTTATTAAACCCAATACCTGTATCTTCAATTTTCAACTGCTGAAAAATTGGTTCTCCTCCATCAATTTCAGATAAAAAAATCTTTATACTAATAGACCCATTGTTACTTTTATCTGAACGTAAATCTATTGCTTCCAACGAGTTTGTGAATGCTTCGAAAATAGGCTGAAAATAGTCTCTATGTCTTTTAGTGTCTTGTAGTATACCCTTATAATATATCCCAAACCCCATAATATACTGTGGCAATTGCTCTTTGGCTGGTATATTATCAATGGCGAATGGTTGGATCGACAATTCCATAACGTGTAAGGATTTAAGAATAAGAACCTTCTACTAAGGCAAGTAATCTATTTGACTAGATTTTAATCAATCAAACAACACCTCTAAAAACCTTAAAATTAAAGATTTTCACATCATTTAAACATTTTTATTCAAGAAATCATCATTTTAAATAAAAACGAGATCGAGTTTATGGCATAAATAATACATTCCACTCTTCGGGGGCCAAGCTTGGGCTTTTTTAGTAGCTGATATTCACCAACTCCATATCCAGCCGCGCCAGTAATGCCTGGCCATATATCGTCAACTCTGCAAACTGCATCTCCTGATGCAGTATCCGGATCACCGACAGCGGCATCGGCAAACTATAGCGTTGACGGCTATTCCGGTGTCTCCAGGCAGAAACCTTTTCAAGCAGGCTCGTTTTTGACCAGTACTCCAGCAGTACTTGGTCGTAAATACTTCGCTCCATCCCTTGGAGCGAAGTAATCAGAGAAATGCGGCCGTATAAGAAATTGACCAGGCCCAGAAATTCATTGGGGGTTATCCGAATTTTCATACTCAATGATATTGCCAACCCTTCGAGCGATCATACTGGCAGATACGGTCGCCCCGGTTTCCATCAAAGCTATGAAAAATTCCTCCTTCCAACACCCGGCCTTGCCAGCCAGAGGGCGTTTCTTTTTCAATCCGTACCTTCCAGTATTCCAGCCAATACCCCAGGTTTCGATATTTCCAGGCCTTGCTGGCCACACCGTGGCAGTCAATATCGCGGCTATAGAACGTCCGGACGTTGCCGTCGACAAACCGGACAATCGCCTGAACACAGGCATGGCGTTTCAGCGGATCAGCGTTGTGAACCGGCCTTGGTTGTGCAGTATTCATCAGAGAACAGGGTATATAGTGAACTTAATTATTGCTTGAAATTGCGGTTGAATCCCTTCACAATCTGGGGCTTCTGCTGCCCAATGGTGCTGGCCAGGTTCCTGAACCGGTCGACGGCCGCTTCACCGTAATTCGCCATCGTCTCCTCCAGCGTTCGATACGCATCGATGTACGTTTTCGCCTGTAGCCGCTTCGTGGCTTTTCCGTCCCGGTGCTTTCGGAGTTGGAGGATGGCCCAGCTAATCCGTCCCTGGACATAATTGCGTCGGTATTTTTGCAGGTTGTCTTCCAGCCAGGCACCGGTGGCCCTAAATCCCCGCAGGTTTTCCCAGTCAAAGTAGCCAGTGCCCTCACGATGCCTGGCAAACGGATCCGGAATCCAGCGATCCGCGTGGCGGCTGTAGTAGGCCGCAGCCAGGTCAATCCTCCTGTAAAAGTATTCCTGGAGCTTATCCCAGTCTTTTTCAGACAGTTCGTATTCAAAATTGCGGTATACCCCTGCCCGGATGGCCCGAATGGCCGATTCGTCTTCGAAATCCCTGAAGGTTCGACCGGGGTAAAGGATTTGCTTGGCGTAAAGCCAGAATGAAGAAAGATAGCCCTCCAGAATTACCCGTTTTTGTTCTTCAGTTCGCTCCAAACGCACCACTGCACGCTTTTGGCCGCTCAGGCTCTTCTTAAGCCGATTGCCGGCCGTCTGCGCGGCCGGCCCGCCCCCCCCCTGTTCATGGTAACCTTGGTGGGCTTCTGGCGCATCGGGGGGTACATTATGGGCCGTTTTGGGCGGTTGCTGTTCGGTGTTGCCCTGTTTTGTGTCCCCGTGCTCAACAAAACCTACCGCCTTTCGCTCGTCGCCGTGCTCAACATCTGGACATTTATTAGTTTCTGTTTCAGTGTTACTATGAGTCACAGTGACTGTATGCGGAAAATTTTTCAGAATTTGCCCTAAAGATGCGGTTTCGGCTGGCCGATTTTCGGGCTTATATGCCTCCCGAATGCGCGAATCCCACAGAATATCCTGACTTATCCACAACTCAAAATCGTGCTTGCTTCCGTGGAATTTATATCCGCTGATCAAGCCGTGTTTTTGCAGCTTTCTGACGTGACTACGGGCCGTTCTATCGCTGCAACCCCGCCGGGCACCAATCTCAACCGAGTTCGTGTAGAAGCCCGGAGGGCCATTTTCCAGGGCCTGGTTGCCCATCTTTTTGATCAACCGCAGATAGTAACTGATATAGTCTTTGATGATACGTTCGCCGGTCGCTTTTTCATTCGAGTTGATGGCTTTCGGCTTTTTCACAATCGTAATTTCCCGCCCATCGACCAGCTTCCGCACATAGCTTTTTTCAGGTTGGGCATCGTTGATTCGCTCCACGAGATCGTGCCAGCGGGTTAAGGACGCGTATTGATCAATAGAGTATTGATGCATGCCTAATGGATTAATAGTCAGTCAGTACCCGACTCCCTTCGGAGGAGTCGGGAGCTTTAAAATCGGTCGATAGACCGTTCAGTTGCCTACTTCGGTGGAACTGCCTACAGGAGTCGAACCTGTCTAACCCTCGTTGATCTGAGGTGCCTGACCACTCAGCCAGGGCAGTGGTGGAGAATACCGGTCGGCAGGTGCCAACCGGTATTGCTGTTGATATTCCTAAACCCTTAACCTTCTCTGATGGGATGCCCATCGTTGCGGGAGCCGGACTCGAACCGACGATCTCTGGGGTATGGGCCCAGCGAGCCACCATCTGCTCCATCCCGCTTTACTGAGAATGCTGGCCTGAATCATGCCTGGTCAGCATATCCGCTTATCTCTGTGCTACCTATTTATTTTTCAGCACCTTCCGCAACTACTTTCCGGAAGGTTTCTACCAACAGTGTCATGGTCCGTTTCAACTCGTCGATCTCCCAACTGAGCAGCGGGTCTGGCTGCTTCAGCCGCACCAGGGCCGCTTCCCGCTCTTCCTTCAAGCGCTTAGCCTGGTCATACAGTTGCCGGAACGTAGGGCTGGTCTCAAACATCGGCTCACCATCTTGTCGATTCCCACAGATATTCATCCAAGGCCCAGTCGAGCATATATTTCAGATACCTACGTCGGAGAAAGCCCCCCATCACCATGCGCTTCCAGAGAGGAGCCTGGTTAAATTGCTCCAGCTTTCTGTGGTAATAGGCATACACGTTGGCCATCGATGACTGGGCAAACGTGTGCTCAATGCGGCTGATCCGGAAATTGAGCATCTCTGTAGACTGATCAGACATCAGCATGGGAGTTAAGAAGGTTGCAAAATCACTCGAATCGTGGCAAATGGTAAAGGACCGTTTTCACTAGTCGTCGCATCCATACCGCCTTGTAAGCAGTTGGTTGATATACCCCACAATTTCATTGTATTTCTGAATCAAGTACCGGCCAAAAATGGAGTCGATGTGGTCCGGAGCCGTCGCCAGTTCCTGCTCAATACCCGTCCGGATCGCCAGCAGCGTTTCGTCCGATTCGTTCGACAGGTCACCGGCGTCATACCGGAACACCACTTGGGTAAGTGTTAGCATCATACTGGTTGGTTTGGGGGTGGAATGGGTAATTCGTCATCGTCCCGGATGGCCAGCTCATAAAGCTGCCTCCATTCGGCTCTCAGGCAATTTTCTTCCAACTCCATCCGTCTTATGCGTTTCATGTCCCACAGCAGATACACCAGCAGCGCGACCAGTAACAGCAGGAAAAAGGTCAACAGGATCGGATACAGATACTTAAGAAAAGCAGTGGCCAGGCTCATACCGGTTCATTCATTAACTCGTGACGTTCCAGTTGGATCTTCTCCAGAATGATCTGGGCCATTCCCAACTCAAAACCGATCAGGCTCTGCATCTGCTCCAGATCGTCGACCACGAGCTTCTCCACACACCCCGTAAGTTCCGTCAGGTGATTCTCCATGAACGACTCCATCATCTGGATCTCAAAAAGCCGCTTCTTAGCATCCGAATTGTTAGAAAAGGGCTCTTGACGGAAAAATGAAAGCAAAAGCTGCTGGTAATTCATGGGGTCAGGCCGTTTGATTTTGTAGACCAAACAAATGTGCTGTTTCAGGCATGGTGTTGTTCCGAAAGTTTTCGTAGTCAAACCCCAGATACTCCACCATACATTCAGCGATCCAGAAGTCAACCCGCCTTAAGTCGAAGCCCGGCTTACAAATCGTCCTTTCAAATCGGCTTAGACAATCTGCTAAAACCAACCTGGATCGAAACGCGTGATACCGCTGGATGTCAGTCTCACGCAACTTATCATACATTTCCTTGATCTCCATGCCCTTCTTGTTTCAATAAGTGAAGTATTTCTACCGTAAAATCAAAAAAAAATAATCATCACTTTTTTCTGCCTTAATTGCCCGGAAATGTTAAAAATTGTTGAAACAAAAGAGGTTGGAAATTCAGCATTGCAAGTTTGCTTTCATTTTTGTTTCATTATTTGTTACATTCGTGTAACAATTTCGAAAGCAAATATGCAGATATACTTTCTTTAAACGCAAGTATATCTTAATAAAATTTTTTGAGAATAATACGGCATAGTTCAAATATCCTGTTAATCAATGACTTATAAATACATAGGTAACATTGCTTCATGTATGGTTTGCATAATTAATTTACAATAACAGAAGGTTTTGGGTCAATTTGAACCAGCAAAAGAAATTGATTTCTTTCAAGCACTTAACATGATAAAGCAACATGGAACAAACCATCGGAGATCGTTTTTCGAAGCTGATTGAAGCTCTTAGAACAAATAAGAGTGCATTTGCCAAGTCAATTGGCAAATCCCATACTATGGTTGGGACGATAATTGAAGGAAAAAATAAGCCTGGATTTGACGTAATAGAAGCTATAGTAACGGCCTATCCCAACGTCAATACAGATTGGCTAATTAAGGGAGAGGGCGAGATGCTTAAGCAAAGTGCCAACTCGGACCCAAGAAACGACGGATACCTAATGCAGTATCTTCAATCCTTAGAGCAAAGAGTTCAAGAGCAGTCAGCCATGATTCGGACCTTAACCCAACAGTTGGGAAAGCCTGAGGTTGTACTCGCTTATGCAGCTAGTTGTGCTTTTTTTTTACGTTTTGGGTACAACTTTGGGTACAACCTATTAACCGGTGAGGTTAAGTAGCTGTAAATGAACTGTTATGTATGCAAATTGGGTCTATTTTTTGATTCGCTACCAGGATTAATCAGACTCGTTTATACAAAAAAACCGCCCCACTTTGGGGCGGTTTTTTTGTTGCCTTTCAGCTAGCTTCAGGCCTTTCTTCTGATCAGATAAATGTACTGAAGCTAGCTACTATGAATTGAAGTCAGTTGATGGGTTGAATAAAACCGCTTCAACCTCAATACTTCGCAGGCTGATTGGGCTTCGGCGTTGATTTTTTGATGAAATTCCGAATGTCTTCGTTGGACGTCACCAGATCTTCCTGACGCAGATACATCATGTGGCCGCTCCGGTAGCCTTTCCAGTCCATCCGGGTTTTGAGTTTTCCGCTGGGGTCCATCTGCCACATATTATACTGGGCATTGAAGTAATCGCAGGCCCCGTCGTAATAGCCGGATTGGACCAGCAGATGCAGGTACGGATTCTGGGCCATCGCCTGCCGCAGGTTTTCGCCTGACCGGTCGGCATTTTGCCCCGCCCGATCCCAGGGATGCACCGGCCCGAACATGTAGTATTTCAGGTCGGTTTTGTAATTCAGGAATTCCCGGAAATAGTAGTTGATGGGAGCGGCAAACGAGTGCAGCCAGGACGTCAGTTCCGGGGAATAATCCGGACGCTCGCCCGCATCTTCCCGGTCGATTCCCAGATAGCGCGAATCCAGCCGACCAACGGTATGGCCTTTGTCGCGTAGCAGCTCCTTCCAGAAGAAAGACGCCGGAATGTCCATGTTATGCTCCAGCACCACTTTTTCCGACAAACCGGAATACCGGGCGACTTTGGCGGCAATCTGCTTTTTCTTCTGCGGGTCCAGAAAACCGCCCATCGTGAGTGCCGGAATAAACTCGTTGATGGTAAATTGCTCCACTTCCGGCAGCATGGCCGTCAGGTCTTTCTTTTGCAGGTCGTCGGGCAGCACTTTGTGATACCAGGCCGTGGCCGCATAAAAAGGCAGCATGTTGGCAGCCGCCACTGGTCCGGACCGTTCGATCCCCAGATCGGTCGGTGACACCAGAATCACGCCGTTGAGGTACATCCAGTTGGCGTTTTGCAACTCCAGTGCCAGACCCGAAACCCGCGTGGTTCCGTAGCTTTCGCCGATGAGGTATTTGGGCGATGGCCAGCGGTTTTTGCGGCTTACGAAGGTGTTCAGCCATTCGGCCAAATATTTGATGTCGGAATTCACCCCGAAAAACTTCGAGCGGGGCACGTCTTTGCTGGCCGGGCGGGAATAGCCCGTGTTTACCGGATCGATGTAGACGATGTCGGCCACATCCAGAATGGAATTCGGATTGTCTTTGAGCGTGTACGGCTGTAACGGATAACCTTCGCTGTCGATGTTCAGCAATTTGGGTCCCGTATAGGCCAGGTGCATCCACACCGATGCGGTTCCCGGCCCCCCGTTGAACGAAATGACCAGCGGGCGGGTGGTGCGGTCTTTGACGTCCGTCCGTTCGTAATAGGTATAAAAAACTCCAGCAATGGGCTTGCCCTCTTCGTCCCAGACCGGCTGTGTCCCGACCATGGCCGTATAAGGCACTTTGACGCCCTTGATCGTAACGGTATGCGATGTCGTTATGGTGGAGTCCATCGGAAGCCTCAGGTCATTGGGGCCGGGTTTGGCCGAAGGCGCACCCGCTGGCCGGGGAGTGGTTTCCGCAGCCGCCGGTGGCGGACCGCCCTGTCGGCGTTGCGCAAAAGACAAGGAACCCGTGGTAACGGCCAGCAGGAGTAAAACTACAATTTGTTTCATGTTTTGTTGGGGTTATAAAATCAAATAGTTCGGTTTAGTATTTGGCGGGTTGGTCCGGTTTTGGCAAGGTTTTTTTGACGAATTCGCGAATGTCTTCGGTTGAGGTGGCAAGGTCTTCGTCGCGCAGGTACATCATGTGACCGCCCCGGTAGCCTTTCCATTGCAGGCGGTTTTTCAGTTTGCCGCTCGGGTCCATGTTCCAGAGGTTGTATTTGGCATTGAAATAATCAGTCGCGCCGTCGTAATACCCCGATTGAATCATTACGTGGAGATACGGATTTTGAGCCACGGCTTGCCGGAGGTTTTCGCCCGTCCGGTCGGTATTCTGCCCGGCGCGATCCCACTGCCCGGTTTGGCCGGAAATGAAATACTTGAGGTCGGTTTTGTAATTCAGTTTTTCGCGCAGGTAATAATTGATGGCGGGTGTGAACGAATGTTTCCAGGAATCATATTCAGCCGCATAGTCGGGCCGCTCACCCGCTCCCTGCCGATCGATCCCCAGATAGCGCGAATCGAGCCGACCCACCGTAAAGCCTTTATCCCGCAACAGTTCTTTCCAGTAAAAAGAAGAAGGAACCGCCAGGTTGTGTTCAAGCACCACTTTTTCCGACAAACCGGAATACCGGGCGATTTTAGCTGCCATCTGCTTTCTTTTTTCCGGCTCCAGAAAACCGCCTTTGACGATGGCCGGCGTCAGTTCATTGATGGTGAACTGCTCCACTTCCGGCAGAATGGCATCGAGGTCTTTCTGTTGCAAATCGGTGGGTAACACCTTGTGGTACCAGGCCGTGGCGGCATAATACGGCAGCATGTTGGCAGCGGCCACCGGCCCTTTCCGGTCGATGCCCAAATCCGTCGGTGACACCAGAATCACGCCGTTGAGGTACATCCAGTTGGCATTTTGCAACTCCAGCGCCAGGCCCGATACCCGCGTGGTTCCGTAGCTTTCGCCGATGAGGTATTTGGGCGACGGCCAGCGGTTTTTACGGCTCACAAACATGTTCAGCCACTCGGCCAGGTATTTGATGTCGGCATTGACGCCAAAAAACTTCGATCTTGGAATCGAATCATTGACGGGCCGCGAAAAACCGGTGTTGACGGGTTCTACGTACACAATGTCGGCCACGTCCAGAATGGAATGCGGATTGTCCGTAACGCCATACGGCTGAACGGGGTAACCTTCGCTGTCGACTTTGACGCGCTTGGGACCGGTGTAGCCGATGTGCATCCAGCAGGAAGCCGCGCCCGGCCCGCCGTTGAAAGAAATGAACAGGGGCCGCGTCGTCCGGTCGGTCACATCGGAACGTTCGTAGTAGACGTAAAACAAACTGGCGATGGGCTTGCCATTTTCATCATAGACCGGTTGCGTTCCGGCGGTTGCTTTGTAGGGCACCACTTTGCCTTTAATGGTAACCTGATCGGTAGTCGTTACGGCCGCATCCAGTTTCAGCGTGCGGTTTTGGGCAAAGGAAGAAAGGGTAGTCAGAAAGCACACCCACAGGAGGGGAGCAAGGTATTTCATGATGTGATGGGTTAAAAGGACTGATTTTTAGATGTTACCGGTTCAGGACTTATGTCTGATAATTCTATCACCCTTTCGCTTTTGCCCCTAAATCCCCTAAAGGGGACTTGGACGCAGCTTAATCCGGATGCAAAAGTCCCCTTTAGGGGATTTAGGGGCAAAAGCGAAAGTCCTGTGTTCATAAGCCTATGAGTTTTCCGGGTTTGATGTCCAGTTGGTTGACCATTGCGTTTAAGGCATCGAACTCAGTTTGCTGGCCCGTTTGCTTATACAGTTTTGCCAGCGCTACATAACTTTCGGTATTGTACGGATTCTGCGCCAGCGACTTTTTAAAGGCAGCCACGGCCTCCCCGGTTTTTTTATTCAGAAGTTGTAACACGCCATCCGATTGCAAAGCCGCCGATTGGTAAACCGCATCGCCCTTCGTCGAAAGGGTTTTGTACAGCGTTTCAGCTTCCGGCAACCGGTTGGATTCGGCCAGTAGCCGCACCAGGCGTTGTTTATACAGCCCCGTCAGGGTTTGTTTGTCCGCCAGGGTTTTTGTCAGGAAGTACGACACGGAATCCGGTTTTTGCAGTTTGGCATAGCCTTCCGCAATCCGCAGATCAAAATCCGGGCGGGCATTTTTTCCCGCATCCAGAATCCGCTGCACCTGCTTCATGGTTTCAATCGCTTCCTGGTAGCGGCCATTCGCCAGCAAGGCGTCGGCATACAAACCCCGTAACTCATAATTCTGGGGCCGTTGCAACACGAGTTTTTTCAGTCCATCGAGCTGGTCGGCATGGCCCAGCATGGCGCGTCGGGCTGCGGCAAAAGCCCGGGCGTCGTCGCGCCGGTCGCGCAGGTAGGTCGAGACATCCGGACCGTTGGCTGCGTAGTCCTCAGCCGCTTTAATGGCCGGTCCCAGGAGCGCATTCTGCACATACATTTCCCGCAACTGAATGGACAGAGTGGCCCGGGTCTGGTAATCTTTTTCCAGATCCAGCGCCTTTTGCAGCCAACGTGCCTGGGTTTTAATCAGCTCGTCGTGGTTTTTGTCCGGCGTATGGCTCGCTTCTTCCCACTGCGCATAGGCGGCATACACCGGCGCGTAGTTCGGGTCGATTTCTTCGGCGGTTTTGATATACGTGTAGGCCTGATCAAACGCTTTCTGCTGTTGTTTCAGTCGTGCGTAGGCCAGGTAAGCGGGCTGGTATTTTTTGTCGTAGACCAAAGCCGTATCCAGAAATGCAGCCGCTTTGGCCGGATCGGTTCTGACAACTTTGTTGCTCATGTTCAGGTAGACCTGCGCCCAGTTGGAAGCCATCACCGCCTTGTCGCCGTTGAGATACGCCCGTTCCTTTTTCACCAGCGCGTCCAGGAAGGCATACATTTTCGGGTCCCGGCCTTTCAACTCCGCCATCGTGTTCATCGACTTGAAGTCGAGTGGATGCACTTTCATGGGTTCGAAATACGCCGGGTAGGTCTGAGCAAAATACTCCGATTCGTTGTTCTGGGAGTAATAGTCCAGCGTCAATCCGTTTTTCATGGCGTTGTAATACAAGGCCCGAATTTGCCGGTTTTCGGCATCGGTCAGCACGCGGCCGTGGAACAGGTGGACATATTCGTGCAAAACGACATTCCGTTCCTGATACGCTCCTCGCTCGACGTATTCAATGGCCGCAGCCCCGCTTCCCACGCCCCGAATGTCCATCCACTGGCGGTTGTCAAAGGTGGTGTTGTACCGGAAATGGGGCGCACGCATGGCCAGCGCCAGGTCGATGTGCAGGGGCGGCACCACAAAGGCATTGTCCTGTTTGGACAGGAAGGGGAAATACACCACGCTGGTGTACATCTGATTCCAGACCATCGCCTTGGCCCGGTCGCCGGGATAATAGCTCAGGTCGGGAAACACATTGACAAAGTTCTCCGGGTCGCTGATGCGGGTGGTTTTCAGTATGTTCGTGGTCGAATCGTACGTCATCAGATACGGAATTCGCTTGGATTTAATCACCGCCGACAAGCCGTTGTGGGCCGGGCCGTAGTGGGTTTTGGTAGCCAGAATAGACCGGAAGATGGTTTCGGCCGAATCCAGGTTGCTTTTCCGGTTCGGGTTGTCAAAATCGCTGTAATACAGTGAAGCGCGGTGCATGGCGGGCAAAACCGACTGCGGATATTCCTTGCCGACCCGGTGCGTCACGGCCAGGGCGTTGGCCAGTTGGTTCGTCCGAAACAGTCGGTCGGCTTCCTTCAGCTTTTCCCGGATTTCTTTCTCATCCTTGTCGGCATAGTCGGCATAGGTCAGGTTGGTGTGGCCGTTGCCCCAATGCCAGTGCGTCTGGAAATGCAGGGGATTGGTGTTCAGGGCGAGTTGCCACTGAGCTGCCATATCGTTGAGCTGCGTGGCATCGATCCGGCGCCAGATGGCGTAGCCGTAGCTGAAACGGGCATCGGCGTTGAACGGATCGAGCGTGAGCGATTTCACCAGGGGCGCTTCGGCTTTTTCGGGGTGCTGATCCCAGAAATAAACATTGGCTTCCAGTTGGTAGGCGGCTGCCAGCGACGGATTCTGCTTCTGAAGCTTTTTGGCAACGGCCATAGCCTCGGTGTAGTTTTTCTGCAACAACAGCGCGCGGCCCAGCACGATCGACGTTTCTGCATCCGTCGGATGGCTGGCCAGAATAGACCGGCACTGCTTGACCGCGTTTTGCAAATCCCAGGCTTCAATGGCCAAAACCGCTTTCAATTGCCGACCCCAGCGGTTATTTTTATCCAGCGACAGGGCTTTTGTGACGGAGCTTTCGGCCTTTTTGAAGTCATTGTTCAACCAGTCGTATTCGGCTTGCAGCAACAGCTTTTCAACCACCGTCAGCCCTTTTCCGGTTTTCATCTCGGCCAGGGCTTGCGGCCACAGGCCGAGGTCCAGCATTTTTTTGACAATTTTGGCCTTGCCCGTCGTTCGGTTCACCTGACTGAGCAACTCCGCGCGTGTTTTCTCGAGATCGGCCTGCGCCCGGCGCGTATCACCAACCTGCTGCGCCATTACCGCAGTGGTAATGGCGAGCAGGAAAAGGAGCAGGAAAGACTTTTTCAGCATGTGAAAAAAAAGTTTAGGTCTAACCGGAATCGCTTACTTGCGGGTATCCCAAAAAACGCGATCCAGCATGCTCGTCCGTTGTTTCGCATTCGGATTGTTGTTGATTTCCGATTGCGCGTAGAACAACGACCGGGGCACTTCGTCGTAAATGGCCATCGGCGTTTTGTGCGGAGTCAGGGCCGGATAGCCCGTCCGGCGGTAATCCGTCCAGGGTTCCATCAAAACCGCATGGTTCGCTACATATTTCTCCGTAATGATCTGCTCCAGTTTTTGCTGGTTGGTTCCGGTCAGGGTTCCCTGAGTCGCCAGGTAGGTCGTCACATTCGCTGCGGCCACGCCTGCGTCGGTCATGGACGCCCGAATACCGGCTTCGAAAAACGACTGGGCATTGCCGGGTGCGCCGTACAGCAAAGCCGCTTCGGCCCGGATAAAGTTGTATTCGGCAAAGGTCAGTAACCGGGCCGGACCCGCGCCGGAGAACGTAATGGCTCCGTCCCGCAGGCTCCCGTCCGGATTGATCATGGCCGTATTGGGTGCCGAAGCCGTTCCGTAAATATACTGATAGTTCCGGGAATAGGCCGATGACGGATCGGTGTCCAGCACGCTGGCACCCTTGAACGTAGCCGGGCTGGAGTTGAACGGAAACGGAATGAAATACGAAGATCGGCGGGGGTCGTTCTTGCCATTCATCAGGTTGACGATAAACCGGTTCGGGAAAAACTGGTTCTTGAACTGGCCGTTTTCCATGCTGTACAGTGGATTCTGCCGTTGCGATTCGGCCAGAAACGCCATCTGGAAATTATCTGCCGGACTTTCCATGAATTTGGCTCCGCTGTTCACCAGCGCCGTAATTTGCTGGGAAGCATAAGCCTGGTCTTTGGCCGAATAGTGCAGGAAGATCCGCAACTTCAGCGTATTGGCAAACTTGATCCACTTGTCTTTGGAAACCGCCCAGGTCGTTCCGCTGTAAATCGTGCTGAACTGGTTGGGCGACAGCGCCGAGGTGGTGGCATTGACATCCGTCAGCCCTTCGTCGATCAGGCGGGTCAGGTCCTTGTAAATCACCTCGTCGTCGTCAAAAGCCGGGTAGAAATTCTCGCTGTGTTTGCCGGCCTGCGTATAAGGAACATCGCCCCAGGCATCGACAACAATCTGGTAAACATACGCTTTCAGGATTTTTCCGACCCCGGCATAATGCGGACTGCCTTCGCGGGTGGCCTGCGCAATCATCAGCTCCAGGTCGCTCACCGTCGTGCCGAAAATCCGGACCCACTGCCCATTGACGTCGGAGTCGTTGATGTTATACCGCTCGTATTCTTTAAAGGTCCCGAAACCGGTGTTGGGACCCTGACCACTGAACTGCTGCGAGAGCAGACTGGCGTAGCGGAAAAGGTCACTGGCGCCCATATAGCCAATGTTGACCGTAACGGAAGGAAGCAACTGCGAAACCTGAACACGCTGGATGTTGTTCGGGTCGTCGTTGACATCCAGGTAAGTACTGCAGGAGCTGAAAAACAGCCCCGTGGCAAGAATGGAAGTATAGAGTAATTTCTTCATGATCTCAATGGTTTGTTCGATTCGTAATCACCCGTTAAAACGTCGCTCTCAAACTTCCGCCGATGGTCCGGGCGGTGGGTTGGATGCCAAATTCCAGACCGCGGGCGTTGCTGACACCCAGCAGGTTTTGTTCCGGATCGAGGTGGGGGTAATTCGGGGCATGAATAAAGAGATTCCGACCGTATACCGACAATTGAAGTCCTTTGATGAATTTTACATGATCCAGAACGGACGCCGGGATTTTGTAGGTCAGATTCGCTTCCCGCAGTTTCAGGTACGTAGCGTCCAGAACGTAACCTTCCCAGGCCACATATTTACCCTGCAAACTGTAATACTGCTGCGCCGTTACGCCAATGGTGTTTGGCGTGCCGTCTTCCCGAACGCCATCGAAAATGTAAGGCCGGTTGGGCGTGCCGTCGGCGTTAAACCGGGGGAACTCGGCCGTTTCGGCGGCTACGCCATTGATGCGCAAATCGCCGATGGTACGGGAAAGCTGATCGCCTTTGTGCTTGTAATCGAGCAGGAACGACAGGCTGAAATTCTTGTAATTGAACGTGTTGGTAAAACCGGCCGTAAACCGTGGATTCGGATTTCCAACCCGCTGCACCGCCGTCGTTACTTTCGGCAGTCCGTTGGCGCCGATGATCATGCGACCCTGCGCATCCCGCTGATAGGCATTCGACCAGATCTGACCATATTCCTCGCCCGACACCAGCCGGATGTTGGGTGACGTAAAGCCACCGATTGAGATGTTGGCGACGCCCGGTGCCAGTTCTTTCACGATGGACCGGAAACTGGTGAAGTTGAGCGACGATTCCCAGGTGAAGTTCTCTTTCTGGATCGGATTTCCCGAAATCAGCAACTCAATCCCTTTGGTCGAAAGCTTACCCGCGTTCGTTACCAGGCTGGTGAAACCGGAGGTCGAAGGCACCGGAACCGAGAAGATCAGGTTGCGGCTGTCGCGTTTGTAAACCGATCCATCAAGGAAAAGACGACCGTTAAACAGCGTTACTTCCGCGCCCAGTTCGATTTCACGCGTAAATTCCGGCGTCAACTGCGGGTTCCCCGTGCTGTTGTCGTAGGTGTACCCCGCTAGTCCGCCAAACGGAAAGTTGACCGCTGTCGAGCCTAAACCATCACCCGCACTTGCTTTGCCGTAGTAGGTGTTGATGGCGTACGGACTGGCTCCTTTGCCCACTTCGCCCATGTTCGCCCGGATTTTGGCCGAGGACAGGATTTTCGATTTGAGTGATGGAAACGCTTCCGTTGGCACAAAACTGATGGCAACGGCCGGGTAGAAGATGGAACGATAGCCCGGAGCCAGCGTAGAAGAGAAGTCATTCCGCGCTTTGGCGTTCACCGAAAGCCAGCTTTTGTAATCGAAAACAAGGTCAGCAAACACCCCAACAGCCCGTTGCTCGGTAACGGAAGAGGTCGGGTTGAACGTCAGGAAGTTTTTGATGTTGTCGAAACCCGGCACCACGATCCCCAGACCGATGTTCTGCATTTCGCTGTTGTAGTTGGAAATGATTTCGTTCCCGACCGTTGCAATCAGGTTGATGTCGGGTGTAATTTTCCGGTTTCCGGTCAGTGTGAAATACGAGTTCAGGTTGCGGATCAGTTGCGAACGGTCCAGCACCCCACCGGCTCCCGCCGAGTTGGTGTTGGCGTTGCTGCGTACACCTTTGTCGTCGAACCCTTTGGTGGTGAAGTTGAAAATATCCGTACCAATTTTCAGATCGGCCTGCAACCAGTCCAGAATGTCATACTTCAGGTTAACATTTCCGAAAAACCGGTTCACTTCCTGGTGGTTCTTGATGTGCTCCAGCGACCAGTAGGGGTGATCTTCGGCGGCAAACCACAATTGGTTCCCGGCGGCATCCTGAAACGGTTTGTTGGTCAGATCGTAGCTGCGGGGCGTATAAATCCCCCGCCAGAGTGAGTTGGCTCCCTGGTTCCCGGATTGCGTCCGGTCAGAAACGTTGTTGGCGTAGGAGAACGAGGTCGAGATTCTGAATTTGTCGGTCAATTGCGTCCCGGCATTCACCGAGAGGTTGTTCCGGTTCAGTTTGTTGTTCGGAACCAGACCGGTTTCGGCCGAAAAACCGTAGGAAACCCGGTAATCGTACTTATCCGTTCCGCCCGAAAAACTCAGGTTATTCTGCGAAGAAATGGAGCTTTGGAGAATATCCCGAATGTTGTCCGGATAGGCCTGCAAAGTTTCCGACTCGCCAAACCAGTTCGTTACGGTTTGTCCCGCAATCCGGGGTCCCCAGGAACCGGCCACGTTGTTGATGTAATTTCCGTTGCTGCCCTGCGCGTATTCGTTCTGGAACTTTGGGAATCGGCTCACCGTTCCGACGGCGACATTGGTCGAGAACGAAATCTGCTTTTTGACGCCTTTCTTGCCTTTTTTGGTAGTGATCAAAATGGCACCGGAAGCCGCCCGCGAACCGTACAAAACCGTGGCAGCCGCCCCTTTCAGGACGTTGACGCTCTCGATGTCCTGCGGGTTGATGTCCGAAATCCGGCTGGAGTTCACCACGCCGGTATTGACGGAGTTGCCACCCCCGGAATTGTCCAGCGGAATCCCGTCAACCACGTACAGCGGCTGGTTGCTGCCCGTAAAGGTGGAGAAACCGCGAATGGTTACGTTGGAACCGGCAAAACCACCGCCCGCACCGGTAACCTGCACCCCGGCCACTTTTCCGGCCAGTGAGTTGGTTACATCCGTGGTTGGGGCTTGGCTGAGTTGTTCGGCTTTCACTTCACTGACGCCGTAGCCCAGCGTTTTCCGGTCGCGGGCAATCCCGAACGAGGTGACGACCACCTCACTCAGTTGCTTTGCATCTGATTCCAGCGCAATGGAAATCGTACTCCGTCCGTTGACCGGAATTTCCACGGGCAGAAAACCGATGTAGCTCACCACCAGCGTGGCGTTTTCGGGGACGGAAAGCCGGAATTTACCGTTGGCGTCCGTAATAGTGCCGGTATTGGTGGTGCCTTTCACTAAAATAGACGCCCCCGGCAGCGGGTTGCCATCCTCTTTAAAGGTGACAACACCATTGACTTCAATGTCCGCCAATTTTGCGGGAAGCCCACCTGCGAAGGCCCTAATTCCTGCCAGCAGGCAGAAAAAGACGATAAGCATGGGCAGGGGGCCACGGTTTGATAGGATAGATTGCTTCATAGTCACCTACGGTATGATTGGGGTTAATTGCATGCTGAGTAGTCCAGAATGCCAGTCAGGTCGGAGTCTACAGGTTTCTTTGCCTGCGTCGGTCGGATTGATCGGTACCAGAACTCTGCCTGATTCAGCGCATCCGGAACACCACGGTTTGGTGTTCTCAAACAAAGAAAAGCAACATTTTCTTTCCCAAAATGAAGGCAATGCCATTCGGCTAAAATCTATTTATCAATAGACAATTTTTGTTAAGCCCCCAAAGAATTGATCTTTAACTACTTTTATTGTAGAATAATATTCGGCTATTTTAGAAAAGAGAATCGCTTAAAATTTATTAATTCCTATTTTTTCAAAATGCCTGACGAATTGGGAAAATGTAAAAGCAAATCCCTATTTTATCTAAAAAAAATACCGGTATAGCAGTATCGCCATACCGGTAGATTGCTACGCAGTCAAGAAAAACCGCTGGTTTGCTCAATCGGAATTCAGAAAAGGGTACTGGTATTTTTTGGGAGCATCAAAGGTTTCCTTGATGGTTCGGGCCGATACCCACCGCAGCAGGTTCAACTCCGACCCGGCTTTGTCGTTCGTTCCCGATCCCCGCGCGCCCCCGAAAGGCTGTTGACCCACCACCGCACCGGTCGGCTTGTCGTTGATATAAAAATTGCCCGCAGCATTCCGCAAGCGAGTGGTCGCCAGTTCGATGGCATACCGGTCGCCGGACAGGATCGATCCAGTGAGCGCGTAGATGGACGTTTTATCGATAATGTCCAGCATGGCTTCATATTCGTCATCGTCGTAGACATACACCGTCAAAACCGGGCCAAACAGCTCTTCGCACATCGTCACATACTGCGGATTGTCGACCCGCAAAACCGTCGGTTGAATAAAATACCCAACGGTTTTGTCATACGATCCACCGGCTACTATCTCAACGCCCTCGTCGTTTTTAGCCTGATCGATGTAGCGGGCCAGTTTGTCGAACGAGCGTTCGGAAATCACGGCATTCACGAAATTACCGAAGTCTTCGACCGGCCCCATTTTGATGGTACTTAGATCCTGAACCACTTTTTCCCGGATAGCCGCCCACAACGACGCCGGTAAATAGGCGCGGGAAGCCGCCGAACATTTTTGTCCCTGGTATTCGAACGCACCCCGCACCAAAGCGGTTGACACGGCTTCTACGTCGGCGCTGGGGTGCGCCAGAATAAAATCTTTCCCGCCGGTTTCGCCCACAATGCGCGGGTAGCTTTTGTAGATAGCGATGGAATTGCCAATGGTTTTCCAGATCGTTTGAAAAACCGCCGTCGAGCCCGTGAAGTGAATGCCGGCAAAGTCAGGATGACTAAAAACAACATCTCCAGCAACGGGACCATCCACGTTGATCAGGTTGATAACGCCACCGGGCAAACCGGCCTCTTTCAGCACATCCATGATCACTTGAGCCGCATACACTTGGTTTTCAGACGGTTTCCAGACCACTACGTTGCCCATCATGGCCGCCGAAGTCGGCAGGTTTCCGGCAATGGCTGTGAAATTGAAGGGCGTCAGCGCAAACACGAATCCTTCCAGGGGACGTTGCTCCAGCCGGTTCCAGACGCCCGGCGAAGAATTGGGCTGGATGGCATAAATTTTTGCCATGTATGAAACATTAAACCGCAAGAAGTCAATGAGTTCGCACGCGGAGTCGATCTCGGCCTGGTAGGCGTTTTTCGACTGGCCGAGCATGGTGGCCGCATTGATTTTATAGCGGTAAGGTCCGGCGATCAGTTCGGCGGCTTTCAGGAAAATAGCCGCGCGTTCTTCCCAGGGCAGGGCTTCCCAGCGGGGTTTGGCCGCCATGGCGGCTTCGATGGCTTCCTGAACATGGCTGGCATCGCCTTCGTGGTAATAGCCCAGAATATGGTGATGGTCGTGGGGGGGGCGAATGGCTCGTTTGGTACCCGTTCGGACTTCACGATCCCCGATGTAGAGAGGAATGTCCACTTCCTGCGCCCGGGCGTTTGCCAGGGCTTCCTTCAATTTAGCGCGTTCGGGCGTCCCGGGTGCGTACGAATAAACCGGTTCATTTCGGGGTTCCGGAACACGGAAAAATCCTTTTGACATAAACAATAGGTGATAAAATCAGTCCTTCAAAGGTATTATGCCCCGGTTCTTCCTTTGCATCCAAAATTGTCCAAATGTCATCCAAAATTGCCAAAACCGCCATACCCGAAATTCCCGTTATACATTAGGGGACAAAATACTGACGATGAAAAACGGAACGAAAATAGACCTGGATAATACAGCCGATGCCTTCGCTTATAAAACCGATCAGCAGTTGCGGAAAGCGCAGGTGATGTTCACCCTGATGAATCAAAACTGGCTGGTGAGCCTGGGAGCGGGACTTACCTCCCTGGCCGTAAAATGGAATCTGCCGGTGAAAGGCCTGATCCGGTCCACCATTTTTGAGCAATTTGTTGGTGGGGAAAGCCTTGATCAAACGATAGATACCATCAAAACGCTCGATCGGTTCAACGTGCAGGCCATTTTGGATTATGGCGCGGAAGGCAAGGAAACCGAAGCCGACTTCGACCGGACGAAGGAAGAGTTCATTCGGGTCGTTCGGTTTGCCGCTACCCGCCCCAACGTGCCGTTGATGGGCATCAAGATTACGGGCCTGGCGCGGTTTGCCTTACTGGAAAAGCTGAACCCCCTGGTTCGGCTGACCGATCAGACCGTCGAGATCGATACCGGTTCGCTGACGTCTGCCGAAAGGCAGGAATGGGAGCGGGTGGTCAGCCGAACGGTTGAAGTTTGCGAAACGGGCGCTAATCTCAACATTGGAATAGTAATAGATGCTGAAGAATCGTGGATTCAGGATACGATCGATGCGCTGACAATGCAGGTGATGACGGTTTTCAATCAAAAGGACGCCGTCGTTTTCAATACCGTCCAGCTATACCGGCACGACCGGCTTTCGTTTCTGGAACGGAGCTTTGCACTGGCCCGAAACCGCAACGCCATTCTGGGTGTCAAAATTGTCCGGGGGGCCTACATGGAGAAAGAGCGAAAACGGGCGCTGGAGCGCAATGAAACCGTTTTGATCCAGCCTGACAAAGCGGCCAGTGACCGGGATTTTAACGCTGCGATTGATTTTTGCCTAGACCATCTCGACCGGATTTCGCTGATTGTAGCCTCGCACAATGAATACAGCGTGCAGCACACCGTCCAGAAACTACTCGACGCCGACCTACCGCTCAACCACCCGCACATTCATTTTTCCCAGCTTTTCGGCATGAGCGACCACATCACGTTCAATCTTGCCAAAATGGGTTGCAACGTGAGCAAGTATCTTCCGTATGGACCCATCGCCGACGTTATTCCGTATTTGATGAGACGGGCGCAGGAAAACAGTTCGGTGGCCGGGCAAACCAGCCGGGAGTTGTTTTTGATCCGGAAAGAAGTGGCCAGAAGGAAGTTATAACTGGCTCGGTTTTCGTATTATCATACTGAGAGGGCTACGATACCCCGACAGCGGTCAAAGACCCTGTCAGCGGTATCGTAGCCCTCTCAGTATGATAATACCGCCTTTACAAAGCGATTTACTCTCGTTTTCAGGACGTTTGGTGAACTTTGAAAATTGTAATCATTTCAAGAGTGAAAAACAAACTTCTGCGAAACTTTGATACTATTCCGATATACGGTTTCAAAACGAACTTTTGTAACAGTATTAACCAATAATCAACCAATATTATCCGTTTGTTTGTAAAATATATAGAACAATGATAATATTGGTATATACTTCAAAAAACAACCGTTAAATGAAGTAAACTTGTAAAACCGTTCATTTTGCCGGTCATTGTAAAGGCCTTGCCATCTCTAATTGTACTATTTTGATGTTTAATGGTTAAACAATTACCTGATTTGACTGTATGAAAGTACTACAATTTACTCCGCCTGCCCCCAAAGAGGATTCCGTAATTGTAGACGAGGACTTCCTGGCTCATTTCTACAACCATTTTCACCGGCATAAACAACTCCAGATCACGCTCATCCTCAGAGGGAAAGGTACCTTGATGGTGGGTAACTACAGCCAGGCTTTCCGGCCCAATGAAGTCTACATTCTGGGGCCGAACCAGCCCCACATGTTTAAATCGGAGCCGGGGCATTTTACGAATCCACGGCTTGGGAATGCCCACGCGATCCACATCTTTTTCGATCTGGAACGGATTCCGAAAGCCTTTCTGGCTTTGCCCGAAATGGAGTCGATCAGCCGGTTTCTCGACCTCATCCAGAATGGCCTGCAACTTCCGGCCGAACACACCGAATACGTTGCCAAAATCCTGAAATCTTTGGAAGACAAGACCAATCTGGATCGGCTGCTGGCGGTTATTCAATTGTTTCAATATTTTTCGAAGGAAGTAAAAGGCTGGAAGTCGTTGCAAACGGGGTTCGCCGATTATTCATTTTCGGATTCGGATGGCATGCGGATGAATGACGTCTTCCAGTATACGCTCGATCATTATGCCGAGCCCATCACGCTCGACAAAATTGCCGACATCGCCCACATTACTCCGCACGCGTTCTGCAAATACTTCAAGAAGCACACCCGCAAAACGTACAACACGTTTTTGAACGAAATCCGGATCAACGAAGCCTGTAAGCGAATCATCAACAGCAGCAACGACGGCATTTCCAGCATTGCCTATTCGACGGGGTTCAACAGCGCCACCAATTTTAACCGGGTTTTCAGAAAAACCACCGGCATGTCGCCCAGCGACTACATCCGGGAATACAAGAGCAAGTAAGGCAATGGTTTAGATCTGTTTTTCGAACGTTTCCGGGAGCTTCTCACCGCTATTCCGGTTTTTCCTGATCAGGAAATAAATCGGGATACCGGTGAGGGTGATGATGAGTCCGGGCCAGGTATAGGTGGGTTTGTAGATAATCAGCAGGAGGCAAAACGCGAGGCCCATCAGAATGTATAGAACCGGCAAAACCGGGTAGCCAACAGCTTTGTAGGGTCTTGGCGCGTCGGGGCGTTTCGTTCGCAGGATGAAAATACCGGCAATCGTCAGCATGTAAAAAACCACAACCACGAACGAAATCATATCGAGCAAGTCACCATAACGGCCGCTCAGGCTCCAGACACAGGCCACGAGGCACTGAATCCAGAGGGCAAAACCGGGTACGGAGTTTTTGTTCAGTTGCCCCACTTGCCGGAAAAACAAGCCGTCTTTGGCCATGGAATAATACACCCGCGCTCCGGCCAGAATCAGGCCGTTGTTGCAGCCAAACGTCGAAACCATAATCATGATGGCAATGATGGTGGTTCCGGCATTGCCGAAAATGACGTGAGACGCCGTCACGGCCACCCGGTCTTTGTCGGCCGAGGCAATCTCCTGCAACGACAGCACGCCGGTATACATGATGTTGGTGAGCAGGTAAATAACCGTGACGATGATGGTACCGAGGGCCAGACTGAGCCCGATGTTTTTCTGCGGATTTTTGATTTCGCCGGCAATGAAGGTGACGGTATGCCACGAATCACTACTGAAAATCGATCCGACCATCGCGGCCGCAATGGCACCAAAAGCCGCCAGCGTCGTGTAGGATTCAACGCTTCCATCGGGGCTGAGTTTCTGTAAGTTCCAGATGTCGACGTTCGTCCAGTTGGCTTGCCAGACATCGGATTTGATCGCATAAAACCCGAATACGATGAGACCCAGCAGGCTCAGCAGTTTGGCCAGGGTGAAAGTCGTTTGAATGAGTTTCCCGCTGTTGACCCCGCGGGTGTTGATGAAGGTGAGTAATACGATAATAAGAATTGACAGAAGCTGTGCCGCCGAGATTTGCAGAAAGTTCAGGTCGAAAATGATGTGGTCTTCACTGAATTGGGGCAACAGATAGGCGGTGAATTTGGCAAATGCCACGCCTACGGCGGCAATGGTGGCCGTATGAATGACGGTAAAGAAACTCCAGCCGTATAGGAAACTGATGAGGGGATTGTAGGCTTCTTTCAGGTATACATATTGCCCGCCCGCTTTCGGATACATGGCGCTCAATTCGCCGTAGCTGAGGGCCGCCGTCAGGGTCATGAAGCCGGTGATTAGCCAGACGGCCATCAGCCAGCCCGCGCTGCCGGTGTTGCGGGTAATATCGGCACTCACAATAAAAATACCGGAACCGATCATGCTGCCGGCCACCAGCATCGTGGCATCGATTAATCGCAGGGAAGGCTTAAAGGCCGAATGTTCTTGCATAAAAGAAAAGCGGGGAGACGGTGTCGACACCGGATAAAGCGGATGTCTTAACTATTTATCCAAAGGTAAGTGACCTGCAACCGCCAAATACCTCCGGTTTTAGTCAATCCTAAACATATTTTAACCGTTTTCATGTGATCATGAATGGGGTTTCTGCCCAACCTGCCCGGAGTCGTTGGGTTCATGCAGCCGTTTATGCCTTTTTTTATTAATTTAGGGTATAATTTTGAGGTTGATCGGTTCATGAACGGCGTGAACCGGTTGAATATAGTGTTCACCGCACAATTTGGATCTATATAAAATGTGATCCGGATGAAGGCACAAAAAGAAGCGGGGCCGCCCGCACGATCACGAGTTATGAATGAAGAGTTAAGAGTTAAAAATTAAAAGTAAACGGTTCTCTAGTCTACTTTTCACTTTTCACGCTTAATTTTTCACTATTAACTCTTAACTATAGATAGAGTTATGGGATGCAAATCATGTACGACCGGCGGTTGTGGGACCAAAACCGCGACCGGAGCCGTGGGCGGATGCAAGAATAATGGGGCCTGTGGCACCGGCGGTTGCAATAAAATGAATGTGTTCGACTGGTTGAGCAACATGGAGACGCCCTCCACACGCCGGTACGATGCAGCCGTAGAAGTAAAGTTTAAGGGTGGCCGGAAGGAATACTACCGAAATCCGCACCAGATCGATCTGACAACGGGCGACTACGTTGTCTGTGAAATGCAAACGGGCTATCACATCGGCTGCGTGTCGCTCCAGGGGGAACTGGTTCGCTTGCAGATGTTGAAGAAAAACATCCCGTTTTCCGACGATCTGAAAGTGATTCACCGCGTGGCGTCGCAGAAAGACCTCGAAAAACACGAGCAGGCCATCGCCCGCGATCTGACGACGATGTACCGCACCCGCGAAGTGGTGAAGGAACTCAAGCTGAATATGAAACTGTCCGACGTTGAATACCAGTCGGATAATACGAAAGCGACCTTCTATTATTCGTCCGACGAGCGTGTCGATTTCCGGGAACTGATCAAGATTCTGGCCGCCGAATTCAAAATTCGGGTCGAAATGCGGCAGATCAGCTTGCGGCAGGAAGCCGGGCGGCTGGGCGGTATTGGCTCCTGCGGTCGTGAATTGTGCTGCTCGACCTGGCTGACCGATTTCAAAAACATCACGACCTCGGCAGCCCGGTACCAAAACCTGTCGCTGAATCCCAGCAAGTTGTCGGGGCAGTGTGGCCGGTTGAAGTGCTGTCTGAACTACGAACTCGAAACGTACGTGGATGCGTTGCGCGATATTCCGCAGGTGGAAAAACCGCTGGAAACCCAGAAAGGCCGGGCGTCGCTCCAGAAAACCGACATTTTCCGGCGGATCATGTGGTTTGGCTATAGCACTGAAAGCACCTGGTATCCGCTGCCCATCGCGCGTGTCATGGAGATTCAGGAGTTGAACAAAAAGGGCATTATTCCCGAATCGTTTGACCTGCTGGAGCCGATGGCCGAGCGGAAAGAAACCGCCAAAGGGTTGAACTCCCTCAACAGCGATCTGGAAAAACTGGACAAAAAATTCAGCGACCGCAGCGATCGGAAGAAGAAACGGAAGAAGAAAAAACCGTCAGCCGGTGGTGGTGAGCCGACGGCTTCGAACGGCCGCCCGGAGAACGGAAAAGCCTAATATGAAAAAACCGGTCGGAAGGCCGGTTTTTTCATATTCCCAAGATGGGTTTTATTCTACCGCATCATACACCAGAACCTTGCTCCAGTATCGCGCGCAGGTTTCCACAAATTTCAGGTGGATCGGATCTTCCTGATACGCATCGTGGGCCGCCTGATCACTGAAAATATAGGTCAGTGACCAGTCGTAGGAATGATCGATGACGGGCCGACGGGTGTCGGCGGGTTTGCCAATGTACAACGCTTCAAAATGCGTGATGCCTTTGAGCGTTTCAAGGCCGGCGCGGAGCGCCTGGCGGTCGTCGTCGCTTTCGGGGTTCGTGAGCCAGAAATATACGGTATGAACAAACATGCTTGTTTTTCGACCGGTTCGCCGGTACGGTTTTAGGAGTTAACGCCAAATTGAGCCTGAAAACTAACTATTTTTCTCTAACTGCTTCACCAATACTTCGAAATCTTTCGGATAGGGCGCTTCAAAAATCGTTCGTTCACCATCCAGCAGCGTAAACGTCAGCGAGCGGGCGTGCAGGGCCACACGCTGAATGAGCGACTGTTCTTCGGTGTCTTTTTTCAGGTTGAATTTCCGCTTCAGATCCGACAGAAAAACCGGTTTTCCGCCGTACGTCGGATCATTGGCAATGGGGGCTTTCAAACACATCAGGTGAACCCGAATCTGGTGCATCCGGCCCGTAATTGGCAGACACTCCATCAAGGTATGCATCCGGTATACTTTCAGCGTATTGAAAATGGTTTCGGCCTCTTTCCCTTTCTGCCGGTCTATTTTCACCGCCGTTCCGTCTTTGATGGGCGAAATGGGCAGATACACCGAAATGCCTTCGAAATCGTGAATGCCATCCACGACGGCGTGGTAGCGTTTGGTTACTTCCCGGTGTTCGAACTGCATCGCCAGGTGGCGGTAGGCCGCCGGGTTTTTGGCAATCGCCAGAATGCCCGACGTGCCTTTGTCCAGGCGGTGGCCGAGCTGGGCATCCGGATGGTAGGCTTTGGCTAATCGCAGGATACTCTGCGACTTATCGGCATTCCGTTCGTCGAGCGAAGCAATATTCGCGGGTTTATTGATTAAAATATAGTCGTCGTTCTCGAAAACAATCAGATCTTCAAAATTCAGTTTCATAGTACAAAGGTCCTGAACAACAGAATGCTATCCAAGGCAAAAAGATTCCCTGTCGAAAAACCGGGTGATTGGCAGTGTTATTTTGGGTACAATCTACAGCAATTGGATACCGTTCTTCGGCCACAATCCGATAACTTTGTCGTACAATAACCGGATCAGGTGTTGATCCAGCCCACGGTTAAAACCGTGGGAAAACCGAGAATAGTGCCAGAACGCCCAACCGTTTCAACGGTTTTGAGATCCTGAAACCGTTAAAACGGTGGGCTACATTAAAATTTGACCGATCCGTTTTCCAATGTCGTACTGCACTGCCATCGATTTCATGACCGCCGAACGAAAGGCTCTCCACAAGGCCTATCACGACCATCTTTACGGTTTTCCAATCCATGATGACGACGAGCTGTTTTGTCGGCTGGTGCTGGAAATCAATCAGGCCGGTTTGAGCTGGGAAACGATCCTGAAAAAGGAAGCCGGTTTTCGAAAAGCCTACGATAATTTCTCCATTGCCACAGTTGCGGCTTATACCGACGCCGACCGCGAACGACTGCTGGCCGATGCGGGCATCATCCGCAACCGGCTGAAAGTCAATGCCGCCATCGAAAACGCCAAAACCATCCTGCAACTGCAAAAAGAACATGGTTCGTTTGAAAGCTGGCTGGAACTCCACCATCCCAAAACCAAAGAAGAATGGGTGAAGCTGTTCAAAAAAACGTTTCGCTTTACCGGCGGTGAAATCGTGAACGAGTTCCTGATGAGCATCGGCTATCTGCCCGGCGCCCACGCGGCCGACTGTCCGGTGTTTGAAAAGGTGCTGGAGAAAAAGCCGTTATGGGCCGTAGGGCGTTAATCGGCTTTATCGAGCTTGAAACTGAAAACCGTGCCTTTGTCCGGTTTGCTCATCACCGTGATTTTCGATTTGTGGGCGTTCAGAATGTGCTTCACAATGGCGAGTCCCAGACCGGTGCCACCCCGTTCTTTCGAACGGCTTTTATCGACGCGGTAAAACCGCTCGAAGATGCGGTTGAGGTGTTCGGGCGGAATGCCGGGGCCGTTGTCGCGCACCTGAATGATGTACTGCTTCTTTTCCTCCTCAAAACTGACCACCACCTTGCCGCCGTTGTTGCCGTATTTAATGGCATTTTCGATCAGGTTGGTGAGTACCTGCGTGATGCGTTGCGGGTCGGCTTTGACCAAAATACCGCCGGGTTGATCGGATTTGATTTTTAAGGAAGCCTGGCGGGCCAGCGCGTTATTTTCCAGTTGCTCAAACACCTCCAGCGTAATCTGGTAAATATCCACCGGCTCAAAATGCATCTTCACCTCGCCGGTTTCCAGTTGCGACAGGGCCACGAGGTCTTTCACCAGTGCATCCAGACCGTCTAAACTTTTGGCGGCTTTGGCCAGAAATTTATCCCGCACCTTCTCGTCGTCGATGGCCCCGTCGATGAGCGTGTGTACGAAGCCCTGCGCGGCAAAAATGGGCGTTTTCAGTTCGTGGGAAACGTCGGCCAGAAACTCACGCCGGAACTGTTCGAGTCGCCGGAGTTCCTCGATTTCCTTCTGTTTGCGGGCCACATAGACAAAAATCTCGTCGTTCAGTTTCTTGAACGGATTGCTGTTTTTAACGATGGTGGTCCGGGAAATCGTAAAATCCTTGATGCGCAGTTTGTGGATGGTTTTGTAGAGTTTGTTGACCTCGCGGTACACCAGAATTTCGATGGCATACAGAATCAGGAAAAACGAAACGATCAACGACGAAATCGCCACCACGAACAACATGCTGCGCGTGACGCCTTCCACAAACGTCAGAAACACGACCGTCAGGGCCGAAATCAGACCGGCCAGCAGAAACGCAGCAATACGGGGGCTAAGCGACATGAAGTAAAGATAACCGCTTAACCTTCATCATTGAACATGTACCCCACGCCTTTCAGGGTTTTGATGTAGGTTTCGCCGATTTTTTCCCGCAATTTCCGGATGTGCACATCGACGGTGCGTTCGAGGACGTAGATATCGACTCCCCAGATTTTTTGCAGCAACTCTTCCCGGCCAAATACTTTGTTAGGCGACAGCGCGAGGAAAAACAGCAGTTCGAACTCCTTTTTGGGCAGCACGACGGTTTTGTCGCCAGTCGTTACGGTGTAGTTCAGGCGGTTGATGACCAGCCCGCCGATTTCGATTTTCTCGCCCGGATCGGCTTTCTGGGCTTCGCGCCGGAAGAGGGCGTTGATGCGGCTCATCAGCGCGCGCGGTTTGATGGGCTTCGTAATGTAGTCGTCGGCCCCGATTTCAAAAGCAGCCACCTCCGAATATTCCTCGGAGCGGGCGGTTAGGTAAAGAATAAACGTTTGGCGCAGATCAGGCAAATTGCGGAGTTGGCGGCCGGTTTCGATGCCGTCGAGTTGCGGCATCATGATATCGAGCAACACCAGTTCGGGAACAAACGAGCGGGCGGTGTCGAGGGCTTTTCGGCCATCGGGCGCAGTGCGGACGTCGTACCCTTCTTTCTCCAGATTGTATTGCAACAGCTCGACAATGTCGGGGTCGTCGTCGACCACCAGCACACGGTGGAGTTGTTGGGAAGTCTTCGTGGCACTCATTCTACGGTTTGTTGGTGTAATTTGGAATCGAAGGTACGCGCTGTGTCAGCAATTTTACGAAGTTAACTCTATTGTTAACAAAAACTTAACACGAAATGACGTTACCCCGCACAATACGCAATAGGATAAAAAACGGGCGCAACGGCATGGTCAAACCGGAGGCTATTCTTTCTGCCTCTCGATTAAAACGACTAAAATAGTGATACATTTAGTGTGATAAATCGCTGAAACAGACCTGAAATATCCGATCATTAGCAGACCGCAGCCCCATGATTAAAAAAGCCGTATTGATCGTTGCCCTGATTACCGCTCATCTGACCCCGGTTTTTTCGCAAAACCGGGCGCCTGTGCTCCGGCAGGATGTGCCGCTGGATTCCATTCGCCTGAGCGACCCGTTTATTTTGGCGGATAAAAAGACCTCGACGTACTATATGACCGGTACGGGGGGCATGCTGTGGAAAAGCAAAGACCTGAAAAAATGGACCGGCCCTTTCAAAGTAACCCGCACCGATCCTGGCTCCTGGATGGGGCCGAACCCGATGATCTGGGCGGCCGAACTGCATCATTACAAAGACAAATACTATTATTTTGCCACCTTCACCAACCGGGCGGTGAAAATCGATACGGTCGGCGAAAATATCATCGAGCGCCGGGCCAGCCATGTTCTGGTCAGCGATCAACCGGAAGGGCCTTACGTTCCGATGAAAGACCCTACCTACCTGCCTGCCGACAAGCCAACGCTGGATGGCACCTTGTGGGTGGAGAAGGACGGAAAACCGTATATGGTTTATTGTTACGAATGGCTGCAAAACCTGAATGGAACCATTGAGAAGATCGAACTGAAACCGGATTTAAGCGGGTCGGTTGGCGAAGGAAAACTGCTGTTTCGGGCCAGCGAAAGCCCCTGGAGTCGTGAGAACGGCGGGACCGGCCCCAACAAAGTGACGGACGGGCCGTATCTATTTCGCACCGGAACCGGCAGGCTGGCCATGCTTTGGACCAGTTGGATCGGGGATGTCTATACACAAGGCATTGCCTATTCGAAAAGCGGCACGCTGGATGGCCCCTGGCTCCACGAAAAAGAGCCCATCACCCCACCCAATTACGGTCATGGCATGTTGTTTCGGACCCTGAACGGCACCTGGTTGATGTCGCTTCACAGCCATAAAAGTACCAACGGTCGTACGCACCGGGTTCCGCATTTGTTCGAAGTAGACTTTTCGGGCGATAAACTGGTGGTCGGGAAGCCTTATTTGCCTTGATGATCCGGTTGGCAGGATCGTACCCTAAAGACGGTTTTAGCAGATTAAGAAAAACCGGGCGACAAATAGCGAGAGGTAGACCTATCGATTTAAACCGTGGTAATGAGCCTGGCTAGGTTACTGCTTTACGAGATCAACCTGTTCAACCCCGCGATCAAAGCCACGCCAAACCATTTTCCGCTGTCCGTTGATGACTTCGATTGAAAAATTATCGTTGATCAAACCAAGGTCTTTCAGGAACGCTTCTTCGGGTTCAACGATACGCGTGCCATTCGGAAAATGGTACTCAAACAGCGAAATGGCCTGGGGACCTTCTCTATTGACCAGCCAGCCAAAATCAGCGCGTAAATTTAACTGAACCGGATAGGCTTTTCCGCCGTATTCAATCGTGCCATCGTATTCCCCGCGCCGGAGGTCTCTGGGAGTAGACCGGGCAACCGCTGCTGGCCGGATGGTCAATGTAGCCAGGTTCAGAAAAGTGCTGTCTTTGGTCAACTTGACGTGTTCACGGAAATAGAGTCTTGGATTGTGCTTTACGACTACTTTTTGAAGCGTCCATGTACCGATGATTTCAGGAGCCAGATTCTGCATGAGTTGAATACTGACCTGGTCATAATCTATTTTAGGAGTTACCGGTTTTGGCGTTGCCGTATACTGTTGGGTACATTGGCTGCAAAACAAGCCCATTGCTGCCAGAAGGTAGAAGCTGATTCTCATGATTACCAACGCTTTTAGTCAGGACTCAAAAAGGCTTCAAAAGATAATAAAGGCGGTTTGTCGGGTCGAATATAAACTTTTCAAATTAATAAATGAAGAACTGTGCTTTTGTTAGGGGCAAAATAAAAGTAACAACGGACTCAATACGATCACTTCCTCCGAATCAAATACATCCTTCCCCGTTCATTCGTCATCACCAAATCCGTGTTGTTCACAAATGCCAGCCCTTCGGTTTGTCCCCGTGGAATCCGGAGGCAGCGCGTCGGATGCTGAAAATCGATGCGGTTATTTTTCTGCTCAAACAGGAAAATCTTGCCATAAGTCAACACCGCCAGCGTTTGGCCGTCGGGGCTGAGGGCGGCATCGGTCACCATCCGGTTCAGGAAAATGCTGTCGGTGGGAACGAGGGCGTGGTCCCCGCCCTGGGCAGGCATCCCATAGAGGTTGACAGGCAGCCGGGGCTCCGACCGGTTTTTTGAGATGAGGTACAGGCTGTCTTTGGCGGCAAAAAGGGCCTCGCTGTCGAAATTACGCGTATCTTTCGACGCCGGAAACGATTTCTGCCGGGCATAATGAAACGGAATGGTCTGAAAATCGTTAGGTTGTTTGGGATTGACCCGATAAATGCGGAGATCCGTTCGGGCGTTGGCGTTATTGCCGATGTCGCCGATGAACACCGCCGTCGTGTCCTGGCTCGCCAGGGCTTCCCAGTCCCGGTTTTTCAGCATTGGCAGGGGCAGCGAATCGACGAGCGAACCGTCGCGGGCCACTTCATAGAGCGTGGGTCGGCCCCCGCTGTCGTTGTGCGTCCAGAACGTGTTGCGACCAGCACGATACGACAGCCCCGAACTTTCGTTGACCACCGGTGCCAGCCGCCCAACCCGCGAAACCGCATACTGAGCCCGTCCGCTGCGAAAACCGCTGCGTTTGTTCTCCGTGTGGCAGGAGCAAAGGGCCACTTTGAGCGAAAATAAAAAAAGAAGAAAAGAGGTCATAAAAAATAGTTTACAGTTTTCGGTATACGGTTTTCGCCGGGCCGACGTTTCGGTGGCTGACGCATTCCGGCTAGTACAATGCTCACATCTGCCAGAAAGCATGCGTCAGCCACCGAAACGTCGGCCCGGCGAAAACCGTATACCGAAAACAGAATACCACAGCCAAAAATATGGAAAACAAATTACCTGAAGTCAATTTACCGTCGTACGTCCGGTTTGCCTGCATCATGATTGTGCTGACGATCCTGGTCTACTGGCTGTCGGCCATGCAGGAACTGATCGTACCGCTGGTTTTTTCGATTCTGTTCGCCATGATCCTGTATCCGATCAACCACCGGCTCGAACGCTGGCGGGTGCCACGCGTACCGGCCATTCTGATTTGTCTGGTGATCATGATCGGCTTTTTTTACCTGCTTTTTTACCTCATTTCCCTGCAAATTTCCAGTTTCACCAGTGAAGCTCCTAAATTACTCGAACGGGGCAATCAGATTCTGGACAGACTACAGACGTTCGGGGAAGACCGGTTTCACATCGAACGCTCGAAAATGGTGGCCGAGGCCCGGAGTTACGTCAACAACCTGATTCGTGAAAGCGGTTCTTTTCTGACGTCCACCTTGCTGGCTACCACCAACACGCTGTCGACCATCTCGATTGTGCCGCTGTATATCTTCTTTCTGATGCTGTACCGCGACTTCTTCCGGTCATTTTTTTACAAAGTATTCAAGAGTACGAAGCGGGCCAAGATCGACATCGTTTTTGGCCGTATCTACACCGTTGTCAAGGATTATCTGGTTGGGTTGGTGCTTGTCATCATCATTGTGGGCGTGCTGAACACGGTCGGTCTGCTGATTCTGGGCATCGATTACGCCGTCTTTTTCGGTTTTCTGGGCGCGTTCATGATCCTGATTCCGTACATTGGCATTCTGATCGGGTCGCTGTTGCCGGCTTTGTTCACGCTGCTGACCCACGATAATCCGCTGGTTGCCCTCGGCGTTATCGGCGTATTTTCGTTCGTCCAAATTCTGGAAGGCAACTTCATCACCCCCTACATCGTGGGTTCTAAAGTCAGCATCAACCCGCTGGCAGCCATTATTGTTCTGTTACTCTGGGGGCAGTTGTGGGGCGTGACCGGCCTGATTCTGGCGCTGCCCATGACGGCCATTCTCAAAGTCGTTTTCGATGCCGTCGAACCGCTCAAACCGTACGGTTTTCTGCTGGGTGAAGCCGAACGTCCGAAAAAACCAATGAATGTTAAGGAGTTGACGGATAAACTGCCGAAAAAAGTCAAGGATTTGGTGGATTGAAACGATTCAAAATCAGACCCTATTTTAGACTTCAGCCCGCGGCCGATTTGGTTTCAAGGACCATTCTTCGGTATTCAATGGATCATTCCTACGGGATTTTGTTCGTCTAATTCATGGGGTTCGGCGGGTTAAGGCCCATCGCTACAAAATGAATCATCCCTACGGGATTTTGTTTGTTTAATTCACGGGGTTCGGTGGGTTAAGACCCATCGCTACAAAATGATTCATCCCTACGGGATTTTTAGGAGTAGATAATCCCATAGGGATGAATCATTTTGTAGCCCCGGTTTAAAACCGGGGGAGATATGTACGGGATGGGTTTAGAATCCCGTAGGGATGATTCATTTTGTAGCTTAAAAACAAATCAACCGTGGATCAGAATTTCAACGGGTCCAGATTCTTGAAATGGCCGTTCATTTTGATGCGGTCTTTGGTGCGCTCCATTTCCGAAACCACCGGCAACACCCGGTCGAGGTGGCGGATCAGAAACCGCTGGCGTTCGTTTTCGTGGTCGATCGTCAGCAGCTCGTATTCTTCCTCAACCGACAAACCGATTTTGTGCGCCACCCGAAACGACAGGAGGGGTGTTTCTTCGTCGATTTCGGATTTGATCTGTAGCAGCCGGTACAGCCGGGTCAGTTTGACAATCAGTTCATCCAGGTGGTCGCCCATTTCGGGTTCGACTTCCACCACCTGCACCGTGCCGCCCGCATAGAGTTTTCCCGGCGACGGATTTTCGAAGTTAGCCACCTTAAAAATCCGAATTCCCTTCGATTTGATGTCCATCCGTCCGTCGTCATACCGTTTGTGTAGGGTAGTAACGCTCATTTCGGTGCCGTAACCGGGCAGTTTGTTGTTGATAAACGCCGGAATGCCAAAGGTTTGTCCTTTTTCCAGGCATTCTGCGATCAACTGCCGGTAGCGTTCTTCAAAAATATGCAGGTTGAGATCTTCGTTGGGATACACAACCAAATTCAGCGGGAAGAGAGGCAAATAAATTTCCATACTACAAGTCTTTTTCCACCGTCACGCCCACGCTGTAAATTTCCGGCAGGGGGTTCTGGCGCATGTATTGCCGCAAGCGGATCGTGTATTTTCCACTTCGCGGAAAGCGGTATTTTTTCATCATGCTGATCCGGTGGTCGAACAGATCGCCCAAACCGTCGCCATACGGTTTTCCGGTTTTCGGGTCAAGCAGCGTTAGCTCGTCCTGCTTCGACTCCAGCATTTTTCCGGTTCCGTCCAGCAAATAACGACGGATGTACAGGTTGTAGTACGGATACGAAACGCTGTTCCGGATGTTGTAATAAACGGAATAGGTGACCGTCGTATCGGCAATCTCGAACGTAAACTCCGGTGTATTCTTGATGTACCAGGTGCCGTCTTCGATGTCATCGATTCCTTTATAAACCGCCTTTTCGTCGCAACCCGCCAGCAGCAGCCACAATCCGGCCAGTAATCCTATCGGTAATTTCTTCATGGAGCGTAAGCTGTCTTTACACAAAACTACGACCCTCCCGCGTAGATTCAAATTAAGGCCGTGGCCGGGGGGTAGAATAAAAAACTACGAAAATAGTTTGCAAGCTACGCAAACCGTTCTATATTCGTCATTATGGAGTCAGGACCTTGTAAATGGTCACCGGTTTTTTGCCCGGACAGCACTTTGTTAACCTAAAATAAGCGCGATGGAAAAGTTAACTGCCAAAGAAGAAGAGATCATGCAGGTCTTGTGGAAAGTCGAACAGTCTTTTGTAAAAGACATGCTGGCCTATTTCACCGACCCGCCCCTGCATTACAACACCGTTTCGACCATTATCCGGAATCTGGAGGAAAAAGGGTATGTCGGCCATCAGGCGTATGGCAATACCCACGAATACTACCCGATTATCAGCAAGGAAGACTACCAGAACCGCTTTGTGCTGAAGAAAGTCGTGTCGGATTATTTCGATGATTCCTACAAAAATCTGGTGAGCTACTTTGCCAAAAAGGATAAAATTTCGGTAGACGAGTTGAAAGAAATCATCACGATGATCGAGAAGGGGCAGTAGCCATGAGCCTGTTGATTTACCTCCTGCAAGCGGGTCTGATTCTGGCGGTGCTGACGCTCTGCTACCGGCTGTTGCTCCGCCGGGCCACCTGGTTTGGCCTGAACCGGTATTTGCTCGGGCTGAACGTGGCGCTGGCGTTGGTGCTGCCGCTGGTCGAGTTGCCCGACTTTCGGCCCGCGCCCGTCCGGAATCTGGTGCAGCAAACCGTTCCGAACCTGCGGGTTCTGGACTGGTCGCGGCTGAAACCGGCCCAACCCGCTCCCCAGTTTCAAAAACCGCCCGCTCAGGTGCCGGCTGTCGTCCCGGAAATCCAGCCGGAAGAATCGACCGTTACCGGGCAGAAACTAGCGTTGTGGGCGTATCTGGCAGGGGTAATCTTTTTGGGCGGGCGACTGCTGGTGCAACTTTTGTCGCTGGCGCGGCTGATTGCGCGCTCGGAGCGTTCGTGGGAGGATGATGTCTGGCTGGTGGTCAACGCGGAGGTCGATGCTCCCTTTTCCTTTTTTCGATGGGTCATTCTGAATCCGGAACTGTATGAACAGGACGAATTCGACCAGATTCTGCTGCACGAACGGGTGCATTGCCGGCAGTGGCACAGCCTGGATATGCTGCTGGCCGAGTTGCTGCGGGTCATCTTCTGGTTCAATCCGTTTGCCTGGTGGCACCAGCGGCTGGTGCAGGAAAACCTGGAATACCTCGTCGACCGGGAAGTGCTGGATGAAGGCATCGAGAAGAAAAAATACCAGTATTACCTGCTGAAAGCCAGCCTCTCGGGCGAAACGCCGGTTCCCGTCCGACCGGCGACCAATTCGTTCAATCAGCCGCAACTCAAAAGCCGGATTTCGATGATGAACCGGCCCAAGTCGAACCGGGGGTGGCAAACCTACCTGCTTTTTAGCGTTAGTATTATCCTCTCCTGTTCGGCCTTTACCACGCCAAAAACCGTTTCCCGGTACGTGGTCGACAACCGGTTTGGTGTGTTCGGATTGATTACGGCGGTTACATCTTTACAGGATCTGGATGTGATGCAGGCGGTTTTTGCGGAACGGGGCATCACGATGCGTTACCAGGCCGACGTCAATCGCTCCGGCCAGATCGATCACATTTCGGTTGAAGTAAAAAACGGAAAACAGGTCGTTGCCCGGACGCTCAATCAAATACCACCCTTTGTGATCACGGCCATTCAACCCGACCCGTCGAAGCCGTTTGTGGTGCAGACCACCCGGCGGGTGATGCAGTTGCCCGACACTTTGTTTTCGATTTGGGAACACGAAAAACCGGTGGTGGTGCTCAATGGCCGGGTGCTGAACCTGCGGCCGGGTCAGCCGTTTGGCTTTGGCTCCGTGTCCGACTACAAGCGCACGGTGCTGACGGCGCAGGAAGCCATGAAACGGTTCGGCAAAACCGGGCGCTACGGGGCCACGATGATCGACGGAAAAATTCTGGATGCGGTTTTTTCGGCCAATCCGGAGGTGATGGCGATGGGCCGCCAGCTTTTGTACAAAAAAACACTCTCGCCGGAACAACTCACCCACTTTACCTTTCTGATCGACGGCAAGCGGGGTTCATACCAGGCGTTTCGGGAACTGGCTGCCGACGACAAGATTTCGGTAGCGGTTTTCGACAAAGGATCGGCGGGAATGGTCAAGCCAATGTTCACGACCAAGGGTCTTGTGGTGGTTACAACCAAAAGCCAGTTGCTGGCGGATTAATCGGTTTTCCTGAACCTGCGTATGAAAACGAATGGTATTTTTCGGCAGCACCCGGAGCAGTTCAGCTTCGTCAACCAGTTCGGTCCCCGGTTTTTGAAAAACCGCATTCAGATGATGAATCAGGCATCCCAAACCCGGCGGTCGTGGCTGGTCTATTTGGTGTTGTTTACGGTTACCGGACTGGTGACGACGATGGCTGCGGTGGAAAAGCCGAAAAAACCGTCATCGGCTTTGGTAAAGAAGAAGCCGGTAGTGATCGCGAAGCCAAAACCCGTTTTTTCTGCGGTTGTTGAGCAGGCTGATTCGCCCATAGAATCCGACTTGAAAATCGTGCCGAAACCGGTGGAAGAACTGGGCGAAAAATCCGTGGCGATTCCCGATTCGGCGCAGGTTGCTGATGAAATACCGGTAGTGAATACGGAAAAACAAAGCCGGTATGTTGTCCGGGAAGGGAAGTTGCTGTACTGGGTGATTACGCCCAAAATGTCGTTCAAAGATCTTTCGGAATTGAAACAAACGATTGAAGAGCAATCCCGGTTTACCTTCGATTTTACGCACGTCAAATTTGATCCGTTTCAGGTCTATATCAATGCCATTGGCGTAAAAGTTCATAAACAGAATGGTAGTTCTGGTTCAACGTCCAATGGGGATGAGACTGGCGAACCGATCAAGTCGATTGGCGGCTATCTAGCCGAGAGCGGTTCGCTGGGCATAGGCATGGCCAGTTCTGGAATGCCGGATGTTTTGTCCCAGGTCGTGAAAGAAGACGAAGCGTCCGTTGCTGGCTTGGTGACCGAAAGCCGAATTGCTTATTCAATTCAGAAAAATCAGAAATTTATGGCGGGGAGTAAGTCGACTGTAAAAGGGCAGTGGCTGCGTGACAATCCCGGGCGCCGAAATGAAGGGTTAGGCGTTTTTATCAATGACAGTGGTCAGCTTCAGCTTTATCATCCTGAAAGTGTTACTGTACTGATCGATGGACAGGCGGTGAGTGCCGACCAGATAGCGATGTTTGATCCGAAGCAGCTTCATACGGTCATTATCAACGATGTTCGGGATGAATCCGCCGGACCGGGCCGGAAAAAGCGGTATGTCCAGTTTTTCTTCAGCCAATAGTGTTTGATGGGAACACGGATTTAACGGATCAAAAAACTGATTTTTATTTTAATCGGTGTAAATCCGTTCCATCCGTTAAATCCGTGTTCCCATTCTCTATACAACGTAACTTTACTTCCCCTGAAAATGAAACAATTTCTGTTATCGCTGAGCCTGTTGCTGGTAATCGTGCCGTCAACAATGGCCCAGAAAACCGGCGTGGCTACCGAATGGAAAACCGCCACCAGCAACGGCTATACGTATCGCTACGTGACCAACGACCCGATGCAAACCCGGTTTTATACCCTCAAAAACCAACTGACGGTTATCCTCAGTGTCAATAAAAAAGAACCCCGCATCTTCTCGTTCATGCCGACCCGGGCGGGCTCCAACACCGATCCGCGAAGCAATACCGGGCTGGCGCATTACCTCGAACACATGCTGTTCAAAGGCACCGACCGCTACGGCAGTCTGGACTGGGCGAAGGAAAAACCGCTGCTCGATCAGATCGATGCGCTCTATGAACGCTACAACCAAACGACGGACACGGTTCAACGGAAGGCCATTTACCGGGAAATTGACCAGAAATCGGGCGAGGCTGCGAAGTTTGCCATTGCCAACGAGTATGATAAAATGATTGCCAGCATGGGGGGGCAGAATTCCAATGCGTTCACCAGTTATGAAGTCACCTGCTACCTCGAAGACATTCCCGCCAACGCCATCGATCGTTACCTGACGTTGCAGGCTGAACGGTTTCGTAATCCGGTTCTGCGCATTTTCCACACCGAACTGGAAGCGGTGTACGAAGAAAAAAACCGGAGTCTCGACAACGATCCCTGGAAAGTGGAAGAAACCCTGATGGCGGCCTTGTTTCCGGTTCATAACTACGGCCAGCAAACCACCATCGGAACCGTCGAACACCTCAAAAATCCGTCGCTGCTCGAAATCCGGAAGTATTTCAACAACTACTACGTACCCAACAACATGGCGATCATCATGGCGGGGGATCTGAACCCGGATGAGGTCATCAAAAAAATTGACGAGAAATTCAGCTACTGGCAACCGAAAGACGTAAAACTCTACAATCCGGCCCCCGAAGCCCCGTTGACCCGGATTCAAACCCGGGAAGTGTTTGGCCCCACGCCCGACAACGTTCGGATTGGTTACCGGCTGCCGGGTGTGCTGGATGTGAAATCGTCGCTGCTGGCGACGCTGGCCGATGAGGTGATGTCGAACTCGGCGGCTGGTCTGATTGACCTCAACCTCAACAAACAGCAGAAGATTCTGGGCGGTGGCTCGACCATCGAAAAACTGAAGGATTATTCCGTCTGGACGATGTCGGGCCGACCCAAACAGGGGCAGACGCTCGAAGAAGTGAAAGATCTGCTGATTGGGCAGGTGGAGAAACTGAAGCGCGGGGAGTTCGATGAGAAAATCCTGAGGGCCATCGTCAACAACTACAAACTGAACGCCATTCGTGGCCTGGAAAACAACTACAGCCGGGTGGCTCCGATGCTGGATGCGTTCGTCAATGACAAAGGTGAAAGTTGGGTCGACTACACGCGTCGCCTGGATGAGATGAGCAAGATCACCAAAAAAGACGTGGTAGCCTTTGCCAATCAGTGGTTTAAGGACAATTACGTGGTGGTTTACAAACGGAAAGGCGAGGATACGAGCATTCAGAAAGTGGAAAAACCGGCCATTACACCCGTTGCGACCAACACCGACAAGCAATCGCCGTTTCTGGAAACCGTCAACGATCTGCCGATGGCTCCGATCAAACCGGTGTGGCTCGATTACAAGAAAGACGTGAAACGCGGCAAAGCCGGAATGGCGGACGTGCTGTATGCCGCCAACGTGGAAAACGAGATTTTCCGGCTGGGATACCGGCTGAAAATAGGGACCTATCACAGCAAACTTCTGGGCCTGGCGACGCAATACCTGGCTTTTCTGAGCACGGACAAGCTGAGCGCGGAGCAGGTGAGCACCGAGTTTTACAGCCTGGCCTGTAGCTACTCCATTCAGCCTGGCAACGAATACACCACCATCCGGTTGAGTGGCTTGCAGGAAAATTTCGAACCGGCGGTGAACCTGCTCGAAACGTTGCTGAGGACCTGTAAACCGGATGAAAAAGCGTTGGAAGAACTCAAAGGACGGGTGTTAAAACAACGCTCCGACGCCAAATTGAGCAAAGAGACGATCATGCAGGGATTGATGCAATACGCGCAGTACGGTCCCCAAAATCCGTTCAACAACCAGTTCACCAACGACGAACTGCAAAAAGTAACGGCTGCGGAATTGGTCGCCTTTCTGCATAATCTGGTCAATCTGCCGCATCAGATCATTTATTACGGTCCGAAACCGCTGGCGGTTTTTGAAAAGAAGATCGTAAGCCTGCACAAACTGCCTGCGACGTTTGCCGCCGTTCCCACGAAGCGGGCTTTCAAGCAGGTTGCACAGAATGAAAACCAGGTTTTGTTTGCGGATTACGACATGGTGCAGTCCGAAATCTCGTGGGTGCGCAACACCCGGGCCTATGATCCGGCTCAAACCCCGGTTGTCGAGTTTTTCAACAACTATTTCGGGGGCGGAATGGCCTCGGTGGTGTTCCAGACGCTCCGCGAATCGAAAGCACTGGCCTATTCGACCTATGCGTATTACGACACGCCCGCCAAAAAAGACGAGCAGTATACGCTGATCGGTTACATCGGCAGTCAGGCTGACAAACTGCCCGAAGCCGTTGCCGGGATGAATGAGTTACTGAATGCCCTGCCCGAATCGCCGGTGGCCCTGGATGCGGCCCGGAAAGGGATGAAAAAAGGCTACGAAACCGAACGGGTTTTGCAGGATGCCGTGATTTACAGCTACCTGGCCGCCGAAGAAAAAGGCCTGGACTACGACGAACGCCAGAAAATTTACGATGCCCTCGATCAGTTGAGCTATACCGACCTGAAGAAATTCAGTGACGAGCACCTGGCCAACAAACCGTATACGTATTGCATTGTGGCCTCGGAAAAACGGGTAAACGCCGATCAGCTAAGCCAATATGGCAACGTAAAAAAGGTGTCACTGGAGGAGATTTTCGGGTATTAAGATCCGCCTTGTCCATCTACACCCCCGGTTTCAACCCGCCGAAAATGGGGAAGATTGAATAAAACACAATCCCGTAGGGATGATTCGTTTTGTAGCGGTGGGTTTCAACCCGCCGAAAATGGGGAAGATCGAATAAAATACAATCCCGTAGGGATGACCTATTGAAGGCGAAAGAAGGTTTGTTGATTGAAACCAAATCGGTATCTTTACTCATGTCAGAAATGAGACGATCTTCCTGATAAAGAGCTGATCATGAAGCACAAAAGCCCATACCGCTACCGGTTCACGAACCAATTTGAATACGCCGGATTGAAAAACCGGATTCAGATGATGAACCAGGCCCGTTCTGATGAAGCCTGGTGGCGGTATATGCTGCTTTGGGTCGCAACGGTGCTGGTGGTGATGGCGTGCCAGAGTGAGCAGACCACCAGCGAAGTAACCCATCGCCCCGATTTTCCGTTAATCAACCCGACCCGCATTCTGGTGACTAAACTGGAAGACGGTCCGCTCTGGGGACGTTCACTGACGTATTACCAACGGAAAAACAAGCTCAAAACTGCAACCGTTCTCCAATTCAATGCCCCGTTTATTCTTAACCTGAAAGACAGTGTTCTGACGCTGGCGGAAAACTACAAAGCCCAGGCGCTGGTGTATATCAACGGTAAACCGGTGTCGGCGACTCTGCTGGCGAAGCTGAAAATCGATTACGTCGAGGAGCTTTTCGTTCTGCATCAGTTTGACGGCATCGACAATCCGGATCCCCATCCGTATCGTATATTGATTCAAATCAGCAAGCAATCCATTCCGCTGGGGCCGGAGCGGCAGCAGTTGGTCGCGATGCTGAAGGCTGCGGGGATGTCGGATCATCCGCTGGGCGTTACGCACACGTATACGATGAATAAACTGCTGGAAGCCACCTTTTTCGGGTACAAAGACGTATTCGTGAAACGGACGAAAAACCAGCACCTGAAAATTCAGGAGGAGTTTATCAGCGATATCGACGTCTTCATCAACGGCATTCCGGTTGATCCGAAAGAGGTGGAAACCGTGCATGTCCGCGAAGTAGACCGGCTTTACACCCACGAACGGCCCTTTACGAACTGGATGCGGACTGAAAAACGCCAAAGTCGGTATGCGCTTCTTATCAAAACCGCGCCCAAACGGGCCAAACGCGACAGCAGTTATTACGTCTTCAGTCCGTTTTATTCCGGTGACTTTTAACGTTTTACGATACTGCATGACGCTGTTCTTTCTTTTTCTCCTTCTGGCCTGCGCCCAACCCGGTGCTGACGATGACCGTATGACACCCAAGCCCGGCGCGTCGACTGACGCCAACTACCTCGCCCTCGGCGATTCTTACACCATTGGCGAGAGCGTGCCGGAAGCCGACCGCTGGAGTGTTCTGCTGGCCGGTTTGCTGCGTAAAGACGGTTTAACCATCACCGATCCCGACATCATTGCCCGGACCGGCTGGACCACCAGCGAATTGAGCGACGCGATCAAACAGAGCGGAAACCAGAAAACGTACCAACTGGTGTCGCTCCTGATTGGGGTCAACAACCAATACCGGGGGCAGGACGTCGAGCGATACCGCATGGAATTTCGAGCCTTGCTGCAAACCGCCACCCGCTTTGCCGGTGGAAAACCGGGGCGGGTTTTTGTGTTGTCTATTCCCGATTGGGGCGTAACGCCCTATGCTGCCGGGTCAGGCCGGGATCGGCAGCAGATCGCGAAAGAGATTGACGCCTTTAACGACGTGGCGCTGGATGAATGCAAAAAAGCCGGTATTGTGTACGTCGATATTACGCCAACGTCGCGCACGGCGGCCGGTGATCCGTCGCAAATTGCCGAAGATAGGCTGCATTTTTCGGGAAAACAATACCGCCAGTGGGCCGAAAAAGCCCTGCCGGTGGTCAAGAAATTGCTGTAGGTTTACTGATCGTCTTCCGCGACCTCTTTTTCTTTCGGGCGTTCGTAGGTGATCTTGCCTTTGTCGTCCCACTCGCTGATGACGTACGGTTCGAATTCTTCGGTCCAGCGGTCGCGGCCGTATTGGGTGATTTTCTTGCGTTGCCGCCGGAACTGGTAATATTCGATCCAGCGACCGACTTTCACGCCGTTGTCATACTTGCCTTCAGCCGCCAGTTGGCCCCCTTCGTAGAATGCCATGTACTGCCCGTTTACTTTCCCAAACTCCTTCGGCAGCACTTCCTTGACTTTCGTATGCGCGGAATCGTAATACGTAATCTCGGATTCGGCAGGAAAACCGCGATCCCATTTTTGCTTATCGAGGAGTTTGTAGTTGGCGTCGTATTTTTCCCAGCGACCGTCTTTGGCGCCCACATAATAGTAGCCTTCTTCGAGCAGAATCCCGTTCTGATACCGCTTATACGGCCCGTGCATGATCATGACTTTTTCCTTGTCTTTGATCAACGCCGACGAAATCCGCTGGGCTTTGGGGTCAAACCAGTAGGTTTCGCGGACGTAGGCATTCGGCTGGCGGTATTGCTTCAAAACCGTAAACTTCTCGATGATGGTCCGGTCGCCACTGCCAAACTTCGTGTATTGTTCCACGATCGGGATACCTTCGTATTCCGTCCGGGCCAGCCTTTGTTTCTTCTTGCGTTCGGATTTATCCTTCTGGTCTTTCTTGAATTGCTTGACTTTCAGTCCCAGATCGGGTAGCGTTTCGCTCACCAGATTCTCCACACCCGTTGGCACCAGCGACAGGCCGGGTTTGTCGCCCTTGGCCGACTTCTCCGTAACCGGTGCTTGCGAGGTGGTAAAGGAGTTCTGAACGGGTGAGGTAGTCGTCTGGGCTGTTCCCACCAGCCCGCTACCCAGTAATAACCCAAGTATCGTAATTCGTTTCATGCAGCGTAAATCAGTCTCAGCGGCTTGGCCGGTTTAACCTTATCAATGCAACGTTTTTGATGTGGTTTTATTTTGTCAGAAACCGTGCCTAACTTTAGTACTAAAATACTGAATTGTGGAAAAAGACGCTAAAATATACGTAGCTGGTCACCGGGGGATGGTTGGATCGGCCATCGTCCGGAAATTACAGGCGGAAGGATTTGAAAATCTGCTGGTTCGCACCTCGTCGGAACTGGATCTGCGCAACCAGGCCGCCGTCGAAGATTTTTTTCAAACCGAAAAGCCGGATTACGTGGTGCTGGCTGCGGCAAAAGTGGGCGGTATTGTCGCCAATAACACTTACCGGGCCGAATTTCTGTATGATAACCTGCTGATTGAAGCCAACATCATTCATCATGCCTACGTGGCTGGCGTCAAGAAACTGCTGTTTCTGGGCTCCTCCTGCATTTATCCCAAACTGGCTCCCCAGCCGTTGAAAGAGGAATATTTGCTGAGCGGTTTTCTGGAACCGACCAACGAGCCCTACGCCATCGCCAAAATAACCGGGATCAAGCTGTGTGAAGCCTACCGCAGTCAGTACGGTTGCAACTTCATTTCGGCCATGCCGACCAATCTTTACGGGCCAAACGACAATTACGATTTGCAGGGTTCGCACGTGTTACCGGCTCTGATTCGCAAATTTCACGAAGCCAAGGTCAACGACCAGCCGTTTGTGGAAGTGTGGGGGACGGGGACGCCCCGCCGGGAATTCCTGCACGCCGATGACCTGGCCGACGCCTGTTTTTTCCTGATGCAGAACTACGACGAGGAGCTGTTTGTCAACATCGGCACCGGCGAAGACGTTACAATCCGGGAACTGGTGGAGCAGGTGCAGCAGGTGGTGGGCTACGAAGGCGAAGTCCGCTGGAATACCGACAAACCCGACGGCACTCCCCGCAAACTGATGGACGTCTCGCGGCTTCACGATATGGGCTGGAAACACACGACGGAACTGAAAGACGGTGTGGAACGGACGTACCAGGATTTCCTGGCGAATGTGGAGTTGTATGTAGAGTGATTTGAGTTGTTTCGCGGAGTTGAGCGGAGTAAAAAGAGTTAAGCAGAGAAAATAAATAGCTCCGCTTAACTCCTTTTTCTCCGCTCAACTCCGCGAAACAACTCAAATCACACCCGCACCCTTCGATACACCATCGGCGTATGCTGGTAATACCGTTTGAAGAGTTTATTCAGGTGGCAGATGTCGGTAAACCCAAACTCGTCGGCGATTTGCGAAACCGTCAGTGAACTCAACCGCAGTCGTTTTTCAACCAGCTTCAGTTTGTACTGGATGATGTAGTGCTGCAACGATTCGCCGACCTGCTGTTTGAACAGTGCACTCAGATGGCCGGGTGAATAATGGAAAACATCGGCCAACTGCTCGATGCGCAGGGATTCGGGTTGCATGATGTGCTGACAGATGTAGGCTATAATTTTCGGGATCAGATCGGCAGAAGGCGTTAACGTGTGGATCGATTTGAGTTGTTGTTGCGTAATCTGACGCTCAATCAGGCTCAGCATAACGCCCATCAGGGCATCGACGATCGGCGAAGAAAGCTGACGGGGGCTTTTTTGTTCGCTCAGCAGAATAGACAACAGGGCATTCAGGTGCTGTTGATCCGTTGCGGTTTTAACCAGGCTCCCCGTAAAACCGTGCGTGGTGTGCAGGCTATAGGTTTTGATTCGCTTCCAGACGGTATTTTTGACGTTGGCCAAACCACTCAGGTACGCATCGGTGAACGTGAGAAAACAGAACTGGGTTTTTTCAACCACGCTGAAGGAGTGATGGTCTGAAGGGCCGAGAAAATATACGTCGCCCGTCGTATACGGGAAGCGGTTATCATTGATGATGTGGTACCCACTGCCCTTGCCGATCAGAATGAGTTCATAGAAGTCGTGCGTATGAACCGGCAAAAGCCATTGACTGGTTTCGACTTGCTGAACGAGCAGCGGTTCTTGTTGGAGGTAGCGTTTCATACAGAAGAGCGTTTCAGGTTGTTCGGAATCAATTCAAAGACTCTGTATACCAATGAAATGCCACCCCTCCTTTACGAATGAAAGTAAACCGTAGGCCATAATTAATACTTTGATTTTCAATTATTTATAGATTAGTTTAAGCCTGCTTGTGGCTGGTAATGTCCTCCAACATATTGGAGTGCCTCCATTATAGTGGAGTTGGATTTTGGAGGTTACACCCGTGTATTCTTGTTTGTATCTTTGGGTTCACCGTACCGTGAACCGAATCCAAAATCCAGAAAAAATGCTGTCTCCGAACGAATTGGTCCCGTCGCCTACCTTGCTCATTGTCGAGGACGAATTTATGATTGCCAACGACCTTCGGCGCATCCTGGAAAAGGCGGGCTACCAGGTTATCGGGTTGGCCGGATCGGTTCCGGAAGCGATCACGGTGGTCGAAAAGCAGCGACCGGATATTGTCTTACTGGACATTTTTCTGGATGGCGATCAGACCGGCATCGATTTGGCGCACTGGTTGCGTGAAAAAAATACGCCCTTCGTTTACCTATCAGCCAACCTGACGAGCCGTGTGCTGGAATTGGCCAAAGAAACGCACCCGTTCGGGTTTTTGAACAAGCCATTTCGCGAAAAAGACGTTCTGTCCACACTGGAAATCGCCCGCTACCGGCACGCACATAGCGAAGAAGCCCGGTTGAGGCAGCAACAGGCACTACAAATGGCTGTGAACAATGCCATTGTAACCATTCAGGATCGCAGTCAACTTTGTCTGGCTATTGCCGATCAAATCGATCAAATTGTTCCCTTTTCCTTCTTCACGCTCCGCATCGGTTTGTCCGACGAAACTGCCAGCTACTGGCTGATGCTGCAAAAGATTGCTCCCGGAACCTTCGAGCGCATTCCGTTTACTTCACTGGTGCAAAGTGACCGGCGTGACGCGATGATTGATGAAATGGCACGGGAATCAGTGGGTCAACCGGATGAGCAGAGCGGTATTTTCACCGAAACCGCCTTTGATCAACTGTGCGAACGGTACCCGACCATTCGCTCCTGCCGGGACCGTTTCGGTGTTCGTTCGCTGGCGGTTTTTCCGATTCAATTAAAGCGGGAATCGTCTACCACCATCCTGTTGTCCAGCACGCTTGCCGACGGTTTTTCCCGGAAAGAGTACGAGTCGATTAGTCTGATTATTTCCCAGATTGCCCTGGCCCTGAACAACCTGCTGGCCTACGAGGAAATCGAAGCCCACCGGCAGACCAAAGCAACGGAACTGGCCATTGTGACGGCTTTTCGGAATGGCAAAGACCGGGCCGAGATCGTTCCGCTGGTGGCGAAAGCGCTCAACAACCTCCTGCCCATCGACGGGTTGGCAATCTTCCGGATTGAATCCACGGCGGCATCATCTGCCACAACAACCGTGGTACAGAAAGTCGGCGGTTCGTTCACCCTGCTGCCCGCCCAGGACGCCGTGGCGGCTCTGACCGGAATGACGCCCTGGTTTACGGAACCCGCGGGGCAGCAATCGCCGGAAACGGAAAGGCAGCGGAGCCTGGCCGAGGCCGTGTATGGCAAAGGAGCCGATTGGAAATCATTCCTTTACGTCCCGATTATGAGTAAAGGGGAGCCGGTGGCATCGCTGTTGCTGGGCAGCAAAGCCGCCTATGCGTTTACCCGAAAAGACGTACTGGTTTTGCAGGAAATTGGCAGTCAGATCGCGCTGGCCCTGGAAAATCTGGTAGCCTATGAGCGAATCAGAGATCTAAGCGAACAACTGGAACAGGAGAAGACGTATTTGAGGGAGGAAATTAAAACCGGTCATAATTTCGAGGAGATTATTGGAACCAGTTTGGCTCTGAAAACCGTGTTTGAAAGTGTGGAGCAGGTCGCTAAAACGGATTCTACCGTACTGATTACGGGCGAAACCGGTACGGGAAAAGAGCTGATTGCAAGGGCCGTCCACAACCAGTCGAACCGCAAAAACCGTTCGGTGGTGAAAGTCAACTGCGCGGCACTACCATCTCAACTCATTGAATCCGAACTTTTTGGCCACGAGCGGGGGAGCTACACGGGAGCCACCGAAAAGCGGATTGGCAAATTTGAACTGGCGAATGGGAGCACTATTTTTCTGGACGAAATTGGGGAGCTTCCTCTCGAACTACAGGCCAAACTACTCCGGGCGATTCAGGAAAAAGAGATTGAACGGCTGGGCGGAAAAGGGCCGATCCGGGTCGATGTCCGGATTATTGCGGCTACGAATCGAAACTTACAGCAGGAAGTGACGGCGGGACGGTTTCGCTCGGATTTGTATTACCGGCTGAATGTCTTTCCGATCCGATTGCCGCCCCTGCGCGAACGATTGGAGGATTTGCTGCCGCTGACGACGCATTTCCTGCAAAAAATCGGCAAAAAACTGGGAAAACCGCTGACCGGGATTGCCAATTCGTCGCTGCAACAGATGAGGCACTATGCCTGGCCGGGCAACATTCGGGAGTTGGAACACGTGCTGGAGCGGGCGGCCATTCTGTCGCGCACCACCACGCTGGAACTCGCCGAGCCACTGATAACAAATTTTGCGGTTCCGTCGGTTGTTTCACCGTCTTCTGCAGAAGTAGAACCTTTGCAGGCCACGATGCGAACGGCGATTCTGGCGGCTCTGGCAAAGTCCGGTAACCGCATCCGGGGCGAAGGTGGGGCCGCCGAACTCCTGAATATCAAACCGACAACGCTGGAAGCGCGTATGAAAAAGCTGAACATCACCGTTCGGCCCGTTTAATCCATCAAGTCGTCTGCAAAACCGCCCGCACCGGTTTTTTAGCGACGCTGAATAACAGGCTGATTTCCACCCCGTTTTCCTGGGTAATCGCCAATTGTCCCTTGATCTGTTTGCTCAGCCCGCGAATCATCGTCAGGCCCAGGGAGTTGCTGCGGGTAACATCGAACCCGGCAGGCAATCCCACCCCGTCGTCGCTGATCATCAGTCGGTAGGTTTGGTCTTCGACGCTGGTAAGGGTGACGATAACGGTGCCGGGACGGTTTTGGGGAAAAGCGTATTTGAGCGAATTCGTAACAGCCTCATTGATAATCAGGCCCAAAGGTGTGGCCAGGGCTACATCGAATTGGACATCGACACTCATGACCTGGGGGTGAATGGTATTGAACCGGTCGAAGGATTCGATGAGGTAATCCACGATTTCGTGGATGTATTCCCGCATGTTGATCTGGGCCAGATTGTCGGATTGATAGAGTTTCTGGTGAATCAGCGCCATAACCTGCACCCGGTTCTGACTCTCGCGGATGGCGGCCAAAGCGGTCGGGTCATTGAGGAAGTCAAACTGGGAGTTGAGCATGCTGGAAATGACCTGCAAATTGTTCTTAACCCGGTGGTGAATCTCCCGCAACATCCATTCGCGTTCTTCCAAAAGTCGTTCTTTATCACTCAATACCTCCTGGAGTGACTGGTTTTTCTGGTCGATCAGCCGCTGTTTCGTTTCGAGTTGCTGGTTGGTGCGTTGTTTCAGCCGGTAACGGTTATAGGTCAATCCCAGGAGCAGGGTGAGCAGAACGGCCCCGCCGACCATGCTGTTGCGCTCGATTTCATTCCGGGATTTCTGCGCCAGATTCGCACTGGTCAGGAGTTGAATATTTTTTTGGTTGAGGTCGAGTTGCTGCTCTCTTTTTTCGGTTTGGAACTCTACATTTAATCGCGCAATTTCCTTGTTTTTATTCTCACTATACAGCGAATCCTGAAGTGATTTGTAGGTCTTGAAGTGATTGATGGCGGTTAGGTAATGGCCCTGCGCGGAATCCAATCGAAACTGCATAAGATGGCTGGTGGCGATAATACTTTTATTTCCCATCTGTTCAGCATTTTCAACATGTTCCTTTAAAAGGGGTTTCACCTGCTCAAGTTGATGCGTGTTGATCAGGAAATCAATCAGGGGCGGGTAAACCAGGATAATGGATAGATAGCCTGGATATGTCTTCTTAAATTGCGCAACCTGATCGATCAATTGATTGTAATGATACTGGGCCTGTTTATACTGGTTCTTACTTTGATAAATCTTGAGGAATAAGCTATTTACCCTGATGTTGAAATATAAATCAGGCGCGGTATATTCTTTTTTCAGTTTCGAGAGGAAGGCAATGGCCAGATCGTATTGGCCTGATTTAAAATAGGATGTGCCCAGATTCGCGCCCACCAGACCGATGGAGGGCAGGTCATTGTACCGCCTGGCGACAGCCAGCGAGCGAAGGAAGTAAAAAATGGCCTGTTTGTGATCACGCGCATCATCGTAATTTATGCCAATCCGGTTATAAATGGTGCATAGCTGCAGAGTGGTATCATTTTGTAATTCAGCGGTTTTCAAGGCTAATAACCCATATTTTGTCGCCATTCTAAAATCGCCGGTCGTGTTATATAATACCCCTAATAAATCATACACACCTTGCAAATTTGGATAGTTGATTTGTTTATAAATCGCCAGTGATTTTTTCACCAGTTCAATTGCTTTGGTGGTATTTAAAAGGATATGGTAAAAGTCGGCAAGCTCCCGTAAGGTAGTGGCCTCACGCTCTTGATTGCCAACCTGCCGAAATAAAGGCAGCGCCCGTTCGTAATACTTGATTCGGTGCTTTAGGTCTTCATCGGAACTGCCATAAGTGTTGCCCAGTTCCATGTACGCTGCCGCCAGTTCGGCTATATGGTGGTTTTTTGTAAAACGATGGATGGCCGTTTGTGCAAACCGGCGGGCTTGCTGCGTATTTCCGCTTTCCTGATATGCCTGTGCGCCAATCAAATACGCAGTTCCTTCTCCTTTCTCATACTGCAAATGCCGACTGACCGAATACCCCTGACGAACCAGCACCAAGGCCGTATCCAGATCGCTTGCCTGTTCGCCCGGTTTGAGGATGTAGCTCCGGGCCATTTCCAGCAACAGATTGGCCCGGTTGGTGTCGGGTCGGCTTTGCTGGAGCAGCACTTTTAAGCTATCCATCGATTGGGTTTTTGCCTGCGCCTGAGCAACCGGCTCACGAAGCAGCCATAATCCCCAAAAAAGAAAGAAAAAAATGGATCGTCTCATCAGAACGCAGGAAGTTAGAACAACAAATTGAAGCAACACTTTTGGACGAGTGTTGCTTCAACGAAATAGGTCGACGGTGTGAACTTGGTTTCTGTTTCTTAAAAATACGCCGGTAAACGACTTTGAATCAACGGTTTTTCTCTTTTTAATTTTACTACAGAACCCATGCGGAGTCGCCGACGGAGCAACAAGGCGGTTATCTGCTCAAAAACTTCTTCAACTCAGCCGCTGCGTGGGTGATGAGCGAGCGCGTTCCCGGAATATAACTCAACGGATTGAGCAACCCCCAGTCATGAATCATGCCCTGGTAGCGAATTAGCGTAACGGGCACCCCGGCTTCGTCCAGCTTGCGGGCATACGCTTCGCCTTCGTCGCGCAGCACATCGTTTTCAGCCACCTGGACCAGCGTTGGCGGTAATCCTTTCAACTGGTCGAGCGTGGCTTGCAGCGGGGCCGCATAATACGAACGGCGGTCTTCCGGATTTGGGGCGTAACTGTCCCAGAACCAGATCATCATGTTGCGGGTCAAAAACCGGTCGGTCGCGTATTGATGGTACGAAACCGTGTCAAAATCGGCGTTGGTAACGGGCCACAGCAGCACCTGCAACCGGATTTTCGGGCCGTTTTTGTCTTTGGCCATCAGCGCGACGGCGGCTGTCAGGTCGCCCCCGGCACTGTTGCCAACGATGGCCAGCCGCGCACTGTCGACATTCAGCTCCGCCCCGTTTTCGGCTACCCACCGGAGGGCGGCATACGACTCATGGAGTGCGACGGGAAACCGGGCTTCCGGCGAGCGGCTGTAATTGACAAAGACCGCTACGGCCCCCGACTCGACCACCAGATCGCGCACCAGCCGCTGGTGGGTCGGAAAGTCGCCCAGCACCCAGCCTCCGCCGTGGAAAAACAGGAAAACGGGGAGCATACCGGCGACACCCGCCGGGCGAACGATGTCCAGATCCACACTTAAACCGTCCTGCGAGATGGTCTGTTGCGAAACATAAACGCCGGATAAATCGACCTCGACCGACGTTTGGGCCGATTCCAGCACCGCCCGGGCCTCTGCCGGACTGAGTTGCTCCATCGGTGTGCCTCCACCGCTGTTCAGGGCGTTCAGAAAAGCTTTGGTGTGGCTCTCGATGGCGGAGTCCGTTGCCGGATCGAGCGGTTCGATCATGGGCAGTATCTGTATTTCCATGTTTGTTTAAAGAGAAGTGGGTGAAATGACTTAATTAATCTCCTTCAAAATGGTCACCAGCTCATCCGGTTTGGCCCAGTAGGGGCTGTGGCTCGTGTTCATCGTGTAGATTTTCGCGATTTTGCCCGGGTAGCCGTCGATCATCCGTTGCTGTAAGGTGGGCGTAACGCCCTCATCTTTCAACGTTTTGATGTAGTATTTGGGGATTTTGCCGAAGTTGGCGTCTGTCAGACTGGCCTTGGCCGCAAAAACCGCCAGCGGTTCCGGCCGGGTTTTCGCCACCTCTTTCTGAATGGCTTCCGGCGCATCGACGGCAAAAACCTGAACCAGCACATTCGGCGGCAGAGAAGCCGTCAGGCCATCCGCTTCCGGGTGCAGACTGCGTCCCAGCAAACTCTCGGTATCGGAACTGGCCAGTTCGTACAACGTCTGGCCGTTTTTAGGCAGAAAAGCACACAGATACACCAGCTTCTCGATTTTGGCCGGAATCTGCTCCGCCACCTGGGTAACGACCATCCCGCCCATGCTGTGACCCAGCAGGACCACTTTCCCCGAAATGGCATTGATTTTCTGGACGACGGTACTGACATATAGCTCAAAATTGGCTTTGCTCACGGGCGTCGGATCGGTGCCGTGGGCGGGCAAATTGAAAGCAACCACCGAATAACCAGCCTGTTCCAGCTTAGGCTTGATTAACTGCCAGGCCGACTCATCGGCGAAGGTACCATGCACAAAGACAAAAGTCGGTTTGGGGGCCGCTTCCGTTTTGTCGTCGTCGCAGGACGTTGCCAGAAACGGACAGGCCAGGACAATAAGCATCAGGAGAAATTTCATGATTTCAGCGTGTTTATGAGATAAAAAGTGTGGTTAGAATCAAAAAGAATGGTGTGGAGTAAAAGAACGGTATTTTGTATACGCAGCGTTTTTGGCGGTTACACTGAAGCGGCTTTTTTCACCATAACTTTCGTATCGATCCAGTCCAGAATAAAATCGGCATCTTCCTGCCAGGTCGGAAGCCCCAGCACGTAGTGATTGCGGCCACTGAATAACTTGTAATCCAGCACGGAACCGTTGAATTCATAGGCTCTGAAATTGCGGATGTTCAGGTGAGCCGGGGTGATGTGGTCCAGATCGCCCGCCGTAAACAGCAGGGGCGCGTGCGGTTTGGCATAATCCACTTTGGAGACATTTGTCAGGGCGCCCCGGGCAACGGTTTTTGATTCCGGGATGATGTATTTTTCGTACGAAGCCTGTTGTTCCTCCAGCGGCATGCCGTTGACGAAGGCATATTGCCAGTCTTCAAACGACATCAGATACGTTTCCTCCAGGTCGGTAAAGATGCCCAGCGATTTCCAGCCAGCTTTGAGAAACGAAAACTCGTAGGGAAACACACCCAGGGGCGGGATGGAGTGGATGGCGACACCAGCCGCAGCCAGATCCCGGTTTACCATGATCTGCGTCAGCATTCCGCCGTACGAATGCCCGATCACAATGGGTTTTTCGGGGAGTGCCTGGATGAAGTCTGCGTAATGATCGACCAGTTCACCCAGCGTTAACAGCGCCAGTTGCTTGTCATTGGGCTGGCGGGCACGGAGTTCGACGGCCGGGGCGTCTTTGTAAGGCCAGGGCGGTGCAAAGGTGGTGTAGCCTTTGCTTTCAAAATAGGTCCGCCATTCGTCCCAGCAGGTGTGGCTGACAAATGCACCGGTGATGAACACGACGGTTTTTGAGGTGGCGTTTTTCATGAGGTATGATTTTAGAATGATTACTCGAAATGACCGGGACAAAGATCCGGCTGATGGTCGGGAGAGGACCGGTAAAAATCGACGGGAATGCGGTAAGAATTGCGGAAATACAATTCAAATAGATTTCGCGGAGTTGAGCGGAGAAAAAAAGGGAGTTAAGCAGAGTAAATTAATAACTCCGCTTAACTCCCTTTTCTCCGCTCAACTCCGCGAAATAACTCTTAAACTCTTTTACCCGACTTTCTTCGCCGGATTACCGAACACCGTCGTCCCGGCTTCCACGTTTTCGATCACCACGGAACCGGCCCCGATCCGGGCGTTTTTGCCAATCGTGACGCCCGCAATCACCGTTACACCCGTACCAATGAAAGTACCTTCCTCAATGGTGACCGCCGAATTAATGGAACTGCCCGTTCCGATGTGAACAAAATCGCCGAGTTTGGTTTGCGACTCGATCACCGAACCCGACTGAATGATGCAATGCTGCCCGATTTCAGCAAAGGGGTTGATGACGACCCGGGCCGCAATCAGATTCCCGTGGCCGAGGGTGGCCGTAGCCGCGATGATGGCGGTATCGTGGATGGCGTTGACGGGTTGAACGTGCCGTCGGTCGTTGAGCATTTTGACCAGTTTTTTCCGGACGCGGGTGTCGTCCACGGCCACGAAGGCTTCACATTTATGGCCGATGAGCTTCAGAAAACCGTCGTCGTCGGTTTCGCCCAACACCGTCACATCCCCGAATTCTTTGCCGTGTAATTTTTTATCGTCATCCAGCAAACCGTAGACGACCACACCGTTGCGCTGAAAAATGTCCAACGCCGTGACGCCCAAACTGCCTGCTCCCAAGATGAGTACCGGATTCTCCATGTTGATTGAATTACATTAAGGTATTGTTAACAAACCACATAACCGTCCGAAAAAGTTTGCAATCCGGTAAAATTGAGGAAATACCGGACTCATACACAAACCGTATTTTCGGACATGAAACAAAACACTCATTTCCGAACGATCGTCATTTCGGATGTGCATTTGGGAACGAGCGGTTCGAAGGCAAAGGAAGTCACTGACTTTTTGAAGTACTACAGTTGTCAGAAATTAATTCTGAACGGCGACATCATCGACGGCTGGCAACTGCGCCGGGGGGGTGAATGGAAAAAGAAACACACGGCGTTCTGGCGGGCCATTTTGAAGGCGATGGACCGGCACGACACCCGCGTGATCTACCTGCGCGGAAATCACGACGATTTTCTGGACCAGATCATGCCGTTGCGGCTTGGGAAATTCTTTTCCATCCGGAAAGATTACGTTCTGAATTCCGGCGAAAAACGGTTTTACATTACCCACGGTGACGTTTTCGATACCATCACGACGCAGATGAAATGGCTGGCCTACCTGGGTGATATTGGCTACACGTTTCTGCTTTGGGTCAACAAATTTTACAATAATTACCGCGCCTGGCGGGGCCTTTCGTATTATTCGCTGTCGCAAAAGATCAAAAGCCGGGTGAAACAGGCGGTTAGTTACATCTCGGATTTTGAAGAAAAACTGACCGAACTGGCCAAAGCCCGCAATTGCGACGGCGTCATTTGCGGCCACATCCACCAACCGGCCATCCGTCAGTTCGACGACCTGATTTACATGAATTCCGGCGACTGGGTGGAATCGCTGAGCGCACTGGTCGAAGATCACGACGGCAACTGGAACCTCCTGTATTATAGCTCCGAACTCGAAAAAGCCGAGTCACAACCCGCCCTGTACCAAGCCTGATTCGTCATTTTCCGCATTTGATTTTCGCCAGCATCCGGTATTTTTCGCTAACTTCCGGTATTAGAAGCTCTGGCATATGAAAATTCTGCATACCGCAGACTGGCATTTAGGGAAACGACTGTATAAGCATGAACTCCGCGACGATCACGTCCGGTTTCTGGACTGGCTGGCGGAAACCGTCGAAAGTCGCGAGATCGATGTGCTGATTATTTCGGGGGATATTTTCGATACGACGAACCCCAACGACGGGTCGATGCAGTTGTATTACCAGTTTCTGACCCGAATGCTGCCGCTGGAACGCCGAATCATCATCACCGGCGGTAATCACGATTCGCCCAGTAAACTCAACGCCCCGCGCGAACTGCTCCGGCACCTCAATATTCACGTCATCGGCTGTACGACCGGCGATTGCATCGAAGAGGTGATCCGGCTAAAAACCGGCTCGACGGATTTGCTGGTTGCTGCCGTTCCTTATCTCCGCGACAGCGATTTGCGGCAATCTATTTCGGGTCAAACCTACGAGGAACGCATCGACGCCGTGCGGATGGGCATCCGGAATCATTACGAACGCATTGTCGATCATTGCCAGACAGAATACCGCGATGTGCCGGTTCTGGCGATGGGCCATTTATACGTCAACGGCGCATCAACGTCGCCGGAAAGCGAACGGGAAATTCACGCGGTGGGCGGGCAGGCGGCTTTTTCGTCCGAGCATTTTCCACCCGGTTTCGATTACGTGGCGCTGGGACATATTCACGTCCCGCAGCAGATTGGCGGGATTGAAACCGTCCGCTACAGTGGCGCTCCGCTTCCGCTGAGTTTTGCGGAACGCGATAACCGGCATCAAGTGCTGGAATTAACGGTCGAAAACGGCAAAATCAAAACCATCGAATCCGTTCCGGTTCCGCATTTTCGCTCGTTGCGGCAGGTCGCCGGAACCCTGGATGCCGTTCGGGAAACGCTGGAAAAACTGGAAGAAACCGACGCGCTGGCCACGATGGTGGAAATTCTGGTCGAAGAAGAAAACGAAAGTCTGACAGTTCGACAGCATTTTGAGCAGTTGCAACGCGATTATGGCGAAGCGCCGTTTCTGATTGCCAAATCCCGGTTGATTTTTCGCAATAAATTAAAAGGGTTAGATTCGCTTTACGTGGCCGACACGCAGTTGCAGGACCTTTCCTACCTCGATGTGTTTGGCCGTCGGCTGGATGCATCGCTGGTGGAGGGCGACGAGCGGACGGCACTTCTGGAAGCGTATAAAGAATTGTATCGTTTGGTTACGGAACAAGCAGCCCATCCTGTACTCCTGCATGAAAATCCGACAAATTCGCTTTCGTAACATCAATTCCTTTTACGGCGAACACCCGCCGATTCAGTTTAACGAAGGGCTGCTGAACAGTACCGGCCTGTTCGTGATTGCCGGACCAACCGGAGCCGGAAAATCCACCTTACTCGACGTCATCACGCTGGCGTTGTTCAACCGGGTGCCGCGGATTTCGGGCGGTATTTCCAACACCAGCATCATCGACGAAGGCATTCTGGTCAATCAGCAGGCGGCCCGGGAACCTGGAACGTCGGCTTATGCGGAGATTGAGTACGAAGTGGGCGGGAAAGCCTACCGCTCGCGCTGGTCGATCAAGAAAAACCGCAACGGCAACTGGAACAACTACGAAATGGAAATTGCCTTTCTCCCCGAAGGGCAAACGGAAGGTCAGTTGCTGCCGATCAAAGGCTTGAGCGAATTTCCGAAAAAGAACGAAGAACTCATTGGCCTGACCTACGACCAGTTTATCCGGTCCATCGTGCTGGCACAGGGTGCGTTCGACCAGTTTCTGAAGTCGCGGGCCGCCGAACGGAGCAAGATGCTGGAACGGATTACCGGGACGGAAATTTACCGGCAACTGGGCCAGCGGGCGCACCAGGTCAATAAAACCTACGACGAACGAATCAGGGACAAACGGCAGGAAGTCGAGCTGATCAAAGTGCTGAACGACGAGCAGGTCGACGAGTTGAAAAGCCGCCAGAAAGCGATCGGTAGTCGGCTGGATGAACTCGCCAAAGAGATTGTCTTTTATACTAACGAAGAAAAATTCCTGCGCCAGATTGCCGATGCCGATCAGCAGCTTGCGGTATTGACCAAGCGGCAGCAGGTGTCGGAAGAGAAAAAACAGGCGTTTGTGCCGGATGCCCTGCGACTGCAACGCCATGAGCAGGTCGCCGATTTGGCAGCTCATTTCTCCGATATTACCAACGCCGAACGAAACCGCAAAACCGCCGAGCAGGATCAGCAAACGGCCCGTACGAATCTGCACGATTTGGAAAAACAGCAGACGGTTTTGATGGGGAAAGCGCAAACGCTGACGCAGAAAACCGGGCTGTCGGAACAGACCTTCGAAAAAGCGTTGAATGACTTTCGGGAAACTGTGCTGGATCTGACCAACCGGTACCAAACCGAACGGGATAAAGCCAAACCGGCATTCAGTTCGATCAAAAAAGAACTGGAAAGTACGAAACTGACGTGGTTTAAGTCGCTCGATCTGCGGGATGTCGACCAGATGACGGAGTTAGTCAACGGGCGATTGCATGAGCTGAACGTTCAGTTGGTGCAGATTGAGCAGGATTACGCGGCCCTCACCCCGGCTTCGATTCAGGATGAGTTAAACCGGCTGCTGGAGCAGGACGGAAATCTGGCCGAACTGCGGACGTTGCTCATTCAGCAACAGGAACGTTTGCTCGACGGAACGACGCTGAACGGCAAAATCAACGACCATACGGCTTTTCTGAACGAACACCAAAAACCGTTGGGTCAGCTTTTGGCGGAGGTGGAAGTGCTTCAGCAGAAAATTGAGCAGTTGCAGAACACCAAACGACGACTGGCCGAAGAAGCGGATCTGGAAGAACTTCGAAAAGCTTTGCAGGACGGTGAACCCTGCCCGTTATGCGGTTCGCTGGATCATCCGTATGCCCAGCATTACATCAACCAGACCGGCAAACTGGAACTGGAATTGCGGCTGGCAACGAAGGATCTGGAGTATAAGAAAAAGGAATTCGATGCCTTACAGGGCAAATTGCTGAAAATACAGTCGGAACTGGAGTTGTATTCTGAACAGCGGAATGTGCTTCGGAAAGCCTACTCCGAAAAAAGGACGTTTATTTCAAACCGGTTGACCACGCTCGCGCTGGACCCCACGCTGTCGCCGGAGCAGATCAAAGACGCCCAGCAGGAAATTCAGATTCAGCGGAAAGAACTGAACCAGATTCAAACGCTCTGGGAGGAAGAAAGTCTGTTGCGACGGCTTTCGGGTGATCTGGAAACCGTGCAGCAGAGTAAAACTCAGGCGGAATTGCTAAAAGCGCAAAAGGATCAGTTGTTTGTGGGCGATGATGTGCGGTTCCAATGTGAACAGCTTGTCAATCAGTATACTACCGTTCGGTCGAAAATCAGCACGCAGCGGAGTCTGCTTGAAAAAGCCACCGCCACTTATGCCGATTCGGACAAAAACTACCAGACACTGACCACGGAATTACAGCCGGTTTTGGTCGAACGTGGTTTTAATGACCTGGCCGACGCCCGCGCCTGTTTGCTCGAAACGCCGAAAGTCCGGCAGTTGCAGGAACTGAAAACCGCCCTGGAAAAAGAAGCCGACGAGATCGTTCGGAAGCAGCAGGAAGAAACGCTGAAACGCCGGGAAGCCGCCGAAGCCTGTCAAACCGACTTGCCACTGGATGAGGTGACGGCCAAACTGCTGGCGACTAAAAAAGAAGAATCCGGTGAGCGGGAAAATATCGGGTATTACAAACGACAACTGGAGGAAGACAAGGAGAAACGCCGGAAATTCAAACAACTGACCAAAGACCTCGAAAAACTCGAAACCGAAGCCCGGCCCTGGCGGGAGCTGGACCGACTGATTGGCAGCGCGAAAGGCGACGATTACAGCAAGTTTGCGCAGGGATTGACGCTGGCGCAACTGATCGGTCTGGCGAATCGGCGGTTGAAAGAGCTGTCGGATCGGTATTTGTTGTTGAAACCGCGCGACGGGCAGGACGAACTCTACGTCGTGGATATGTACCAGGGCAGCACCGAACGCTCGGTGTCCAGCCTGTCGGGGGGCGAAACCTTTACGCTCAGTCTGGCGCTGGCGTTGGGCTTATCCGATCTGGCTTCCCAAAACGTCCAGATTGAAAGCCTGTTCATTGATGAAGGCTTCGGAACGCTCGACCCGGATTCGCTCGATACGGCGGTTGCTATGCTGGAAAAACTACAGCACGACAGCAAAAAAACCATTGGTATCATTTCCCACCGGCACGAGATCAAGGAGCGGATCAGCGTACAGATTCAGGTGGAGAAAGGAATGGACGGAAATAGTAAGATCAGTGTGATTGAAGTGTGAAGGGTATGATTTTGCAGATTTAGGACTTTGCTTTTGCCCCTACATCTCCGAAAGGGGACTTGGACGCAGAATCCCCCGGATGCTAAAAGTCCCCTTTCGGGGATGTAGGGGCAAAAACAAAAGCCCAGTCAATCATACCCTTCAAAGTCTACTGTTGCTGCTGCTGAATAGCCGTCAGTTTTACAGCCATGTCTTCCGAAATGCCGACGCTTGAGAAACCGCCGTCGTGCAACAGGTTTTGCATCGTTACCATGCGGGTCAGATCGCTGAAGAGGGTAATGACATAATTGGCACAATCTTCGGCGGTTGCGTTGCCCAAAGGAGACATGAGGTTGGCGTATTCGTAGAAAACGTCAAAACCGCCTACGCCGGAGCCGGCCGTCGTCATCGTTGGCGATTGTGAGACGGTATTGACCCGAACGTTTTTCAGTTTACCATAGCGGTAGCCGTAGCCCCGGGCGATGGATTCGAGTACGGCTTTGGCATCCGCCATGTCGGTATAGAACGGAAACGTCCGTTGGGCGGCAATGTAGCTCAGGGCAACGAACGAACCCCACTCGTTGATGGCGTCCAGTTTTTCGGCGGTCTGCATCATTTTATGAAACGACAGGGCCGAAACGTCGAGGCTTTTCTGATACCATTCGTAGTTCAGGTCGCCGTACGGTTTGTTCTTGCGGATGTTGGGGCTCATGCCGATGGAGTGCAGCACGAAGTCGATTTTGCCGCCCAACACGTCCATTGATTTGGTATACAGGTTCTCAATATCCTCTAAAGACGTTGCGTCGGCGGAAATGATTTCGGCGTCGCATTGCTCCGCCAGTTGCTTGATCGCACCCATTCGCATGGCTATCGGTGCGTTGGAAAGCGTGAACGTTGCGCCTTCTTCTTTCGCTTTCAGTGCTACTTTCCAGGCAATGGATTTTTCATCCAATGCTCCGGTGATGATTCCTCGCTTGCCTTTCAATAATCCGTAAGCCATGAATTTGAGTTGCTTTGTTGGGTGATCGTGTCGATTCAGAAGGGGGCAAAGTAACTACTTTTTTTGCTGGAATGCCAACACCGACGTTTGCCCCGGACCGGGTTTGCGGATCAATATTCCTTGATATCCATGCGGATGCGCCATTCTTTCGGCAGGTAATTATTCACCCGGTTACCCACGCCTTTCAGCCAACCCAGGTTCAATCCGTTGTAGCGGGCCAGCAGCCAGCCCTTCACCGGTTCGTTCAACACCAGGTTTTCTTTCTTGAAATACCGCAGGGCATCTTCTCTGGATAAGTCAAATCCCGGCCGGTTTTCGGCCAGGGCGTTACTGATCGCGAGCGCGTGCGACGGAATGAAATCGTCGCCTTTGAACGTGCCCATTTCCAGCCCAAATCCTTTGTTGTGGAGGGCTGCATCCAGCACGCGGAGGTCGGCCGAGAGGGTTTCCGGGATCGCAAAAACGTCCTCATTCGGTTTCACATAAAACGAAAAGGCGTCGGGATGTTTCAGAAAGGTTTTTAAGATTTTCTCCTGCCAGTTGCGAACCGGTTTGAGCGACCGAAATGACCGGGGAACACCCATTTCGGGGCTGGACCGTTGTTTCTTTTTGAATACACTCAGGAAAAAACCTTCGCCGGTTACCCGGTGGGGATAACATTGGTAGCCGACGGTTTGGTCCAGCGTTTTTTCAGCAATTCCCCAGGATTCGGGTAATTGGAGCGGCACGTTTTCAAAACCGTGTTTGCTGAGCCAGGCGGCATTTTGTCCGTTTTCTTCGTCATTATAGGTACACGTACTATAAAGAAGCAGTCCATCGTCGCACAGCAGGGGCGTGGCGGCCGTCAGAATCCGTTGCTGGCGGGCAGCACAGAACACAACGCTGTCCGGCGACCATTCGAGCATGGCTTCCGGATCTTTCCGAAACAGTCCTTCGCCCGAACAGGGGGCATCCACCAGCACGACATCGAAAAAACCGTTCAGGCTCTTGAAGTCTTCCGGATCGTGGTTGCTGATGACGACATTGGGATGCCCCCACTTTTCCATATTTTCTTTCAAAACCGGGATCCGGCTGCGAATGACTTCGTTACAGACCAGCAAACTGTCGGCGTTTAGCAGGGATGCGAGCAGGGTACTTTTGCCGCCGGGAGCCGCGCACAGATCCAGCACCCGCAGCGGGCGTTTTAACCGGGCCGTTTGGCGCAGCGCTTCTGCCACCAGCATCGACGATGCTTCCTGGACATAAAACGCACCGGCCTGAAACAAAGGGTCGAGCGTAAAAACCGGCCGCTCCGGCAAGTAGAAGCCTTCGGAACACCACAAAACCGGTTCCAGATCGGCCGTTGGTAACGCCATTTTTTGGGGATTCACCCGGATGCTGATGGGGGGCGATTGTTGCAGAGACGCCAGAAAAGCCGCGTAATCGGCACCCAATTGCTGCGCCATTTGGTGCCGGAATTGGGCAGGTAAAGGAATGTCACTCATCGGACAAATATATAATTTTTCTGAGTTGTTCGCTTACAACGGATCGGCCATTGAATAGGAATTCAGGTTGGTGTAAAAGTAATGCTACTAGTATTAATTATTTGGTTAACAATTAGTTAACTTCTGATTAGTGTGTTTTTCTATGGGTATTCATTCATTTTGCAAAATATTTTGGCTTGGATTAGTGCCTTATGACTTGTTGACAAAACAAAATTTTGTAGTAATTTCACTTTACGAAATTAGTGATTAGCTAATTAGTGCATTGCTTCATTAACCTAACTAAGAACATGTTGAAACGTTTACTCATTGCCTCATTGTGCCTATTGGGCACGGTGGGCTTCTCCTTTGCGCAAACCCGTACGGTTTCGGGCAAAGTGACCTCCGCCGAAGACACTTCTCCACTTCCCGGCGTAAACATTGTCGTTAAAGGAACCTCCCGCGGAGCGACTTCCAATGCCAACGGCGAATACACCCTGAGCGTGCCTGACAATGCCGGAACGTTAACGTTTTCGTTCATTGGATTTAAAACGACGGACGTTTCCATCGGGAATCGCTCGACGGTCGATCTGGCGCTGGAACCCGACGCTTCAACACTCCAGGAAATTGTGGTGACGGCCCTCGGTATTTCGCGGGAAAAGAAAGCCCTCAATTACGCCGTTCAGGAACTGAAACAGGAAAAACTGAACATTGCCCGCGACCAGAATGTGGCCAACGCCCTGGCCGGTAAAATTGCGGGTGTGCAGGTGTTGGGCCAGTCGGCGGCTAAATTTGGCAGCCCCAGCATCCGGGTTCGGGGGGTCAACTCGCTGACGGGCGGTGATCCGCTGTATGTGGTAGACGGAACGCCCACCGATGTGAGCCAGGTCAACATGGACGATGTCGAAACGCTGTCGGTGCTGAAAGGCCCTTCCGCAACGGCTTTGTACGGAAACCGGGCTTCGGCCGGGGTTATCGTCATTACGACCAAACGCGCCAAAGCGGGCGAAACCCGGCTGGACATCAACCACAGCACCACCATCGATATGGTGGGTCTGCTGCCGAAATACCAGAACGAATACGGTGGCGGTTATTCGCAGGATTGGGCCACGTTTGAATATGACCCGGCGTTGCATCCGGCAGACTGGGCCTCGTTTAACGGACAGAAGATTCTGGATTATGCCGCTGATGAAAGCTGGGGTCCCCGCATCGACAATTCGCCCCACCGCTCGGCGGCATCCTGGCAACAGGGCCCCGGCTTCGGACAGTTGACGCCGTATTCGGCGAATCCCAACAACGTGCGCGATTTCTTCGCCAAACCGATCAGCAACAACACCAACATCGCCTTTTCGCGCGGAACGGAAGCGTTCCAAAGCCGGATTTCGTACACGCACATCATCAACAACGGGATTGTTCCGAACTCATCACAAACCCGCGATTTTGTCAGTGCCAAAAACACGATCAAATTTGGCAGCAAACTGTCGGCCAACCTGAATGTGAATTATACGGCGTTCAAAACGAACAACCTGCCGGCTGACCGCTACGGTTCTTCGGGCGGTACGACACCCTCAAACAGCCCGATCGGTATTTCGAACGCTACCCTGAACGGGTATAACCAGACGATCGGTTCGTTCAACCAGTGGTTTCAGCGCCAGCTTAGCATCGACGACCTCAAAAACTACAAGAATCCGGATGGCACGTTCCGGAGCTGGAACATTGGCAGCCCCACCGACCCGCGCCCGAAATACTGGGATAGCCCGTATACGCAGGTGTACGAAAATACGAACACCAACCGCAGCGACCGGCTGTTCGGAGACATTGGGTTAACGTACGAATTTACGCCTTTCCTGAAAGCCTCGGCCACCGTCCGACGCGACCAGAACTACTTTACGCAGGAATCGCGCGTGGCACAGGGAACGCTGAACGCTGGTGGTTTGGGTGCCTACTCGACCCTGGGAGCCAGTGCCCGCGAAAACAACTACGAATTTCTGGCCAGTTACAACCAGGAATTTGCCAACCTGTCGGTGGTCGCCAATGCCGGGGGAAACATCCGCTACAACCGCATCGACGGTCAGTTCCAGGCCACGGTAGGGGGGCTTTCGGCACCAAATTTCTACAACATTGCCGCTTCCATAGACCGGCCTTTGTCGAACAACTACTTGTACGAGCGGCAGGTCAACAGTGTGTTCGGAAACGTGAGCATCGGCTACAAAGATTTTGTTTTTGTAGAAGCTTCGATTCGGAACGACTGGTCGTCGACCCTGCCGAAAGCCAACAACTCGTATCTCTACCCGTCCGTGTCGGCCGGTTTGGTCTTCTCGGAGTTGCTTCCGCAGAACAGCATTCTGTCGTACGGTAAAATCCGGGCCGGTTATGCTCAGGTAGGTACGGACGTTGGGCCTTATCAGACGGCGTTGGCCTACAACTCCGGAACACCGTATTCGAGTAATGCAACCCTGTTTCTTCCATCGCTTTTGCCGAATTCCAACCTGCAACCGGGTCTGTCGTCTTCCTATGAAGGTGGTATTGACCTGCGTTTCCTGAATAACCGACTGGGTTTTGAATTTACGGCCTATCGCAACGATAACAAAAACCAGATTATTCCGGTGCCGGTTACGCCGACCAGCGGCTATACCAACGCCGTTATCAACGCCGGTCTGATTCAAACCAGCGGTCTGGAATTGCACATCAACGCCACGCCGGTTCGGTCGGCGTCCGGTTTTACCTGGGAATTTGACATCAACCTGGACCGTAACCGCTCGAAGGTCGTTGAACTGCGGGAAGGTTTGACCAACTACCAGATCGACGGCCCCCAATGGCGGACGTTGACCCTCAACGCCCGCGAAGGCGAAGACTGGGGTCTGCTGGTAGGGCAGGGAATCAAGAAAGATGCGAACGGAAACCGTCTGGTCTACGGCAGTGGTGCCAATGCCGGTTTATACATCAAGGAAGAAAACGTGCCGCTGGGTTCCGTTTTGCCGAAGTTCAAAGGTGGATTCCTGAATACCTTCACGTATAAAGGGCTGTCGTTGCGGGTGAATGCCGACTTCATTGCCGGAGGTAAATTCTTCTCGACCACGAAAATGTTCAACAACTATTCGGGTCTGGGTGCCGAAACCGCCGGTCTGAACGAGTTGGGAGTGCCAAAACGCGATCCGGTAGCAAACAATGGCGGTATTTTGCTGGAAGGTGTAACGGAAGATGGTCAGCCGAACACCACCCGGGTCGATGCCCAGAACCTGTATGAAAACTGGCTGTTTGCGCTGAATGAGTACTGGATTTACGATAAATCCTACATCAAACTGCGCGAAGTAGCTGTGGGGTACAATTTCCCGAAAAACATGCTGGGTAAATTCATCAAATCGGCTAACATTTCGCTGATCGCCCGCAACCCACTCTTGATTTACAGCGCGATTGGTGGCGGTATCGATATTTCTGAATCGGAGACCCTGTGGTATGAAGGTGGTCAGTTGCCGCCCGTTCGCTCGTTCGGTGTTAACCTGCGCCTTGGTCTTTAATCAACACTTCAAAAACAGACATCATGAAACTTTATAAGTCCATTCTTTTTGCCGGGTTGATGCTGACGACAGTCGCCTGCAGCGATTTCGAAGAAATGAACGTCAACCCCAACAGTCCGCTGTTGCCCAACACCGCCAGTTTATTTACGGGGGCCATTCGAACCGTCGGAACGATGAACAGCCAGGTGGGGCCGGCCGGGTTCAACATCACCCCGGCTCTGTACGTTCAGCAGTTTGGCGATGTAACCTACATCGAGGATTCCCGGTATAAGACCATCAACTTCAGCTACAACGGTTTGTATGCCGGGCCGCTGGTCAACCTGCAGGCCATTATCGATCAGAACACCAACGAGGCAACCCGCGCCAGTGTGGCGACGTATGGATCGAACAACAACCAGATTGCCATTGCGCGGATTCTGAAGGCGTATATTTATCAGTGGATGACCGATCGCTGGGGCGACATTCCGTATTCTCAGGCGTTGAAAGGCGATCAGAATTTCTCACCGGCTTTCGACAAGCAGCAGGATATTTACACCGATCTGTTTAAGGAGTACAAGGAAGCCGCGGCCCAGTTTGACGCCGGGGCGGCTGTGAAGGGTGATATTTTGCTCAGTGGCAATGCTGCCCGCTGGAAAAAGTTTGCCGCCACCCAACGGATGCTGGCCGCGCTGCAATTGTCAAAAGTGGACCCCACGAAAGGCCGAACCGAATTTGCGGCAGCCGTAGCCGATGGCGTTCTGGCTTCGAATGCGGATAATGTCCGGTATACGTATCTGTCGGATGCCAACAACGAGAATCCGTTGTATACCAACTATGTCCGGAGCAACCGGAAAGACTTCGCGGTAAGCAACACGTTTGTGGATTATCTGAAGAAAGTGAGTGATCCGCGTCTGCCTTATCTGGCGGCTCCCAACCAGCGGGGTGAATACGTCGGGGTTCCGTATGCGGTTTTCCCGGCTACCGGCCCGGCGCAGAACTTCTCACTGGCGGCAACAACGGTTGCGGCACAAAATGCCCCGGCCAACATCGTGACCTACGCGGAGGTTTTGTTTGCGCAGGCCGAAGCCGCCAAATTGGGCTGGACTACAGGTAACGCCAAAACCCTCTACGAATCGGCGATTATGGCGTCGATGCAGCAGTGGATGGGAACCAACTTCACAGATGCAGCTTATAAGACGTACATCGCTCAGCCGGATGTGGCTTATACGGAGGCTAAAGGTATCGAGCAAATTGCGACCCAGCGCTGGATTGCTTTGTTCAACCAGGGAACATCGGCCTGGAACTCCTGGCGCCGGACGGGCTTCCCGGTGTTGAAACCGGCGGCTTCACCGCTCAACGGCGGCACGGCCATTCCGCGTCGTCTGGCCTATCCGGTCGCAACGGAAGGAACGCTGAATACGGCCAACTACAATGCCGTGATCGCCAGCCAGGGCGCCGACGATCCGTATACGCGCATCTGGTGGGACAAGCCCTAAGCAACGGATGTAAATCGGATTCGTGCCTTCTTAAACATGAGTCATCCCGAATTTTAAGGGATGTGTAAAAAAGAACCTCCTTTCTTAGTTTTGAGCATCACCACAACGCCAAAACTAGAAAGGAGGTCTTTTTATGTCTACGACACGCCAACAAAAAAAGGGGATTCCTGCTCAAAAGTCAACAGCTGCTTGCTTTTTGCGGACCAAAATCCAGCACTATCTCCAGCCACTTCACCAAAGCCTGCTTGACCGGATTGATAAGCGGCTGGTAGCAACCTTCTCCACCCTATTTTCCAGCATCTTACTGTTACGCAACAGCAAAATGGGTTTGTTGTTGAGTGAGTTGGGGAGCTATATTGCTGGCTATGCGCATGCTCCGGCGGGTACCAAGCGGATCAGTAATCTGCTGCGCTGTAAAAAATGGGATGCCTCACTGATCGATGATTTCTTTTTCAAACGAACTCAGGAACGAATAACTCAATTGCTGGGAGCCCACAAGCGCCCCTTGCTCTTGTGGGATGATAGCCGTCTGGAAAAACCCGAGAGCTGGTTTGTCGAAGGGCTTTGCTCGGTGGAAAGTAGCAAAGCCAAACGGCTAACCAAGATTAAAAAAGGCTTTTTCAAGCCCCCTTCGGCCCGCATCTGCGTCCCTGGCTTTCAGTGGACAGGCATACTCTTGTCGGCTTTAGGTGAAGTGCCCAGTGTGGTTCAAATGAGTTGGTGGACCACGCGGGGCAAGTATAAAGAAGTGGGAACCAACATCATGTATCGGATGCTCCGTAAACTACAGGCATCGCTGACCCAACCGGTGCTACACGTGTTGGACCGAGGGTATGCCAGTGCCTGGACCATTGAGTGGATCCTACACTTCCAACAGGATTTTTTACTGCGCTGGAAAAAAAATCACCTCCTGGTGCACCCTCAGAAGGGCACCAGACAGACGCATCTGTTGGCCCGTAGTTGTCGCCCTGAAGGCCGTAAACTTCTGCGCGATAAAGAACGTAAGACCACCAAACACGTCACTGTGGGCTGGACGCTCGTTACCCATCCCGACTTTGAATCAACCCCCTTATATTTACTCGTTGTACGAGACCGCAAAAATCACCAGCCACCGATGTATTTGCTGACCTCGATCGCTGTTGACTCCGTGCGGGATGCCTGGGAGATGGTTCACAGTTACATGCACCGATGGGGAATTGAGCAGGCCTTCCGGGCTGGTAAAGCCGAGTTAGGCATGGAATCCCCTCGACTCTGGTTGTGGGAAAATAGGCTAAAATTGTTAGGGATAGTGGCCTTAGTGTACGATTTTTTACTCTTCTTACTAAGAAGCTGGCCCCATTGGCTTCCCCTTTTTCTCAAGCAGTGGGTACCAAGAACGGTAAATCGGCACCGAACTGCTTCAGTGCCGATTTACAGACTACGCTTAGCCATCGCCAACGCGCTCATAGTCGATTTTGCTTTAACTCAAAATTCGGGATGACTCATGTTTTGTTTATAAAAGGAAACCGGGGCAACGCCTGGGGCGTGTAAAGATTAAAGCCGCATTAAATTTTACAATAATGCCATATAAAGGAACAAAATATGGGAATGTGGCGGCATCAGGGATAGTATATTTTGTATATTGGCCGTTATTATTCATTAACCTACGCTAAAAACATGAAGAAAAGTTTACTGCTTTACCCACTGTATCCCTCCGGGACGGTGGCCGAATCTCCTCCACAACAGAAATCCCGGCCGGAAAAAATGATTTCCGGAGAAGCGGGTTCGCTAGGTTCCGCTCCTGCCATCAGGTTATTCCACTCATCTTTTGCCAACGGTGCTGGTCAGCAGCGTAGGTAAAAATTACACCCCTTATCTCAGCGTATCGTACAGTACCGGTAGTTGCGTAAATCCTGAAACCCAGGTCGTCAGATGTATGGATCTCTTGTAGATCCGGTGCGATTCAGTACCCGATTCATTCTGACTATACGGTTTTTGGATGTAGCAACAAGCGTTCGTGCTGCCCGCGTCCTGCGGGAGACTTTTCTAAAACAGGATGACGTAAACGGGCAGTGTCGACATTGTCACCGTGACCGTCTGTTTCGTTGAATTAACCAAACAAACTACAATTTCATTATGAAAAAACATTTACTCAGCAGCTTGCTGCTGTCATTTGTGTTCTGTTTGCCTTTGTGGGCGCAGGATCTTACCGTATCGGGCCGGATCACGGCTTCGGAAGATGGTTCTCCGCTTCCCGGTGTGAATGTGATTGTGAAAGGAACCACGAAAGGAACCACGAGCAGTGCCGACGGTACCTACCAGATCACGGTTGGAAAAGGGACGGTATTGCAATTCAGTTTCATCGGTTTTCTGAACCAAAGTGTAACGGTTGACACAAAAACCAGGATCGATGTCACCCTGAAATCTGACGTCTCCCAGTTGCAGGAGATCGTGGTCACGGCCCAGGGTATCCGGAAAAACCAGCGGGAAATCGGGTATGCGTATTCCAATGTCACGACCGATGACGTAACCGTAGGCCGTTCACCCCAATTGGCGCAGGCCCTTTCGGGAAAAGTAACCGGTTTGGCGGTTTATAACGTCAACAACAGCGTCGATCCGGCGGTGAAGGTAGTCTTGCGGGGCTATCGCTCTTTGACGGGGAACAACGAAGCCCTTGTGGTGCTAGACGGGATGCAAACTACCGCTACGGTATTGTCGATCATCAACCCGAATGATATCGAGAGCGTTTCGATCCTGAAAGGGGGCCAGGCGGCTACCCTGTACGGATCGGCCGGGATCAACGGGGCGCTGATCATCACCACCAAAAAAGGCGTGAAAGGCAAGCTGAAAGTGTCGTATTCAAACAGTACGAACTTTGAACAGATCAGCTTCCTGCCCCAGCTTCAGGATCAGTACGGTTCCGGGTCGCACTACTACCCTTCATTCGGGACGGCGGGCTACAGCAATGATTACCTGGTTCGGATGCAGGGCAACTGGCGCTCATACGAAAACCAGCAGTACGGTGATCCGTTTGACGGGTCGATCCGGATGCAGGGCCGGACCACGGAGAGCGGAGGCCAATACATGTTGCCTTACTCGGCCATTAAAAACGCCCGCCGGAAAGCCTTCGATACCGGCGTATCGATGAACAACCAGATCAATTTTCAGGGGGGCGACGAAACCAGTTCGTTCTATATGTCGATTGAAAACCAGAAGGTGAACGGGATTGTGCCCGGCGACAAAAGCGACCGGAGCGGGGCACGTCTGTCGGCTACGAAAGAATACGGCAAACTGACGGCGAGTTTCAATGCGGCTTTCACCCAGGCGATGTATAACCGGACCTCGGCGGACTTCTACAACGACATCCTCAATCAGCCCGCCAACCTGCCCCTGGAAGATCTGCGCGACTGGCGGACCAACCAGTTTGCAAACCCCAACGGTTTTTACAACGATTATTACAACAACCCGTATTTCAACGCCGACAATAACCGGATGAAGTACAAGGACGCCAACCTGAACGGAAACGTGAGTCTGGTTTTCAAACCGACGCCCTGGTTGATGTTCACTGAGCGAATGGGCGTGATGAACAACTCCCGGACGGGTAAAAACACCACCGGTAAGTTCCTGTATTCGGACTGGGCCAAAACCAAATCATTCATTCCGGCACCCTTCTTCCGGGATGGCGACGGTACGGGCATCTACCGGGCCATTACCGACAACCTGGGCTCGGTGCTGGATTATTCAGGGACGGAGAACGTCGTGAACAACGAATTCCTGATTCAATTGTCGAAAGACTTTGGGCCACTCTCCAACAAGCTGATTCTCGGAAACAGCGTTTACCAACGCACGACCAAAGCCATTGGCGTTGGGTCTACGTCCATTGTCGTACCCGATGTGTATAACGTAGCCAACCGGCAGGGGGAATTGCAGGGTGGTGAAATCAGCACGCAGGAACGCCGGTTTGGCTATTACGCCGATTTGACCATGAACTACAAAAACTGGCTGATCCTGAACGGTACATTCCGTTTCGATGCGACCTCCCGGTTCTACAAACCCGACCGTCCGGCCAACACCTGGTCATATCCCTATTACGGGGCCGCGCTTTCGTTTATTGCAACCGATGCGTTTCCCTCGCTCAAGAGCAATATCCTGAACTACGCCAAGCTTCGGGTGAATGCCAACAAAAACGCCAACGATAACATCCCGCTCTATGGCCTGGATCTGGCCTATACGAACGGGGCCAACTTTCCCTACGGCAACACGGTTGGTCTGTCGGTGGGTAACATTCTGCCGGATGCTAACTTAAAACCAGAAATCGTTTATTCGGCGGAAATCGGTGGTGAGTTCCAGTTGTTCAACAACCGCATCAACCTGGACGTGTCGGCCTATACGCAAACGTCGGAAGGACAGGTTATTACCGTTAAAGTGCCGAACTCGACCGGTTTCAACAACCTGTTGATCAACGTGGGCGAAACCAAAAACTGGGGGTATGAGGCTGAACTGAAATACCTGATTGCCCGGGGCGGTAAATTCTCCTGGGATGCCAGCCTGCGCTACTCCTACAACGACAACAAAGTGGTTGACCTCTATCCGGGCATCAACGAGTTCCAGTATGGCGGTTTTGCGTATGCCAACACAAACGTGATCAAGGATTCCCGCTTCCCGATCCTGAAAACCGATGGGTATCAGTATGCGCCGGATGGTTCAGGCCGTGTGCTGGTCAACTCGACCACGGGTTATCCGTTGCGTCAAACGACGCTGTCACCGCGCGGTGGTGTATTGCCCCGTCACATTGCTGGTCTGGGTTCGAAAATTGAGTACGGTGATTTTGGCTTTACGTTTAACTTCGAATACCGGGGTGGCAACGTGATGTTCAGCGATTTGGGCCGTCAGATGACGTTCACCGGAACCGGCAAATGGACTGAAAACCGCACTCCGCACATCTACCCCAATTCGGCTTATCTGGATACGGATGGCAAAACCGTCATTCCGAATACGACGGTTAACGTCCGTGAGCCGGAGTACGCCCTGTGGGTCGACAACTACCGGTTGATCTCCGAAAACTTCGTTACACCCGCCTGGTTCATCAAACTCCGGGATGTCAACCTGGCGTATCGTTTGCCACAAAATCTGCTGGCTAAAACGAAGTTTATTTCAGGAGCCAGCATTTCCATCTACGGACGGAACCTGTTCACCATTGTGGATAAGCTTAATTATTACACGGATCCCGAGTTCAGTTACCAGGGCAATCCGCTGCCAGGTTCTACGGCAACGCCAACGACCACCTCAGCCTTGGGGATCGGGATCAATACGACCGGCCAGACACCACCTGTTCGTCAATATGGTGTCAATCTTAATATTACATTTTAGTACTCACTGAAATTGTCTTGACATGAAATTAAAATCATTTTTCATATTCGCCTTTGTGGCACTGGTGGGTAGTGGCTGTAAAGAATCGTTTCTGGACATCAACACCAACCCAAACGTATTGCCGACGGCATCGCCGAGTTTTGTATTCACGAATGCGGTCAATACGTCGGCAACCAATCTTCTGGGACCCAATGAAATTGGTACTTATTGGGCCGGGCAGTGGACGCAGGGAAACGGGTATATTCTCAATACGGCCCAGTTTGCCTACATCTTTACCAATGGAGATTTCAACTATTGGGATGGTTATTACGATAACCTGGAAGATTACCAGTTTGTGATCAACACGGCCGATGCCAACAACCAGAAGTACCTGAAAGGGCCGGCAAAGGTGATGAAAGCCATGCTGTTTCAACAGTTGGTCGATATGTACGGCAGCGTACCGTATACGGAAGCGTTGAAAGGTGGGGAAGTCCTGGCTCCCAAATTTGACGATCAAAAAGTGGTTTACGAATCGTTGATTACGCTGTTGGACGAGGCTATCGTTGACTTAAAGGCGAACCCTTTTGCCAGCGCCTTTACCGGCTCGGATCTGGTTTTCAGAGGCAATGTGACCAAGTGGGTTCAGTTTGCCAATTCGCTCAAGATGCGGATCCTGATTCGTCAGTCTAAAGTGGCGGGAAAAGAAACCTACATCAAGACGGAAATCAACAAGGTTGTAACGGAAGGCTCGGGCTTCATTACCGGCGAAGAAGTGGGCGTCGGCGGGACGTTCTTCTATCTGGCTACGGCGGGCAAGTTGAATCCGATCTATGACCGCTGGGGCTATGACGCCAACGGGGCGAAACGGGCGCTGAATAACTATCCGCGTTTAACAAAGTTTTTGATCGACGGTCTTAAAGCATCGGGTGATACGTTGCGGATGAAGCGGATTGCCTACGCCAATGGCGGTGAAAATGGCAGTAATCCGGGGGTGAGTACGTTGAAAGAAGTGTCTGCCAACTACTCGGGTACCCCATTTGGGGTCAGTTCAGGCTATTTACCGGCGAACACGACCTCGCTGGGGCCAAGCCTGATTGTGAAAGGGGACTTCAACCGGCCGTATATTCTGATGACGGCGTCGGAAGTGCAATTCCTGCTGGCCGAAGCCAAGCAACGGTTTTCGGATGTAACGCTGCCGCTGACTGCTAAAGCCTATTTTGAAGCGGGTATTACCCAGTCGTTCCGCGTATTGGGTGCGAATGTCGCCGGTGCAGACGCTTTCAAGGGAAGCAAGATCGAAAACTATGATTGGGATGCCTCAACGAACAAGCTGACAGCCATCGCAACGCAGAAATGGATTGCCCTGACGAACTTCAGCGGTCTGGAAGCCTGGACGGAATACCGCCGTACCAACCTGCCGGTTATTCCACAGAGTGTGCAGGTGACGGATGCAAAACGGCCGCTTCGCTTTTTTTATCCAAATACGGAAGCGGGTTCCAACAGTGCCAACGTAGAAGCGCAGGGGAAAATCGACGTCTTTGCTACCAAACTGTTCTGGGATGTCGATTAGATGAATTTTACCAGTTAGGTTATTGGAAGGAGGTCATCGTATCGATGACCTCTCTTTTTTAAGAATTACAAATGCAAAATGATGAATGCTCAATGTAAAAGTAGAGTGCGCTAGCCTCTTCACTTTTACATTGAGCATTCATCATTTTGCATTTGTAATTAACTTAAAAGATCACAAAACCGTTACGGTTGCTGGAACGGCGGGTTCGCTTTCTTTCTCTTTATCTTTCGGGAAAACAAATTTCATCGGTTTAGAAACCTGTTGGGGCAAAAGGGCCGTTTCCAGCACCTGATCGACCGTATCGACGTAGTGAATGGTCAGATCCTTGATGTAATTCTGGTTGATTTCTTCTACGTCTTTCCGGTTTTTCGAGCAGAGCAGAATTTCGCGAACACCCGCCCGGTTGGCCGCCAGAATCTTTTCTTTGATACCGCCCACCGGCAACACTTTCCCGCGCAGCGTGATTTCACCCGTCATCGCCAGGTAAGGCCGGACTTTCCGTTGGGTGAAAATGGACGCCATCGACGTCAGCATCGTAATCCCCGCCGAAGGGCCGTCTTTCGGCACCGCGCCGGCCGGCACGTGAACGTGCAGATCGTAGTGGTTGAAAAGGTTGTAATCAAGACCGATCTCGTCGGAATGCGCTTTCAGATAAGACAAGGCCGTCACTGCCGATTCCTTCATGACATCACCCAACTGGCCCGAAAGCGTCAGGTTCCCTTTGCCCCGGCTCAGGCTCGATTCGATGAACAGGATTTCACCGCCAACCTGCGTCCAGGCCAAACCGGTCACAATACCGGCAATGTCGTCGTCGGAATACAGATCGCGGTCGAAGATTTCGGCGCCCAGCATTTTCAGCACGTCCGCCGGTTTGATGGTTTTCGGATAGTCTTCTTCCAGGGCAATCGACTTGGCGATTTTGCGAACCAGCGCGCCGATTTTCTGCTCCAGATTCCGAACGCCCGATTCACGGGTGTAACTTTCGATAATCCGCTGAATGGCTTTGTCGTCCACCATCAGATCTTTCGGCTTCAAACCGTGTTCTTTCCGTTGCTTCGGAATCAGGTATTTCTTGGCAATCTGGATTTTCTCTTCCACCGTATAGCCCGTCAGTTCAATGATTTCCATCCGGTCGCGCAGGGCCGGATGAATGGTGTCGAGCGAGTTGGCGGTGGCAATGAACAACACTTTCGACAAATCGTATTCCACTTCGAGGTAGTTGTCGATAAACGTCGAGTTCTGCTCCGGGTCGAGCACTTCGAGCAGGGCCGACGACGGATCACCCCGGAAATCGGAACTTACTTTGTCGATTTCATCCAGAATAAAAACCGGGTTCGAAGAATCGGATTTCTTGATATTCTGAATGATTTTGCCCGGCATCGCGCCAATATACGTTTTCCGGTGACCCCGAATTTCGGCTTCGTCGTGAACGCCACCCAACGCCATCCGGATGTATTTTCGGCCCAGGGCTTTGGCAACCGAACGGCCGAGTGAGGTTTTTCCGACACCCGGAGGGCCGTATAAACACAGAATCGGGGCTTTCATGCCTTCGGAAGCCCGGTCGTTTTTCAGTTTCAAAACCGCCAGGTATTCAATCATCCGCTCCTTCACTTTCTCCAGCCCGAAGTGGTCGCTATCCAGCACTTTCTGCGCCCGGCGGAGATCGAAATTGTCTTTTGAATACTCGTTCCAGGGCAGATCGACCATCAACTCGATGTAATTCATCGTCACCGGATACTCGGGTGCCATCGGGTTGATCCGTTGCAGTTTGTTGAGTTCCTTGTCAAAATGGGCCTGAACCGCCGGGGTCCACTTTTTACGGGCCGCCCGCATCCGGACTTCTTCCAGGTCGCGGTCGGGGCTGTCCATGCCGAGTTCGTCCTGTAACACCTTGATCTGTTGCCGCAAAAAATAGTCGCGTTGCTGCTGATCGATGTCCGAACTGGCCTTGGTCTGAATTTCGCGTTTGAGCTCCAGCAACTGAATTTGCCGCAGCATGAATTCGAGCAAGAGCGTCGCCTGTTGGGCGCCTTCAGTCGTTTCCAGTAATTTTTGTTTATCGGCAACTTCCCCTTCGATGTTCGACGACAAAAAATGCATCAGAAACATCGGGCTTTCGATGTTGTCGAGGGCAATCCGGGCTTCCTGCGGAATTTCCGGATTCAGACGCAGAATTTTATAGGCTGATTCTTTCAGTGATTGAATCAGGGCTTTTGATTCCTTCCGGTTTGGGCTCGGAAAATGGTCGTCGATTTGGCGGACGTTGGCCGTCAGATAGGGTTCTTCCTGGAGGTAATTGACAATTTCAAACCGTTTTTTCCCCTGAATGATGATGGTGATGTTGCCATCGGGCAGCGTAATCATTTTGATGATATACGCGACCGTTCCCAGACGGTAGAGGTCATCGGCAGTCGGTTCGTCTTTTTGCTGGTTCGACTGCGCTACGACGCCAATAATGCGGTTTCCCTTGTAAGCCTTCTTTACTAATTTAATCGATTTCTGCCGCCCCACCGTCACCGGGATCACCATGCCCGGAAAAAGCACCGTATTCCGCACGGGCAGGATCGACAGGTCGCTGGGGACAATATAGTCGTCGTCGGCATCATCGGCTGATCCCAACGGAACAATTTCGAGATTGTCCAGATCCGATTCAGCTAACCACAATTGGGTATCGTATTTACTGTTTACACTCATAATTAGGTGCCTGCCAAACTGACAGTCTTAACGTATCATACAGGCTTAATAGGTATTGAGAAACAAAGATTGATAACAAGCGCAAGGGGTATGCCAAAGATTTTGTGTGAAAAAACAGGCAGAATTGTCTGTATCGATACAAGTAACAAAAAAGGAAATGAAACTCAAAGCATACGCAGAATCAATGCATTTCCTCCGGGTAAGTACACCTACCAGGTCAGTACCTGCTGCGTATTGCTTTTTCGAAACAGGACGGTTTTTTTCTCGGCCAGATAGCTTACGTTCACCAGATTCATCTGGTCATCGAATAAATCCGTCAGCATGGATTGCTGGAGCAAACTGCCCTGAACCGGTTCGGTATACGGTATTTCGATGTAAATCCAGGTGGCATCCACTTCCTGTTCCTTGCCCAGAAACCGATATGGTTTTCGCTGACGGCTGGCGCTGGTCAGGCCGAAGTGCTTCCGGACGTAGCGTTCCACCAAGGGGCCGTTGGCGTCTTTATCACTGAGCCGCACGCGCTGGTTGTTGTTCTCTTTCGTGAGCGCTTCTTCCAGGTCGTCGGTGAACACCCGCAAACTGACTTCAAACGTTTTCTCAGCCGCATTGTACTGCATTTGTGTAATGCTGGTATGGACCGGGTGCACTGGTCGGCTGGCGGTCAAACAAAAAAGTGCAAGAAGGCAAAAAGTTATTTCGCGGAGGTAAGCAGAGGTAAAAGGAGTTAAGCGGAGATTACTAAAAACTCTGCTTAACTCCTTTTTTCTCCGCTTACCTCCGCGAAATAACTCACTCTTAAAAAACCGCTTTGAATACATCATTGAAGATTGCAAACGCCATCAAACTTAGCAGAATCACCATGCCAACCCGTTGGGCTCCTTCCAGAAACCGGTCCGACGGTTTCCGTCCCGACACCATTTCGTAGAGCAACAACGTCGAGTGACCGCCGTCGAGGGCCGGAATCGGCAGAATGTTGAAGAAAGCGAGTGCCATGGACAGCAGGCCCGTAACGAACCAGAAACGCTCCCACATCCAGACCCCACCAAAAAGATTTTGGGCAATGCCAATCGGGCCGCTCAACGCTTTGGAAGCCGACACATCGCCCCGGAAGATTTTACCGAAACCTTTGATGTTGTCGTAAACCACGCCGAAAGCTTGTTCAGTGCCTTTCACCAGCGCCTGACCAAATGTGTAGTCAATGTGGGTCTTTTTCAGCAACGTTTCGGCACCAAAACCGATCTGACCTTTGTCGGTCACCGTTGTTTGGAGCGAAACCGGCTGGGGTACGTTCGGGCGTTGTACGGTCAGGGTGATCGGTTTGTTGACGTTCGCCTTGACAATGTCCTGAAACTCGTGGTAGAACCGTGTGGGCTGACCATTGACGGCCGTGATGACGTCGCCTTTTTTCAGACCTGACTTTTCGGCGGGCATTCCCGGTACGAGTTCACCGACCCGAAAGGGCTGAATGGCTTCAACAAACATCCCGGCATTCTTCTTGTCGGATAACTTGTTGATAAAGTCGTTGGGAATGTCGATGGTTACTTCTTCCACCTTCCCGTCGGCACCCTTCCGTTCAACGATGTAGTAGCTGTCGGAGCCCAGAAAGACCTCCGAACTCCGGATGTCGCTGAAATCTTCGAAGGGTTTTCCGTTGATGCGAACGATCTTATCACCGGTTTTCAGGCCGATTTCTTTGCCCAATTCGTAGGCGACAATACCGTATTTGGCATCACGGGCTGAAAGATACGTTTCTCCGTTTTTGTAGGTAAGGGCAACAAAGATGACAATCCCGGTGATGACGTTGATGATGATGCCCCCCAGCATGACGATCAGCCGCTGCCAGGCGGGTTTGGAGCGGAATTCCCAGGGCTGCGGTTCCTGCTGCATCGCTTTGGTATCGAGCGATTCGTCGATCATCCCGGTGATTTTGACAAAACCGCCGAGCGGGATGGCACCGAGACCATACTCCGTTCCTCCGCGCTTGATGCTCCAGACTTTCGGCGGGAAACCGATGAAATACTGCTCCACGCGCATCCCAAACGCCTTGGCGGCTAGCAGGTGTCCCAATTCGTGCAAACCCACTAATATTGACAGGCCCAAAATGAGCTGTCCTGCCATGATTACTATTTCCATTCGTTCAAACTTTGATTATTGCAGCGAACCGCCTGCTTGTTAATTGATTAGTTTTTATTCTATTGTTGCTTCTGCTTTCTGAATTTCAGGAGGTAGGTAATGCCATAAATGACTGAACAGACCACAAGGGCCTCGATAAACCCACTCCAGAAGGCCTGATTGATCAGCAGCATACTCTCCTTATTTTTAAGGTCGGCCTTTATTTTCTCTTCGAAATACCTTGAGCAGAACGAAGCCAATCACCAACCCAATGATAAACCAAACCCAAAAATCCATACGTAGATAACGTTGCGTAGTTAAAAAACTTCCGAAAAGCCACGAATTAATTCGCTTTTATCGGGAAACAATTAAACGAAACTTTTAATTCGGGCGGTGGCAATGCGCCGGGTTTCTTCGTCCGTCCGAACGTAGTCTTCGTAGGTTGGCCGGGCTATGTAAGCTACTTTCTGCATGCCTTCTTCAATGATTTCGGAGATTTCCAGAAACCCGATTTCGTCGTGCAAAAAGGCTTCCACCGCTACCTCATTGGCCGCGTTGACGATGCAGGGAACGTTGCCACCCCGTCCGAGCGCGTCAAAAGCGAGTTGCAAGTTACGAAATGTTTCAAGATCAGCCTGTTCGAATGTGAAGGACGGGTATTTCGTGAAGTCGAAGCGCGGAAAATCGGAGGGCAGCCGGTACGGATACGCCAGCGCGCATTGAATCGGCAGCCGCATGTCGGGCAAACCCATCTGCGCCTTGATGCTGCCATCCTGAAACTGCACCATCGAATGGATGATGCTCTGGGGGTGAACGATCACCTCGATCTGCGACGGTTCCAGCCCAAACAGCCACCGGGCTTCGATGACCTCCAGCCCCTTGTTCATGAGCGTGGCCGAGTCGATGGTGATTTTGGCACCCATCGTCCAGTTCGGGTGTTTCAGCGCCTGGGCTTTGGTAACGGTTTTCAGAAACTCCCGTGTTTTTCCCCGGAACGGCCCGCCCGAAGCGGTCAGAATGATCTTCTCGATCGGATTATGCAGTTCACCGGCCAGGCACTGAAAAATGGCCGAATGCTCCGAATCGACGGGGAGAATGTTGACGCCTTTTTCCTGCGCCAGTTTGGTAATCAGTTCGCCAGCCACCACGAGGGTCTCCTTGTTGGCCAGGGCGATGTGCTTCCCGGCTTCGATGGCTTTGATGGTGGGCAGCAAACCCGCGTAGCCGACCATGGCCGTCAGCACGATGTCGATGCGTTCCATCTGCACCACCGACGAAACCGCTGCCGCACCGGCATAGACCTTGATGCCCAGCGGATCGAGCGCCGAAAACACCTGGTCGTAGCGGTCTTCGTTGCAGATCACCACCACATTGGGGCGTACCAGCGCGGCCTGTTCGATCAGCAGTTCGGCATTGTTGTTGGCCACGAGCACTTCGACTTCGAACGCATCGGGATGGGCGCGAATCACGTCGATCGTTTGCGTTCCGATGGAGCCGGTGGAGCCCAGAATGGCGATATGGCGTTTGGGGTTAGTCATAATTTTTCAAGCAGATCAAAGTTAACTTTTACCTGCAATTCTTCTTCGATGGCACGGATAAAGTAAACACCTTCGGGATAACTCAGTAGCAGATCATCTAAAAACTGCTGGCTGGATTTGTTAGCATCCTTAATCTCCTGCTTTTTTAGCCTTATGTAACGCTTGCGTTGATCAGCCAGTCTTGCATTGTCCAAATCCAACAGCCGGATTAGATTCAGGGCTTCGAGATCGTTGGGGTCAGACGCAACGTAATCACCATTAATGTATAGTATTCTGCGTTCCAGATCTTCCGCAGTTGGATGAAGGATGGGTTGGTAATCAGCCCATTTTTTAGCTTTTCTTGTATTCCAAAGACTTTTAACTAAAAACCAATTGGAATACCCGTCTTCAGTCCGCCCCTTAAATAATGGGTTGAAATGTTCAATATGGGCGTCGTCGGAGGGACCAAGATACGTTTCTGTGTATGCACAAAGGCAATGTTGCTCATCCCCCAACAATTGTCTCAACTCATCATTATTACCTTCTTTGTAGGTCAACTTGCGTTCAATTATTTTCGACTCAGTCGACTTTAGTACTTGTCGCATGAGGGTCAAAATTTATATGAATCGCCTAACTGAGCGCGTTCGACAATCAATTCATCTTTGCGTTTGGGATCTTTCTCATTCCTGATCTCAACACCCAACTTCCGATATCTGTCGTATGCTTCCAAACCCTTCGGCAACATGAGTTCGTCCAATCCAAAATCTGCACTTAGAATATCATTCGGATCATCGCCTTCGGGTGCCACACCGTTACGAAATTTTACTTCGCCGTTTTCATCGAAATAAAGAATAAACCGCTCGCAGGGCTCGAAAGCGGAAGCGATGATTGGTGAATGAGTGGCGAAGAAGAATTGTGCGGTTGGGGCTAATGAAGTATAGTGTGTAATTAATTCGCGCTGAATGTCGGGAAAGAGAGAGCGTTCGGGCTCATCAAAGAGAATAACTCCTTGACTAACGTTTATTTTATAAATAGGAATCGAGGTAGATATTAGCTGTTTAGTACCTGTACTTAAATATTTGCCACCGATATGCTCTCCTTGTTTTGTTTTTAAAACAAGTCGGGACTCTGTACCTTCTGTATCTACTTCTAAGTGAAATAAACGCAAAATCTGATTTAAACAGTTTTCTGCTAAGTCAGCTCTTGGATTAGGATGCTCTTTTTGCCACTGACTTATTTGATTGATCAAGCGATCTCTACTGAATGAGTTTTTGCTGACCAAATTGGCTGCAAATTGTTTCAAGCTATTATCATATTTATCTATTTCTCCTAATAAGGTTGACCATAAAAGCTCGGAAGGGTGATCGCTTAGACCTAATATTGAAGTGTTAATTTTAGTATCGAAAATATCAAATAGTTCGTCTACCTCATTTTTTTTACTAACCACGTCCCGCTCTATTTCTCGTTCTTCAAGAAGGTTTTTAGATGAACTCACAGCTGCTTCATCAATGTACAAGCATAAACATCCTGAGCTTATAAGGTCTTTTAAACCGCTGTACTTAGGGCGTTCAATAAGCATGAGGAAATTGGAAGAGGGAGATAAGAACTGTTGTTCTTCAGTTAGCCAGCTAAGGCTTTCGTCTATAAAACGATTACTTAAACTGATTTTATTTTCATTATGAATACTATGGATCTTTATAGTTTGAAAGGTCTTGCTAAAATTTTTATTAGCAAAAATAGTTCTGCTTATTTTTGGTGAAAAGGTGGTACTGATTACTTTAAAAAAATCCCAGACAATATTCAGCAAAGTCGTCTTCCCCGTCCCGCTCTGCCCAATAAAACACACCTTATCCAATGGCTGTCCTGCTTTCGCATGCCCTGCCGGATACGTAAAATCAAACTTAATATTCTTGAACTGACGATATTCACCGATTTCAATCCCGGTTATTTTCATAGTCTGTTATTATTCTTATAATGTTTTAAATCCGTAACCGGATGGCATCTTTCATAATACAATGCCTTCACGTCTGATAAAATAATAGATCGCGTTTGGTCTATTTTTATAATCGCTTTCAGTAACGGCCTTTGTCGACAATAGTATGTTGTTGCTGATCATCAAATCAAATTTTAAGGCAACAAGGTCGTTGATCTCTTGTAATCTTGATACGTTTTTGTCTTTCAATACGATAAGTAGATCAATGTCAGATTCCTCATGGTAATCGCCACGCGCATAAGAACCATATAAAATAATTCGATCAAGCCGACTTTTATACCAGGTTTCCAGCCTTGATTTTACTGCCTTAATAAGGGACTGAATATGGTCTGGAAGGGTTGCCAAATGGTCGGCAGGATTAATGCTTGTTTCCATCTCTATACCGTTTGCATCGTCTGTAACAACCCTTCCCCAATCATCCGGTCGTTCGACAACCGGGGTACTTTGTTCTGCCCTCCCAGTTTGCCCTGCGACTTCATGTAATTCCGGAACGTTTCGCGGGGCAAAACCGTCAGCTTCAGGGGCCGCAGGATGCTGCCCGAAATCAGATCTTTGTAATACACGTTCAATTCGGTCAACCGGCGGTCGAGGTCGCGGACGAAGGCTTCGGCATTGTGCGGTGGCGTCGCAAATTCAACAAACCACTCGTGATAAGGCAGTCCTTCGCGGGGCGAAACCATCGGGGCCACGGTGAATTCGACCACTTCCGTTTCGGGGTGTTGCTCCATCGCGTAGTACAAGGCTTTTTCAACTTCCTCGCCGATGACGTGTTCGCCAAAGGCCGAGATAAAGTGCTTGATGCGCCCCGTCACCAGCAGCCGATACGGATCGTTCGAAACAAACTTAACGGTATCGCCCAGCGAATAGCCCCACAAACCGGCGTTGTTGTGAATGACCACGGCGTAATTCTTGCCCAGTTCGACCTGCTCGATGGTCAGCCGGCGCGGGTTTTTGGAAAAATAGTCTTCCGCAGGAATGAATTCGAAGAAAATACCGCTGTTCAGCATCATCAGCAGCCCTTCTTCCGTTTGCGTATCCTGATAGGCAATGAAGCCCTCCGAAGCCGGGTAGGTTTCGATGCTATCAATTTTCTTGCCAATGGATTCGTACAATTTCGCCCGATACGGTTCAAAGTTGACACCCCCGTAGACAAACAGCGAAAAGTCGGGGAAAACGTCTTTGATCTTCTTCCCGGTTCGCGCCTGAATCCGGTCGAAATACATCTGCACCCAGGGCGGAATGCCCGAAATCAGCGACATCGGCTGCGTCAGCGTTTCGTCGATGATCTTTTCCAGTTTGTTTTCCCAGTCCTCAATAGTGTTGGTTTCGTACGACGGCAACTGGTTGGTGCGTAGGTAGGCCGGAACATGGTGGTTGGAAATACCGGAAAGCCGCCCGATGTTGATGCCGTTTTTGACGACCAATTCGGGGCTGCCCGACAGAAAAATCAGCTTCTTGTCCAGAAAAGCCGCCTTTCCGGTTTCGTGAATGTAGTTCAGCAGGGCGTCGCGGGCCGAGTTGATGTGGTTGGGAATCGACTCTCTGGTGATCGGAATGTACTTTGTGCCGGAAGTGGTTCCGGACGTTTTGGCCATATAAACCGGCTTCCCTTTCCACAATACATCCGACTCACCGGCCAGAATCCGCTCGATATACGGTTTGAGGTCTTCGTAGTCGCGGATGGGAACGGCCTGCCGAAATTCGGGGTAGGAGTTAATGTCTTTAAACCGGTGATCGCGGCCAAAAGCGGTATTTTTGGCCCCCTCGAGCAGGGCCTGAAACCACCGTTGCTGCGTCTCGCCCGGTCGGTGCATCCACTCCTTTTGCCGCTGTACGACAAACTGCGCCAGTGGCTTGCTCAATACTGATCGGATTCCCATAGCCCCGCAAAGGTAACAGTTTTACGCTAATGTATCCCGGGGGAATGATATTCTGAACAACCCGGCCCGGTGTTCCAAACCGTCGTTTTTTTAGTAAACAACCCCCATGGATAAAAAATAATAAAAATCCAATTATTTAGCGATAGTTGTCTCGAATTATGTATATTTTTGCACCTCCAAAAACAGGAGCTACACCGTGCTTGCACGAAAATAACGAATGGCACTATTTAACTTTCTTTCAAGCGATATTGCGATTGACCTCGGTACCGCCAATACGCTGATTATTCACAAAGACCGGATTGTGGTGGATGAGCCTTCGATCATCGCTATGGACAAAATTAATGGGAAAGTCCTGGCGATTGGTCACAAGGCGATGCAAATGCACGAAAAGACGAACGAGAATATCAAAACAATCCGCCCGCTTAAAGACGGTGTCATCGCCGACTTTACGGCCGCTGAGCTGATGATTCGCGGGTTGATTAAGATGATCGATACGGGCAACCGGCTGTTTTCACCCTCCCACCGGATGGTGATCTGCATTCCGTCTGGTATCACAGAAGTGGAAAAGCGGGCCGTCAAGGACTCTGCCGAACACGCCGGTGCCAAAGAAGTGTACATGGTTCACGAACCGATTGCGGCAGCCATCGGAATCGGGATCGATATTACCCAACCGAACGGAACGATGATTGTCGACATCGGCGGAGGAACCACAGAAATTGCGGTTATTGCCCTGTCGGGAATCGTCTGCGAACAGTCGATCCGGATTGCCGGTGACGTGTTCACCCGCGACATTGTCGATTACATGCGCCGGGAACACAACCTGCTGATCGGCGAACGCTCGGCGGAACAAATCAAGATGGAGGTGGGTTCGGCGCTGCCCGAACTCGACAATCCACCGGCAGACTACGAAATCCGGGGCCGCGATTTGATGACCGGGATTCCGAAAGAAATTAAGGTTACTTACAGCGAAATTGCCTACGCCCTCGATAAATCCATTTCGAAGATTGAAGAAGCGGTGATGAAGGCGCTGGAAATTTCGCCACCGGAATTGTCTGCCGATATTTATACGAACGGGATTCACCTCACGGGCGGTGGCGCGTTGCTGCACGGTCTCGACAAGCGGATCGGTGCCAAAACCAAGCTGCCGATCCACGTGGCCGACGATCCACTGAAAGCCGTCGTGAAAGGAACCGGCGAGGTCATCAAAAACCTCGACATGTACAAATCCGTCCTAATTAGTTAAGAGTGATGAGTTAAGAGTTAAGACGGGGCCGCCCAGCGGTTGGCTGAAGCAGGCTGACTTTTAACTCTTAACTCTTAACTCATAATTCTTAACTCCCTATGTTCGAGTTATTCCAGTTCATCGTCCGAAGCCGGAACATCATTTTGTTTGTTCTGCTCGAGGTGCTGAGCTTTTATTTTATAATCAATACCAATAACTACTGGAGCGTTCGGTATTTCAATACTTCCAATTATTACGCAGCCAAAATTCTGGACTGGTCGAACAAGGCGCAGGAATATGCCCGGCTGCGGCAGGTTAACACCGATCTGGCCGAAGAAAACCGGCGGCTCAATACGCTCGTTACCCAGCTTCAGCAGCAAAAACCGCAAGCTCCTACCAGCTACCAGACGGATTCGATTTTCGCCACCCGGTTTCAGTACCGAGTGGCCCGGGTGATCAACAACACCACGCAGCACCCCAACAATTACATCACGCTGGACAAAGGCAGCGCCGATGGCATCAAACCCGGCATGGGGGTTATTTCGCCCACCGGCGTTGTCGGCAAAGTCAAAATTTGTTCCGAACACCTTTCGATCGTTACTTCCATTCTGCATTCGGATTACATGGTTTCTTCCAAACTGGTGAAAGCCGGGGTCATCGGGACCGTTAAATGGGATGGCATCAATCCGACCCGGATGAAAATGCTGGACATTTCGCGCAACACAAAAATGTACCGGGGCGATTCGGTGGTCACGTCGGAATACAACGCCATTTTCCCGTCGGGGCTTCTGGTGGGCCGCGTCATCCGGGTTGGCGAAATGCCCAATCAAACTTTCCACGATGTCACCCTGTCCGTGGGGACGGATTTTAATAACCTGTCTTTCGTTTACGTTGTCGAGAATAAATTGCAGGGCGAACAGGAAAAACTGGAAGAAACCACCGAACCGGAACGGAGATAAAGTCAACACAAACCCATGACGTTACGCGAAATACTGAACATCATTTTCCTGTTTGTGTTGTACCTGGCCCTCCAGATTCTGATTGTCCGGAATCTGGTGCTGTTCGATGTGGCGTTTTGCTTTGTTTACGTGGCCTGTATTTTGTTATTGCCCGCCGAAATGAGCCTGTCGGCTACGTTACTGACGGCTTTTGGGGTCGGAATTATCGTCGATACGTTTTACAACACGCTCGGAATGCACGCGGCCGCGACGGTATTGATGACTTACGTTCGGCCGGCGGTGGTGCGGTTTCAGGCGGCCCAGCGGGGCTTCGACAGCCGGATTGTCTTTTCGATTCACGAAATGGGTTCGCGCAATTTCTTTTACTACGTCCTGATGCTCACCTTCATCCACCACTTCGCGCTCTTCCTGATCGAAGCCAATAACGTCCTCCTTTTTCTGCCAGCCATGGTAAAAATTGTCGCCAGTACGGTATTTACTTCCGTCACCATCATGCTGGTGCAGTATTTTTCGCGGAATTAATTCTCTGGCTTCTGGGTCATATCTTTTTGTTATTTTTGGACATGTTAAAATTGTTGACATACAAATTTTAATAAAACTTACATATCCAATTTGAAATATGAACTACAGAGAGAGAATTGTTGCTGACCATCAAATTATGTTGGGAAAACCGGTGATCAAGGGAACGCGAATTACTGTGGAACTGATCTTGCGTAAAATGTCCGAAGGAGCAGCCATTCCCGATCTGCTGAGAATGTATCCTCATTTGCAGGAAGCCGATGTTTTGGCTGCGTTGATGTATGCTTCCGATTTAATGGCAAATGAAGAGATGATTGATTTGTCGGCGGCATGATTATCGCAGACGAAAACATCGATCATTCTATCATTGCGGCTTTGCACTACGACAATTACTCCCCACAAAATTAGAATAAGACGGTTAAGGTAATTGCTTCTCCACGTACTCTATTCCTTACCATCATCTCGCTAACGAATTTGTCGAAATCCTATTCGATAGCGATAAATTCCTATATTACGGCTTTTTTGCAGCATCATTCCTAAAATCAGCCGAATTTCAGCCCCTTATGCCCACTTACATAGCCGCCATCGACCAGGGCACCACCAGTACCCGTTGCATCGTTTTTGATCGCCAGGGCAACATCGTCTCCATCGGACAGAAAGAACATTCCCAGATTTATCCGCAACCCGGTTGGGTGGAACACGATCCGGAGGAAATCTGGCGCAATACGCAGGAGGTCATTGCGCGGGCCCGCATCAATGCCCAGCTTCAGGCCAGCGACATTGCCGCCGTCGGGATCACGAATCAGCGTGAAACCACCGTGGTCTGGAACCGAAAAACCGGAAAACCGTATTACAACGCCCTCGTCTGGCAGGACACCCGCACCGGCGATCTGGTGGCCAAATACGCTGAGGAAGCCGGGCAGGACCGGTTTCGGGCGGCCACCGGATTGCCGATGGCCACGTATTTCAGTAGTTTGAAAATCAAGTGGATATTGGACAACGTACCGGAAGTGCGCGACGATGCGGAGCGCGGTCTGGCGTTGTTTGGCAACATGGACACGTTCCTGATCTGGCATCTGACGGGCGGGATCTACAACGGGCAGCACATCACCGATGTGACCAACGCCAGCCGGACCCAGTTGATGAACCTGGAAACGCTGGAGTGGGACGATGCCTTGCTGGAAGCCTTCGACATTCCGCGGGCGATGCTGCCGCAAATCCGGTCGAGCAGTGAAGTCTACGGAACCGTGACCTCGGAAGTGCTGCCGGGCGTTCCCATCGCCGGTATTCTGGGCGACCAGCAGGCGGCTTTGGTCGGGCAGACGTGTTTTGAACCGGGCCAGGCTAAAAATACCTACGGAACCGGCTGTTTTCTGCTCATGAATACCGGCACCGAACTGCGCCATTCGACCTGTGGTTTGCTGACGACGGTGGCCTACCGGTTTGGTGATCAGCCCGTTCACTATGCCTTGGAAGGCAGCGTAGCCATTGCCGGGGCGCTGGTTCAGTGGCTGCGCGATAACCTCGGCCTGATTTCGACCAGCGCCGAGGTCGATACCCTGGCGCGAACCGTGGCCGACAACGGCGGGGCGTATTTCGTTCCGGCTTTTTCGGGGTTGTACGCACCGTACTGGAAGGCCGACGCGCGGGGCGTCATTGCCGGTTTGACGAGGTTTGTTACTAAAGCCCACCTCGCACGGGCGGTTTTGGAAGCCACGGCCTACCAGACGCTGGATGTGGTTCAGGCAATGGAAAAAGACGCCAGTATCGAACTGAGTTCGCTGCGGGTCGATGGGGGCATGACGGTCAATGAATTACTGATGCAGTTCCAGGCCGATATGCTGGGTGTACCGGTGATTCGCCCGAAAATGACCGAAACCACGGCCTTGGGCGCGGCCTATGCCGCTGGTCTGGCGGTGGGCTACTGGAGCAATTTTGACGACCTACGCCAGAACTGGGGCGTTGACCGAACCTTCGAGCCCCAGATGGCCGAAGCCGATCAGCAACGGTTTTATCGCGGTTGGCAAAAAGCCGTTGAACGGTCGTTTGGCTGGGAAAATTAACCGGTCTTCCTGTAGTCACTGAATTAATTCGGTGACTACAGGAGGGCAAAGACCATACTCCTGCGTATTTTTGCAGCCGTACATCCCGTACACGTACGTAAACCGGCTATGACGCATACGCTCATTCTTAAAAAACCACTGGCTTTCTTCGATCTGGAAACCACGGGCATCGACCCGATGAAAGACCGGATTGTTGAAATCAGTATCGCCAAGGCACTTCCCAATGGCGAGGTCGTCATCAAAACCCAACGCATCAATCCCACGATTCCCATCCCGATCGAAACCAGTCTGATTCACGGTATTTACGACGAGGATATAAAAGACGAACCGACCTTCAAAACCGTGGCCCGCTCCATGGCCCAGTTTCTGGACGGCTGTGATTTGGGTGGTTACAACTGCAACCGCTTCGATATTCCCCTGTTAGTAGAAGAATTTTTGCGCGCCAATGTCGATTTTGACCTCAAAAACCGGCGTCTGATCGACGTACAACGGATTTTTCATATGATGGAACCGCGAACGTTGAAAGCCGCCTACAAGTTTTATTGTGGCAAAGACCTGATCAACGCCCACAGCGCGGAAGCCGATACCGTTGCCACATTTGAGGTGCTGGAGTCGATGGTGGTTCGCTACGACGGCGCCATTGTCAACGACGAAAAAGGCAACGAAATCATCATTGGCAACGATGTCGATATTCTCAACAAGCTGATGCTGAACAACAACGTCGATTTGCGGGGCCACATGGTCTACAACAAAGAAGGCAAGGAAGTGGTCAATTTTGGCAAACACAAAGGCACGCTGGTGGTGGATGTGCTGCAAAAAGAACCGTCTTTCTACGACTGGATTCTGAAAAGTGAATTTCCGCTCGACACCAAACGGAAACTGACGGAGATCAAACTGCGGATGTTTAACAAACGATGATCGCGGCAGAAAACCGTCCGGTAACCTGTACTCATTCCAAATTCCCAAACCATTTGAGTAAGCGGGAATATTACTTAACTTTGCCGGGTCTTCTCCGCTGCTCACCCAGAACCGGAACAAGGCCTTAACCAGTAGTAATCGAACTTCAGAGTCGTATGCAGCCAACCCAAGTGCCGATTCAAGTACCCGAAGTGATCCAACTGATCGACTTGAAATACTACCTCATCATTAGCACGGCGCTGTTTGTCATCGGCATTATCGGTGTGTTGACCCGGCGAAATGCCATCATCATTTTCATGTCGATTGAGCTGATGCTCAACTCTGTCAATTTGATGCTCATTGCTTTCTCATCCTACCGGGCCGATCCTACCGGTCAGGTTTTTGTCTTTTTCATCATGGCAGTTGCTGCGGCCGAAGTAGCCATTGGGCTCGCCATCATCGTGATGATTTACCGCAATACCCGTTCAATTGACGTCGGCTTGCTCAATAAACTCAAGTGGTAAGTTTTAATAAATGATGAATTATGAATGATGAACGATGACGTCCACACGTTGGGCTGACGTATTTAATTCATAACTCATCATTCATCATTCAAAATAACGCTATAGCTCTAAGAAATGCAGACGGATTTACTGATACTCTTGATTCCGCTGTTGCCTTTAATCGGATTCATTATTAATGGAATTGGTTTTCGGAAGGTGCCAGCGGGTCTGGTCGGAATCATCGGCGCTTTAGGCCCCCTGGCCGCTTTTGCCTGTGTTCTGCTGGTGTTCGACGGTTTTACGACCATTTCTGAACTAGGGAATGCCGCCCCCATCCGAACGGTTTTGTTCGACTGGATCACGGTCGGCCACTTCAACATCCCATTTTCGTTCCAGATCGACCAGCTTTCGCTGATTATGCTGCTGATTGTGACCGGTGTCGGATCATTGATCCACATCTATTCCATCGGCTACATGAAACACGACGACGGTTACGGAAAGTTTATGGCTTTCCTGAACCTGTTTTTGTTCTTTATGCTCCTGCTGGTGATGGGGTCTAACTACGTCGTCATGTTCATCGGTTGGGAAGGCGTCGGGCTTTGCTCGTACTTGCTGATCGGTTTCTGGAATAAAAATACGAGTTACAACAACGCGGCCCGGAAAGCCTTCGTCATGAACCGCATCGGGGACCTCGGTTTCCTGCTCGGTATTTTCATGATCATGGGCGCGTTCGGCACCGTCGAATACCTCGAAGTGTTCGAACAGGCGGCCGGTTTTCCCGTCAGCGATCCCACGGTCGTTGCCATCACGATGCTGCTGTTTGTCGGAGCGATGGGGAAATCAGCGCAGATTCCGCTCTACACCTGGCTTCCGGATGCTATGGCCGGGCCAACTCCGGTTTCGGCCCTGATTCACGCAGCCACAATGGTGACGGCGGGCATCTACATGGTAGTTCGCTCGAACGTTCTTTACACCCTGTCGCCGATTACGCTCGAAATTATGGGCGGCATTGCCATCGCCACGGCTTTGCTGGCTGCGTCGATTGGTCTGGTTCAAAACGACATCAAGAAAGTGCTGGCTTACTCTACGGTTAGTCAATTGGGGTATATGTTCCTCGGATTGAGCGTGATGGGCTATACGTCCGGCATGTTCCACGTCATGACCCACGCTTTCTTCAAAGCCTTGCTGTTCCTCGGTGCCGGTAGCGTGATCCACGCGATGGCCGATGAGCAGGACATCCGGAAAATGGGCGGTTTGCGCAAATACCTGCCGGTTACCTACTGGACCTTCCTGATTGCCACCATTGCCATTTCCGGTATTCCGCCGTTCGCCGGTTTCTTCTCGAAAGACGAAATTCTGATGCACGTCTACGAGCACAACAAATTCCTCTGGATTCTGGGTGTGATCGGCTCGGCCATGACCTCTTTCTACATGTTCCGACTGCTGTTCCTGACTTTCTTCGGACGGTTCCGTGGCACGGAGCACACGCGCGAACATTTGCATGAATCTCCCGCAACAATGACGATTCCGTTGCTGGTGCTGGCGGTTTTGTCGGTCATCGGCGGTTTCTTCAATGTGCCGGAAGCCCTGGGCGGTAGCGCCCATCTGGCTGAATTCCTGAACCCGATTTTTGAATTATCGCACAAAGTCAGACCCGAAGCGTTTAACGAAACCCTGCTGACCCACAGCGAAGAATATATGCTGATGGGTATTTCGTCGGGTGTCGCCATTTTGTCGCTGGTGGTGGCCTACGTTCTGTATATCCAGCGGGTTACGATGCCCGAGCCGGATACAGTCGATCGCCCGGTGGTCGAGAAAGTGCTGTATAACAAATATTACATTGACGAACTGTACGAAACCATCATTGTGAAACCGACCCGCGGTTTGTCGGATGCCTTCTATAGTTTCGGTGAGTTTATCATCGACGGCGTCGTGAACGGCATCGGCTGGGGCGTCAAACAAACGTCGGGGCAGTTGCGGAAAATGCAGACCGGTTCAATCGGTTTCTACCTTTTCGCGATGGTCGTCAGTATTGCCACCATTCTGTGGCTGCGGTTTTTTATCAAGTTTTAGTGCATGGGCGGATTGGTCAACAGTCACTTATCATACAACTAGTAGATGCTTACACTTTCTATTCTGCTCTTTCCGATTCTGGCGGCCCTGCTGGTGCTGGCTGTTGGGGGGAAACAGGCCAAACAAATCGCTTTTCTGGGCGCTCTGGTCGAACTGGGCTTGTCGGGTTACGCTTTTTTTAGTTTTGTTCCCGACGCAACGTCGCAATTCGCCTTCGATTATCCGTGGATTGCCGCGGGCAGCATTCGCTTCAGTGCCGGGATCGACGGCGTCAGTCTGTTGCTGGTGGTGCTGACCGGCCTCCTGACTCCCCTGATCATTCTATCGGCTTTTCGCCATACCTACGAACGGCCGGCGGTTTTTTACGCCCTGATTCTGTTCATGCAAGCCGCCCTGATGGGGGTTTTCACGGCGCGGGATGCGTTTTTGTTCTACCTGTATTTTGAAGCAGCTCTGATTCCGATTTACTTCCTGGCCGCTTCCTGGGGGGGCGAAAACCGGATCGCGGTCACGTTCAAGTTCTTCGTGTACACGATTTTCGGGAGTCTCTTCATGCTGGTGGCGCTGGTTTATCTGTACTTCAAAACATCGACCGCAGCCGGTCTGCATTCGTCGGCGATTACGGATCTGTATAACCTGACGCTGAGCGCAACCGAGCAAACCTGGATTTTCTGGGCTTTCTTCATCGCCTTTGCCATTAAAATGCCGGTTTTCCCCTTCCACACCTGGCAACCCGATACCTACGTCGAATCTCCGACACCCGCTACCATGCTGCTGGCCGGTATTATGCTGAAAATGGGGGTTTATGGCGTCATTCGCCTGTTGCTGCCCATTGTTCCGGAAGGTGTTGACATGTGGGGAACCACGGCGATTGTTCTCTCCGTGATCGGCATCGTGTATGGCGCAATCATCGCCATTCGCCAGCGCGACATCAAGCGCCTGATTGCCTATTCATCCTTTTCGCACGTCGGTTTAATGGCTGCCGGGGTTTTCTCGCAAACGTCCTATGGTATTCAGGGCGCGCTGGTGCAGATGCTGGCGCACGGGATTAACGTGGTCGGCATGTTTTTCGTGGCCGATATCATCGCGTCGCGCACCAACACCCGGCTGCTCGACCAAATGGGCGGCATCACTCGTTACACGCCGAAACTGACGGTGTATTTCATGATTCTGCTGCTGGGCAGTGTAGCCCTGCCACTGACGAACGGTTTTGTCGGTGAGTTTTTGCTGCTGGCCGGTGTGTTCGAATACAACAACATTCTGGGTGCCGTAGCCGGTCTGACCATCATTTTTGGGGCGGTTTACATGCTGCGGTTGTTCCAAAAGGCGATGTTTGGCAAAACCACGGATATAACGACCGGTTTCAAAGACGTCTCCGGCAGCGAAAGCTGGGTGTTCATTCCACTTTGCATCATGGTTTTCTGGATTGGTCTGGTTCCCAACTCGTTCTTGAAACTGACCGAACCGGCCGTCGCGAATCTGTTACAGTTTATAAAATAGTTTGACGTTTAAAGTTTAATGTTTAAAGATCGACCATCTTGATAACAGACTAAACGTTAAACTTTAGACCTGATACTTCAAACGATAAAAGATATGCTTTCGATTATACTGCTGTCTGTATTTGGAATCGTACTTCTGTACCTGGGCTTTCTGAAGTCCCGGGCGGTTCTGTTACCGGCGACTTTATTTTTTATCCTGCTTGCCCTGGGAGCCGGTTTTCTGGAATGGAATAAATCGTATCTGTATTTCGGCGATATGTTGCTGGTGAGCAACACGGCGATTTTATTCACGGGCATCGTGCTGGTTTCTGCCTTTATGGTCGTTGCCCTTTCCGGTGATTTTCTGGACGATGAAGCCGCTCAACCCGCTGAATATTACGCCATTCTGTTGTTTTCAATCGTCGGTGCCATCATGATGATCGCCTACGAGAACCTGATTATGCTCTTTGTTGGCGTCGAAATTCTATCGGTCTCCATGTACGTCCTGACGGGTAGCGACAAGCGCAATCTGCGTTCCAACGAAGCGGCCCTGAAGTATTTTCTGATGGGGTCTTTTGCCACCGGCATCATGCTTTTTGGCATGGCGTTGTTGTACGGCGCGGCCGGTTCGTTCACGCTGACCGATATCAAAGGCTACATCGCGCTGGCGCAGGGTCGTCCTTCGCTGTTGCTGTATATGGGCGTATTGCTGGTGCTGATCGGAATGCTGTTCAAAGTATCCGCGGCTCCGTTTCACTTCTGGACACCCGACGTTTACGAAGGCGCGCCAACCTTGTTTACGGCTTTCATGTCGACGGTCGTCAAAACCGCTGGTTTTGCGGCTTTGCTCCAGTTGCTGTCGGTCGCTTTCGGGGCCATTTACGGTTTCTGGTGGATCACGCTGGCGGTTATTACGGGACTGACTCTGCTGGTCGGAAACCTGACGGCGGCCTATCAGGACAGCTTCAAACGGATGATGGCCTATTCGAGCATTTCCCACGCCGGCTATCTGCTGATCGGTCTGGCAGCTCTGGGTCAACAATCGAAGCAGGCGCTGGTCTTCTATTCATTGGCCTATTCCGTCGCCACCATTGCGGCCTTTGGCATTTTGCTGGTGGTGGGCAAACAGCGTGCTTCCGACGGACGGCCCGACGATACGTACGCGGCTTTCAACGGCCTATCACGTCAGAATCCCTTGCTGGCGTTCATTCTGGCGGTTTCCATGTTATCATTGGCCGGTATTCCGCTGACGGCGGGTTTCTGGGGAAAATTCATGGTTTTTTCGGCGGCAATCGACAAAGGCATGGTCTGGATTCTGGTGCTGGCGGTGTTGATGTCGGCGGTGGGGATTTATTACTACTTCCGGGTGGTGATCGCCATGTATTTCCGGGAAGGATCATCGACCTACATTCAGGTGGCTCCGTTCTACCGGTTTGTATTGATCGCGGCCACGGCCATCACGATCATTCTGGGGCTGGTGCCCGGTTTATTTCAGAATTTGATGTAGGGCCTGTCAACCGTTGGCTCATAAACTCTTCACCGATACAGGTGTAATTCGGGTAGTTTTTTACCTTTGAGTTCTCAAACAACTAAACTCCTCTGCACCAGGTGATCAGTGTGAATAACAGCCAGCCTACAACCCAGGAAGTAAAAGGGAAAAGCTTTTTTACATTCTTTTTAACGGCGCTTTTAGGAGCAACGGTCAACTTCGTCTCTCAAATCTTCTATCGAAAATTCTTCAATTTCGATACCAGCGTTTTATTGGGCTACCTGACGGCTACGGTAGTCAGTTTTCTCCCCACCAAGAATTATGCTTTTTCAGCCCGGGAAACCGGCAATACCGGTCGTGAAGTCGTCAAGTTTCTGGTGATTGCGTTGGTTGCCTGGGGTGTGCAGGTGGGCATGGCGGTGGCAACGCTGAAATGGGTCGCCAATCCGCATTTCCCGACCGCATCATTATTCTGGCGCGAAAAAAGCTCACACGTCGTCGGAATGGGATTCAGCTTTCTGGCCAATTATTTCGGGCATAAACTGTTGACTTTTCGCAGCACCGGCATGTATGACCGATTCAAAGCCCGATCCGGTCGCAGTACAGAATAAATACCATATGTAATGTGATAATAAGAAGCCTATCCTATATTTTACCAGTTGAGGGGCAGGATGTTATTGTATTTTTTGATTTTATGTTAAATTTGGGACTCAAACCTTAAACGCCCCGAGACGCAATGAAAAAAGTATTTGCACTTCTGTTCGTAGGAAGCATGCTTACCTTCGCAGCCTGCCAAAGCAAACCCAAAACGGAAGAAACGACAACAACAGACAGCACGGCTACGATGTCATCAGACAGCAGCATGATGTCGACCGACAGCGCGACGGCTGCTCCGGCTGACAGCGCGGCTGCCGATACGACGAAGTAATCCGACGGTCTGAAAACGAACTGACGGAAAAAGCCTTATCTTTATGATAGGGCTTTTTTGTTTTTAGTGGGAATGGAAGTACTTCGTCTATTTGAAAAACACCTGCCGGGCCATGCCGTCACCTATTGTTATGATTTGTGGAAAAATCATCCCTTCACATTTGTTGCGTCGCGTCCCCGGCGTACGAAGCTGGGCGATTTTCGGGCCGAACCCGGAAAAGGATTGACCATTACCGTCAACAGCGACCTGAATCCCTACGCTTTTCTGATTACTTACCTGCACGAAGTCGCTCATTTGCTGGTTTACCAACGCTATCGGCGGTTTGGTCAGCCGCACGGACCGATCTGGAAAAAAACCTTCCGGGAAGTCATGCAGCCCGTGTTGCACGAGTCGGTTTTCCCCAAAACCGTATTGATTCCATTGAAACAGTATCTCAGTAATCCGGCGGCTTCGACGGGGGCACATCCGACGCTTACCCGTTCGTTGCGGGAAATGGATGAGCAACCCGCAGGAAAACAGTTGCTGGTGGAGATGCCGGAAGGGGAGACGTTTCGTTTTTTGCAGAAAGAATACATCCGGGGCATGAAACGGCGAACCCGCGTCGTTTGTACGGAGAAGACTACAGGATTGAGAGTATCAATTTGGGCGCATGTTTGGGTGGAAAAAACGGACTAGATGCGGTTTTGCAGGTTGGCTGCTTGGAATCGGATGGGCTCTGGCTACCCAGGCGCAACCGGTGCCGTCCGCATTGGCCGAGGGATCGTGGCTGAAAATTGGCATTACCAAAACCGGCATTTACAAACTCGATGCGGCTTTTCTGACGAAGTCGGGTGTCCCTGTTTCGACCGTCGACCCGCGTACGATCCGACTTTTTGGCAACGGAGGAGCCGCCTTACCGCAAGCCAACATCAAAGACCGCCCGCGCGACCTGACCGAAAATGCCATTTGGGTAACCGGCGAAACCGATGGCCGTTTCGACACCAGCGATGCCGTCTATTTTTTTGCCGAAAGTCCGCACCCCATTTCCTACGATTCGACCACCCGGCGATTTTCGCACCAGATCAATCCCTATACCGATACGACGTATTATTTTCTGACGTTCGGTCAGAAAACCGGCAAACGCATCGCCACTCAGCCTACGCTGCCGCAAACCGGTACAGTAATCACCGAATTTGACGACTACGCGTTCTACAAAGCGGGCGGGGAAATGACCAACCTGGTTCGGTCGGGCCGGGAGTGGCTGGAATACCTCGGCATCGGAACCGATAAAACCGTGTCGTTCAATTTGCCCGGTATCGTCCCCGGTTCGAGTGCGCTGGTTACTTCCGATGTGGTAGGACGTGCGCTGATCAATACCCAGTTTCAGTTGAAATGGGGGGCGCAAGTCGTCGGAACTCAAACTATCGAAAGCGTAACGGATTACCAGTATGATCGGAAAGGCCGTCAAAACCGCCAGACGTTTACCCTAACGCCCGTTTCGCTGGAAAGTCCGGTGAAACTGACATTGTCGTACGACAGAAACGGGCAGGGCTATCTCCAATCGCTGGCGCTTCAGACCCGGCGCATCCTTCGCCGGTATGACGAACCGTTTCTTTTCCGATCGCTGGAATCGGCTCGTTCGGCAACCGTCCGCTACCTTATTCAGCAGGCCAATGCTACCATGCAGGTGTGGGATGTGACCAACCGGCAACGGCCGGTTTCGATGCCCGTCACGGTCAATGACAAGCAGGAGGGAAGCCTGCCGGCCGTGGGAAACCGCTTGCGGGAATACCTGGTTTTTTCGCTGGAGCAGGCAAGCACGCCAGAAACCGCCGTTGTGGTTGCCAACCAGAACCTGCAAAGCCGTGAAACGCCCGATTTGCTGATCGTTACCCCGGCGAGCTGGCGAGCACAGGCCGAACGGCTGGCCGATTTTCGCCGGAAAAACGATCAACTCGATGTGCTGGTCGTCAGTTCGCAGGAAGTGTACAACGAATTTGCGTCGGGACAGCCCGACCCCACGGCCCTTCGGGATTTTGCCCGTTGGCTGAACAACCAGACGCCCAATAAGCTCAAATACCTGCTGCTGTTTGGCGATGCGACGTTCGATTACAAAAACTATTCGAAGTTGCTGACCCCGGCCCAATTGGCGGCCACGTTGCCAACCTACGAAAGCCGGGAGTCGCTGCACCCGGTTTTGAGCTACAGTTCCGACGATTATTTCGGGTTTCTGGAAACCGCCGAGGGCGAGTGGACGGAAGATTTTTCGGGTGACCATTCACTGGACATTGGTGTGGGACGACTGCCGGTGAAATCCGCTGAAGAAGCCCGGACGATGGTCGATAAGCTGATCCGCTATGCCGCTACGGGGAAACTGCCGGGCGACTGGCAGACGAAAATTTCGTTTGTGGCCGACGATGGCGACCGTGATTTTCCGAACATTCACCAAACCGATGCTGACCGGCTGGCCCAGAAAATAACGACCTTACGACCGCCGTTTCGGGCCGAAAAACTGTATCTGGACAGTTTTGCCCAAGAGTCGAGCCCTGGCGGGCAAAAAGCTCCGCTCGTGAATCAGGCCATTACGAAGGCGTTGAACGACGGTCGGTTGATTGTCAATTATACGGGCCACGGGGGCGAGTCGGGTTGGGCCGAGGAACAGGTGGTGACCTTGCAGGACATTCTGGGCTGGACCAACCAGCGGCTCCCGATTTTTGTGACGGCCACCTGCCAGTTTGGTCGCTACGACGATCCGGCGCAGACGTCCGGGGCCGAACTGGCCTTGTTAAACCCGCAGGGCGGCAGCATTGCCCTGCTGACGACGGCCCGACCGGTTTACGCCAGTACGAATTATCTGTTGAACAACGCCTTTTACGACGCCCTCGCCCAAAATACCGCCGACGGTGCGCCCCGGCTGGGCGATTTGATCCGGCTGACTAAAAATGGCAGCCTTAGCGGAAGCCTAAACCGCAACTTTACGCTCCTGGGCGATCCGTCCATGCAACTGGCTTTTCCGACAGCCCAGGCCGTACTGACCCGCATCAATGGAAAAACCGTTGGAGCCCAGGCCGACACGCTCCGGGCGCTGGAAACCGTTCGGCTGGAAGGCGAAGTTCAGCAGGGCCGGTCGGTTCTTAATCCATTTAATGGGTACGTAAAAGTGACGCTGTTCGACAAAGCGGACACCATAACGACCAACGGCACCGAGTTCAGTCCGCCAATGAACTATGCCGAATACCGGAGTCCGTTATATGCCGGTCAGGTGCGCGTTCAGAATGGCAGGTTCGTCTGTCAGTTTGTGATGCCCAAAGATCTGGACTACCGCGTTGGTCTGGGAAAACTGTTTCTGTATGCTGTTCAGGCGGACAGTCTGGTCGAAGCCGCCGGGAGTTACGATAATTTATTAATCGGTAACAGCGTCCCGAATCCGGTGGCCGATGCGAAGCCGCCGGTCATCCGTCTGTTTATAAACGATACAACCTTTAGAGACGGCGGAACGGTTTTTGGACCGATTACTACACTGATTGCCAAACTAAATGACGAAAATGGCATCAATATTGCGCGTAATGGTATTGGTCACGAAATAACGGTTCGTCTGAACGACGGGACGCCGGTTGTGGTGAATGCGTATTTTACACCCAATCTGGATGATTCGGGGGGCGGGACGGTTCAGTATGACTGGCCAAACCTGCCACCGGGTGCGTACACAGTTCAGGTAAAAGCGTGGGATGTTTACAATAATCCATCGGAAACAACGTTGACTTTTGTAGTTTCCGCACAACCGCCCCTGGTCATTCGGTCGGTTGCTGTAACACCCAACCCATTTCAGGAACAAGCGAACTTCGGTTTGCAACACAATCGGCCCGGCGATGCGTTAGAAAGTACGCTGCTGATTACCGATTTGAGCGGCCGAACGGTGAGCGAACGAATCGATCAATGTTCCAACTGCAACGCGTCTATTACCGGACTAAGCTGGAACGGAACCATGCCGGGCGGAGCTGCCGTTATACCCGGTTTGTATGTATATCGGCTTATTTTGCGTTCAATGTCGGATGGCTCGTCGGCCATGCATTCGGGCAAGTTGCTCTACGTTAGATAGTTATAAAAATATATTCTAATCGTCCTTTTATATTCTATCTTAAACATCGTAAATTTGGCGTTCTTACCCTGGTTACCCAACGAACGCGCTGATTCGGGAGTTAATTAAACCTCTTTTATGACACGTACCTTATCGTCAATTTGTTTACTTGGTTGCCTGACACTTCCGCTTGTTTCGAATGCCCAGGTTAGTGGGGGGTTAATGGGACAGGACACGGTTGCGTACCGGATTCCTCAAATGTCATTGCCGTTCCTGAACTTTACGCCCGACGCCCGCAGTGCCGGGTTGGGGGATGCCGGTGCCGCGCTGGGTGCCGACGCCAATGCGGTTTTCTGGAATCCGGCGAAGCTGGTTTTTGCCGAGAAGAATCAGGGGCTGGCGTTGTCGTATACGCCCTGGCTGCGGAGTATCGGGGTAGACGATATGTATTTTACGTTCTTATCGGGCTACAAAAAAGTGAGTAAGAACGATGTGATCGGTCTTTCGCTGATGTATTTCGATATGGGAACCATCGACTTTACGACCATTCTGGGTCAGCCGGCCGGTTCATTCAATTCCAGAGAATATGCCGTCACGGCTTCGTATTCCCGCCGGTTGTTTCAAAACTTCTCGATGGGCGTCAACCTGCGCTACATCAACTCTAACCTTTCCGGCAATTACTCGGTCAATGGCGTCTCGCTGAAACCGGCATCGACGGCGGCTTTCGACATTAGTGCTTTCTACCAGAACGAAGTTCGGGACGATATTACCGGCAAAGGGTTCAAATGGGCCTTCGGCGGGATTATTTCCAACATTGGCGGTAAAGTAACCTACGGTACGTCTACACCAGCGCCCATCCCAACCAACCTGAAATTAGGGACGGCCCTGACGTTGTATACCGATAAATTCAACAAATTCAACTTCATTCTCGACCTGAACAAGTTGATGGTACCGACTCCGCCGGTGTACCAAACCGTCAACGGGGTGGTTCAGTACAACGGTGTCAATCCTATCATTGCACAGGGGAAAGATCCGAACCGGCCAACCCTCAGCTCGATTTTCGGTTCGTTCTCCGATGCGCCCGATGGCTTCTCGGAAGAGGTCAAGGAAATCAACATTGCCACTGGTATTGAATACTGGTATAACGAACAGTTCGCTGCCCGCGTTGGCTATTACCACGAACCTCGCCTGAAAGGCGGTCGGCAATACTTTACGACCGGTCTGGGCATTCGGCTGCAACAGAAATACGGGATCGACTTTGCCTATTTGATTCCGGTCACGCAGGGTAGCCCGCTGGCGCAAACCTTCCGAATTTCGTTGATCATCGACATCGACAAAAAAGCCAAATCAGCCGAAGTGGACGATGCCGATGACAATCTTGAATAAGCGAACCTAACTTCAACTGTAACGATGGCACCCTTCGGGCGTGCCATTCTTTTTTTACCGCCTGAGCATTGCAATTGATTGAACAATGGAAGTTGTAAACCGAACCGAAGCCCCCGAATATAAACGAATTGAAGAGGTCAGGGTGCCAGCCATCGCGACGCTGGCAATGGACAATGGTCAGCCGATGTATTGGATTAACGCCGGCCAGCAGCCCATTATCCGGCTGGAAGTGATTTTCGACGCCGGGGCGTGGTATGAACCCTTACCGGGGCTGTCGTCGCTGGCGATGAAAATGCTGACAGAAGGAACCCATTCACACACTTCGGCCCAAATCAGTGAATATTTTGACCGCTACGGGGCTTTTGTCGAGCAGCAAAGCGGGACCAACCGCGCCAGCCTGACGGTTTACGGTTTGACAAAGCACCTGCCGGCGCTGTTGCCGATGATTCAGGAAATGCTGATGGAGTCGGTTATTCCGGAAAAAGAACTGAATCACCAGAAAAACATTACGCTGCAAACACTGCGGGTGAATCTGGAGAAAAACAACTTCGTCGCCAGCCGTCAGATTCGGGAAAAGGTTTTCGGTGCCCACCATCCCTACGGCCATAACCAGAAACCGGAAACGCTGGAAGCGATTCAGCGGGACGGGGTGGAAGCTTACTACCGGCAGCGCATCCGGCAACGGCCCTTCCGGGTGATGGTGGCCGGCCAGATTACCGAAACCGAGATCGCGTTGATCAACCAATATCTCGGCCATCAGGTCGTTGAAACCGTTCTGGAAACCGATGATGCGGCAAAAACCGCCATCAGCGATCCGTCGCCGGGTCTGGTTGATAAACCCGACAGCCTGCAATCGTCGATCCGGCTGGGGCGGTTGTTATTTACCCGCAAACACCCGGATTATTTTCCGGCGCTGGTGATGAACGAAGTGCTGGGCGGTTATTTCGGCTCCCGGCTGATGAAAAACATTCGGGAAGAAAAAGGATTTACGTACGGAATCTGGTCGAATCTGGCGATGCACCCCAATGAGGGATCGTTCCTGATCGGAACTGACGTCAAACGCGAAAATACGCAGGAAACACTCGATGAAATCGGGAAGGAAATCCGGCGGATGCGCGAGGAACTGGTGCCGGACGACGAACTGGAAACGGTTCGGAACTACATGGCGGGCTCCTACGTGGGCAATCTCAATACGCCGTTTGAAATTGCCGACCGCTATAAAGCGCTGCTCTTCGACGGTTTACCCGCCGACTACATCTCGACCTACATCGATCACATTCGTGCCGTCACGGCAGATCAGGTTCTGGAAATGGCCAACCGGTATTTGCCGGATGGGTCGTTGATTGAAGTGGTGGTTGGTGGAAAATAGTACCCACGGACTTTAGTCCGTGAAATTCAGGCACATCCTGGACTCGTGCTAGAATCTCACGGACTAAAGTCCGTGGGTACCTACTGAATTTCAAACGCCGATAACTCCACAAACTTCGCTACGCGCTCGTTGATCTCATCTGTTGTTAAATTAAAGAGCCGTTCGGCACCGAATTTTTCGACGCAGAACGACGCCATCGCAGAACCGTAAATAATACCGCGTTTCATGTTGTTGAACGATACATCGCCAGTGCTGGCCAGATAGCCAATAAAACCGCCCGCAAACGTATCACCCGCACCGGTTGGATCAAAGACTTCTTCGAGGGGCAGCGCGGGCGCAAAAAAGATGTGGCCACCGTGGAACAGCAGCGCGCCGTGTTCGCCTTTCTTGATAATCACGGTTTTGGGTCCCATCGCACCAATTTTGGCAGCCGCTTTCACCAGGGAATATTCGCCGGACAACTGGCGGGCTTCCTCGTCGTTCACCGTCAGCACATCCACCAGTTTGATCACTTCCATGAGGTCGTCCCAGGCGATGTTCATCCAGAAATTCATGGTGTCGAGCATGATCAGTTTCGGGCGGTTCGGAAGCCGTTCGATGACCAGTTTTTGAATGGCTGGGGCGGTGTTGCCCAGCATCAGAAATTCGCAGTTGCCGTAAGCTTCGGGAATAACCGGGTCAAAATTTTCCATCACATTCAACTGAACATCGATTGTATCCCGCGTATTCATGTCGTTGTGGTATTTCCCCGACCAGAAGAACGTTTTTTCGCCCTGCCGGATTTCCAGCCCGGTGGTATCGACGCCGTGGCTTTCGAGGATGTCGATCATCTCCTGCGGGAAATCGTCGCCGACGACGGCTACCAGGTTGTTTTCATTCGTAAAATACGATGCTGACAGCGTAATGTACGTGGCGGCTCCTCCGATGATTTTATCGGTTTTGCCAAAAGGCGTTTCCAGCGCATCGAAAGCCACTGAACCAACGGTTAACAAACTCATGCTGATTGGATAAATACAGTGTAAACTAACTTGTTGAACGAACAGAAGGCTGACTGCCAGCCCCAGAATGTTGCGAAGATAGGAAAACTACGCCATTTGCCACTCGTCACAACGCGCTGACTTCCGACGAACATTGTGTAGATTTGTGGTCGAAGAAAACCGTAGGGTCGGATCGACCGATTGAAGAATGACAACACCGACACAGCCGCTAAAGTTATACAATACGCTCACCCGCCGGAAAGACCTGTTTGTACCGATTGCCGCGCCTTACGTGGGCTTGTACGTTTGTGGGCCAACGGTTTATAACTACGTGCATTTGGGCAACGTCCGCACGTTTCTGACTTTCGATACGCTGTTTCGGTATTTAACGCACATTGGCTACAAAGTTCGGTATGTGCGGAATATTACGGACGTGGGCCACCTGGTGGGCGACGGCGACGATGGCGAAGATAAGATCGGGCGGATGGCGAAACTGGAGAAGATCGAACCGATGGAAATTGTACAGCGCTACACGAACGATTTTCATTCGGTAACGGAGATGTTCAATCTGTTGTCGCCCAGCATCGAACCCACCGCAACGGGTCATATGGTCGAGCAGATCGAAGCCGTCCGGGTGTTGATCGACAAAGGGCTGGCCTACGAATCGAATGGCTCGGTTTATTTCGATATTTTGCAATACAACCAGCAGGGCGGCAACTACGGAAAGCTATCCGGGCGTATTCTGGACGACCTGCTGAACGAAACGCGTGATCTGGACGGTCAGTCGGAAAAACGGAATCCGCTGGATTTTGCCCTCTGGAAAAGAGCCGCCCCCGAACACCTGATGCGGTGGCCGTCGCCTTGGAGCAACGGTTTTCCGGGCTGGCATTTGGAATGTACCTGCATGAGTACCAAATACCTGGGGAAACAGTTCGATATTCACGGGGGTGGAATGGATTTGAAATTTCCGCACCACGAATGCGAGGTGGCGCAGGGGCAAAGCATTTATGGCGAAGAACCGGCGCGTTATTGGATGCACTCCAATATGCTGACGGTGAACGGACAGAAAATGTCGAAGTCGCTGGGCAACTCCTTTCTGCCGTCGGAACTGGTGACTGGAACGCACCACCTGCTCGAACAGCCCTACAGCCCGATGACAGTGCGTTTTTTTATGCTGCAATCGCATTACCGGAGCACGCTCGACTTTTCGAACGAAGCTCTCAAAGCGGCTCAGAAAGGCTACAAACGGCTGGCGAACGGGTTGCGGATCGCGAAGACATTGACTTATACCGCTGCCGACGACGTATTGACCGATGAGAAAAAACAGCAGGAAATTCGCAAAGCCATCGGCGATTTTTATGGTGCGCTGAACGATGATCTGAACACGGCGGTGGGCATTGCCCAGTTGTTTGCGTTGCTGAAATACGTCAATATGCTGTATGCAAACCAGCTTCAGTCGGCGGCTTTGGGAGAGGAAATTTTTACGGAATTGAAAGACTCGTTCATCCAGTTCATGGAAGGCGTTTTGGGATTAACCGAAGAAAAAACCGGGAGCCAGGCGGTATTGGACGGTATGTTGACGTTATACCGGGAGTATAAAGACCAGAAGCAATACGATAAAGTGGATCAGGTCCGTTCCTATTTCAAGGCGCAGGGGCTGGCCATCAAAGATATGAAGCACCGGATCGACTGGGCTTACGAAGAGTAGTCAAACCTTATCGGTAAAATATGCGCCTAAACAGGAAAATCATTCTCTTTTGGCTGGCTGCGGTAATCACCGTCAGTTCCTGCAAAAGCAAAAAACAGGATCAGCAGGAAAACCAGGCCACCGAAGTCAAAACGGTTACGGCCCCGGCGTTCAATGCCGATTCGGCTTACGCATACGTTGCGAAGCAGGTGGCATTTGGGCCGCGGGTACCCAATACCGATGCGCACCGGCGTTGTGGAGACTACCTGATTGCTCAACTGAAGCAATTCGGCTGTGAGGTCACGGTGCAGAACTTCACGGCGACGACCTACGACAACCTCAAATTAAACGCCCGCAACATCATCGGCAGCATCAACCCGAATGCACCCAAGCGGATTGTTCTGGCGTCCCACTGGGATTCCCGCCCGTTTGCCGATCAGGACAGCGTGGCTCGGACCAAACCAGTGATCGGAGCGAACGACGGCGCCAGTGGTGTCGGTGTTTTGCTCGAAATGGCCCGAACCATTCAACAATCCGGCGTGAAACCCGACGTGGGTATCGATCTGATTTTCTTCGATGCCGAGGACTGGGGCAATTCCGAGCAGGCAAAAGACGAATACGGCGGTTTTTGCTTGGGGTCACAATATTGGGCAGCCAATAAGCATAAACCGGGATATGCAGCTTATTACGGCGTTTTGCTCGACATGGTGGGTGCCAAAGGCGCTACGTTCCTGAAAGAAGGCAATTCCATGCAGTATGCGCCCACGGTGGTCAACAAAGTGTGGGAAACGGCCAGCCGCATGGGCTACAACCAGTATTTTGTCGACACGGGCCAATCGGGTCCCGCCATTACGGATGATCACCTGCCGGTCAACAAAGTCGCTAAAATTCCGATGATCGATATTATCCACCTGAAAGTGGAGTCGGGAAGTTTCTTCAAAGACTGGCACACGGCCCACGACGACATGGACAACATCGACCGCGGCACGCTCAAAGCCGTCGGCCAGGTATTGCTGCAAACGCTATACAATGAACAATGAACCGTTAACCGCATTTGATTTCAGGAAGGGTCGGCGGTTTTTTCTTCGGCTGTTCATCCTTCCGGGTGCTTTGTTCCTTCTAGCAAGCTGCTCTCCTCCGCCGGATCAGCTTGGTAAGCTGGATCTGGTCAAATGGCGGACGGATCGGGGTGGTTGCAACGGCGTTAGAGCCACACTGGTCGATGATTTCAAAACCGTTCGGCAGGAATTGAAAGGAAAATCCTCGAATGAAATTGGCCAGATTCTGGGCCGCCCAGACAGTGAGCAACTGGACGACCGCAACCAGAAATTCTACATTTACTTTCTCGAAAAAGGCGTACACTGCGAGGACCCGAAGGTGAAAACCGACAGCCGCTCGGTGGCGTTGCGAATCAGTGCAATTGGGTTGGTGACGGAGATTACGTTTCAGCGGGGGCGACCCTGACTTGAATAGAAATATTTTGACAACTTATATTAAATGAGGCCTTTTATTTCAGAGTTTTCTTTCGGTTATGCTATAACTGAAGAAATTATACGGCATCAAAGACATTTAATAGATGGTGCTCCAATTTTTCCTTCGCTATTACAAGAAGGTAGCCCAGGCGGTGGTTATGACTTGAAAATAAACCGCATTGGTTTTCCTCTTTTTTTACAATTTAAGCTTTCCCATAAAATGGTGAAAAAGAGTTCTTTTGAAATTAAAGATCATTCGCTCTTTTCAACTCCTTTCTTTAGAATCCATATTATGCCTTTGAAGCTTAGTCAACAACATAATATGCTTTTGTCGCTTGATGACGGTAATAATGAAGTATATTATGTTGCTCCGTTTTTTACTACTCAGTCAGAAATAAATCTGCATTATTCAAATAGAGCAGTTATAAGTAACTCAATTTTTATTAAGCCAAACACAATAGGCAATTTACCTGACGATGACGAACATCATATTTCATTAGAGCAGCATAAAAGCCTTGGTTATTTATTTTCGAAAGAGCCAAAAACTATAGAAGAGATTGGGTATTCTGAAAAATTTCTCGCAGATATGTTAAATAAATTAGAGCAAGAATATGAAATGATAGATACAAAAATTGAACGAATAAGTAGACAAATGCTTGGAATAATTAGTGATCGTATAGAAAAAGACAGTTTACTTAATCGATTGTATGATCTCCCCAAAAATCTAGCATTATTAACTTATTTATCAAGGCTCTATTTTGACTGTGAAGTTATTTTAGCTCTTAGATAACTTTGGTATTAATTTAAAAAATGGAAGTGATAGGCAAAAATAGCGGTTTCTTAAGCTTATGAAAACCTCTGCTTTAGCCAAATAACTCTACACCTTCAAAAATAAAACTTCTTCCGTTCAATAATCTCGCCCACTACGTCCGGGACCAGATAGCGAATCGAGCGGTTATTTTTCAGGGAATCGCGGATGAAGGTGGCGGAGATGTCGAGCAGGGGCGCCTGGACAAACCGCACATTCGGGTGCTGTTCCAGCGGACTGGGTTCGCTGTTCGGGCGCGGGTAGACGTACAGCCCAAAATACTCCAGAATCTGTTCGTGGTTCTTCCAATTCGGAAACTGCGCCAGGTTATCACCCCCGATGATGAGTTTAAACGCGTGCTGCGGGTATTTTTCCTGCAGCCGGATCAGCGTGTCGATCGTGAAACTGGGGCGGGGCATGGAGAATTCGATGTCCGTCGCTTTCAGTTTCGAATTGTCGGCAATAGCCCGCTCCACCAGATCAATGCGGTCGAACTCGTGGAGCAGGCTTTTGTTCTTTTTAAACGGATTTTGGGGAGAAACCACAAACCATACCTGTTCGAGATCGGTGGTGGTCGCCATGGTGTTGGCGATGATCAGATGGCCAATGTGTACGGGATTGAAAGAGCCGAAGAATAAGCCGATTTTCATGAGCAGACCGCGTTCAGACTTACCATCCGGTTCGTATTATACGACAGTAGCTTTTTCCGGAATGATGTTCTCGTTCAGGAAATTATCCGTCAGTTTCTGTGCTTTTTCCAGGGTTGTTTCCAGGTCGTCGTTCACCAGAATAACGTCGAACTGATCCTGAAAGCTCATTTCGAAGTGGACCTTAAACAGCCGTTTTGACAGGCTGTCGTCGGTTTCGGTACCGCGGTCCAGCAAGCGTTGTTTCAGGGTTTCCTCATCCGGTACTTTCACAAAAATGGCCAGGGCTTTGTCTCCGTAGTATTTCTTGAGTTTCAACCCGCCCTGAACGTCGACATCGAACAAAACGTGCTTTCCGTTACTCCAGACGCGTTCGATCTCGGATTTGAGCGTTCCGTAGAAGGCACCGACATACACTTCTTCCCACTCGACGAATTCGTCGTTGTCAATTTTTTCCTTAAAATCTTCGGGAGTCAGAAAGTAATAGTCTTTGCCGTTTTGTTCTGCGCGGCCCCGGCGGTCACGGGTGCAGGCGGAGATTGAAAAACCCAGATTCGGGTTTGTGGCTAATAAGTGCCTGACAATGGTGGTTTTACCTGAACCGGAGGGTGCCGAAAAAATAATCAGTTTGCCGTCCAATGCCGCTTATTTAGTGATTTCGGATCGAATCGCTGCCGCAATCTTGTCGGGGCAGCACTTCTTTTCAACTTTGCCCTGTAAGGCTTCTTTAATACACTTTTCAAGGTGGTACATATCGATGCATGGTTTGCAGATATCGATATGCTGCTTGAAATGTTCTTTTTCTTCTTCGGTAGCCCCACCGTCCAGAATCGACTGAATCCGTTTCAGGCACTCGGCCTGATGTTCGCAGCTTTCCTTCATGGGGGCGGTCGCCTGCCTACCCTCTACACCAACCGTAGTCGACGAATGCAATGTGCCTGACATTGGAAATGTTTAATTTATTCCAAAAATAGTTCTACAATATGTAACTTGACATAACAACCAAGTATCTATCTCAAAAAGTTTCAGTTAGTCATCATTTTTGTTGTAACCCATTGATGCTGCGTATTCTTTCAGCTTGTCTTTCAATAGATTCCGGGCACGGTGTAACCGTGAGCGAACTGTTCCAATCGGAATATCCAGAATTTTGGCCATTTCCTCGTACGTGAATCCTTCGATGTCACAGAGGATAATAACCGTCCGGAAATCGACCGGCAGCGAGTTGAGCGCGGAGGCCACTTCGTCACCAATCATGTCCTGCACCGTTTCGAACCGAAGGTCCGTCGTGTGCTCGGTTTCCGATGCTTCGTCAGAATTGTATGTTGTCTCTACATCCTGATAATCAACCTTCGCCGGTTCTTTACTTTTCTTGCGATAATCGTTGATGAAGCTGTTCTTCAGAATGCGGAACAACCACGCTTTCGCGTTAGTTCCCTGTTCGAAGGAGGAGATAAATCGAAAAGCTTTTAAATAGGTATCCTGCACCAGGTCGTTCGCGTCATCTTCGTCCATCGTCAGGCGGAAGGCAAAGTTGTACATGGAGTCGATGTGGGGCATGAACTCCTTGTTGAAGACCTGGTACTTTTGTTCGTCTGTATACCCTTGGAGTTGCGTATCTGACATAATTTCGGGCATCGTCGTCATAAAATTACAAATGAAAATTAAATGGCATCCATTTTTTTCTCGGGTTCAATACATACGGATGCGTGACAAGTAGCGATGTTTCATAGAATCAAGGGGTTAGCGCTTGAGAAAGACTATTTAACGGATAATAAAAAATTCAACGGCAATGTTTTAAGAATACTGCAAAAATCAATCCTAGCCGGTTTTGATCTCAGGAATCGCAAGGAACAAGACAAATTGGCAGGACGCAAGCCGGGGGTGATGGATGGTTGGTTAAGGCGGATGGAAGGACAGAAATAGAGAGTGAAAATCAGAACTTCAGGAATCCCGTTCGATGAGGGGGAGCGTGACCAAAAATTGTTCATTCTCTTCGTGTACGGTCGGGCGGGGTTGATTCAACATCTGATATTTACTTAAAATATTGGAGATACCGACACCATTCGAAAGAATGCGGGAGGGTTTTCGCTAGGAACGACGAAATCCCGCTAACCAGAATCAGGATAACGCATGTTGTTATAAAGCAGGCCGGTGCGGTTCACGCCAGGCGTTTGATGACCTGCGAACGGTGTGGAAACCGCTTCAGAAAAACTCCGATCCATAACCGGTTCATTTCCCAGATCACGGTCATGAACACCAGGGCAATGGCGATTTTGATCAGACCGATCTGGGTGATCGGCGGGCGCAGATACCCGGTTGAACTGACACTCAGCAGCGTCAACAGCAGAATGCCACCAATCCGGAGCCCGCGGTTATGGAGTCGGTCCAACATGCAGTATTTTTAGGCAAGGGCGTTAAAACACGGCAAATGTGTGCAAAAAATCCACATCGCCAACATTCACTTGCGCTTACGAAACCAGCGTGATGCTCAGTCCGTGCCGCAAGGTATTGTGGATTTCAGCAATGCGGTCGGTGTGTTTAATCAGCGCGTCAATTTCATCCGAAGGAGCGTCGGAGACGACCCGGGCTTTGTATTGAAAGTTGGTGCCCGGTTCGCCCACGCCCCCGAACCGGCCGGTGCAGACGACCTCCACTTCCGACACGCTGATGTTTCGTTCGGCGGCTTCCCGGTAGATGTCATTGCAGAAGCAGGTTGCCAGCGACAGCAGGAGGAGTTCGCCCCCGTTGAGCGACGATCCATAGCCCGACGGTTTTGAGGCAATCTGGACGGTTTTTGCGTCGCCGTTGGTTTGCACGACCACCGCATGCTGCTGGAAGGTGTTTTTTATGGAAGCGGAGATTTCCATGTTTTTGCCAGTTAAATCGGTTTAGATCGTGTCTTCCAACAGTTTTGTGTTCTGGTAAAGCTACCGAAAAGGAGAGAGGCTTCAAAGGCTGCCAGCCAGGAAAATATCAGCAGAAGTCCGGGTATTCAGACTGACAAAATTTCTTTTTCGACGGTATTTCTGGCAGAAAACCGGACCTGTTTCTGTCATTTTTTCTGCCAGGAATACCGTTGGCACAGGGTTTGAAAAGACGGTTTTTGACGGTAAAAACCGCTCATTGATGTTCATTTCTGTATTGTTTAACTTTTAAAAAAGGAGGTTGATATGTCACTCATCAAAAGGAATGGGGCTTCGTCCCCGGCGTTTCCGGCTTTGTTCGATGACTTTTTTAGCCGGGATCTTTTTAATTGGAACAACAGCAATTTTTCCACAACGCAAACGACCATTCCGTCGGTCAACATCAAGGAAACGACCGAAGCGTTTGAAGTAGAACTGGCTGCGCCCGGTATGGAAAAAACGGATTTTATGGTTGAACTGAACGGCAATCAGCTTACGATTTCCTCGGTGAAACAGCACAGCGAGGAGAAAGAAGCGCAAAATTATTCGCGCCGGGAATTCAGCTACCAGTCTTTCCAGCGCAGCTTCGTGCTTCCCAAAGACGTGGTGGATGAAGACCGGATTGAGGCCAAATACGAAAAAGGCCTGCTGCATCTGACAATTCCCAAGCGGGAAGAGGCCAAACAAAAAGGGCCGAGACGCATCGAGATTGGATAAACCGGACGGCCTGCTCCCCGAGCAGGCCGTTTTTTTGTGCCGAAAGGATGGGTAAATTTCCGGGTCGCCGGTGGTTGTCAACCAATTACGGCCACCAGACCACCAGTTACCAGATTTTTGCTACCAGTTACCACTCCGGCGTTGTGGACCCTTGACCGACCCACTACTTTTGATGCAACAACGGGCCAAAAAACAGCGAAACCCGGACGCTCACATCATTCCAAACAACTACTTACAAACACTACGATGAACACATCCATCCCTTCTTCGACCACCAATTCGATTCTGGACAATTACGTTTCGGTCCTGAAAAAGTACAATGATTTCAACGGGCGCGCCCGGCGGAGCGAGTACTGGTATTTTTTCCTGATCAACATGCTGGTTACGCAGGCGATCAATTTCACCAACATCCTGCTTTTCGACGGTCTGGCGGTGATTGGCTGGATAACGATGCTGTTTAACCTGGCGATTCTGGTTCCTTCGGTGGCCGTAGCGATCCGGCGGATGCACGATGTCGGCAAGAGCGGCTGGTATGCGCTGATTCCATTTTATAACCTGATTCTGGCCTGCACCGAAGGCACGCGTGGCGTCAATGAATATGGTGCCGACCCGAAAGCCAAAGCTGCCACAGTCGCCTGATTTATAGGTTTTAAGATATAGATGAGGCCGCCCGATTCATTAGAGTCGGGCGGTTTTTTTGTATTGTCCATCAGCGGAACAAGCTGACTCTACCCGGGCTGTGAAGGGTCGCGCTTTTGCCAGTGATAGGCCGCAACCGAGTTCTTCCAGAAATACTTTTCGGCTACGGTTCGACCTTTTGTGTTGAAATATTCCCTAACCAGGCCCAATCCGACCTGAAAAGGCCGCCACTGATCGCTATTCGGCCAATCACTGCCATAGAGCAGTCGATCTTCGCCGAAGCGGTCGAAGAGCTCATCCAGCCGTGCCCGGTAGAAAGGCAGTGTCTGTGGAATCGTTCCATCCACCCGGCGCAGGACTTCAGAAATTTTTACATACACCTGGGGCCGCTTGCCCAACGCCTGCAGGTCGGCTTCGGCGGTTTTTCGGGCCGCAGCCGCTTCCGGCATGGTCATTTGGGGAAGATGATCGATGATGACCCGCAGATCCGGCACCAGATCCGTAACCCGCACGATGGCCGCCAGGAGCGCTGGATTCGGATTCGCCGTATCCAGCACCAGTCCGGCCTGAGCCAGGAAGCGAAGGTCCGCTACGAACCGGGGATTGGCCAGTTGGCGGGACAGATCGTGTTCCCAGAGATTTCCGTAGCGAATTCCCCGAAACAGCGGATTGCGTTGGAAGCGTTCGAGTTGCTGGCGGAAGTCCGGCTTGCCCGGCTCAAGATTGCCCACGGTTCCGACGATGATTTTGTCCGTGGCAGCAACGTCGAGCACCCACTGGTTGTCTTCCAGCCAGGGACTGGCTTCCACGACAATCGCGCCCACAATGCCGAGGGGCACCGCAAGATTGCGGTAGCGGTCCGGCAACGCAGGTTGATACAGAATGCCGTCTTTTTGGGTTGGCCAGGGCAGCCCCTGCGGGCGATCTGTATCGAACAAGTGAATGTGGGTGTCAATGACCGGGATGGCGGTATCCTCCGTCCGGTCCGCCGGGGAAAGCCCGGTCGCAGCGGAAGCGCCGACGGCCAGGGCCAGAAAATTTCTGCGGTTCATGGACCTAAAATTAGTAGTTCCCGGGAAACTTGAGCAGGCTTTGACGCGGTTTGTATTTTCGGTTTAGTCCTAATGGCCTGATTTTGCCACTCTTCAGTGTCCGGGTCCGGTTTCGGGTGGCAGGGGCACACTTGGCAAACCCGATGTCCTCGGCCACGTACTCCCTACTGGCAGAGCGGGTAGCTTTTCGGCAGCAGCAGCAACGCCGTATAGTGGTAGAGGGGCAATTCCGAAATCTGGCAGGTGTATTGCGGCTTTCCAGCATCGCCCGGCCGACCCGCCGGAGCCTCGAACGGATCGGTTGGATAATCGCGATTCGGTTAGTAGACTCCCCTTTACTTCTCTATGATCAAGCCTACGATTAGCCTGGCCAATGGGATGAATAATACATCCGTAGGTTACCTCATTTTACGTACTTCCGCCAGTTATGTTGCTCCTTAAAGCTCAGCACTTCCCGGATTTTGCGATTGGAAAATAAGGCTTCATGCGCTTCCAACTCGCGACGAAGTGGCACACCGGGAAAGAATTGTTCCGCCAGTTCTTTACTGGACAGAATGGCCCCATTGTGGTCGTTCCCGGCATTGAATACTTGGTAGCCCAGCCCATCTTTTTGCAAACACAAGTCGACAATCTGGCCCAGATCCCGCGCATCAATATAACAAAAAGCGTTACGGCGACGTACTTCAGGGTGAGCCAGATAGTAAGGGAACAGCTCCTCGTATTCGTGGGGTTCAATCACATTGCCAATCCGCAGGGCATAGATATCCACGCCCGAGCGTCGCTGAAAGCTGCGGGCCGTTTGTTCATTGACCACCTTCGATAAGCCGTAGCTATCCATGGGATCTACGTCATAGTCCTCTTCCAGGGGCAAAACTTTCGGGTTGGTTTGCCCATCCGAAAAGCAGATGCCATAAGTGGTCTCCGAGGAAGCAATAATAATTTTTTGAATCCCCAGTTTAACCGCGGCTTCAATCACATGGTAGGTACCCAGGGTATTGACCCGAAAGGTTTCGTTATCGGGTTTGAGTAAAATGCGGGGTACGGCGGCAAAATGAACGACGGCATCAAATCGGGGTATGCCCGTACCGGGTTCCAACTCGTCGAAGCTGGCATAGGCACTGAGCGCATTAAACATTTGACCCGAATCGGTAATGTCGGCGATCAAATTGGTGACTCCTGGGTGCTGCAATGGACTCAGGTCAACATTCATCACGGTATGGCCTTGCTCCAGTAAGTAGGCAATGACGTGCCTACCGGCTTTCCCCGATCCCCCGGTAAAACAGATTCGCTGTTTAGTCATAAATGTGTTTGGTAAAACGATAAAGGTAGTAAAGCAAACTAACTTATAAACGAAGGTCAATCCTTTATTCAGCTATGGATTGGGGTTGCACCGAGGAAGCCATGAACTTATCCATCGTGCAAAGTTTACGAATGGAATATCAAATTGATCCCGGTAGTTTTTCAACTGGATGGATACCGCGGGCTGAGTCAGATGGAGTTCTTCGGCCGCCCGGGAGATCGGGGGATGCTCAAGGTTTGTGAGATTTTGACATTGACGTGTAGTTGGGGCAGGGTGTGATACATAAAAAATCGTTATGGTAACCATAAAATATATAAATTTTTACTTATGAATATCTTCCTACACCTTTGCGGCAGATCTTTCAACAAGTAGGTAAATGACAAGAATAAGCGTAGCGACCGATGGAATCTGTCCTGAAATTATGAATGCGACCCTGGCCATTCTGCTGGCCGCCGACGCTCAGATCGAGTTGGATGAGATTGAAGTGGGCGAGCAGGTTTATCTGGCCGGAAATATGTCCGGTATTTCTACTGAATCCTGGGACGTAATCCGGCGTAACAAAGTGTTTCTTAAAGCACCCATTGCAACCCCACAGGGGGGCAGTTACAAAGGTCTCAACGTCACGATTCGGAAAATGCTGGGGCTTTTTCGCCAGTGTGCGTCCCTTCATGAGCCTGCATTAGTTCGTTTGATGAACATAAGCTCATAAAAAAGACCCAGCGCTGCTGCCTCTGACAATCTATCAACTCAAAACAAACAGGAGCAATGAATAAACTTGAAACGTTAAGCTTGATCGAAGGCAATTTCTCAGTAGAAGAAGCCTGGGAGATCTTAATGGCTCTTTATTCTGCCAAAATCAATTTCCATCGAATGAGAGATTTTAGTTCGCGGGAACGGTTTGGAAGGCCAGACGAAGCGGCTCAAAAAAGAATTCCCGAATTACAAAAGGAAAAAGAAAAAGTGTCGCAGATAGTTTCAGAAGCCAAATCAAAAAACAAGCGACTGATAATTACTTCAGGAATAGAGCTATGTCTATCGGATGATTAATTGAGATGGCCGGGTTTATCGACCCATTCAACTTGTCGCTATGCGGACACCGTCGAGCCTGCGAAGTAGTCCTCCTACAGCGCTCGACCTGGTTCTACCAGGCTCGGTCCCGAGATGATTCCGTCGAATCAACTGATGATATGATTTTGGTAAAGGATGTAGCAATTAATGAGCAGCCGCTCAACCAAAGCGTAAGTTTTACCCATTTAATAGTTGATCAATCCCCCAATCAGCTAATTTATGGGTTTATTCAATAAGAGTTCAAAATCTTTAAAAAGTCAAACTTGCCTTTTTTTAACATATTATAAATCAGTAGTTTACAAAACATGAGTCATCCCGAATTTTAAGGGATGTGTAAAAAAGAACCTCCTTTCTTAGTTTTGAGCATCACCACAACGCCAAAACTAGAAAGGAGGTCTTTTTATGTCTACGACATGCCAACAAAAAAAGGGGATTCCTGCTCAAAAGTCAACAGCTGCTTGCTTTTTGCGGACCAAAATCCAGCACTATCTCCAGCCACTTCACCAAAGCCTGCTTGACCGGATTGATAAGCGGCTGGTAGCAACCTTCTCCACCCTATTTTCCAGCATCTTACTGTTACGCAACAGCAAAATGGGTTTGTTGTTGAGTGAGTTGGGGAGCTATATTGCTGGCTATGCGCATGCTCCGGCGGGTACCAAGCGGATCAGTAATCTGCTGCGCTGTAAAAAATGGGATGCCTCACTGATCGATGATTTCTTTTTCAAACGAACTCAGGAACGAATAACTCAATTGCTGGGAGCCCACAAGCGCCCCTTGCTCTTGTGGGATGATAGCCGTCTGGAAAAACCCGAGAGCTGGTTTGTCGAAGGGCTTTGCTCGGTGGAAAGTAGCAAAGCCAAACGGCTAACCAAGATTAAAAAAGGCTTTTTCAAGCCCCCTTCGGCCCGCATCTGCGTCCCTGGCTTTCAGTGGACAGGCGTACTCTTGTCGGCTTTAGGTGAAGTGCCCAGTGTGGTTCAAATGAGTTGGTGGACCACGCGGGGCAAGTATAAAGAAGTGGGAACCAACATCATGTATCGGATGCTCCGTAAACTACAGGCATCGCTGACCCAACCGGTGCTACACGTGTTGGACCGAGGGTATGCCAGTGCCTGGACCATTGAGTGGATCCTACACTTCCAACAGGATTTTTTACTGCGCTGGAAAAAAAATCACCTCCTGATGCACCCTCAGAAGGGCACCAGACAGACGCATCTGTTGGCCCGTAGTTGTCGCCCTGAAGGCCGTAAACTTCTGCGCGATAAAGAACGTAAGACCACCAAACACGTCACTGTGGGCTGGACGCTCGTTACCCATCCCGACTTTGAATCAACCCCCTTATATTTACTCGTTGTACGAGACCGCAAAAATCACCAGCCACCGATGTATTTGCTGACCTCGATCGCTGTTGACTCCGTGCGGGATGCCTGGGAGATGGTTCACAGTTACATGCACCGATGGGGAATTGAGCAGGCCTTCCGGGCTGGTAAAGCCGAGTTAGGCATGGAATCCCCTCGACTCTGGTTGTGGGAAAATAGGCTAAAATTGTTAGGGATAGTGGCCTTAGTGTACGATTTTTTACTCTTCTTACTAAGAAGCTGGCCCCATTGGCTTCCCCTTTTTCTCAAGCAGTGGGTACCAAGAACGGTAAATCGGCACCGAACTGCTTCAGTGCCGATTTACAGACTACGCTTAGCCATCGCCAACGCGCTCATAGTCGATTTTGCTTTAACTCAAAATTCGGGATGACTCATGTTAAAGGGGATTCTTAGAAAAATACAAATAATAGTTGGTATTAAATACGTTTGTACAAAGGCTCGTTTCTAAGCCTCTTATAACTATTATTAGCCTCGTCTAACTCTCGTCTAACTCTCGTCTAATATTTTTTTCTTCTTTATCCGTTGATTATCAATATGTTATAAGCGAAAATGTCTCGTAAAATCTGTAAACACGTCTAACTCCCGTCTAGCAAGTAATTCTAAGAGGTGGCTTTATCTGCTAGTACCCAATGTCTATCAGCTGTAAGTACAATAATACCTTGTCTCCTAAGTGATTGTAATGCATTTTTCACTTTGTTCTTCTTTTGTTCTTCTGTTAGTCTATCAGAAAGTTTTGCAAAAAGAACACTATCAAACTTTTCTCTGTCAGCAATCCTGAATCTTTTTAGATAGTCTACTATGATCTTTTGACAGTAATCGTCATCAATTCCAATGTTATGGATGTATTCGACTTGCTGGCCAATCTTAGCTGCTACGTTGGCTGATATATAAATAAATGGTTTCTTACCTTCTATTAATTTTCTTTTTCTAAGCTTAGAGATTTCCCAATCATGTAAGTGTTTCTTTTTCTGCAATTTATCTAACATTATTATTTCATCAAGGCTTAAGTCAGGATTTTGGGCTAATACAAGGGCATAATCCAAATCAAGCACTTTACCGATTATAGTTACTTGAACACGCTGATTTGGAAATTCATAATCAGGTAATGGAAAATACTTCTCTCTTTGATAATTCATCATCCGTCTAATACCACTACCAATCGTATCAATCATATTAAGATTGAGCATTGCCCTTACTAAGAAGGGATTTCTTACGAACTCTGGAGGAGCATCTTGCTGAACGACATTTTCAATAGAGCCTGGAAGAAAAGTGCCAGCATTAGTAAAAACCAACTTACCATCTTCACGTTCTACAACATTAATATATCCTTTAAGTGCATAATCTTGGTGAGCGATACAATTATGTAAAGACTCTCGAACAACAAATGGATGGTATTGATCTACTTCGTCTGGAAATAAAGTGTTTTCTCTTATATAGCGGTATCGAAGATTCCGAATCTTTTGATAAACGTTTGCTACAGTTAAGAGAAAGGGACAGCTAAAATGCTCGTAGTCTTTTTCAACATTGTCTTTGTCTTTTAATATCCAGCGAATTCGGGCCATTGCGGGATTAATAAAGTGTTCTGATTCAGGCCTACCAAGTAATATTATTGAAGTTCGTGTGATACGCCCTCGTTTTGTAAGAAAGGCTTTATTTAGGAAAGTAGTGTCATCCCAATTATCTACTTCATTAGCAAGTTTTGGAAACTTTTCTTTATAATTATTTCGAGCTCTTTCAATTGCTATTGGATCTAAGTCATCAATTGTAGCATCGACACAAGTTCCTGCACTCCAGTCATCTTCTAGCCCCAATGGCTCTTGTAATATTATGTTTTCCCGTTCAGAAGTAAGTGCTATTAAGCTATCACCTGAACGTTGCCAAGCCATTCTATGGGCATATACTGGCTTTCGGGGTAAATGTTGTGGAATATGTATAAGCCAAACTCTTTTTAAAGTGTCAGAAGTGATAATCTCCTCTACATATAAACCTTCACTACTGAGGTTGGGGCAATTATTCCGCAAATAGTGTGGTAGGTTATCTGGCGTATAACTTGCAGTGTCTTCAATGCCTAATATTGAAAGTCTTTTATCTTCCACTCCCATAATTAAGCACCCTCCCCTCATATTTGCTAAAGCTGATACATAAGACAAGACATCATCGCCAGAGTGTCCTGATACAGAATGTTTTAGCTTTTGAAACGCTTTCCACTCACATGCTTCGTTTTCTTTAGGATAAGATTGTAAAAGAAAATTTTGCAATTCTTGTTCAGTCATACATCTTAAGAAATATGAAATTAAATATTCACCATGTGGTTATCTAACAAATATAATGAATCGATGATATTGATTAAAAATCCATAGTCTCTGTTTTTATATTATTGCATTCTCCAGAATTAACAATTTTCAAATTCCTATACGCGTTCAATAACGTCAACTCGAAAAAGTAAACTGCCATGCAAACCAAGGCAAATATAATATCAAAAAAAGCACCCAACCTCTCAGCTAAGTGCTTAATTTACAGTGACTAACAAACGAGCGGGAAATGGGGTTCGAACCCACGGCCTGCAGCTTGGGAAGCTGCCGCTCTACCAACTGAGCTACTCCCGCTGATAGGCTGCAAATGTTTAAAGAAAGAATGGAAAAGTCAAGGGATTTCGGAGAATCCCGTGCAACAACCGGATGCTCCGTCTTTTGGGCCGCCAACTAAAAATTTATCCGCGTAAATTCACGGATTCCGCCACCTCCGGGGGCGGGGGCTTTGTATTATTCCAAAATCGTTTGATCTTACGCGCAAATCCTGACCCTTCTTATGGAAACCAAACCGCCCGCGTTTAAACCGTATGTTGCCGACAATGCCAGCACGGCCGAATTTACGTTCAAAGCCGTGGTCACCGGGGCGCTGTTCGGCGTCCTGTTCGGAGCCGCCACCGTCTATCTGTCCCTGAAAGCCGGCTTGTCGGTGTCAGCTTCCATTCCCATTGCGGTGCTGGCAATCTCGCTCGGTCGGCGGTTTCTGAAAACCACCATTCTTGAAAACAACATCATCCAGACCACCGGCTCGGCGGGAGAGTCCATCGCGTCGGGCGTGGTGTTTACCCTGCCCGGTTTTCTGTTCCTGACCGACGGCGTTGGCGACGATTTCTTCAATTACTGGACCATTCTGACGCTGGCCATTCTGGGCGGGCTACTCGGCACGCTCATGATGATTCCGCTACGCCGGGCGCTCATCGTGGAGGAGCACGGCAAACTGCCCTATCCCGAAGGCACGGCCTGCGGCTCGGTGCTGATTGCGGGCGAACGGGGTGGTGATTTTGCCAAAATGGCCTATCGGGGACTGGGTGTGGCCTTGCTCTACGCTGTCCTCCAGAAAGTGCTGCACGTCATTGCCGAAGCACCGGTTTGGGCAACGAACCAGGTAAACCGCTATTTTCCGTCGGCGCAGGTGTCGGGCGAAATCACCCCGGAGTACCTGGGCGTCGGCTACATCATCGGGTTTCGGATTTCGGCGGTGTTGGTGGGGGGCGGCATTCTGGCGTGGCTGGCCCTGATTCCGCTGTTGGCAACGCTGGTGCCAGGCGACACGATTGCCTTGCAATTGATCAAACTGGGGTATCTCACCAATCTGCAAACTGCCGGTGGCCCCGGCGGCTGGAATCCCGAAACACACGGCTTTGGCGATACGGCTGCCGCCATCTACCGGGCCTACATCCGGCAAATTGGCGCGGGGGCTGTCACGGCGGGCGGTTTTATGACCCTGCTGAAAACCATCCCCACCATTGTTTCGTCGTTTCGTGATAGCTTCAAAAAAGTGGATGTCGCGGCCGAAGGAACGCAGGTTCGGCGGACGGAGCAGGATTTATCCATTCGAATCGTTGTCATCGGAAGTCTGATTCTGGCGGTTTTGATGGTGATCTTACCGCAAATTCCCGGTGACTCGGTCCTGACTAAAATTCTAATCGCCATTTTGGTAGTGGTATTCGGCTTTTTCTTCGTCACCGTGGCCAGCCGGATCGTGGGCCTGATCGGCTCCAGTTCATCGCCGGTTTCGGGAATGACCATTGCCACCATCATGGGCACGGCTTTGGTATTCATCGGCGCCGGTCTGACGGGCCGAATCTACGAACCCGCCGTGCTGGTGGTGGGGGGAATGATTTGCATCGCGGCCGCCACCGCCGGAGCTACTTCTCAGGATCTGAAAACCGGTTATTTAGTGGGTGCAACGCCAAAATACCAGCAAATGGCACTGTTTGTCGGCGTTATCGTCTCCTCACTGGCCATCGGTGCAACGATCAAGATCCTGGATATACCCACGCCGGATCTCGTGGCACAGGGCATTACCCACGCCATCGGCAGCGACCGGTTTCCGGCTCCGCAGGGAACGCTCATGGCCACGCTCATCAAAGGGCTGCTGTCGTTCAACCTCGACTGGCAATTTGTGCTCGTGGGCGCGTTCATGTCGTTTGTCGTGGAAATTTGTGGCATCAGCGCGCTGGCGTTTGCCGTCGGGTTGTATCTGCCACTCGCGACGACACTGCCGATTTTCGCCGGGGGCTGCGTCAAGGCGCTGGTCGACTGGAATTTCAAGCGGAAAGGCATTGTCGAAGAAGACGCCGACCTCGGCCGGGGTAGTTTGTTTTCAACCGGTTTGGTTGCCGGTGGCGCACTGGCAGGGGTGGTCGTCGCCCTGCTGTCGGTGAATGAATCGGTTTACAATTTTCTGTCCCGATTGACCCTGGAACCCGCGCTGGAGAGCGCCCTGGGGGTTGAAGGCTATCAACTGCTGGGTGCGTTGCTCTTTTTGGGTCTGGCGGTTATTCTGTACCGGGTTGCGATGAAGCGAAACTGACCAATAAAAAGAATTTTAAATGATAAATGATGAACGCTAAATGTAAAAGTAGGCTGGTGGGGTCCAAACACTTTTACATTTATCATTTATCATTTATCATTTAAAATTAACCCCTTATCCCTTCCCTCCCATGAACCATTTTTTACCATTCGCAGCCGGTCTGTGCCTGTTCATGCTGGCGTTTACCGCCGGGTTTGCCCAGCCCGAAACCGCCACCTACGGCCCGGATTCGCAACGGCACGAGGGCGTTCCAACAGGTCAGGTGACGAAGTTCGTCTGGAAAAGCACGGTTTTTCCGAATACCGTTCGGGAGTATTTTGTCTATGTACCGGCGCAGTACAAGGCCGACAGCCCGGTAGCCCTGATGGTATTTCAGGACGGACATGCCTACGTAAAGGAAGACGGCGATTTCCGGGTTCCGGTGGTTTTCGATAACCTCATTCACCAGAAAGCCATGCCCGTAACCATTGGGCTGTTCATCAACCCCGGGCAGCACGGCACCGACCTGCCTAAAGATCCCTGGCGGGCCGATAACCGGAGTTTTGAATACGACACACTCACCAGCCAGTATGCCCGGCTGCTCATCGAAGAACTGATTCCGGAACTCGGCAAGACCTACAAGCTGGCCGATTCGCCGAAGATGCGCGCCATCGGCGGGATTTCTTCCGGCGGTATTTGCGCCTTCACGGTGGCCTGGCAACGGCCCGATTATTTCCAGAAAGTGTTGAGCCACGTCGGCAGTTTTACGAACATCAAAGGCGGACACGTTTATCCGTCGCTCATCCGAAAAGCTCCCAAACGCGACATCAAAGTGTTTCTGCAAGACGGTAGCAACGATCTCGACAATGCCCACGGAAACTGGTGGCTGGGAAATCTGCAGATGGATGCGGCTTTGAAATTCCGGCAATATGACTACCAGTTTGTCGGTGGTATTGGCGGACACAACGGCAAACATGGCGGCTCCATTCTGCCGGAATCGCTGCGTTGGCTGTGGAAAGAGAAAGAAAAATGAACAGATTGCCGTTGCCGGTTGCTCAAAATTTGGCGGACGTTTATGTAACCGAAAGGATTATTACGGTAATTAAGTATATTCACGTTCACAATGAAGATAGAGAGTGGCTCCAGTTGGTCTGAATCGGTGAGGAAGCGAGTGGAGGCAAATGGGGCCTAGACCCCGGTAGCCCGCGCTACCGGAAAACAGATGCGCACAAAACTGGACAAAAAAGTTGGAATTATCGGGGCAGGCCCGGCGGGTTTAACGGCCGCCTACGAACTCGCCAAAGCCGGAATCACCGTCGAGGTGTTTGAAGCAGGGCCCAATGTAGGCGGGTTATCACAGTCCTTTCAGTTATGGAATCAAACGGTTGATCTGGGGCCACACCGGTTTTTTAGCAGTGACGCCCGCATCAACAAAGTGTGGTTCGAAGTCGCCGGTTCTGATTTCCGCATGGTGAACCGCCTGACCCGGATTTATTACAACTCCAAACTCTTTTATTATCCCCTCAAACCCTTCGATGCGCTGCGTAAACTGGGTGTTCGCCAGTCGATTAGCAGCATGAATAGTTACTTTCGGGAGAAAATAACCCCAACACCCGACCAGCAAACCTTCGAGTCGTGGGTGGTTCGGCGGTTTGGCTACAAACTGTATTCTACCTTTTTCAAGACGTATTCCGAAAAGCTCTGGGGCATTGCCTGTACGGATCTGGACGAAGATTTTGCCGCCCAGCGGATCAAAAAATTATCGCTCGGCGAAGCCGTCAAAAATGCCTTTATAGGCGGGAAAGGCAATACGCACAAAACGCTGATCGACCAGTTTGCCTATCCAGTTGGCGGCAACGGAATGATTTACGACCGGATGGCCGACTACGTTAAACGCCACAGCGGAGCGGTTCACCTCAAAACCCCGGTTCATTCGGTGGTCACCGACGGGGAAGATCGCTACGGAATCAAACTGGAAGACGGCACCGTCAGAGCGTTCGACCACGTGATTTCGACCATGCCGCTGACGCTGCTGGTCAACCGGTTGCCGGACGTGCCGGTTGCCGTTAAAAACCAAGTGAGCCGTCTGCGGTTTCGCAACACGATTCTGGTGTATCTGAAAGTAGATTCCAGCGATTTGTTTCCCGATAACTGGCTGTATATCCATTCGAAAGAACTGCTGACCGGGCGGATTACCAACTTCCGGAACTGGGTCCCGGAAATCACCAACGGTGAAAAAGCCAGCATTCTGACGCTGGAATACTGGTGTTACGAACAGGATGAGATCTGGAAAAAAACGGATACGGAACTGATCGAACTGGCATCGAACGAACTGATCAAAACCGGGCTGATTCCCGGCGCGACCATTTCGGCCGGTTTTGTGAAGCGGTTAGCGCGGAGTTACCCAGTTTATTCAAAAGGCTACAAAGAGATACTGAAACCGATTCAGGAGTATCTTTCAGGTTTAAAAGGACTGAGCGTCATTGGCCGGTATGGCTCCTTCAAATACAACAACCAGGACCACTCCATTCTGATGGGCATCCTGGCCGCCGACAACATTGTTTCCGGAGCGAATCACGATTTGTGGGAAATCAACACCGATTATGACAGCTACCAGGAAAGCGCTTCCGTCGAAAGCCTGCAATCGGAAACGGTGTAAAAGACAAGAGAGGTAAGACAAGAGAAGTTAGAGGATAACAAGAACTGTTTTCGGATCTTTATTCTCTTGTCTATTCTCTTTACTCTCCTTCACAGCCACGCTTTCAAAATGGCCGCTTGCAGTGCCGTCGGGTTGGGAAGTCGGGTTATTTCAAAACTCCGTTCGGATTTTTTACCCAAGACCGCCGTTATTTCTTTGGGCTGATCGTTCTGTAAAACCAGTAGTTTGACCGGATCGCCCGGTTTTTTGGTCTTCACCAGCGCGCTCAGAGCCTGAACGTCCGCTTTTTGCCCGTCGATGTGCAGAATAACCGTTCCTTTGCGGAGCCCGGCTTTCCAGGCGGGTGATTCCCATTCGGCTTCCGTGACGACCAGGCTGTCCACCTTTTCTTTGAACGAAATGCCCAGCCACGAGCCCGGTACTTCTTTGGGGGTGGCGTCGATGGCTAAACCGGCATAGGCGAAGTATTTCGGATAGTCAATTTCTGTCACGGTCGAGGCATAATCGAACAGTTCTTTTAACGACGTCCCGGCGATTTTTTCGCATTCCGCCCAGAATTCGTTCTCCGTAAAGCCACGTTTCTGTGTCTGATAATAGGTCTGGTACAGCGCCCGCATTACGTCGTCGAGCGACTTTTTATTCTGGGTTTCATGCCGGATTTTAAAGTCGAGCATAGCACCCAAAACCGGACCTTTGCTGTAATACGAAATGGTTTTGTAGGCTTCGTCGCCCGTTCGGCCAAAGGGGCCGTCTTCCCAGGTTTCGAAACTGGCCTGGGTGGCCGACTGAAACCGGTGGCCGGGTTTGTTCTCGTAGCTGGCAACGTTTCGCTGCAACGCTCCAAAAACCTCTTCCTCCGTCATTAAACCGGCTTTTTTCAGAATCAGGTACGGATAATAGACCGTAAATCCTTCCGAAACCCAGAGCATCCGCGTGCGGTTTTGCTGATCGTAATTGAACGGTCCTAACTCGACAGGGCGAATGCGCTTGACATTGTAATGGTGGAAATACTCGTGCGCCAGAAAGTTGTAGAGCTGGTTTTTCCCGGCTCGCGTCTCCAGTTGCTCCCCGCTGAAACTGATCGACGTGGAATTCAAATGCTCAATGCCGCCCCCGCCCGGCCCGATGGCAATGAAGGTGTAGTGTTTGTAGGGAATATCGCCAATCACGGCCACCGACCCTTCGACAATCTTCTTCAGATCGGCCATAAACTGCTGCCGGTTGAAGTTGCCGAGGTTGTACCCAATAAAATAATGCGGAATTCCCTGTACCGTGAACGAGGGCAGTTGCTCCAGATTCCCCATCAAAATCGGGCTGTCATACAGCAGGTCGTAGTTGGGTGCCACAAACGTATGGGACTGTCCGGTAATTGAATCCAGACCCGTGGCAATGGGGCCGCTCCATTTCGCATACGGTTTTAGCGTCACGGTAAGCGGGTGGTTGAGTTGTCCTTCGGGGTACAGAAACACACCTGCCGGTGAAATATAGCCCCGGTTTTCGTCCAGGTAATTCCCGGCCACAAAATTCCGGGTGGCTTTGACGTCATAGGTGAGCGTAACCGATTTGGTCTGTTTCGGATAGACTTTCCAGCGGCTGTTGGCGGTTTTGTCCCATTTCAAAGGCTTGCCGGAACCGTCGGTGGCTTGAAAATTCTGCACCTGTTGGGCGTAATTCATCAACTGGTAATACCCGGGTGTCCAGACCGGCATCTTAAAACTCAGCGTATCGCCCGGGATGCCGTCGCAACGAAACGTAACGTGGTAGAGATGTGTGGCGGGGTCTTCCATCGAAACCGTAAACGCCAAGTTTCCGACTTTTTTTTGTCCGAATGAATGCGGGATGGTGACGAGAAAAACCGCAGCAAACGTCAGGGTTTGAAAAAACCGGATGAGAAATGGGTTTCGGGAAAAGAGAAGTGCAAAAGTTTCCATAAATACCGCAAAACGCTGGCGGATTTTGTCATCCGGGCTTGTTTGCGACTCATTTTAACGATTGTCTGACAGAATTCAAAGGCAACGTTATTCGCCATTACGCCTAAATGGTGCCACTTTTCGTCCGTTTTCCGAGTCTTCGATCAAGCTCATCAGGCGTTTTAAACGGGTTTCGGGCTGCTTGGCACCCATGATCCAGTGCCGGACCGTTTTCTGGTAGGAGGGGGCCTGTTGGTGAAAAAACTGCCAGGCTTTTTCGTTCGCTTTCAACTGTGCTTCAAAAGCTGCGTTCAGTGGCTGGTCTTCTTTTTCGTGCGAATAAATTCCGGCTTTTTTCAAATCCCGTTCCTGAAAAACGGTCAGACCGGCGGGTTTTACCAGCCCTTGTTCGGTGAGTTCCTCCATCCGTTTGAGGTTCACCGCGCTCCAGATGCTTTTCGTTTTCCGGGGCGTAAACCGGATCATGTAACTCGTTTCGTCGATGGATTTCCGGATGCCGTCGATCCAGCCGAAACACAGGGCTTCATCGACCGACTGCGGCCAGGTGATGCTGAGTTTGCCGGAACCCACTTTGTAAAAACCGACGAACAATTCCTTCTCGGTTTCATGATGCTGTTCCAGCCACTGGCGGAACTCGGCGGGTGTTGCGAAAAAGGTTGGCATACCGTACGGACTTACTTAAAACTTCAGATTCTGCACCCGAACGGCGTTCAGAATTGCCAGCAACGCGACGCCCACATCGGCAAAAACCGCTTCCCACATGGTCGCAATGCCACCGGCCCCCAGCAACAAAACGATGGCCTTGACGACCAGCGAGAGCGTGATGTTTTGCCAGACAATCTGCCGCGTCGCCCGGCCAATTTTCACCGCCGTGACAATCTTCGACGGCTGGTCATTTTGAATCACCACGTCGGCGGTTTCAATGGTCGCGTCGGAGCCCAGGCCGCCCATCGCAATGCCCACATCGGCCAGCGCCACCACCGGTGCGTCGTTGACGCCGTCGCCCACAAACGCCAGTTTGGCCCTGGGATTGCCGGAAAGGGCCTTTTTCAATCGCTCGACCTCCCGCACTTTGTCTTCGGGCAACAGATCGCCGATGGCTTCCCCGACGCCTACTTTTTGGGAAACCGCCTGAACCACCGCCGATTTATCGCCCGACAGCATGACGGTTTTCAGGCCCAGCGCGTGCAATTGCCGAATGGTGTCGGCGGCATCCGGTTTTTCCTCGTCAGCAATCGTGAAATACCCGGCAAACTGCCCATTGACGGCGACGAACACCACCGTAAAAGGAATTGCCGTCAGTGCTTCGTCAAACGTTACGTTGAATTTTTGCAGCAATTTGGCGTTTCCGGCCAGCACGGTTTTGCCGTCTACGGTTCCCTTTAACCCATGCCCCGGAATTTCTTCCACGTTTTCAACGGAAACTGGTCTCTCTTCCGAACCGGCATAAGCTAGAATGGCCGTGGCCACTGGATGCGTGGATTTGCGTTCCAAAGCCGCCGTCAGATGGGCTAATTCGGGCGTCGTCATGCCCTGCGCCCGGACTTCCTGCACCTTGAAAACACCCTGGGTGAGCGTGCCGGTTTTGTCCATCACCACAGTTTTAACCTGTGTAATCAGATCTAGGAAAACCGAGCCTTTGAACAGAATACCATGCCTTGAACCCGCGCCGATCCCGCCAAAATAGCCCAGCGGAATGGAGATCACGAGCGCACACGGACAGCCGATGACCAGAAAAACCAGACCGCGGTAGAGCCAGTCCTGAAAGCGGTAATCCGCCACAAAAAAATACGGCAACAGCGTAACGGCCAGCGCCAGGGCGCAGATCATCGGCGTATAGATTTTGGCAAACCGGGCGATGAACTCCTGCGTCTGTGCCTTGCGTCCGGTTGCTTCCTGCACCAGTTTCAAAATGCGCGACAGCTTGGAATCCTGATAGAGCGTGGTCACTTCCATTTCCACCAGGGTTTGCCGGTTAATCATCCCCGCCAGCACATCTTCGCCTTTCACAATCGTGCGGGGAACGCTTTCGCCGGTTAGAGCCGCTGTTTCGAACGAACCGCTTTCGGACGTCAATTTGCCATCCAGCCCCACTTTTTCGCCCGGTTTGATCTGAATTACTTCGCCAATTTTTACCTGCGCGGCTTTGGTCGGTACGGTTTTTCCGTCCCGCAACACCGTCACCGTGTCGGGCCGGACGTCGAGCAGCGCTTTGATGGAACGACGCGCCCGCATCACGGCGGCATCCTGAAACAATTCGCCGACGGTGTAAAAAAGCATCACGGCGACGCCTTCGGGATATTCCCGGATGAGGAACGCACCCATGGTGGCGACACCCATCAGGAAAAATTCGGTGAAGACATCGCCTTTCAAAATTCGCATTCCGGCACGGCGGAGAACCGGTCGGCCAACAGGCCAATAAGCCGCTAGATACCAGAAAAACCGCCACGGATCACGAAACCGGTTCGGCGCGTAATGATCCAGTAAAATACCGCCCAGCAGCAGCAAAAAACTGATGATAACCGGCATGTATTCTTCCAGTCTGCCAAGGATGGATTTTGATTTTTCTGAACCCATAGTTTCGTCCGACGATTCGGTTTCGTCCAGATCCAGCTCATCGTGATCGTGCGTATGCCCGTCTTCGTGGGAATGATCGTGATGCTTTGCCATAGTCCTTAAAGTTCAATGAAAAAGTTGAGGATACCGAGGGCAATCAGGATGCCGCCGGTGATCTGTTTTTCGTGGTGTTCGAGCCAATGCCACTGCACTTTGGCCAGCCCCCGGAACGACAAGGCCGTCAGCCCGACCATGCACAGGATGGTGACGGCGGTATACGCAATGCTGAGCGTGACCACCGCCGACCAGCCAAGCGTGCCAGCCGTGAAGAAAAACGTTTCGATTTCCAGACAGGGCGACAGCAACATAGCCAGTGCCAGCGTGCCGATAATAGCCCGTTTGGAGCGGCCGGACAAGCCTTTCGGAACGTGTTCGTGGGCGCTGTGCGGGTTGTGAACGGCGAAATACACCAGTCCCATAAAAATCAGGATCAGCGACGCAATCCAGCGGGTTTGGTCCTCTAGTTGGGCCGATAATTCCACGCCAATCGCGCCAATCAACACCCCGAGAATAACCGTGCTGAGCGTGTGAAAAAAACCGCTCAAAGCCGCTACGCCCAGCGTTTCGCGCATCGTCCAGCCTTCGCTGCGGCCGATGAGGGCCACGGGAAGCCAGTGGTTCGGGATGGCCGCGTGGACGGCTCCCAACAAAATACTACCGATCAATAGATTGAAAAGCATGGGTTTTCTTCTTAATGAACATGGCCGCCCGCTTCTTCCGAATTATTCAAAACGGAATGCAGGTCATATGCGCCGGCCACTACAATCTGCGCGTCTTTTTTGATCGATGCAGGCAACGTCACCGCCTGATAACCGTTCTGGTTGACCCCGGTTTGCACCGCAACCGGCCGGAACTGGTGATGGACAGTGCCCTCGTGTTCTTCTTTTCCTTCATAAACAAAAACCTGCGAACCCGTTCCCGATTTGATCACCGCGACCTCGGGCAAAGCCGGTTCCGGAGCGGCTCTGGTTTCGATCAGGGCTTTCAGGAACGTGCCGGGGCGGAGTTGCGCATCCGGTTTTTCCAGCGCGGCAAACACCCGAACGGTTCGGTCCGGCCCGGTTTCGCGGTTGATGTACCGAACCCGCCCGATGCGTTCGCCCGGCGTTCCTCCGCCGTTTTCGCCGATGATGGAAAGCCGAACCCGCTGCCCGACCTGCACCTTCGCAATATCGCCTTCAAAAACGGTTAATTCGGCATACAGCCCCGATGTATTGATCAATTCGAATAACACATCGTTGGCGTTGACAAACCGCCCCCGGTTCACGTTGACTTCCGTGACGGTTCCGGTGATGGGCGAGCGGACGGCGACGGTTCGCGTAATTTTCCCCGACGATAACGCGTTCATCGATACGCCCAGAAGCGCCAGTTGCTGCCGCAGTCCCTCGGCCCGCGAGCGGAGAATTTTAACCTGCGACGTGGCCTGCTGAAACGTTTTGAGCGTTCCGACGTTCTCGCGGCTCAGTTCGCGCTGGCGTTCGTATTCCTGCTCCTGAAATTCCAGTTGGCTGGTGGTTTCCAGGTATTCCTGTTGCAGCCGGATGAATTCCGGGTTTTCGAGTATGGCCAGCAGTTGCCCCTGTTTGACGGCCTGCCCCGGCAGCAGGGGCGTCGAGGTCAGAATGCCGCCGTAGGGCGTCGAGACCGACACCTTTTGCTGGGGTGGTATGTTGACAACCCCGTTCACGCGGATAAGGTTACTGAGGGTTCGTTCTTCCAGTCCGCCGAGCCGGATGCCGACGGTTTTGAACTGTTCGTCGGTCAGTTCCACCAGCCCTTCTTCGTGCTCATCGTGGTGTTCTTCGCCTTTTTCAGCCGTTTCGGTATGGGCTTCGGTTGCAGTGTCTTTTTGCCGGTTACAGGCTGAAAAAAACAAACCGATACCAACGATGAGAAAAAAAAGCAAGTTGATTTTTAGCGTATTTTTCATGGTTCAATGCTTCCCAGGAGGTATTCAAGGTGGATAATGGTCTGATTCAGTTCGTTCAGGGCAGCCAGATAACCGGTCTGAATACCGCTTGCCGTGCGGAGGTTCTGGAACAATTCGATATACCCAATTTCTCCGGCGCGGTACGACCGGTCGGCCTGCTGCCGGATCAGTGTGGCTTGCGGCAAAGCCGACTCTTCGTAGTACGTCAGCGTCTCGCGGTTTTTGCGGTAGGTTTGCAGGAGTTCCGCAAAAGCGCCTTCGAGGGTGCGCCGACGGGCGTTGAGTTGCGCTTCCGTTCGTTGCTGGCCCAGTTCAGCCGCCCGAACGCGCGCCCGCAGCGGTTTGGCCACAATCGGAATCGAGATGCCAACTTGCCCGTACGTGAACCGATCGACACCCGTATAAAACCGGTCGTTGCCGTTGATCGTTTGAATGCCTCGCAGCGATTGATTGACGACGCTAAACGAATAATCGGGTTTGAGTCGCGACCGTTCGACCTCGGTTTCGCGCCGGGCCATCTCAATCTGCTGTTGCAACAGCGCCAGCTCGGGGTTTTGCGTTAACGCAACCGAATCCGGCAAGCGAATGACGCGGGCGATCAAGACCGAATCCGCAATCCGGGGCAGTTGGTCGGTTCCGAGCAGTGTTTGCAGTCGCCGGGACTGGATTTGCTGGTCGGCGCGGTTTTGGAGCAGCGTCATTTGGAGTTGCCGTGCTTCCACTTCGGCCGTCGTTTGTTCGAGCAGGGAGCCCTCGCCCGTTCGTCGCCGGATGCCAGCCGCCCGCGCTACGGCCGCAAAAAGACTGTCCTGTCGGGTTAGTTCGCGGTGAAGCGTTCGGAGATAAACGAGTCCGTAATACGCCGATTTAAGCTGGAAAGCCAGTTCCTGACGGGTCACCCGGCTTTCGGCTTCGGCTCCGCCGATCCGGGCATCGGCCAGGGCTTTCTGACTTCGAATCAAACCCGGTGCGGGAAGCCGCTGGCCGATTTGCAGCGACTGATCGACGTAGCGGCTGTTGTATTGCCCGGCAGTTACCATCAGGTCGGTTTTGCCAACGTCAGAAGCCGTACCGCGCAACGCCTGCTGATAATCGACGTTCAGGGTCGAAACCCGCACCTGTGGATTGTTCTGAAACGTTTGTTTCAGCGCCTGTTTCAGCGAAAGTGGAACCGGTTGAGGGATTGCCTGCGCCTTACTTTTCGGCGAAACAAGGCTGAATCCGAGCGTCAGCAAACCGATGAAAGGCCACCAGATGGCTACGACGGTTTTGGGTTGGGGCATTAATGACTGATCCCGTTTTCCAAACCGCTGTTCGATTAATAAATACAAAACCGGTAAAACCAGCAGCGTCAGCAGGGTTGCCGTCATCAGGCCGCCGATGACGACGGTTGCGAGCGGTTTTTGCACTTCAGCCCCGGCGGTATTGGATAACGCCATCGGTAAAAAACCGAGTGATGCTACCGTTGCCGTCATCAGGACGGGGCGCAACCGGATGCGGGTTCCCCGGAAAATGGCCTGTTTGAGATCCGTAATGCCGTTCCGGCGCTGGTCGTTGAATTCGGCCAGCAGCACAATACCGTTCAAAACCGCCACGCCAAACAGCGCAATGAACCCGACAGCCGCCGAAATGCTGAACGGCATACCGCGCAGCCACAAGGCCAAAACCCCGCCAATGGCCGCCAGCGGAATGGCCGAAAAGATCAATAATGCCTGTCGCAAGGAATGAAAGGTTAGAAAGAGTAAAAGAAAAATCAGGCCCAGGGCCACCGGAACTGCCACTTGCAGCCGGTTCCGGGCGTCGATCAGGTTCTCGAACTGACCGCCGTAGGTGACGTAATAGCCGGTTGGAAACGGGACCTGCCGACCGATTTTCTGTTGCAGCTCGCTCACGATCCCTTCCACATCGCGCCCACGAACGTTGAAACCGATGGTAAGCCGCCGTTTGGCGTCTTCGCGCTGAATCTGGTTGGGGCCGGGAATCAGTTCGACGGTGGCGACTTCCGAGAGTGGAATGGCCGGGCCGTCGGTTCCGGAAATGGTCAATGCCTGAACGTCGTTGATGCTCCGCCGGTTTTCGCCCGCCAGCCGCACCACCAGGTCAAACCGCCGTTCGCCCTCGTAGACCAAGCCTGCGCTTTCGCCGGCAAAGGCCGTGCTGATCGTGCGGTTGACATCATCTACGGATAACCCGTAGCGGGCGAGGGCTTCGCGATCCAGTTTGACGACGATCTGGGGCAGTCCTTCCACCTGTTCGACGTACAAATCCGTGGCTCCTTTGATGCCCGTGATCAAACCGCTCACGCGTTTGGCCAGGCGGGTGAGTTCATCCAGGTCTTCGCCAAAAATCTTGACGGCCACATCCTGCCGCGCTCCCGAAATCAACTCATTGAAGCGCATTTGAATGGGTTGCTGAAAGCCGAAGGTGACGCCCGGAATGGCTTCCAGAGCCTCCGTCATTTTTTCCGCCAGTTCATCGCGGTTTGACGCCGAAGTCCATTCCGAACGCGGTTTCAGAATAACCATCAGGTCGGCGGCTTCAATGGGCATGGGGTCCGTCGGAATTTCGCCCGCGCCAATTTTGCTGATAACTTCCTTTATTTCCGGAAATTTTTGCAGCAAAACCCGCTCCGCCTGGGTCGTTTTGTCTACCGTCTGGCTCAGAGACGAACCGGTCAGAACACGGGTTTCAACGGCAAAATCGCCTTCGTCCAGGGTTGGAATAAACTCACCACCCAGCGTGGTGAACAGCCAGCCCGCACCTACCAGCAGCAAAACCGCGACGCTCAGGACCAATGCCTTTCGTTGCATAACCGCTTGAATAATGGGTTCGTACAGCCGCTGAAAAACGTCCATCATCTGGTCGGAAATGGTGCGTTTGGTAGAAACGGTTTTGCTCAGAACCAGGGCCGACATCATGGGTACATACGTCAGCGAGAGGATAAACGCCCCGGCAATGGCGAAGCCGACGACCTGCGCCATCGGGCCGAACATCTTGCCTTCGATGCCTGACAACGCCAGAATTGGTAAATAGACAATCAGGATGATGAGTTCACCGAAAGCTGCCGAGGTGCGAATCCGGCTGGCGGATTGGTAGATTTCCTCGTCCATTTGCGCCTGAGTCAGCCGGGCCAGTTTTCGTGCGCCCAAATGGTGCAAGGTCGCTTCGACAATGATGACGGCACCGTCGACAATCAGGCCGAAGTCAATGGCACCCAGGCTCATCAGATTGCCGGATACGCCGAAAACTTGCATCATGCCCACCGCAAACAGCATGGAGAGGGGAATGACCGAGGCTACGACCAAACCAGCCCGCCAGTTGCCCAGAAACAAAATCAGCACAAAAATGACAATGAGCGCGCCCTCGATCAGGTTGCGGGTGACGGTGCTGATGGCCCGGCCTACCAGTTCGCTCCGATCCAGAAACGCGTGAATGTCAACACCTTCGGGCAGGGTTTTGCGAATCTGATCCATGCGGTTTTTGACCCGACCAATGACTTCGTTGGCATTTTCACCCTTCAGCATTAGCACCAGTGCGCCCACGGCTTCACCCTGTCCGTTGCGGGTCAAAGCACCATACCGCAGTGCTGAACCGTAATTGACCTGCGCCACATCGCGAATCAGCACCGGCGTACCGTTTTTGGTCCGGCGAATGACAATGCGGCCAATGTCGGCCAGATTGCCCACCAGTCCTTCAGAGCGGATGAAATAGGCGTTGGGTTTTTTGTCGATGTAGGCCCCACCGGTATTCTGGTTGTTGCGGGATAGAGCAGTGAACAAGTCATTGATACTGAGTCCGTAGGAGCGGAGCCGGTCGGGATCGATAGCGATTTCGTACTGCTTGAGTAATCCGCCGAAACTACTGACATCGGCCACACCGGGAGTTCCCAGCAACTGCCGCCGAACGACCCAGTCCTGGAGGGAGCGGAGTTCTGTCGGGGAGTATTTCTGCGTGTAACCCGGTTTGGCATAAATGACGTACTGGTAGATTTCGCCCAAACCGGTGGTAACCGGAGCCATTTCGGGCTCGCCCGTCCCCGCCGGAATCTGGCTTCGCGCGCTGGAAAGCCGTTCGCTGATTTGCTGTCGTGCCCAGTAGAGGTCGGTTGATTCCTGAAAAACAATCGTGACAACCGACAGACCAAAGCGGGAAAATGACCGGATTTCGTCGATTTCGGGAATGGTCGCCATCGTTTGTTCGATGGGGAAGGTGATGAGCCGCTCCACTTCCTGGGCCGCCAGCGCGGGCGAGCGGGTGATGATCTGAACCTGGTTGTTGGTAATGTCGGGGACGGCGTCGATGGGCAAATGGCTGAGCGAATAACCGCCCCACACCACCAGCGCCAGCGTCAACAGGCCGACAATGAGTTTGTTACGGATGGAAAAGCGGATGATGGAATCCAGCATACCGGTACGGCGTTAAGATAAAAAAGGAGTGAAATCGCCGATCAGGGGCGAAAAATGCAACCCGGTTGCACAGAACCGATGGGGCGCAGGTATCCTGTCTTAGCTGATTTGGGGTGGTTGCCAGCAGGAAACCGGGGGAGAGGGCAAGCGGGATTGGAGGGTAGCGTACTGAACGGAAGAAAAAGAAAAAGCCGCAAAGGTGAAGGTAAAAACCGGCATCGATTCCAACACCGTGCCACAGCAGGCACAACCGCAGAAAGGCGAACACAAATCCGCACCCGCCGGGTCTCCGTCGTGTTGGTGGTCATCACTGGCTACGGTAGTCGTACGTTGTTGATCGGCGCGCACGCCCAGGCAGCCGTCGGCGCAGGGCCAGGCGGACAACACCAGCAGGTGAACGCTCATCAACAAACAAACCAGTGACTTCATCCGGCAAAGCTATGGGATAAAAGGATGCAACAGGTAGTCAAAAAGTGGCCTCAATCACAAAACCGCTAAAAAAGAACTATTTAGCACTGATCAAACCAGCCTGAAAGGCTTTCATCACTAGCCCCGGGTATCGCCCGGGGGGGGTGGATGCGATGGGGTTGGTGGACGTCATCCGGTTCGCCAATCCCCCCATCGTGTTCGCCAACCCCCATCGCGTTCGGGCAACCCCCATCGCGTTCGGGCAACCAACCCCCATCGCGTTCGGGCAACCAACCCCCATCGCGTTTGGGCAACCCCCATCGCGTTCGGGCAATCCCCATCGTGTTCGCCAACCCCCATCGTGTTCGCCAACCCCCATCGTGTTCGCCAACCCCCATTCCCGTTCCATCCACCAAAACCCCGGGCGATACCCGGGGCTAGTGATGTAAGCCTTTCAGGCTTTTTGGTGATCGGCGTCTTTTTTGTACTATCCATACAATCTATACGAACTCTTCCAGAATTGACTAAATCTAAGAACTTAATTTTGGTGATTTTTATTTTATGGTCAGAGAAAGCTGCTTTAAGTATTGATTATAAAGCTATTTTTGCGCTTTCTACTCATTAAGAGTGATCTGGATACAACCTGAAATTTGAATTTTTTCAATAATGAATTTTGCTGTTTCTCATCTTCTTTCACCCCGGGTTTCCACGCGTACCATTCACCGCGGGGCCGTTGGGGCGTTGTTTTTCCTCCAAGGACTGTCTTTTGCCAGTTGGGCGTCCAGAATTCCGAGCATTCAGCAGACGCTGGGTCTGTCGGATGCAGAACTGGGTGGGGTGTTGCTGGCTCTTCCGGCAGGTCTGATGCTTTCGCTGCCGATTGCGGGCTGGCTAACGACCAAAATCGGCAGTCGCAAAGTGGCCACCTTGGCCGTTGGTCTCTACGCGCTCACGCTCCTGAGTCTGGGATTTGCGCAAACGACACTGCAACTGATGGCCTGTCTGTTCGTTTTTGGTCTGGTCGGCAACATGGCCAACATTGCGATCAATACGCAGGCGGTGGGCGTTGAAGCCCTGTACAAACGGCCGATTATGGCTTCGTTTCACGGGCTGTGGAGTCTGGCGGGTTTTGCGGGAGCCATGCTGGGAGCGGTTATGATTGGTGCGGGCATCGTCCCTTATCAGCATTTTGCGGCAGTCCTGTTCTTCGCTCTGGCGGCTCTGGCCGTTGCTTCCCGGTATATTTTGCCGGAAGACGCCAACACGAATTCGGATCAACCCATTTTTGCCAAACCCGACAAAGCCCTGTTGATTTTGGGCATCATTGCCTTCTGCGCGATGATCTGTGAAGGTGCCATGTTCGACTGGAGCGGTATCTATTTCAAGAAAGTCATTCTGGCCGAAAAAGCGATGGTGGGCGCGGGGTACACGGCTTTCATGAGCACGATGGCCCTCGGGCGGTTCATCGCCGACTGGTTTGCCACACGTTACGGGTTAAAGCGCACGCTGCAACTGAGTGGCGTTCTGATTGCTTCGGGCTTGCTGACCGCCGTTTCGTTTCCGTATCTGGGCACCGCTATTTTGGGTTTCTTCCTGGTCGGTTTTGGGGTTTCGTCGGTGGTGCCGCTGGTGTATAGTGCGGCCGGAAAGTCCACAGTTCTGTCGCCGGGGGTGGCCTTAGCCGCCGTTTCGACCATCGGTTTTCTGGGCTTTCTGATCGGCCCTCCGCTGATCGGTTTCGTCGCCGGAGCTACCAGTCTCCGCATTTCATTCGTCATCATTGCCGGTATGGGTTTATGCGTCGCCCTGATGGCGGGCAAGGTGAAGACGGCGGAATAAGGGTTAGGTACACGAATGAAGGTTTTATATCCCGGAGGGGTTCTCTGTTAATAGAAAAATATGCTCTAAAAACGGTAAAGCCCCGGAGGGGCGTCCTGGCTGATCTTAGGACGCCCCTCCGGGGCTTTGACGCTTCTATGAATCCGGGAACTATTGACAGAACGCTCCTCCGGAGCTAAATTTACGGTCAATTACTTCGTTAGTTCCAGCAATTTCTCCGGTTCGTCGGTCGTGATAAAGTCGGCTTTGCGTTCCAGCAGCCAGTTCATCATTTCCGGGTCGTTAACGGTCCAGACGTTCACGGTCAACTTCTTTTGGTGGGCTTCCTGAATCCAGCTTTCGTTTTTTTTCATCACACTTTGGTGGTAATCAAGTCCGTATAAACTGTCGGCAGCCAGCAGGTCGGGGGCTTTGTCACCATTGAGGTAGGCCACGTTGGCCGACGGGTCCAGTTCTTTCACCTTTTTGCAGACGTCGTAATCGAAACTGATGTAGTCGACCCGTGTCCGGCCTTTCTGCGCTTTCACGGCCTGGACGCATTTGGTTGCCAGCGCCAGGGAGTGTTCCTTGCTCACCTTCGACGCCTTGATTTCCAGAATCAACCGGGTTTTCTTCTGTTTCAAACCCGCTTTCAAATAGCTTTCCAGCGTCGGCAGCGATTCGCCGTTGCTAAGTTTGAGAGCGTTGATGTCGGCAGCCGGAGCCGTTTCAAGATTGACCCCCTGCAAGGTATGATCGTGATTGACCACCAGGGCCGAATCGGCGGTCATGTGAACGTCGAACTCACTGCCGTAACAGCCCAGTTTGATGGCCTGTTGCAGCGACGCAATCGAATTTTGGGGGGCACCGGTATTTTTCCAGGCGCCCCGGTGGGCAATAACTTTGGTTTGTGCCATACTCTGAACTCCAAAACCGGTGAGCAGGAAGACAACGAGGCTGAAACGAGCGATTTTCATACGGTTTAGCGGATTACCTGCGCAAATGTAGCAGAGAACCCTGCAATGAATAAGGTATTGGCTAAAAATCAGGTGTCTTTCGTCGAAAGATAACAATGGTATAACCCGCTAAAATGCACCTGTTTGACTAAACCAAAAGAACTATTTCGCGGAGTTGAGCGGAGTAAAAAGAGTTAAGCAGAGTTTTTTTAATTTTCTCCGCTTAACTCTTTTTACTCCGCTTACCTCCGCGATACAACTTTTACTCATTTCGCCAATTCTTTCACCAGCACATCCAATAGTTTATCCTCCTTTAAATCAAGGGTGTATTCCCAGAACATGGCCCCGGCCAGCCCCTTGGATTTGACGTAATCAATTTTGTGTTTCATCGATTCCTTGTCGGCATACGAAATGAACGTACGGCTTTCCGGGTTCCACAGATACGGCGCTTTGGCTTTGTCGTCCCAATACCGGGTATACCCGTTTTTGTTGACGTAATTAGCCACCAGATCATCATAATTCGGGCTCATGTGTTTGCCCGCAGAGGGTTGAAACAAGCCCTTGTTGACCGGATTGACCGCCGTCCAGCCGCGTCCGTAAAAAGGCAGGCCAAGCACAATTTTGCGGGCCGGAACCCCGGCTTTGATGTGGCCGTTGACGGCGTCGTCGGAGCTGTTGCGCGACCGGTCGCTCAGGGCCGATTGGTACAGCGGGCTGTGGTGACCGGTTTTTTTATCGTTGCCGTGATACAAGTCGTAGGTCATGATGTTGACGTAGTCAAGGTATTTCTGTGCATTGCCCAGTTCTGTGTGGTTTACAAAAGCCGTGTCGCCCCCGGTGGCTGCCGTTAGCAGGTAATGGCGGGATGCGGGTCGGTTGTCTTTTTTGCCCTGCGCATCCAGTTGCTCCCGTAACTCTTTCAGTAACAGCGTGAAGTTCTGTTTGTCTACGGGCCGGAAGATGTTGTTTTCGCCAATCTGATCCGGATATTCCCAGTCTATATCGACGCCATCGAGCCGGTGTTTTTTCATGAACGAAACCGCACTTTTTGCAAATTTCTTCCGGGCTGCATCGGTCAGCGAGGCATCGGAAAAATACCGGCAACCGCCCCAGCCGCCAATGGAAATCAGGATTTGCAGGTCTTTATTGATCGTTTTCAGGGTGTTCAGCGTAGCCAGATTGACCGAATCTTTTGCCTTGATTGGGGCCAGTTCGCCATTTTGGGCGGGTACGGCAAATGCGTAATTGATGTGCGTCAGTTTCTGGGGTTCGATGTCGTTTTTGGTCCAGCCGCCCCCGCCGACGTAGCCGATCAGAACGTATTTTTTGGGTTTGGACTGGCCCAAAACCGGTTGCCCAACGAGGACGGATTGGTAAAGAAGAGCCAGAAAAAGGAGTGTCAGAATACCGTGCGGTCGTTTCATCATCAGGTTGGTCAATGTGTTTGGTCGAGAAGCTGTAAAATTAACACCAATGGCGAGATGGACAATGGGTACGACGAGAGCCTGCTTCTACAAACTCACCAAAGACCACAGGAGTGGTTTTGAAAACCAGCGGACCACAAATGAGTTTATTACCTACGAATCTACTTCAACGTCATGAAAATACTGCTTTTTGTATTGCCTTTGCTGCTGATCGGAGTGTCAGCCCAGGCGCAAACCAAATCCACCCCACCCGCCGTCGTCACGGCTATTGAAGGGGTTACCGGCAAACAGTTTTTACCCGATACGGTTTTTGCCGCCTTGTCGCTGGAGGACGAAAAATTGCTCGCGAAAGAACCAGTGGCGAATTGGGGATTGCCCCAGGCGGCTGAGAACGATATGTCGTATTACAATCTGGTGATTGGCACGCGGTCGTATCAACTCGTTATTCTCAAGGCTCCCAAAGCGGTATTTCCAACGGCGACGCTGCTACGTTTCACGGACCCCAAATCAAAACCGGAGCCCATTGCCCGGGGAAGCCTCAAACCCAAAGCAGACAAACCCAAATAAGGATGGGTTGTATAAAGTAGAGCGGTGTTGGGATGGTTTTCAGTGGGCGACAGCGAACCGCTTGATGGTTCCTGCATGGTCGTTCGGGTTCCGTTCTCGCAAGCAAACAGACTGATCAGTCTTTTGACACAAATCTGGTTTGCATCGAAAAAAGAGGGGTAGGGCAATCGGACTGCGATTCGATCAGGCAGCAAAGGGGATGATTTTTGCCAAAAAAGAAAGCCAGACGACCGAAGTCACCTGGCTTTTTTGTTTCACCCGATTGTAAGGATAATCCACGTCTCCGTTAATATCCTTACCACGAGCGAAATACAGGTATATAACGCGCCCCGGCGTAAATTGTTATTCGGTTTGAAAAATAAGTGGCAAATTTTTTCAGTTTTTTCAGCACGATTCACGCCTTAAAAGGAACATTGGATCATTTCTTAATAAGTAGATTGAGTATACATAAAGTTACTTTTTCCAAAAAATGGTACTATTGCATTTTCTAAACCTATAGTACCCATTCATGGATTTATTTTTTGAATACGATATCGAACGACTTCGTCGCTACGCTGGTGTTGTCGAAAATACCGGTAAAATCACCATCGAATCGTATCCTACTCATTTGCTGCTTTCCTTTACGGAGGTTGGCTATTTCAATTATTGCGTATGCCACGAACCGGCGAAGATCGTTGATGTTGTCGGACAAGCCAATGCGTTTTATTCCTCCCGATCCATTCATCACCACAAACTCCTCCTCGATGAAGCCCGTAGCGATGAGAACCAGTACCGGTTTTTGCTGGACAACGGATATCGCCTGAAAGAACGGCTGATGGCGGTTGAGGATCCAATGCTTCAGCACCGTTCGCAGCCGATACCGGAAAATCTTCAACTCGAACGGGTTCAGGCGGCCACGCTTCCGGATTTTACAAGCGATTATCTGGCCGCTTTTGAGTCGGAACAGAAAAATACGGCACCTGTGATCACTAATTTCAGGCAATTGCTAGACAATGAAAACATTGCTCTGTTTCGGGTCAGGGATCAGGCCGAGCCGGTAGGGATTGCGGTTTTGTACGGAATTGAAAGCGATTTTTTTCTGGCGGGAGGGGCCATCCTGCCGGCCTTCCGAAACCGGGGGTATCATACGACCGCGCTGGTAACGCGTCTCAACCAGGCAAATGCCCAAAACGCCCGGAGCGTTATTTCGTGGGCCTACGACGGTGGCGCAAGTTACCGAAACATGTTAAAAGTGGGACTAGTGCCTTATAAATGTTACCGCCTGTATGAACGATGAATTTCGGCTTCGGTGGACGGAAATCGCTCAACGGTATTCCACCAAAGCTGCTTTTTGCGAGGGAAACCGCACCATAACCTATGAAATGCTGTTCCACCGGGCTCATCAGTATGCTGATGCGCTGCTGGTTCGGAATTTCAGACAGCAGTGCATCCCCGTTCTGCTCGACGATCCGCTGGAACACGTTGCCGCCTTGATCGGAGTTTTATTGTCCGGTAATTACTACCATTCAGTCCATCCGCAACCAGTCGAATCCTTGGGCGACGTCGTGCAGTCGCGGGCCTGCCCCGGTCTGATCAGTCGGTTGCCGCTGGTAGTTCCGAACCATCCGGGCTTGCCAACGCTCCTTCCCGAAACGCTGCCAACGGATCGTCTTGCCCCGCAGTCGTGCCCGATCGTTTCGCCGGAAACGCCTTTTTGCCTTTTTATGACCTCGGGCAGCACCGGCCAGCCAAAGCAGGTAATCCACTCGCACGCAAGTGTTCTGGCCGACACGTTCCGGCAGATAATCGACAACGAAATTACGGCTACCGACCGGATCGACCTGCTGTTTTCGCTCGAATTCAGTGCCTCGCTGGCCTGTATTTTTCCGGCTTTGCTGACGGGCGCAACGCTGGTGTTTTACGACCTGAAGAAAGAAGGCGTGTTGTCGTTGCCGGTTTTCTGGCAGCAGCAGAAAATCACATTCAGCAGTTTGTCGGTCAGTACGTTTCGGCTGTTGTTAAAAACCGATACAGATTTTAGGGCCTTATCCGGCTTGCGGATTCTTTCCATCGGTGCCGAACCCATACAGTCCTCCGATATTACAGGCTTTCAGAAACGTTTTTCGACCCATACGACGCTGCAGGTGGCCTATGCAACGACCGAAACCCGGACCATTTCGGATTATAAACTGCGAACCGACACGCCGGTAACGGATCATCTTTTTTCGGTGGGCAAACCGGTGTCCGGACGAACGGTTTGGATTCGGTCCGAAACGGGTGCGCCGTTACCTCACAATCAGGTGGGTGAAATTATCGTTCAGGCGTTGTCTATTCCCTCGGATTATCCGAATAATCGGGATGCTACGCAACGGGCCTACCAACGCCTGCCCGACGGGATGATCGCGTATGCGACCGGCGATCTGGGCTTTTTGGACGCCGATGGGTATTTGTTCTGGTGTGGCCGCACGGATTTTGTAGTCAAGATTAACGGACAAAAGGTAAGCCTGATTCAAATCGAACAGGAATTGAAAAGCGGGAGGGGCGTAAAAAACGCTGCGGTTCTTTACGATACTTCCCACGAAAACCGGTTCATTCTGAAAGCGTTTCTGTGTACCGAACCCGATTTTGATTTGGCCGGTTTGCGGCAATTCCTGGCGCAACGGTTACCGGTCATTATGCTCCCCGACCGGTACATTCTGCTCGATACATTGCCACTGACTAAAACGGGTAAAATTGACCGGCTTCGTTTGGCCGCGCTGCCGGAGCCGGAAAGTCAGCTTTCTGATCATCCGCTGGCCGATGAAGCCGATGCCTGGGATTTCGTTCCGTTGATTAAGTCCGTCTGGCAAAAAGAACTGGGGCTGACAACGGCTCTGTCGGACTATGATGACTTTTTTCAGGACCTCGGGGGCGATTCGCTGATGGCGGAGAGCTGTCTGGCCGGGTTGGAAAACCGGATCGGAAAAACCGTGCCGGTTCAGGCGGTTTTTTCGTATACGACGCCCAAAGCGTTAGCGCACTACCTCACGGGCTATGCGCGGCATCAGGTTCAGTGTATTCCGTTGAATAAACCCGAACGTAACCGGAAACACGTCTATTTCATTCCGCCATTGCCGGGTGATCGGCGAATGTATCGCGGCATTGAAAGCCATCTGAATCAGCATTGTAATGTATACTATGTTCATTACGAGCCGTATACAACCAATGGGACGCTGATTCCACTGGCTGATCTGGTCGAGCAGATCGCCCGGGCGATTGATAGACCGGCGGATAGCCTGCTCATTGGGTTTTCGTTTGGCGGATTGGTAGCCTATCAGGTGGCTTTGGCCTTGGAGCAAAGGCAGCAACCGACTCTGAACCGGCTTGTTTTACTGGACACGCCCCTCTACCGGCGAATCACGTTTCGGGAATCCTTGCGGAAAGATGTACACCGGATCGGGCGAAAGGTGGTTGCGGGTTTTAAAGCGGAGCGGCCGGTTGACTGGAACGCCAGTTGGCAGCGGGCCGTTGCGCGGTATCGCAACCGCTTAACGAGTCGGACGACCCGTGCAGATGGGGGGACACAGGCCGTCAATTGGCAGGAACCAAGTTTCGCTGCGGTCGACCAATACGCGCGTCAGGCCGAGGTGAAAATTCCGGTTGCCTGCCCCATTGTGCTCTTTCGGGCGAGCGATTCGTCCGCTTTTCAGTACGAAATACGGCCCGATTTTCGCTGGCAGTTGTTTGCTAAAACCGGTTTTGAAGAACACTGGCTGGAAGCCAACCACGATCAGGTTTTGAACTCGGTCCATAGCTACCGGATTGGAACCATTGTGAATGGCTACTTACACTCGTGAAGGATCGAATCAGGATGCAACGGCGCCGGTTGCGCGGTCCTGGTCGGCGAGTTCGGGAGCCTGCTGGTATTTTTTTGCAAGGATTCCGTACGAATCGGAGCGCATGGCGATCAGCGTAACGAGCAGACCAATGACGCCGGTTACGGTAAACAACAGCGCCAGCCCCCGGGCACTTCCGGTACCAAACCACGACCCCAGCAAATCCACGCCCGCGCCGGTGGTCATAAACGGGATGAACACCAGTTGGGCAATGGGTCCGATGATGAAGGCGGTAATGGGCGAGGCCGCCTGCTCGACACTCTGGGCAAATCCGAAAACCCGGCCCTGTCGTTCGGGCGAAATCAATTTTTGGATGATGGTTTGCTCAGCCGCTTCCACCACCGGAATCAGGCAGAGATAAATAAACATGCCAACGGCAAGCAGTATAATGGACGCCTGAATGGTGAAGAAAATGCAGACCGTCCACATGGCAAGGTTGGCCAGAAAAAGCGTCCGGAGCGGTTTGGTACCCAGACCATTACGGGCCACCACCATGCCGCCGACAATAAAGCCCAGACTCAACACACCCCACAATGTACCCCAAACCTGCACTGAAACGAGTGACAGGCCGTAGGCATCCATCAGCGACATAAAAACGCCACCCAGGAAATTGTTGAAGGTGTTGAAAAAAATAAGTCCCAGTAAACCCGGAATTTGTTGTACGGACTTCAGCGTGCCCCGGATGTCGAGGTGATTGGTTTTCGTTTCCGCAACGACAATTTCCGGTTCAGGAATCGAAAGGAGGCTCAGGTGAACGATGACCAGGGCTGTCAGCGCAATGGCCAGCACCAGCATCCAGAACATGCCCAGAAAACCGATCACCAAACCGCTGAAGAGCGACGCGACCAGAAACGACACGCCGTTGGCCGTTCCGACCAGCCCGTTGGCTTTGTCGCGCTGGTCTTCGTCAATCAGAATCGTCACGAGGGTAGCAATGGCAATTGTGCGAATGTTACCGGCAATGGCGCCCAGCAGCCCAAACAGGATGAAGAGCCACAGGATGGGACTTGACGGGTTGGAAAACGTGGAGGACGGAAACGCGCTGTAGAGCAGCAGATCCACCAGATAAAACACCAGAGAACCGATGCTGGACAGCATCATGGCGGTTTTTTTGCGGTTGTGATCGACCAGTGAACCCAGAAAAAAGCCGGAAACGGCAACGGTTCCCAGGTAAATGCCGGCCATGATCGACGTGGCGACCACCGACTTGGTTTCGAGGTATAACCAGAACGTCAACGCAAACCAGACGCAATTGTTGATGACGGAAGCGGTTAGCGTATTGGCGAGAAGGGCGTAAAATCGGTTCGTCATGAGTCTGTTGTTTACTGGGGCAAACGGTCCGCTAGCCTAAAACCGCTCGCAGAGAATTCTGGTTTCCGGATTCAGGGAAAGTTGCAGACGCCTGTTTTTTGTGGTAAAAAACGTACGAGGCAGCCCCTAAAGCCACAAAAACAAGCATCGGTGCCCAATCCATCGGGGCTTTTCCCGCGCTGAAGACGCAATAGGTGGCACCCAGTAAATCAAAAATCAGTCCGGCATACGCCCATTCCTTGATCCGGGGAAAACCGGGAATCAGAATGGCCAGCACGCCGAGCAGTTTCGCCCACCCCAGAAACGGGAGCAGGTAGGCGGGCAGATGGATCTGTTTAAACCCTTCGACGGCTTGCGGTATAACCAAAATATCGGGAATAGAAGAACCCAGCATAACAAACGCGAATAATCCGGTAAAAACCCAGTACAAAATTTTCGTCTTTTTCATGGCAGTAGGTGTTGTTTGTTTACAGGACAAATTTACCACCGTATCCGGACTCGGAGAGCGTATGAAAACGGCAATCTACGGGGCTGATTGCGACAATCACGTGGGTTTCAATCTGGCTATAACAGGGATAAAATAAGGGAGAAGAGTGGTTTCTTTTGCCGCTTGCTTTCAACCCGATGCCGGAAATTTTTCACGAACGAATTGTTCAGTGGAATCATAAAAAAACTAAATTGGCGAACACCCGCTTGCGTCCACCGATGGCTTCCCAGAACGATTTAGAATTTACGTATTCCACGATTGATCAAATTTTTCGTCTCAGCGTGGGCCAGACCGGCGACTACAGCGGGGCGATGTACAACGGCAATTTTAAGCTGACGCTGGAGGAGGCTCAACGCCAGAAACACCGTTTCATCGCAGAAAGTCTGAACATTACCAAAGGCACAAAAGTGCTCGACATGGGCTGCGGCTGGGGGCCGTTCCTGACCTACATCAAGGGCCAGGGAGCCATTGGCCGGGGTGTAACGCTGTCGTCGGCGCAGGCTGCGGCCTGTGTGCAGAATGGCCTGACGGTGGAAGTGAAAGACTGCCGCCTGATTACCCCCGCCGATTACGGCACTTTCGATGCTGTCAGTTGCATCGGGGGCATGGAGCATTTCTGTTCGATCGAGCAGTACAAAGCTGGTCAGCAGGACGCGGTTTACGCTGATTTTTTCAAGAATCTCTACAATTTGCTGCCCGTAGGTGGTCGGTTTTACATGCAGACGATGGTTTTCAGCAAGAACATGCTGCCGCTGGAAGAAATCAGTCTGGAGGCACCCAAGGACTCAGATTCGTATTCACTGGCGTTGATGATTGCCCAGTTTCCGGGTTCGTGGCTGCCCTACGGCCCCGAGCAGGTGATCCGGAATGCGGCACCCCATTTCAAGCTGATTTCGCAAAGCAGCGGACGGCTGGATTACATCGAAACCATCGGTCAATGGCGGAAGCGGTTTCGGGCTTTTAACCTGAAAAAATATGCATTGTATGCTTCTTTGCTGCCCCGGTTTCTGACCAACAAGGCCATGCGGGATCTGATTGCTGTTTTCCGGGTCAGCCCAAACCGGGTTTGCTTCGAACGCGAGACGATGGATCATTACCGGCTGGTGTTTGAGAAAGTGTAGGTGTGCTGATCACGTTTGTAAGCTTGATCAGCAACCGCCAGCCACCGCCCGAAAAATCGACACTACCGTGACACCATCATGCTCCAGCACTAAATAGCCGTCGGGATGGGTTCGTAACGTAACCGGTGAAGGCGGAAATGACGCCGGGATCTCCAGGTTGGGCTGGAGCCAAAAATCGCTTTCCTGTAAATACCGAACCCATTGGTACCCTTCCTGGTGTTTCTCAAACCGACTGTCGTCAGGATTCCCGACCACGTCGTCAATTTCGCGTCCGAAGAACATTTTCAGTCCGTTTTTGGCGGTACGATCAATGGCCAAACCGTCGATAACACCGAATACTGCCCGGTAGTGCTCATAGGCATTCAGCGTACGCCGACGCCAGTCCGGTTCCAGATGATTCGAATGAGGTTCGGTCAGGAGCAACGCATTGGGCCTGACCGAGCGCATTAAGTGGAAAAAAGCTTGCCGTTGCGCAACCGTCGGCAGGTGGTGAATGGTGAGCGAACTGTTGATCACCAGGGCATCGTAGTGTTTCGGGAAAGCCCGGAGCAACGCATCGGGAGCCAACTCCTCAACCAGCGAAACGACCGGCATAAATTCAACGGAAAACGGAGCTTTTTCAGCCGCCTGACGGATCAGCGTTTCAGCATAAGCTACGGCCTCCGCAAATGGTTCGACGCCCACCACCGTCAGGTGTTTCAGTCGGGTTCGGGTGGCCACTAATTCGTCGATCAGGCGGGCAATCTGAATACCGCGCCCAATACCAACATCCATCACCACGGCCTGTTCCGCCAGCTTCAGCTCGTTGACCATCGCCCGGTTCGTAAGGGCATGACTCATCACTACAAACGGCAACTGATTGATCAACAGATCGAAGAGAATAATCTGCGGAATCTCGTACTGCTGAAGATACAGATGCTCGTGTGAACCGGCCTGTGGCTGAACATGATCGCGGATCGCTTTCAGAAACAGCGTGTCCAGCAAGGCTTCCGGCCGGTTTTCAATTTGCAGCAAACTGGTTTGCAACTGCTCCTCCAGCTTTTTCAAGATCAGAGGAGCAAGGCTTTCATGGAGGGAGTCAACAAACTGACCGAGTTCTGATGCGGTCATTTCACCGAAAACAGCTTCAGACAAACCGGAGCCGGGACTTTCACCTGCGTACCGGTCGGCGATAGTTTGCCGGTTTTTGAATCCAGTTTATACACCACAATGTTGTCGGTGTCCTGGTTGGCGGCAAACACGTATTCGCCTTTCGGATCGACCAGAAAGTTGCGGGGCGTTTTGCCTTCGGTGGGCTGCTGGCCGATTAGCGTGACCTTGCCATCGTTGGCAATCGACAGGATTGCCAGCGCGTTATAACCGCGGTTCGAGTGGTACAGGAACTTGCCTTTCGGGTCGGTGTGGATGTCGGCGCTGGTGTTTTTGTCGGTAAAATCGTCCGGAAGCGTTTTCACGTTGTCCTGAATCAGAGTCAGTGCACCGGTTTTGCTGTCGAGCGCGAAGGTCGCGACGCTGGAGGTCAGTTCTTCCACCAGATACAGGTATTTCCCGTTGGGATGGATCGTGATGTGGCGCGGTCCTGAACCCGCCGAAACCGTCGCGTAGGGCGTTGCGGCCGGTTTTACTTTGCCGGTGGCCTTGTCAAATTCGTAAATATAAACCTTGTCGGTGCCAAGGTCACAGACGTACACAAAGCGGTTGTTGGGTGACACCGTGGCCGAGTGAATGTGCGGTTTTTCCTGCCGTTGGGCGTTGGGGCCTTTGCCTTCGTAGCTTAGGGTGTCCGTCGCGGGGGCCAGGGTGCCGTCGTTCTGGATGGGCAAAACCGTGAACGTGCCACCGCCGTAGTTCGACACAAACGCCAGCTTGCCGGTTTGGTCGATGGCAATGTGGCAGGGGCCGCGGCCGTGCGACGACTGCTGGTTCATCATCGTCAGCTTGCCGGTTTTGGGCTCAATGGTGTAGGAACTGACGCCCCCGGAATTGGGAGCCGCTTCGTTGACCGAATACAGGAATTTGCCGGTTGGATGAATGGCCAGAAACGAAGGACTTTTGGCGTTCGAAACCGTCTGGAGCTGTTTCAGCGAGCCGTTGGCCCGGTCAAATTCCAAGACATAAATGCCTTCGCTGCCCCGGGTCGAATACGTTCCGACGTAGAGGACTTCTTTGGGTGATTGCGCGTTGACCATCAGGCTAAAGAGCAGGGCGGTTACCGTGAATAATTTTTTCATTCGTCAAGGGGAATAATCAGATCGCAAAGCTAACAAAAAGGACAAGCCGTCGACGGGCCTGTCCTTCTTCTTTCTTTTCAGAAAACGTCACCGGGCTTATTGTTTGCCAAATTCGGCGTTAGCGCGAATGGTAATTTCATCGCTCACCACCGCCACCGGCGTACCGGTTCCGATGCCGAAATCCGAGCGTTTCAGTTCACCGGCAATCTTGAATCCGGCAATCTCTTTCTTATTCATCGGATGCGGAATGGGGCCATTGAGCGTAACGTCCAGCGTAACGGGTTTGGTCACACCATGCATCGTCAGATCACCGGTCACTTTGTATTTCTTGCCTTCTACTTTCTTGAACGAGTTGCTTTTGAAGGTCAGCGTGGGGTATTTGGCCGCATCGAAGTATTTATCACTTTTCAAATCGGCGTCACGGCGGTCGTTGCCGGTATCGATGCTGTTTACGTCGGCCGTCAGTTCAACAACCGCATCCGTAAAGTCGGGTTTCGAGGAGGTGATTTTGGCATCGAACGTCTTAAAATTCCCATCGACATCCGAAACCAGGAGGTGAGTAACCGTAAAACCAACTTTGGCGTGTGCTTTGTCCACGGTCCAGGTTTGTGCAAAAGTGGCTGCGGATGCGAATAGACATGCAATAAATAGGGTGACTTTTTTCATAAAATTTCAGGATTTGATTGAAAATGGATTGCATTTCGAGCAACTAGTATACGCAAAAATTCTTGTATAGACATATAATAAATCACTTTTTCCACAATTTACAGTACCAATCAAGGGCGAAAAGCGGAATCAGGGTTTGTCGGGAAAGCGGTTTTTGGGGTTGCCCCGGAGCGCGGCCAGGTTCCGGCCTTCATGAAGGCCATACACCAGGTGTTTGGATTGCCCCACCACCTGAGAACCGTAGATGCCCCGGTGGCCGGAGACGAAATAGGCCACGACACAGGCCAGGGCTACATAAACGCCACAGTCGGCCCCGAACAACTCAATGGCCATCAGCGTGCAGGCCAGGGGCGTATTGGCCGCTCCGGCAAAAACCGCCACGAACCCCATGCCAGCCAGTAAGCCGGTTGGCAGCGGAACGATGTACGAAAGCGCATTGCCCAGGGTCGCGCCAATGAAAAACAAGGGCGTTACCTCTCCACCCTTGAACGCAGCTCCCAGCGTGAGGGCCGTCAACAGGATTTTGAGGGCGAAATCGTAGGGCGGAAGCTGAACCAAAAAGGCGTCCAGAATGGTCGGTATGCCCAGTCCGATGTATTTCGTTGTGCCGAGGGCCAGCACCGCCAGCGCCACCAGTGCTCCGCCAATCAGGGGTCGCAAGGGAGGATAGGCAATTTTGCGTTTGAAAAAACCGCTGATGGCGTGCGTCAGGCCACTGAAAACCACCGAACAAATCCCGAAAACCGCCCCGGCGACCATTGACCAGAGAACCGCCCCGGCGGAGAGTTCCGGCACCAGCGGAATGTGGTAGTGAGTGTGTCCGACCTGCCAGGCCCGGGTGGTGAGATCCGCAAAAACGGAAGCGGCAAAGGCAGGAAACAGGGCATCGTATTTCAGTCGGCCGAGTAGGAACACTTCCAGCCCGAACACCGCCCCGGCCAGCGGAGTGCCGAAAACCGAGCCAAAACCGGCCGCAATGCCAGCCACGAGCAGCAGTCGCCGGTCGCGCGGACGCAGCCGCAGCAGACGGGTGAACTGGTCGGCCAGGGAGCCGCCGATTTGCAAAGCCGTTCCTTCGCGCCCCGCCGAACCGCCAAACAGGTGCGTGGCAAGGGTGCCAATCAGCACGAAAGGAGCCATTTTCAGCGGAATGATTTGGGCTGGTCGGTGGATCGTTTCGAGAAGCAGGTTATTCCCGGCTTCGACGTCCTTCCCCCAATAGTGATAGAGACAACCGATCAGAAAACCGCCGAGGGGCAGAAATGCAATAATCCAGCGGTGATTTTCCCGCCACTGGGTGACCCAATCGAGCGATACCAGAAACAGGGCCGATGCCGAGCCGACGCACAGGCCGACCATTGCCGAGAGCAACAGCCATTTGACCAGAAAAAAAAGAATCGGTTGCTGCCAGAAAAGCGGGGTAAGTGGGCGGAAAAGACGAAAACGAGACGATGCCATATCAAAATACCTATCAGGGATACAAAAAGCTTTTGAACCTAATAGGCGCCATCATCCCCGGGCGGGGCGGTTTCAGCAGGAAGACACCATTTCCTGTACGATAAGGCAATAATACGCGGTTTTTTGAAAATCCCCAAGCCCGATCTGTCGCTGTTGGTTATGTGGGAGAAAAAAGTAACTTTTGTTCTCCGGTCGGACCCAAACCGGCTTCTTTCATCAACCTAAACGAAGTGATTTTTCATGCAATTCAGGATTAGTGTGTTGTTTTTGCTGCTTAGCGGAGTCTCTTATGCCCAGAAACAACCTTTTACGGCGGCTCAGTTATTCAAAAACGAAAAAACAAATACCCTGCAAACGCTGCCTGCCATCAGGGGCTGGACCGACGATGCGCATTATCTGCTGACGAAGGGCGACAAAACCTACGCCGTCGATGTCAAAACCGGGCAGGAAAGCGAACACAAGGAAACCGGTGGCTGGGTGATGTATCCACCTTTATCGGCTTCGCCGGATGAAAAGGGCCAGAATCTGACGGGTTCGCCCGATGGGAAGTGGCTGGCGTACACGCGTGACAGTAAAAACCTTTACCTGACGGATTTGAAAACCGGGAAGGAAAACCAACTGACGACCGACGGTTCGGAGACGGTTTACAACGGCTACGCAGCCTGGCTGTACTGGGAGGAAGTGCTGGGCCGGGCCACGCAGCACAAGGCTTTCTGGTGGTCGCCGGATAGTAAATACCTGGCATTCATGCGGTTTGATGAGGGCAAGGTGCCGGTTTTTCCGATTGCCGGAGCCACCGGGCAACACGGGTATCTGGAAAGCCAGCGGTATCCCAAACCGGGCGATCCGAACCCACTGGTGAAAATGGGCGTGGTGGAAGTGGCCACCGGAAAAACCGTCTGGGCGGATTACGACGCTAATGCTGATCACTATTTCGGCACGCCGTTCTGGACACCCGACTCGAAAGCCCTCTGGATGCAGTGGAAAAACCGGGGTCAGGACAACCTGAAATTGATTGCGATCGACCCGGCAACCGGCAGCAAAACCGAACTGGTCGATGAGCGTCAGAAAACCTGGGTGGACTGGCTGACGACGGTTCACTTTTTGAGCGATGGCAAGCAGTTTATCCGGATGAGCGACGCGTCGGGCTGGATGCACCTCTACCTGCATACGATGGATGGCAAGCTGAAAAACCCGGTTACCAGCGGAGACTATACAGTGACGGGCGTTTCGCTCGTCGATGCCAAAAACGGTCTGGTCTATTTCACGGCCCGCAAGGAAAATTCGGCCCGGACGGATCTCTATAAAGTGAAACTCGATGGCAAGGGATTGCAGCGGCTGACGTTCGGGGAGTTCAGCCATCAGGTACAGGTTTCGCCCGGCGGCAGTCATTTCATTACGACCTATTCCAACCTCCAGACCCCGCCGAAAATGGCGCTGCTGGACAAAAATGGCAAGCTGATTCGGGAACTGGGCGATGCGAAAGGTGCTGATTTTGACAAGTTTACCGTCGCCAAAACCGAACTGGTGCGGGTGCCGACGACCGACGGGTTTCAGCTCCCGATGACGATCAAATATCCCACGAACTTCGACCCCAGCAAACGCTACCCGGTTTTGATCAGCATCTACGGTGGCCCCAATGCCGGGTCGGTTTATGACCGCTGGAGCTACACCCCGGCTGCGCAGTGGTATGCCCAGGACGGCTTGTTGCAGGTCGCCATCGACCACCGGGCTTCGGGGCATTTTGGCAAAACCGGGCAGAATTTCATGCACCGCAACCTGGGAAAATGGGAACTGGAGGATTACAGTACGGCGGTAAAGTGGCTGGTTGACAAAGGGTTGGTCGATCCCAAAAAAGTGGCGATTACGGGCGGGAGCTACGGCGGTTACGTGACGGCGCTGGCCCTGACGCGGGGTGCCGACGTTTTTACGCACGGAATCGCCAACTTCGGCGTCATGGACTGGCAGTTGTACGACACCGAATACACGGAACGGTTCATGGATACCCCCGCCGAAAACCCCGAAGGCTACAAAGTAAGCTCCGTGCTGCAGTATGCCGACCGGCTGAAAGGAACGTTGCGGATTGTCCACGGTACGATGGACGACAACGTGCACATGCAGAATTCCGTCCAGTTGGTCGACAAACTGGAAACGCTCAACAAGCATTTTGAATTCATGATTTATCCCGGTGCGCGGCACGGTTTTGGTACAACCGGCAAGGCCAAACACGCCCAGGCCGAGACCGCCCGGTTCATTTACCGATATTTGCTGGAAAAACCGTTTCCGGCGGAGGTGTGGGAGTGAAACTCAATGGGAATACCAGGATAATTCAAATGAAAAGTATATTTTGACAGGATTTTCTTTAGAAAAAGGGATAAACTGACCGATACCAGCGCACGGGTTTGGGTATCGGAAGCAATGTTCCCCGAAGCCTCAAGTCCTTATTTACGTTGCAATATGTTTATAGAAAAAATCAAATCCGGCGAATCAGGGGTGCTGCTGTATGGCATTACACCTCCTAAAGTCAGTACCGCTCCTGATCGAATTGCCGAAATTGCCCAAAAAACAATCGATCGACTCGCTGTTCTGGATATCGATGCGCTGGTGGTGTATGATGTGCAGGATGAGTCGGCGCGGACAAATGAAGAAAGGCCCTTTCCCTTTATCAATGCACTGGACCCGCTGGATTTTGCCGCCAATTATCTGAGCACTTTATGCATCCCCAAAATAGTCTATCGGCCCGCCGGCAAATTTTCTGCCGATGAGTTGTCCGACTGGCTGGAAGAGCTGCACAGACAGCAGTTCTATCCCGTTTTTGTCGGCATTCCAGCCCCGGATTTTCCGGTAAAAACGAGCCTTCCGGAAGCCTACCAACTCTGGAGCAAGCACCGGGACACGTCCGTTATGGGCGCTGTTACCATTCCTGAAAGGCATCATGTGCTGAAAGATGAAGAAGTCAGGGTGCTGGATAAAATGAACCACGGGGTTTCGTACTTTATTTCCCAATGTGTCTTCAATCTGGACTATGCCCGGCAAGTGATCGAAGATCTGGCCATCCGTTGTAAACGGCAAGGGATCACTCCACCGACGCTCATTTTCACGATTACCGCCTGCGGATCGGCCAAAACCCTGCATTTTATGGAGTGGTTGGGTATCCACATACCGGACGACGTGAAAGCAGAACTGAACGCATCGGACGATATGCTGGAGAAATCGGTGCGAATTTGCCTCGACATTGCCTCGGCACTGACCACCATCTGTTTGAAACACGCCATCCCGTTTGGTTTCAATATCGAAAGTGTTGCCATTCGCAAAGCAGAGATCGAAGCTTCGATCGATCTGGTGAATCAAATAAGTCAGATGCTGAAGGAGAAAGGCGTAAGAAAGTCCTCTTTGGCGATCTCCTAACCCCCAATCAAAATGATCAAAAAACTGCTGCTGAGCGGCTTCTGTGGCCTTTCGGCCCTGCTTTCTCTGGCTCAGACTGAAATGCCGTTATATTCCGGCCCAGTGCCGAATGCGAAACCGTCGGACGTCCAGGAAGTGAAACGACCCGACCAGGTGGTGAGCCAGGTCATTCAGCCTACGCTGACGGTTTATCAACCGCCGAAGGGCCAGGCCAACGGAACGGCGGTGATCATTTGTCCGGGTGGGGGCTATGGCGTGCTGGTGATGAAACGCGAAGGCTACGATGTGGCGGAAGCCTTCAACAAAATGGGCGTGACGGCTTTCGTGCTGAAATATCGCCTGCCGAACGAAAAAACCATGATCGACCCGTCCGTCGGGCCGTTGCAGGACGCGCAGCAAGCCCTCAAAACCGTGCGGCAACGGGCTGCGGAATGGGGCGTTGATCCGAAAAAAATTGGCATCATGGGTTTCTCGGCGGGCGGCCACCTGGCAGCCACCGCCGGAACGCACTTTAACCAGAAGGTGATCGACAACCCGGAAGCGGTTAGCGTTCGGCCGGATTTCATGATTCTGGTGTACCCGGTTATCTCCTTTACGGACCAGGTTGGTCATTCCGGGTCGCGCAAGAATCTGTTGGGTGCTGCGCCCAAACCGGAGCAGGTGACGTTGTATTCCAATGAGTTGCAGGTCAAGTCATCCACTCCGCCCGCCTTTATCACCCATGCCAGTGACGATACGGTGGTGCCGGTCAAAAACAGTCTGCTGTTCTATGAAGCCCTTCAGCAAAATAAAGTGCTTGCCGATCTTCATATCTATACCAAAGGCGAACACGGTTATCTGAAAACACCGGCCTTCGACGAGTGGTTTGGCCGGTGCCGCCACTGGCTGATTCAAACGGGGCTGATGGACAGTCGCCCCTAAATCCCGAAGCATTTGCCCCCCAGCCCCCTAAAGGGTGAGTTTTCTCGCGCTCCAAGCTCCCCCTTTAGGGGGCTGGGGGGGCAAATGCTTCAGGGTATTTAGGGGCAGACAATAGGATTTGAAACCGTTCTAAAATCCAAAATTCGGGCGATCTTATTACAATAAGTTCCAGTAACTAACATTGGCATTATTTTTATAAAAAGATCAGTAAATTAGCTCATTAATTTTCTTGTCTGTTTATAATCTCCTTTGTCGTTGGTTGAAGTGGTTGCCCGAAGTATGAAAAAAATCCTACTCCCGCTATTATTATGTATAGTTGTTTCAGCTCGGGCTCAAAATCCGGCTTCCATGCCGCCCGTACCGGCGATTCAAACCACCATCAAGGCCAGCCTGAAAGCGAAAATCACGGGCGTGGTGATGGATGCAGCTCAGAACAAACCCGTTGAATTTGCCACGGTGGCCTTACTAAATCCTAAAACCGAGAAAATTGTTGGCGGAACCACCACCAGCGAAGCCGGTAAATTTACCATCAGCGGGGTGGATGCCGGTGTCTATCGGGTCGTGATCAGTTTTATCGGGTACGAAAATAAGACCATCAATACCGTCCAGGTCGGTTCGGAAGGGGCCGAAGTGGCGCTGGGCGTTGTGCAGATGCAAACCGATTCGCGGACGCTGAACGAGGTGGTGGTGACGGCCGAAAAACCGCTGGTCGAAGACAAAGACGACCGGCTGGTTTACAATGCCGACAAAGACATCACCAACAGTGGTGGCACGGCCATCGACGTGCTGAAAAAAGTGCCTTTGCTGACGGTTGATCCCGACGGGACGGTTACCCTGAAAGGCAGCAGCAGCATTAAAGTGCTGATCAACAACAAACCGTCGAGCATCATGGCCCGCAGCATCAGCGAAGCACTCCAGATGATTCCGGCGGAACTGATCAAATCAGTGGAAGTCGTAACGGCTCCTTCGGCCAAATACGACGCGGAAGGAACGGCTGGTGTGATCAACATCATCACCAAAAATCAGTTGCAGGGCCTGACGGGCGGGGTGAATGCCTCGGTTGGGAGCCGCCGGAACAACCTCGGCGGAAACTTTAATTTCAAGCAAAATAAGCTGAGTATCACCTCGTATGGCGGTGGTAACGTGAATAATTATTTCGGTGGTTCCGAAACCATGCGGCAAAACCTGCTGGACGGTCAGGTCATCAGCACGATTGAACAGATCAATGCCTACAAAAACAAAGGGCGGTCGGGGTTTGGCTCCGTGAGTGTCGATTATGACCTCGATTCACTAAACCGCATTGGCGTCGATGCCAGCTTTGGTGGGGAAGGACGGAACACGAATTCCACGCGCGATACGCGGGTAACGTCCGACGATCCGCAGAATTTCCGGCGGTATAACCATACCCAAAACCGCAACCGCAACATGGACGTTAATTTCAACTACACGAAAACGTTCAAGCGGAGTCCGGAACAGGAATACACCTTTCTGGCGCAGTATAATCGCAACAACAACCACAGCAACTACTCGCTGAACCAGTTTCCGCTGCCCGAAAGCGAAGTGATCGACTACCGCGAGCGCAACAACAACGACAACCAGCAAAAGGAATTCACAATCCAGACCGATTATACTCATCCGTTCTCCACCGTCAAACGCCGGATTCTGGAAGTCGGCACCAAGGCCATTTTGCGCGACGTGGGCAGCGATTACCGCCTGGAAAATGCGCCCGACGGCTCGTTGAACTACCGGGAAGACCCCACCCGCGCCAATACGTTCGACTACCAGCAGTGGGTCTGGTCGTCGTATGCGTCGTTTCGGATGCGAACCAGCAAAATGTGGGGTTTTAGCCTCGGCGGACGGATGGAAATGACGAACATCAACGCCAATTTTATTTCGACCAGCACGAAATTTACCGACCGCTACCAGAATTTCCTGCCGAACGTGACCATTTCGAAGCGGTTTGGCGAAGAACGACGGCTGAAACTGAATTACAGCCAGCGGATTCAGCGGCCGTCTATTTTCTACTTGAACCCGTACGTCAACTACTCCGATCCGAAAAACATCCAGACCGGCAACCCGTATCTGGACCCGGAACTGGCGCATTCGGTCGAATTGTCGTACAGTACCTTTACCAAAGGCGGAACAACTGTGAACGCGATGCTATTCGGGCGGCAAACCAACAACGCCATCGAGCGCATCACGACGGTCGACACGAGCGGCATTTCGAGCAGCACCTACCGGAACATCGCCCAGAATTCGACCTACGGCATGAACCTGTTCGGGTCGGCGCGTCCGGTGAAACAGTGGAACATCAGCGGGTCGTTTGGGCTGAACTACAACATTCTGAACAGCAATGCCTTGAATATTACCAACGAGAACTGGAGTTACCGGGTTAACCTGAATACCTCGCTCCAGTTGCCCCACGACATCAGCCTGCAGGCCAACGGTTCTTACAATTCGCGCCGGATTCTGTTGCAGGGGCAATCGTCCGGTTTTTACTATTACGGTTTTTCGGGCCGGAAGGAATTCAAGAAGCAGAAAGTGACGATCACCGCCAGTGCCGAGAATCCCTTTCGGCGCTACAACACCATTGCGACCTTGCTCCGCACGCCCACTTTCATCTCGGATGGCTCCAACTACAACGTCATCCGAAACATACGTTTGTCGGTCAACTGGCGGTTTGGAAAAATGAACGCCGGTCAAAACCGCGAGAAGAAAAAGATTTCGAACGACGACGGGAAACAGGGGTAGCAGGATAACTATACTGGGATAAAGGCTTGGTTTTGGCTGAAAATGCCTACCTTACTCTGCGAATCACGAAATTTGTTTGCCAATGAGAAGATTGCCTGCCCTTCAGGATCCTAGTTCCGTAGCCCCACCTTCCTCCGCTATCGATCGTTTTTTACTGCGCTTTATCCGGGACAGCCGCGACCTGCCGTTCGTCTACCTGACGCTAAAAATCTCGTTTACGCTGGTACCGCTGGGTATTTTGTTGTTCATCCCGGGCATCACCGGCTGGGTGTGGGGCGTGTTGGCATTTGCCTGTTTTGCATCGTATGCTATTTATAAAGGGCCATTTGGACTCATGGTGCATTGCGCGGCCCACCGTCCGCTGTTCAAACGGGAATACAGTGCGCTGAACTATTACATGCCGACATTTCTGGCGCTTTTCTTCGGGATGTCGCCCGACACCTACCAGAGTCACCACATCGGTATGCACCATCCCGAGAATAACATGCCCGAAGATCTGAGCAGTACGATGACCTACAAGCGCGACAGCGTCAGGGGCTTTCTGATGTATCTGGCTAACTTTTTCTTTCTGGGCGTAATCACACTGATCGGTTATCTGAAGCGGAAAAACCGCCAGAAAATGGCAGTGAAAGCCATGAGCGGTGAAATCCTCTTTCTGACGATGTGCGCGGTTCTGCTGTGGGTAAATGCCCCGGCTACGATTGTGGTGTTTCTGCTTCCGTTTGTCATGACGCGCGTTTTTGGCATGATTGGCAACTGGACGCAACACGCTTTCATCGACCGGAACGATCCGGCGAATGCCTACAAAAACAGCATCACCTGCATCAACGTCAAGTATAACCGCATGTGCTGGAACGACGGTTATCACATCAGCCACCACTGCCGCCCGGCCATGCACTGGAGCGAGCATCCCAAGTTTTTCCTGAAAACCCTCGACCAGTATGCGGCCCACAAAGCCATCATTTTCGAAGGGCTCGACTATGGACAGGTTTTTGGCTTACTCCTGAGCAAACAGTACAATCGACTGGCCAAACACGTCGTCAACGTCAACGGTGCGTTTCAGAACGAACAGGAAATCATTGAGTTGATGAAATACCGGGTGCGGCCCATTTTGGAATGGAATCCGGAGAAGGCGTCGGCGGTTGCGGGGTGACTGGTAATCGGATAGGGGGCAATAAGTCAGGCTTCGGTACCGTGCTTAGAATATCGTAATTTTCAGATTGGTGTATTTTTTTATGCGCTTGAAATCTGACTGGTTATAGGTATAAAGCTCCGCACAGTACGTTTCAGCAATAGCCGTATGGATACAGTCATTTATGTTTTGAAATCCAACTTTCCTTGCCAGTTCGATAGCTCTCCGGTATTGAGCTACAGAGTAATTAACAAGTGGAGGAGCTAGCAGGCTGTCAACCAGGCTTTCAATATCCCGTGTAGATACCTTTAATTTGGCAAGAACAAAGGCTGATTCTTGCAGGCAAAGCAAAGAGCAAAAGAACAATCCCTCTTTTGATGCATTCTGGTAGAGTTGAATGGCTTGCTGATTTTTAGCCGAGTCTTGTTCAACCAGATAATTAATGAGGACGTCTGTGTCAAAATAAATCATCGAACCCTACACATTAACTTCGTTGGCCAGAGCAGACAGGTCCATGCTCGGGTCTACTTTTACCTTCTTTAGCTTCTTGCGCAGCTTTTCCATCTTGTAAAAGGCATCCATCTGGCTTGCAGGGGTAGCGTCGTTGCTATCTTCTACCGTAATATTCACCTCTTTGCCGGCAAATTGAGTCTTGATAGCTTCTAGAAAACCGCTATTCAATGAATCCACTGGTAGTTTATACGTCAGTTGCATAAAGGTCGCTTTTGAATGCCAATATAACGCTTTTTTAGATTGACCTGTTCCCGAGTGTCGGTAAAGCCAGTACCGTATTTGTGTATACGTACAAAATGCAAGGTGTAAAAAAACGCCAACCATCAACGGGCTGGCATTTTTCATTAGCGGCTCCTCTGAACCGAAACCGCCGTGGTTCGGGAATTGGCCCGTAGCAACACCAGCGCAATGACAAAGAATACCGATTCGGTCACCAGCCATTGCCGGCCAAAATCGCCCAAAGCCCCTTCGGCGAAAACCGTGATGGTGCGCGACAGCGCGTAAAAGCCCCACAGCAGACACAGAAAAGCCAGACCCTTGTTGACGTCATTGAGCATGAGGTAAATGAGGCTGATAAATAGGGTCAGACCAACTCCGCCATAAACGCCCTGAATGGAGCTAAAAGCATCCGAGTTGTTGAGTTGAACGTGAACCAGATCCATAACGGATTGGGGGTCGGCAAAAGCCATCATACTGACCGAGAGGAGAGCCAAAGCCGACAGCAGGATGAATCCCTGAGCGGCCCGTTTTGCAATTGTTTGCGTTTGCATGTTCGTCGTAGTTGTTGGTTTACGAGGCAAAGTTGCAGACGTTTTTCGTCGGAAATCTTGGTCTTGACCAGGATTTTAGCAGAAGATTAACCTACGGAACCATGCGGTCATATACCTCGTCGAACCCGGCGTTTTTGCTTAGTTTGTAATGCTCCGCGTGGTAGCGGTCGAGTTTGTCCAGAATCTGAATCAGCAGGGCTTTTTCGCCCTCGGTCAACGAACTGTAGGCGACATCGGCCACCCGGTTCATCACCGGAAAACACTCTTGCAGGATGGTCAGACCCGCTTCGGTGATGCGCAGGCGTTTGGAACGCCGGTCATTTTCGTCCGGAAATTCTTCGATATACCCCATGCCCACCAGCCGGTTCACCACGTCGATTCCGGAGGCAAACTCCACCATCATTTCGTAGATCAACTCGCTCTTCTTGGGCGTTCCCATTTGCGCCAGCACGATCAGATAAACCGGCTCCTCAATGCTTTTGAAGTTGAGTGGAAACATGGCTTTTTTGGAATAAAAATAACCATACTTCGACAACCGCCCGACCAACGCAGCCAGCCGCGACGATGGCCGGATCTCTGTCAGCGACCGGTTTGCGGTTCCCGTCAGGCTCTCCACCCATTTTTCATCGTATAACCCGTCAGGAGAAGCCACCGGGCTGTGCTGATTGAGGACAGCGGGCTGAGCGGTTTCGGTTAAATAATGCAGACAAAAGCCGGCCACATCCGCATCGGGCGTAGCCTCACTGTATTTGGCCCACGCATTCACTAAATCAATAAGTTGCTGTTCTCCCCGGTCCATATCACTATGATTTCGTACAAAATAACGGATTAGCACTTTTGTTTAACTACGGAAATAAAATATTTTTTCAAATATAGTAAACAATAATTATGTTTTCGTAGTAATATTGCAAATGTATACAGTGTATAATTACGAAAGCGTAGTTTTGGTTCCCTGGTCGAAGTGTCATCACAGAATGCATTTAGCTTATCAAAACCGATGATAGCAGAATTAAAAGGCGTTGGTAAGGAATACCAAACCGGCGATCAAACCATTGTGGCCCTGCAACCCACCACCCTGCAACTGAACGAGGGTGAACTGTTGCTCATCATTGGGCCGTCGGGCTCGGGCAAAACGACCTTGCTCTCGCTGCTGGGTTGTGTCATTTATCCCAGCTACGGCGACCTCTGGGTCGATGGACAATACGTCAATAAGTTGAATCAGAGCGAATTGGCCCGTCTCCGGCTGAATACCATCGGGTTTGTTTTCCAGAATTTCAACCTGCTGGCTCCGCTCACCGCCGAAGAAAACGTAATCATGCCATTGAAACTGCAGGGCGTGAACAGCGCCGAAGCCCGCGCCCGCACCGAACAGGCCCTCAAAACCGTGGGCATGACCGACCGGCGCCGGAACCTCCCGAAACAATTATCGGGCGGGCAGCAACAGCGAATCGCCATCGCCCGCGCCCTCGTCACCAACCCCCGACTGGTGCTGTGCGACGAGCCGACGGCATCGCTGGACAAAAATTCGGTGGGCATTGTCATGCAGGAACTCCGCGCGCTGGCCGATGAAGGCAAGTCGGTAGCCGTTGTAACCCACGATCCCCGCCTGAAACAATACGCCCACCGAATCGTGGAGGTCGATAACGGGGTAGTAAACGAAGTGAACGAATTTAACGACTAAGGCTATGAAACCGGTTTACTTATTTGGTCTACTGATTGGACTCGCGTCCTGTGGAGGCAGCAAAGACAAGACTGCGGAGTCGCAGGATTCTGTTCGGACAGTGCAAACGCCGAAGCGCATCGACGAGGTGCTGGGCATCGCGGTGATCGAGCCGGCAAAGCGAATCAGCCAGCTATCGGCCGAAACCGGTGGGCTGGTCAAAAGCATTGCCGTCAACATCGGCGAGGAAGTGAAAAAAGGGCAGGTGATTCTGACGATGGATAACGCCGTCGAATCGGCTCAACTACGACAGGCCAGCGTCAAAATCAAAACCCAGCAGGACGCCATTGAAACCGCCCGGCAAAACGTGCAGACGTTGCGCGTACAACTCCAGAAAGCCGAAGCCGATCTGCAACGGAACCAGACGCTGTTTGCCGGAAAAGCGCTGACGCAGAAGTATCTGGACGATTCGAAGTATGAAGTGACGAACCTGCAACAGCAAATCCGGGCGTCGGAAGCCCAGGTTCGGGAGGCTCAGGGGCGCATCAGTGAACTCCGGGCCGACATCCAGTATGCCTCGACGGTGGCCGGGCTGAAAACCGTGAAAGCACCCGAAGATGGAACGTTGCTCAGTCTGGATGCCAAAGTCGGCCAGTTTTTGTCCAGCAACCAGTCCATCGGCGATTTTGCCCCGGCGGGTCCGCTCGTGGCCCTGACCGAAATCGACGAACTGTTTGCGCTAAAGGTGAAAGTGGGCCAGAAAGCCTACATCCGGCCCCAGGGTAGCAACGAACGATTGACCACGGGAACGGTGGTGCTGACGTCGCCCTACCTCCGCAAAAAATCGCTCTTTGCCGACAATGCCGCCAACCTCGAAGACCGGCGCGTTCGCGAAGTTCGGGTGCAACTGGACGACCCCGGCAAAGTCATCATCGGCGCCCGGGTCGAATGTCTCATTTCCATTCAATAAGGCAAAAACCGCCTTTTACCATGTTTAGAATCGCGTTCAAATTCATCCGGTACGATGTGGCCAAGTCGCTCGGCGCACTGGCGGGGATCGTTATTTCGGTGTTTCTGGTGGGGCAGCAGGCCGGTATTTTCATCTTCCTGACCGACGCCATGCGGAGCATTGTTGACAACAACAAGGGCTACATCTGGGTGACGGACGAAACCACGACCAACGCCAACCAGCTCAGTCCGCTCGACGTTCGGAAAGGTTACGAAATCGGTTCGCTGCCGGGCGTAGAGCGGGTTTATCCGGTGGTCATCGCCGGGGCCGGGGCTAAATTTGCCAACGGCACCACGAGCGGTTTTTCGCTGATCGGCTCCGAAGCCCCCGCTTTTGTCGGTGGCCCGTGGCGGCTCTACACCGCCAAACCGGCCGACATGATTCCGGAAGGCGCGCTGATTACCGATTTCTACGACGCCAAAGCCCTCGGCGGACTCAAACCCGGCGATTATTTCGAAGTCAACGGAAAAAAGGTGTACAACGCGGGTCTGACGCGGGGCGCGCGGTCGTTTGGCGGGGGATTACTGGCCTTCACGACCATCGAACGCGCCCGGTATCTGGCCAACGTTCCGACCAACAAGGTGAGTTTTTACCTCATCAAACCCAAAACCGGTGTCCTGGAAGCAACGGTTATTCAGCAGATTAACCAGAGCATCACCGGTGTGCGGGCCTGGAATGCCGATGATCTCTCGGAGGTCACCGTCAAAACCGTGTTAGCCACCAACGGCATTGCGGCTTCGTTCGGTAGTCTGATCGGTTTTGCGGTCATTTCCGGACTGGTCATCATCGGACTAACGCTCTACTCGGCGGCCATCGACCGCATCAAGGATTACGGCACCCTCAAAGCGATTGGCGCTACCAACGGTTACGTCAGCCGCCTGATTCTGACCCAGGCGCTGCTGTTTGCCGTCGTGGGCTACGTGGTGGGTCGGGGATTGGCCGAGGCTTTCCGGCTGGGCATTGCGCAGTCGGGAACGCTGTTTTTCTTCCCGATCTGGTTTGAATACGCCCTGTTCGTCATCACGCTGGTTATCTCGCTGGGCGGTTCGGTATTCGCCATCCGGCGCATCAACTCGCTGGAACCGGCCACGGTTTTCAGGGGCTAATTTCATTGCGTTAAGACTTTCGCTGCTGCTTCTGAATCCCGCGTCGGCGTTTCGGAATTCAGGGGCAATTTGCCAACATTTTTCAGCACATTTCTTTAGCAAGACATAACATGAAACTGGCAGTCAAATTACTCTCTTTTCTACTCTTTCACCCCACCGCGGCCACCCGATTCACGCTCTTAATTATCGGCGTGCTTGCACTCAATCACTCATGCGCTCAATCACGACAAAATAAGATTACGCTCGCTCAGGCGTTGCAGCAGGCGCAGGCGAATCGGTTGGAACTGACGAATCAGCGGTTGCAGACGCTTATTACGGAGAATGACGAAGCCCGGCGACGCGCCCAGTGGCAGCCGCAACTCAATGCCGGAGCCGATTTCCGCTGGAACACGCAGATTCAACGGAGTGTAATCAAAAATGCGCCGTTCGCCAATGGACAGGATCTGGTGTTGCGGTTTGGTACGCCTTTCAACAACATTCTGAACGTGCAGGCCGAACAGAAAGTCTACGACGCCCAAAGCCGCATCGATCGTTCGATCAATCGATTGAATACTGAAAATCAGCAGGTGACACTGGAAAGCCGGAATGTCGAGGTGCGTCAACAGGTAACCGAAGCCTATTACCAGACGGTTTTCAATCGCGAAAAACAGCGGCTGTCGGAACGCGCCCGCAGCCGGGCGCAGGGCTATCTGGAACAGGCGCAGGTCCGTTTTCAGGCCGGGACGTTGCTGGAAAGCGAGTTCGACCGGTTTTCGCTGGACCTCAGCAATGCCGAACTGACCTACCGCAACGACCAGCGCGACTATGCGCTGAGTCTGGAAAATCTCCGGTACCGCATCAACGCTCCGCAACCCGTTGAACCCGCCGATTCGCTCCGGGCCTTGTTTGCGGAATTTCAAACGCTGGAACTAACGGCCGGTAATCGCCCGGAACTGCGGACGGAAGAGTTGAACCGGCAGGTGAACGAACTCAACCAGCGCCGGGAACAGGCCCGGCTGGCACCGGTCGTAACGGCCTACGGCGCGTATTTCGCCCAGCAATTTTCCGATGCCTTCAATCCATTCCAGGGTGGAACCTGGTTTCCGTACAATTACGTGGGTCTGCGGGTCAACGTCCCGGTGTTCGACGGGCGACAAACGCGGTTGAACAAACAGGATTACGTCCGGCGGGCCCAGATCAATCAGAATACGCTTCAACAACTGAAAAACGACGTTGACTACGAACTCCGGGCGGCCCGGAACACACTCGATCAGGCCCGCGGAAACCTCGCCGAAACGCAGAAGAACATCACCCAGGCCCAGAGCATTCTGGCTATCGACCGCGTCCGTTTCGACGCCGGGACGCTGCTGCTGGCCGACTTTCGCAACAGCGAATACAGCCTGCAACAGGCCGAAAACAACTACCTGCGGGCGGTTTATGACGTATTGCTCGGGCAGGTTCAGGTTCGGAAAGCGCTGGGGAATTTGTAAAAACGGGCGTTCTGATCTGCAAATGGATTAAGAAAATTTCGGCGATTGACGGCACCCGGCAAACAGAAGGTGCTAACGGTTTTTTTAGGATGAGCGGTTCTCCGGAATTTTTTACAAACCGGGTTTTCTTACTTTTGCCAATTATCACGTCAACGCCCCATGAAACCACAAGCCCAGCAGATTATCCGGATCGGGAGTACGAAAGACAAGGACATGCTGTCGAAACCCCAGAAGGAGTTTAACCGCCTGACCCGGAAAATCGAGACGCTGGAAAAAGAGCTGGTGGAATACCGGGAGGCTTCAACCCGCATTCAGCAACGCATTCAGACCGAACTCCTGCCGCTGCAGACCGAATTTCAGGAACAACGGGCCGCGCTGGTTCGGGTTTTTGATCGCGCCCACGATTCCGGCACGTTCAAGGCCAATGAACGGAAAAAACTGATCGACATCATCCTGAATCTGACGTATGACCTCATCTCCGAACACGGCCGGGATGATTTGAAGCCGATTTACGACAAATATGACCCCGACGGTTTCGATGCCACCACGGCCGAAGCCGATGAGCTGACGTCGGAGGCCATGAAGGCGATGTACAGCAGTATGTTCGGCGTTGAGTTTGACGACGATGCGGACGTGAGTTCTCCCGAAAAAATGGCGGAACACCTGCGGCAAAAACTGGAAGAGCAGCAAACTGCCTTCGAGGAGCAGCAACGGCAATCCGAGGAGCGACGCGCCCAGCGGCCCAAAACCAAAAAACAACTGGAGCGGGAAGCCAAAAAACAGACCGAAGAACGCAGCATAACAAAAGCCGTGCGGACGGTTTACATGGATCTGGTGAAGGCCTTTCATCCCGACCGGGAACCGGATGAAGCTGAGAAACTGCGCAAAACCGAGGTGATGAAGCGGATTACGGAAGCCTACGAAAAAAGCGATTTGCTGACCTTGCTCCGGTTACAACTGGAGTTTAACCGAATCGATCAGGACCACCTCGAAACGCTGGCCGAAGAACAGTTAAAGTATTACAACAAAATTCTGAAACAGCAGACGCAGGAACTGGAAGAGCAACTTTACGGCCTGCAATCGCAGCTTGCAGCCATCAGTGGAAAATCGCTGCTGTTTGTCTCATCACCGATGAGTCTGGAATTTAGCTTCAAAACCGACGTACAGGAGTTGAAACGCAGCATTAAGAACCTGAAAAATGATCTGAAAGCCTTTCAGGACGCTGCCCTGATGAAGCAATGGCTGAAGTCATACCGGATTCAGAAAGCGGGGGATTTTGACGGTTTTTTCTGACGGTTACCGCTCCAGATACCGCTTCAAATCTGAAATGGATTGAATGCCCAGTTGGTCGGCCTGCGCACGGCGCATCATCAGGGCGTAGGTATTGTTGAAACCCAGCGGAGGCAGCCAGGTCAGTTTATGACGGTTTTGAAATTCACGACTGACATACTGAAAAACCGCTTTACGGTCAGATTTGATGGAATCGGCCAGAGCCGGGGGCGGTTGCAGAATGACCAGCAAACCCGTTCCCGTGTATTCCGGGTAAAGGTCGATGTCGCCGGCCGTCAAGGCGTCGAAGCAGATTTTGGTGCCGCCCAGACCGGTTTTCGTAATCACTTCCAGCGTCGTGCGGTTTTCGAGCAACTGCCGCAGAATTTCGGCCAGAATGTATTGTTCCGTAAAAATCTTGGTGCCGATCACGATCTTTCCGGCGCGTTTGGTTTGCACCGGTGGAATCAGCAAGCCGGTTTGTTGCAAAAAACGCCGGGCCACGACTTCGGGCGATTCGTGCAGAAAATCCGCGCGGTAGTTCAACTCCGTCATGACCGAATCCGACAGCCGACCTTCCAGCAAATGCAGCGTTTTAATAACGTCGGGATATTGCTTCAAAATCGCATTTCGAACCACCAGCGCGGCTTCGTAGGGCGGAAACGCATTTTTGTTATCCTCCAGAACCCGCAACTGAAACGCCTTGATCCGTCCGTCGGTCGAATACCCGCTGATGAGATCGACCTGTCCGCGACGAACCGCTTCGTACATCAAATTCTGGTCGATGAGTTTGGGTGTCATCTGCAAACCATACGCCCGAACCAGGCCCGGATACCCGTCGGCGCGGCCGTAAAACTCGTGGGCAAAACCGGCTGTCAGCTTTGCCTGACTCCCCAGCGGTACCCAGTAAAAAGCCGACAGAATGGGAGCGATCAGCAGAAAAACGAGAGCAACCCGACGAAGCTGTAATCCCTGCAACTGTTGCAGCCGGGCCAGCAAAAAATCGAAGAAAATCGCTAACAAAGCCGCCGGAATAGCGCCCGCCAAAATCATGTTGCTGTTGTTGAGGGCAATCCCGCCGAAGACAAACTCGCCCAGCCCCCCGGCGGCCACGTAAGCCGCCAGCGTGGCCACACCCACGTTGATGACGGTGGCGGTGCGAATCCCGGCAAAAATAACCGGCAGAGCCAGTGGCAGTTCCACCCGGATTAGCATCTGCCCGGTGGTCATGCCCATACCCAGAGCCGCTTCTTTCAGCATCGGACTCACTTCCCGAATGCCCACGTAGGTGTTTCGAACAATCGGCAATAAAGCATACAGAAACAAGGCAGTAATGGCCGGCCAGATGCCGATTCCCAATAATGGAATCAGAAAACCCAGCAGGGCAATGCTCGGAATGGTTTGCAGAATGCCCACGACTGCCAGGACGACGGAAGCCAAACGCGGGCGGTATGTGATGAGGATGCCCAGCGGAAGGCCAACCAGCAACGCCAGGCAGAGCGACAGAAACGTCAGGCCAATGTGTGTCAGGGTTTGCTCGGCCAGTTTGTCCCGTTGTTGAACCAAAAAGTCGAAAAAATCCTGCATGATTGTGCTTGGATAGCCCCTAAATCTCCTGAAGGCCGGGCGGCCGGAGCCGGACCTTTTGCATCTGAAGTATAAGTGTCCAAGTCCCCTTCAGGGGATTTTGGGGCAAAATGAATCTAAATCGGATTGAAATACACGCCGATGCCGAACCAGCGGGTTTTCTGGTTTTCGTAGACGCTGTAGGGCCGGAAACCGGTGTAGCTTTCCAGCAGGAACGTCAGGTTGTTAGTTGTGCGGCCCAGCTCCAGACCCAAACCGGCTTTGACACCGGGCCGGAAGTCGGTTTGCTGCCAGACTTTCAGATCCACACCACCGACAAACCGGGCAAAGGCCTGCGACGGTTTGCGGTAATAAAAACCGGCCTGAGCGCTCAGTCGCTCGCGTTCTTCCGGTTTGCGCAGACCAATGCCGACGCCTACGTATTTCCGTAAACCGTTCTTCTCGTGGTTGTACGTCACGTCGATCACTTCGTAATTAACCGGATTGGGCAGGTAATAATTGATCTGGTTGCGAAACAGATAATCGTCGCCGAGGTGCGACGAGAGGTGATACAACCGCAACCGCCAACTGTGATTCCGGACTTTGATGTTGTAGAGGAAACTGAGCCGGTAATCGGTGTTCATCAACTGCCGTTTCTGTTTGTTCAGCTTGTCGTCGTGATACACTTCAAACTGCGTAAACGAAGCCACGTCGAACGAAAGCTCGCTGCTGCGGTCGGCGGATTTATACCAGCGAATCAGCGGTTTTCGAAGTCCGAACGCAAACGGGACGATGGTGCCGTCGTATTTGTCGCCGTCCATCCAGTAGCCGGGCAGGACGCTGACGCTGGTTTGGGCTTCGATGGGGTCCAGCAAAATGGGGTCGAAGAGGTGGCCTTTGGGCAGAAATTCCCGGCGCGGAAACGTCGGCTGGGTGAGGGTTGCGTGGCGAATCACGAGGGTGTCGGGCAGATCCTGCGCCAACGCACCCACCGATCCGGTAAGGAGAAGAAAGGACAGTAAATAAAGTTTCATCGCGCAATAAAAACCTCCGGTTTTCAGGCCGGAGGGTGACAACAGAGAGTTTTTTTAAGCCTCAACGCCCGTTTTCTTCAATTCGGCGTAGTGTTTATAGAAGTACGGAATGGTTTCGATTCCCTTGTAGAAATTGAACAAACCGTAGCTCTCGTTCGGCGAATGCAACGCGTCGATGTCCAGACCAAAACCCATCAGAATGGATTTGACACCCAGTTCCTGCTCAAACAGGGCAACGATGGGAATGCTGCCACCGCCCCGGGTCGGAATGGCTTCTTTGCCCCAGGCTTCGCGGAAGGCCCGGCGGGCGGCTTCAAATTCGACCGAGTCGGTGGGCGTTACGTACGGCTGACCGCCGTGGTGGGGCGTTACGGTTACGGTTACCGTCGGCGGAGCGATAGAAATAAAATGCTTCGTAAACAGTTCGGTAATCTCGTCGGGGTCCTGACGCGGTACGAGCCGCATGCTGATTTTGGCCTGCGCCTTGCCCGGCAACACGGTTTTGGCACCTTCACCAATATAGCCACCCCAGATGCCGTTCACGTCCAGCGTCGGGCGAATCGAAGCCCGTTCGGGCGACGAATAGCCTTCTTCGCCAAAAACCGCCTTGAGGTTCAGATCGCGTTTGTATTCTTCTTCATCGAAGGGTGCTTCGGCCAGGGCCGCCCGTTCTTCAGTCGTCAATTCGTCTACTTTATCGTAAAAACCGGGGATCGTGATCCGGCCTTTTTCGTCGTGTAACGAAGCAATCATCTGACACAGCACGTTGAGCGGATTGTGAACCGCGCCACCGTAGACGCCCGAATGCAGATCGCGGTTGGGGCCGACCACCTCTACTTCGACGTAGGAAAGTCCCCGCAAACCGGCTTCAATCGACGGCACATCGTTGGCAATGATGCTGGTATCCGAGATCAGAATCACATCGCATTTGAGTTTATCGCGGTTGGCGGCCACAAAATTGCCCAGGTGATCGGAGCCAATTTCTTCTTCGCCTTCAATCATCACTTTGACGTTGCAGGGCAAACCGTCGGTGGCCAGCATAGCTTCCAGCGCTTTGACGTGCATGTAAAACTGGCCTTTGTCGTCGCACGAACCCCGGGCATAAATGCGTTCGTTGCGAATGGTCGGTTCGAAAGGCGGGGTGTTCCAAAGTTCGTACGGATCAGCGGGTTGGACGTCGTAGTGGCCGTAAACCAAAACCGTCGGCAACGAATCGTCGATCAGTTTTTCGGCGTAAACGACCGGATGGCCCGGTGTTTCGTGCAGCGCAGCATTGTCGAGACCGGCGGCAGTCAGTTTATCCCGGACAAATTCAGCCGCCCGGCGCATATCGGGTTTAAATTTAGAATCGGCACTCACGGACGGAATCCGCAGCAATTCGAAGAGTTCGTTCAGAAACCGTTCTTTATGTTCCGCAAAGTAGGTTGATAACATGGTGTTGATGGGTTTTTGTCGGACTGACAAAGGAAATAGTACCAAAAAATGACGCCCCGAAGTTAATCACTTCGGGGCGTCATGCAACCAGGAATAGCTTGAAACTTATTCTTCGTCTTCTTTCTTCCGGAATTTGATCAGCCGTGTCCGGCTTTCTTCGCCGTTCAGCAGCCGGGTGATGTTTTTCTGATGGGTCAGTACCACAAACAGGAAAACGACTACCCCGAAAACAATCAACAGCGGATGCTCTTTTTGTCCAAAAGCCCGCAGCAGCAACAGCACCGGAAAGGCCAGAGCAGCCATCATCGAACCCAGCGAAACGTATTGCGAGGCAATGACCACCACCAGAAAAATGCCAATGCAGACAGCGGCCACTTCGGGGTGAATGGCGAGAACCATGCCCAAAAGCGAGGCAACGCCTTTTCCACCTTTGAAGTCGGCCCAGATCGGAAAAACGTGCCCGATAACGGCCACAAGTCCAAAAACCAGTTTAAACGTCAGAATTTCGTGGGTTCCGATCACGTCGAAATACCACAGCAGGGAGGCAAGAATGGTGGCGGTATAGCCTTTCAGTACGTCGATCAGCATGACGACCGTACCGGCCCGTTTGCCCAGAACGCGAAAGGTGTTGGTCGCACCGGCGTTTCCACTTCCGTATTTACGAATATCTAATCCAAAAAAACCCTCTCCATACCAAACGGCAGTCGGAATGGAACCCAACAGATAAGCAAGTAAGGTCGTTGCAATGATTAATAACACGTTCATTCAAGAAATCTACCGCTTCGGCGGTGCGATTGACATTGAGTACATACTAAACTTAAATCACCTCAACGAGGTGCGCAGAGACTTAAAAGTAGGGATTTCCGGTGGGTTGTAACAACTCCTGAATGACAAATCTACGAAAAAAACCGAGTTTGTTACCGTTTAATAACACAAAAACCATGAATTGTATTCCTTTATCACCATTTTTTATGTATTCCCCACAGCCATCAGACTGTGGGGAATAGACTTATTTCTCCATCGGGTGTTCTTTCAGCAACTGATCCGGCGCATAAAAATCCTTTTTGCTGCCAATAGCCGCCCGGACCTGCTTCACTTTCGCCGGCAGGATGGCCGGTGCCTGGTTTCCGAATGAATTCCGGACGTAGGTCAATACTGCTGCGATTTCGTCGTCCTTCAGCAGACCGCCAAAAGGGGTCATCGGAACCTGGCCGGGGTAATTTTTGCCTGCTACTTCGATAGGTCCCAGCAGCCCGTTCAGCACAATTTTGATGAGACGGTCTTCGTTGCCGGACACCCACTTCGTGCCATTCAGCGGAGGAAAACCGGAGGCCGCCAGTCCTTTGCCATCGGGCTGGTGGCAGGTGATGCAGTAGCCTTCCTTGCCGTAAATCTCTTTGCCTTTATTAAACAGCGCCAGTTCAGCACCTTTCAGCGTGGTTTTTTCAGCTACTTCCTTTACCGCTTTGACATTGACGTCGTTCAGGTGCGCAACGGCGGTTTCGTAAGCATGAATCATCCAGTCGTCAAGCGGTTTTTTCTTGGCCTCGGCCAGAATCGGCAGTCCTTTTTCCTTTCCGATCCACGACGCGGCCACAATCGCATCCAGCCGAACCCGGCTGTTGTCGTCTTTCACCGCCTGCATCAGCAAAGCCGCCTGGTCGGGCACCTGATGGCCCGTGTACCGAACGACCTGAACGGCCGCGGCCCGGGCGTGGTAATCTTTCGCTTTGAGCACCTGGCGCAGCAGCGGCTGATCGACCTTGTTCATTCCCCAACTCACCCACAAACCTTCCAGCAGGTGGTGTTCGTAGCGCGGATCGTTTTTGTCCAGTTTCGCCACCCAGGTTTTCAGTTTGGCCAACACCTGATTCACATCGCGGCCGCGCAGCTCGCGCCGGGTGCGGTAGCGGGTGCGGTATTCGGGCAGTTTCAGGTTATCCAGCAATTCCTCGATCGTAGCCCCGTCCACTTTCGCCGGTTTGACCAGCGGACGTGAGGGATACGTAATCCGGTAGACCCGACCGTGTGAGTGGTCGCGCAGCGGATCGCGGGCGTTGTGCTGCATGTGACCGATCAGAATGTTGTGCCAGTCGATCAGGTACAGCGAACCGTCGGGCGCAAACTCCATGTCGACGGGCCGGAAGTTGCGGTCTTCGCTCACCACCAGATCCATCCGGTGCTTGCTTTTATACCCGGTTCCATCGTCGACCAGCGTGTGTTCTTTCATGCCCAGAAAACCGATGGTGTTGTTGATCAGGAAATCGCCCTGCAATTCATCAGGGAAGTGGCGGCTGGAAACAAACTCCAGGCCCGACGTTGGCCGCACGCGGTGGGCTTCTTCCACCAATTGAACGGATTTATGCGTGGCCTGTCCGTAGCGCGGCAATACCGTTCCCGGCATCATCCAGCGAACATCAGGGCTGGAGGTTTCGGCAAAAAACGGCTGTCCCCAGTCGTCAAACGCAATGCCCCAGGGATTCGGAATGGAAAGTTGGGCGGTGCGTTCCAGCTTGTGACGCTGGGGCGTATACCGGTAAAACCCGCCGTTGGTGGCCCGAACCGGCCCATACGACGTTTCGACGTTGGTGTGCAAGAACACGCCTTCGCCCGAATAAATGGCGCCGGAAGGGTCTACGCAAAAGGCGTGGCTGTTGTGGTGGGTGTCGTGGTCGTCGAAGCCACTCAGCAGAATTTCACTTTTATCGGCTTTATCATCCCCGTTGGTATCCGTAAAGAGCTTCAGATTGGTTCCCTGCGAAACGTAAACGCCTTCTTTCGCGATTTCGAAGCCCAGCGGCAGGTGTAATCCATCGGCAAAAACCGTCTCCTTGTCGGCCTTGCCATCGCCGTTGGTATCTTCGAAAATCAGAATCTTGTCATTGGGTTTGGAGTCGCCCGGTTTGTAGTGCGGATAGCTTGGCATCACGGCCACCCAAAGCCGCCCCTTGCCGTCGAACGACATCTGCATCGGTTTGGCGAGGTTCGGAAATTCTTCCTCGGAAGCGAATAATTCAATTTTGTAACCCGTTGGTACTTTGAGTTTTGCCAGAGCCTCCTTGCCGTAGAGATACGTCAAGCTACCGTTTTTCTCCGGGTTGTAGTTGGTTTTTACCGGCGGCAGGGGTGAGGTGTTTTTATCGGCCACCGCCAGATCCAGTTTCTCACCTTTGGAAGCCGCCAGCCAGATGGCACTGTCCCGAATGGCAGTCAGTTCCCGAATTTTCTGAATTTCGGCGGGGTAGTTTTCCGGACCAAACGGATTGTAACGACGTCCGTAGACGTGCACGCCGTTCGGAATTTTGAAATCGTTGTGCCACATCCAGTTTTTTTCCATCACGGCCTCGTGAATCAGCTTCCGGTTGGTTTCCGCTTTGGGGGCTGCCTTTCCAAAAACCTGATCGACCAGCAACACACCCAGTTTTTTGTAGCCTGCTTCGTTCAACTGCGAACCGTCGATGGTCAGCGGTTCTGCGCTGTCGGCATACCATTGCTGGGAAGGGGTGAAGGCGTCCACAAAGAGTACGTTGTTCTGCTCCGCTACTTCCTTCATGGCTTTGGTATACAGCAGCAGGTTTTCATTCTCCTTTTTGCCGTTCGGCAGATCCATTTTGGCAGATAAATCTTCAAAGGCGATGGGCGAAACGATGGCGAGTTGCGGGGCGGTTGTGCCGTTGTATTTCTGGCTCAGCGTCCATTTGATAAAAGCGTCCAGCTCGGCTTTGTAGTTATCCAGTTTGGCCGGCCCCTGAAACGATTCGTTATACCCGAAAAAAGCGACGATAACATCGGTTTTCAGGCGGGTGAGCCATTGATCGGGCGTTTCGAAATGGCCTTCACTTTGGGAGGGATTGGCGTATTCGGTCTGAAATTTTTCGGCACCGGGAAACGCCCAGGGCAAATTTCGGCTGGCGTGGGGCCGAAAACCGGGGGTGTCGCCCCCGTCGCACATGTTCCGGATGAAGAGCTCGCTATCGGGGTAGCGAACCTGTAGTTCGGTCTCAAAGTTGTCGTAATTCATCATCCTTGACCCCAGATTGTTGCCAAGCAGCATGATGCGCGACCCTTTTTTGAGCGGAATCGGTTCGGCTCCCGAAAAGAAACCCCGGTTTGATTGAAAAGCACTGAACGCGATGAGCCCCAATCCAACGGCAATCAGCAGTCCGATGAGGCTATTTTTCCTGGGTTTAGACATTTCTATAACTTCTAATTGTAATACGGATTCGAAACGGCGGGACTTTGGGCAACTACTTCACGATACCCCGGTAAGGCACATTGATGGCTATTTTGCCCTTCCATTTTTTAGGGACCGGCTTGCCCAGCAACCAGTGTATGGCATTGATGGTCAGTCGCTGAACACTTTCCTGCTGGAAATCTTCTGGGTGTCCGAGGGTGGTGAAGAACACCTTCGCATTGGCTTTGTTTTTCCACGTCCAGGCAACCGGGTTATCGATGGCCGGTTTGTCCGGATTGACCGATTTTCCCATCAGCAGCAGCGTCGCATCTTTGGGGGGATAGTCCGGACGAACCCGGTAGAGCCACGAAGCCGCGTGAAACGAAGGGGCCACGCCCGTCAGGATGGGGTTCTTTGCTGCTTCCGGAATGATCGTTACGTCGGTCGTGCTTTCGTGGCCGTAGTGCGTATGCCCCGCCTTGCCCCAACCCGGCGGTGAGCCAAACGCTCTTTCGCCAAAGGCATTCCATTCCTCCGAAGCATCTCCCTTCGGGAAATTAAACGCGTGCGTGGACGTCCGGAAGCCCATAACCGGTTTTCCGGATTTGAGGTATTCGTCGATGTACTGGAGTTGGTCGGGGGGCAGTTGCCGCCACCGCAGGAAAAATACCGCCAGATCGGCTTCCCGCAGGGCTTCCAGACCGGGGATGTTTTTTTCGGCATTCTGGTCCGGAGCCGATTTGATGACTTTGGTCCGGAAGCCATAATTTTTTTCCAATTCGGCCGCAATCAGCGGCAGGGTTTGTTCACCGCTGTATTCATGGTCGCCCGCAACAAAAACGATATACGGTTTTTCGGCTTTTGCCGGTGATTTCAGTCGGTTGGCGAGGGCTTCGTTTTCGGCCAGGCTCAGCAGGCCGGCGAGTCCCAGCAGGCCGGAGGTCTGTTGTAAAAAAGCTCTGCGTTTGGTTTTCATGAAGGGTCGGTTTAGGATCCAGGTTCTAATCTGCCAAATTAAGGAATTTTGGGCGCGGATTTACTCGTGGGTAGTATTTTGTGAACCAGGAAACCGTTTTTTGGTAACGTGATTGAAGGAAGTAGGCAGACGGTATTCTACAAAAGGCTTTCCGATAAAAAACTACGCGTTCATTTCGTCACGGAAGCGTTGATGAACTACCGGCGTCACGGTGGCTAAGGCCAGACTGATGGATTGAACCGGAAACCGGAGGGTTACCGTGGTACCGGACCCCGGTTTGGTGTCGATGTGAATTGTGCCGCCCAATGCAGCAGCCCGGTGGTGCTGATTGCGTAAACCGTGGCCCGTCGGTAGCGCATCCGGGGAAAACCCAATCCCGTTGTCGTGAATCGTCAGACAAAGCGTGTGAGGATCTTCAGCCTCCAGCCGGATGGTCACTTCCGTTGCCCGGGCGTGCTTGACGACGTTGTGCAGGGTTTCTTTGTAAATCAATGACAGGTTACGCCACTGATCGGGAGGCAGGGACGCAACGGGAAGCTGAGCAGAAATCTCCAGAACCGGACGAATACCGGTATGCTCAAACACGCTCCCGGCCATGTTCTGCAGGCGGTTGACAGCCGCGTCGTTTTGGGGCTGGTGGAGCGTTAAACTCCAAACGATGTCACGCATCCGGTCCATAATGTGCCGGGCGGTTTCGCCGATGGTGGTCAGAGCGGTTTGGGCTTGGGCCGGTTGGTGGGCCAATTGCCCTATCGCCACCTGGCTCAGGATGCTGATGCCGCTCAGTTCGGAGCCGAGTTCATCGTGCAGATCGCGGGCAATGTCGCCCCGGATCTGGAGTAATTGCTCCTGTTTGCGTTGATTCTCCTGCAATTGTTCGACCAGCGCCGTCTGCGTCTGCAATTTTTCCTGCATAGCCAGTTGTTGCCGTTTCGCCAGACCGATCGAGAAAGCCAGCAATTCGGCGATGTAGCTGGTGGCCCAGATCAGAACTTCCCGGAAATCCAGACCAGGTACATCATAAAACACCTGCTGATTGATAAAACTGATCAGTCCGCCGGTGAGGAAAAATACCATTCCCCAAAAGAGGTATTTAACCGTAGCGTCGTAAAACCGCCACAGGGTCCAGAGCGAGAACAGGCCGAAAAGCAGCAGGCTGACTTCGAGGAACTGGTAGGTAACCAACAGGAATAGACTCAGCAGGCGCTTCATGGTAATGAAGAGGTCGAATGCCCCCAGTCCGAACAAAATCCAGCCCGTCCAGCGAAAAGCCCGGTTCAGACGGGGCGCGCGGGTTTCCAGTTGCACGTAGGATCGCAAAAAAAACGTATAGGCCGATAAGGACCAGAAAAACGTGGTTAGTGAGACGCGTCCGGTAAAGCCGATCTCCCGAAAAACCGGCCAGGTGTCAACTACGATGAACTCGTCGAGCATCAGCAACCGGACTAACACTAGCAATAGATAGAGCGCATAATAAAGAAACATCCGTTCGCGCAGCAGGAAGAATTGGGCGCTGGTGAAAAGAAACATCATCAGGATAATGCCCCAGAAAAACGTTTCACCCAGGCGATTTTGGTATTTGGATTCGTAGAGCCAGAGCGCTTCTTTGGCCTTATAAGCCGCCGGGGTGAATAGCCGGACCGGAAACGTTCGGGAGTATACCCGCATCCTGTTCAAAATCTGGAGTCGGTATGCCGCCGATTGCCCCGGACCCAGCGTAAATAAAACCAGATTTTTGTCGCGCAGGTAAGGCATCACGCGATCCGGCGGGGGGCGGGTCGCGGCCAATTGGCCCGTATAATCAAGTAAAATCAGCATGTTACCCCGTTCCTGATACAGCCGGATCGAGTCGGCTGAGTTGCCAACCTCGATCACCACGGGCGCGGGTTGCGAACCGGGGTTTATCACAACAAACCGGTGTTCGGTGGTTTGGTTCGATGGGGTTAGTGTGGCAGGAAGGCCCGTCTGTTGGGTTGGCCCAAATGGGTAAACCAGCGGCTGGGCCGGGAGCGAATCCGCGAGAGCTAGGCAGACGATGAGCGTAAGAAGTAGTTTACCGACGTAGGTAACGGACAACATACTAGCATTTGTTTCCTCAAGATAAAGAAACCATGTCTGAAAGTTGATAAAAAGTCCATTTAGGCGGGTTAAATTGAGCGATCGGTTCCGGGTGGCGGAAATTCGTTGCGGGCTTTGCCTGGAGGAGAGAAAACCGTTCGCTATCTTTTTCAGGAACAGGATGATTTGTGCAGAAAATCGTATGATATTGGCTTGATTTATGAAGGTATTTCTACCTAAAATCCGAGTATGAGCGAACGGGAAAAAATGCTGGCCGGGGAATGGTATTGGGCCAATGACCCCGAATTGCTGGCGATGCGGGCGCGCGCCCGGGAATTATTCATGCAGTATAACCAGACCCTGAACAGCGAACAGCCGCTCCGGGAAGAAATACTGGGCATTCTGCTGGGATCATTTGGCAAAAATCCGGACATTCAGCCGCCTTTCTATTGCGATTATGGCGCTTATATTCATCTCGGCGACACGGTTTTCATCAACTATAACTGCACCATTCTGGATTATTGCCCGGTCACCATTGGCAACAATGTGCTGATTGGCCCCAATGTGAGCCTGTATGCTGCTTCCCATCCGCTACTGGCCAGCCACCGCATTCAGAAGGGATCGGATATTGCCAAACCCATTACGATTGGCCACAACGTCTGGTTGGCCGGCAATGTCGTCGTTTGTCCGGGCGTAACCATCGGAGACAACACCACGATCGGGGCCGGAAGCATCGTGACGCGGGACATTCCGGCGAATGTGTTTGCCGCCGGTAATCCGTGCCGGGTGATTCGGGAAGTTACGGAATAAGCTGATTCTTAACCCTGTTTAGCGTTCCTATGATTGCTGTTCGTCACCTTACCAAACAATACCCGACTCACCTGGCCGTCGATGACGTCTCCTTCGAAGTGGGCGCGCGCGAAACGCTGGTGCTGCTGGGAACCAGCGGTTCCGGCAAAACCACCACGCTGAAGATGATCAACCGGCTGATTGAGCCGACGTCCGGTGTCATCGAGGTAAACGGAACGGCAATCGGCGAGCGGAAACTCCACGAACTCCGGCGGGAAATTGGCTACGTGATTCAGGAAACCGGCCTGTTTCCGCATTACAACATCGGCGAAAACATCGCCCTGGTGCCGAGGTTGTTGCAATGGGACGAACGGAAGATTCAGGATCGCATTCGCGAACTGATGGCGATGCTCCGCCTGCCCGAAACCTTCCTGAAAGCCTACCCCAGCGAGCTCAGTGGCGGACAACGGCAGCGGGTGGGGCTGGCCCGGGCGCTGGCGGCTCAACCGTCGATTCTGCTGATGGACGAACCGTTGGGCGCACTCGATCCCGTTACCCGAAGCGCGATTCGTCGGGAATTCCGGAATCTGGAAGAAATACGCCAAAAAACCATCGTTTTGGTGACGCACGACATCCGGGAAGCGTTCGAACTCGGCGACCGTGTGGCGTTGATGGACGGCGGACGCATCCAGCAGATCGGGACGCCCCGCGAACTGCTCCTGCGACCAGTCAATGAATTTGTTCGCAATTTTTTCGCCGATCAGTGGCTGTCGCTCCAGTTGCACGCCTTTTCGCTCCAGGATTTATCGCCCTATCTGCCCGATGAAGCCACTTCGCCCCCCGAAGCGCGGCTTTTTCCGGCCCACACCCAACTGGCCGATGTCATGAGCGAACTTTCCGGCTCCGAAACCATCGTTTTCCAATCCAGTCAACGGTTTACAACCATTCAGTCGGCCACGATCTGGCCCGCATTGGGGCAGTTGCTCCAGAATCAATCCGTATCGTAAACCGTACCGACCGTGCAGGAATTTTTCGAATTCATCGTTGAACATGCGGATAAACTGGCCGAACAAACGCTGACCCACATCGGCCTGACGTTCCTGTCGCTGTGCATCGCACTCATCATTGGCATCCCACTGGGTGTGTTGATTACATTTCGCCCCCGCATCGTCGGGGTGGTTCTGGGATCGGTAGGCGTGCTGCAAACCATTCCGAGCATTGCCTTGCTGGGCTTCATGATTCCGCTGCTGGGGATTGGTCCGGGACCGGCCATTGTGGCCCTGTTCCTATATGCGCTGTTGCCCATTGTTCAGAACACCTATGTCGGCATCCGGGAAGTGAGTCCGGCGTTGAAAGAAGCCGCGCGGGGCATGGGTCTCACGCCCTGGCAGGTGCTGGTTCGGCTCGAATTCCCGTTGGCACTCCCGGTTATTTTTGCCGGAATCCGTACGGCCACGGTCATCAATGTCGGCGTCGCGACGCTGGCGGCTTACCTCGCGGCTGGCGGACTGGGGGAATTCATCTTTGGCGGTATTGCCCTAAACAACACCAACATGATTCTGGCCGGTACCATTCCGTCGGCCCTGCTGGCCGTTCTGCTGGATGCCGGGTTGGCTCGTTTGCAGAAGCTGCGCGGTTTGGGCCGGTTTCGCATCATGGCGGTTTTTTTTCTGCTCGTCCCGGTTCTGTCGTCGTTCTATCTGGTGCCGGGCGCGGGTCGCCCGACCTTGCGTGCCGGTTTTGCCCACGAATTTTACGGGCGTGCCGATGGCTACCCGGCTCTGCTTCGGACGTACGACCTGCATCTGGCGTCGCGGCTGATCGACCAGAATTTGATGTACGAAGCTGTTCGCACCAATCTGGTGGATATTATCAGCGGCTATTCAACCGACGGGCGCATCAAAGCCTACAATTTGCGGACGCTGACGGACGACAAACACGCGTTTCCGCCCTACGAAGCGGCTTTGGTCGTTCGGCAGAATACCTTGAAACTGCACCCGGAACTGCAACCCACGCTGGATCTGCTGGCCGGGCAGCTTTCGGATTCGTCCATGACCGAACTGAACTACCAGGTCGATCACCTGCACCAATCGCCAGCCGCCGTGGCCCGGCAGTTTCTGACCAGCGCCGGTTTGCTTCGGAAACCGGAGGACCAGAAACGGCAGGGAGCGATTGTGATCGGGGCTATGATTTTTACGGAGCAATACATTCTGGCCGAAATCGTGCGGCAGTTGGTCGAAAACCGGACGGCGCTGGAGGTGATTACGAAAACCGGTCTGGGCGGCACCAAAATCTGCTTCGATGCCCTGGTCGCCGGGGATCTTGATCTCTATCCGGAATATACCGGCACCGGCTTGCTGGTCATCCTGCAACCTCCGCTGACGGTTTCGGATACACTACAAGTGAGCACCAAAGCGGTTTATCAGTACGTCAGCCGGGAGTTTGACAAGAAATACCAGATAAGCTGGCTGAAACCGTTGGGTTTCAACAACACCTACGCCCTGATGATGCGCGAGGCACAAGCGGAACAGTTGGGCATTCGGACCAATTCGGAACTAAAGCGGTATCTGGATCATTAATTCACCTAGCCAGCAAGCAACTGACATACCGTTAGTTAACTTATGTAAGAAGAAACTTGGGTTGGCCGTAACCCTGTTTTTTTGTATCTTTAATTATGCTTGCTAATCCACCGTTTCCACTTGATATAGAAATTGACAAGTTGACTAATTCCATCGAAAATGCCATTACTGGCGAAGTTTTCGATACAGTAGTCACTCGATTAATAGCCCAAAATGAAAAACAAATCAAAAAGAGAGATTGGCAGTTTAATTGGAAGCAAGAGCTTAAGGACCCAAACCGGGAAGCTTACAAACTGACGACAGTCAACAATCCGACTATTATCCAGGGTTTATTAAGCATTCAGGACAAAGGAGATCATGTGTTTATGCACTTAATTGAAAGTGCAGTGTTTAATAAAGGTAAAGACAAAGTGTATCTGGGTGTTCCTGGTAATTTGGTTGCTTTTGCCTGTAGGGTTTCTCTGGAAAAAGGATACGAGGGTTTTATTTCGTTTATTGCTAAAACGGCTCTAAAAAACCATTATGAGCAAACAGTAGGTGCTAAAATACTGTACGGTGACACCATGGTTATCGATACAAAAGAAGCACTGAAACTAATTAACCGATACTTCAAATCTTAATCAAAATGGGACTCATTAAAGAACCCAAAGACGTTGATTTTATAGTTGATAGCCGTGATTTAACACTGGAAGAACATCAGAAGATCAGCGAATATATTCGGATGCAGAAGAAACTGCGCCAACAAAAAACTAGAAAACGACCAACAAAAAGTAGTAAAAACTACGCCTAGCAACGCATTCACCGCAAGCCACCGGCATGTTCCATGGCAAACCGTAACAGACTGTTTTACCCGTTAACCTGAGTTTGCGGACGATATTCATCCGGTGATTGTTCGCCATCCGTTCGCGTCATCCGATAGCCGGATGAGTTTCGTCGGTAAGACACTTATTTTCCGCTATCCGCCGGTACTTTATTCCCCGGTTTTGTCCCGAATTTATTCCCGAAAAAATCGCCCGGATTCCAGGTGGGCCGCTCCGGATTCTGGGCGGTCAGATAACCGATCAGAAACTGGAGCTGGGCGTGTTTGGCGGCCGCGTTGAAGTCGAACGGCTGGTCGATTTCGTCCTGGGGCGAGTGGTAGATCGTCGCCCGCCAGTCGAGGTTCAGCTTCAGTCCGTCAACTTGCGGATTGCCCGAATCCGTCCCGCTTTTGACATAAATGGCCGGAATGCCCTGCCGAACGAAGCTGAAATGATCGCTGCGCATGAACACCACCTGCTCGGGAATGGGGTCTTTGGCGACCTTCACGCCCAGATACGAAGCTGCGGCATTGACGGCCTTCGCCATGCTGGAATGCTCGTAGCCATACGGCACAATGTCGACCAGCGGGTGAAAGAAAAACGGCATATCCAGACACAGGTTGGCCACAATCGATTCTTTCGGAACCGTCGGGTTGCTGGCGAAATAATCGGAACCCAACAGCCCCATTTCCTCCGCCGTGACGCCTACGAACAGAATCGAACGCTTCGGTTTGGTCGGCAGCGACGCGTACATCCGGGCCGCTTCGAGGTTGATGCCAACGCCCGACGCGTTGTCGTGTGCGCCGTTGTAAATCGAGTCGCCCTTGACGGGTCGGCCAATGCCGAGGTGATCGAGGTGCGAAACGTACACGACGTATTCGTTCTTCAAAACCGGGTCGGTTCCGGGCAGCACACCGACCACGTTATACCCGGCAATGTCGCCCCCGGATTGGGTTTCGGTTTTCATCCGAACCGAAAAATTGAGCGGAAATGTTTGTGGAATGCTCTTGTTGGCAGCCGCAATGACGTCCGCCAACGCGTGGCCCGATTCGGCAAAAACCGTCCGCGCCGTTGAATCACCCAGCGAAGCGACGCCTTTCAGTTCCGGGAAAACCCGCTGCGGTTTGCCGCCCTTGTCCAGCCAGCGGTAGGTGCCCTGCCGGGCGCGTGGAGCCGAAGCTTCCATGCGGTTGCGGACATCGGTGGGCAGGCTGAACGAAATCACGCCAACCGCACCGTGGGCAGCCGCATTTTCCAGTTTGGCCGAACCGTGATAGGCCCGCTGGTTGGACGGAAAAGCCGCCGGTGCGCCGTTGAAATAGGCCACAATTTTGCCTTTGACGTCAATGTTTTTATAATCGTCGTAGTTCAAATCGGGGGCCGTGACGCCAAAACCGACAAAGACAACGGGCGCAGTGACCTCACTTTTTTCGCTGCCATATACCGGGGCTAAAATGTAGTTCTTTCCGAAGTTCAGCGTTTGTTCACCCTTCTTGCTGATCAGCGTCAGCGAGCTGTTTTCTTCGTTTACCCGCCACTGGCGCAGCGGGACTTTCTGCAAATACGTCAGGTTGTCGCCCGCCGGTTGCAGGCCGAGGGCTTCAAACTGCGAAATCACGTAATTGGCCGCCAGCCGGTAGCCGCGTGTTCCGGGTTTCCGGCCTTCCATGGCGTCATCGGCCAGAAAGCGCATGTGGGCGCGGATGGCTTCCGGTTTCACGGATTGAACGGCGGTTTGGGCGTCGGCCGGAATGCCGGATTTGGCCTTATCCTGAGCGGAAACGATGGAAAGGCTGAGGAGGAAGAAGTTTAGGGTTAAGGCGGTTTTCATATCCGGTCGCAAATTTTCAAACAACCAAGATAAGAAGAACCCAATAAAATAACAGAAAATTCTACCAGGAAGTCCACCCACCATCCACCATCAAATTCTGGCCCGTCACGTACGATGCGGCATCGGAGAGTAAAAAAGCTACGGAACCCGCGATTTCGGGCGACTGTCCGACGCGACCCAGGGGCGTTTTTTGCGCGAGACGTTCCACAAACGCCGGCTCGTTTTGCTGCACCGCCGGATTGGGAAACGGGCCGGGCGAAATGCAGTTGCACCGCACGCCCTGCCGACCCCAATGCACCGCCAGATAGCGGGTCATCTGAATAATGCCAGCTTTGCCGACGCCGTATTCAATCGGATTTTTGTTCATTGGGGCTGCATAGGCCGCCGGATCGGGCGACACGGAGCCGTACATGCTGGAAAACAGCACGATGCTTCCCCGACCCAGCCGGGCCATTTCCTGACCGACCGATCGGGCGAGTAAAAACGTGGCCGTGAGTCCGCCGTGGTTCACGTCGTCAAAATCCTGCTCGGTCAACTCCTCCAGTTTTTTGCCGGTCGACGCGAACGCCAGATTGACCAGACCGTGTGGGACGCCCCGACGCTGCATCTGTTCGCTGACAAAAGCCTGGATGGCAGCGCTCTGGCGGATGTCAAGCGTGGCCGGGGTAACTTGCGGAACCAATTGGGCGGAGGTAACAAAGGCAGCCGCGCGGTCGTCCAGATCGGCACAGAGCACATTGGCACCCGCAGCATGGAGTAAGTGAACCGTGGCTTGTCCCAGATAACCGGCCCCGCCAATGACCCAGATGTCTTTCCCGTTCAGGCCGAATGCATCCGTGAATAAATCCGCCATGTTACGAATTTAAATAAATGATTTTGCCGCCCTGCGACAGACTATCCCGGGCCGCCAGCAAGGTTTTGATGATGTTTTCGGTTTTGGCAAACGACAGCCGGGGCTGGTTTTCCTCGACCGATCGGATAAACTCAATCAGGTTATCCCGAAACATGCCAAACCAGTTTTTGACTTCGATCAGCCGCCAGCCGTCCTTGCCAAACAACGAAATCTGGAACGTCAGGGCAATGTCCATGAACAGATGCACCGTGGCCTGCAAACCGTCGGCAAACTCCAGGTATACCACATCCCCGCCGTCGCGCCCGACGTGCCGGACCGAAACGGGCGTCGGATCGTCCAGCACCATGAACAAGCCTTCGAGCATGTGAACGCCGTACTTGATCCAGTCTTTTTTCCCTACGGACGTGGCAAGTTGCAGTTTTCCCAGGGCGCCGAACTCGTTTTTCACCGCCCGCAATTCCGTTGCGTAGCGCATGGACGAGCAGGACATGATGAACTTGCCCCTGGCGACCTGTTCCGAAAAATACGCCAGATCTTCCGGGCTGCTGGCCAGCGGTTTATCGATAAAGAGCGGAATGCCCGCTTCGATGAACGGTTTGGCCATTTCGACGTGGTTTTCGGGATCATCGCGACCCAGAATCACGGCATCGACCTGCCCGATCAGGTCTGTCATCTGATCGACAACGTTCTCAACCTGAACGGCTTTGGCGATGCTTTCCGAAATCGCCCGATCCTGCGTCCAGACGTGCGTCACCCGCGCCCCCGGAATGCCGAGCAGATCGCGGTTGGCCGTCAGATACGCCGATACACCGGGATACCCGACCCGATTGATTTCAGCCGCATCAAAAAAACCGTTGATGATGGCCGACCAGGAGTACGGATGGGCGTTGCCCGCACTCATTCCAATGATTCCGAGTTTTACCACAGTTTTAAGGGTTGTATTCATATCCCGCCAGTGCGGTTTCAAACGAATGCGTTTTATTCTTTTTTCGCAGTAATTTTCAAAATAGCATACGCGGCCCCGGCGCGCACATCGGCATTTTCGTGTTTCAGCATTGGAACCAAAACCGGCAGGTCGGCCGCAATGCCTTTTTCGGCCAGTGCGGTTGCCAGTTCCAGTTGATCACCGAGGGCCGGGGATGCCTTCGCGGCTAACATTTTGATTCGGAGAAGCCGGTATGGCTCCGACTGCCGGGCCTTCGGCGAAGCCGTCACCATCGCGGCATGCACCAGATTCAATTGAAGGCCCGACGAAACCGGTTCCGACAAGGCGGCTTCGGCCAGACGGTTCCATTCGGTGGTGGTGAGCCCTCCCAGCCGACGGATGATAAAAGCCCCCAGTTTTCGGGGGGCGGTTTCTTCCGAGCGGGCGAGGGCCAGATCGAGAAATTTCTGACGGTTGGCAGGAGCCGATTTTGCATCCGACAAGGTTGCTCCCCACAGCGTGTAGAGCGACAACGCCCGGTTTTCTCCGGCAATCGCTTTTTGGGCGGCTTCAGCATCGACCGTGGTGGGTGAAATACCGAGTTTGGCCAGGGTTTCGGCGGCATGGATGCGGTCGGTGCCGTTGGGGTCGGCAAAGGCTGCGGCAATTTGATCGGTCCACCTTTTCTTTTCTGCCGGAGTGGTGGAAGCCTGCGCCAGCACCCGCCAGATGCCGATGCGATACGGTGATTTTTTTTCGAACTGCCGCAGTTCCTCCAGATAAACTTCCCGGACGCCAGCCGGTTCGCCGATCCAGAGCAAATACTCGGCCGCGTGTACTTTGATCCATTCTTGTTCTGTCTTCAAAACCGTCCGCAGTTCCTGAAGACACTGGTTTCGTAAGGCATCGGAGGTGGATTGGGCAGAAACCGGCGTAGAAGCAAAGTCAATCATAAACAGAAAAAAAAATAGCAGGGTTTGGATTCGTTTCATTCGGGAACAAGGGTTGAAAAAGCCGGAATTAATGCCCGCGCTCCGGCTCGGGCTTCCGCCACACCGGACGCTGGAATGGAGCGATACGGCCAGCGCATCCGGCAATCGCCCGACGACCAGCCACCCACGGCGGCCAAAAACTTATCACAGGCCGGGTCAGCATACTTCTGGTCGAGGATGTACGGAACGATGTAGTCCGTCATGAATTGCTGAATGCGCTGCTCCCATTCCAGTGCCTGGGGCAGATCGGTTTGCATCAGGTGGTACCAGTCCAGCGCCAGTTGCGGATGCAGGCAGGCGACATTCGAATACGAACCGTGGGCGCCCTCCCGAAAACCGGTCGCCAGCCGATGGCCCGGTACAAAGACAGATAATTCGGCCATGTGCTCGCGCATCTGCTCATACCAAACCGCATCGCCACCCGCCACTTTAACGCCAACGAGTTGTGGCACCGCGTCTTTCAACCGACCGAATTGCACGGGCGTCAGCCGCACTTTGGCATGGGGCGGGTTGTATAACACAATCCGTACGTCCGCCGAAACGGCAGCCATTTTCTTCAAAAACGCCATAATTTCGGCTTCGGTGGGTGGAAACCAGTCGGGCAGAATGAGCTGAACCGCCCCCGGTTCCTGCCGGATCGCCCATTTCAGGCGGTTTAGGGAAATCCACGGACTCATGTGGCTCACGCCAATCTGAAACGGAAGACCGGCTTCGCGACAGCGGTGGGCGAGCAAGCGGTGAATACGCCTGAATTCGCTTTCAGTCTGGTTGTAAAATTCGCCCGCTGTGCCGTTGGAATATAACCCGTTGACGCCGAACCCGATGACTCGTTCGATTTCCTTTTCCAACCGTTTATAGTCGATGGAATCATCCGCGTTGATGGGGAGCATCAGCGTGGCCCAGGTGCCGCGAATATCGGCGGCTTCAAGCGGGCGGGTTACGGAAGGCGGTTCAACAGGCATGGGGCAATTAGTCAAGTTTATCGAGTGGAACCTGCGCCAGATAGATGGCGGATTTTCCGTCGTGGGTCGAATAATACGAAACCCAGAGTGTATTCCGGTGAATGACCATGCCGGGGTAGCTCGCGTCGCCACTGCTCGGGAACGGAATCGTTTTGGTGATCTTTCCCTGACGGTCGGTCAGATACAACGCCATTTTGTTGGGTGATGCGTAGTTCCGGGAGCCGATCACCAGTTTCTGATCCGTCAAAAACAGGAAGTTTGGCCCACCCAGCCGGATCGCCATTTTGTGGTACGTCCAGTTGGTATATGGTGCCGGGCTTTCCGCCACGAGGCCCATCTGATCTTCGGCTTCCCGGCGAATCAGCACAACCATTTTGCCGGTTTTGTCGAACCGGATGGTCGATTCATTGGGCCGACCGGTTACATCGAGATCCGAAACTTTGTCGTATTGAATCCCGTCTTTGGTTTTGAGCAGGTAAATCACCCATTTATCGTCCGTCAAAACCTGATAGTCGATGGCGTAACCAACGCCGTTGTGCCAGGTGGTGCGCCAGATCCAGTCTTTGGAAGGTGAAATGGCCGGGTCCAGGGTCGATTTTTGTGGCACTGAAAAGTTCGCGCCTTTTTTGTCGGAAAACGAAACCATCGGCGCAATCCGCTGCACTTTCACTTTGCCGCCCGTTGGTCCGAAAACCGCCCCGGCCATCGTCACCATCAGCTTTTTATCCGGCGTAATGGTCAGTTTCGGGTCGCGCAGGTCGAGGGCAGGAATGGCCAGCAGCGCGACGCTTTTCCAGTCTTTGCCGTCTTTGGATTTTAGAATCCGTACTTTCCCGCTGTTGGTCGTATCGACGTGGGTCAGTCCTTCCCGAAAGGTGCAGTAGAATTCGTTGTTGAACAAAACCAGGTCTGTAAACGCGCTGTGGGGCGGCTGGTCCCAGATTTTGGCGACACGCACGTAGTCCGGGAACGTCCCGTCCTGCGCGCGCGCCGACCAGAAACAGCAAGAAATCAGGGTTAGGAATAGCAGTAGTTTTTTCATCGTATCGATTGCGTCACTGTTCGGTATTTAGTTTGGGTTTAAGCAGAAATAAAATAACCGCACAGATGACCAGCAGTCCGGTAGCAACCTGGAATATCTGGCTGAAACTGACCTGTGCATCGCGCAAAACGCCACCCGCATAGAGGCCAAGTCCGCCGATGATACAACTGAACAAATTCAGAATTCCGTAGCCGGTGGCCCGGTAGCGGGGGTCAGAAACCAGGCACAAAATGGGCATCATATTGGCGTCGCTGAACACGCGCGTGAAGGCGTAGAACACAAATCCGACGATGGCCACCGGCAGAATATCCGTCGTACTCGCCAGAAAAATGGCCGGAGCGGCAATACAGAGCCCGATGGCCGGCACCAGAATCCGTCCACGCGGGTTTTTCAGACTCACCCGATCGGCCAGAGCGCCACCGGTCAGAACGCCGACGAGAGCGGCCGTGTGAAAATAACCGGTCGCGTATAAACCGGCCTGCGACTGTGAAAGATTAAACTGTTCCTGATAAAAGGTTGGTAACCACCCCACAATCAGCCAGCCGAGTACGCCCAGCAAGCCCCAGAAAATCAGCAGCATCAGGTACGAAGGGTTGCTGAATAAATGACGAACCGCATCGCCGAATCGGACGGGAATTACCGACTGCGTAGCGGTTTTTGGCGTTTCCACCGGGTTTGGTGCATCCCGCAGAAAGAAAAGCAAAATGACCGAATACACCACACCGACCAGCCCGAAAACGCTGAACGCAACACTCCAGTCGTGGCTTTCGGCAATCATGCCGCCGACAAAACCGAGGCTTTGCCCCACCATCACACCGGCAATATGAATACCCGTCGCCAGCGAGCGGGTGGATCCCCGGTGGTAATCGACAATGAGCGCCATGGCGGCCGGAATGTAGCAGGCTTCACTAATGCCCATCAGAGCCCGGGTCGCCAGCAATTCGTTGAAAGTAGTGGCCTGGGAGGTCAGCCACGTAACCAGCGACCAGACGAAGAGGCTGCCGATGATGACCCGACTGCGGTTGTAGCGATCGGCCAGAAAACCGGCAAAAGGGCTCATGAGGCCATAAATCCACAGAAAAACCGCCGTCAGTAACCCAAACTGCGCGTCTGTCATCGGAATGGCCGTCTTGATCGATTCACGCATGGTGGTGATCATGGTGCGGTCGAGGTAGTTGAGACAACCGACCACGCAGAGAAGCGCTACGGCCAGCCAGGCCCCTTTGGGCAGGGCGGAAACTTTCGGGGGAATAGCGAGCGTATCGGTTTTCATAAAAAGTTTCAGAGGTTAATGCCCGCAGGAATAGTCTGTTTATTGTAGTTCCAGGATCGAACCGGCAATGTGGCGGGTACTGTTGTCCAGGTTGTAGTAATACACCACCAGTACGCGTTTCTTGTCGAGCTGCACCGACCACGGATAGCCAATGTCGCCGTTACCGCCATCTTCCCGCAGGATGATTTCGGGGGCGGTTTTAAAATCGGTACATTCCGCGTTCAGGATGCGGGCGCGGATGCCGAAGGGTTGATGCCGGTAGCCGTAGACCAGCAACACCCGGTTGTCGGCCAGTCGCGTGGCCTGCATCGGATGGCCCTGAAAACCCATCGATTCCCATTTGAAACTCTTTCCGCCGTCGGTCGAGCGGGCAATACACGCCTGATCGTCCATATTCGCGGTGCGCAAAAAACCGATGATGTCGCCTTTGGGCGTTTCGTAGGCGGAGGCTTCGTTGAACGCTATTTTATCGTCGATGGCCACGACACTTTCGTATTTCCAGGTCAGTCCTTTGTCGTCCGAAACGATCAGGTGGTTCGACGTTTTCTTCGGTGACTGGGAATCGCTGGCGGCCACCACCCAATAGATGCGACCGCTTTTGCCTTCATACAACGCCCCCCGGTTGTAGGCCGGAATGGGTACGCCACCGAGCGGACTGAAGTTGATTTCGGGCTTAATGTGCGGGGGATAAATCGGTCCCTGCCAGTTCTTTCCGCCGTCTGTCGAACGAACAAGGTAGCCGCCCAGAAAAATGGCTCCACCCGCTTCAAAATACGGTTTTTTCAGATTTGCCATGCCGTCGGGACGGAGAAACGCCCAGCCGTAACTGGCGCACAGAATATCGCCGTTTTTCAGTTGCAACAGACACGGGTCCTGCGAGCCGCCGAAGGTGTGGGAGTAAATCAGTTCCGGTTCTTTCGTCCAGTTTTCGCCATCTTTCGACCGGAGTGCCACCAGGTAGCTATTCGGATCTACGTGCGTCGTGCCTTTTTCGCCAAACCCTTTCCGGTCCGGAGCCCGCCGAAAAGTCAGCAGTAATTCGCCGTTTGGTTTTTTGACAATCGACGGAAACGAAGCATAAAACCGCTCGTCTTTGTAAATTACGAAATCCTTCACTTTCCGGGCGGGCGGGACATCGGTGGTTTGAGGGGCAGGGGCGTTTTCCGAAACAAATGACATCAGGCCGAGGGCCACAACGCCCGAAAGCAGAAAAAACGAGCAGGCACTTTTCAGGTTTACGGTCATGAGGGCGGGTAGGGTTATCGGATTTCGTTTATCAATTTAAAATTGAATGGTATTTTATTCTTTGCGATGGAACGTATGCAAAATTAAGTTTTGTCCATTAGTCATCCTGCTACTTTTGTTTCGATTTGTTGTACTATTTTTCAAAGTTACCGAAGGGATTACCAGTTAGCCGGGCGGTTTCTGAATGATTGTATCAATCTTACGGTTTGGCGAACAGATTTTCCATTTGCCAGGCTTCCAGCGATTTGAGCGTGGCCGGGCTGCCGTGCGCCTGAATGGAAACGCCCTGGCTGTCGCTGCGACCCGGATACATGCGCACCGCCACGCACTGCCGACCATTCACGAAAACCTCCACGATACTTTTATCCACAAAAATCCGCAGGTCGATCAGTTCGCCTTCATTGATCAAGACCGAAGCGGTTTCCGGCACCCGCGATCGAACTCCCTCCAGCGTAGAAGCGGTGGAATTATCAATCGAGATGGCGCTGTATTGGACGGCTTTTCCCGGCACGGACCGATCCCAGAAACCGCCGTTTTTATAGAATAGAATGCGGGTGTATTCCTCTTTCCCCGGCGAACGGAGGACGTTCAGCTCAATCGTTGGCGAGTTTTTCGGATCAATGACCGCGTGCATTTCCAGCGCATTCCCGGAAACCGCCGACAGCACGATTTCCTGATTGTCGGGCAAGGGCGTTTCTGCCACGGTTACTTTTTTCGAGCGTAAAGACGCAATGTCGCCCGCGGGAGACATCAGTAATTTTCCGTTTTCGTCCAGCGTCAAAAGCCGGGGCAGCGTCATAATCCGGCCCCAGGTTTTGTCGGCCTTGCCTTCGTTGATGTTGAAAATGACGTTAATACCGCCCTTTCCGTCGGGATACGCCGAGGGCGCATGAACGCCGTTGGGCAACATCGGCCCGTGGTTGAAATTGCCGCCATCCGTAACGATGAATTTGTCGTTCACCTGATCATAATCGCCCAGCAGGTATTTTCCGCCACTCATATGGCTGAAATGCAGCAGAATATACTTCCCTTTGTTGCCAATCGGCCAGAAATACGGACAGGCACCGTCGTCGCCGACCATCCCGTAACCGTCGTTTTCGATGAAGGGATGCAAATACTGCCAGTTTGCTAGATCGGTTGACCGAAACAGAAAAAGAGCCCGAACCATTTTGTTGCCTGGCCCCACCGGACGCTGCCCGGCCAGCACGCTGTAATACTGATCGCCTTTTTTCCAGATGGCCGGGTCGAAAACGTTGTACGGTAATTGTTCGCCCGGTTTCGGAATCGGGATCACCGGTTTGTTTCCCAGCTTGGTCCAGTTCAGCAGCAAGGGATCGGTGGAAGTTGCCACCATAGAACCGGAGCCAACCCCGTGGTACATCGCAATCACCCGGTCTTTTTCCACGAAGGTCGTTCCCGAATACACCCGGTCTTCCGGATTGGGGTAAATGGCGTAGGGCAAATCCCGCCAGTGAATGAGGTCGGTGCTGACGACGTGGCCCCAATGCACGCGCGGATCCTCCGGCGGGAATCCCTGATAGAACATGTGCCAGCGGCCCTGCCAGAAACACAACCCGTTCGGATCGTTCATGATTCCTTCCGGACTCACGTAATGGTACGTGGGCCGGTGGTGATCTTCGGCGAGTTCTTTGCGGGAAGCATCAAACCGCTTTAGCATCGGATTGACTTTCAACTGCTTTTCCTGCTCCGCCAGCGTCGTTCCAAAGGTGTAAAACGGCACTTTGGACGCCCGGTTTTCCTGCGCCATCGTGAGCGAAGAAAATAGCGTTTCTGCGATCAGAACAACAGAAACTATGTTTTCGGCTAGTCGACCTCTCATTTTGCTTCCTTCAGATTAAACGTGGTGCTGTGGGCCATCGACACAATCATCTGCTGGTCCTTGACGGCATTGCTGCTGCCGACGGGTACAGTTTTGTCCTGAATCCAGGCCACAATTCGGGTCTGCACCCGGCCCTTGATCACGGTTCCGGTTTCCCGGTCCACCCACTGCTCGCGTTTGTACAGAATCTTCCCACCGTGCTCGTTGAAAAACCGGTAGCGGGAACCGCCCACCTGCCGGGCTTCTTCGTCGGGCAACAAATCTTCCACCCGGACGCCCAGGTCACTGAGCCAGACTTCGCCGGTGGCCCGAATCAATCGACACGCCCGGCCTGCCAGCTCGGTGTCGTTGATGTAAGTCATGCTCATGGTAGTCGGTTTAACCGGTGGCAAATCCGTGCCGTTCAGCATCGGAACGCGCACATTTTCAAGGCTTTCCCAATGGTCGCCCGGACGGATGCCATCCACCGGCAGCAGCGGCACCAACACCGCAATGTCCGGAGCCAGCCACTGAGCCGCGTGGCCCTTTGCCTCAATCTGACTCACTTTTCCCTGGCGACTGGCCACGAAGTTGATCTGCTGTTTTTCCTGAGGACCTTCCTCGAACCACCGAAAGCCGGTCACCTCGGCGGTCAGCGGAGCGGCTTCTTCGGCGCTGTGTTTCCCCACTTTCAGCGTCAGGCTGGCCGTCGCTTCCAGGTATGGCATGTTGGTGGCCGGTCGGGGTGAAAATAGCTTGAAATGGGGGTGCTCGACTTTCGTCAGCGTGTTCGTCACCGGAATGCCTTGCAATTCGGCCACGGTCACTTCATAGGTGAAGGTCTTACCCGCTGGTAACTGGGGGGCTTTAACGCCCTGATCAGGCTTTAAATACCGGAACAACTGCTTCAGAATCCGTTCGTTTTCGGCCCAGGGACGCGACATATTGCCGGTCCACGAACCGTTGTCGCCCACCAGAATGAATTTCCCTTTTCCCGGTCGCGTCATCACGATGCCAGGGCCTTTGACGTTGCGGTCGGGGTAGCCCGCGTCGGATGCGACCTGCATTAGAACCGTCGGATTTTTGGCTTCCGGCAGAATGCGCAGCGTACAACCCGAACCGTAGTGAAAAATGGGTACGTCGTAGAAATACGGGTGGTTTTCGCCGATGGCCACGTCCGAATAATGCGTGTCGTCGCTGTTCCAGTCGAGGCCGAAACTGCGCACCAGTTTGCGCAACTGGACGCCTTCAAAATCTTCAGCAGCACGGTCGTCGCCCCCGCTGTTGATCATCACCATCAAACTGCCGCCTTTCTCGACATACCGCCGGAGCATTGCGATCTCGGCATCGGTGATGAGGTTGGCCGTGGGGTCCAGTTTCGGATTGTCGGGATTGACAATGACAACGGCGTCTTTCGTCGCCAGCAGGGTTTCTGAATACGGTTCCTGCGCCATCGAAATGGCAAATTCTTTTTCCAGCGCGACAAAAACCGGGTCGAACGTATTGGTGTGGACAAAATCATCCCAGCCGTAGCGACCGTTGATCGTGGTCCAGGAACCGGTTACCATGTAGTTGCCGACTTTGGTGCTGGGCCCTTTGCGGTGGTAATAATCAAACAGCAACGTTGGGGTTGGAGCCGCCTGCGGACTGTATAAAAACGGTACGGCTTCTTTCTTCGGCTTCTTCTTCGCTTTTGCCGTCTGATTCGAATCAGCGACCACCGGGTTTCCGTGCGCCCGATTCTGCTTCCAATCCGCTGCTCCGGCAGAAACCGTACAGCCAAGACAAAGTGCGAGATAAAGCCAGTTACGGTGGGTCATAAGATGAGTGGGTTAGTTAAGCCCGTGGGGTACGCAACCGATTCGAGGCACTAGTACGGTCACGTACCTCACGGTACGCTGGACTTAAAATAGATGAATCTAATACTACCGACGCCACGCTGTTAAATCCCTACGGGACAAAAGGTTCGGTTATTTAGTGAAAATCAATAAGATTCTATTCAAAGCGGAGCAACCGTCACTTCCCGCACTTTGATGGCTTTGCGGGGTTGTCCCTGCGCATTTTTGTGCATAAAGTCGGAATAAATCACCAGGAATTTGTCTGGACCGGTCGCCAGCAAACCGGTGTAACCGCAGGAAACCGGCTCGGTTTTGCCCCGGTCATTTTCCAGATACGGTTGCGAATCGGGTTGTCCAAAGGACATCATTTCGAAACCATTGGTCCATTTCTCGCCTTTTCCGTCGTTCGAAAACCGGAGCTGAACGCCCGGGCGACCGGCCGAAACCACCGTGACACCATTGGCCAACTGCAGCAAGCGGGGCAGTACACCGTTGGGCGTAATGACCTTCGGTTTGGTCCAGGTTTTACCCTGATCGGTGGAGCGGCTGGCGTACATGGGACCGCTGTAAATGTCGTGCGAACGGATGACGCTGAGGTAGGTGCCGTCGGCCAGAATTTCAAAAGTCGGTTCGGTAAACCAGTACTTGTTCACGCCGTTGGTGTCGATTTTGGTGTCGGGCTGGTACGGAATGCGGCTCAGGATTTTCCAGGATTTTCCCGAATCGGTGGAACGATAGAAGAAAACCCCGCCTTTCGGGTCCACGCTTCCGTCTTCCCGAATGTGGAATCCCGGATAAATACAGGCCACAACTGCGCCATCGGCGGCCACTTTCATGTCGCCCCACCACACCACTGGCACCATCCCGCGCAGGCTGTAACGCAGGGCCTGCGGGTCGTCGAGTGGGGCGTGTTCCTCCTGCCAGGTGGTTTCACCTTTCTTCCGGCGGGCCAGAAAAACGCCCTGCCGACTCGCCGGGAGTTCGGTTAGTTTAAAGAATTTGTGTTCGTATTTTCTGCGGGTTATCGAACCCAGTGATTTCGGCATTGCCAGCTCGGCTTCTTTGAGGGGCGTTGGGGTCAGAATTTTAATGCGATCACCATTGGGCAGCAGCAACCCTTCATCGGCGCCGGTTTCTTCCCAGCTTTTCGGGTTTTGTTGCCAGGTTTTGCCACCGTCGGTGGAAATGGACGACGGCGACAGGGTGTTTCCGTAGGATTCCATGGCGTCTTTGGCCATGTGCCATTTGGCCAAAATCGCCCCGTTGGCGGTGCTGGCGATGGTTGGAAACTGGAAAAAGCCCCATTCTTCCACTTTGTCGGCAACACTCACCACCGCCGGTTCACCCAGCGTTACCCGGTATTTTTTCCGGCCATTCTGTTTATACAGAATATCGGTTTTGCCGTATGCCGGAATACCGTGCATGATAACGGAAAGAGGCTCATTTCGTTCGGCCCATTCCAGGGCGGGAGCCGCTGCTTTTTGGGCGGTTTTGCAGCCGCCCAAAACAAGCCCGAAAAGAAGGAGGTAGGATTTTTTCATTGAAAGTGAGGGTGTTGAGCAAAGAAAAGGGAAGGTCAGCGCGGGGTAACCGTGATCTCACGAACCTTGATGGCTTTGCGGATTTCGCCTTTTTCGTTCTTGTATTTGAAATCCGAGTAAATCAGTAAAAATTTGTTTGGACCCGTTGCTAACAGTTCCGGATATCCGCAGGAAACCTGGTCTTTTGGGTCTCCGAAGGGCAGCATTTCAAAGGCATCGGTCCATTGCAGGCCGTCCGACGTCGTTGAAAAACGGAGTTGCATTCCGGGTCGGCCCGAAGCCAAAGCCGTTACCCCGTTGCTTAACTGGAGCAATTTGGGCAACACCCCCGAACTCGTAAACGCCTTCGGGTGACTCCAGGTTGCGCCTTTATCGGTCGACCGGCTGACGTACATCGGGCTGTTGCCCAGCCCGTCGGTGGTTCGGAGGACGCAGAGGTAAGAACCGTCTTTCAGAATTTCGAAAGCAGGCTCCGTAAAACCCAGGGCAAGTCGTTTATTGCCGTTGGGGTCATGGGTTAAATCCGGCGCGTAGGGAATTCGGCCGACGATTTTCCAGGTCTTGCCCTGATCGGTCGATCGGTAAAAATGCACCCCGGATGCGGCCACTTTTCCGTTTTGGAGCGAAAAACCGGGGTAGGTGCCGGTCATGATTTCCTTCGTGGATTCCAAGCGCATGTCGCCCCACCATACCAGCGGAAAAAGCTTGTCGTCGGTGTAGCGAACCGCCGTTGGATCAATGAGTTGGTTGTGTTCCAGCGTCCACTCTTTTTGGCCTTTTTTCAGGCGGTTGATGTAAACGCCCTGTAGCTTTTCCGGTAACTCATCCACTTTATAATAGGAGAAACTCCGGCCGTACGTTTCCGGGGTCGTCCCTACTTTTTTGGGGAGTTTCAGGGTGCTGGTGTCGATCGCGGCTGGCGTATAGTTTTTGATCCGGTCGCCATTGGGCAGCACCAAACCGTCGCCCAGCGGTCGTGAACCCGGGTGAGGGGTCCAGGTTTTGCCGCCATCGGTCGAAACAGCATAACCGTTGCTATCCTTTCCGTAACTTTCGGCATGGTCGGAGTGCATGGCCCACGATGCCACGAGCGCGCCGTCGACGCTGCGGTAAATCGATGGAAACTGGAAATAGCCCCAGCCTACTGCTTTATCGGCCACTGTCACGACAACGGGTTGCCCCAGCGTTACCCGATACTTTTCCTTGCCATTCTGCTGATAAGCAACTTCCGTTTTTCCATAGGCCGGAATGCCGGGCGTGATGACGGAAAGGGACTGGTTTTTCTTTTCCTCCCAGTTCATGGAAGGAGCACCCGGTTGTTGGCTTTTGCCAACCAGCGAAAGGGTGCAAAGCAGAAGGACAAAAGGAGATTTATTCATTGGGGTTAGGAGTTCAGCCAAAGGAGGGGAGCGATCAGAAAAAACGGGCAACCAGCGCACGTTTTAAATGTGCGCTGGTTGCCCGGGTGGGTACTCAATAACCGGGATTCTGCTTGATCTTCGGTTCCAGACTCAGTACGTTGCTCGAAATCGGGAACAGCAGCAGGTGATCCTTGCCTTTTTGAGCTTGCAGCGAGGGAACGATGTCGAACGCTTTGCCAAACCGGACCAGATCCCACCAGCGTTTGCCTTCCAGCATCAGTTCCAGCAGTCGTTCTTTCAGAATAGCCGCATCGTTGGCTTCTTTGGTTCCGTTGACGAATTTATAGGCATCGAATTTGGTTCCGTAGGCCCGTTGCCGCACCAGATTCATTTCCGTACTCGGGTCCTGCCCCAGGGCGTTTTTGGCTTCAGCCTTCATCAACAAAACATCCGCATAACGATACAGAATGATGTCGTCGACAAAAAACCGGACGCCCCCTTCAACGGTTCCCTGTCCTTTCGTCTGCACCGAGATGAAATAGGTTCGGGCGCCATTGGCACCGGTCGTGTAGACCTCGTGAAAAGTACCGGCCCGGCGCTGGTCATCAACCGAAAACTGGTTGCGAACGAGCGCACTGGGTTCCCAGACGTTGTTTCCGCCCGAAACGCCGACGATGGCTTTGGAAGCGGCCTCAGCATTGGCAGGCAAAGCCCCAACGGCCATGTAAATGTTATTGAAGTAGTTGTCCGTTGCTTCCAGATACCGGAAGCCCACCGACATCAGAATTTCCTTGCTGCCTTTGTTGGTATATTTGAACAGGCTGGCATAGTCGGCCAGCAGCGAAACGTCGGCTTTGGCCACTTCGTCGCAGGCGGCTAAGGCTGTGGTGAAATCGGCCTGTCCACCGTTGGCGCGTTTGCCCGTCCATAAATACACATCGGCTTTCAGGGCGTTGACCGACGGTTTCGACCACATGCTCCGGCCGTTGGTAAAGTTGTTGTCTGGGAAAAGTTGGAGCGCTTTTTCAATATCTTCTTTGATCAGCTTAAAAACATCCGCAGCGGGCGATCGTTCCAGAAAGGTCGTTTCCGGGTCATAGCCTTCAGTGGGCAGGGTCCGCAGTGGCAAATCGCCCCAGGTTCTGACCATAACGAAGTAGAGATAAGCCCGCATGGCATAAGCCTGCGCCAACGTGCTGTTCTTTACGTTTTCCGAATTAAAGGTAATTGTCGGTACGTATTTCAGAATCAGGTTGGCGGCATTCACCGCCGAATACAAGCCGATCCAGTCGGGACCGGCACCTGCCTGGTTGAGGGTGTTCAGATAGAAGCGGTCATAATCCAGGGTGCCGGCCAGCGATTTCTGCATCACTTCACTACGGCCCTCACCGTAAATATACAGGTTGAGCAGCGCTTCGTTCCGCAGTTTGACGTACATCCCGTTCAAGCCGCCTTTGGCGTCATCTTCCGTTTTCCAGAACGATGCATTGGTGATCACGCTCGTCGGGTCGAGCATCAGTTGGTCGGTGCAGGATGAGGTACTGAGCAGCAGACCCAGTAAGACTCCCGAAACGAGTTTATAAGGTGATTTCATGGTTCAGTGCGTGATTAGAAGGTAAGAGAAGCGCCAAAAGCGATGTTTTTCGGAATCGGATACCGTCCGTTGTCCCGGTCGCCATCTTCCGGATTCAGTCCTTCGTAGGCCGTAAAATAATGCAGGTTGTTGCCGGTCAGGTTGAAGCGGAGGTTGCTGATTTTAAATTTCTGCAAAACCGCTGACGGTACACTGTAGCTGAGCGTAACTTCCCGGATACACAGGTAGTCGCCTTTTTCGTAATAGGTGGAATTGGTCGTTAACTCGTGCCAGGCCGTTCCGCGCCAGTTGCTGTAGTTTCCAATACCCGGCTGATACTGTACCATGCTGGCGACATCCCCTTGTTTTTTCCAGGATTTTTCGACCATCTCCTTCGTCATGCTCACCCCGGCCCACTGACCGTCCATGAACGCCCGGGCGTAATTGTAAATGGTGTGGCCGGTTGCATAGTCCAGTCGAACGACAAAATTAAAGTTCTTGTACGACAGGGTGTTGGAAATACCGCCCGTCCAGACCGGGAACGGATTACCCATGTAGACGCGGTCCCTTTCGTCGATGATGTTATTGCCATCCACATCCTGGAAGATGGCGTCGCCACCGTATTTGGTTTTATCGGCGTAGGTAATCATCTGATCCACCGGTGCCGACTTGGCGGCTTCGTCTGTGGCATACACGCCAATCTGGTTCCAGGCATAGTGGTCGCCAATCCGTCCGCCTTCGCGCAAGCCACCACCCCAAACGTACGATGCGGTGGCGGGGTCATACACGTTGTACCCACCGATTCGATTGTTTGCGGTTCCGTTGAAGGGCAGCTTCAGAATTTTGTGGGTTGTTTTGGCGGCATTCAGGCCAATCTGCCATTGCAGTGGGGAAGAAGGTGACAGAATCTGCGCGCTGAGTTCGAGTTCGATCCCTTTGTTTTCCAGGCTGGCGAGGTTCGTAAAGATGCTGGAAAAACCGGTCGATGGCGGCAGCGTCAGGCTGGTCAGCAGATTGTCGGTCACACGCCGGTACACATCGACAATCACGTTCACCCGGCTTTTGAACAAACCGAGGTCGGCCCCCACGTTAAAGGTTTTGGACTGCTCCCATTTCAGCGACGGGTTCGGAATAACGGTATTCTGCACGGCTGAAACGCCCAGATAGCGGGCACCAACACCGTATTCTCCCTGCGACTGGAAATCGGAAAGACCGCTGATGTTCCCGTTGACCCCATAGCTTCCGCGTAGTTTTAGCTGAACCAAATCGGCGGGCAACGCATTCCAGAACTCTTCATGGTGCAGGTTCCAGCCGACCGAAACGCCCGGGAAGAAGCCCCATTTGTGGTTGGCTCCCAGGTTGGAAGCACCGTCGTAGCGGGCATTCAGCGAGAACAGGTATTTCTGTTTGTAGTCGTAGTTAACCCGGCCAAAATAACCCAGAATTACCTGGTCACTGACCGAACCACCCACCGAAACCGGCGTGGTAGCCGCATTCAGCGTCGGAATCAGGTCCGTAGCCGCACCCTGGCCGCTGGCCGACATAGCGTAACTGTTCCGTCCAAAGTAGGAAAAACCGCCTTTTATCGATAGATTATGGGAAGACGCAAACGTTTTATCGTACGATAAAACCGCATCTGCCTGATATTGAGTCAGTTTTGTATAGTTCGCTGAGGCTGCCCGGGTCGTTACCGCCGTGGTTCCGTTGTAATACGATGGCAGGAACGAATAGCCATCCGTGGCTAATTTATACATCGAAAGCTGCGGCTCGAACGAAAGACCCGGCAAAATATCCCAGCGACCACCAACCGACAGCGTCATGTTTTCGATAGAGTTGCCCCGTTTGTCTTTGTTCAGAAAGTAGGCGGCATTTCCGTTGCCCCGGTTGGCGCCGGGTGCCAGCGTTCCGTCTTCATAATACAGCTTCGAGGTGGGTACGTTGGCGGCTGAGCGGTAGAAGATTTGCGAAATGTTATAGACCTCGTTGTTGCTCGATCGGGTAAACATCGTCCGCCCGAAGAACGTCAGGTTGTCCCGCACTTTGAGTTCACCGTTCAGGTTAAACGTCAACCGGTCGTATTTGGTCGTAATAACCGTCCCTTGGTTGTTCAGATACCCGACACCGGCGTTGAAGGTCGCTTTTTCGGTACCGCCCGTCAGCGACACATAATGGTTGTGCGAAACACCGTCCTGATAAATCAGTTTCTGGAAGTCCGTATTCTGAAAGATGATGGTTTTGGAGGAATCTAGCGGGTCCGGCATACTTTCCCAGCCTTCGTTCAGCTTGTGCTTGTTGGCGTCCGACAGATACTGGGTCGTGTAAATCGTATTGTTGGTCAGGTCGTTACCAGTTCCGGCTCCCGTCGCCAGCGTCAATTGGCGCGTAGCCGTCGGGTCTTTTTTCGCCGAGCGAACCGCCCCGAGTCGTTGCAGGTAAATGTAGTCGCGGGCGTTCGCCATTTCATACATTTTACCCGGTTTGGAGAAAACCAGGTCGTAGGAATAGGTTACTTTCGTTTTGCCGCTTTTCCCGGTTTTGGTGGTAATGATCACGACGCCATTTGACCCTCTGGCGCCGTAAATAGCCGTCGAAGCGGCATCTTTTAATACTTGCAATGATTCAATATCATCGGGGTTGATGTCATTCATGTTGGTCCGAATGATGCCGTCGATGATGTAAAGCGGAGCCGCGCCATTGGGATTGTTGATGGAAGTTCCCCCGCGAACAATGATCCGGGGCGCTGCGCCCGGCTGCCCACCGTTGGCAGGAGCCTGCACCCGGACGCCCGGTATGTTTCCCTGCAGGGCTGAAGCCGCGTTGGCATACGGCGTGTTCTCCAGCACTTTGGTGTCCAGCTTGGAAACGGAGGTCGTCAGCACTTCGCGCGACTGGCTTCCGTAACCGACCACCACGACTTCGTTCAGCGTTTTACTGTCCCCTTTCAGGGTGATGTCCAGGAGGGCCTGGTTTCCCACCATGACCTCCTGCGACTCATACCCCAGAAAGCTGAAGACCAGGACCGACTGGTCGCTGGGCACGTTGATGGTGTACTGGCCGCTGGCGTCCGTGGTTGCACCGCTGGTTGTTCCTTTCACAACGATGCTGACACCGGGTAAACCTTCATTCCGTTCATCGGTAATTTTACCTTTGACCGAGCGCGCTTGTTGGGCGAAAACAGCGAGGCTACTGAAGAGCAGCGTAACCAACAAAAAATAGCGCTTTCCGAAAGAAAGAGCAGGTAAAGTTTTCTTTTCCATAGTATCTTAGATAGAAAGTCATACCAAATTTGACGATAGCAAAATTAAGTTTCGGTTCTATCGCATCCTGCTACTTTTATCTGTATTTGTAATACTATTTTTCGGAAAAGTCGGAAAGGTACTTTTTTTCGGAAGAAAACAAGATTAGACGAGATTCAGCGTCTTTCGGTACTCACTGGGTGTCATGTTCTTGATTTTTTTGAATTGCCGGTTGAAGTTCGCCAGGTTGTTGAAACCGCTTTCACCGGCAGCTTCGACAATGTTCAAATCTTTTTCGGAAATCAGTTTACAGGCGTACCCAATCCGGACGGTATTCAGGTATTCGACGAAGGAGACGCGGTAGTGTTCTTTGAAAAAACAGCAGAAGGTCGTCAGGGCCATGTTGGCAACGCTCGCAATTTCGGGCAGCGAGATTTCTTCCTGGAAGTTCTGCATAATATACTGGTTGATTTTTCGCAGATGATCGGAGGATTTAAGGTGGGTATTCTGGACATAACCGGGGCTGGCCAGTAACTCATAATCAGTGGTTTGAGCAAGAAGGTCAAAAATAGACAACAGCGCTGATAATCGCTGTAAACCGTTCATCGTCAGCATCCGGGTCATCGTGTCGGCGATCTTTTCCCGGGTATCGCCCTTGATCACCATCCCCCGGTTCGACCGCATCAGGAAACTCCGGAAGGCTTCCATTTCCGGAATTTCCATGAACGTTTTGCCCAGAAAAGAATCAACAAACTGAACGACGATGGCGTCGGCCTGGTAGCCGGCTTCTCCCTTGAAAAATTCGGGATCGTTCACCCAGACGTGGGGCAGCGAAGGCCCCATAAACACCAGATCGCCCGCGTCGAAATACCCGATATGATCGCCCACCATCCGGCGACCCGTACTTTTTAGCACCAGCACCAGTTCGTACTCGGGATGGTAGTGCCACGGACAGGGGAAAAATTGGCCAATCTCCTGAAACACAATAAAAGATTTGTCGTATTCCTGTGGTAACCGAAATTCGATAGTTTTCATGGCGAATCGGACGTATAAAGTAAAACCGGTCAGTAAGTATAGTATAAATGTTGAATTCGTCAGAAACTTATGAAGAATAGTATCAGAAATATGGATAAAAGTAACAGAAATAGCAAACTCTCACAACTACTTTTGTTGATACGTACAGGGTCGACCATGCGGCCCTGGTGAATACAACCTTTCTATCTGCTTTTTCACGCATGAGTAAAACAAAAGTGATTCACCCTGACCGTGACCCTGCCTTTGCGACCGGAGCCTATTCAGACGGGGTGATTGCCGGCGGCTTTCTATTTGTCAGCGGTCAGGCGGCCGTGGATTTCAAGACGTCTCAATTTTTGCTGGGAACCATCGAAGACGAAACCCACCGAACCTTACAGAATATTAAAACGATTGTGGAATCGGCGGGCGCCACGCTGGCGGATGTGGTCAAATGCACCGTTCACCTGGCCGACATCGCCGAGTTCGACCGCTACAATACGGTATATGCCCAGTATTTTCCGGGAATCAAACCGGCCCGAACCACCGTGCAATCGGTGTTGGCTGAGGGGTTGAAAGTAGAAATTGATTGCATTGTTAAACTCCCGGCCTGAAAACCTGTTCGGCGAATGGATGAGACTATACAAACGAGTGAGATCAGCGTAGGCGTTGTGGGGCTTGGGTTGATGGGCAGCAGTATCGTGGCCGCCCTGTTGATGGCTGGTCATCCGGTCAAAGCCATCGCCCCCCTGCCCAATGAACTGGCCGACGCCCTCCAGCGCATTAACAGCCAACTGCAACACGGCGAAGAAGCCGAACTGCTCACGCAGCCGCTGGAAAAAACCGTCGCCCTGCTGACCCTTTCGGCGGATTATGGCGAACTGCACGATTGCCGGCTGGTGCTGGAGTGCGTCACCGAAAAAATACCGATTAAACAATCCGTTTACGAAAAAATAGCCGCCGTGGTGAGCACCGACGCAGTGCTGGCCAGCAATACATCGGCCATTCCGATCAGCATGCTGCAACAGTATGTGCCCAATCCGGAGCGGTTTATGGGCGTTCACTGGGCCGAACCGGCCTACATGACCCGGTTTATGGAAATCACCTGCGGCACCCATACCTCGGTGGACCTCGCCGACTGGGTGTTTCGACTGGCCCACCACTGGAAAAAAGAGCCCACGTTGCTGCGGAAAGACATTCGCGGCTTTGTGACCAACCGCCTGATGTATGCCATTTACCGCGAAGGACTGCACCTGGTGGAAACCGGGGCCGCCAGCCTCGACGATGTCGACAAGGCGTTTCGCTACGATGCCGGTTCCTGGATTACAATGATGGGCATTTTCCGGCGGATGGACTACACCGGTTTGCAGGATTACCCTGAAATCTTCCGGCGCATTTTCCCCCAACTGAGCAATTCCGAAGCGGTTCCGAAGCTGATGCAGCACCTCGTGGACCGGCAGTTGCGGGGGACGCAGAGCGCCCAGGGCCTGTATGACTATACCGAAGAAGAAGCGAAGGAGTGGGACAAAGCCTTTGCGGTTTTTAATAAAGACATTTATCAATTGGCCGCCCGGTATCCGTTCCGGACCGACCAACGAATCGGTTAAACCAACGTAATGACACACTACACCGAATCGGCCGCCTTGCTCGAACGGGCAAAAAAAGTGCTGGCCGGGGGCGTTTCGTCCGAGTTCCGCAAGTACAATCATCCCCACGCCATTTTTTATACGCACGGAAAAGGAAGCCGGATCTACGACGTAGACGGCAATGAATACCTGGATTTTACGCTGAGCCAGGGGCCGCTGCTGCTCGGGCATTCGCACCCGGAAGTGTTGCAGGCCATCCACGACTATTCCGAACAGGGCCAGCTTTTTGCCGGCCAGCACCACAAAGAAATTGAACTGGCCGAAAAACTGGCCGACCTGATTCCGTCCGCCGACCTCATGCGGTTTTGCCTGGACGGTTCCGAAGCCGTGCAAACCGCCTTTCGGGTAGCCCGCGCCAAAACCGGCAAAACCAAATTTCTGCGTTTCGAAGGGCATTACCACGGCTGGCTCGACAACGTCGCCTGGGGGCTGTCGACGCCTTCGGTAGAAGCCCTGGGCGACCGGGAAGCCCCGAACGTGTATCCCTGGAGCGCCGGTCTGGCCCCAAATTCCCGGGATGAATTCATTATCCTGCCCTGGAACGATCTGGAACTGGTTCAAAAAACCGTCGCTGAACACCACCACGAACTGGCCGCCATCATCACCGAGCCGATTATGTGCAACAACGGCTGCATTCTGCCGCAGGAGGGTTTTCTGCAAGGTCTCCGCGACCTCTGCGATCAGTACGGAATGGCGCTGATTTTCGATGAAGTCATTACCGGTTTTCGGGTTTCGCTCAAAGGCGCCCAGGATTATTTCGGTATCACGCCCGATCTGTCCATTTTTGCCAAAGCCATCGCCAGTGGGTATCCGATCAGTGCGATTGTCGGCAAACGTGCGTGGATGCAGTTGATCGAGGACGCGAAAGTGATCCACGCGGGCACGATGAACGCCAGCAACCCGACCATTGCGGCCGCTTTGGCCACGATTCAGGTGCTGGAAAGAGACCAGCCGTACGAACGCTTATACCGGTTTGGTCAAAAACTGATGACGGGCCTGGAACAGGCCGCAGCCGAAACGGGCCAGAATCTGCGTGTGCAGGGACTCGGACCGATGTTCCATGCCGGTTTTACCGACCAGCCAACCGCAACCGATTACCGGGGTACGCTGGGGTATAACCGGGTTAAACTCGCTAAATTCATTGCGGGTATGCACGATCGGGGCGTCCGGGTTATTGGCCGGGGCCTGTGGTATATCAGTGCGGCCCATACCGAAGAAGATATTGATCACGCCATCAAAACGGCCCGGGAAGTGCTGGGAAGTGAGGAACTGGGCTGGTAGCAATTCGAACAAAAGAGAGCTGCTGCGCTTACTTCCAGCGTTTTAACACCAACGAATTATGGGTAACACATCACCTGAAAAAGAAGAAATCCTGGTGACGGGCTGGGGCAAACGGACAACGGGGATCATCGCCTGTTTGCGCCAGGCCGGCCACCCGGTGACGGTATATACCACCCGCCCGGTTGACACGACCGACTGTGGCCCGGTTTCGCCAACCCTGGTGGAAATCGATGCCTCGGACCGACAGGTAAAGGCGATACGGCACCTGGATAGTCCGTTGCCGGTCAATCTGGTCATTGCCGGAACGGATGAGCATGAGGCTCAGAAAAAAGCCCTGATCCGTCAACTGGAAGCGGTTCTTTCGCCCCAGGCACTGATTGCCATCAATACGGAAAGCATTCCGCTCAGCAGTCTCCAGCAGGACGCCCGCCATCCCGAACGGATCATCGGCGTCAACTGGACCGAACCCGCCGATACGACGTATTTTCTGGAAATCATCACCAACGAAAAAAGCGACACCAAGCGGGTCGACGACTTTTATACTACGGCGAAATTATTCTGGCAAAAAGACCCCTATGTGGTTCAGAATGACACCGGTATTCGAACCCGGATGCTGTGTGCCATGATTCGGGAAGCGTTTTATCTGGTGGAAAACGGCTACGTTTCCGTCGAGGATGTCGACCGCGCCTGCCGGAATGATCCGGGCTATTATTTGCCCTTTTCGGGCAATTTCCGGTATATGGACCTCATGGGAACGTTCATTTACGGCGTCGTCATGCAGGATCTGTTTCCCGAATTGTCGAAAGCCCGTCACGTCCCCCGGTTTTTTACCGAAATCGTGGAGAACGGCGGTTTGGGCATGAGTACCGAAAAAGGACTCTACGCGTACGAAGCCGGGGAGGTGGAACAATGGGACGAATCGTTTCGGGAATTTAGCCTCCAGATTCAGGAGTTGATCAGCAAATACCCGTTCAATTACGCCGAAACCCCGCAACGGGTGGGCAAACAGACCCTAGTGGTATGACGAAGCGCCTGATTTTTGATGCCCACCTCGACCTGGCGATGAACGCCCTGGAATGGAACCGGGATCTGTCGCGCCCGCTGGTCGAAATCCGGCAGCGCGAAATGGGCATGAAGGACAAACCCGACCGCGGCAAAGGCACCGTCTGTTTGCCCGAACTCCGGAAAGGCGGTATTGGTCTGGTGGTGGCCACGCAATTGTCGCGGGTGACGCCTTTGGGAAGTTCGCTGCCCGGCTGGCACTCCCCACAGCAAGCCTGGGCCATGACGCAGGCACAACTGGTCTGGTACCGCGAAATGGAAGCCCTCGGCGAGATGGTTCAGATCACCAATCGGACGGAACTGGAAACCCATCTGGCGTTGTGGGACAACACCGAACAACCGGACGAAGAAAAACCAATTGGGTATATTCTGAGTCTGGAAGGCGCGGATTCGCTGGTGGATATTTCGTATTTGCACCGGGCCTATGACTACGGGTTGCGGGCGATGGGCCTGTCGCATTTCGGGCCGGGCCGCTACGCGCCGGGCACCAAAATGGAAGGGCCGCTGACGCCGTCGGGGCTGGAATTACTGGCCGAAATGGACCAGCTCAACCTGATTCTGGACGTCACCCACCTGACCGACGAGGGATTCCGGCAGGTGATGGATCGCTATCAGGGACCGGTTTGGGCCAGTCACCACAACGTGCGGAAGATTGTTCCGAACCAGCGCCAACTGACGGATGAGCAGATCAAACAACTCATTGAACGGGACGCCGTGATTGGCGGGATGCTGGACTGCTGGGCGATGGACATCCGGTTTATCGATACGGTGTCGGACCCCTGGCAACTGGACATCCGGCTCGAAAACCTCGTCGATCACTGGGATCACATCTGTCAGATCGCCGGCAACAGTCATCACGTGGCGATTGGAAGTGATCTGGACGGTATTTTCGGAACCGAGCAGTCGCCCTGGGATATGAACTCGATTGCCGATTTGCGGAAATACGAGGACATTCTGGCCCGTAGGGGCTACCAAGCCGCCGATATCGACAATATTTTTCACGGAAACTGGCTGCGGTTTTTACGCAAAGCCTGGAAATAAATACCCCCAACCCCCTGAAGGGGGCTTAAAAATGGCAGAGCTAAGTCCCCTTCAGGGGGTTGGGGCAAACCGAACGAACCTTATGAACTTTCAGGCCGGTGCGGCTCAGGTGGACATTACCCCGCCGTTGGGAACATTGATCAACGGCGATTTTATCACCCATTACGCCCGCTATATCCACGACCCCTTGTACGCCAAGGCGTTGGTACTGCAACAGAACAACACACCGGTGGCCCTGGTGATGGTCGACATCTGCGCCATGCCGAAAGATTTGCTGGACGAGGTCAAACAACTCATCCAGAACCAGACCGGCATTGCCCCACAGAATATATTGATTGCCAGTACGCATACCCATGCGGCTGGCTCCGTGGCCAGTCTGCTGCTGGGAGCGGCCGATTTGCCCTACCGGCAAAAATTACCCGGTTTCATTGTAGAAGCCGTCGTGGAAGCGACGCAGCAGCTTCGGCCGGCCCAAGCCGGATTCGGCGCGGTGGAAGTGCCGGAACACGTGGTTTGCCGCCGGTTTTTCATGAAGGAAGGCTATGCCGCCCGCAATCCCGTCACCGGCGGACTCGATGGCGTGAAAACTAATCCGTTCGGCGATGAGCAGCAGATCGACCGGCGCGTGGTTCCCGTCGATCCGCAAGTTGGTTTTCTGGCCGTGAAAGGACTGGACGACCAATGGATCAGCGTCCTGGCAAATTACTCGCTGCATTACGTCGGCGATTGGGAAAACGGCACGATCACCGCTGATTATTTCGGGGTATTTTCCGATGAACTGCGCCGTCAACTGGGAGCGGGTTCGGCGTTTGTCGGCATGATGAGCAACGGCACGAGTGGAGAAGCCAACATCTGGGATTTTCTGGACCCCGACCGCTATCCGAAAGAGCATTTTGCCAAAAGTAATCTGATTGGAAAGGACATTGCCGCCCGGGTTGGCAAAGCGTTGCAAACCGTTGACTGGCAGACGAATCCAGACCTTTTTGCTCACTATGCCGAGGTTCCGACGGGCGTTCGCAAGCCGTCGGCAGACGAACTGGAAACCGCCCGGAGTGTGGTGGCGGTGTCGCAGTATGAAGCCATTCAACAGGTCGATGCCGATGCGTTGCACCGGATTTACGCCCGCGAGCAGGTGTTGCTGAAAGATTATCCGGACACGATTCTGTTTCCGGTACAGGCCATCCAAATCGGTACCGGGCAGATTGGGGCGTTGGGTGGAGAGTTTTTTGCCGAAACCGGTTTGCGGCTCAAACAAAACCGGTCGGGCAGCCCTTATTTCACCATCACCATGGCCAATGGCTACGTGGGCTACGTGCCACCCGCGCATGAAATTCAGCGGGGCGGTTACGAAACCTGGCGGTGCCGGACCAGTTTTCTGGAACTAAGCGCTGAGGAACGCATTCGAACTAAACTGGTGGACTTGCTGGATAAAAAGGATTTAGAATTTAACGCAGAACTTTCGCTTTCTGCCCCTAAATCCCCTAAAGGGGACTTTCAGCATCCGGATTAATCTTCGTCCAAGTCCCCTTTAGGGGATTTAGGGGCAATACTAGATAATAACGATCAACTAACGGTTCAATTCGCATGGAAACAGGAAACGCGCAAGACCTGAAAGAAGCCTTTCGCCGGGACGGATACGTTTTTCTACCCGGTTTTTTATCCCCCGCCGAAGTGGGTGAACTCAATGAGCAGGTTAAAAATTTTATCAGCGGAGAAGTCCCCGCAATGCCCAGAGAACTCGTCTTCTACGAAGACAAGAACGATCCGGCGACCTTGAAGCAGCTCATCGATATGCAGAAGTACAATGCCTATTTCGATGTGATGCTGAATAACAGCAAATTCAAGCAAATTGCCGAGTTTTTGCTGGACGATGTGGCTATTCCTAAAACCCTTGAATATTTCAATAAACCGCCCAAAATCGGCAAACCGACGCCCCCTCACCAGGACAATTATTATTTCATGCTGAAACCGACCGAAGCGGTGACGATGTGGCTGGCGCTGGAGGATGTCGATGCCGAAAACGGTTGCGTTCGGTACGTGACCGGTTCGCACCGAAACGGCATTCGACCGCACGGCCGGACCCAGACGCTTGGGTTTTCGCAGGGCATCACGGATTTCTGGACCGAAGACGATCAGGCCCAAGCCGTCGCTTTTCCCGCCAAACCGGGTGATTTGTTGATTCACCATTCGATGACGATTCACTGGGCGGAAGCCAACCGCACCGAAAACCGCACGCGCAAAGCCATCGGCCTGATTTACTGGGCCGAATCGGCGAAGGAAGATGCCGAAGCGAAAGCGGCTTACCAGAAGAAATTGCACGCTGAAACCCTCTGAGATGATCGATCCAGACACGCTTATTGGTCACGGCACACATCGGTATCAGGTTTTCCCGGACTGGGGCAAGCTGAATCCGGCGATGCATCCGGTGAAGGATTGCCACGAAATGGTGATCGACGCCAAAGGCCGGATTTTGATGCTGACCAATGAAACCCGCAACAACATCCTGCTCTATGACCGGTCAGGAAAGCTGCTGGATTCGTGGGGAACGGACTATCCGGGCGGCCACGGGTTGACGTTAGTTAATGAAAACGGTGAAGAATTTCTGTTGATTACGGACATTGATCGACATCAGGTGATTAAAACGACGCTAACGGGTCAGGTTGTGATGACGCTGGATTATCCCAAAGAGATCAGTGCCTACACCTCCGTCGACCAGTTTCTGCCGACCCAAACCGCCGTTGGTCCGACCGGTGATCTGTATGTAACCGACGGCTACGGGCTGCAATACGTCATTCAGTACACCAGCCAGGGCGACTACATCCGGCACTGGGGTGGGCGGGGTGATGAAAATGGGCAGTTTGACTGCGTACACGGGATTGCGCTTGACACCCGAAAACCGGGTGAGCCGAGCCTGCTGATTACCTCCCGGAACCATAATGTGCTCAAGCGTTTTACGCTGGATGGGCAGTATGTCAGTACGATTCCGCTGCCGGGTTCGTTTGTCTGCCGACCGGTTCTACACGATCAGTATGTTTTTGCGGCTGTCTTTCGGTCGACCACCAACCGGGCTATTGGCTCGGGCTACATCACGATTCTGGATGAAAATGATCGGGTAATCTCGACGCCGGGCGGCACCGCACCGATCTACGAAAACGGTATCTTACAAACGCAAGCGCAACACCGCCCGGTTTTTGTCCATCCGCACGACGTTTGCATCGACGCGGACGAGAACGTGTACGTTTGCCAGTGGAATGCCAATAACGTGTATCCCATGCAGTTAAAGCGGGTATAACGAAACGGAAAAACAGATTTTACCATGAAAATGCGCGAAAGCCGGGTATTGAAGAAGTTACGAGCTGGCGAAGTGGTCAGTTGTTTTAAAGTGAATTTTGGCGATGGTCAAGCGTCCGAACTGGTGGCCTTAACCGGTTTTGACTGCATCTGGATCGACCGCGAACACCAGGGACAGGATTGGTCGGTGGTGAGTTCGCACATCTGGGCGACCAAATCGCAGGATGCCGACATCATGGTTCGGGTGCCGCGCGGCAGCTACAGCGATTACGTCAAACCGCTGGAACTGGACGCCACCGGCATTCTGGTGCCGCACTGCATGGGCCTGGAAGACGCGAAGAAAGTGGTTCAGATGACCCGGTTTCATCCCCTGGGTCTGCGGGCCATCGACGGCGGCAATGCAGACGGGGCTTACACCAACCTGGATTTCCACGCATACCTCCGGCAGGCCAACCAGCAGCGGTTTGTCGCGCTTCAGATCGAAGACCCCGAACCGCTCGACGAACTGGAGGAAATTGCCGCCCTCGATGGCGTGGACATGCTCTTTTTCGGCCCCGGCGATTTCAGCCAGGCCATCGGTGCGCCCGGCGAATGGAACCACCCCCGACTGGTAGCAGCCCGCAAACGCGTCGCCGAAGTGTGCGTCAAACACGGCAAATTTGCGGCCACCACCGGGCCTATCGACCGGCTGGAAGAGTTCGTCGCGATGGGCTACAAGTTCGTCAGCGTGGGTGCCGATGTCGTGGGCGTCAGTAACTATTGTCACGGTCTGATCAATCGCTTCAACAAAGAAACAACACCGGCTCAATCGGCTCAGGGTGGCTATAAATAATGAGAAAAAGGGAACTGGGAAAAACCGGCATTGCGGTTTCAGAACTGGCTTTCGGTGGGGTTGAAATCGGACTGCCCTACGGCATTGGCGTCAAAAGCGAAGCTGATATGCTCTCGGAAGACGAATCGATCCGATTGCTGCACGAAGCCACGGAATCGGGTGTCAATTTTTTCGATACCGCCCGCCTGTATGGCGCGAGTGAAACCATCATGGGCAAGGCTTTTCGGGACCGGCGCGAACAGGTCGTAATTGGGACCAAATGCCGCCAGTTGCGCGATGGCAACGGCGAACTTCCGACCGGTTTTGCCCTGAAAAAGCTCATTAAAACCTCTCTAATGGAGAGCCTGACGGCTTTGCAGACGGATTATGTCGACATTTTCATGCTCCACCAGGCCGATCTGGGCATTTTGGAGAATGACGAAATCCCTCAAATTTTTGCCGATTTAAGAGCAGAGGGCACCATTCGGAGTACGGGCGTCTCGACGTATGCGGTTGAAGAAACGCAGAAAGCCATCGAAACCGGGGTGTGGGATGTTATTCAACTGCCGTTCAACATGATGGACCAGCGACAGGCGCAGGCGTTTGCACTTGCTGCGGAAAAGGGCGTCGGCATCGTTGTTCGTTCGGTTTTGATGAAAGGATTACTGACCAGCAAAGGCCAGCAACTGCACCCGGCCCTGGCGGATGTCGAAAACCACCTCCGCCGGTTTGATGACCTGGTGGCTACCGGTTTTCCGGATTTGTCCACACTGGCGGTTCGGTTCGTAGCCACCTTCCCGGAAGTGTCTTCTCTGTTGGTGGGCATCGACAAACCGGCTTATCTGCACCAGTCGCTGGCGGCCGTGAACGGTCCTCACTTGGATGCTGAAACCCTGGCCCGGGCGAAAGATCTTTCCTATCCCGACCCTACTTTTCTCAACCTGCCCCACTGGGACCGGATGGGCTGGTTAAACTAACTGCGAACAACCTCATGCATATCAACGATTTATTCAATTTAACCGGCAAAGTGAGTCTGGTAACGGGTGGCGCGGGCAACTACGGAAAGTGCATCGTGGAAGGGCTGGCGGAAGCTGGCTCGACGGTGATCACGGCTTCCCGAAATCTGGCCGCCGGGCAGGAAGTCGCCAACCAGTTTCAGGCTCGTGGGCTGGACGTGTTTGCCCTGCCGGTCAATCAGGGTGATCCGGATTCGGTTCAAAACCTGAAAACCCAAATCCGTTTGCAGTTCGGCAAGCTGGATGTGTTCGTCAACAATGCGGTTTCGCGACCCATGAAGGGCTACGATGCGCCCCTCTCGGATTTTGCGGAATCGATGCGGGTCAATGCCACCGGTTCGATGGACATTCTGCGCGAAATGGCCGACCTGATTGTGCAGGCGGGTGGTGGCAGCATCATCAACATTGGCTCGATGATGGGCATGTTCGGCCCGGATTTATCCAATTACGAAGGTACGACGATGGGTAATCCGCCCCCCGATTATTTCTTTCACAATGCGGGTTTACTCAACCTGACAAAATACATGGCCCAGATTCTGGCGGGGAAAAACGTACGCGTCAACTGCGTCAGTCCGGGTGGTTTGTTCAACCACCAGCCGGAACGGTTTCTGGAGAATTACACCAAAAAAGTCCCCCTGCGACGCATGGCGAACCAGGACGACATCAAGGGGCTGATCGTGCTGCTGGCTTCCCAGGCGGGGGCCTACATCAATGGTGAAAACATTCTGATGGATGGCGGTTTGAATGCTTAATGCCGCCACTTCACGTACTTGCCCTTGCTCAGTACCTCGGCCCACCGATGGTAACCCGCCAGCGTCAGGTGAACGCCGTCCCAGGAATATTCTTTTTTCAGCTTCCCGGATTCGTCCACAAAGTGCGGGTGGAGGTCGATGACTTCGAAGCCTTCCGTTCGGGCCATTTCTTTCAGGGCCGCATTCAGTGTTTGAATGTGGCCTTCTTTGTTGTAGTGGCTCCTGAGTTTCTGGAATGAATCGTTGGTGGGCAGCAGCGTCTGGAAATAAATCCGGGTGGTCGGCGTACCGGTTTTCAACCGTCGGGCCATCCGCCGGTAGTTTTGCAGAATGACGGCGTCGGGGATGTTTCGCGCCAGATCGTTGATGCCGATCAGGATAAAAACCTTCGCCGGTTTTCCCTGAATCACTTCGTCGAGCCGTTCCAGCACCCCGAAGGTGATGTCGCCCGGAATGCCCCGGTTTTTGTACCGCGTATCGCCCAGTAAATCGCTCCAGTCGGCCCAGAAGGTCAGGCTGTTACCCAGAAAAACCACGTCTTTGCGCGAATGCGGCAGGGATCGGAACAGATCGACCCTAGCCTTGTAAATATCGGGCCGAACGGTGCTGTCCCAGTTGATTTCCTGGGCAAAAACCGTCCAATTTCCAACCAACAATAGTGCGATGAACGCTGCGGTTTTTATCATAATCATATCTATTCTACCAATAGGAGTCTGCTACGCGGCCAGTCATTGCATTGATTAACAGCCCACGGTTTCAACCGTGGGTTTGGAGAAGAATGGCGTTTATACAAACCGTTTTAACGGTTTCGGGGCTCTAAAACCGTTAAAACGGTTTCATAAACCAATGGCATTTCCTCGTTTCCCCACGGTTAAAACCGTGGGCTGGGATTCCAATTGTACGAATTCGGTCAATTCCCCGCCAGTTGTGAAACCGTCAACTCGTTCAATAAGGGTTCGCCCTGTTGAAACCGCTCGACATTTTGCAGAAAAATCGACGAGACTCGCTCCAGAAACCGGGGGCTCAGGCTGGAACCCGAAATGTGGGGCGTCAGGATGACGTTCGGGAAATGCCAGAGCGGATGCTCCGGCGGCATCGGGTAGTGATAATGCGTGTCGAGAGCCGCCCCCGCAATCCAGCCCTCCGCCAGCGCCTTGATCAAGGCGGCTTCCTGAATCAAAGGACCCCGCGCCGGGTTCAGCAAATACGCCGTGGGTTTCAGCAGCCGTAGCTCGGATTCGCCCATGATGCCCGTGGTGGTTCCCGTTTGCGGAATCGCCATCACCAGAAAATCCAGACTTTGTAAAAACGCTTCTTTTTCGGAACTGTAAAAAACGCGGTCGGGCAGGTTGCTTTCGGGATCACCGGTGCCGGGGACGTTGTAAACCGCATCCCGCGGCTGAATCGGCTGCCGAACCAGCACATGAACCGTCATGCCCAGCGCTTTGGCCAGCCGGGCGGTTTCGCGGCCAATGCCGCCGTAGCCCCAGATGCCGACCACCGAGCCGCGAATTTCGTTCTGAAACCGGGCCGACCGATCCCAGATCTGGCCCTCCTGATTCCGAACCAGACCGCGCAGGTCGCGCGCCAGATTGATCATCATGGCGATGTTCCATTCCGCAATCGGCACATCGAAAACGCCGAGGGAGTTGCAGGCCCGGACGCCCCGTTCCACGAGGTTTTTGCGAAACAACTGGCTATACCCCGCCGAACTGATCTGCACCAGCTTCAGCCGCGTCATCGCTTCGTGGTTTTCGGGGAGAAACGTGCAGAACAGGACATCGCAATCCTGAATCTGATCGGTCGGCAACGGCCTTACTTTTTCCTCCGGCGTCTCCACAACGGCGACCGAAACGCCCGGTAGTTGCCGCAGCGAACGGAGGACCGGTTCGTAAACCGGCATATCAATCAAGACATTCAGCATGGTTTCAGGTCGTCAGAATTTTGCCGGGAACGCTGTTAAATTCACCGCTGCCGGGAATAAACGGGAACCGGCGAATCGTCGCTTCACTTAGTTCAATGCCCAAACCCGGTTTTTCGGGACGCACTACGTAACCGTTTTTCAGTTGCAGACTGTCGCCGATGACTTCGCTGTGCAGCGGGCCGTAGGCCGGGGCGACTTCCAGAATCACCGTGTTCGGGCAGGCAAAACCGCAATGGATATTCTGCATTTGCGAACCGCCCGCACCCCAGGCATGGGGTGCAATTTTCTGTCCGCGTTGCGCCAGACTGGACGCGACCAGCATAAACTGATCCAGACCGGCGGTAAAAGAGGCATCCGGCTGCCCGATTCCGAAGCTGTCCTGCTCGATGAACGTCTGCCATTCGCAAACCGCCGTCAGGCACTCGCCCCCAGCAATGATCGTTTGGGTGTTCCGGCGCAGTTCGGCGTAGAGATCGGGCCGGGTGTAGTGTAGCGGTTCTTCCAGGCAGAAAAGCGCATACGGTTCCAGCGCCCGCGCGACCGCCGTGGCGGTTTCGAGTCCCCAGGTCAGCGTCGGGCTGTTGCCCATGTGGGCGTCGAACAAGAGCCAGAGGTCGTTGCCAAATTGCTGACGGACATACGCGGCTTTCGTCGCTTCCAGCTCAGCCGCTTCCGTGGGGTCAATGGAAATTTGAAAACCGCCCGCTTTCCAATACGCTCCGGCTCCGATTTTAACCCCCCGAAACCCCAGCGATTGGTAAAAGTCCACTTTGTCGCCCAGTTTTTCCAGGGGATAATTACTCGGGCCACCCGTTGCGTAGCAGGGAAGGTAATCCGGGGCGGCAAATGGGTTTTCTGCGGTTTGTGGAAAACTGCCTTTCCAGGCTTCGCCCAGTAGTTTGTAAACCGGAACGCCCATCAATTTTCCTTTCAAATCCCACAAAGCGGCTTCGATTCCGGCCAGCACGATGGCGCCCAGGCCGACGCGGCACCAGAAATTGCCGCACTGGTACATGCGTTGCCACAATGCCGGAATGTCATCGACGGTATTGCCGATCAAAATCGGTTTGAAAAACTCCACGATAGCGGGAACGCCTTCCGGGAAAAAATACCCGGCGTAGGTTTCGCCCAAACCGGTCAGCCCGGCGTCGGTTTCGATGCGAATAAAAGCCGCACTGCGCAGTTGACGCGCTTCGGAAAGATACGGGTCGTTCGTGCAGGGACCCGTCAGCAGGATGGTTTCGACGTTGGTAATTTTCATGAGTTGCTTCGGTGACTTCTTTAAGAAACCGCTTAATCAGTTACCCCAAAGCGTCGGGTCGGCCACTAAAGGCGGCTTTTAACAATCCGAGTACTTTTAGCCCCTTCAGGGTTACTCTTGCAGGGATCTTGCAAATTTACCCCAGAGGGGTCTTCTGTTAATAGTCAAATGTACCAACGCGTTGTTCCAGCCCCGGCAGGGGCGTCCTCAATCAAAGTCACAATTTAGGACGCCCCTGCCGGGGCTGGACGAACTGCGATTAGTGTATTCCTATTAACCGTGAACACCTCCGGAGTTACTTTTTACCAATCATTTTCATTACATATAATTCCCTGCAATACTAGCCTTTAGGGTGCGGGCCGACGCTTCGGTTGGGGGTAACTTTAAACCGCTTTCGATTGAACGACGATTTCAAGGGCGGCCACCGTAATGGGTTCTTTGCTTTGGTTTTCAACGACAATTTTGTTCCAGCCGTCGGTGATGAGCGAAACCGGAAACCGGTACGTGTAGCCCACATGATCGCTGGTCAAATGCGTCAGCGAGCCGCAGGGGCGGAGCAGTTTGTCGGTCGATTCGTTCTTGAGATTCGGCCAGCAGCCGTTGATCGAAACCGGCATATACATCGGTTTTTCGCCGGCTTTCAGCACTAACTGCACCACTAGTTCCAGATTCTGGTCGGCGGGTTCGGCGCACATCGCCAGTTGGAACGGACGTTGTGCAAAAGGGCCGATGCTGGCGGGTAACTGGGCAGGAAGCTCAAACGGGGTTGGATTGAAAAACGCCCCGGCGGTGCTGAAACAGTAGTGTTTCGGTTTTCCCCGTAAAAAATTGAGCTTGTCAATGTCGCGCAAGGCCGTGTAATCGGCCCGAATGCCCGGAATTAGCGGTTGATCGGTGCAGTAAAAGTTGAACCATTCGATGCCCTGCGCACCCATCGCCAGTTTTCCGGCCGCATTGGCCCGCACAATTTCCGGACTGGCGCTGATGTACCGCATCCGCTCTTTGACAGTTCCCGATTCATTTTGCGTCTGTAAGCTATTGGCACCATCGTCTACGGAACCGTAAATAGTTACACGGTCGCCCAGGCGTTTTCGGAATTCATCGTGCGGCATGTCCCAGGTGGTGGCCCAGAAACCCGCCGGAATGACGAAATCAAGGGTTCCGTCCTGACACAGCGTGACCACATCCACGCCAATGGCTTTCAGTTGGTCCAGTGCCCCCGGAATGCGCATCCCGAATGGATACGGTTTTCCGGTTTTCTTCGCCTGACGCTGCGTGAGCGCGCGAATCTGGCGGAACCAGTCGTTCATCATGGCAATGGTTTCGGGCGAGGCACCGGGTTCGCAGCAGAGCGGTTGCCGCCACCAGTCGAGTTCCAGGCCTTCATAATCGTAATCTTCCACCACTTCCCGAATCTGCTCGAACATCAGGGCGCGCACTTCCGGTTTTTCGTAATTCAAACCGATCCGGTCCTGCGCGTTCTGCAACCCGTACGAAGCATGTTTCAGCCGCATTTCTTCCTTTTTGAAGAGCGGCAGATTGAAAAAACTGCCTTCCACGTTGCGGCTGCCGTGCATGTCGTTCATCCGGATGCTGACCCAGGGCGAGATTTTCCGGCGTCGGCACGCTTTCGAGGTTTCGGCCAGCCAGTCCACACCCGCGTCGATCAAATCCTGGTAGCGGTTCATGAAACGCGAGAAGTTGTCGAGAAATTCTTCCACCGCTTCGGGTTCCGTGATACCCTGACAGACGGCGTGACCCCGGAAATAGTCGCGGTCACCACGCTTATAGCCATCGAGAATGCTGGGGATTTTTTTGCTGGGATACCAGGCCCGGTTGGCATTGGCGTTAATCACGAAGGTGTCGATGCCGTTGTCGGCCAATACATCCACGTAACGGTGAATCGCTTTGGCTTTGAATGGCCCGCCCACCGCTACGGGTTTGGTCCCCATCTTGCCGGTGCGCGGATTGGCAACGGTTTTCAGCGAATAGTCTTCGGGTTGCCACAACTCCGGATTGTAAAAATACACGCAGGTATCACCGTTGAACAGGTTGCGGTGTTTGTCCAAAGCCGGTTTTTTGGGCGGTGTCGTCCGCGGCTCACCGTTGAACGACACCGGCTCGTTATCCGATGAACCTTCCAGCAAATTTGGCAAGACCGGAACGGCCGTGGCACTGATCAAGCCCGTCCGCAGAAAGTCTCGCCGGGTTTTCATTTTTTCAGATCTCATGACAACTCGTTAAGGGAAAGTGGGGTGATTTATGCCCGTAGGATCACTGATATGTACAAAAGTAACTGCTGCCGGTTGGCTATTCTCTTACTTTTAGGTGCAATTCTGATACTTTCTTTCAGGCAGGATACCATTTGGGCGAAGCCATCCCGTAACCCGCCAGGGTTTACAGGAGATCCCCGTCTTTTCTCAAAAGTAGCAGGGATTGACTCATTTGTGACAGCGTTTTTTTGTCCAAAAGCGGACCTTTCATGCATCCAAAACGGACAACCAAACCAAACTTCCTACGCCATGAAAACGATCCTCCACTCCCTGTTCGTTGCTTCTTCCCTGACGCTGATGAGCGTTCCTTCCGCCCAGGCTGACCTCTCCAAATCCGTCGCTCCCAATGAGGTGACTGAGGTGGCTGCGCAGAATCGATTGAAAAATGATCTGACGTATTCGACGGCTGCTTATAAACATCCGAATAAGATAACCGCTGCCCGTCAGTGGGAGCCGGAAGCGGGCGTTGAATTCCGGATTCGGAACCGCAAGGCGCAGGAGATTACCGGCTACCGGGAACACCAGCGCCGGGGTGGTTTGGGCGATACGGCCATTGCGATCCCTTCAAAACCGGCTTTCGTGAACCGGAACTACAAACCGCAGAATGGAATAGCCGACTAGTCGCAGGAATTACGGGGTAAAAACATCCTTCAAGGCTCTCAGCGCGGCATGATGCCCGCACATGCCGTGCACACCGCCCCCCGGTGGGGTAGACGACGAGCAGATGTACAGCCCTTTTGCGGAGGTTCGGTAGGGCGACCAGCGCAGTGCGGGCCGGGTGAAAAGCTGGCCGATGTCGATGATGCCGCCGTTGATGTCGCCCCCGATGTAGTTGGGATTGTGCGCTTCCATCTGGGCCGGATTCATCGTGTGTCGGGCCAGAACCCGGTCGCGGAAACCGGGTGCAAACCGTTCGATCTGGTTTTCGATGGCCTTGGTCATATCCACCGTCGAGCCGTTGGGAATGTGGCAATAGGCCCAGGCGGTGTGCTTCCCCGCCGGAGCCCGCGTCGCATCGAACAGACTTTGTTGGGCGAGCAGAACATACGGTTTTTCGGGATGCTGGCCCTTCGAAGCCCGCAATTCCGAGTCGGCGATTTCTTCCAGCGTATTGCCCAGGTGAACTGTACCCGCCTGCCGACAGCTTTCCGCCGTAAACGGAATCGGGCCGTCCAGCGCCCAGTCGACCTTGAAAACACCCATGCCGTAGCGGTATCGGTTCAGTTGCCAGCGATAGAGTGCCGAAAACCGGTGTCCGGCAATTTGCAGGAGCTGTTTGGGCGTGATGTCGAACAAAACCGCCTTCGAAGAGGGCAGTTGCGCCAGCGAAGAAACGTAAAATTTCGTTTCGATTTTGCCGCCTAACGAAGTGAAGTAAGCAGCTAGTGCCCTGGCAATCTGCTGAGAACCGCCTTTGGGTAACGGCCAGCCCCGCACGTGAGCCGCCGTCATCAACACGAGAGCAATGGCCGAGGTCGTGAAATTAGACAGGGGCTGAATGGAATGAGCGGCCATGCCCGCCAGCAACCCTTTGGCCTGTGGGGTCTTGAACAATTTCGCCAGCCAGGTTACCGGCGGCAGGGCTTTCAGACCAAATTGGGCAAAATCCAGCGGGTGTTTGGGAAAGGTCAAGGGACCCAGCACGTCGAAGTCGATGCGGGGCCACTGGTCGATTAGCGGTTTGAACAGGTTGCGATACGTTTTTTCGTCTGGCCCCAGCGAACGGGCGGTTTCGTCCAACGATCGGGTCAAGATGGCCGCCTTGCCATCGTCGAACGGATGGGCTGCGGCAATGGGCGGCTCGATGTATTCCAGGCCAAAAGCGTCGAGGGGCAGCGTCCGGAAAAACGGCGAGTTGATCGCCAGCGGGTGAATGGCCGAGCAGGTATCGTGGATAAAACCGGGCAGCGTCAGTTCCGCCGAACGCAGTCCGCCCCCGATTTCGGGCTTGCCTTCCAGCACCAGCACCGAAAGCCCGGCCTGTTGCAAGGTGATGGCGGCTGCCAGCCCATTCGGACCGGAACCCACGACGATGGCGTCAAAATCAGTTTTATGCATGGCGTGAAAAAAGGGTTATTACGCAGAGTTGAGCGGAGGAGATCAGAGTTAATCAGAGTTTTTTTCTTTCTTTTTCTCTGATTAACTCTGATCTCCTCCGCTCAACTCTGCGTAACCATTTAAACTTCTGGCCGGAACAACACCTGCCCGTTGGGTTTAACCTCCCAGGCCGTGATAGGGTTCAAATGAGAACCGGTATCTGTAGGGGATATAATTGTACGAATTAAACAATGTCTTTAATTTATCGAATTTGTGTGCGGTTTTGCTTTGATTTTAATTTTGATAAACCCTTTCTTTGGTACTCTATTAAATGAATAGAACAAGAAGAATAAAATTCGACTCCTTTCATTGGACTGTCACCATGAAATCGTTTAGCCACCTGAACAAACATTCTCACCCGACACGTACGCTGTCTGAAGGGTGTTGCTTGTCCTGTTTGCCAACAGCCTTTTCTTCCTGCTGTTGTTGCTGTCTGTAATCTTCTCTAGTTCATTTCATCTTTTTCATCATTAGTCAGCATCCTCCTGGTTTAACCCGGCGAGTTCTGAACTAGCTTTTATTATTATATTAATTCTATAGAATTAATAGTTAAATTTTGTTTTACCCGTTTACCAATCAGTCACCATGAGATATTTTTATGTGTTTGATTATGAGAGGATTCTATCCAGGTGGATCTTTTCGATTTTTCTACTTTTGACCACACTGGTTGGGTATTCGCAAGGTCCGGTTAAAGGGCAGGTTATTTCTGAAGACGACCGCCAGGGTATTCCGGGAATCAATGTACTCATCAAAAACACGACCCAGGGCACTGTAACCGATGCCGCCGGGAACTTCCAGATTCAGGCGTCTCCGAATGCGGTGCTGGTGTTTTCGGGCGTCGGTTTTATTCGCCAGGAAGTGCCGGTCAACGGCAAAAGCCAATTGGACGTGAAACTGGTGGTAGACAACCGGCAGTTGAATGAAGTCATCGTAGTCGGCTACGGCACGCAGAAAAAGAGCGATTTGACCGGAGCCGTGAGTTCGCTGGATTCAAAAGAATTCAACAAAGGCGTGCAAACGTCAGTGGATCAGTTGATTGCCGGGCGGGCCGCCGGGGTGCAGATTACGCAGGCCAGCGCCGAACCCGGTGGGGGCGTCACCATCCGCATCCGGGGGGCCAACTCCATCAACGCCAACAACGAGCCGCTGTATGTGATCGACGGGTTGCCCATCGACAATTCGCCGGTAGTGCCTAATTCGCCGGTTATTACGGACGGTGCGGTGCGCAACCCGCTCAATGCGCTCAATCCGGCGGATATCGAATCGATCGAGATTCTGAAAGATGCGTCGGCCACGGCCATTTACGGCTCGCGGGGTGCCAACGGCGTCATTCTGGTGACGACCAAAAAAGGGACAAAAGGAAAGCTGAAGGTCAATTACAATGCCTACACCGCTTTTCAGAACGTGACCAAAACGATTCCGATGCTGAGCACGCAGCAGTACATCAGTTTGCTGAACGATCTGAAAAAGGACCAGGGACTGGCGCCGGAATTTACGAGTGAACAAATTGCGGCCATTGGTAACGGAACCAACTGGCAGAAGGAAATTTACCGGCCGGGCTACACGCGCAACCACCAGTTGGCCTTTTCGGGCGGGCAGGATAAATTCAACTACTACGCGTCGGTCAATTACTACGATCAGAAGGGCGTCATCATCAGTTCGGGGATTAAAAAATACATTGGCCGGGCCAATCTGACCTACAACGACGATCGGTTCAAGTTTGGGCTGAATCTGAATTCGAGTCTGGTAAAAGACGATTTTGTACCGAACGGCGTCAGCATCAACGAAGGAGCCGGGGTGGTCAATACCGCTATTTTTCAGGACCCGACCCTGCCGATCAGAGACGCGAATGGCAATTATGCCCAGACGCTGATCGTGAACCTCGAAAACCCGGTGGCACTGGCCAACGAAGTGACGGATGTGGCCGAAACGAACCGCACGTTCGGAAATATTTTTGCCGAATACTTCATTTTGCCCGAACTATCGGTGAAAGTCAATGCCGGAACGGATCGTCAAACCGCCCGTCGCGACAGCTACCTTTCGCGCCAGACCCGGCGCGGCCAGGCCACCAACGGGATTGCCGATGCGCAATCCAGCAGCGCCAGCAATTACCTGCTCGAACTGACAGCGCGGTATAGCAAAACATTCAGCGACATTCACAAAGTAGAGGTTCTGGGCGGGTATACCTACCAGCAGTTTGAGAACAATTACATCGGGGCGGGGGCGCAGAATTTCTCGTCGGATGCGTTGCTGTTCAATAACTTAGCCGCTGGTGCCCGCTCGACCTTCGATGTGGCTTCGGGCCGGAATCAGAACCAGCTTCAGTCGTATCTGGGTCGGGTCAACTACAATTTGCTGGATAAATATTTGCTGACGGCTTCGTTCCGGGCCGACGGTTCTTCCCGGTTTGGCGAAAACAACAAATTTGGTTTTTTCCCCTCGGTTGCGCTCGGCTGGCGGATCAAGGAAGAGGATTTCCTGAAACGTGTGGCGGTTCTGTCGGATCTGAAACTGCGCGGAAGCTACGGATTGACGGGCAATCAGGACATCGGCAGTTACAAGTCCCTCGTGTTGCTGGGGCCGCAGGGGAACGCCATTTTCGACGGTGTTTCGTACGTGGGGGTTTCGACGACCCAATTGCCCAATGCCAATCTGAAATGGGAAACCACGGGCCAGCTCGACATCGGTCTTGACTTCGGCTTCTTTGGAAACCGCCTGACGGGTTCGATCGACTATTTCAATAAAAACACCAAAGATCTCCTTTTGCAGCTTCCTGTTCCGCGCACGACCGGTTTTTCGACCACCTTCAAAAACGTGGGCGGCATGAAAAACCAGGGGCTTGAAATCACGCTGAGCACGGTTAACATTCAGAAACCGTTCACCTGGCGGTCGTCGGTCAATTTCTCGCTGATTCGCAATGAAGTGACTGATCTGGCGGGACTTCCGTACATCCTGCAAGGCGAAGCCGGGTTTTCCAAAGACTTCAGTATCATTAAAAAAGGCGAACCGCTGAACTCGTTTTTCGGCTACGTCATCGACGGGGTTTACCAACTGGGCGACAACATCAAATCGTCTCCGCAGCCGCTGGCCAGCCCCGGCGATTATCGCTACCGCGACGTCAACGGCGACGGACAGATTACGACCGCCGATCGCACGATTCTGGGCTCACCGTTTCCGAGCTACACGTTCGGAATCAACAACGACTTCGCCTACGGTCCGCTGACGTTCTCGTTCTTTTTGCAGGGCGTTCAGGGCAGCAGCGTTTTCAACCTGAACCGCACCGAGTCCGAAAACCCGATCTCATTCCGGCGAAACCGGCTGGCCGAATCCTACACCGACCGCTGGACGCCCACGAATCCGACCAATTCCAACCCGTCTGGAATTGCGCCGAAAGTGGCGTATGCGACCAACATCAACAGCCGCGCCGTCGAAGATGCCTCGTTCATTCGTCTGAAAACCATTCAGTTGGCGTATAATCTGCCGCTGGCGAAACTGAATTTCATCCGGAGCGCCCAGCTTTACGTAACCGGCCAGAACCTGTTTACCATCACAAACTACACCGGTTCTGACCCCGAAGTGAGCGCGTTCGGCACATCGAACGTCCGGGCGGACTACAATTCGTACCCGCTGACGCGGACGTATACCGTGGGTCTAAATCTTAATTTTTAACTGACATTTTTTATGAAAAAGATATTCTATTTGCTCATTGTCAGTTTGTTGACCGGGTGCGCTGATCCGCTGGAGGAAGAAGTCTATTCCGCGTTTGGACCCAATAACTTTTTCCAGAAAGCCGACGATGCCGAAGGCTTGCTGAACTCGGCGTATGCGGTGGAACAGCGCCGGGGTTTTCGGAATTATCTGTTGATGGCCGAGGTCAATACCGACTTGCTGATTGACCGGGAAGGCGGTTTGCGGAGCCTGGCGCAACCGCTGGAAGATTTTACCTGGAACGCGTCGCACGAGTTTTTCGAAACCGCCTGGACCCTGCATTACCGGACCATTTATCGTACGAATCTGATTCTGGATCAGGTCCCGGCCATTTCGATGAACGAAACCCGCAAGGCTCAGATTCTGGCTGAAGCCCGGTTTTTACGGGCCAGTGCCTACCAGACCCTGTACGAATTGTTCGGGCCGGTTCCGCTGATCACGAGCAGCACCATCAGCAGCGACGACCGGCCCAGTCGCGCCACCAAAGAAGAGTTTATCGCCTTCGTCGAAACCGAATTTAAAGCCGTTGCAGACGTGTTGCCAGCGGTTTCGACCCAATACGGACGGGCTACGAAAGGGGCCGCGCTGGCTTTGCTGACCCGATTTCATCTGAACAATAAGAAATGGCAGGAAACCGCCGAAACCGCCAGGAAAGTAATCGATTTGAATGTGTATCAGTTATTTAACTCGACGAATCGGACCAATCTGTTTGACATTCCCAACGAAAAAAACAGCGAGTTTATCTACATTCGGCCTAATCTGGCCCAGCCGGGTCTGGGTGATAATTACCTGCCGCACGCAGCCCCGCCGAATTACAAATTCAAAACTGCGCCCAAAACCAATTATGCGACGCAATTGAAAACGTTGACGGCTTTTTACAACACCTTCGACCCGGCTGATCAACGGCGGCAGGCCATCATTACGGAGTATGAGGATGTCAACGGAAAAATTATCAAGCTCGGAACCGATGATGTTCGTAGTTTTAAGTTCAAGGAAGACCTGAGCGCGACCGGCGAAGTGATGGGCAACGATTTTCCGGTGTATCGCTACGCCGACATCCTGCTCAGCCGCGCCGAAGCCCTCAATGAACTGAGTGGTCCGACGCCGGAAGCCATCGACCTGATCAACCAGGTGCGGACGAAAGCGGGCGTTGCGTTGTTGAAACTTGGCGATTTTGCGTCCAAAGACGCATTACGGGCGCATTTGCTGAAAGAACGCGGCTGGGAATTTTTCTCGGAAGAACTCCGTCGGCAGGACCTGATCCGGCACGGCAAATTCATCGAATACGCCAAAGCTCGCGGAAAAGTGGCTTTCGAATACCAGGTTCTGTTTCCGTTGCCGCAAAGCGAAATCGACCGGAATCCGAGCCTGAAACAGAATGAAGGGTACAAATGAGATGACATACAACCAACCAAACAGCCTGAAAGGCTACTATCACTAGCCCCGGGTATAACCCGGGGGCGCGGGATTGCCGGTGGATCGTGAGGTTCAACCGGGAATGGTGAGGATTGCCGGGGGATCGTGGGGTTCAACCGGGAATGGCGATGTTCAACCGGGGGGCGTGAGGTTCATCCGGGCACTCCTCGCAAACCCCGGGTGTTACCCGGGGCTAATGATGTCAGCCCGTTGGGCTTTTTGGACGTGGTAAATAGAGGCTTAAAACCTTGTAGAGATGGACAAATTTTTGAAAAAAACCGGGTTGATAATTGGCTTGATAGTACTGGCAATCAGCGGTACGTTCGCCCAAAAACCGACACCGCCCAACATCGTGGTTTTTCTGGTCGATGACATGGGCTGGCAGGATACGTCGGTGCCGTTCTGGAAACAGGTGACGGAGCTGAACCGGCGGTATCGAACGCCCAACATGGAGCGGCTGGCGCGGGAAGGCCTGAAGTTTACGAACGCCTACGCCATGCCGGTTTGTACGCCCACCCGCACGAGTCTGCTGAGTGGCGTCAATGCGGCCCACAGCCGGATTACGCACTGGACCTCACCCAATAAAGATAAAAACACTGATTACCCAGATACCACGCTGAATCCCGTTGACTGGAATTACAACGGCTTGAGTCCGGTCGCCGGAATTGAACACACGTTTCACGCGACGCCCTTGCCAACGTTGCTGAGTCAGAACGGGTATTACACGATTCACACCGGAAAAGCACACTTCGGCTCGGCCGGGACGCCGGGATCAGACCCCAAAAATCTGGGGTTTCAGGTAAACATCGCCGGGAATGAAATCGGACATCCGGCCAGCTATTTAGGAACCGATAATTACGACCGGCCCAACAATGGAAAACCCAGCCGCAACGCCGTTCCGGGACTGGAAGCTTATCATGGCAAAGACGTTTTTTTGAGCGAAGCACTCACGCTTGAAGCCCTGAAAGCCGTGGAGGTGCCGATTCGGAAAAAACAGCCGTTCTTTCTCTATTTCAGTCACTATGCCGTTCATACACCGATTATGGCCGACAAGCGGTTTATTGACAAGTACCTGAAAACCGGTTTGGACAGCACTGAAGCCAAGTATGCGTCGTTGGTGGAAGGCATGGACAAAAGCCTGGGCGACCTGCTGGATTTTCTGGACGAACGCAAAATTGCGGACAATACCGTGGTGATTTTCATGTCCGACAATGGTGGGTTGAGTACCACGCCGTTGCGGGGTGGTCAGGAACACACGCACAACCTGCCGTTGCGGGCCGGAAAAGGGTCGGTCTACGAGGGCGGGATTCGCGAGCCGATGCTGGTGCGTTGGCCGGGTGTGGTTAAACCGGGTGGGGTGACGGAGCAGTATGTCATTGTTGAAGACTTCTTTCCGACCATTCTGGAGATAGCGGGGGTGAAAAAACCGACGGTTGTGCAACAGGTCGATGGCCGGTCGTTTCTGCCATTGCTGAAAAGTCCGGCGCTGAAAGATACGACGCGGGCGCTCGTCTGGCACCACCCCAACCGCTGGATTCCGGCCGAAGGGCCAATGCTGCACTGGGCGAGCGGGATTCGACAGGGCGACTGGAAACTGGTGTATGACCACCGGAGCGCGGCTCTGGAATTGTATAACCTGAAAAGCGATATTGGCGAACAACAAAATTTGGCGACAGCGCATCCCGATAAAGTAAAACAGCTCGCTTTGTTGCTTACTAAGCAGTTGAAAGCCTGGAACGCGCAGATGCCGACGTTCAAAAAAACCGGTAAAGCGGTGGCGTGGCCGGAAGAGGTAATTCAGTGAACGGTTTTCGGTTTACAGTAATTACCGGACGCTTTTTGCCCCGTCCTTTAGGGGAATGGGGCAATTCGTAAGTGCAACAGAATTATTAGACGTAAATCCTGAACGGTAATGAATCTAAAAATTGGAGTAGGAGTCCTTGTAGTAATTTCGGCGCTGGCGGCCGTGTTGGTGGTGATTCCGGGGTATTCGCCGAAGGAACCGGAAACCGTTCAGGCAACCCGGCCTAATGTGATTTTTATTTTTTCCGACGACCACGCCTACCAGGCCATCAGCGCGTACGGCAGCAAGTTGACCAAAACGCCCAACATCGACCGGATTGCGAAAGAAGGAGCGATTCTGTACAACAATGTCGTCACCAATTCCATTTGCGGCCCCAGCCGGGCCACGCTTCTGACCGGGAAATACAGCCACCTCAACGGCTATAAGGTCAACGAGCGGAAGTTTGAAATCAATCAGCCGGTTTTCCCGGAAGAGTTGCAGAAAAACGGCTACCAAACTGCCTGGATCGGAAAAATGCACTTGGGCAGTTTGCCCCACGGGTTCAATTACCTGAACGTGCTGCCGGGGCAGGGGCATTATTACGGCCCAACGTTCATCAACTCCAACGGCGATACAACCCGGTATCCGGGCTATGTGACCAACGTCGTGACGAAACTTTCGCTGGATTGGCTCAACCAACGGGACAAGTCGAAACCGTTTTTTATGGTGGTGGGCCACAAGGCAACACACCGCGAATGGTTGCCCGATTTGCAGGATCTGGGGGCGTATGACAACGTGAATTTTCCACTTCCCGCGACGTTTTATGACAACTACGAAGGTCGGGAAGCCGCCAAGAACCAGGACATGACCATCGACAAAACGATGCGGTTGAAGGAAGACCTGAAAGTGCACGCGGACTACGAGAAAAGCGGGATTTATAACCGGTTTTCGCCCGCCGAGAAAAAAGCATTTTACGACTATTACGAGAACAAAGTCAGTAAGGAATTTGACGAGAAAAAGCTGAGCGGGAAAGCCCTGGCCGAGTGGAAATTCCAGCGGTATCTGCGGGATTATCTGGCTACGGCCAACTCGCTGGATCGCAACATCGGTGAGCTGCTGAATTACCTGGATCAATCGGGTCTGGCGAAAAATACCGTCGTCATTTATGCCTCCGATCAGGGTTTTTACCTGGGCGAACACGGCTGGTTCGACAAGCGGTTTATCTACGAACAATCGCTGAAAACGCCGTTTGTGATTCGGTATCCGGGCGTGATCAAACCGGGAACGCAGGTCAACCAGCTCGTTTCCAATATCGACTGGGCCCCAACCGTGCTGAATTTGACCGGAACCGCCATCCCGAAAGAAATCCAGGGCGAGTCATTTCTGCCGTTGCTGACGGGCAAAAAAGTGTCCTGGCGCAAGGATGCGTATTACCATTACTACGAATATCCGCAGCCGCATCACGTGTATCCACACATCGGATTGCGGGGTGAACAATACAAACTGGTTCGTTTTTACGGGCCGAAAGACTACTGGGAACTGTTTGATCTGAAAAAAGATCCGCAGGAACTTCGGAATGTCTACGGCGTTAAAGGGTATGAAGCGATTACTGCTGACCTGAAAGCGAGACTCAAAGACCAAATCCGGAAATACAAGGATGATGAAGCACTCAAAATTGTGGAAAGTGGGATCTGACAGGAGGTATTGGGGCTATTTAACGATCTTATTTTGTGGCATTTTTCTGACCGGACTGGTGGGTTGCCAGTCGCAGAATCAATCGGCTGAAGAAGCCGCAAAACTCGACAGTGCTGCACACTGCGTGGCGAAGGGAATGCCGTCGCGGTCGGCGGCTGTTCGGCAGGCGGTTTCCGTAACGGCGTCGGGCCAAAACGGCACGGATGACATGGTGTTGATTCCCGGCGGATCGTTTCAGATGGGTTCCGATGAATTTCCCGATTCGCGTCCGCTCCATACCGTCAAAGTCAACGGGTTCTGGATGGACAAGCACGAGGTCACCAATGCCGAATTTGCCCGGTTTGTGGAAGCGACCAAGTACGTAACCGTAGCTGAACGACCGTTGAATCCGAAGGATTACCCCGGTGTTCCGGCGGATAAACTGGTGCCGGGTTCGGCGGTTTTTACACCTCCGAATCAGGCGGTGTCACTCGAAAATCCGCTGGTCTGGTGGCAGTATGTAGCCGGAGCCAGTTGGAAAAAACCGGCCGGACCGCAGAGTGATTTGAAAGGGCGCGAAAACCAGCCGGTGGTGCACGTTTGCTACGAAGATGCGGCTGCCTACGCGAAATGGGCCGGAAAACGACTGCCGACCGAAGCCGAGTGGGAATTTGCCGCGCAGGGCGGTAAAGGCAACCGAAAATACTACTGGGGCGAAGAACTGAAACCGGCGGGCAAATGGGTGGCCAATATTTACCAAGGCAATTTTCCGAACCAGAACACGACGGAAGACGGTTTTGCCGGGATTGCGCCGGTTCAGACGTTTCCGCCGAATCCGTACGGGTTGTATGACATGGACGGTAACGTCTGGGAGTGGTGTCAGGATTTGTACCGCCCTGATTATTACCGGAATAGTCCGAAAGAAAACCCCAAAGGCCCAGCCGACAGCTACGATCCCGACGAACCCGGTGCGGTCAAATACGTGCAGCGGGGCGGTTCGTTCCTGTGCAGCGATCAGTATTGCATCCGCTACAAAGCCGGGAGCCGGGGCAAGGGCGAAGTGAGCAGCGGGAGCGACAACCTAGGCTTTCGGTGTGTGCGGGATCAAAAATAACCCTTATTCCGCCGGTTTTACCTCTTTGACCATCTGCGCCGTAATCAGTTTTTTGTCGGACGAATTCCCCCACGAATTCAGGATGTAATTCATCACATCGGCCACTTCCTGCTCATCCAGACCGGGTTCCGGCATCATATTGTCGTACGTAACCCCGTTCACCTGAATCGGTCCCTGCAAGCCAAATTTGATGGCCTGAATGGCTTTTAAGGGCGTTTTGAGTACGTAATCGGATTTCGCCAGGGGCGGAAACGTCTCGACCACGCCCTCGCCTTTGGCCATATGGCAATTGATACAATTCCCGGCATAGAGCGTTTTGCCCCGCGCTATACTTTTTTCCAGCTCATTTTCCGGATCAGGCAGCATAGCGGAACAAAAAACAAGGCCTGAAAACAGCAGAAGCAGGGGTTTCATCATGTTGAAAAGGTCGAAATTCTGTAAAGGAAATTTTTAGTTGTTATTACTCCGGATTCGAACTGGTTAACGGGATAATCCGGTTGCAAGTTCACGGATCCCCTTTTCTCTAAAACCGAAGGCGGGTTCTACGCTCCGTCCTATCGCACTCTCTCTCTGTACTTTATGGGCATACTACCCATTCAGAAAGCTCCCTGGCTGTTTTAAATACAAGTAAAAAAAGGAATGGCTCAATTATTGCCTCCGACTACCCGTAATTGGTCGGGATCAGGGCCGCAAAGGCTACTGGTGAGTTCGATTTTACCTACTCAACGTAATTTTTATGCATTCAACATTTTACCACCTGAAGAGGCTGGCTTTCGTGTCGGCACTCTTGCTTTTTCATCTGCAAGCCTGGGCCCAGCTCAGCCTGACTTCTCCCCTCAACCGAATCATTTACCAGCGTAATCAGAGCAACAAGGCGGCTATTCCGATCCGCGGCAACTGGCCTGCCAACACCACGCGGATCGATGCCAGAGCCGTCGCCCGGAATGGGCAAGGCCAGACGACCGGCTGGTTTACCATTGCGACCAGCGCCCAGGACGGGCAGTTTCAGGGGAGTTTGCCAGCCGCCGGGGGATGGTATACGCTGGAGGTGCGCGCCATGGCCGGCAGCACACCGGTCGGCACTGCCAGCATCGAACGGGTCGGCGTCGGCGAGGTGTTTGTGGTGGCCGGTCATTCTGTTGCCCAGGGACAGGAGAACAACCTGGCCGGCAGCGACGACGATCGGGTCAATACAGTGCCGGTTTTTCCGGAAACCTCCGCCTATTCGTCCTACGAAAGTACCGCCAATCCCGTCTACCTTCCCCGGAGTTTTGGCCACTACGAATCAGGGGTAACGCCTGCGCCGTTCGCGCACGGCACTTATTTCTGGGCCAAAATGGGGCAGGCACTGACGCAGCGTCTGAATGTTCCGGTTCTGCTTTTCAATGCGGCCTATGGGGGAACCAGCCTGGAGCACTGGGCGAAATCTGCTCTTGGTCAGTCATTTGAACATCCTTTTATCAACTCCTCCATCCGAATGCCGTATATCAATGTCAAAAATACGCTGCAGGTCTATTGCAGCCAAACCGGTATTCGCGGCATTCTCTCCGACCAGGGACAAAACGACTGGAGCAATACCAATGAAGATCAGGTGTTGCAATTCTACCAGACCTGGGTCAATCAGGCCCGTTCCGATATTGGTTTTCCGTCGCTGGCCGTGGTAGTCAATCGGCAAACGCCCTACAAAACACGTCCTGTGATTCGACGCGCGCAGGAACGAATGATTCAAACGCCAAATTGTTTCCCCGGGCCTGACTATGATCTGCTGACGTCCAACGACCGGGCCGATGGGGTTCACCTGACGTTAGCGGGGGCCGCAAAAGCCGCCCAATACTGGTCGAATGCCCTGAGTGATGCCTTTTTCTCGAATTCGACTCCGTATGTGTTGCCAGCTCTTTCTACGGCGCAACCGGTTGAAGAAATCCCAACGGAAAATCCGCCCGTGACGGGCAATTTCGACGGGTATCTGACGCAGGAAGTCAGTTGCAACACGCTTTCGGGCTGGGTGTATGACCGCAACAAGCCCAACAACACGTTTACGGTGGAATTCTTCGACGGCCCTTCCATTGCCGAGGGCGCGCTGATCGGTTCCATCCTGGCCAGCGACTTCCGGCAGCATTTGAAAGATGCGGGCAAGGGCAACGGGGAACACTGGTATGACTTTCCCATTCCTGCCGGACTAAAAGATGGACAAAACCACCGCATCTGGGCGCGGGTGCAGGGCTCTACGTTTGTCTTGAAGTGGGCTCCCAAAACCATCAACTGTGCAGGAACCAGCGTCCCCCCCGCAAATCAGCTCCCTATTCCGCCTTCGGTCTCCGCCTTGGCGGCCACCGAAGGGGCCGGGTTCATCACGAATCCGCTGGCGGTGTTCACCGATCCGGAAAACACACCCCTGACGTATGCGCTGACGGGATTGCCCGCCGGACTGAATTTTGACAGCGGTACGCGGGTAATATCCGGAACACCGACCACGACCGGTACGTTTGAACTGACCTACTCGGCCACCGATCAGGCGGGAGGAAAAAGCAGTACGGTTTTTTCGCTGGTGGTCAATCCTGCGGCCCAACCCATCAATCAGCCGCCGGTGGCACCCCCGGTTTTTTCATTGACCGCAACGGCCAACGTGGTGTATGCTCCGGCGGCTCTGCCCGTTTTCACGGATCCGGAGAACAACCCGCTGACGTACACACTGTCGGGACTGCCATCGGGTCTGTCCTTCGATGCGGGCAACCGGACTTTATCAGGAACACCGACGCAGCAGGGGAGCTTTCCGCTGGTTTACGCAGCCAGTGATGGAAATGGGCAAACCCGCCTGACGATTACGCTGACGGTAGTCGGCGGAACAACACCCGTTGTGACGGGCAACTTCGACGGGTATCTGACGCAGGAAGTCAGTTGCAGCACGCTTTCGGGCTGGGTGTATGACCGCAACAAGCCCAACAACACATTTACGGTGGAATTCTTCGACGGTCCTTCCATTGCCGACGGCACCCTGATCGGCTCCATCCTGGCCAGCGACTTCCGGCAGCATTTGAAAGATGCGGGCAAGGGCAACGGGGAACACTGGTATGACTTTCCCATTCCTGCCGGACTAAAAGATGGACAAAACCATCGTATCTGGGCGCGGGTGCAGGGCTCTACGTTTGTCTTAAAGTGGGCTCCCAAAACCATCAACTGTGCAGGAACCAGCGTTCCCCCCGCAAATCAGCCCCCGGTGGCTCCGGCGGTTTCGGCGCTGACTGCCACGGCCAATACGGCGTACATTTCCGCAGCCTTACCCGCATTTACCGATGCCAACCAGGACCCGCTGACGTATGCGCTGACGGGATTGCCCGCCGGACTGGGTTTCAACAGCGGTTCGCGGGTGATCAGTGGCACGACAACCAGTCAGGGGACGTTCAGTTTGACGTATTCGGCGACCGACAGCAAGAGTGATGCCGTATCAACTACCGTTACGCTGACGGTCAACGCCGGTGGGAGTGGCCCGGTCGATCCTCCGCCGACCAGCGGAGGCAGTGGCGCGGGCAACTATGAAGGCTATCTGGATGTGGTCAGTTGTAGCGGCATTCGGGGTTGGATCTGGGACCGTAACCGACCAAACATGCCCATTACCGTAGAGTTCCTGGACGGGACGACGGTGATCGGTCGCGCAGACGCCAACATTTTCCGCCAGGATTTGCTGAATGCCGGCAAAGGCAACGGAGTACATGGCTACAGCTTCGACGTACCGGTTTCGCTGAAAGATGGCCAATCCCACGTCATCAGTGGTCGGGTGCCGGGAAGCAATTTTACGTTGAAGTGGTCGCCCAAAACCCTCACCTGCCCCAACGGAGGTCGGCAAGGGGTTGAAAGTGCCGAAACAAGTCTGGAGCTAAGCGTGAGCCCTAACCCTAGTCCGGGCCTGGTCGAAATCCGATACCGGGTTATTTCCGACCAGCGGGCGGATTTGCAGATTGTAGATCCGATGGGTCGAACCGTCTGGCAGAAGTCGGTGACGGGCACGGGTCAAATCGAGCGCGAAGCCGTCGATCTGCGTTCATCAGGAACGACACTGTATCTGATTCAGTTGAAAACAAACCAGCAAAACCTGACCAAGCGTCTGCTGATAAGCCGGTAAGGGAATGCGAATTGATACCATAAAAAAACCGGTCTGCTCGCAGACCGGTTTTTTTTATGGATGCTCTTCCAACGGTTTTTCAGCATCGGCTGCTTTCAAAACCGCTTCCAAAACCCCCGGAAATTTAGCTTCAATTTCAGCCAGCCGCAGTGAGGTCAGGCTTTGGGTGCCTTCCGTCCGGATGCGAACGATGCCCGCTTCGCGCAGGACCCGCAGGTGGTGCGACATGGTGGATTTGGCCACCGGCGTGGGAATCGCTCCGCAGGGTTGCTCGCACATCCGGGTTGCCAAACACTGGACAAAGTTCAGGCGGACGGGATCGCTGAGCGCGTGCAACAGGCCCGTTAGCGTGATCTGGTCGAAGGTAGGATGTTGATAGGGTTTCATTTAAGTCTTTCCATTTCTTGCCGGTAGCTGCTGCAAAAAAGGAGTAGCTACATGAATTGATAGTACAACGACGAAGGACGGATAAAAAATTCAATTCTTTTTCAGAATCATGGAACCGATTTCGTTAGCCACGTTGTTCGACATCCATAAAACAATAAAGTTCGATAGTTATAAAACATTAGAACGATAAGGAAAACCTCTATGGAATCTCAACAATCAACCATCCGCACAACGTCACTCATGATCGGGATCATTGTCCTGACGGTGGCCTTTTTTGTGTTTACGCCAAAACTGTTCTCGAATAAAGCCGAACCGATCAAAAAACAGGCCGTTAGTTCGGCTTTGGCTAATGACCCACGGATTACGGCGGATATTTTCGTGGTAAAACCGGAACTCGTGACGGACGACCTGCAAACTACCGGTACCATCGCGGCCAACCAGGAAGTCGATCTGGTGAGCGAAGTGGCCCGCAAACTCACGCGAATGTATGTCCGCGAAGGCAGTTTTGTTCAGCAGGGCATGCTCCTTTTTAAACTGGACGATGCGGATTTGCTGGCAAAAAAGAAAAAAATCGCGCTTCAGGAAAAACTGGCCCGCATCGATGAAAAACGGTTTCGCGAGTTGCTGGCCACCGAAGCCGTCAATCAGCAGGAATACGACCAGATTTTGACGAACCTGAATGTTTTGCAGGCCGAAATGGCGATGGTGGACGTCGATCTGGCTAAAACCGAAATCCGCGCACCGTTTTCCGGCAAACTGGGTCTGAACAAAGTCGATGTCGGCGCGTATGTGACGCCCTCGACGGTTTTAACGTCGCTCAACGATGTGAGTCAGGTCGAAGTGGCGTTCACCATTCCCGAAAAATACGCTTCTGCCGTCCGGATTGGCCAGCCAATTCAGTTTACGACCGAAAACAGCAGCCAGCCTTTCCACGGAAAAGTCGTCGCCACCGAACCCAAAACGGATCTGAACACGCGGAGTTTGCTGGTGAAAGCCATCAGTGCCAACAAGGGCGGCAAGCTCATCCCGGGTTCGTCGGCCAAAATCGCCTTCACACTTCACACGACCAACGACGGTATTCTGATTCCGACGCAGGCCCTGATTCCCAGTGCCAAAGGCTACTCGCTGTTTGCGCTCAAAAACGGCAAAGCCGACCAGCGGGAACTGAAAACCGGCAACCGGACCAAAGGAACCGTTCAGATTCTGGAAGGATTGTCGTTGGGTGATACGGTTTTGACCACCAACCTGCTGCGTCTGGAACCAGGCGTTGCCGTCAGAGCCGCCAGTTTGCGTTAATAGCATCAATGAAATTCCGTCAATTCGGCTCCGGAGGAGCCGAATGTTACTAGTAAATCTGTTCGTTAGCCGAATGCAAGCCCCAGAGGGGCGTCCTGTAAATAGCTTTCCAAGCAGCCAGTGCATTCAAGCCCTGGCGGGGCGGCCTGATTGCGCCAGAAAAGGACGCTCCTCCGGAGCTTAGGTAAATTTTGCGGATGGTTTTGCTATTGACATGCTACCCCTCCGGGGTAAAACCAACATTTCTACTTTTCTGCGTATACCAATAATCGTTACATCCCATTCTGCTTGTTCATTTCGAATAAGAGATTTTAATACAACCAACCATGAGTTTATCAGGAATTAGTATTCAGCGGCCCGTGCTGGCCGGTGTGCTGTCCGTATTGATTATTCTGTTCGGAATTGTCGGATTTTCATACCTCGGAATCCGCGAATACCCGGTCACGGATTCGCCCATTGTGACCGTCACGACCACCTATCCGGGTGCCAGCCCCGACGTCATTGCCTACCAGATTACGAAACCGCTGGAAGAATCCATTGGGGAAGCCAACGGCATTCGCACCATTTCGTCCGTTTCGCGGGAAGCCGCCAGCGTCATTACCGTCGAGTTTAACCTGGATGCTGATCTGGAAGCGGCCGCCAATGATGTGCGTGACAAAGTGACCAAAGCCCGGCGGTTGTTGCCCGGCGACGTGGATGCGCCCATCGTGGAAAAAGCCAATGCCGGTGATATTGTGATCTTTATGGCCGTGGAAAGCAAAACCCGGAGCATTCTGGAAGTGAGCAATATTGCTTCAACGGTGATCAAAGAACGGATGCAAACCATTCCCGGTGTGAAACGCGTGGGGATTGCCGGTGAGAAAAAGTACGCCATGCGGCTGCGCATCGACCCCTCTAAACTGGCGGCTTACCAACTGACGCCCTCGGATATTGAGCAAGCGTTGCGCAAGGAAAACGTCGATTTGCCGTCGGGCCGGGTCGAAGGGGACCAGAACGAACTGACGGTTCGGACGTTGGGCCGACTGACGCAGGAAGCGGATTTTAACAACATGATTATCCGACAGGAAGGCAGCACCATCATTCGGTTTAAAGACATCGGGTTTGCCGAATTGGGTGCCGAAAACGAGCGGACCGCCATCCAGAACAGCCTGAAAGGAAATTCCCCGACGATCGGGGTGTTTGTAGAACCGCAGCGGGGCGCCAATGCCGTCGCCATTGCCGATGAATTTTACCGGCGATTGAAAGAACTGCGCAAGGAAATTCCGGCGGATTACGAACTGACGATTGGCAAAGATTTTACCGAACCCATTCGCGATTCCATTGCCGAAGTGGAAGAAACCCTGTTCATTGCCTTTGGCCTGGTGATTCTGATTCTGTTCATTTTCCTCCGCGACTGGCGTTCCACCATCATTCCGGTGGTGGCCATCCCGGTTTCCATCATCTCGGCTTTTTTCATCATGTACGCGGTCGGTTATTCCATCAACATCCTGACGCTGTTGGCGTTGGTGCTGGCGATTGGCCTCGTGGTCGATGACGCGATTGTGGTGCTGGAAAACATTTACGCCAAAGTCGAAGAAGGCATGAGCCCGATTCAGGCGGCTCTCCAAGGGTCGTCCGAAATCTATTTTGCCGTTATTTCGACTACCATTACGCTGGCAGCGGTTTTTCTGCCGATCCTCTTTTTACCGGGAATTACCGGCAAGCTCTTCCAGGAATTTGCCATCGTTGTGGCCGGTTCGGTGCTGGTGTCGGCTTTCGTGGCCCTGACGCTGTCGCCCATGATGAGTGCGTATTTGCTGAAACGACAGGAAAAACCGAACTGGCTATACCGCAAAACCGAACCGTATTTTGTCGCTCTGAACCGGGGTTACGAGAAATCGCTGGCGTGGTTTCTACGGTTTCGCTGGACGGCTTTCGTCGCGCTGGCGGCCACATTTGTCCTGATTTACGTCATTGGCAAACAACTCCCGTCGGAACTCGCGCCCCTGGAAGACCGCTCCCAGATCAGTCTGGCGGTTTTGGCACCGGAAGGCTCGTCGTATGAATACACCGAAAAATACATGAGCGAGATTGCCAAATTTTCGGTCGATTCCACACCCGGTTTGTTCCAGACGTACTCCATTCTGGCGTTGACGTTTGGCCCACCGGCTCCGGTCAACCTCGCGATTCAGAATACCTTTCTGAAAAAAGCGGACCAACGAACGACATCCCAGGCCGACGTCTTTCAGATTTACGCCCGGAATGCACAGAATTTCAGGGGGGTACTGGTCTTTCCGGTTCAGCCGCCCACCATCGGGAGCCGGTTTGGTCAGGCGCAACCCGTTCAATATGTGTTGCAGGCTCAAAGTCTGGCGGCCATCACCGAGGTGCTTCCCAAGTTTCTGGCCGAAGCCCGAAAAAGCGAGGTGTTGCGGTTTGTCGATTCGGATTTGAAAGTGAATAAGCCGGAACTGGTGCTGAAAATTGACCGGGATAAAGCCGCCGAATTGGGGATTTCCGTGGTCGAAATTGCGCGCGGTTTGCAACTGGCGCTGAGTGGCCAACGCTACGGCTATTTCATTTACAACGACCGGCAATACGAAGTCATCGGGCAACTGCAACGTCAGGAACGCGATACGCCTTATGACCTGAAAGCGATGTTTGTCCGCACCCGAACCGGTGACATGGTTTCGCTGGAAAACCTCGTTTCGTTCCGGGAAAGCATCAGTCCGGCGGCCATTTACCGCTACGATCAGGCCATTTCGGCGACGGTTTCGGGCGGTCTGGCACCGGGAAAAACCATTGGCGACGGCGTTGAAGAGATGAATCGCATTGCCAAAAAAGTCCTGCCACCCACCATCAAAACATCGCTGGCCGGTGAGTCCCGGGATTTTTCGGAGAGTTCGTCGAGCCTGTTGTATGCGTTCATTTTCGCGCTGGTACTGATTTATTTGATTCTGGCCGCTCAGTTCGAAAGCCTGGTCGATCCATTTATCATTCTGCTGACGGTGCCGATGGCGATGACCGGTGCGCTGCTCAGCCTCTGGCTTTTCGGCCAAACGCTGAATATTTTCAGCCAGATCGGGATCATCACGCTGATCGGTTTGATTACCAAAAACGGGATTCTGATTGTCGAGTTCGCCAACCACAGCAAGGAGCAGGGACTGAGTACGCTGGAAGCCGCCAAAGTGGCCGCAGCTTCGCGGTTCCGCCCGATTCTGATGACCAGTCTGGCGATGATTTTTGGCGCGATCCCCATTGCGCTCACCGAAAACAGCCGTAATTCCCTCGGAACCGTCATCGTCGGCGGTCTGCTGTTCGCCGGTTTATTGACGCTCTACATCATCCCCGCCGTGTATTCCTATTTTTCCCGCGTTCCGAAGACGAAAAAAGAAGAAGTGCTGGAACTGGTCTGACGGTTTTCGTACATCTGACAGCTTTCGTAAAACGGTATACGATTCATTCCGTAGGAATTCAACAGCGCAGCGTCGGTAGCACCAAAGAGTCGTCTTCTTAAACCCATGTGCCGTAAGGTACATAACCCGTCGCATACCTGACGGCACGCTGGCACGGAGGGACACCTTTACCTACCGACGCTGCGCTGTTGAATCCCTACGGGATAAAATAGGTCGAAGAAGGCAGGTTTTGGTTTCTACCGACGCTACGCTGTTGATCCCTGCGGGATAAAACGGTTGACGGTTGATTTCGTAGGGATTCAACGGGTTGACGCTTTGATAAATTACACATGAACAATGAATTAACTTTTTTATGAAACCGCTTATTTATAAAATTATCCTTGTTACTATCTCGATTCTCCTCCTCACGGGAAAACCGGCCTTCGCGCAGGTTCGACCGCTGACGATGGAAAACGCCGTGAAGCTGGCGCTGGAGAAAAACCGTGATTTGCAGGTCGCGACGCTGGAAACCGCCAAGTCGGCGCAGAAAGTCCGCGAAGCCCGGAGTTACGCCTTACCCACAGTGGCGGCTTCGGCCCAATACCTGTATTTGCCACAGAAGCAGGTTTCGTTTTTGCCGGGCAGTTTCGTCGGTCTGGGCGAAAATCAGTTGGCCACGTTCCGGGTCGGCGGATCGAATGCGTTTGTGGGCGGTGTTGCGGTGTCGCAACCGCTTTTTCAGGCCGGTATCCGGTCCGGGATTCGGGCCGCGCAGATTTACGAAAACGCATCGGCTGAAGGTTTGAATGAGGTTCGGGCTAGCGTAGTAACCGATGTCAAAAAAGCGTATCTGGATGTGTTGATTACGCAGGAACAACTGCGGCTTCAGGAACAGAGTCTTTTGCGCAACGAACAGGCGCTGCGGGATTCCCGCTCGCTGCTGGCGCAGGGCCGGGCGTCGCGGGTGGATACGTTGCGGGCGTTTGTGTCGACCGAAAATCTCCGACCGGAAATCAGTCGCCTGAACAACCGGGTGGAAATCACCAAAACGATTTTGAAACGCACGATGGGGCTGGACGAGCAGGAAGCGATTGCATTGCAGGATTCGTTGCGGTATGATAAAACCGGGTTTGTCACACCCGGAACCGATGCGTTTTTTGAAGCCGTTCAGGCGCGGCCGGAAGTGCACCGGCTGGAATTGACGGAGAAACTGAACCGGGAACAAATTGCCTTACAAACCGCCGAACGCGCGCCCAAACTGTCGGCGATTGGCCTGCTTCAATCGCAGGCACAAGCCAATCATTTAAAGCTGGCGGACTATAGCTGGCCGCTCAGTTCGTACGTCGGTCTGCAAGTGAACGTGCCGATTTTCAGCGGTTTCCGAACGGTTTCCCGAATTCAGCAGGCGGTTATTACCCGGCAGCAGAGCGAAACGCAGTTGGTCAATCTGAAGGAAATGGTTCGCGCCGAGGTCAAAATTGGCCTTTCCAACGTGGAAGAGGCCCGGCTTCGGATCGAAACCCAGCGGCAAACCGTAACCGTAGCCGAACTGGGTTACCGCATCACCCGTGACCGCTGGAAACAGGGCATTGCGTCGCGGCTGGAGCTTTCCGACGCTGAACTGTCGCTCACCCAGGCCAAATCCAACCATTTGCAGGCGGTTTACGATTTCCTGACCGCGTCGGTGGAGTTGGACAAGGTGATGGGGCGAATTCGATAAAAAGGGAGAAGAAAGAGGATAGACCAGAGAATAGAGACGGAACCGCTGTGTTCAATGGTCTTTATTCTCTGGTCTATCCTCTCTTGTCTTAATACGAAACCGGGCCATAAACCAGCCGCAAATACCGCTTCTGCAAGTTGGAAAAATACGTCCAGAGGAGTAAGGATCCAATGAACAAGGCGCTGACCGACAGGGGATCATGGAGGTACGGAATGATCATCAAAACCAACAGCGAAAACCGGCTGATTTCCAGGTAAAACACCCACTGCCGCTGTTCGAGCAAGGCCCCGCAGTTGACCAGCGTAATGAGGATGAACAGGGAAATCAACACCTGATGGTAGACCATAACCTGGTTTTCCAGAAGAAGGAAGACGAATAGAATGCTCAGAATACCAATGAGTTGCCCCAATACGTAACCCCGAAACCGGCGGCTGGTGGCATGAACGGTCGACCGAGACAAAAACCGCTTTTCCAGTACGTCCCGAACTTCCGGGTCAATGTCGTCCGGGCGGCCAAAGAGGACTTTGATTTTGGGAACAAAACCCGGTGTGCGCCGAACGGTTTCGGCCAGTTCCATCATAAAATGGAATTGCTGCCACAAAAAACTGTGGCTTTCGAGCGGTTTGGTCAACCCGTAAACCAACTCGTTGGCGTCTTCTTTTTCTTCGACAAACGTGCCGAACAGTTTGTCCCAGATGATCAGGACGTCGCCGTAATTTTTGTCGAGGTATTCGGGGTTGCTGGCGTGGTGAACGCGGTGGTGCGAGGGCGTCACCAGAATGTATTCCAGCCAGCCGAGTTTGCCAATGGTGCGGGTATGAATAAAGAACGGGTATAAACCGTGCAGAATCAGCATGGTCGAAATCATCCCGGCCGGAAAACCGATCAGGGGCAGAATCGTCCAGAAACCGGTTCGGATGAGGGCTTGAAAAACCGTGATCCGGGCGGAGGTCGTATAGTTGAAGTCCTCACTCTGGTGGTGAACGACGTGGGCACTCCAGAACAAATTGATCTCGTGGGCCAGCCGATGGTACCAGTACCAGACCAGGTCGGTTGCCAGAAACAGCGCCACCCAGCCTAGCACGCCCGGTTTCAGATCAAAAATCGCGTAGTGTTTGTGAATGTAGTCGTAGACGAAATAAAAAGCACCGACGGTGAAGGTGTCAAGCAGTCGTTCGGCAATGCCAACGTTGATGTTGGCGACTGAATTGTTGAATCGAAAATAGTCCTTTTTCTGCCATTTGGAAACCAGATATTCCAAACCCATAAAGAACAGAAAAAAAGGGACAGCGAAAGCCATCCAGTTTAGTCCCAGAGATTCCATACGTGTTGTCTACAAAAAATTATAAAAAAACTGACTAGAAGATTATCTTTTAATCGTTTTCATACGTGAGTCTGTGTCAATTCGCAGAGAGAGAGCAATAAGGCTCCCGGCTTTACAGACAACGATTCGAGTCTATTGACCAGGAAATGCAGTGAATCGTTGCGGCTTCATTCTGCGAATAACGTATATACGCGTTAAAACAGTTCGCTCAGGGGTTATCTTTCTTTAATGATATTTGTCAGTCGATTTAATTTGCACGTTACCCGGCTAATCGCGATAGAATTCCGGTTATAACCGGCAGAGACGTTCACCGGCCTCCCGCAACACATCGTCGTCTTTGGCGAAACAGAAACGCAGGATGTTGTAGTCATTCTTCTGGCGGTAAAACACCGAAACCGGGATCGACGCGACGCCAATTTCTTTGGTCAGCCGAATCGCCAGATCATAGTCCGGCTCATCCGTAATGGCCTGATAAGAAACGGTTTGAAAGAAACTGCCTTCCGTGGGCTGGAACTGAAACCGGGAGCCGCGAAGGCAGTCGAGAAACAAATCCCGCTTGCGTTCGTAAAAAGCCGGCAGCGTTTCGTAGTGTTCCGGATTTTTCAGATAATCGGCCAGCGCGTATTGAACCGGTGTGATGGTGCTAAACGTCAGGTACTGGTGGATTTTACGAAACTCAACGCTTAATTCTTTAGGTGCCAGACAATACCCGATTTTCCAGCCCGTAACGTGAAACGTTTTCCCGAAGGAGCCGCAGACAAACGTTCGTTCCTGCAAAACCGGGTGCGTCGCCAGCGAGCGGTGCGGTCGACCATCGAACCGGATGTGTTCGTAAACTTCATCGCTTACGATCCAGATGTCCCGGTGGTGCACCAGCGCGGCCAGTTGTGCCAGATCTTCCGCCGTCCAGACGCGGCCCGTCGGGTTTTGGGGCGTATTGACGATGATGAGCCGGGTTTTGTCCGTGATTTTACTGCGAACCTCGGCCCAGTCGATGCCGTATGTCGGGGGCATCAGGGTGACGAGAACCGGAATGCCGCCGTTCAGTTCGATGGCCGGAATGTAGCTGTCGTAGGCCGGTTCGAAAACGATGGCTTCGTCGCCGGGCCGGATCACCGCCGTGATGGCGGCAAACAACGCTTCCGTGGCACCGGACGTAACGGTCACTTCGGTTTCGGGATGGTAGGAGACGCCGTAGAGTTGTTCCGTTTTCCGGGCCAGTGCTTCGCGTAAGGCCGGAACGCCCGTCATCGGTGCATACTGGTTAAATCCTGTTTTCATGTACTGGTCCACCAAAGCAACCAGCTCGGGTGAACAGTCGAAACCGGGGAATCCCTGCGACAAGTTAAGGGCCCCCGTGTCGGTCGCTAATTTCGACATAACCGTGAAAATGGTCGTTCCCACCCACGGTAATTTGGAGGACAAGGCACGCGAAGTTGGTACATTCATGGGTTTAAACGACAAGGTCAATGGTCTACCGTACCAATAGAGTCGATTGATTACGGCGGTGATTCAGCCCAATTGACCCTGAAAAGTACAAAAAAATAGAATACGTCAATCAGTACTATACTTTTTCTATAAAAATTGTAGGGATAATCTCATCTAACCAACAACTGCTTAGTTGACCGGCGGTTTTACTACTTTCAGAATTCCCTTCATCACCCGCCAGTGGCCGGGGAACGAACAGATGAACGGATAGTCGCCGGGAACATCCGGGGCTTTGAACTCAAGCCGGTAGTTTTGACCGGCGTTGACCAATGGTGTCGCAAACAGGACTTCGGGCAGGTTGGGAACAAAGTTTTTCTCAAAACCGTCTTTCAGGGTCGCCATGGCGTCGGCAGCTTGGCCCACTTTCTCCACGGCATCCGGTTTCAGAATGACCACATTGTGGGGCATCAGGTCCGGATTTTCGAATACCAGCGAAACATACCGGCCCGTTTGCATGCGGATGGTGTCTTGATCGAACAGCATTTTGGCCGGAACAGCCGCCAGCCGAACCTCCTTGGTTCCGCTGTTTTCCAGCATGGCCAGCGGAGCAGCGGCTGCCTGGGGCGGTAATTTTTGCGCCAGTTTTTTGCCGAGCGTAATCGCCTGATTATAAGGGACAGTATTCCGCTGATTATCGGGCGTAGTATCCAGCCAGGCGATGAAGTTTTTCAGAACCGAACCGCGTTCGGCCTCGTAGCCCGGCATCGAAAACAGCACCTCGTAGGCGGTGGCATGAACCGGGTAAAAAGGCGAATCGGTTCCTTTCAGGCCCGGATCCGATTGTGTTTTTCGGAGTTCATCGGGCACCTCGCGGGTCAGTGTTTTTACTTTTTCACGAAGCGCGGTTTGCCGATCCGGATTGGTCAGCCTGGAAATACCGCGCAGGTAATTCACGAGATTAGCCGTATTCTGTGAAGCCGTCCCCCAAACCCGTTGATCCGACTGGTCGAGGGTGATCAGTGCCGCAAAAGCGGCTGATTGCGTGACCCGATTCGGGGAAGACAATAAGCCCAATAATTGGTGTTCAGCCGCTTTCAACTCCGTCGGATTCCAGTTTAACAGAATGGAAACCATGTCATTGCCACCGGTTTGCCCGCCGTTTTCATCCACCTGCGCCGGTTTTTTTAGTAGGGTTTCGATCAGGAATGCCACCGGGCTGATCGACCGCTCTTTGGACAGCGTTCGGATGGCCTGCACTTTCAGCTCCGGTTTTACGTCTTTTTTAGTCAGCAAGGCGTTTAAAACCGGGCTTGTTTGGGGTAACGATTGCAGTTCATCGGCGGTGGCGCGTTCCAGCAAATAGGCAGCGGCTTGGGGGTTGTCGGCCAGAAACGCCGGATTTTGTTTGAAACCGGATAACCAGACCGGTTTTAGATACGTAAACGTCTCATTGATCGCATAGTCGAGGGAATAATCCGTCGGGTATTTCAATACATCCAATGCCGTAGTCAGGGCTTTTTCGCCGGAAAAATGACTCAGGGCGATGATGGCTTCGAGCCGAACCCGGGGCGATTCGTCGTTGATTAGCTCCCGAAACCGGTCCAGCGGATTGGTCAGCCGGTCTCGCCAGTAAAACAGCACGCGGGTCGCAGCCGCTCGGGCCCGGTAATTTTTGGCGTGTAACAAGGTCGTCAGCAGGCTTTCGTCGACGACGTCGAAATCCTGAAAAAGCCACAGCGCTTCCAGTTGATGAAGTTCATAATCGGGGTGGTTTTTATCTAACTTGGTGACCCATTTGCGGAGTTCCGGCACCACTTTTTCCGGACTCTGTTCCCGGAGCCGCATCCGTGAGCGATACCGAAAACGGTCTTCGTACCCTTTCAAATTGTTCAGTAAGTTCGGAATGGTCTGCCCGGAAATGTCCCTGGTTGTCAGCAACGGATTCGCTTTGTAGGTAATCCGCCAGATGCGTCCGTGCCGTTTATCGCGTGCCGGATCGCGCGGTGGGTTTTCGCCGTGCGAGATCAGCGGGTTATACCAGTCGACCACGTAGAGGGCGCCGTCGGGACCAAATTTCAAATCAACCGGGCGAAAGTTCGGGTCCGACGATTGCAGCAGCGGTTCCACTTCCTTACTCGTCAGCCCCGACCCGGTTTCGATGAGCTGGTGCTGTTTGATGCCCTGAAAACCGATGGCGTTGTTGATCAGGAAATTTCCCTGCACATGGTCCGGAAACTGGCGGCTCGATACGATCTCGATACCCGCCGTCGGGCGGACCCGCGTCGTGGTAAACGTGTTGATTCGGGGGTGTTTATCGGGGTAATCGATTTTCCCGCGCAGGGGTGTGGCGTCATAATTCGAACCGTCCGACGCATCGGCGATCAGGTGAATGCCCCAGCGCTGGAACACGTTTCCCCAGGGATTGTTGTAGCCGTACGAAATATACTGGCTCAATTTGCCCGTTCGGGGCTCATAGCGATACGTGGCCCCCGTGTAGGTGCGCACCGGGCCGTAGGGCGTTTCGACCTGCGTATTCAGAAAAGTCCCTTCGTGAAAATACAGTGCGCCATCCTGACCGTACGTAAACGCGTGGGTGGCATGGTGGCTGTCTTCTGCGCCAAAACCCGTCAGAACCATCTCGCGCACATCGGCTTTATCGTCGCCATCGGTGTCTTTTAAAAACAGAATATCCGGTTCCTGCGACACGTAAATACCGCCGTTTCCAAACTCAAACCCCAGCGGCAGGTACAGATTGTCGGCAAAAACCGTGTGCTTATCGGCCCGTCCGTCGCCGTTGGTATCTTCCAGAATCAGGATTTTGTCGTGGACCGGAATGCCTGGAATATACTGCGGATACGTCGGCATCGTGGCAACCCACAACCGTCCTTTGGCATCGAACGCCATGGAAACCGGTTTGGCCAGCGGAAAGTCTTTTTCGGAGGCAAACAGGTTGATTTCGTAGCCTTTGGGTAACGTAAACTTCTCGGTCGTAGCGGGTTGTAGTGCGCCTTCGGCAACAGAAGTGTGGTGGGCGTGGGCGTCTTTGGCGAGCGGTCGGCTTTGTTTTCCGGTCATGTGCGTCACCAGAAAGGCCGCCTGAGCCGCCGGGTTGGATCGCTCGTCCACAATCGCAACGGCTTTTTGATACGCTTCCGTTCCCGAGGTATTCCCCAGTTTCCAGACCACTGAATCGAGCGAGGCCACCATCCGGTTCAGTTTCCGCAATTCCGGTGGGAACGAGATGACGCCGAACGGTTCTTTCCGCCGACCGTAGATGTATTCGCCATTGACGGCCCGCCAGCGGTAGAAAAAATGATCGTCCTTCATTTTAATCACCTGCCGCAGCTTCGTTGAATGCTCCGTTGTGAGGTTTAAGGCGACGGTTTTGGCGTTGAAACCCAGTTGCCGGGCCATCCAGCGGGCCGTTTCCTGATAGCCTTTGTCATTCAGGTGGATACCGTTGATGGTGATCGGTTCGCCCGGTTTTGCGGTCATCCGGGCCAGCGACGGTTTGAACAAGTCGATAAAAACGAGGTGTTGCGATGCCGCTACGTTCCGCATGGCTTCGGTATAAACCGCCAGATTCTCGTTGTGTGAAACCGGGTCGGGCCAGTGGCCACCGCGTTTTTCGTGGGCAATCGGCGACACCAGCACCAGTTGTGGAATCGAACGTCCGTTGAATTTTTGGGCTTGCAGGAGCTGAATAAACCGGCTCAGATCCTGTTCAAACTGCGGCAAACCGGCTTTTCCCTTGAACGACTCGTTCATGCCGAAACACAGGAAAATGATGTCGGCTTTCTGCTCGGTCAGGTCGTGATACAAACCTTCGATGTTGAGGGCGACCGGCATTTTGATCGGTTTGTCGTACCAGCTTCGGAACGACAGGTCCTGCGGGTCTTCGGTCGTTTTGGGGGCGTCTTCGCCAAACCACGGAAAGTTGAGGGGACGCGGTTGAAGAGCCACTTCGTCGGCACTCCAGCCCATGTTCCGCAGCGTCAGTTGCCGGTCCGGATAATTCCTCTGAAGTAAAGTCTCGAAATAGTTGTAATACCGCATCCGGTCGGCAAAGGTGTTGCCGAGCAGAATGATGTGGTCGTTTTTTTGGGGATTGAATACCGCAGCCTTGTGTTGTCCCGCTGCCGGGTTCGAGGCAAAATAAGTGAATAGGAGAATCAGAAGGCTGGTTTTCAGGAAGTACCGGTTCATGGCTCAGGCGTTGGTATCGGGTAATACATCCGTAAAAGCCGGTAGCCTTTTAGATACTACTTTCCATTTGATAATCACCCTCAGGATTTAGCCCTTCTGGTTACCCCGGAGGGGTATTCCGTAAATAGAAATGCGCGATCTATACCGCTGATTTTAGCCCCGGCAGGGGCGTACTACGTTTTATCAGAACGCCCCTGACGGGGCTTGGAATACGGATTTACGGGCTGTTTCTATTTACGAAGACCCCTCCGGGGTAAACAGAAGTGCTACAAATCCAATTCTTTAGACCAAGCGGATTGGATGGTATATAAATGAACGAGAACGAATAGCGAAGTGAATCAATACGTTACCAAAACCGCCCCCCGGTATTCCGGCAGCAAAGGCTGGTTGGTTTTGATCAGGTAATGGTAACTCCCCGCCTGAACCTTCTGACTGCGGTAGGTGCCATCCCACGGTTTGTCGTAGCCTTTCGAATGAAAAACGACCTCGCCCCAGCGGTTGTAAATCGTGATTTCGCAATCGGGAAACTGATCGGTATTGCGGATTTCAAACGCGTCGTTGATGCCGTCGTTGTTGGGCGAAAAAACGTCGGCAATAAACATCCGCTTCAGCACATCGACCCGCACACTTTTCTCCGTCCGGCAATCACCGGGGGCCAAAACCGTCAGTTTGTAGGTGGTTGGAACTTCCGGACTGGCCTCCGGATTCTGGCTGGTGGGGTCCGACAGACGTTCGGGCGGCTCCCACAGAAAACTGGTGGTCTGCCCTTTAACGGTCGGTTTCAGCGTTACCGTACTGCCCATGAGCACACTTACCCGTTCCGGCAGGTTCACATCGGCGGGCGGTTCAACCCGGATTTGCCGGCTGATCGTAACCGGACAGGCGGAGGTTGCTGCATAGGTGTAGGTAATGGTATGCAAACCGGCTCCGGCTTTGCCCGGATCAAACTGACTGCCCGTTACGCCCGGCCCCGAAAACGTCCCACCCGCCGGGCTGGCCACCAGCAGCAGCGGTTCGGAGCGCGTGGCGCACACGGGAGCCAGGCTGTCGAACTGCATGGCCGGACGCGGAATAACCGCCAGCGTTAAGGGGGGCGAAAGGGCCTGACAACCGTTGCCGTCCGTGATCCGAACCTGATAGGTGCCCCCTTGTCCGACCAGCCGGGTGGCGGCATCACTCGTGTTGAGCGAGGCCGTATTGAAGTACCATTCGTATTGATACGGGTTTCCGACAGGGGCATCCAGCCGGACTTCCTGATCCTGGCAAATCGCCGAAGCCGAACTGGTCAGCGTCGCTTTGGGATTCGGATTGACGACAACCGAGAGACTGTCGCGGTTGGTGCATTCCATTGAAGACGTAGCCCGGACGCCGTACAAACCGGTTTTGGTAACGGTGAGCGAGGTGCTGGTGGCTCCCGGCAAAACCGCGCCGTCTGCGGTCCATTGGTAGGTCACCGCGTTCTCCTGCGGAACCGACAACACCAGCGATGCGCCTTCGCAAATGGGCGGTTTTTTATCCGGTGTAATTTTGGCTGCGGGTGGAGGCAAAACCCTGGCGCGGGTGATTTTTGACGTCGTATCATTGCCGCAGGTGGTGGCGAAGCTCTTCACGACTGCATAATCACCGGCTTCCGTGACGGTCAGTGTCGGGGCAGTGGCCCCCGGAATGTTGGAGCCGTTGCGTTGCCACTGATACGACCAGAGCGGGTTCGACTCGGTCGAAAGCAGGGCGGTGGCGCCTTCGCAAAAAGGCAAATCCAGCGTTTCGACGTTGCGATAACTGATGATGGGCGGGGGGGGCGTGGTGTTGCCGCAATCGACCACCGGCATCTGAAACTCGCGCCGGATGGCACCAATCCGAACGCCATTGCGGTATTCTTCGCACAAAACCGCAAAAATAAATAACCCCGTTTGGTTGGCCGTTACGCTCAACTGGCCGGTTTGTGGGTCAATTTTCAAGGCTGGGTTTCCGGGAATGGAACTGGCAGCACTGTAGCCCGGCGACCAGTTTACTTCCGGGTAGGTCGTGTGCGACCGCCCGTCGCCAACGGTGTTTTGGGGGGTATTGTCGGTGTAACCGGCCAGTGGCGTAACGAGCGAGTAGCGGAGCTGATCGCCGTCGGCGTCGGTGGCGCTGAAATCCAGTTTAAACGGTTTGCTAACGCAGATGTATTCGCCGTTGGGAAAGTTGAACGCCGGGCTGGAGTCGAGAAAGGCGGAACCGCTGCGTACGATGGCCGGAAACTCCATGTAAAACACCATGCCTTCGCCCCCGGGATTCTGGATGTTGCTGATGTCGGCACTGCGGCAACAGCGATCCCAGACGACGTAATAACCGCCGGGATCGTTGTAGGTGGCCGGATTGAGGTAAACGTCGGTGCTGTAGTTCATGCCCAGGACACTCAGGTTGCGCAGATCGGCGCAGGCCTGGTTGTCGTACCGAACCCGCTGGGAACCGGTTTGCCGGACGGTTGCGGTATTGACGCGGACGTGATCGCTTTTTCGAAAAATATAGAGGATAATCTCGCGTTCGTAGGTGTCGGGCGTGGAGTTGGCCTGATCCAGATACAAGGTGAGCGTCAGCGTGTAGTAATTGGTACGGGTCGTTGCCCGCAGACTCATGTCTCCCCCATAGATGTGTTTCCCGAAGCCAGCTGGCAGCAGAGCAAGGTTCAGGAATAAACTACAAACGGCAACCCAAAGCCACCGAAATGCCGGAACACCTGACGTGAACCGACCCAACAACACGGTCATAATACAGTTTCGTAGAAGGTTGAAGCATAAAAAACTTGCTGACGGAATAGGGTGTGTATTCGTATGAATCGAAAATATACGAAGTTTCGAGTCTATAAGTTACCTAAATTGACGGAACGGTATACTGTATAAGACCGAAAAGCCCCGCAAAGCGTTGCGGGGCGAAGAAAAAAGGAAGGAGGCTGGTGGGTTAATTCACAACGTTTCGCGGTTTTCCGGCAAAAAAGGCCCGAATGTTTTCGGCGGTTTCGTGTAAAAGCCGCTGGCGTGATTCCTGCGTGGCCCAGGCCAGGTGGGGGGTAACGATACAATTCCGGGCCGAAAACAGGAGATTGCCCGCCGACGGGGGTTCTACCGACACGACGTCGAGCCCGGCCCCCGCCAGCCGATCCTGGTTGAGGGCTTCGGCCAGATCGGGTTCGTTGATAAGAGCACCCCGGCTGGTATTGATCAGAAATGCGGTGGGCTTCATCTGGTTCAGCAGCTCGCGGTTGACAAAGGCGCGGTTTTCGTCGGTGACCGGGCAGTGCAGCGACACCACATCACTTTCGGCAAAAAGCGTCGCCTGATCGACGTAGCGAATACCGGCTGGCGGCTCCTCGTCGGTGTGACGGCGGTTGACGAGAATAGTCATGCCAAAGGCCAGGCCAATGGCCGCCACGTTTTTTCCGATATCGCCATAACCGACGATGCCCAGCGTTTTGCCGGCCAGCTCGACCAGGGGCGTTTTCCAGTAGCAGAAATCCGGGTTCCGGGTCCAGTCGCCCGCCCGCACACTGTCAGCGTGTAAGCCCACCCGGTTGGTGAGTTCGAGCAGCAGCGCAATGGTCAACTGAGCCACCGACGGAGAGCCGTAGCCTTTCACGTTCGTCACCACAATGTCGTGCTCCCGGGCGGCTTTCACGTCGATGATGTCGTAGCCGGTGGCCGTCACGCCGATGTACCGCAGTTTCGGAAGTTGTTCCAGCGTCTCGCGGTTCATTTTTACTTTATTGACCAGCACCATATCGGCCTCTTTTAGCCGCTCGATCAGTTGGTCGGGCGCGGTGCGGTCATGTAGCGTGACCGTGCCGAGGGAGGTGAGGGGCGTCCAGTCGAGGTCGCCGGGGTTCAGGGTGTAGGCGTCAGCGTAAACGAGGTTCATGGGCAAAGGAGATATGATGCTGAAAGATACGGGGAAAATGGGCTTCGTAGAATGCTAAATATGAAATGATGAATATTGAATGTAAAAGTTCCGGATTGGAAAAGACTTTTACATTTACTATTTATCATTTGATATTTAGCATTCTTTATTTTATCCCTAAACAGCCCCAATCACAAACGCCAGCGCCCGGCGTTCCGCCCACGAGAATTCATCCCCGCTAACGGCAAAACCCACGTGACCGCCGGTTTTGGGCGTTTCGAGGTAGATGTGTGGGTGTTTTTCGGCCAGCCACGCGGGCGAACATTCGGGCGACAGCAGCGGGTCGTTCTGGGCGTTGACGAGCAGCGTTGGAACGGTAATTCCGGCCATGTAGTTGACGGCCGAAGCCTGCGCGTAGAAATCATCCGCGTCGCGATAGCCGTTCACCGGAGCCGAAAAATGGTGGTCGAAATCGCGCCAGAGCCGCACCTGATCCAGCTTGGTCATGTCGAGTTTACCCGGAAAGAGGTCGGCTTTCTGCTGCATTTTAATGATCAGTTTCTTCATAAACCGATTGCGGTAAAACCGGTTTCGGGGCAGATCGAGCTGTTTGGCGCTGGCTTCCAGATCCGTCGGTGACGAAACCGCCACGACTTTCCGGATGACGTCGGGCAACTCCCTGCCGTGAACCCCCGCGTATTTGAGCACGATGTTTCCGCCCATGCTGAAGCCCACGAGCGCTACTTCGCAGTACGGTTTGGTCTGCAGCACGTGGGTGATCACTTCGGCGATGTCGCCAATTTCGCCGTGGTTGTAGAGCCGGAACGCCCGGTTCATCTCGCCACTGCACGAGCGACAATTCCAGGCCAGCACATCCCAGCCCTGTTGGACAAAAAGTTTGGCCGTTGCTTTGATGTAGTGCCGGTTGGAGTCACCCTCCAGCCCGTGGGTCATGATGACCAATTTATCACGTCGTCGGTCGATCCAGTCGAGATCCACGAAGTCGCCGTCGGCCAGGGTGAGCCGTTCCCGTTCATAGACCACCCCTTCCACTTTGCGGAGGATGCTGGGAATAATGGTCTCAAAATGACCATTGATCAAATACCGGGGTGCTCCGGGGTAAGAAGAATGTCGGAGAACCGGCATATCATAACCTTTTAGTCGTTAATGCTGTTAATTTTAACGAAATTTAGTCCGGTTGGTTCCCCTTATGGTAATTGCAAAGTATTTATCGGTTTTAGTAGCCAGCATGTTGAAGTTTGTTGGCGGCCCCGTAACCGGCGTCGCGGTGGGTCTGACGTGGCTGGAAACCTGGCTGTGCACGGTAATCGGGATGATGGCCAGTGTGGTGCTGGTGACGTATGCCGGAACGGCCCTGCAACTCCTGATGGCCCGGTTTCGGCGTTCGGCTCCCAAACGATTTACCTCCCGGACGCGGCTGGCGGTGAAGATTTGGAAACGCGCCGGGATGATGGGCATTGCCTTCCTGACGCCCCTGCTGCTGACGCCCATCGGTGGGACGATCCTGGCGGTTTCGTTTAAAGTGAGCCGTTCGCTGATTTTCAGTTATATGCTGATCAGTGCCTTATTCTGGGGCATCGTGTTTACGCTGGCGATCTACGAATTGCCGGAATTATTCAGCCGCTTTGGCGGGAATGGGGTTTTGCGGAAGTGAGGGAAAGTGGTGGATGCTTGTTGCTATAGAGATGTTTTTGAGGAATATGAGTAGTGGTTATTCGGGAAATCAATCCTCAGTAATCCTTTAATAAATGGACGATTACCCATTATTCCGGTGGTTGGTATCAGAAATACATCATCCTCCCGGTTGGTAATCGGTAAATTTTTACAAGGAAGTAAATAACCGTTTTGCGTGAGATTTAAATGCTTCACCCGGTTACCTAATCGTATTGAAATACCTTTGTTGATCCCCCTATTAACGATAAGTTTTTTACCAATTGGCAATGGCTTCAGTTTCGTTATCGCATTTTTATTTAATTCGAATCCATCTGATCCCGAATCATAAAACACGTCCAGTCGTTGATCGTTTGCCACTTGGATTGCCATCATTGGCATAGATAAGCCAAATAAGTTCTTCGTTAGTGAACTGTCAACAACAGATTGATCTATTGTGAGCCGGGTTTGCGGAAAGTTAACGGTATAAGAAATCTGCCGGAGTACATCCAACCCAATTACGCCGTCTATATGTCTAAATGGGAATGAGGAATAGCAGTAAACAGGCCAGTTTTCGAGCAGAATATTACCCAATTCAAGGTGTTTAATTGAAGAAATAGCTAGCTGAGTTGAACCAGTTGCTGTGCTGACAGGGCTATTACTTTCGTGGATTACCAGTCCCAGTTCGGCAGCTAGTTGTCGGCTAATAGCAGTTCTCGAAAAACCAGTATCAAGCACAAAATTCTTGTGTTGACCTTGAATCAATACGTCCACTACGATCAGACTTTTGCGTCTAAGTGCGAAAGGAATGGTAAAACTAGCGGCTTTAACAGTGAGCAGGGGTGATGGTAAAGAGTTGAAAAATAGGGCGTCACCATAGAAGTTGATCTTACTGTTCGTTTTTTGAGAAAGGTCAAGTAAGTTTTGAAATTGATTCTGGAAGAAGTAGAGAAGCGCTAGTTGAGATTGAGCCGGTTTTGCTAGCGGATTGACGGTATCAGTGGCGATGGGATACAGCAGGGTTGCACTTTGGGCAAACTGATTTACCAATCCCAATTCCAGGGCTTTGAAAAAAATACGCGCGGGCTTATCCACGTTTGTTGTATCAAACCAAAACGGTTGGTTGGATTTGTTGTACCAGTAGGTGGTTGTTTGGGCTTGTACATTTGAAATAGTCAAAATTAGGGCCAACTGAAGAAAGGTCTTAAAACGAAAGGAAGGCATGAATTGATTAATTATAAGTTTGTGCAAACATATAATTTTTTTGGCTTTGATGCAGAGTTTTAAAGCATCGTCAATATCATACCGGAATTGTATGCTCACAAATATAGTACTAACTACCTGTGTCCTGGAAAAGCCTTTTCCCTGGTAGTATTCATTTGCACACGGTGGTTTTCGACTAGATTAATTGCACGCACTTGCTCAATTCAAAGTAAATTCTGAATGTGAACCATGTTGAATTTCTGCCGGAATTATTCAGCCGCTTTGGCGGGAATGGGGTTTTGAGGAAGTGAGGAGAATTGGCGGTTCGGCAGCTCTCACAAAAACACGGAATAATACCCTTTCTTGCCCTGCACAACCGCACTAAAAATCAACCGCTCATTGCCAACCCAGCGCGGTGCAAACTCCTCCGATGGGTTCAGACCCGGCAGCAGCTTGATTTGTCGAACCTGGCCCGTCGTCAGGTCCCGAACCCAGAGGCTGTACGATTTCGCGAGATGGTCGGTCCGTGAACTCAGGAACGCCAGCATTTTGCCGTTGGGCGAAAAGGACGGATGGGTATCGATCCAGCCGGGTTGCGTTTCAAAATAACTCAGTTCGCCACGTCCGTCGGGTGAGTACAGCGAAACCGTCGCCCGCCAGTTGTCATTGGAATTGTCGGTGCGGGCGCGGGATACGGCAATAAACTGGCCATCGGGCGACCAGTCCAGGAAGCTTTGACGGATGTAGTTCGATTCGCGAACGGGCAGGACGGGAGTGAGGGGCGTGGCAGAACCACCCGACGTCGCTATTTTCCACAAGCGGGATTCTTCGTTGGAAACCGTCGTGTACGCCAGCCACTGGCCATCGGGCGACCAGGCGACCGATCCAATCCGGCTCGCATCAGCAACGGGAAGCGTTCGGCTCGTCTCAGCCGCCAGATCATATACAATAATTCCATTTTCCGTTCTGGAAGGGTAAGCCAACTGTTTGCCATCCGGCGAAAACACGGCTCCCGCGCCCTGGCGGTTTACGAGTTTTTTCGTAATTGGCTGCTCATTTTGCAGGGTTGCCACATACAGCGGAGTGACATACGTACCGGGCGTCTCCTGAACCAATCCGGTGTAGGTCGCTTTCGCGCCATCCGGGGTTACATCGCCCCCGGAGACGTCTTCTAAAAAGCCAAATCCAGGATAGTAAGCCGATTGCGAAAGAAACGCCGTACTGGCCATAACCAGATTGGAGTTCGCGGGGGGCGCTCCTTCATTTTTCGAGGCAATGCGGGCCACGATTTGCTCGCCCATCTCCGAAGCGGGAATCCGGATTGATTTTTCGTCAGCGTCGAGGATCCGGTACGTTTGAAACGTCCCTAACTCACTTTTGGCAATCTGAACTTCATATTCCTGGGCTTCTACGTCGGCCAGATCGGGGCAGGGCGATGTGACGCAAACCACCCGATTGGGTTCCCAACTTAGGTTATAGAAAGCGCCTGATACCACAATCTGCAACGTGACGGGTCGTACGCGTTTGGTCGGATCGACGGCTTTCTCTTTGCAGGAAAGGAGGATCGTCAGCAGAATTAGCAAAGGCTGTGAAAGAAAGCGTTTCATCGTAAAACCGGATCCCTGTTTGGTTCGAGTGAAGACCCGGATTTCATCACAAAGGTTGCAAAACGCCATGAAACGTAAAATACCCGCGACCGGCTGAGTCGGTCAACCGGGTTATAAATTCATTCTTTCATTTTCAGTTCATGATCTCAGAAGCAATTTATTTCCGGATTTTTAAATAATTTACAAATTCTGTAAATTTATACCCAAACAGAACATGATGTATTTGCTCAATAGGGGTGTTGATCCACCTACGCCTGTTGAGGCCATTATCGAGCCTGTAGCAGTTAGCGACCTGAAAAGGCTTACCAAAAAGGATTTTCATTTTATCTGGAAAGACTTTTCGGAAACGGAACTGTGGAAATTACGGATGGCAGACAGCAGGGATATAGTAGGGGCCATGTCACTAACCTATTATCCGCTCGAATACCGCATAGAAATTAACTTGATTGCCAGCCGAAATGATAATGTTGGCCCTGGCAAGCAATATGATCGGATCGCCGGTTGTCTCATTGGGTGGGCATGTCGGCTGGCGGTAAAGCAATATGGTTATTTAGCCTGCGTATCGCTAAAGCCAAAGACCCGATTAGTAAAATATTACCAGGATAAATATGGCATGCTGGATGGTGGCCAGCAACTGTATGTAGAGGGCAGGCCGCTTTATAGTCTTATACAAACCTATATCGATCATGAATCTTGACGCAATAGCTCCCGAAGAAATAGTAGACGGCTTTATGCTACCAGCCAAAATGAATCCTGAGCAGAAACGCCAGGCTGATCAGCAATTGGCTATTATCCGTCAGAAGAGATTAGCGGAACAATCTGAGCAGGAAAAGTTATATGGTCAACTGTTACAATTAAAAATCCAAATTGAGGATTATATCAAACAAGATGCATTTGACCCTAAAAAAGACTTTGCGTATTTTCTTAAAGCCTATATCGAGCTTCTGCACAAAAAGAAAATAGAGGTCGCTTCTGAACTTGATATCCATAAAACCAAGCTTAGCCAATTACTTTCCGGGCATAGAGAGCCTTCTGAAGATATTTTCATCCGATTAGAATTTCATTCTAATCAATTCATTTCTGCTCGTAACTGGTTTCGTCTTTCGGTGAAACAGCAGGAATACACGATAATGACTAATTCTTTACTAAGAAATAAAGAAAAGAAGCATGTTAAAGGCCATTTGAGATTGGAATTTTAATTGGATAATATCTGATATTCTCTAAGCTTGTTAAAGTAGGACTTTCGCTTTTGCCCCGTTCTCCTTTAGGGGCAAAAGCGAAAGTGTAAAGAATTATCAGATGTAAGCCCGCCAGCCGATCAATCTTTCTTCGCAAATTCCTGGTTATCGCGGGTGTTTTTCTGGACGGCGATGGCTCCGAATAGACCCAGCATAAACGCAAAGGCGTAGAATCCTTTTTCACTCGGCAACAGCGTCGCGTTCCACAGGCCGATGGTCAACAGCGTAATGGCGAGGAGCGTTGAAAACCAGCAGAGTCCGTAATAAATATCCGTCACCGGATACCCTTCCAGCCGGTCCCGGACGCTTTTCTGCAGCGATACGACGGAAAAAAGGCCCATCATCAGGACGGTAAAATAGAATCCTTTTTCGTTCAGGAGCATTTCGGAGCGCCAAAGCCCGATTAGATACCCAATCATGCCGGTGCCGAGTGCAACCCATGACGCGCCGACAAAAGCGGCCGATGTTTTCTGATTCATTGTGTTGTTTTCTGTTTGTAGTGTGTAACGCGGTTGTTGCCCGTCGTACCCGTAAACCGGATCGGTGGCAGCGGTTACAAAAATAGCGTTGGGATGAAGCCGTCGGTAGTGCCAGTTTCTAACGAGTTACTTTGAGGCTACAAATGGTGATTTTCAGGCTTCCGCTGGTAGTTGGCACCAATGAATTAATGAATTACTTACAAACCGCCGTTTGATCAGCAAGCCGTTTCGATAACCGGTCCGACAGTTTTCCGAGGGCGGTGGAGTCTTTCAGGATCCCATATCGTTCCACTTGATGAACCACTTTCCCGGCAGTCACCCTGATGGAAACCGAGCTCCGGTCGCAGCACTCCCCAACGGGCGTGGAACGCTCTTTTAGATAACTTTTCCAGTCAATTCCCTGAATCAAGTCTTGCCAGTCGGCGGCAGAAACCGGATTTCGGCAGATGACCCCAGATCGATTGCTCTGCGTTAAGGTATATTCCGTTGGAGTTACGGCAAGGTTCCAGGTCCATCCAGCAAAACCGAAGTAGAAAGAGTATTCAATGCGGGTTATGTTTTCAGGCGCAATCTCGTCCGGTTTCGTACAGGCGCTGATTGCAGTGAGGAGACTGTAATACAGCAATTTGCGAAGGAATTTGGTGAACATATTTTCGTGTGTTTAGGAAGGAAGCAGACTGTTTTCTTTTTCCATAGGACTCCTGTCGACAGAAAAGCGTTGGAATTAGCTTGTGCAATCATAAACATAATCATTCCAGTGACTTGATACAGAACCTAGATTTCGTTCAACCCATTCAGAATCACCGTTTGCGCCAGCAAAACCAGACCGGTTCGCTCGGCCGCCAGGCCCGGTTCAATTTGGTGGTTGCACACGACTTTTCCATCGACGATCTTCGTTCTAAAGCAGTTAAGCTGCACGGTGTCGTTGTTTCGATACGTCGCACTGATTTCCGGGAGGTGCGACGAAACCAGGAACAAACTGCCGCGCTGCCGGATGAATGCATTGATCACCTGCCGCGAACACGCCAGCGCATCTTCCGGGTTCGTTCCCCGGAACAACTCATCAGCAATAACGAAAACCGTCTGGTGATCGGCGATCGCATCCGCTACGGCTTTGATACCCATCAGCTCACTGTAAAAATGACTATGCCCCAATTCCAGGTTATCGCTGAGGTGAATGCTGGTGAATAAACCATCGAAAAAACTGATTCGCAGTGATTGAGCCGGCACCGCCAGACCGAGATGAGCCAGATAAACGACAATTCCGCACGCTTTCAGAAAGGTGGTTTTTCCGCTCATATTTCCCCCCGTCACCAAAGACAGGCAGCCGGGAGTCGCCAGACTAAAGTCATTGGCAATGGCGGTATCTGCATCGAGCAGGGGATGAGCCAGCCCGGTAACCTGAAAGACTGCGTGTTCAGAATCGATAAACCGGGGATAAACCCAGCCTGCGGTTTGTGTAAAATGGGCGAGGGTACAATAGGCATCCAGTTGATACAAAGCGTCGAACACAACCCGAACAGCGTCGTTCTTTTGGTGCCTGAGGATAAAGTCGGCTTGCAGAACCGCCACCGGATGATCCGAATTACGAAGGGCCATTTGGATGGCCGGCTCGTCAAAAAAAGTATTCAGCGTATCTAAAATCGTGTGGAGAGGAGCCGGGAGCTGCTTTGCCGTGCTGAGCCACCCGGTTTTTTCTTCAATCGCCCGCAAAACAAGCTGAATCGCAGCCGTTCCGCCCCGCAGCCGGTTGAAATCGTGCGGATGAAACCGGGAAAACCACCAGGCTCGCTGTTGCCGTTTCAGCCAGCCCGTCGCCGAACTCCAGGCCAGGTTGCTGATGAGGTGGTTTTCGGCGGCCAGCACATACGCGTGGGCGACGTCGATGGTAAGCGGCTTCAGATGCCGGGCCACAAACTGGAAAAGCGCCTGTCGCTCCCTGATCTCTGGTAGCGTAACACAGGGCGAAGCCAGCAGGAGTTCGAGCGCATCCCGGCCCCCATACGTTCGCGTTTTACCAAACAGGCCCAGAATGCTTCTGTCACCCGGTTGCTGGGGCAGCAATTGCAGTTCGTGTAACGTACGGTCAGACGGTTTTTTCATGGTTGGCGGTGTGGCGCAAACCTAACGAAACCAATCGGCAGTCATTTGTTAAAAAATCACAAAACAGGGTTCGCTAATTCGCGATGACCATCGTCAGCAATCAGCCTGTTCAACATCACTCGGTTTTCCACGACAAGATCGTATCTTTCCACCCATTCGTTTTCTTCGCCTATCCAGCCGAAAAGATGCCAACCACGCTCCAACCTTTGCAGGGACTCACAGACGACGCCATTGCCCAATCACGCGCTGAACAGGGGCGAAATGTCCTTACGACTGACAGCCGTTCGGGTTTGTTCGCAACGGTCCGGGAAGTTGCTACCGAACCCATGTTTATCCTGCTGGTCGTAGCCTGTACGATCTATTTCGGGATTGGCCGGCTGGAGGAGGGCATTACGCTGATCGTGGCTCTTTTTCTGGTGGCCGGTATTTCGGTCTATCAATCCGTTCGCAGCGACCAGGCGTTGGGCGCTTTGCGGGACCTGACCCAGCCCAAAGCGCAGGTTCGGCGCAATGGAATATTGACCACCATTCCGGTGGAAGACATCGTCGTGGGCGATGCGGTTTTGGTCGAAGAGGGCGAAAGTATCCCTGCCGACGGCCAAATTCACGAAACCAACGACTTTTCGGTGGACGAATCCATCCTGACCGGCGAATCGGTTTCCGTTGATAAACGGCCCGGCGACCCGGTTTTTGCCGGTACCAACACGGCATCCGGCAGCGCGTGGCTAACCGTTACGGCGGTTGGCGGAAAAACCGAACTCGGACGGATCGGGCGCAGTATCGGCACCATTCTGACTGAAACAACGCCCCTGCAACGGCAGATCAACCGGTTTGTCATCCGCATGGCCTGGATTGGCGGAGGAGCATTCGCCTTGGTGTGGGCCATCAATTTTGCCCGCTCCGGCGACTGGATTACGGCTTTGTTGTTCAGCCTGACGCTGGCCATGTCGATTTTGCCCGAAGAAATTCCGGTAGCATTCAGCAGTTTCATGGCGCTGGGAGCGGCCCGGCTGAGTCGCATGGGCGTTTTGACCAAACAACCGCAGACGGTCGAGAGCCTGGGTTCGGCCACCGTGATTTGCACCGACAAAACCGGCACCATTACGCAGGATGGCATGAGTGTCCGGCAATTGTACGATGGCGCAACGGATGCGCTGGTCCCGCTGCCCGGTTCGTTGTCCGATTCGGCCAAACGGGTGCTGGAATACGCCCGCTGGGCGAGTGAAACCGAACCTTTCGACGCCATGGAAAAAGCCATTGTGGCGGCTTTCTTCGAAGCCGATCCGGCTAAAACGGTGAATCAGTACCCGATGGTGCAGGAATATCCGCTGGCGGGGATGCCCCCCATGATGACCCACGTCCGGAAGGCACCGAACGGCGAGGTGATGGTGGCGGGGAAAGGTGCTGTCGAACACGTTCTGGCGGTTTGCCGACCCAACCCGACGGCGGCTGATCGAATTCGTCAGCTAACCAAACAGTTGTCGGAAGGCGGTTTTCGGGTTCTGGGTGTGGCCAGAGGAACGTACGAGCCACCCCATTTCCCGGCGGAGCAGGATGATTTTTCCTGGACCTTTCTGGGACTCATTGCCCTTGAAAACCCGCCGAAACCGAATGCGGCTGCGGTCATCCGGGCGTTTACCGAAGCCGGTATTGAGGTGAAAATGATCACCGGCGATTTTCCAGAAACCGCCCAAGCCATTGCCCGGCAGGTGGGTTTACCCGCGGCTGACACGTTTGTGACGGGCCAGCAGGTGATGGAAATGGACGATGCGACGCTCCGGCAGCAGGCAACTCAGACGGCGGTTTTTGCCCGGATGTTTCCCGAAGCCAAATTGCGGGTGGTGGAAGCCCTGAAGCAAAACGGCGAGGTGGTGGCCATGACCGGCGACGGGGTCAACGACGGCCCGGCGCTGAAAGCCGCTCACATTGGCGTGGCCATGGGAAAACGCGGAACTGAAGTGGCGCGTCAGGCGGCCTCGCTCGTGCTGGTCAACGACGACCTGAGCAGCATGGTCGACGCCATTGCGCAGGGTCGCCGGATTTACCAGAACCTCAAAAAAGCGATTGCCTACATTGTTTCCATTCACATCCCGATTATCCTGACCGTGGCGGTGCCGTTGCTGGCGAACTGGAAATGGGAAAATCTGTTTACGCCCATTCACGTCATTTTTCTGGAACTGGTGATGGGGCCGACCTGTTCCATTGCGTTCGAGAACGAACCCGCCGAAGCGGGGCAGATGCGCCAGCCGCCCCGACCGCTCACCGACACTTTTCTGGCCGGAGCGGAACTGGGCCGGAGCATTGCGCAGGGACTGGGGATCACCTTGGCCGTTCTGGGTGTCTATTACGTCGCCATGCAGGCCGGGGAGAGCATTGAGTTGGTTCGAACGCTGGTTTTTTCGACCCTGGTGCTGAGCAATATCCTGTTGACGCTCGTAAACCGGTCGTTTACCCAGTCCGTGTTTCAGACCATTCGGCTGCCAAACCGCCTGTTGTGGCTCATGCTGGGTCTGACGTTTGCGCTCTTGCTTATAACGTTGTTGGTTCCACCGGCTCAGGCATTGTTCGGTTTCGTTCCCATTCCGGCATCGTCGTTTGGCTGGTGTGCGCTGGCTGCGCTGGTTGGGGTGGGATGGATCGAACTTTACAAAGCGATTCGTTCCTGAATTTCTTTGGTTTCAGGGAATTATACGAAAACCGGTTTGTCGGTCAACTCAGCATTCGATAGACGACCAGAATGACGCCGATGAGGTACAAGGTGGTAAAAATCACCTTGTTGTAACGCGTCAGCCATTCGGGCAGGAAGATGTCAAAATTGTCGTGAGTGGAATCGGAGTAGTTCCGGGCGATGAGCGTTAGCGGACAGCGGCCGCTGAATACCAGCAGGGTTAATCCTTCCAGAACAACCAGTCCAATGGCAATTCCCGTGTAAATGGTGATGTCGTCCGCCAATCCGCAGTACAGGATGTAGCCAATAACGCTTACAAAAAAGAACCAGATGACGGTATGAATCAATTTCAGAACCACCAATTCATGGCCGTTGTTCGTGCGGTTTTCTCGTGTGTTCATCAGCCGCCAAGTTATAGAAGGAGCCGTAGAGGAGAACATCACCCAAATCATGGATTTTGCTGATCCTGCTCATGTCGGGACGGTCTGCTCGAAAGTAGTTTTGAAGAGACAGGTGGTTGACCAAATCCCCTGGTCGATATAAGCAGAAACCGGTAAGACAGGGTATGAAAACAACAACAGCGCAGAATATTCTTCTGATATTACTGGCGTTCCTGGGGTTGGGAGCCCTGGGAGGAGGGTTGACCTTCATTCTTTCGCCCGATGGTACACTGATGGGAATGCCGGTGTCGGTGTTAGATCAATCGCCTTTTCGCAGTTTTCTAGTGCCGGGAATCATTTTATTCGTCGTTCTGGGGATGGTTCCGGTTGGGTTGGTATTTGCTTTGCTAAAAAAGCCGACTTTCGACGGGGCCGAGCTGCTTAATTTTTACCCGGATATGCACTGGTCGTGGACATACAGCCTCTACGTCGCCTTTGCCCTTATTAGCTGGATTCAGGTCCAGATGGTAATTCTTCAGGCCGTTCACTGGCTGCACACATTCTACATGTTCTACGCGGTGGCGATTCTTTTTGTTGCCCTGTTACCAGCCGTTCGGAATCGGTATCAGCGAAAAAGTGCCGCTGACGCAGTATAAACCGCCCGAATCAACGGGTAGCGGCAGTTGCCGCAAGATTATTCCGGCTCTATATCACGCAAGCCGGTATTCGTAATAGGTAGTAACGGCCCGAAACCCGAATTTTTGATAAATCCGAAAACCGTCTTCCGAAGACTGCAGGAGTGCGGTTTTATACCCGGCCTGTTTCGCGTAATTCAAAGCCTGACACATCAGTTCGCTTCCAATTCCTTTTCCGCGAAATGCCCGAAGCGTAGCTAAACTGTAGATGCCAACGGTTTGAGGATCAGATGGAAATAATTCGAGGACGGAAACCGGCTGGCCTTCCCAATCATACACCAGAAACACATTTTGTGGAGAATTCAGCAAAGCCGGGGCAACCCGTTGGTAGTAGATTTCCACCTGTTGATCCGGCGGGGTCCAGTTCCGGGCGATTATGCTGGCAAACTCCGCCAGTTCTTCCCGGTTTTTGACGACTCTGATTGCTGTGTGATCCGAATTTTCGATTGGGCTGTACGCATCCAGTGCCAGGATCATGCCCGGATCAGAACCCACGCAAACCGCCCCCAGTTCCTGCAAATGCCTGCGTGTCGTTTCGGTGGCTGCGGCTTCGCTGAGCCAAAAACAGAAGGGCAACCCGGACTCTTTCGTGTACGCAGCCACGGTTTTCAGGGTGTCAAAACCGGGCTGGCTGGTGTCCTGAATGTGGACAATATTGAAGGTGTCGGACGGTAACCGCGCATTGACAACCGTGATTCCGTCGTCGGTCCAAACGTTCATGCCGGCGGTTTGGGCAGCCAGCGCCTGAATGTGCCGGTTGAAATTGTCGTCCAGAAGCTGTTCCGGCGTATTCATAACGAATTAGCACTACCGGCTCACCGGTGCTGCCGGCTTGGCGGTTTTTTTCCGGTAATCGCCCCGCGACAGGTATTTTTCGATCAGGCAATACAGCAGAATGAAAAAATACCGGCTTCCCATTTCCTTGATTTTCAGCTTCGATTCGCCGTATTTCCGGTTCGTCCAGCTATTCGGCACCACGGCGTAGTTATAACCCCGCACCATCGCTTTCAGCGGCAGTTCGACGGTCAGGTTGAAGTGGGGAGACAGGAACGGTTTGAGACCTTCCATCGTCTCACGCTTGTAGAGTTTGAAGGCGTTGGTGGTATCGTTGTAGCGAATGCCCATCATCATCCGAACGATGAAGTTGGCGGTCCGGTTGATCACTTTTTTCAGTTCGGGGTAGTCGACCACCTTCCCGCCTTTGCTCCACCGGCTGCCAAAAACGCAGTCGTAATCGCCTTCCAGCATTTTGTAGTAGAACTTCACCAGATCCTCCGGGTCGTCGGACATGTCGGCCATGAAAACCGCCACGCAGTCGCCCGTAAACCGTTCCAGACCGTAGCGAACGGCGTAGCCAAAACCGTTCGGCCCCGGATTCGTGTAATAGACCAGGGTCGGAATTTCGTGCGTTAGTTGTTCCAGCACCTGCGCCGTCTGGTCCTTGGAATTGTCGTTGGTGACGCAGATTTCGTGCGGAATACCGTATTTGGCCAGCGTTTGGTACAACGATCGCAGCGTTTCAGGAATGGATTCCTGTTCGTTATAAGCTGGAATAACTACACTTAATTTCATAATCGATCCATTAAACGGTAAGGCATTAACCGGATGGCACTGTACACTTTCATGAGTGGTGCCGGCACAATATAATTTTGTATGATATCCTTGGCAATCGACGATTTGGGCTTCCCCATGTACAGGTACTTCAGGGCGATGCCCGCCCGGCGGAAGTAACTTTCGCTGTACTGGTTCGCATCCAGCATCAATTTATAATACCGGGCGATGTTTTTGCGCAGTACTTTGTCATACTTGTAATCCAGTTCGCGGTTGATGTTGGAATACATCAGAATCCGGTTGTTCAGAAACTTCCGGTCTTTTTCATTGTCGGCGTAGCTGGCACCGCCAAGGTTTTTCCGGTATACCGACATCACCTCGTCGATGTATCCGATTGGACCGGCTTTGGCCAGCAACACATTCCGCGGGATGTCGCCACTCTGGGACTGGTAATACCAGGCCGGATATTCCGGGATGGCATTTTTCCGAAACATGATGCTGGAGGTGGCCATGAAAAAAATCTCATCTTCACCAATCAGGTCATCCATCGTCACGACCGGTTTTTTGTCTTCAACCAGCAAAACGGAATCGTACTTTTCGTCCTCAAACACCACCCGGGCGTTGGTGAAGCAGCACGAATAGTCGGGGTGCTGGTCGAGCATGTCGGCCTGCTTTTGCAATTTATGGGGGCTGATCCAGTAGTCGTCCCCGTCCATTTGCGCAATATATTCCCCCCGGGCCGCTTCAAATGTGCTCAGGGCATTGTGCATCCCATTGTTGCCCATATTGGTCGGGTGCAGCAGCAACCGGATTTTATCGGGATAGCGAGTCTGGTAGTCGGCCAGAATTTCGCGGGTGTTATCTTTCGATAGATCGTCGCCCACAATCACTTCAAAATCGAAGTTCGTCTGCTGACTCAAAACGCTGTCTAACGTCTGACGAACAAATTTGGCGTGATTATAGGTAACGATACAGACGCTTACCTTCATCTTAATTGAAGATTTCATTCATCTGATTAACCGCCGGAAAATCGGGCGTAATCAGCTCGGCCTGGGGCTTGTAAATGTACGCTAGCGGATAGCCCCGGTCGATGAATGTACTTTCCAATAAGTTGTTGTAACGAAGTTGAACCGACCAGCGAACCGATTCCGTCGAGTTCAGTCCGGAGCGGTGAACCAGAAACGCGGAGAAAAACAGCACGTCGCCCACTTCAAACTCCAACTGTTGCCAGTTGTCGGTCAGCAGTTCGTCGGGAATGGTACCGATGTAATCCACTGACGTAGAGTCATATAAGCCTGACCGGTGGCTTTGTGGTAAAATCTGAAGCGCGCCCAGATCGGCTCCGGCCGGCACCAGCGGAAACCACACGACCACGCTGTCGAGCGATCCCTGACCCGTGCGCCAGTCCTGGTGAGCTCCCAACCGCCAGTAGTCATCACGTTTGGCGAGGTGGCGGCTGTTGAACATCATGGCCGGTCGAACGCCAATCACGGGATACTCCAGCCCGAGTTCTTTCAGGGTGTCCGTAATGCGGGCATCCGTCCCCAGCCGGTGCAGCGAAACCATGTGCTGAACCTGTTTGCCAGTGTTGGCAAAGGCCGTGAAATCGGCGGCAAAAAACCGGTACATGGCCTGCTCGAACGACGGCAGATCGTCGATGTCCACCGATTCGCCGAGGGTCCGTTTAATCTGATAGGCAAAAATCTGGCGGCCTTCCCGGTGAATGGCCGTAATTAAGTCCTTATCCAGAAAATTTTTCAGCAGAACGTACCCTTCCTGCTTGTATGAATCGCGGAGTGATGCCATGACGGTATGAATGAGTTAAAATAGTACTAAACTAATGTAAACGATGTGGACGACTCTTGACAAAGGTACCTTACCTCACTGGTAATGTCAACTTAATCAGCGGCATTTTAGTAAACGAACCCTTTGTTCGGAACGGCCTGCCGGTCAGTCGTTATGGAATAATTCCTTATTTCTCCTCTTCCTGAACGGCGTAACCAAAGCCCGAAGCGCCAAAACCGTTGCCGTTGTAGAGCATCGTCCACTGGCCGTGGTGCTGGAAAAGGTGGCAATAATCCATCATGGACGAATCCCAGCCGTCTTCCGACCGCTCAATGCCAGCCTGGTCGTCTTTCCGATCCCAGGTAATGCCGTCTTTCGACTCCGCATACCCGATGCGGTAACTCTTTTCCACGCTGGTCCGGAAGTCGGTGGCACTCCGGTAGGAATAATACATTTTGTACAAATCCCCGTCTTTAATCACCGCCGGGCGACCAATGGCGTCCGTAAATTCGTTGTACCCGATGCAGGTGATGCCGGTGCGTTCCCAGGTAATCCCGTCTTTCGACTCGGCGTATTTCACGTTGTAAAACGGTTCCGGGTGGCCGTTGATGATTTCGATTTTGGTACACGACAGGTACCACATCCGCCAGCGTTCCGTTCCGTCGGCCTCGGTTTCGACCATCACACAGGGCTGTGCAATCCAGACCTGGTCGTAAATCGAACGGTCGAGCAGCGGCCCGTCGTAGGCCCGTTCAAACGTAAGGCCACCGTCGCGGCTGATGGCCAGCCCAATGCCGAGCCGGTACCAGGCGGTTTCGCTTTTGTTCCAGCCGGTGTAATACAGCCAGATTTCGTCACCCCGTTTGATAAACCACGAAGGCATCGCTCCGGTTTCGTCAAACATACCCACAGCGCCTTTGCTCAAACACGGTTTGTCGTGAACATACAGCACCTTCGACAAATCGTTGGCGTCCAGTTCGACAAATGACGTAGACGAGGAGCGGTTTTCGTCGCGGGTGGCAAAATACACCCGCAGCCGTTCGTCGCTGATCGGGTAAGCAAAGGGAACCTGCGCGTGGGTGCGGCTAAACGGAAGCTGTCCGTCGGTTTTGTAAATCAGTCCTTTTTTAATCCACATGGGTGTTGGTAGTTGAGATCGGTTGTTGATAGCGATCGGCGCGGACGTAAATGCGTGTTTTGTCCAGATCACCGGCCAGGCGGTAATGCGCGGCTACGAAATCCCGCAAGGCCGGGAACGATTCATGACCCTGCGTCGCCCGGTCGTTCAGCCAGAGCGATTGCCCGACGGCATCGACAAAAACCGGCGGCATGGAACGGCGCAGATCCGCGACGTAGCGTTTGCGGTAGATGTCGCGCATCGGATGGTCGAAAACGCAGCGGATGGTGTGGTTTTCGTTCACGCCCTGCGGCATTTGCGCTTCGACGTAATACTTGCACATCCACCCCCAAACCGCCAGCTTTTCGCCGGGTTTGGCATAATCCAGAATCTTCCGGGTAACCACCGACTGGGGCATTTTGCGACTGTTCTGCACGCAGGCATTGAACGGCGTGCGGTTTGTAGCCCAGCTTACGTAGCGAACACCGTACGGAATCAAGGCTGCGGCCAGCACGACGGCGGCAATCCGGGGAGCAACCCATGGGCGATTGCTGACGGAATGGCGGATTTCGCTCAGAAACCAGCCGTTCAGCAGACCGATGGGGCCGATCAGAAAGAGTAAATAATGGGTGTATTCCGATCCGGTTCGGGTGATGGCAATGAATGTAAAACCGATCAGCAGGAGCAAAAAAGCCCAGATTTTCCAGGTATGGATCAGCCGGAACCGGTTTCGGATCAGAAAAGCCAGAAACGTAATGCCCAAAAAAAGAGAAAGCACGACAAACCAGTTGAACTCTTCGATTTTCTGGAAAAAAGCCGGTAACCGGAGCAAATGCGCCCAGGCTTGTCCATCGCCACCGCCGTAATTGAAATTGGCGATGATGTAAAAGGTGATCATGTCGTCAAAAACGCCCGTTAGGGAGGTCAGCACCACAACCAGCAGCGGAAAACTCATTCCACCCAATACAAGCCCGGCGAGTCGGACGGTTTTTTGGCGAACCGTCAGATTCTGGCGCGTCAGAATGTCGATGGCGACGAAAAGACCCACGCAGAACATCATCGGAACTGCCTGGAGTTTTCCAAACGGAACCATCCCGGCGACTACACCCACCAGAAAAATCCGGCTTTGCGACGGAACGGATTGCTGTTGCAGACCTGCGTACCAGAAGTACAACAGGCCCAACAAAAAGATGGGCAGGTGCTCGCTGCTGTAATGAACCAGATCGGCGTTCTGGGTCATGGCCAGCAAAATCAGGGAGGGTAGCAAGGCCCAGCGGGCCACATCTTCGCCAAACCAGCGTTCCAGCGTTCGGAAGAGCAGCCAGAGGGTGGTCAGAATCAGAATCAGTCCAGTGATGCGGGCGGCAATGTAGTCGAAGGTGAAGCCCAGCCAGCCGGGAATCAGCAACAAATAACTATCCAGTGGCCCACCGGTTGTGCCGTCGACCGAGCGCCAGAAAACCGGGTCAACACTCAGCGTTAGTCCCTGGGCAATGATCTGGCTTTCGTCGGGATTCAGTTCCTGGTTAAAAACCACCACCGGTAACCGCATGAAAACCACGGAACCCAACGCCAGCACCAAAAACAAAGTCCGGCTTTGCCAGATCGTATTCGGACGTAGCCAGGCCGGACCAACTGCCAAAGCACCGGTCAGCCAGAGCAAGCCGTAGCCAATTCCCAGAAATACGATGGGGTTTGAGTCAAAACTGAGCATACCTTCCGAACTAAAAAGGTCAGCCGCCCGCAGGTGGCTGACCTTTGCCTTGCTTTCAGAATATGTTAGATCTGAACCTGCAAACGCTTCACCATGCTGTCGTGCATTTGCACCAGCGTTTGACGCAGATCATATTCCCAGTTCCAGTCGGGGTAATGGCTCTTGAATTTAGACAAATCGGATACATACCAGATGTGATCACCGATGCGGTTGGTTTCCGAGTAGCTGAAATTCATCTTGTTCCCGGAGATTTCTTCGCACAAGACCCGTGCTTCCAGCATCGAGCAGTTGGCGTGACGGCCACCGCCGGCGTTGTAGACTTCGCCCGGGCGGGGATTCTGGTAAAAATGCCAAAACATGTTTACCAGGTCATGGCTGTGAATGTTGTCGCGAACCTGCTTGCCTTTGTAGCCAAAAATGGTGTAGTGGTTGCCGGTGATGGCACACTTCATCAGGTACGACAGGAAGCCGTGCAACTGCGCACCCGAGTGGTTCGGGCCGGTCAGACAGCCACCCCGGAAGACGGCGGTTTTCATGCCGAAATACCGGCCATATTCCTGCACCAGAATGTCAGCCGCCACTTTCGACGCGCCGAACAACGAGTGTTTGGTGTGGTCGATGGACATGTGCTCATCGATACCGTTGGCAAAATAGGGGTGGTTTTCGTCGATTTCCCAGCGGGTTTCGGTTTCCACCAGCGGCAGATAATTCGGATTATCGCCGTATACTTTATTGGTAGACGTGAAGATGAAAACCGCATCAGGGCAGTGCAGGCGGTTCATTTCCAGCATGTTCAGCGTGCCATTGGCGTTTACGCTGAAATCGGTGAAGGGCTCGCGGGCGGCCCAGTCGTGGCTGGGTTGGGCAGCCGCGTGAACGATCAGTTTAATATCCGTGCCGTATTCCTGAAAGATGGGCTCAAGTTCCTCGACTTTGCGGATGTCGGCTTTATAATGGCGGTAGTTGGTATACGAATCTTTCAGACGGTCGCGGTTCCAATCGGTCGAACCGTCCGTACCGAAGAAATACTGTCGGAGGTTGTTATCAACGCCAATTACCAAATCGAATTTTTCTGAGAAAAAGGCAACTGATTCACTACCGATGAGCCCGGCAGAACCTGTAACTAATGCAATATTCATATCGCTTCTTGACTAAATAAGGTTGGATACATTAAAAAAATACTATTCTTCACTCGAAATCGGGTGTAAAGTAAATCAAAAAAAGTATAATAGTCTATACCGCAGGATAAAACCGGAAATCGAACAAAAGGCGATGCAATGACTTCATGAAGCCTTTACATCGCCCGTATCGTCTTGTCTATTTCTTTTTACTATGGCAGCGTCACTCGATTACTTCGCGAACAGTTTCTGACGAATCTTGTTCGTGCGGTCGGCCAATTCGGGCCGTGAAGCATATTTATACGTGGTTTGAACGGCGGCCGAATCCAGACCGGGACCATACACGTATTTATCGCCATCCCGGAAATCCTTCTGACGAATGGTATTATATTTCTGGTAATCGCAGGAAGTCAGCGAACCAACCACCAGCAGGAATACTCCTATATTCAAAAGACCTTTCATACAAACGGTTTCAAAATTCAGTACAAAACTATAGACTACCGGCCAATTCGCCAATAATACTTCAAATTTTTATCATTCTGATTGTTACCCCGTTCCCCTGAAGGGGACTTTTAGATCCGGGTTAAGCTGAGTCCAAGTCCCCTTCAGGGGATTTAGGGCAAAAACTCAGTTTTTCAACCGCTCGATTTCATCCCAAACAAACCGGATCAGCCGCCCGATGTGTGCTTCCGAGAAGTCGAACGGAACGTCGGCGGCCCGGTAAATATCGCGGATGGGCGCGGTATAGCCTAGTTTCAGTGCATTCATGTAACCCTGTAAGCCCTTTTGCGGGTCCTGCCGGAAATTCATCCAGACGCCGATGGCCCCCAATTGCGCAATTCCGTACTCAATGTAGTAAAAGGGTACTTCATACAAGTGCAACTGTTTTTGCCAGCTATACGCTTCGTATTTCTCCAGCCCGTCCCAACTCGTGATGGTATCCGAAAACTCCTCGAAAATGCGTACCCAGGCGGTTTTGCGCCCGTCGACGGTTGCAGCCGGGTCGGCCGCCGTTTCGTATACCCAGTGCTGAAATTTGTCGATGGTAGCCACCCACGGCAGCGTTTCGATGATAGACTCCAGGTGCTGGATTTTAGCCCGTTTCAGGTCTTCGGGATTTTCAAAAAACACGTCCCAGTAATCCATCGTTAACAATTCCATCGACATCGACGCCAGTTCGGCCACTTCCATCGGCGGGTTGCGGAACGGTTTTAGTGGCAGATCGCGGGTCAGAAACGAATGCACGGCGTGGCCGCCTTCGTGCACCATCGTCACCAGATCGCGCAGGCTCGAGGTCGCATTCATAAAAATGAACGGCACGCCGATTTCTTCCAGCGGGTAGTTGTAGCCGCCCGGAGCTTTGCCTTTCCGCGATTCCAGATCCAGATGGCCCATGGCCTTCATAATCCGCAGACAGTCACTGAAGTACGAGCCGCCCACAGCAGCATCGAGCCGGTTGAAACAGGTGATGGTTTTGTTCAATAGCTCATTACCGGTTTCAAACGGTTTCAAAGCCGGTAAACCATCGGGATCGACTTTGGCATCCCACGGGCGCAGCACGTCGAAAGAAACATCCGCTTTGGCCAGCTTCTCTTTCCGTTCCAGCGCGAGCTGATCGAGCAGCGGCACCACGGCCTTTGAAACCGACGCGTGAAAATCGAAGCAATCCTGCGGGGTGTAATCGAAACGGCCCATCGCGGCAAACATATAGTCGCGAAAATTGGCAAAACCGGCGTTGACGGCCACCTGATGACGTAAGTCGCGCAGCCGCATGTACAGTTCGTCGAGCTGGTCTTTGTCCTGATACCGCCGTTCCTGAATTTTCAGCCAGACTTCCTCGCGCAGGGCGCGGTCGGGCGATTGGAGTAAGGTGCCAGCTTGCGGCAGTGTGATTTCCTCCGAAACACCCTCAGCGTTGTTCACCTGGATGGTCATCGCGCCGACCAGGGCTCCGTATTTGCGCTGCTCGGTCTGGATGTCGGTTTGTAGCGGAATATTCTCGTCGCGGAAGATTTCAATGGCCTTTTTCATGCCGCGCAGGGCAATGTCGAAGCCTTTTTCGCGCAGTTCGACCAGATACGGACTTTCGACGGTGCGTTTATCCAGCGTGTTTTCGTAGGCGGATAACTGCGGCTGAATTTCAGTAATGAAAAAATTGAACTGGTTGATCAGGTCGGCGTCGGACGTGTCGCAGGTCATCCGGATATACCGCCAGGCGAAATTTTCGGACAGATACGATTCCAGTTCACTGCGGTCGGCCAGCCATTGGCGCAGTTCGTCGGCGTTGTTGAGGGGGCGCTCCACCAGGTTGTCATACAGCGGTTTCACCTCATCCCACGTTTTCAGAACAAATTCTTCGCCAATAAACGGCCGGGCCGGGCGCATTGGCAGGGTTAGTGTCGGTTCCATATTCATACAATTACTGACTGGTTTCGCAGAAAAAACGCAGGCTTCGCTTCACCTTTTTAACTCCGCGAAACATTTTTTTATTCAATTTCAATCACAACATCGTGGGTCATCGGATGGGCCACGCAGGTCAGAATGTACCCGGCTTTCAGTTCGGATTCGGCCAAACCGTCTTCTTCGTCCAGGTGCACTTTGCCCGACAGGCAGCGGCCCATGCAGGCCGTACACATGCCCGCCTGGCACGAATAAGGCAGGTCAATGTCCAGTTCCAGCGCGGCTTCGAGGATTGTTTGGTGTGGTTCGACAATAAACTTGTATTCACTGCCTTCGTATAAAACGGTAACTTCCGGTTTCGATGAAGACGGATTGACTGGTTCGGCCTCTACCACCTCGCCGTGGGCTTCGTGCGGAGCCGTGGCAAAGCTCTCCTTGTGAACCTGATCGGTCGGAACGCCCAGAAGTTTCAAGGCTCCGCGAGCTTCGTCCATCAGGCCATCGGGGCCGCAGATGTAGTATTCAGCCCGGCGCGTAGCCTCAGCGGGGAGTTCTTCGAGCAGTTTTAGAATCGCCGACTGGTTCAAGCGGCCTTCCAGACCGGTCCAGTTGCTTTCCGGTTGACTGAGTATATAAGTGATTCGAAACCGTCCGCCCGATTGCTGCGCCAGTTCGTTCAGTTCTTTTTCGAAAATAATCGACTTGCGGTTGCGATTGCCGTAGAGCAACCAGAGTTGCGTCTGCGGTTCAACGTGCAAAATCGATTTGGCCATCGAAATCAGGGGCGTGATGCCGCTTCCGGCTCCGATCAGGACGATCTGACGGCGGTTTTTGGGATCTAATTTCGGAACGAAGGTCCCCAGCGGTTCGAGCGTTTCGAGAACATCGCCGGGTTTGGCGTTGTCGCACAGGTAGTTGGAAACCGCACCACCCGGCAGGCGCTTGATGGTAACGGCCAGTGACACATCCGTGTGCGGTGAGCTGGACATGGAGTAGGAGCGACGCACCTTCTGACCTTCAAACGGCAAAATAAATGTCAGGTATTGACCGGGTTGATACCGGACCTCTTCATTGATGGGATGCCAGAAATGGATGGTAACAGCGTCCGGTGTTTGCCGAACAACCTCTTTTACTTTCAAAAAATAACGATTTGCCATAATTCCAATATCGCCGGAGCGATTCCTCTTCATTCATTTAGTGGCGGTGAGTAAGCAGCACTGGAAACCATTCCGGAGACTGTCGGCCGACGAAGCCGCAATATACTATTGAATTGCCAATCCGTCTGGGTAACAAATTGTAGTTGATTCAGGTTTGCCGTTCTTTACGCCAAATTTCATTTCGCGTCGCTTTTATAATTATTTAGGCAGATATTCGCAGCCAAAGTTCCGTTCGATCCATGAAAAAAATACTATTCTTTACGCCCTACGGGTCTTTTACCGGCTCAGAAGTTGTATTGTGGACGTATCTGCAAAATTATGACCGGCAGCAGATCCAATCGGCTTTGTATAGTGAACAGCGCGGCCCCCTTACGGCACAGTTACCGGCTGATATTCCGTTGTTTACCTCGCCATTTAACCGCGGTTTTGCCCGGAAAGTGTATTCGAAAGTGACCCACGCGATGGGGGTGAAAGTGTACGAAAACAACATCCGGCGTCTTCAGGAGGAGTACAAAGCCGACTACTGGTACCTGAATACCGTGCTGATGTTTCCGCTTTCAAAGCTGGCCGAGCAGTTGGGTGTGAAGGTGATTTCGCAGATTCACGAACTGCATTCGTCCTTCGAATCCATTGCCTACGACGAAATGGCCCATTCCATGACGTATTCGGATCTGGTCATTGGCGTTACGCAGCAGATTTGCGAGCTGGCGACGGTGATGGGCGCCAAACGGACGGCTTTGCTCTATCCGATTGTGGATTTGAGCAAAAAGAACATTTCCACCGATCGGGTGGAAGCCCTGCGGAAAAAACTGAACATCCAGCCGGGGGCTTTCGTCTGGACGATGGTCGGAACGCGCATTTACCGGAAAGGCGTCGATATTTTCCCCTTCATTGCCCAGGCACTCGCCGACCAGCCCTGCCATTTCATCTGGATGGGCAATTCGAAGCCGACCGGTTTGAATTACCTGGTCGATAGCCAGATCAAAGCCCTGAATCTGCCCAATATGAGCTTCGTCGATGTGCAGACCGACGACTATTATAATTACCTGCAACTCGCCGACGGACTGGTGATGACTTCCCGCGAAGAACCGTTTGGTAAGATAATGACCGAAGCCGCGTCGCTCGGAAAACCGCTGGTGGCACCCAACGCCGGAGGGGCCAGAGAGTTTATTGTGCCGGGCATGGGCGAGCTGATCGACTACCCGACGCCCGACCAATTCCGGAAAGCGATGCTGACGGTGATGACTAACCCGGATTCGTATGAGCCGAACCTTCTGATTGAAAAAAGCCACCAATTTGATGCCTCCATTCAGGTAAAAAAGTGGGAACAGGCCATTTTAGCGCTCTGAAAGACCGGTTTTGCTTCAGCAAATGTTACCACTTACTAACATTCTGTTAACTTGAAGTAACCATTTTTGCTACCGCATAATAAATTCGGACGCAGTCTGCACAATTTTTGTAGACCTTATTCGCTACACCTTTTGAAGAATTTGTCAGATTACGACAAATTCAATATCCGCATGCTCTTGTGTATCAAGTATCCAACTTTCATCCATTCATTTATTCATGCTGTGACGTATGCAGCGACAAGGATGGTTCCGCCGTCATTCCGGGCGTTCAAATACATTGGAATGATTTTTGTCTTTCGTAATAATCAAAACCGAGTTACAGCCAGCTAAACGATAGTTGGACTGCTAATCAAATCAACGCATTCGGTCAATGCGTACAGGGATTTTCTCTCGTTGAAATCGACAGACCGAACTTAGCCATTGATGAGTACGAATCGTGTGAATGCGAGGATTTTCCCCGTATCTAAGATTTTTTGTATCCTTATCAAGCTGAAAAATTAAGTGAAACATAGCCCATCGCACTGATGATCAGGAATTTGACTTTAACCTTTACTTGTTTTTTGTTGCTTTTCGGATTGGTGTACACGAACGCAATGGCGAATGACGGAACTGAGCCGTCGGCCCGTCCGGCTTCAGCACCCAAAATCCCGGAACGCCAGCGTTACCTGGCCATTGTGGTTTTCAACTACGAAACCGACCCGTCGAAAGACGATGAAATAATTGAAAATGCGGGCCGGATGGGCTGTAATGCCGCCGAAATTTCCGTACACTGGGACAAGGTGTATACCAGCCGCAACAGCGCTCCCAACTGGCGGGTTGTCGATTCCCACGTCAATACGGCACTTCGGATGGGCATGAAGGTCGCTATCCGGATTCACCTGGCCCGTGAACCACAATCGCTCGGCGGATTCTATTCCAATTCTGAAGCCATGGTGGCTGCCGATAACACGGTCATGAATTTTGGGGGGGCTGTTCAGTTTAGTTTTGCCCATCAGCCCACGCTTGAATTAGCCAAGGATTTTGTCCGGCAGGTGGCGCAGCATTACCAGTATCTGCAGGATCAGGATCAACTGCTGTTTATGTCGGCCACCGCTTCCCCAATTCAGGAAGCGGAATACTCGCCCCGGAACCAACGCGGAGACTCGACCTACCCCATTCCCTTCGACTACAGTGAGCCCATGAAACAGGGGTTCCGGCAGTGGTTACAGGGGCGGTTTTCGCTCGATGCGTTGAACCGGCGTTGGGGGAGTGACTTCAGCCGCTGGGACGCGGTTACGCCAACGCCCTACAACCAGAGTGACCCCTACATCTCGTTTGGCCGCGGGCGCTGGGGGGAAGATTGGTACGTTTTCCGTCACCTCATGCTGAAGCGGTTTCTGGATGAAACGACGCGGACCATCAAAGAAGTAAACGGATCGATTCAGGTGGTTAACCAGCACGGTTGCGTCTGGGATCGCCAGAGTGGATTGCGGTCGACGTTCGCTTTCAAAAACCTGGGGCAGAACTCGGATGGCCTTAAAATCAACGATGGACCCGACTACAACCACCGCTTTTCGATCGATGTGGCCCGGAGCAATGTTCGGCCGGGTGCCTGGATTTGTAATGAAGTGGATGGCATGTACCAGGCCAGTGTACCGGTTTCGCGTTTTTATGATCAGGTGGCCGAAAGTTTCGAACACGGTGCCCGGATGGTCACGCTTGCTAACTTTGCGGGCTGGGACGCCCGCCCGGCACTGAACCAGGTGATTCAGCAGGTCGTAAGCCGCGGGTTGCTCACGCAGCCGGTTACGCAGGTACAACCCGCCAGCAGCACCAGCTATAAACTGTCATCGATGGTGAGAGACGACGTCTCCGACCCCGAGGGCCGCGCCGGTGACCAGTGGTCGAGGCAGTATTTCCAGAACGGACGCCGGGCCGTTAACATTACCATCAACGAAGACTGGCTGGAAGACAATGCCAACCAGGATCCGCGCGTTCGGCAGACCATTCCGAACCAGACGGCCTACGTAGAAAAACCGTTTGAATTCAGTATTCCGCCGTCCACTTTTGAAGATCCGGACGGTTCGATCACCAAAGTAGAGGTTACCTCCGGCTTGCCCGCCCTGGGGCTGTCGGCCAACGGCGTCACGATTTCGGGAACGCCCAACGGCACGGGCACGATCACGGTGACGGTTCGGGCGATTGACAATAAAAATTCGCCGGTAACGACGCAGTTCCAGATTACCGTGCAGGGGCCGAATGCCAACCAGGCACCCGTGGTTTCCCAACCGATTCAGGACCGTACGGCGCTCGTTGGGCTGGACTATTCGTTCCGGATCCCGGACGAAACATTCAAGGACCCGGATGGCCGGATTGTCAGTGTCAATGTCTCGGATCTGCCGGGCGGACTTTCCTACAACGCCGAAACGCTGACGATCAGCGGAAAACCGACCAACGAAGGTGTTTCGACCATTACGCTCAAGGCTACCGACGACAAAGGAACCAGCGTTTCGACGAGTTTCAAACTGACCATTACCAAACAGGACGACGTCAACAAAGCTCCGGTGGTCAGCAGAACCATTCCGGCCCAGACGGCCACCGTCGGCCAGAGTTTCAGCTACACCATTCCGAGCGAAACCTTCACCGATCCGGATGGCCAGATTACGAGCCTGGAAGTGTCGGGGCTGACCAACGGCTTTGCGTACGAAGCCGATAGCCGAACCATCAAAGGAACACCGGTTACGGCCGGTACGGTTACGGTGAAAGTGAAAGCCAACGATAATAAGGGCGCCAGTGTGACGACTGAATTCCGGCTGACCATCAACAACGGCAGCTCCACGTCTCAACTCGTGATTCTGGAGCCAACCATGGATTGCGTGACCGGTGAAATCAAATTCCGGACGAGCGGGGGCGATGGCACGGCGGTTGAATTCCGGGCTGCCGGTATTACGGAATGGACGGGCAACAGCACTTTCACCGTAGCACCCTGGCTCCGGAATGGTTCAACCCTCGATATTCAGGCCCGCCAGAGTGGCAAAGAAGTGAAATTTACGTATACAACGCCCTGTAAAGGCTATGAGCCGCCAACGGTTGCCAAACCGATGAGCGACCAGTCGTATCCGATCGGCCAGTTTCTGATTCTGAAAATTCCGGCGGAAACCTTTCAGACCTCAACAACCGTCGTGATGGCCGCCGGTTCTTTACCCGAAGGACTGGCGTTTGATAGAAACACCCGGGCCATTTCGGGTACCCCAACGAAAGCAGGTGCAACCACCGTGACCATCACGGTTACCGACGAACGGGGTGCTAAAGCCGAAGATGTTTTTGTGATCACCATTCGGGAGAATGCCTCCCAGCCCCTGGTGATGATCGCGCCCACCCTGAACTGTCAGACGGGACGAATCACGCTCCGTACCGAAGGCGGCAACGGGAGCGCCCTGACCTACTCGATCCCGGGTTTTGCCGACTGGAACACCAGTCCGACGTTTACACTTGCGGCTAATCAATTGAGCGGAACGGAACTCCGGTTGCTGGCTCGCCAGGGCGACCGTGAAGTGAGTTATACCTACACGACGACCTGTTCGCCACCGGGTTCGTCGACGCTGGCCGACCAGACCATTTACGTGGGGGAAGCGTATTCGTACGCCCTGCCTGATCCCGGTGCCGGTATTAGCTATGTGGTTACCGGACTGCCGGATGGATTGACGTACAATGCGGCAAACCGGATCATTTCCGGGTCGCCTGCCAAAACCGGTGCTACACGGCTGACCATCAAGGCTACGGACGACAAAGGGACCGAAATGGGATCGCTGGCTTTTAATCTGCTGGTCATTGCCCGACCGACCAATCCGACGAATGGCAGTTTTGAGGGCTACCTGGATGTGGTGAACTGTGTGAACATCGCGGGCTGGGTGTGGGATGCCAATCTGCCTAATACGCCCCTGACGATTGAGTTTCTGGTAGGCAGTACGCCGGAGTCCGCCAAACTGGTCGGAACCACGGTTGCCAGTCTGTTCCGTCAGGATTTGAAAGATAGTGGCAAAGGCAACGGCAACCACGGGTATCGCTGGGATGTTCCGGAAGACCTGAAGAATAACCAGACGTATTCGATCTGGGCGCGGGTCCAGGGATCGACCTATTTGCTGAAAGGCTCACCCAAGACCCTGACCTGCACCGGTACGTCAACGCCGAACAATCCAACGGACCCAACGACCAATCAACCGCCGGTGGCACCGAGTCTGTCGACCTTAACCGCTGCGGCTAACGTGTCTTACCTGACGATTTTACCGGTATTCATCGACGCAGGACCGCTGACGTATGAATTGACGGGAATCCCAGCGGGGTTACAATTTGATCGCCTGACCCGGGGATTTGGTGGAACCCCGACGGCTCCCGGAATTTACAAGCTGACGTATACGGCAACGGATAGTCAGGGTGCTAAAACCAGCATCGAGATTACGCTGACGGTTACCGGTTCGGGTGGAAACACGCCCACAACGCCAACGACTCCAACCACACCAACGAACCCGGTGACGGGTAATTTCGAAGGATTTCTGGATGTGGTGAGCTGTGCTAACATCGCGGGCTGGGTCTGGGATGCCAACCTGCCCAATGCGCCCCTGACGATTGAATTCCTGGTGGGCAGTACGCTGGAATCGGCCAAGCTGGTTGGAACCACCGTTGCGAACCTGTTCCGTCAGGATTTGAAAGACAAAGGGAAAGGCAATGGCAGTCATGGGTATCGCTGGGATACGGCAGAAGAATTAAAGAACAACCAGACCTACTCGGTTTGGGGCCGGATCCAGGGAACAACCTATTTGCTGAAAGGGTCACCCAAGACATTGACCTGTGCCGGCAATCCGACCACGCCAACCACACCAACCACACCCACCACGCCGGCTACCAATCAGCCTCCGGTTGCGCCGACTCTGTCGAGTTTAACCGCTACCGTCAATACCGCCTACGTAACGCAGTTGCCGGTTTTCACCGATCCCGAGGGAAGCGCGCTGACGTATGAATTGACGGGAATCCCGGCGGGTTTACAATTTGATCGCCAGACCCGGGGAGTAGGGGGCACCCCAACGGCCGCAGGCAGCTACAAACTGACCTACACGGCTACCGATAATCAGAACGCCAAAACCAGCATCGAGATCACGCTGACGGTCAATCCAGCCGCCACCACACCGACCACGCCCACCAGTCCGGTGAGCGGAAACTTTGAGGGTTATCTGGATCTGGTGGGTTGTCAGAACATTTCCGGCTGGGTTTGGGACGCCAACCGACCCAACACACCCCTGGTTCTTGAATTTCTGGTGGGCAGCACACTGGAATCCGCCAAATTGGTGGGAACTACCGAAGCCAGCGTGTTCCGTCAGGATTTGAAAGACAATGGCAAAGGCAATGGCAGCCACGGCTATCTCTGGAATACGGCCGATGAACTGAAAAATAACCAGACCTACTCGGTTTGGGCGCGGGTTCAGGGAACGACGTATCTGCTGAAGGGCTCGCCCAAGACGCTAACTTGCAACGGCAATACGACCCCAACCACGCCGACTACCAATCAACCCCCGGTGGCACCAGCCCCGCTGAGTTTGACGGCTACGGTGAATATCGCCTATTTGACGCAATTGCCGGTTTTCACGGATCCCGAGGGAAGCACGCTAACGTATGCGCTGAGCGGCCAGCCGGCCGGATTGTCGTTCGATGTGAACAGCCGGGGCCTGAGTGGCACCCCGACGACCGCCGGTAGCTACAAACTGACTTACACGGCTACTGATAATCAGAATGCCAAAACCAGCATCGAGATTACGCTGACGGTCAATCCGGCCGCGACTACACCCACCACCCCGACCAGCCCGGCTCTGGTTGTACTGGCACCGGACTACGATTGCCAGACCGGCCGAATTACCTTCCGCACCAGCGGGGGTGACAACACGCTGATCGAATACCGGGCCGTTGGTGTGACCGACTGGACGACGACCTCGACCCATACGCTTTACCTCACCATGCGGAAAGGAAGCACGTTCGATATTGAAGCCCGGCAAAGCCAGAAGGTGGTGAAATACACCTACACAACGGCCTGCGCTGACGGCAAAAGCCCCATCAGCGACCAAATCATCACCAAAGGGCTGTTCCACACCTTTACGCTGCCGGAAGCCGGTGCCGGGGTTCAACTTGAGGTGACCGGTTTGCCGGATGGCATTACCTACAACGCGGCCAACCGGACCTCGAGCGGAAAACCGCAAACGGCCGGGGAGTTTATCGTAACGGTAAAAAGCACCGGTGCCGACCAGAAAAGCAGCAGCATTACGTTCAAGCTCACGGTTCGGGAGCCTCAGCTCACGGTTCAGTTGATGAAGGCCGGCAACGCAGCGTCCCGCCAGGTTATTCAGGAGTTGCTCAACAACAGCTCGATCGGGATTGCCAACTTGCCGGATCGGATCAATTTCTTCTGTACCTCGAATGTGCCAGTGGGCAGTATTTCCTTCGAATTGACGGGTACTTCGCAGAACAACTACGTTGATAACCAGTCACCGTTTGGCCTGTTCGGCGACGACGACGGTTTCAAACCACAGACCGGCGCTTACGTGCTTCGGCTGGCGGCTTTTACGGGGGCCAACGGCAGTGGGGAAACGATTATTACCAAAAATATCGCCTTCTCATTCGTACCGGGCGGTGGCCGGATCGCCGTTCAAAGCATCACCGAGAATGCCGAAACCGAAGGTGACGCATGGCTGGTGTATCCCAACCCGGTTCGGGAGGAAATCAACCTGACCCTGCCGTCTTCTACGCCAACTCCTTACCGGTTTTCGCTTTCGTCAACAACCGGAAATCAGTGGGAATTACAGGACAACACGATCAATACCGTCCAGCGCAAGGCCGTTCTCAACGTCAAAACGTTGCAACTGCCGACCGGTTTGTACTTCCTTCGGGTCGACAATGGCGAGGGAGTGTTGAAAGTGATCAAGGTGTTGAAGCAGTAGGTTGAGAAGATAGACGATAGATCTGAGAGAAGAGATTACAAACCAAAAAAGCGACGGGCTGTCCGTCGCTTTTTTGGTTTTGTTAGCAAAGGGTTAAGCTATTTACCGGACAACAGCGACTCGGCATCCTGGTGATAGAGCGTCAGCCCGGCGATGGGCGTTTCCAGAATGTGCCGAACGCTCAGGCCTTTGTCGTTGGCCACCTGCCGCAGAATATCGCTGTAGTAGAAGGCTACCGAACCGACGAAATGGATCGGCAGTTTTTCGGCATCGGCAAATTTGCGGATGTAGGTGTCGAAAAACAGGCTAAAGGCGTCGTAAACCATCTGATACGCGACCGGATGACTCCGGTTATCGAACAGAAATTTGGAGAAAGACGCAAAATACCGGTTCGGAAAAGGCTGTTTATACGCGTGATCCAGTACCGTTAACCGGTCGACTTTGGGGTAACGTTTCCGGAATTTTTCCGCTAATTCGGGCGGGAGCTGGTCGTGGAGATACCGAACCACCAGCGTCTTGCCCAGATACCCGCCACTGCCTTCGTCGCCCAGCCAGAACGCCAGCGAACCGCTCAGTTGCACAATGTCGCGGCCGTCGTAGAGGCAGGCATTGGAGCCCGTTCCGAGAATGCAGGCAATTCCGGCGTTGTGGTGGCACAGGGCACGGGCTGCTCCCAGCAAATCGCTGCTGACCTGGACGTTCTGCGCATCCGGAAAAACCGCCCGAATGGCCTTCTCGACCACCCCGCACGATTCTTCGCTGTTGCAGCCGGTTCCGTAATAAAAAACGTCCGTCACCGTTTCTTGAATGGTTGGTAACAAACTGGTTTGCAGTTCGGCAGCGATGGCGGCACTGTCCTGGTAATAGGGATTAAAGCCAATGGTGCGGGCCTGGTCTACCCGGCCGGTGGTGTCGATGGTTCGCCAATCGGTTTTGGTGGAACCGCTGTCTGCGATGAGTATCATATTCGGACTGTGAGTTGCTGGTTAAGTGATTAATTTTCCGACCGGTTTGAAACGCCCAAACACCCATTCGCCGTGGGGCGCATCGGGCAGTTCGTCGGTGAGATCCTGGCCGGCCCAGTGTTCATAATGTTTTCCGTTTCGCCAGAGTCGGCTTGGTGATACATCGTAAATAATGCCCTGGTACGCACACCAGATTTCGTCGCGGTCGGAGCCGTTTCGGAGCGCGAGTTGCGAGCGGGTGTATTCTTTCAGCGTATCCTCTTTGCCAACATTCATGGACTTATCAACAGTTCAGTCGGCAAAAATGCAACTTTACCGAGAAGTTTATACAGGGATTTCGTAAAAACACTTAACTTTAACCGCTTACTAATGAACACAGTCGCGTCTTTAAATTTTTACGTTTTATGAAAAAAACTACACCAATCGCCTTTGTTGCCGTGTTGACCTTGTTTGCGGTTTTAACCGGCTGCAACAAAGACAAGACGACCCCGCTTTCGGACCGGATCAAGAAAAACTGGACGGCGCAAAAAGTGGAGGAAAACAACGTGGTAGTTTATACCAAAGGCGGAACCAGCAATGTCAAGCCGGGCTATTCGCAATATTCACTGGATTTGAGCAATCCACCCACCGTGGTGATCAAACAGGTCGATGGGTTCACATCGACCGGGCAATACGAATTGCAGGGCGATACCAAGCTCATTCTGAAGAGCCTGAGCCCGGCACCGACCGATGGGCCAACCATTGAATTCAACATCGGCACGGCTACTGAAACCTCCCTGGAACTGACCCGGACAACGGCAGACCGCAAAACCGGCGGCACCACCAACAAATATACCCTGGCCAATCCATAGATCTGTCCGGTTCCGGGTTGGGATCAACCGGGAATTGCGCCGTATATTTCGCCGTTTTCGAACCGAAAGCGGCTTTTTTGCTTTAGTATCAGTATGAATACACGAACCGAACTGGATTCTCTGGGCGAAATTGCCCTGATCGATCGCATCAACCGGGCGTTTGGCCAAACTTCCCAACCCGAAACCGTACGCGGTATTGGCGACGATGCCGCCGTGATCGATACCGGTGGGCCGGACTACCTGCTCCTTTCCACCGACATGCTGCTGGAAGGCGTTCACTTCGATCTGGCCTATACGCCCCTGAAACACCTGGGATTCAAAGCCGTTGCGGTCAACGTCTCCGACATTGCCGCCATGAACGGAATTCCTCTGCAAATTACGGTGAGCGTGGCCCTCAGCAACCGGTTTTCGGTCGAAGCTGTAGAGGAGTTGTACGAAGGGATCAAAGCCGCCTGCGAAGCTTATCAGGTCGATTTGATTGGGGGCGATACCACGTCTTCGCGTTCGGGACTGGTTATTTCAGTAACCGTCACGGGCCGCGTAGAACGGGATAAAATCACGTACCGCAACACCGCCCAGCCCAACGACGTCATCTGCGTGACGGGCGATCTGGGAGCGGCTTTCTGCGGATTGCAACTGCTGGAACGGGAAAAACAGGTTTTTCTGGCGGATCCCACCATGCAGCCCGAAATCAGCGAAGACAAATCGTATGTGCTGGAACGCCAGCTTCGGCCTTCCGCACGCACCGACATTGTGTATGAACTCCGGGATCTGGGCATCGTGCCAACGGCGATGATTGACGTGTCGGATGGCCTGGCGTCGGAATTGATTCACATCTGCACGCAATCCAAAACCGGGGCGGTTATTTTCGACGAAAACCTGCCGATCGACGATGTGACGTATTTGGCCGCTACCGAACTGAACATCAGCCCCATCACGGCGGCTTTAAATGGTGGAGAAGACTACGAACTGCTGTTTACGATCCGTCCGCAGGAGTTCGAGAAACTAAAAAACCACGCCCGCATCACGCCCATCGGCTACCTCACCGACAAACCGGAATCGATTCTGCTGGCCACCAAAGCGGGGCAATATACGCAGATCAAGGCGCAGGGGTGGAAACACTTTTAAAAAAGAAATATCGAATACTGAATATAGAATAACAAATGTTGAAGTAAGTGATCTGGCTTTCAGCATTCGTTATTCTATATTCAGTATCAGTACTGTACGAAGGATTTGATCTTCCGGGATAAATAGCTAAGTATTTGTTGTTCTTTGATCTACTGGATTTTCGAAAGCGATGGATAAACCAATTATTCAGAGTCAATCGGTTTTGGCT